>NZ_JBDVOC010000001.1:0-7591 GCF_039969275.1 Eudoraea sp.
CCTGGGGTGCTATTAAGTATTAATGAGTTCGCGTTTCTTTTATTGCCCATTATCAATTTATTTTGTTATTCTCCGAATAATGTAATAATCAAAAACACTCGGTTAAAAAGAAACATTGTTTTATTGTTTATAGTACTTGTATTTACCGAAGTTGTAGTTAAAAATGTTATTTATGGTCAATCAATTGGAGATGCCTTTAAAACCATAAGAATTGGGTTGACCTTATTTTCATCTTTAATTCTAATAACTCAAGGGATAAGGGCCGATATTAGAATCGTTTGGAAAACACTATTAATGGCCATAAGCGTTTCAGCTATACTATCTTTTGTATCATTGGCAATTGATCCTAACATATTGGTAGAACAAGGAGGAAGGGCAGGAACTGCAAACGCCTATTTCGGAGTAATTGGTCTTTATTTACTTATTGAAGATAAAAATAAATGGTACAATCAAGGTAAGTTAGTAAAGATTACCGCAGTTTTAAGTTTAATAGGATTATTGCTTGGCTTTAACAGGACTTATTTGGCCCTATTATTTTATGAAGGTGTTTATTTAACATTTAGACGGTTTAGTATAAAAAAATTTTTCAAAATATTATTTTTTGTTGGCATATTTTTAGGAATGCTTTTTTATGTATACAAAACAAATGATATAATTGGGAGACAGGTTGATAAGCGTATTTTGTCAATTGTTTTAGGCGAGGCTGATCTAAAAGAGAACACTGTTGAAAATAACCGTGATTTAATTTATGATAATATAGAAGCGAGAATTAATGAGAACCATTGGGTTTTGGGTTTGCCATATAAGAAACCTGTTTTCAGTAGATATAATCTTGAAAATGAATATATAGCATATGCTAAAACCGATACAAGTTTTATCAATATCCTCTTAAGATATGGATTTCTCGTTTTACTATTATTTTTTAATGTCCTATATCTTATGTATCGAAAAAAATATTTTATTCCCATAATATTCTGGGTGTTTTTTTTCGCTTCTTTTAATACTGATTCGCTTTTGGCTCAAAACAGCGTGTTTTTTCTTTTCATTTTTTCATTTGTTTTACTTTCAAGCTATAATTTCAAGAAATAACTATAAAAAAATTCTTATATTGACTAATATTCTTCCAGTCAGCACTATTAGTCGAAAAAAAAATGAGAATAATATTCTATTAGAAGCGAAGACCAAATACTTTCGTTTAAGAGTAGACTGAAATTCACATATATCTTTAGTTTACCTAGAACGTTTCGGTTTTTGAGATTATTAAAAAAAGATGGAAAAAATATAATACGTTACAGAATTCCAAGAATTATTATTGCTACTAAAATTTCATAAATAACAGATTCATTATTTAAATCCTCCTAGGTACATTACTGTACTTGTCCAAGGTTTCGCCACCTACAAAACTATAAATGCCCGTTATCCGGTTATCCTTTGCATCATAGGTAACCTCAACCCAGAACATTAAAACGGCTAATTACGCTCCTAAACTCTAAAAAATGAAATTGGTTAGAATTTATAAGAGTGGATAGATAAGAATGCTACAGATGCATTTTACGTAAAACGTTTAGGTTGTTTATAAGGAGATGAGTTGGGCAAAGGGGAGAATTTAATGGAAGTACAACTTCTATTTGAGCATAGTTCTAACAGAATAACTGAAATATACACCCGTGTGTCAACAAATACTTTTAAAAACATTAAAAATCCATTGGATTAGCCGTCTTGACAAAATAGAAATATACTTACCAGTTCGTATATCCGTACGTTGTAAACAATTAAAGAAAAACATGATTTGTCTAACTCCTCCAAACGCAGTTGTTCTTTTTCATACCGGTCATATATTTCAGGCCTGTTGAGGATGTTTTCACGTTTTTGCCTAATACTCTGGCCAATTTTTAAAGTTTCTACATTATGTTGTTTGTCAAAAGGTGTTTTAGGCTTCTCGAATAGATATAACCCTAAAAATTCTCGTCTTGTAGGCTCGCCGGTCTCTGGGTGAGGAATAGGAGGGTAAAAATCAAGATATAAGCTTTTGCGTCCTTTGGAAATACTCTTCTGTCTTAATTTAACTTTCGTTGCCATTTAGAAATACCAAAAACGAATTTTGAGGTACAAATTTTCTCGATGGTAGGATTGAGGTACAAGGAAGGCACAAAATGTGTCAAAATAAACAGCTAAGAAAACTAAGTAGAAATAGATGAATATCGTTTAAAAGCCTGAAAATTCGATGTTATGACGATTTAGTACTATTTTGTTATTGTGTTGTTTTGAGAGGTTACTTTCCGATACAGAAATTGGCAAAACTAATCCCTGAAGAATCAATAATTAAACACTTTTTATTTTCAATTGTACTCTATTAAATTCGTAACATGGGATTTATTGTGAATACCATAAAAGTGGGCAAAGAGAAACACCAAATAACTTTTTAACTATACTATTTATAGAGTAAAAACTTAATTTCAAACCGTTATAAATCCCGTTTTACTTCTTCATAGTACTTTGGGTTTAGTATAAAACTTTAAGGTTGAATATCAGCGTTAATCTTCTAATATTGCACTTATAATATAGTTTTTCTTTATTTTTATTTTTTTCACATTTATGGTATTGTAGAGCAATCCATTCTACTTCCCTGCGTTTTTAATAAAATGTAATTTAAGAGGAGATAACACTCGGAAGATGGGAATAATAGTTAAATTTTATTTGGTAGCCTCTTACATTTAAAATTCATAAGAATAAATTTAATGGAGAAAATTATCATTATCGGGGCTTCAGGCCATGCAAAAGTAATAACAGATATCATTGAAAAAAATGGGCAATACGAGATATACGGGTTTGTTGATTCCTATAAAAAAATCGGGTCTGATATTCTTGGATATAAAATAATAGGTGATGCAAAATGCATCCCCTACCTGAAGGAAAAGGAGGGGATAAAAAAAGGAATTGTTGCCATTGGAGACAATTGGAAAAGAAAAGAAATGGTCAAAAAAATTAAGGCCCTGGTAATGGACTTTGATTTTATTTCAGCAATACACTCATCGGCAAGTATAAGTAATTATATTTCAATAGGAAAAGGAATTGTCGTGATGGCTGGGGTAGTTGTAAATTCAGATGCTCAAATTGGGGATTTTTGTATAGTCAATACCAAAGCTTCCTTAGGCCATGATAGTATAATGGAAGAATTCAGTAGTCTTTCCCCAGGGGTTACGATAGGGGGCAATGTATCAATCGGCAAATTCACTGCCATATCAATAGGAGCTACGGTTGTTAATAATGTCAATATTGGTAAGCACACAGTTATAGGTGCCGGAGCGTTAGTTACAAAAGAAGTTGGAGACTTTCAGATTGCATATGGAAGTCCTGCAAAACTTATCAAAAAAAGAAATAAAGGGGATGTATACCTAAGTAATAATTCAATAAACGAGTATTAAAAATAATACTCCAATTACTTTTTTTTGCTTTGTATTCCAACCTAATGGTTAATTTTTAAAAGACCTTTTATTTCATGAAGAAACTATGGATTAATTTCTATTTACATAAATATTTAAATGGATTATAATTAAAAAAGTTGGTCTATTTTACTAAGTAAAAAAACTATAAATTTAATGGGAATTGGAAATACTATCAGGAGAATTGGATTTTGGGCCATTGATACCTTTAAGGGTGGTCACATTAAAATGCATTATCAGGATGTTGCGCAAATAATGGAAAGTCCATTTTCTGAAAAGGCAGTAAATAGAAGAAATGAAATACTTAATGAATTATTGGAGCACTCCATTAAAACAGTACCATTTTATTCCAGATATGTACAAGTTCATTTTAACCAGTTCCCTGTTATTAAAAAAGATTTGATTCTGGATAATTTTGATGATTTCAAATCACACAAATTTCTAACAAAATCATTATACAAAGTTGCCACAAGTGGTTCTACAGGTATTCCTTTTTTCCTGTTTATGAACCGTAACAAAAGAAACAGAAACACTGCGGATACATTATTTTTCTTTAACAAAGTAGGATATAATATTGGTCAAAGATTATATTATTTAAGACTTTGGAAAGGTGAGCATAAAAATGCACTAAACAGATTACTGCAAAATATAATCAAAGTGGACATCTCTAAAATGAACGATGAAATTATTAATGCCCTGTTAAAGGAACTTCAAAAAGATAAGTCCTCTAAAGCAATTATTGGCATTGCGTCTTCCTTTGATACATTATGCGATTATTTGGATAAGAATAATTCAGAAAATAAAGATTTTAATATTAAATCTTTTGTTGCCATTTCCGAGGCATTAGATCCATATACCAAAAAATCAATTAAAAAGTACTTCAAAGCGCCTGTTGTTTCTAGATATTCCACAGAGGAGCAAGGAATAATAGCACAACAGGAAATCAATGATAATGATACATTCAAAATTAACTGGGCTAGTTACATTATTGAAATATTTGATTTGAAGAAAGACACCAAAGCCGAACTTGGCGAAATAGGCAGAATTGTAGTAACTGATTTATTTAATTATAGCATGCCCTTAATTAGATATGATACAGGCGATATAGGAGTTATGGAACTTTTAGACAATGAGCTTGTTCTTACAAAGATAGAAGGCCGTAAATTGGACTTGATTTATGATACCAAAAATAGATTGGTATCGTCCTATGGTATTTATCCAATAATGAAGATTTATTATCATCTTATAAAACAATACCAGTTTATCCAGGTAGGACAAAAAGAGTATGTCATTAAATTAAATCTTTATGGAGCATTTGATTACAAGAAGGAATTAGTTAAGAGCTTTAAATACCTTTTGGGAAATGATGCTGAAATAAATATTGAATTTGTAGATGAGATTCCGGTACTGTCATCTGGAAAGAGAAAGAAGGTAATGAATACATTTAACCAGAGCTGAAATAAACTTTAGTCCAAACTTTCCTAAAAACATAAAATAAAAAAAGAAGAAGCGACAATTGTTTATTAAACATTCCCGCTTCTTCTGATAATTTGCTATTCTTCAAATCAAACCCATTAACCTCAAATTAATAAGTTAATTTTTAGGTTTAAAACTTCACTTTAATCTTCATAATCTCCGCAAATGACGGAATGAAGAATCACATTAATTTCACCACTTAATCCTGTAGCTATTGTGTACTGACCCGGTGCTACCGTCGGTTTACCGTTATTCGGATTTGATGGGACAGGATCGTAACCTGCATAGGTGTGGACTTCATTTATTTCATAGCCGTCAAAAATATCATAGTCCACGGAAACAGTACCACCACTGTAATTCACTTCTGCAGTACCTACTAAGGTGCCCTTACTCAAATCACACTGGCCAGCTCCTGCGTAGATATCGAAGGTGTAAGTTCCTTCACCAGGCAGTTTCACTGTCCATCCCCAACGGTTAAATTTATATGGGTCTTCTAAATCTATAAAGCAAGTATTAATCCCATCATCGATAGTCTGTGCTCTTCCAAACGCTGTTTCGCAAGCAGCTTCTGGTTCGCATTCTAATGGGTAAGGAATTATAATACTTTGCTTACTACTATCCGTAGGAATAAGTATAATGGCAAGATTTTGACCAGCAACTGGTTCAAAACCACCTCCATTAGCAATAGCGTCATCAACAATTTCCTGTCCTTTAACAACATCATTGGGATCTGTGGTACCCCAATTACCTATCGGATTAGTTAAGTAAGTACAACTTATACAATTCTCATTGTCGATAAGTTCCCAAATAGCCCACTGTATGTGTCCGTAAGTATATCCCTGGCTAATGAAATCTTGATTAAGTATCCAATTGACCTTATCAAAATTTCCTGGATTTTCAAATTCCCCTACAGGGAAACTCCCATAACTTGAATAAACATTTGCTTCAACATCGCAATCTTCATTAACATTAAGAGTCTTATCAACATCTACGCACCATGCCGGAATATCTAAACCAGCTAAATCTCCGGATGCAATGTCTACTAAGAAATAAGATTCAGTACCCGGCTTAGTAGTTGGACAAAATTCTACCAATGCCGGAAGTGTCGGGGTTAGATTTACATAGCAATCCTCCTCCGATGAACTACTTCCTTTACCTTCAACAGCGTTCAGGCCATCATCACCCAAAGGCTCAACTTGGCAGGAAACAAAAGCCAGGGTAATGGTTAATAATAGTGGGATGATTTTTTTCATTTTAAATGTTTTAAGGTTATTTTTTCATCATTAAAAATATAAAGATATAATGTTTAAGGGTTTAAGGGAAAATAATGCGATAAACTACATGCGAAACCGATTAAATACATCAGTATAAGATAAAGACTACAACATTAGTTTTCACACTAAAATATTGCCAAAAAAAATCCGTAATCATATTTTTTTTGTCAAATTAAACAGAATGGTGCTAAATGAAATTGTTACCTACTTCCCGATACAAAAATTGGCAAAAATATTCCCTAAAAGGTCATCGGTGGTGATCTCACCGGTAATCTCTCCAAAATAATAAAGCGCCTGTCGGATATCAATAGCCAGAAGATCGCCAGATAAACCTTCCTGCAGTCCCAGCTGCACTTTTTTAATCTCCTCCAAAGCTTTTATTAATGCATCATAATGCCTGCTGTTAGTCACAATAGTCTCATTATTTCTTAAAACCCCTGCATTGACATCATACAAGAGCTTCGATTTGAGCTCTTCTATTCCAAGACCGGTTTTGGCAGAGAGTAATTGGTATTCAATTTTGTCCTTATCGCTTAACAATTGATTCAATTTGTTCTTTAAATTCAATAATTTATCAGTAGGAAGAAGGTCTGTTTTATTAATCAGGGCGATTAAAGGTTTTGAGGGATATTTAGTTCTTATCTTTTTTAGTTCATTATAAAAGCTCGCTTCATGATCTAATACATCCACAGCTGATATCAGGAAAAGTGTATGCCGGCCACATCCTTTCCATTCATTCGTTATTCAACTTTCGTCCCCTATTTACTTTGATTTTGGTATCTTTTTCTTCGCTTCCATACCTGCAATTATTATACTTTAATCGATTTTTCCAACATCCTGACAGACAATCTTTACCTCTTCATGATTTTGGCGTAATATTAACTATAGCGTTCTTTAAATGAAACATAAAGTAAGCTTCCAAAAGAGGTAGCCCGTAAAAAGAAACATTTAAAGAGTGTTTTTTTTTAGAACATTTCGGTATCCTTGAAAGTAAGGGCCTTGTATGACTTAACTTTTTGTCTGTAATCTATAGTCAGGCATTATATGATTAATTAGGCCTTTTACTTTAAGGATGACAAGATCTGAGTATTTCAAAAATAATGACCCATTAAACCTAATTAAAAAAAAGCAAATTCTAATTCTTATTTCTGAAATAAAACTTAATTTTTAGATGCATTCACTCTTCAATCGTATATTTTATATAATTCTATTTATTGGTTTTTTTTACCTACGAATGAAAAAACCTATTTGCCATTGCCTGGGGTGCTATTAAGTATTAATGAGTTCGCGTTTCTTTTATTGCCCATTATCAATTTATTTTGTTATTCTCCGAATAATGTAATAATCAAAAACACTCGGTTAAAAAGAAACATTGTTTTATTGTTTATAGTACTTGTA
>NZ_JBDVOC010000002.1:0-172526 GCF_039969275.1 Eudoraea sp.
CAATAATGTTATCACCACCCTGGTAGACAACGGGGATGGCAGTTTTACCTATACTTCAGAGGATGGTACAATTACCACCTTTACAGAAACCCTGAGCGGGTTAGTAGATAATGGTAACGGTACTTTTACCTATACGAACGAAGATGGGATAGCTACTACCTTTGATGCGAAGATCGCAACAGTAGTAGACAACCTTGATGGAACGTATACCATTACAGACGACTTTGGCACTTCGGTGACCATCGATACCAATAATGTTATCACCACCCTGGTAGACAACGGGGATGGCAGTTTTACCTATACCTCAGAGGATGGTACAATTACCACCTTTACAGAAACCCTGAGCGGGTTAGTAGATAATGGTAACGGTACTTTTACCTATACGAATGAAGATGGGATAGCTACTATCTTTGATGCAAAGATCGCCACGGTTGTAGACAATCTTGATGGAACGTACACAATTACAGACGACTTTGGCACTTCGGTGACCATCGATACCAATAATGTTATCACCACCCTGGTAGACAACGGGGATGGCAGCTTTACCTACACTTCGGAGGATGGTACGATTACCACTTTTACAGAAACCATGAGCGGGTTGGTAGATAATGGTAATGGCACCTATACTTATACTAATGAAGATGGGGCTACCCAGACAATTGATACCAATGCCGGAAGTAACCCCTATGATAATACAGCTTCAAGCTTAACAGCCACAGACGTACAGGCAGCTATTGACGAGTTGTCTGCTGGCAGTAGTGACGATCAAAATCTTACCGGAGCTACTCTCGATGGGGCTAACCAATTGCAAATAGATATTGAGAATGGAAGTTCTACAACGGTAGATCTTTCTTCACTTGCTGAGACAGTTGTGGCTGGAACAGGTGCAATTACAGTTACTGATGATGGTAATGGTAATTATACTGTAAATTCAACAGATTCCGACGAGGACTTGACAAATGAGCTTACTTTAATTGGAACAGGAGCACCTGCTGTTGTCCCAAGTAATAGTGGAGTTACCTATGTAGATGATGTAGCCGGACAATTATATGTTTATGACGGTGCAGCATGGCAAGCAGTTGGAGGCAGCTCCAGCCCGGATTTGGATGGTGATCCTACTAACGAACAGAATACAGTTTTTGCCGTAAATGGAGGAAACCTGGAGATCACCGATAGTGGTGGTACCTTATCCGTACCCCTTGCGAGTTTAGGCACAGACGATCAGAATATCGACGTATTAACGCTCAATGGAGCAACCAACATATTAACGGTAGGTATTGAGAATGGTAGTGACCTTACGGTTGACTTATCAGGATTGGTAGCTGACGGCTCAGAAACAATTGTCACTGGTGCAGGGATCAATGTGGTAACCGGCACAGGAACCACGGCAGATCCTTATGTGATCACAGCCACCGAAGTAGATGGTAGTGTAACCAATGAGGTGAACACAGTCTTTGCTGTAAACGCAGGGAACCTGGAGATTACCGATAGCGATGGTACCTTATCAGTACCCCTTGCATCACTTGGTACAGACGATCAGAATATCGACGTATTAACGCTCAATGGAGCGACCAACATATTAACGGTAGGTATTGAGAATGGTAGTGACCTTACGGTTGACTTATCAGGATTGGTAGCTGATGGCTCAGAAACGGTAGTCACCGGCGCAGGGATCAATGTGGTAACCGGCACAGGGACCACGGCAGATCCTTATGTGATCACCGCTACGGAAGTAGATGGTAGTGTAACCAATGAGGTGAACACGGTCTTTGCTGTAAACGCAGGCAATCTTGATATTACCGATAGTAATGGAACATTGTCTGTCCCTCTTACAAGTTTAGGCACGGATGACCAAACGGCTTCGGAAGTAAATTCTGATGTACCTGTAGATGTGGATGGCGACGGAAATACGGAAGCAACAGTAGAGGATGTAATACAGGATATAGCACCCATTACCTCTAAAGCTGCCAGGATATTCTATCCGCCTTCAATAGCGGTGGATGCTTCTACAAATGGAGTAGGATATACGGAAGACCTTTACGCACAGTATATAGCCCAGTTTGGAACGCCAACTGTAGCAAGTGCTGGTGCACCTGCGGCAGTTCCCACTTATGCAGCAGCAGATTTATATTATTATGTAACCTATGCGGATCCTGCAGTTTTTGCTAACATGAGCATTAATGCCAGTGGAGTCCTGACGTACGATATTATAGGACAACCCACAAGTTACAATTCTTTAATAAACGTTGTATTTGTTGTTAAATAATAAGACATAAAAGCTCACAATAGGTTTGAAGACTAATAACAGATATCATCTTCTAGTCCTCAGTATTGTTTTTACATTACTGGGGATTAGTGCATCCAATGCCCAATTTTTGCTTCAGGCACCTAACAGCGGAGATGAAAGTAATTATAGATGGTATGAAGCTTCAGATACTTCAACAGTTTTAAGTACAGATTTCTTTTATGAGACCAGTACACCAGGGGTTTACTTTGCCACTTATGATGGTACTTTGTGTGGTTCAAATGCCACAGGATACTTTATATTAACAGATTGTACAGCTCCTGATAACCAGGTTACTCTGGACATTACCGCAAATGTCAGTGGCAGTGCCACTGTAAGCTGGAACCCTGCTGTTGCGGGTAATCAGTTACAACCGGTTGTTACATCAACAACTTCGGTGGTTCGTTATGTAGCTACAATAAATAAAGCCGGTAATTCAATTGATCTCCCTGGTTTCACAGTGGTTTGTCTGCAGCAAGCAGCCACTTTGGTAGATGATCTTATTACGCTCGATGAAGATACTTCCATCGTGGTCCCAATTTATGTCAATGATAGCGATCTACCTACAATAGGAACTTTGACAGCTACGAATCCTGCTAATGGTTCTGTTAGTATTAATAATAACGGGACTCCGAATGATCCAACAGATGATATTGTTACATATACACCAGATCCGGATTATAATGGGCCCGATTCATTCGATTACACGGTCTGCAATACCACTGGAGATTGCAGTACAGCAACAGTTACGGTAGATGTGTTGCCTATAGTAGACACATTGCCTGATTCTATTGCCACAATAGAAGATATTGCCGTTGATATAGATATATTAGCTAATGACAACGATATTCCTACAATAGGTACTCTCACCAATACAAATCCGTCTGATGGCACAGCCGTAATCAATAATAACGGTACTCCGGGAGATCCTTCTGATGATAATATTACATATACTCCAAGTCCAGGTTTTATAGGAACAGATTCATTTACTTATACCCTATGTGATAGTTTATCGAACTGCAGTACTGCTACAGTCACTATTCTGGTAAACCCAATTGGTGTGGACCTTGATACAGACAATGATGGTATAGTTGACAGTTTTGAAGATTTAAATTTAGACGGTGATAATGACCCTTCAACAAATCCAACAGATACAGATAGTGACGGTATAGCAGATTATCTGGATATAGATAGTGATGATGACGGTATTCCGGATAATGTAGAAGCGCAATCAACTGCCGATTATACAGCTCCGAGTGGGATAGATGCCAATAATAATGGTCTCGATGATGTATATGAGAATGGCGGTGGATTAGGAATTCTTCCTGTGGATACAGATGGTGATAGTCTCCCGGATTATGTTGATACCGATAGTGATGATGACAATGTTCCAGATAATATTGAGGGGCATGATATGGATAATGATGGCATTCCAGATTATGTCTTTATAGGATCTGATAAGGATAATGATGGTCTTGATGACGGTTATGAAGGTTATACAGCTATTGATGACGATGTAAACGACGAAATTGATGACCCTTTTGATATGTTGCCAAATACAGATAGTGATTCCGAATCTGATTACAGGGATACAGATGATGACGATGACCTTATACTTACTGCAATGGAGGATACCAATGGGGACGGAGATTTTACCAATGATGATATGGATGCAGACGGTATACCAGATTATTTAGAACCTAATGCAAGTGAAGAGGACATTGAGGTATTCAACGTAGTAACTCCCAATGGAGACGGAGTTCATGATGTTTTAAGCATTAGAGGGCTTGAAGATTTCCCAAATAATACCATTCGAATTTATAATAGATGGGGTGTACAAGTTTATACGACCAATGCCTATAATACCCAGGGTAATGTCTTTGACGGTACATCTCAGGGTAGAGCAACTGTAGACGTAGACAATAAACTACCAGTAGGTACATATTTCTATATCCTTGATTATGTAAATGATGATGATATACAGAAATCGTTATCAGGATACATATACATAAATAGATAAACCAATGCTAAAATTGACACATAAAATTTATTTGCAAAGAAGCCTGACAACATTGTCTTTTCTTCTGGTTGTTCTATTGACGGAAATTCTTTATGCTCAGCAGGATGCACAGTATACTCAATATATGTACAATACGGTGAGTGTTAATCCGGCATATGCCGGTTCCAGGGGCCATATGAGCATAGCAGCATTATATCGGTCTCAATGGGTAGGTTTGGATGGAGCACCAACAACGCAAACTTTCAATATGCATACACCTTTGGGCTATAGGGGTGTTGGTCTTGGATTATCGATTGTAAACGACCAAATAGGACCTACCTCAGAAACATTTTTTGATCTGGACTTTTCGTACAGCATACAACTGGCTAAGGAATCGCGATTAAGTTTTGGGTTAAAGGCAAGTGCAAGTTTATTAGATATCAGGTTTTCTGAGTTAAACCAGGATGTAACAAACCCCGGCGGACCGGACCCAACATTACAGGAGGATATTACCAATAGGTTTACACCCAATATAGGAGGTGGAGTCTATTACCATACAGATAGGTTTTATGTTGGATTATCCGTTCCCAGAATTTTGGAAACCTCTCATTTTGATGAGAGCTCTCTTTCAACGGCAAAGGAGCAAATGAATTTTTATCTCATTACAGGTTATGTTTTTGACATGAGTGCATTTTGGAAGTTTAAACCTGCGCTGTTGCTCAAAGCAGTACAAGGTGCGCCTTTGGGGCTGGATTTATCGGCAAATTTTATGTACAATGATAAACTCATCATGGGGCTCGCTTACAGGTGGGATGCTGCGTTTAGTGCACTTATAGGATTTCAGTTGTCCCCTTCATTTTTAATAGGCGTAGCGTATGACAGGGAAATTACTGAATTGGGACAGGCCACTTTTAATAATGGTTCCTTCGAAATAATTTTGAGATATGAATTTATTAAAGTCAAAGGAAACTTAAAGTCTCCACGCTTCTTCTAGAATTATCTCATATATAGTTCACTCACTTAATCAACTTTTGTCACTCTTAACCCGGAATATTGCGTAAAGATGCTACTTTTGCAAGATGGGAAATAAAAAAGAGGAAAATGTTGTTCTCGTAAATCAATTAGACGAAGAGATTGGTTTAATGCCTAAAATGGAGGCTCATGAAAAGGCCGTACTTCATAGAGCTTTTTCGGTTTTTATTATGAATAAAAACGGTGAGACTATGTTACAGCAAAGGGCTCAGCATAAATATCATTCTCCTTCATTGTGGACAAATACCTGTTGTAGTCATCAACGTCAGGGCGAGACCAATTTAGAAGCAGGTAAAAGGAGACTGCAGGAAGAAATGGGTTTTAAAACAGATTTAAAGGAACTTTTCTGGTTTATTTATAAAGCACCTTTTGACAATGGTTTAACCGAACATGAGCTTGACCACGTAATGATTGGATATTATGATGACCTACCTGTTATAAATAAAGACGAAGTGGCAGATTGGAAATGGATGAGTCCCGCAAAAATTAAAAAAGATATTATGGATAACCCCCAAACATACACGGTGTGGTTCAAAATAATATTTGAAAAGTTTTACGATCATCTTGTTCAAAACTATGAGACAATATGAAAGTAAAAGTTAGCCGTAAGGCGCATTTTAATGCTGCCCACCGCTTATACCGTAAAGATTGGGATGATAATAAAAATAATGCAGTTTTTGGTAAATGTAATAATCCCAATTATCATGGACATAACTATGAATTAGTAGTTAGTGTGACAGGAGAAATTGATCCGGAGACCGGTTTTGTCATAGATATGAAAATTCTGAAAGATTTGATAAAGTCTGAGGTAGAAGATGCCTTGGACCATAAGAATTTAAATGTTGAAGTTCCGGAGTTTAGGACATTAAATCCAACTGCAGAGAATATAGTCATTTTTATCTACAATAAATTACGTCCCCATATAGAATCAAACAATGAGCTGGAAGTTATTCTTTTTGAAACAGCTCGTAATTTTGTCACCTACAATGGCTAAATCATGGGCCTGAAAGTTGGGCAGGTAATACCGGAATTTGCGCTACCCGATCAGGATGGCAAGTTATTCAACAGCAAAGAGATAGTAGGCAAAAAACCATTTGTGATTTTCTTTTATCCAAAGGATTACACCCCTGGTTGCACTATAGAAGTATGTTCTTTCAGAGACAATTATGAGGAGTTCACCGAACTTGGGGCACTAGTCATTGGCATCAGTACCGATTCTGAGAATACACATCGTAAATTTGCATCAAAATATCGCTTACCATTCAAACTTTTGGCCGATAAACATAAGAAAGTACGTGCTTTGTTTAAAGTAGAGAGTAAGTTGTTTAATTTACTTCCGGGCAGAGAAACTTATGTTGTAAGCAAGGAAGGAGTGATATTGATGGTATTTAATAGTCTAAATGCCTCGCAGCATATGAAAAAGGCCTTAAATGCGCTTAAGAAATTGAAATCGAAATGAACTTATATCCATTTAAATTTTACCCTATACTTAAAGAACGACTTTGGGGAGGCACAAACCTGGGAACCTTATTAGGTAAAGAATTGGAAAGTGATCTCATAGGAGAAAGCTGGGAATTATCTGGAGTAGCCGGAGATGTATCAATTGTTGCCAATGGTTCTTTTAAAGGAACTACACTGACGGATTTGATTAATAAATTTCCTGAAGAGATACTTGGAAAAAGTGTTTTGGAACGATTTGGAAAAGAATTCCCAATCCTTATTAAATTCATTGATGCCCAAAAAGATCTTTCCATTCAGTTGCATCCTGATGATGAACTTGCAAGAAAACGTCATAATTCTTTTGGCAAAACCGAAATGTGGTATATAATGGATGCCGAAAATGATGCGGAGTTAATAATTGGGTTTAAAGAAGATATTTCTAAGGAAACATATATAGAAAGCCTGAAGAATGATACCTTAACAGACCTATTAAATTATGAAAATGTAAGTGAAGGTGATGCTTATTTTATAAATGCAGGCAAAATTCACGCCATAGGCGCAGGGATATTAATAGCAGAAATACAGCAAACATCTGACCAAACCTATAGGGTGTACGATTATAATAGAAAGGATGCTCAGGGAAATCTAAGGGAATTACATACAGAATTGTCGGTTGACGCTATTAGTTATGACAGGCAAGACGACTTTAAAGTTATCTATGGTAAGGAAACAAACGTTTCTAACCCAATGGTAAATTGTCCCTATTTTAAAACCAACTTTATCAGTTTAAATAAAAATATCCAATTCGATGTTTCCAATCAGGATTCTTTTACTATATACATGTGTATTGACGGCGAAGTTTTAATAGAGAACGAATTTGGATCAATCTTGATTAAAAAAGGCGAAACAGTTTTAGTATCGGCTATTACCAGCCATGTACTTTTGAGTGCTGAACAAGCCAAACTTCTGGAAATTACTATTTGAAAAAGTGTACTTTTACACAAAATTATTGAGCAATGGCAAATATTAGAGAATTAAAAAAAGATATAAATTACGTATTAGGAGATATTATTGAAGCAGTTTATATTGTTGAGGCTTCCAATGATAAACCAGGTTCTAAAGAAGGGTCAGAGATTATTGATGGTGCGATTGCTACTTTTGATGATTTAATTACAAAAGTAAATGCAAAAGGTGTGGACAATAAAAAGCAACACCTAAAAAACGTACGCAAAGAACTGGAAGAAAAAGCCAGAGGGCTAGTAGATAAACTTAATAAATTACCCTAGGTCTATACCACTTGTATTATTGATTCTTTTTCTCTTCAAGATATTCTTGAAGAGCCCTCCCGTATTTACCATTGGCTACTTCCGGACTTAATGAATTATTAATAGAATCCAGGTAAATAACATTTGCATCCGGCACTTCTTTTAAGGCTATATAAGGAGCAATATGATATTCTTTGTTATTAAGAGCAAAATTTAGAGCAAAGAGGTAACCCCTTTTGATATTCATGTCACTAGCTTTTTGAATGGAATCCTGAGTTAGAGAATCTTTAGGGGTCTCGGGGTCATAAACTGCCCTGATAATTTCCAGATTTTTAGTGTTAAAACGGGACATGACTTTCCCGTATTCTTCAAGTTTTTTCTGGTTTTCAGAACCTTCAATTTTGGCCTTGGTATCGAATGTGTTCCAATTGGTGTTAATAGTTATTGTACCGGGTTCGCCAAAAAAAGTAATCCTGTCATTTATATCATTATTGTCCTTTTTATCGAGGTATAAATAAAAAATCTCCGGACTTTCCAGCTCAGTTTTAAACAGGAAATTCCCATCACCAGCAACTTTAAGTGAATCTATTACAACGAGAGAAGTGTCCGGTATATGTTGAAGATAAAGAGTGCCTTTTTTTAATCCTTTTACCTTACCGGTAACTGTCATGGTATTTTCGGTATCCTTAGTTCCGCAAGATCCTAATATGGCACAGCTTAGTACAATAATTATTACGCTCCTCATAGTATTTTATTTCTGTCGCAAATATCATTAAAGTTTATTGGAAATTTAAACTTTTGATGCAATTTCCATAAGTAGGCCACATATATAAGCACCGGCGGTCCCAACTACATAACCCAGGACAGCGAGTAGAATGCCTACAGAGGTAAGCGATGGATGAAACTCTGCGGCCACGATTGGTGCAGATGCCGCTCCACCTACATTTGCCTGACTTCCCACGGCCAGGAAAAAGTAAGGAGCTCTGATAATTTTAGCCACAAGTATTAATAATCCTGCATGAATGGAAATCCAGATTAGACCTACTGCAATTAAACCTGGTTTGTCCAAAAAACTTCCTAAATCCATTTTCATTCCAATGGTAGCCACAAGAATATAGATAAATAACCCTCCTATTTTACTTGCTCCGGCTCCTTCGTAACTTTTGGCCTTTGTGAAGGACAGGATTATACCAATGGTCGTAGCAAAAACAACCATCCATAAAAATTCTGAACCCAGGGAAGAAAGGGCTTTTTGCTTATTCCGGATAACTTCAAAATTTTCCTGTAAGAATTCTGAAAAATGGAAGCCACTAAAATGAGCAATACCAACTGCTGTAAACGCCAAACTCAACATAATTATATAGTCGTGAAGTGTTGTAACCCGGGTTATTTTTGCAGTATATTCAGAAACTTTTGTTTTAAGGGTTTCAATGGAAGAAGTATCAGCTTTTAACCACTTATCAATTTTATCAGACTTCCCAATACCCAGAAGAATTATGGCCATCCAAATATTAGCTACAACAATATCTATCAAGACCATATCACCAAACTTTTTGGGGTTATAAGCAAAAACTTCAAGCATTGCAGCCTGGTTTGCCCCGCCACCAATCCAGCTTCCCGCAATTGTCGATAAGCCCCTCCATACCGCATCAAAATCATTTCCGCCCACCGTTTCGGGGGAAAAAGTGGAAACTATTAAAATAGCTATGGGACCTCCTATGATAATACCGGCAGTTCCTGTTAAGAACATAATAAGCGCTTTGGAACCAAGGTTCACTATAGCTTTAAGATCTATACTTAATGTCATTAGGACCAATGCCGCTGGAAGTAAATACCTGCTGGCAATATAATACAGCTTTGAATTTTCTTCAGAGATGAGTCCCGAACTGGTTAAAATTGCAGGTAGCATATAACACATTAGAAGTGTCGGAACTATGGCATAGAATTTTTTCCAAAATCCGGTTTTAATAGAAGAGGTGTAAAATACGAATCCAAGACAGAGACATAACAATCCAAAAATTACGGTATCCTCAGTTATTGGTAAATGGTTCATGGAAGATTATTTAATGGTGAAAAGCCTTCAAATATAATGAAATTAGATGGGGCTATTTACTATAAAAATGAGCCTAAATATTCAACCAATAAGTTATTTTTAGATTAATAGATCTTGTCTTTGGAGCAAAACCATCCACAAAATAATTATCATTATAAACAAGAAAAAGATCAGAAAGGGGAGCAAAACGCCATTGTAATCTGGAATTAATACCAAAATTGTCTCGCTGATTACTATATTGAATTAAGGTTGACCAAAAAACTGATTTGCTAAAGGTGACTTCAATCTTTGGACTTATCAGCCAAATGTCTGCACTGGGGTAGGGGTCTGGCAATTCAATTTTATCGTACCTCATTATCATGGAGAGAAATACTTTAGGTTGGAAACGAAAAGTCATTCCGCCTTGAACAGTAAAGCGGTTTCCATTAAAAAATCGGCCAATAGAAGGTTCAAGAGAATAGGAGAAAATTTTTCTACGATCAGAGTTGAACTCAGCTTTAACACTGTTGTAATAATATCCCTGATTCCCTGGTAATGGTATCCCACCATCGGTATCCGTTGGGTCGAATTCATCGATTAAAAAAGTAAACTTATGGGAGAATTCTGCACTGAATCTGGATTGGTCTTTAAATCTTGCTTCCCACTGACCTCTTAAGTCATAGTCGGTATTTTTTAAATCCATGCTAGGACTCCAAAGGGCTATGGGCAAGAACTGGAAGGCATGATTTTGGATAAAACTATTTTTGGGCCAGAAAACTCGTTCGAATTGAGCAAAGCTTTTAAGAATATCGGTACGGCGAACAAATCCCAAATCTGATCTGAAATCTTCGCCCACATAAACTAATTTACCAGAAATATTATAATTTCTGGAATTGTATTCCAGGCGTGCACCCGTGGCTAAATCTTTTCCGTTACTCTCTGGTTGAAATGACTTTTGAAAAAAGAACTTCCCATTCCACAGATTATCCCTTGAAATTAAATTGTAATCCAGCCCCAGGACCCGATTGTATTTATCCTCTGGTAAGAGAAAATCGTAATCTTTAATAGATTGCCTGTTTATAAAGAAGACACCAATATTTGACCTTGCAAAAACCTTCTGCTGTAAAGCCAGCATCATATTGTTATTAGATGGAATTTCATTCTCTTCATCTGAAGCAGTTTGAAGATTAAGAAAACCCAAACGTAAGTCTTTTGTTAATTTTCCACTTAATCGGACACCACCTATAATCTTATTTTCAATGGTATTATCTGCAGTATCCTTTGCAATACCTATCCTTCTTGAAAAAAAGGGGTTAGCATCTCTTGAATCACCAAAACTACCAAACAGATCATTATTATCTATAAAGAACTGCCTTTTTTCGGGAAGAGAAACTTCAAAACGTGTGAGATTTGTAACCTGGTCATCTACTTCAACCTGAGAAAAATCCGGGTTTACTGTAATATCGAGATTCATACTATTGCCAATAGAAACTTTTGCATCTCCTCCAACCGATAACTTATTAGTAGTATTGTCTTCTTCAAAATCCTTAAGAATACTACTGTTTACATAGGGTATGAGAGCTAGTGGGGTTTTGGACTTACCAAGGGGTTTTTCAAAAACCATATCCCCCATAAATGTCAAACCTGCCATGCTTTGATTTTGTGGAATATTCATCCAGGTACTGGTTTCGTTAGATTGACTGTCGAACCGGTAACTGTTAAACCTCCATTTTGTTTCTCCTTCTTTAAACTTAAATGAAGTGAGTGGAATAACCATTTCAGCCGTGTACCAGGAATGATAAATCTTTGAATCTCCTTTCCACTTTACATCCCAGGTTGTTGTGAAATTCCTGAAGTCTTGGCCTCCCCCTGAAACAAGGCCCTCTCTCCGCACCCCATAAGGGTTGATACCAAATAAAAAGGCGTTTGTAGCATCACTAAATGTGTCAAAAAGCAAGGTGATGTTATCGCTGTTTCCGGCCCGATAATCTCTTTTCAACGATTGAATGGCATAATCCTTGCCCAAGGCATATACCGTAATTCCTATATAAAGGTTATTATCGTCATATAACATTTTAATATCAGTCTGCTGTCTGGCCTGAATGGAATCCAGAGGAAAATATTCCCAAAAATTATTGGCACTATTGGCTGTTTCCCAAATAGGTTCATCCAAAACCCCATCGGGGACAATAATCTTATTAACATGTTTAACAATAAACGATTTGGTTTTATTCTGACCGTAGTAAATAGAGGATTTAATATTACTCTGTCCGTAAAATACTATAGAAGTAAAAAATAAGGCTAAAAAAGTAAGTGTTTTTACCATTTATATGGATCAGACATTAAAGGAAGTCTAGACAAATTTTAAAATCGTTTTTAATAAAAACCAGATACAAATATCCTCCGTTTTTATTTAGGGAACAATGCCTTTTCTGCAAACGACCGGAGTTTTATTGTGAACGACATATTCCCAAGTATTTAATTGAACTATTTTTGGATAACTGACAAACTTTTTAAGTGTTATAAAAGTGTAAAATTAAGGCAATATTCTTTAAAATTTTATTAAACTACAAATTACCATGATCTACAGGTGTGATGTTAACTTTACTGCTTGAATTTTTTAGTTTTCTTCTTTTTGGGATTTTTAAAAAGTCTTTTAAAGAAGCCGTCCCGTTTTACAGGTTCGCATTCAAGCATGGAAAGTACCGCAGCATCAGGTTTAATAAACCTGGCCCGGGTTATGTAATTATAGGACGCATCTCTATTTAATTTTTGCATCCAAATCGCAAAAATAGGCAATGCTGCACTGGCACCCTGCCCAAGTGATGTGTTCTTAAAACCTATTTCATGATTATCCAAACCTACCCAGGTTACATGAACTAATTTAGGGGTAAGTGCTACAAACCACGCATCTTTATTATTCTGTGTTGTTCCGGTTTTACCAGCAATATCATTTTTTAATCCATAGATATTTCTTATTCTGCTTCCCGTTCCTTCATTAATCGTGGCTTTCATAAATTCGAGCATAATCTGCCGGTTTTCTTCACTATAAGCCTGAACTTTTGAAATAGTTGGAGTAAAAGTATCAAGTATGGAATCTTTGTTGTTATTTATGCTACTTATCAATATGGGTTCAACTGGTTTCCCATGATTTACATAACTGGCATACGCTCCTGCCAATTCTTCAACACCAATTTCCCCTGTACCGAGAGCTATAGAGGGTAATTTTGGTAAATCTTCTGTAATACCCATTTTTATAGCCTGATCCAGGACATTCTCTATACCTGTTCTTTCCAAAACTTTTACCGCCACAGTATTCACAGAATTACTCAATGCCTGTTTCATAGAATAATTCATAAAGGTTTCTTCTTTATTCCCAGAATTTGAAGGAGACCAACCCTCTAAATTTTTATAGGCTACTTCTTCTGCGGAAAAATAGGTGCAGGGTTCAATTCCGGTTTCCAATGCTGCCGTATAAACTATTGGTTTAAATGTAGACCCCACCTGTCTTCTGCTCTGAGAAATATGATCATATTTAAAAACTTTATAATCAATTCCACCTATCCAGGTTTTAACAGCGCCAGTACCCGGATCTATTGAGATAGAACCGGTATTTAGAAATTTCATATAATGCTTAACGCTGTCAATTGAACTTTTTTCGAGTTCTTTTTCCCCTTCCCATGAAGTAAGCGTCATTATTTTCTTCTGTCCTAAGGTATCCAGGGCTTGTTCCTCATTCAACCCCTGTTTAATTAGATTTTTATAGGCTATTGATTTCTTAACCGTTTTAAGAATTAATTCTTTATTTGTGAGCCAGGGGGCAGAATTACCATAACTTTTCTCAAAACTTTTTTGAAGTGATTTCATATGAGTCTTCATAGCTTCTTCTGCTAAAATCTGCATTTTATAATTCAGAGTAGTATAAATTTTGAGCCCCGAAGTATAAATATTATAGGAATTTCCATGTTCATTTTGTTTTTTACACCAATTGAGAACTTGTTTTCGTACTTCTTCCCTGAAATATGGAGCCAATCCATGATTATGATCATAATCTCTATAATTAATAATTAACGGCAGAGCTTTTAAACTATCATTTTCTCCTGCTTTGACAGAGCCTCGGTCTGCCATTGAATTCAGCACCAGATTTCTTCGTTGAATACTATTTTTAGGGAAAACTCTCGGATTATAAGTGTAGGTAGCTTTTAACATTCCTATCAGAACTGCAGCTTCTTCAATCTTTAGTTTGTTGGAGCCTTTGCTAAAAAATTTTAAGGAGGCACTTTCTATGCCAAAAGTATTATCACCAAAAGAAACTGTGTTTAAATAGTGCATTAACAACTCTTCCTTGCTATAAATTTCTTCAAGTCTCGAGGCAACTATCATTTCTTTAATTTTATCAACGGTCAAATAAAATTTTCCCGTTCTTGATCTGGGATATAGATTTTTGGCCAACTGCTGACTAATGGTACTGCCCCCGCCAGAGGCCTTATTTTGCAATAAAACTGTTTTTACAGCAACTCTTAACAAGCTTTTGTAGTCTACTCCGGAATGCTCATAAAATCGCTCATCTTCAACAGCTATAAGGGCATTTATTAATTGTTTTGGGATGTTATGGTACGATATAGGTTGTCTATCAGTCAGGTAATATTTTCCAATTAGCACACTATCTGCGGTATATATTTCTGAAGCTTGTGGGTGTTGATATTCTGCCAATGATTTCTTGTCGGGAACTTTTCCCCAGACACCAAAATAAACACTTAGCACAAATATTGTGGCTATAGTGATAAGCAGGGCAATAACTATCAGAGTATACCTAAGAAGTGGAGGTTTTATCCTTTTAAAAATCACTTTTATTTATTTATTGGTGCAAGATGAAATTAATTAATTAAAATATTACATGCCTTAACAATACATTAATGCCCTAATTTTTAATTTTGAAGAAAATTTGGGAATGAGAAGTCTTGTTTTATTGTGTCTTTTGAGCGTCCATTTAGCAATGGGTAATTCTAATTTCTGATCCAAAACGGGGCACAGGGTAATTGGTAATGTGGTTCAGGAACATTTGAACAGATAAACGAAACGGGCTGTTTCAAAATTACTGAACGGACAAAGTCTGGCAGCAGTTGCTAATTATGCTGACAAAATTAAGTCGGATAGGACCTTTAAAAATTTCTTGACATTTTTTAGTTAAGTAATTTAAAATTAGACCATTAAAAGTGTTTTTTACCTAATAAACAAGGAACTTAGCGATATCTTATATTTCTCCTTTGTTTTATACGTTAACTTATTAAGGTTGTGTATGTGGAAATTAGCATAGTCTACCAAAGTGTTAAAGATAGTATTCAACTCTGCAAAAAACGGTATAAGAAAATCGACTAATAATAGTCGATTTTTTTATGGGATAACTCTAAAGGTCAGGTTAATTCTTTCCCCAATTGGCTTCGTTGTTTTGGCGATTTGATGTTGCCAAAAATGTTGCGTTGAACCCCTCATTAAAAGAAGACTCCCATGCTCAAGAAGAATTTTATATTTTAAATCCTTTAATTTTTTGTGTTTTAGATGGAAATAACGCTCCTGGCCCAGAGATAATGAAGCTATTACCGGATTCTTCCCTAATTCCTTTTCATCATCTGAATGCCAGCCATTACTGTCTTTCCCATCTCTATAAAAATTTAAAAGACAACTTGTAAAATTGGCAGGAGTTAACACGGATATTTTCGCCTTAAGGTCTGATAATGTCTCACTAAATGGTAGTGGTTGCATAGTAATACCAGAATAGGAATAAGATCGATTATTAGTTCCATACAGTGCCGTTAACCTGGGCTGAGCATATAATTTACCGTAAACTCTTATTTCATCCTGACGCCATGAAACTGAAGATTTAAGCAGTTCGAAATAAGTATTGGCATTTTCACAATTCAGAAAATTGGAGAAATAAGTGATATCACTATCGGGTAGTTGTAATTTCAGTTGTTTCAAAACTTTGTTATCTATTATTGAACCACCTTTTTTAACCTGTTTCGGTATTCAGAAGGGTTTTGGCCTGTAAATGCCTTAAAAGATTTATTAAAGTGTGAAAAATTATTAAAACCACTTTCAAAACAAATGTCTGTTATGCTCATGGGCTGTTCAGCAAGTAATTTTGACGCGTGGACCAGACGATATTCATTCACAAATTGAATAAAAGTTTTGTTGGTTATCTTTTTGAAATATCTGCAAAAAGAAGGTACTGTCATACCGGCCCTATCTGCAATTTCTGAAAGGGTTACTTCTTCTTTGAAATTATTTCTCACATGATTAAAAACGATATTTATTCGGTCGTTATCCTCTATATCTGTTTTAAATGAGAAGCCTTCTGCATTCAACACTTTAAAATCCTGAGAATTTCCCAGATCATTCAATATGGACAAAATGGATAACAACTGTTCAAAATCTGATTCATTTTCAAGATTTTCCAGTTTTTCGCCAACAATATTTTTGGTTTCACCACTAAAAGCAACACCTCCCCTCGCAATTTCAAACAAAGTCTGGGTTTGTTTCATTTCTGGAATATTGAAAAAAGAATTACCCAAAAAGTCCACTTTCATTTGTATAACAATTTCACTTTTATTCCCCGTAAATTTATCCGTAAATCCACAATGAGGTAAATTACTTCCAATTAAGATTAAGTCGCCATCGGTATAACATGAAATATGACTTCCAATCTGTCGTTTGCCTGCTCCTCCGTTAACATAAACTAATTCTATTTCAGGATGATAGTGCCACAAATTGTCTTTGTTATTCTTTGTGGAATCAAATTTTTGATACGTATATGAATGCCCAAAATTGGGTTCAATAGCTTCAAAAGCCGGTTTATACTTTTTCATTTTTTTTTGATGATTGATGATGTAAAATTACTCAACACTGTATTAGTCTATAGTTACGAAATTACCAATTATATGTGCAATATTAACCTATAAATTAAAAAGCTGTTAACAATCGGTTAAAATAGGATATAAATTAGAAAACTTGGTTGTATTTCCTGAAATGCTTTGGTGGTAGGTTTGTCCTGTAAATTATTCATTAACTCTAAAACGAAATGTTATGAAAACAAATTTGAAATTCACCGCAATGATCGCCTTTATGTTTGCTACAGTAGTGGGCTTGGCAAAAGAACCTAAACTAAGTTTGTTGACGGAAGGTCAATCTAAAAGCTTAATTGTAGAATTAGATTCAGAAAACAGCAAGACCCTTCTCAAGATAATTGATGAAAATCAGAACATCATATTTTCAGAGAAAATTTCGGCATCAACCTATACCAAAAAGTTTGACCTGAATGAACTAGAGAATGGTTCTTACTATATCAGACTAGACGATTCTTTAAGGACGCTCATTTATCCAATAAGTGTTGAAAACAAGGAGGTGAAAATTCTAAAGAGAATTGAAAATACCAAGCCGGTATTTAGAAAAAAGGGTTCGATGCTCTTTCTTAACTTACTTAACCTGGATGGTACAGATGTAAAAATTAAAGTTTTGGACGGCAATAACCGTACATTATTTAGTGAAGTAATTGAGAACGAAAGCATTGTAACAAAGGCTTTTAATTTTGAAACCGCCCATGAAGATCGCTATACGGTAGTGGTAAAGGATGGTGAAAATACCTACTATGAAAATATTGTAGTTAACTAGTATGTTGTTTAGTTAAGTTTTAAAAAGGGGCCTATTAGGCCCCTTTTTTTTACAAATATTTTTTTAGACGTTCTCTTTTATATTCAGGGAGTGCAAGATTTTCTATCGCCAGCTTCAAGATTTTTTCATCTTTTTCCTTCGCATATAGTAATTGAAAGAATTGATGTACAGTTAATAAATTATCAGAAGGTTCAATTAGGGTAACTTTATCTCCTGATGAAACCTGGCCTTCTTCAAGTATTTTCACATAAGTGCCCGGGAATCCATACTCTATAAACTCTTTCAAAATCAGCTGAGTACCAAACCGAATTCCTAATTTAAAACAAGGTTCCCTGGGTTGTGATATTTGCACCAAAGCGGTACCAATTTTGTATATATCACCTATTCTGAGTTGTGTTTCATCCATATCACTCACACTGAGGTTTTCTCCAAACATTCCCCAATTCCAGTCTAAATTCGGATATCGGTTTTTCCAATAAGGATAATGCTTGGCAGAAAAGAGATAGCAAGCCTTATACACACCTCCGTGTACTTTTCGGTCTGCAATGGAATCATTCACTACTTTTTCTGTTTCTAAAACCAATGGAGAACTAGTTGGGTGTTTAAAGATACCTGTATTAAGCTCTTTTCCATTCCAATTAATTTTGGTTAAATTCCCAATATTAGTAGATAATACCTGCATACTTTAAAGATATCAAGCCTTTGTATTAAATACAAATCAAAGAGTTTGATTTCTAAACAGGAATCCAGAATTTAGACAAAACAAAGAGCTAGTAAGAAACTAGTGAAATTGAAGAAGGGTTAAGATTTTAGTTTAAGTTCAAACACCATGAATTTTAAATCCTCAAGACTAATATTTTCAATATCTATAATAATTTCTCCGTGCTTTTTTACACTATAATGGAAAACATCACCTAGTTTGAATTGTCCAAAATTTATCTTTCCATCGCCTTGATGAAAAATCCCACAACCTTCGGTTAGAAAAGTATAACTAAAGTCATTGGTAATTTTCCGAAAAGGAAGCCTTTCCTTTGGTTTTAAAGTAATATCCCATAATCTGAATTCGTCATTTTCGTATATAGGAGACTGGCCCAATGTTTCAACGAATTGTTCAGATCTCAATTCGTTCAATCTGGTGATTTCCCAACTTTCAAAATTTCCTTCAGGGCTTAATTCTATTAAATTCATGAACACTTTTTTTAATTTGGGTAACATTGATAAATCAAAAAAATAGGGCCATATATATGGCCCTAAGGGGAACTATTCAGATTCAACTTTCATAAACTACTTCCCATATATGGGATTCATTAAACATGTAACACATTAGTCAAATCGAATGCAAATATTATCAAAAGGATTGTTTTGAGCTTATGAATTCAATCTTAAGAAGTTTTAATTTCAGAATTAAATACTCAAAAAGGGTTGAATTCCATTAAATAGAATAAGAAGTGTGCTTTAAACTGCTCTTTATTGTTCTAGTTTTCTAAAACCTCAGTATGATAATTCATCGGCGTGGTACCGGTAGCTTTTTTAAATGCTGTGTAAAATGAAGCCTTGCTATGAAAACCCACTTCACGACTCAGCCCTTCTATACTTAAATTAGTAAGAATATCAGTTTTAAGTAGTTCCTGAGCCTTCTTTATCCTGAACTCATTAATGTATGTATTGAAGTTCTTATTGTAATGTTTATTGATTGCTATAGATACATCTCTGGGATGAACTTTAAGAGCCGTTGAAATATCTACTACGGTCAGATCCTGTTTTGTATAAACAGCGGAATCCCTAACATATTGGTCTATTCGGTTAATAAGTTCAAGAACTTTCTCTTTTGGATCCTCTGTATCCAAAGAAGGCTCTTTTACTGGTAGATCTGCCCGATGAGCAACGGAAATCACATTATATTGAATAATTCCACTGATAGCAATAGTAAAAACAAGAATTAGGTTGGAACAGGCTATGAGCAATTCGAATACAGGGGCGACCTCAACGAATAATGTCCCGATATGCACGGCAATAAGTACAAAACAAAAAGCTATAAAAAACCTGGTCCATTGTAGTTGTTTGTTTTTGACTGAGGCGAACTGATTTTTTACTTCTTCAGTGTGATTATTAAGATATTTGTTTATTCGGACAATAATGAATAAAGAATACATAAGGCCAAGCGCGAATAATATTTCGAAAAGATATGTCCCGCGTAAGTATTCTTTTGCTCCTTCAGGAAGTAAAAATAAAAGAAACAGAAAAAGTATAGAAATCACTCCTGGATACAATATCCGGTAAGTTACTCTCTCATGGGCAAAGATGGAGATCTTTTGCACGTACAGAAAAAAGATGGGAAAAATGATCCATGAAAAGCTAATGGGAAGAAGGAGTAATCCAGGATGATTTTCAAGGATTTTAAAATCCTCTAAGATAACGGGCAAAAATTCAATGGCAAATCCTATAAGAAATAAACCCAAAAAGAACGTCGACTTATTCTTCTTACTAATAAAAATAAGTATTACCCCTAAAATTAATCCTTGAAAAACCCCTAAGGCATGGACTAAGGAAATAACATCACCATCCATTTAGCAACCATTTTGAACTATTAAAGTTCTATAAAGTATGGCTTTAAAACAAATTATGCAGCAGACAAATAAAAAACCATTGTAAATATTTACAATGGTTTTGGTTCTCTTAATGTGGACAATCTTGGTTATTACTCTTTCTCTAATTTTTTTGTCAGGGTAAAACCGGCAAAAAGACCAAGACCCGCCATTATTAAAATAGTTCCAGGATAAGCTACATCCCCATCCATTCCCATTGCGTTTGTAAGTATGGAGGCTATAAATATGGCCAATCCAACCCCAACTAGCAATAAGGATAGATTAAGAATTAATACTTTCCAGAAAGGGGCAGTATGCTCCCTTTTTCCTTTTACAAATATGCTGGCATCAGCACCTTTTTCAATTAATGCTAGTCGCTCCTTATTTCGCGTCGAAAAATATAAATAAAAAACGCCAAAAATTGCTCCGAATACGAGTGCAACTATAATAATTTCTCCTCCCATGATATTTAGTTTTTAATGGATTAAACAATTTGTTCATAGGGTATGACGAACAAATTTCAAAGATGGTTACAGGAAATGAGTTTTTTTTATTATTTTATGTAACCAGGACGTTATTATATGCGTCTGATATAACAAATGAGCCAAAAACCGGATGAGGACCTTATTGATAAGGTTATAAAAGGGGAAAATAATGCCTATGCTATATTGGTAGATAGGTATAAGCATATGGTATACACTCTGGCATTAAAAATTGTAAAAAATAGGGAGGATGCAGAGGAAGTAGCTCAGGATTCTTTTATAAAAGCATATAATGCATTAAATGATTTTAAGGGTGAATCTAAATTTTCTACATGGTTGTATAAGATTGCATATTATAGGAGTTTAGACTATTTGAAAAAGAATAAAAGACAAGTTGAGACAACCGCAATAGATATTTCTGAAGAATATAATATAGCATCAATGGATGATGCCTTAGATAGGATGGAAGTAAAGGAGCGAGCAGAAATAATAAAACATGCAATTGAGAAACTACCTGCTGCTGATGCTGTTTTAATTACTTTATATTATTTTGAAACACTTTCAATGAATGAAATATCAAAGGTTATGGAGATTCCTGCTAATACTATTAAAGTGAGACTGTTTAGGGGTAGGAAACGTTTAGCAAAAATTTTGGAGAATAATTTGGAATTTGAAAATATACAAAGTTATGGAAGAGAATAAAGATAAACAGCTTAATGATTTTGTAAAAAAAATTGTAAGAAGTGCAGGGCTTGAGACACCCTCTGATGGTTTTACACAAAACATTATGTCCAAAATAGTAGCACAAGAAGAAAAAACAACGGCAATTAAGTATAAGCCTTTGATTTCCAAAAGAAGCTGGTTGATTTTGGCTGCCATTACTGTAATATTATTTACCTATATAATTTTTGGAAAACTGGACCTTTCTATTAGTTGGTTGCCTAATATTAATTCAGTGACTTTAAATAAAATTGGATTTATGGAAGTTCTTTCACAAATACATCTGCCTAATACCGCCGTCTACGCATTAATAGGTATAATGTTGTTCTTCTATGTGCAGATAATTTATATGAAAAGACATCTGGATAACAGATTGGGATTAAGTTGATTGTTGGGAATGAAATTCCCTGTTGATTAAACCGTTATTCAGGATAATTTACGATTAAATACTTTCAGTAATATAAAAATGCTTCACGGCAGAACCTAAATTATCTTAATGATAGTTTAAATTAAACCCGTGAAGCATTTAATGAGCATGAACTTATTGCTCATTGATTATTCAAAAACTAAGAACTTATTTAATCATCTCGTAACTGCGGCTAATAAACTTAGTCAGTTCTTCACCTTTGAGCAAGCCTTTGGATAATCGGGCAAGATCTAAAGATTGATTTATTAATCGATCTCTTTTTTTAGCCGTTTTTGTTCCAAGAATCTCACTAACTAATGGATGATTTATATTTACAATTAAATTATACATTTCGGGCATATTTCCCATGCCAAACATTCCACCTCCGCCTCCGGTTTGCTGCATTTCCTTCATTCGCCTCATAAACTCTGGTTCAGTGATGATAAAAGGAGAAGCTTCACTATCCATGGCTTCCAATTGTACAGTGTAACCTTTATCTGTAGTTACCTCTTCTATATTTGCTTTTAGCTTTTCCTTCTCTTCATCAGACAATTTGCTTATTTGTGTGTCTTCTTTTTTGATCAGATTATCTAAATGATCGGCATCTACCCTGGCAAAAGATAATTTCTCATTTGAAGTTTCCAATTTTTGCATCAGATGCGGCACAATAGGTGAATCAAGAAGTAACACTTCAAAACCTTTAGCTTTGGCCGCTTCAATATAACTATGCTGTGACTCCTTATCCGATGCATATAGTACTACCAATTTGTCATCTTTATCTGTTTGAAGAGCTTTAATTTTTTCTTTCAACTCCTCAAACGTAAAATAAGTGCCATCTACAGTGGGGTACAATGCAAATTTGTCAGCTTTTTCAAAGAATTTTTCCTCGGACAACATTCCGTATTCAATGACTATTTTAATATCATTCCATTTTTTCTCAAAATCCTCGCGATTATGTTTGAATAGAGATGTAAGCTTATCTGCAACCTTTCTTGTTATATATGAGGAAATCTTTTTAACTGCACCATCTGCTTGCAGGTATGATCGGGATACATTCAGGGGAATGTCCGGCGAATCAATTACACCTCTCAGCATAGTCAGGAATTCTGGAACTATACCTTCAACATTATCAGTTACAAAAACCTGGTTTTGATACAGTTGAATTCTGTCCTTCTGAATACTTAAGTCATTAGTAAGTTTTGGGAAATAAAGTATGCCCGTCAGATTAAAGGGGTAATCCACATTTAAATGAATATGGAACAGGGGCTCTTCAAACTGCATTGGATACAATTCCCGGTAAAAATTCTTGTAGTCCTCTTGTTTTAAATCTGCTGGCTTCTTAGTCCAGGCAGGGTTGGGATTATTTATTATGTTATCTACTTCTATTGTTGGAGCCGGATCATCCTCTTTAGCATCTTCAGGTTTTGGAAGAGTCTCAGTCTTTGTTCCAAATTTAATTGGAATGGGCATAAATTTATTGTATTTCTGCAATAATTCAGTTACCCTGTTCTCCTCTAAAAATTCAGTGGAATCATCTGCAATACTTAAAATTATTTCAGTACCACGCTCTTTCTTGTTCGATTTTTTCAAATTGAATTTTGGTGACCCATCACAGCTCCAATGTACTGCCGGTTCATCGGTATAACTTTTGGTGATAATCTCCACCTTATCAGCAACCATAAAGGAAGAATAAAAGCCCAGGCCAAAATGTCCTATAATGCCAGAGTCTTTGTCCGCATCCTTGTATTTATCAAGGAATTCTTCAGCACCGGAAAATGCTATGTCATTAATATACTTCTTAACTTCTTCTTCACTCATGCCAATACCCTGGTCAATGATATGAAGTTTTTTACCTTCCTTATCTATCTTCACTTCAATCATTGGATTGCCATACTCTAACTTGGCCTCGCCGAGTGAGCTAAGGTGTTTTAATTTGAGTGTGGCATCTGTCGCATTTGAAATTAACTCGCGTAAAAATATCTCGTGATCGCTATAAAGGAATTTTTTAATTAATGGGAAAATGTTTTCAACTGAAACATTAATCTTACCTGTAGCCATATTTATTTGATTTTTTAAATTATAACTTAACTCATGTCAAAAAAAGTACCATACTGTATGCAGGTGACAAACTGACACTTTAACATCTTCTAGAATCTAGAAAGCTAAACTTTAACATATTTTATGTTTAAATTATATGTATAATAATTAAACATTATGTATTTTTGTATTGTGATTGCGAAATATGAATTGCTATGAAAAAGATTTGATTTTGTAATCAGAATGTTGATTAATTGGTTAGGTTGTTTGAAAGTGTGCTTTCCCTCGAAAGCACACTTTTTTTATAATACTCTTTAATTCGGTTTAATAAAATTAAAGATAAATTCAACATAAAATATAGTCATCTGAATTCGAAAAAACTCGTGATAGGCCTTCACACAGAATATAAAATTATTTTGTTTTAACCATTTTTTGCATAATCTTAAAGTTTAGCTCAAATCGTATATTATTAATTATAAAAACTATCTTTTTAAACTAACGTAAGGGCTAAGAATACGTCACAGCTGCCAAAAAAAATATCTTTAAGAATTATCTTATGTTCTCTGGACTTCCCAATTCATCAATTATTTTTTAGCTATCTTAGATTGTTGATATTATATCTCTTTTGATGATTAGTTCCCGATTTACAGGCAATTCTTTTCAGATTAACTAACACACATACAAAATAATGTATAATTCAAAAATTAGTGGACTGGGTTATTTTGTACCCGATAATGTAGTAACTAATGACGACCTGTCAAAAGTCATGGATACCAATGATGAATGGATTCAGGAGCGGACTGGTATAAAAGAACGGCGACACGTCGTAAAAGGAGAGGATACCACTTCCACTATGGGTGTTAAGGCGGCAAAAATAGCTATTGAACGAGCGGGGATAGATAAAGATGACATAGATTTTATTGTGTTTGCAACTTTGAGCCCGGACTATTACTTTCCTGGACCGGGAGTATTGGTACAACGAGATCTGGGTATTAAAACAGTTGGCGCAATAGATATAAGAAATCAATGTTCCGGCTTTGTTTATGCCATTTCCCTAGCAGATCAGTTTATAAAGACCGGCATGTATAAGAATGTACTGGTAATAGGTTCTGAGTTACATTCTGGCGGTCTTGATATGACAACTCGAGGCAGGGGGGTATCGGTAATTTTCGGAGACGGTGCTGGCGCTGCCATTTTGACCAGAGAGGAGGATAATTCTAAAGGGATATTGTCTACCCATTTGCATTCAGAGGGCGCCCATGCGGAAGAACTTTCCTTAATAGCTCCTGGTATGGGAAAACGATGGGTCCTGGATATATTAGAAGACAATGATCCCAATGACGAATCCTACTTTCCTTATATGAATGGCCAGTTTGTTTTTAAGAATGCCGTGGTTCGTTTTAGCGAGGTAATTATGGAAGGATTAAAAGCAAATAATCTTGAGGTGACAGAAATTGACTTGCTAATTCCGCACCAGGCCAATTTGAGAATTTCACAGTTTATACAGGGAAAGCTCAGGTTAAAAGATGACCAGATATATAACAACATTATGAAATATGGGAATACCACAGCTGCTTCAATACCCATAGCACTCACCGAAGTGTGGGAACAGGGTAAGATTAAAGAAGGAGATCTTGTAGTATTGGCCGCATTTGGGAGTGGATTTACCTGGGGCAGTGCCATTATCCGATGGTAAAAATTTAAATCTAATTTGGATGGGGAAACGTTATGAAAGTCTGGATTCTACTCACGTAGATTTTATTTCTAATCAAAAGCTATTTTTTGTTGCAACTGCCATGAAAGATGGATCAATTAATCTATCTCCAAAAGGAATGGATTCTTTCAGAATTATTGATACCACTAAAATTCTTTGGTTAAATCTTACCGGTAGCGGGAATGAAACTGCTACCCATCTGCAATACAACAAAAGAATGACTATCATGTTTTGTGCATTCGAAGGGAAGCCAATGATTTTGCGTCTATATGGTGAAGCGCGAGCATTCCACGAGCGAGATTCCTTTTGGAAAGAGCATATTGGAAAATTTCCTGAAATAGCTGGTAGCAGGCAATTAATTGAAATGAGAATAAAACTAGTACAGACCTCCTGTGGGATGGGTATACCGCTTTTGGACTATAAAGCCGAGCGTAACATGCTCAATATATGGGCAGAAAATAAAGGTGCAAAAGGCCTTATGGAATACATGGGCAAGAAGAATACAAATAGTCTGGATGGCTTGCCAACCGGAATTTTGGATGATTCTGTTTAAATTAAACCCCGACTATTTAGTCGGGGTTTATTAAATTGACAAATTCAACAAGAGATAACCAACCAATACCCTTGCATGGTTTATCAATCATTTTTTATAGAATGCCGCCGCCACCTTGCTTAGTATTATTATCCCTTCTTTTTCGTTTTGCAGCTTTGTTTTTTCCACTTCCAAACCGATACGAAATTCCTGCAAAAACAGTTTGACTCTCCCAATTAAACTCACCAACCTGGGAGAAAGGCTTATCGCCTGTAAAAGCAAATTTCATGGTGTTGAATACATCATTGAAATTAATGCTGAATGTGCCTCTACCTTGTGCAAAATTATAGCGGGCACCTAGATTTACAAAATACATGGGATCTACTTCAAACTGAATGGTTCTGTTTTGTCCTCTGTAGAATCCAAATAGTTGAAAAGTTAAATTTTTGGTGGCCTTAAAACTATTATTCATTCTAAAATTCCACGCCGTATTTTTTACCTCAACCTCCTCAGTAATTATATCATCTTGTGTAGCGGTATTATTATCAGTTTGCAAGCTCTCAGTAATTCCGCGCTGCGTTTGGGAATAAAGGTCAAAACTGGCATTAATACTCCACCATTTGGTTAGTTTATAGTTACCTGATACTTCGATTCCATATGCCGAGGTATTGTCAAAATTGTCGAAGGTTAATATAATCTTGTTCAGATCCAATCGGTCTAAATAAACCGCTCTGTTAATTTCATCCTTAATACTCCTGTAAAATAAACCTGAGGTTATGCTTCCATTTTTCATACGCCTTGTATAATTTACTTCAAAAGAATTGGTGAACTGAGGTACAAGAGTTGGATTGCCAAAGGAGGATATTAAAGGAGTGGACCATTCCCTGATAGGATTTACCTGTGTTAATCCCGGGCGGTCTACACGTCTGCTGTAACTTAATTGAAACTGATTTTTGTCTGAAGGGCTATAAGTAACAAAACCAGAGGGATAAAGCTCTGTATAGTTATCTGTAAATGCCCTAACCTGGTTGGTGTCTGCCTTAACTTCAACATCTTCCACCCGAAGTCCTACCTGATATCCCCACTTCTCATAGTTCTGACTAAAACTTGCATATGCTGAGTAAATATCCATGCCATAAACAAAATCTGTATCCGGGGTTGGTATTAAATTTCCATCTGGCGCATAGGAAAGTCCGGTAGAAGAATAATCCACATTGGTTTCAAAAATTCTGGCTTCAAGACCAGCTTCAAGATTGGAAATAGAATCCAAAGGATTAACATAGTCCAGGTTTACTATAGTCTGATCTCTTTTGGTATCTACAAAATCTTGATAATCTGGGAATAGTGTTGTCCCTGTCGATTTAAATTCGGCATTTTCTTCATCTGTAAACCTGTTATAATCTACTTCTAACTCAATATTATGACCCTCTTTTTTAAATTCCAATTTATAGTCAAAATTATATTGTTGGCTATGATTATCATTCTTATTATTAAAGATTTGATTGGTATTGAGTAGCGGATCTTCAAAATAAGTTACTTGTGTCTGGCCGTTTGTTTTCCCATCAAAATAATTTTGGTTGGTAAAAAAAGATAATGTGTTCTTGTCATTTAGATAAAAATCAATTCCTACTTTAAATAGATTAGATTTCCTGTTGTCAAAAAAATCGAATAATTGTTCAGAATTCTCGTCGATCCTGTATATAAATCCATTATTTACATAATTGCCAATATTGTTACCTAAATTCGCATATACATTTACTTTTCCCTGTCTGTAGTTAAGGTCAATTGAACTGTTGAATTTGGCTTCTTCACCAACGGTCAGACCTGTATTTAAACTTCCGTTAAATCCAATATTTGAACTTTTATGAAGAATAATATTTATTAGGCCGCTCATTCCATCTGGATTATACTTTGCAGAGGGATTGGTGATTAGTTCAATAGATTTTATGGAAGTAGAAGGTATCTGTCTTAATAATTGCGCAACCGGCACATTAGATAGTTTGCCATCTATCATAACCCTTACGTTTGAGTTTCCCCTCATGCTAAGTTGCCCGGTTTGCTGATCTACATTTACCGAAGGAATATTATTCATAATTTCCGAAGCTGTGGCCCCTGCAGTGGTAAGGTCTTTGCCCACATTTACTACTTTACGATCTATTCGTTGTTCAATAGTGGTGCGCTCAGCAACTACCTCGACACCGGTTAGTTCTTCTGCTTCTTCATCTAAAGTAATAATTCCTAAATCGGCATTCCGTTTCTCCTTGGATAATGTAAGTTGAAGACTATAAGTCTGATAACCTATAAACTGAACTTCTACTATAAAAGAACCATCTGGTAATTTTTTTATTTCAAATGAACCATCTTCATTGGTGATCGCTCCGGTAATAGTAGTGTTATCAGTAGCAGATTTGATTACAATGGCAGCATATGCAACCGGTTTTTTTTGAGCATTGTCTATTACCTTACCACTTATACTACCCAATAAGTTGTCTGAATTTAAATATGCTGCCCGGGTTAAGAATACCCCGCTAAAAAGTAGGATACCAGCTAGAATTAATTTATTCATGAACTGCTCGATTATGATTGATTGATGATACTTACTTGACGATGGCCCTCAGTTTATGTTACGAGAATTAGTGATTTTAACATATTTTAAAAAAATATTATCGACCTTTTTTATCCCAATTGATTTTATGAGAAAGAAGAAAAATGAAGCAGTATCTTTGTGTATTAATGGTTAGAAAGTGCTTTCAATTAGCCTGATGTAAGAATAAATTAAAACCCCGACAGATCTGTCGGGGTTTCTTTCGTTGATGGGCCATACTAAACACTAACCATTAACTATAAAAATATAGCACCACAACGAATTAATTTTTGGGTGTACTATGAAAAGACGAATTATAATTTGAATAGTTACAGTAATTAACACACTTTAACGAAAAGAGCAATACATTATGAAAACTACACTTGTTTTTGGGGCTTCATTAAACCCTTATCGCTACAGTTATTTGGCAATAAATAAATTATTGGCAAAGCAAATTGAAACCGTAGCTTTTGGGCCAAAGATTGGTGATATATCAGGTGTGAAGATCAGTTCAAACCTTAAAGACTTTCAAAATATTCATACCATTACTTTATATCTAAATGAAAAACGACAAAAGGAGTATTACGAACAAATTATTCAAATGAAACCTAAACGGGTGATTTTTAACCCTGGTACGGAAAATCCTGAGTTTTATAAAATATTAAGCGACAATGTTATTGAAGTAGAAGTGGCCTGTACTTTGGTGCTATTGGCTACGGATCAATATTAATTAGTCTTTCTTCTAATAATATATAATCCAATAAAAGTAAATAATCCATTGACAGGTAAAAGCTCATATCCCACTGCATATCCTCCCAGATAGGCAGGAGGTATATTCGCAATTCCAATGACAAGCAGTACCGATGTTATTGCAACAACCCAAACATAGTTGTCCTGTATCTTATAAGTTGTAAATATCCCAAATGCAAACAGACCCAATAGTGGGCCATAAGTATAGGTAGCTACAGTCAAAAGGCCATCGATAACATTCCTGTCTAAAACGTATTTGAATAGTATGACTATTAGAATCAGGAGCAAGCTCATCCAGATATGTGTTTTTTTCCTTATTATTTTTTGACTGTTTTTCGGCTTCTGTTCAATTCCGAGAAAATCTACACAAAAAGAAGTTGTCAAAGAGGTAAGGGCGCTATCTGCACTGCTGTAGGCTGCCGCAATTAGTCCAAGCATAAAAGTTATTGCCACGGTAACACCCAAACCACTGTTTAGTGCAATTTCGGGAAACAGGAGATCAGATTTTGGCTCCCCGTCCATTAGTGGGGTAGCAATATTAAATTTATCAGCATAAATAAAAAGCAAAGCCCCCAAAAGGAGAAAAACAAAATTTACCACAATCAGAATAAGACTGAAGGAAACCATATTCTTCTGGGCGTCTTTTAAATTTTTGCAGGTCAAGTTCTTCTGCATCATATCCTGATCGAGTCCGGTCATGCAAATAGTGATAAACAAACCACCAATAAAAGATTTTATAAAGTGGTTTTTGGCGTAAAAATCATCGATAAATAAGACCTTGCTGTATTCCTTTAATTCTTCCGAATTAATAAACTCCGTAAAGCTCCAGTCCAATTTTAAATTAATAAAGTATATTGATAACCCTACAGACAATAGCATAAACAAGGTCTGCAAGGTGTCTGTCCAAACTATCGTTTTAATACCCCCTCGAAAGGTATATATCCATATTAAGAGAATGGATAAGACCACGGTAAGTTCAAAGGGTACATTCCAGGCGTCAAATACAAACTGTTGTAGAACTATGGCGACTAAAAACAGCCGGAAAGAGGCTCCTAACACCCTGGAAATAAAGAAAGATAAAGCACCTACTTTGTAACTGACAATTCCAAAGCGTTCTTTGAGGTACTCATAAATGGAGATAACATTCAGGCGGTAATAGATAGGCATCAGAATAAAAGCAACAACAAAATATCCTACGAGGTACCCGAAAACAACCTGCATATAACTAAACTGGGAACTTTCTACCCAGCCGGGAACGGATATAAAAGTGACACCGGATAATGAAGCGCCAATCATACCAAAAGCTACCAAATACCACGGCGACTGTTTTCCTGCTTTAAAAAAATCAGCATTGGAATCGTTTTTTCCGGTGAAGTAAGAGATTAGCAATAGCAAGAAGAAATAACCGCCAATAAGAAGCAGAATATGCGATGCTGTCATAAAAATAAATTACTAGCGCAAAGTACAAAAACTTAAAACATTATGTAATTTTGCCTTTATGGAATTTTCATCTAAACTCTTAGAAAATGCGGTTTACCATATGTCTCAGTTACCGGGAATTGGTAAACGTACTGCTTTGCGGTTAGTACTTCACCTATTAAACCAGCCCGGAGAACAAACTTCAGATTTATCTAGTTCACTTATGGCGCTTAGAGAGGAAATTAAATTTTGCTCAAATTGCCATAATATATCAGATGTTGCACTATGTCAAATCTGTGCAAACCCTAAAAGGGAGCAAGACATGGTTTGTGTAGTTGAGGATATTAGAGATGTAATGGCCATTGAAAACACAGGTCAATACATAGGGTTATACCATGTGCTTGGGGGCAAAATATCCCCGATGGAGGGTGTTGGGCCTCAGGATTTGACCATTTCCTCTTTGATCTCAAAAGTAAGCCAACATCAGATAAAGGAACTGATTTTTGCACTGAGTTCTACCATGGAAGGTGATACCACTAACTTTTATATATTTAAACAATTAAAGCCTTTTGATATAAAAATCTCTACAATAGCCAGAGGTATTTCGGTAGGAGATGAATTGGAATATGCAGATGAAGTGACATTGGGAAGAAGCATTCTTAACAGAATTCCATTTGAAGGTTCCTTGAAGGCTACATGAGGATAATTCATACAATAAATTTAAATATAGGGGCGTTTTTTTAGTATTTTTGCAAAATATTTATTCAAAAAAGCACTTTAAATAATAATATGGCAAAGTTTGAATTGAAATTGCCGCAAATGGGTGAAAGTGTTGCAGAAGCAACCTTAACTGCTTGGTTAAAGGAGGTAGGCGATACAATAGAAATGGATGAGGCAGTTTTTGAAATTGCAACAGATAAAGTAGACTCTGAGGTACCCAGCGAAGTTGAGGGTGTGTTGCTGGAAAAACTTTTTAATATAGACGATATCATCAAAGTAGGACAGACGGTGGCAGTTATAGAAATGGAAGGAGGATCGGAGTCTGCAGCAGCCACCTATGAAGGCCAAAAAGAAGAATCAACTGAAATTCTTCCAGAGGAAGTGGCCGTTATAGAAGAAAAAGTGGCCAATGTTCAGGAACTTGTTGGTAGTACTGCTCAAAGTATAGCCGACACCACTCGCTTCTATTCTCCCCTTGTTAAAAATATTGCCAGAGAGGAAGGTATAACCACAGCAGAACTGGATGGCATAGAAGGTACTGGCAAAGAAGGCCGGGTTACCAAAAATGATATTTTGGACTATATAAAGAACGGCAAGCCTGAAATCACTCCGGTTGCAAAGCCTGTTGTAACCCCGGTTAAGCCACCTGAGCCTTTAAAGCAGGAAACGGATGTTAGTACAGAACCGCATCAGGTTACCAGAGTACAGTCTAATGGTGAAGATGAGATTATTCCATTGACAAGGATGGGTAAACTTATTGCCCACCATATGATAGAGAGTATCTCAACTTCAGCGCATGTGCAAAGTTTTATTGAAGTAGACGTTACCAAGGTGGTTGCATGGAGGAATAAGGTTAAGGAAGCTTTCCAGAAAAGTGAAGGAGAAAAGTTAACATTTACGCCTATTTTTATGGAGGCTGTTGCGAAGGCCTTAAAGAAATATCCAATGGTTAATATTTCAGTTGAAGGGGAAACAGTGATAAGGAAAAAGAATATTAATATTGGAATGGCTGCTGCATTGCCCGATGGAAATCTGATTGTACCTGTAATAAAAAATGCAGATCAGCTAAATTTGGTTGGAATGGCCAAAGTAGTTAATGATCTTGCGAACAGGGCAAGAAACAATGCACTAAAACCAGATGAGATAAAAGAAGGCACCTATACAGTCACAAACGTGGGCTCTTTTGGAAGTGTTTTTGGAACTCCTATTATTAACCAGCCACAAGTGGCTATATTGGCCTTGGGGGCCATTAGAAAGATGCCGGCTGTTATAGAAACAGCAGAGGGCGACTTCATTGGTATCCGCAGCAAAATGTTTCTTTCACATAGTTATGATCATAGGGTAGTGAATGGGGCTCTTGGCGGCATGTTCGTTAAAACCGTTGCAGACTATCTTGAGGCCTGGGATATCGATAGGGAGATTTAGTCTTTTTTTAGAGGTTTTTGAATACGAAATATTTAGCTTTTCATTTCAATAATACCACCTTTAATACTTTTAGACGATATGTTAATTGGATTACCTTTATTTGAAATCTCTTAAAAGATAGGTTTTTAAGTCCTGTTTAACTTTATTTTAAAAACTATCTTTACTTAAATATCCCACAAAAATGGAACTAAAACTCAGCAAACCCATATGTTTTTTTGATCTGGAAACCACGGGGACCAATGTGGCTAAGGACCGGATCGTTGAAATTTCCATTCTGAAAGTATATCCTAATGGCAATAAAGAAAGTAAGACCTGGTTAGTTAATCCTGAAATGACCATTCCTGATGAGGTAGTTGCTATTCATGGTATTTCTAATGAAAAAGTTGCCAACGAACCTACATTTAAGGAATTGTCCAGAGAAGTTTACAACATAATAAAAGACTGCGACCTGGCCGGGTTTAATTCGGATCGCTTTGATATCCCTCTGCTGGCTGAAGAAATGCTTCGTTCAGAAATTGATTTTGATCTTAAAAACATGTTATCCGTAGATGTTCAAACCATTTTTCATAAGATGGAAAAACGTACCCTGGAGGCTGCATATAAATTTTATTGCGATAAGGATCTTAATAATGCTCATAGTGCTGAAGCCGATACCATGGCTACGTACGAAGTCCTGCTATCTCAGTTAAAACGTTATCCAGAGCTTGAAAACAACATAAAAAAGCTATCTGATTTTTCAAGACGAAAACAGTCTGTGGATTTTGCTGGTTTTATTGTTTTGGATGAAAATGAGGATGAAGTTTTTTCATTTGGGAAACATAAGGGTAAAAAAGTGCTGGAAGTACTGGACCAGGAACCAGGATATTTTGGATGGATTTTGAATGCTGATTTTCCACTTTATACAAAAAAGGTACTTACTCAGATAAAACTAAGTCAGCTGAATAATAAATTAAGCTAAAATATTTAAGAAATTATAGATGAAGATCATTTGTATTGGTCGTAATTATGTGGATCATATAGAGGAACTGGCCAATGAAAGGCCCAAGGATCCGGTGGTATTTATCAAGCCCGATTCTGCAGTTCTTCCAAAGGAACAAGATTTTTATATCCCGGAATTCTCAAATGAAATTCATTATGAAATAGAAGTTTTGGTAAAAATTAAAAAAGTTGGTAAACATATTAATGAGAAATTTGCCCATACCTATTATGATGAGATTGGGCTTGGGTTAGATTTTACAGCCAGGGATCTGCAATCCAGGTTAAAAGAAAAAGGTCTTCCCTGGGAAATTTCTAAAGGTTTTGATGGTTCGGCTGTTATTGGAAAATGGGTAGATAAGAAAAAATTTAAAGACTTGAATAAACTGAATTTTTCACTTTCCAAAAATGGGGCTATTGTCCAAAAGGGGAATACAGCTTTAATGCTATGGAACATAGATTCACTCATCTCATATGTCTCTAAATTCTTTATGTTAAAAAAGGGAGATATAATTTTTACCGGAACTCCCGCGGGTGTTGGTAAAATAAGAGCAAATGATTACCTTTCGGCTATGCTTGAAGATGAAGAATTACTTACCGTAAAAATTAAATAAATGATATACAGTTTGGATAAAATAAATGAGATGGCTGAAGGAGATGAGGATTTCATCAATTCTGTCATTTCTGTATTTCTTGAGGAAGTGCCCCAGGATCTTGAAGATCTAGAGAAGGCAATTGAAAATGGTGATTACGAAAATGTCTATAAACTGGCGCATAAAATTAAACCGAATGTAGATTTGTTGGGCATGGAACAGAGCAGAGTAATTGCCCTGAATATTGAAACATTAGGTAAAAATCCCGATAATAAGGAAGAAATTGAGAAAAAGTTTCCGCTTCTAAAGAAAGATATTCATCAGGTAATTTCTGAACTTAAAAACGATTTTAGTTTCTGATGCTTGCAGAAATTATTACAATTGGCGATGAAATTCTAATAGGACAGATTGTAGATACCAACTCTGCCTTTATTGCCGGTGAATTAAATAAGATTGGAGTTTCAGTCTTCCAGATAACTTCTGCTCAGGACGATAGAGCTCATATTCTAAAGGCTTTGTCAGATGCCGAAAAGCGGGCAAAAATTATTATCATTACTGGCGGTTTAGGACCAACCAAGGATGATATAACAAAGCATACGCTCTGTGAGTTTTTGGATGATAATCTGGTTGAAAACAAGCAGGTATTGACTCATATAGAAGAGTTGTTTAAGAATTATATTGCCACACCTATTTCCAATGTCAACAGGCAACAGGCTTTCGTTCCCTCTAAAGCTCAGGTATTACACAATGCCTATGGTACTGCTCCGGGGATGTGGATTACAACTGAAAAAGCCACTTTTATTTCTCTTCCGGGAGTGCCTTTTGAGATGAAAAATCTTATAAACAATGAAGTTATCCCAAAGATTGTGGCAACTTTTGATCGTCCGCATATTTACCATAAGACAATAATGACCTATGGCATGGGGGAAAGCGCCATTGCGGCAAGAATAGAGGATTGGGAGGAAAATTTACCTTCTTTTGTTAAACTGGCCTACCTCCCTAATTTGGGTAAAGTTCGGTTGCGATTAACTGCGAAAGGAGCAGACAAGGATGTCATAGAAGATGCTGTCAAAAAAGAATCAGCAAAATTATATTCCATAATCGGGGATATCATATATGGTGAAGAAGAAGATGGGTCTATAGAATCTGGAGTTGCTAAATTGCTAACTTCAAAGAAAATGACCCTGGCCACAGCTGAAAGTTTTACCGGAGGCAAAATTGCAGAACAAATTACAGCTATTCCAGGTGCCTCAGCTTATTTTTTAGGGAGTGTGGTAAGTTATGCCACTCAGGTCAAAATAGATGTTCTTAATGTGCCTGAGGAGTTGGTAAAAAAGAATTCTGTAGTTAGCGCTGAAGTTGCAAAAGCAATGGCTGTCAATGTCAGGGAATTATTGAAGGCAGACTTTGCTATGGCAACAACGGGCAATGCGGGCCCTGCAAAAGGTGATTCTGATGCTGACATAGGGACTGTTTATATTGCAATTGCTGCGCCGAATAATGTTTTAGTGGAAAAATTTAAAATGGGAAATCACCGTACAAAAATCGTTCAAAAAGCAGTACATAAGGCTTTTCAGATGCTGCAAAAAGAAATTTTAAAATTCTAGAAGAGAATTTTGTCCATCACACAAAAATGAATTAAATTTGCACCCTGTTTAAAATCAAGTAAAAAATAGCGTAATGTCAAAAGTTTGTGAACTTACCGGAAAGAGAGCTATGTTTGGGAATAATGTATCATTCTCTATCAATAAAACAAGGAGAAGATTTGATGTAAATCTTTCCAAGAAACGTTTTTATATTCCGGAAGAAGATAGATGGATCACTTTGAAGGTTTCTACAAGGGCTCTTAAATCGATAAACAAAAAAGGCATATCTGCTGTTTTAAAGGAAGCTAGAGCTAAAGGATTGATTAAATAATCCTTCAATATATAGAATACGATGGCAAAAAGAGGAAACAGAGTTCAGGTGATATTGGAGTGTACAGAGCATAAAAACTCTGGTATGCCGGGAACATCCAGATATATTACAACCAAGAACAAGAAGAATAGCCCTGATAGGTTAGAGGTTAAAAAATTTAATCCTATTCTCAAGAAAATGACTGTTCACAAAGAGATAAAATAAGAAAGCATGGCAAAGAAGACGGTAGCAAGTTTACAATCTAGTTCTAAAAGACTTACCAAAGCTATAAAAATGGTAAAATCACCTAAAACAGGTGCCTATACTTTTGTAGAATCTGTTATGCCACCAGAAATGGTGAACGAATGGTTGAATAAGAAGTAACAAACTAACTAAAATTGAGTTCTGAGCCGCTTTCTATTGAGAGCGGCTTTTTTAATTTCATATATTTGTCTAACGACTTTTTGAGGTAACATGAGCTTATTTAAAAAAATATTTACATCCCAGAAAAAAGAAACATTAGACAAAGGATTAGAGAAAACTAAAACCAGTTTTTTATCCAAACTAAGCAAGGCAGTAGCGGGTAAATCCAAAGTAGATGATGACGTTTTGGATAATCTCGAAGAAGTTTTAGTGACCTCTGATGTAGGAGTGGCTACTACGCTCAAAATTATTGAACGAATAGAAGCCAGGGTTTCCAGGGATAAATACATGGGTACAGATGAACTTAATAGTATTCTGCGTGAAGAAATAGCTGGCTTATTGTCAGAAACTCATGTGGGTGAAGAGGAAGAATTTAGTGTGCCCAAAGACAAAAAACCATATGTGATTATGGTTGTTGGAGTTAACGGGGTAGGTAAAACAACCACAATTGGAAAACTGGCCTATCAGTTTAAAAAACAAGGATTAGAAGTAGTAGTTGGTGCTGCCGATACTTTTAGGGCGGCTGCAATAGATCAGTTGCAGGTATGGGCAGATCGTGTGGACGTCCCTTTAGTGAAACAAAAAATGGGTAGCGACCCTGCCTCCGTGGCTTTTGATACTTTGAGCTCAGCCCTTACCCAGGGTGCAGATGTTGTTTTAATTGATACCGCCGGCAGATTGCATAATAAAGTCAACTTAATGAATGAACTTGGCAAGGTAAAACGCGTTATGCAAAAAGTCATTGATGATGCGCCACATGAAGTACTTTTGGTACTCGACGGATCCACCGGTCAAAACGCATTTGAACAGGCCAAGGAATTTACAAAGGCTACGGAAGTAACCTCGTTAGCTGTAACAAAATTAGATGGTACGGCCAAAGGAGGAGTAGTAATTGGTATATCAGATCAGTTTCAAATTCCGGTTAAATATATTGGTGTGGGCGAAGGAATAGAAGATCTTCAGGTATTTAATAAATTTGAATTTGTGGATTCATTCTTTAGTATAGCCAATTGAAATGTTTAATCTTCATATTTTTTACATTCTTACCAACAGTACTTGTTGCACAAATTGAGGCTCCTAAAGCTAGTCCGTTTGCAAAACTGGAACAGGATGTTGGACTAACCAGAATCACGGTTGCCTATTCCAGGCCCGGAGCAAAAGGAAGAAAAGTAATTGGCGGTCTTATTCCTTATGGGCGTATTTGGCGTGTTGGCGCGAATGAGTCGACCAAATTTACTGCAGATACTGACCTAACTATTATGGGTAATAATTTACCTAAAGGCACTTATGCGCTTTATGCCTTTCCCTACAAAGATTACTGGGACGTAGTTTTTCACAAAAATACGGAGCATTGGGGTGATGGAAGAAAAGCTTATGACCCAAATGAAGATGCTTTCAGGATAATGATAAAACCACAAGAAATTCCTAATTATCAGGAAAATTTCCTGATTACTTTTGATCAAATTGACCACAATGCCATCAATATGCTTTGGATTTGGGAGCATACACTTATAAAAATCCCCATATCCGTGGATACTGATACCAAAATGAGGCAGGTAATTACCTTGAGTATCGCAAAAGACCCCTCTGCTCAAACCTATTATGAGGCGGCACGCTATCTGCAGGAACAGGGAAAATCATATAAGGAGGCACTTTCATACCTGGATAAAGCGATTGAAATAGGAGGGGATACCTATTATTTTTATAGGGTTAAATCTTTGGTTGAAGCTGCTTTAGAAGATTATTCAAGCGCCATAAATTCTGCAAAAAAATCAATGGAATTAGCACAGAAGGAAGGGAAAGATGAATTTGTTCGTATGAATGAACAAAACATCTCTATTTGGAGCACCAAACAAGTAAATATAAAACAATGAAAAAGCTAATTTTCCTACTTGGGCTACTATTAATCAGCTCTTGCAAGGAAACTAAGAAAATAGATTATTCCTCTGTAGTACTTTGGGAACCCTATAATGATTCCTCTGAAGTGGCCGCAAGCCAGACAAATGAGAAAGCCCGTATGCGTTTTAAGCTAATACAATCCAGGGTATCTGATAAAAATGAAATCTTCAGACCACTATATCACGAAGTAGTTAAAATGTCCAATAGTGAATATGAACAATTAAAACCTTTAATTCTTGAACAGGATATACCCACTATTCAAGCACATATAAAGGAGGGAAAATTGACCTATGAAAAATTAGTTCTGTTTTATCTTTATAGAATTTATCGTTTTGAGCTGGATAGCAGCACTACATTAAATACTATAATCGCATTAAATGAAAATGTAGTAGAAGAAGCCAGGGAGCTGGACAATTTAATTTCGGAAGACCGTCATCAAATTTTTGGTATGCCCATTCTTCTTAAAGATAATATTGGCACAGCCGGGATGAATACAACGGCAGGATCAATTGCTCTGAAGGATAATGAAACTGAAGATGCTTTTATTGTTAGGCAATTAAAGAAAAACAAGGCTTTGATATTGGGTAAAGTTAATCTTAGTGAATGGGCCTATTATATGTGTAATGGCTGTCCTTTAGGTTACAGCGCTATTGGTGGTCAAACACTAAATCCGTATGGCAGGCGAGTTTTTGAAACAGGAGGTTCCAGTGCAGGAAGCGGAACTGCAATTGCCGCGAACTACGCAGTGGCGGCTGTTGGCACGGAGACTTCCGGATCTATTCTTTCTCCATCGAGTCAGAATTCCGTCGTTGGGTTAAAACCAACAATTGGACTTTTAAGCAGGACGGGCATTGTGCCAATTTCCAGTACACTTGATACTCCCGGACCAATGACTAAGAATGTTGTGGATAATGCGATCTTATTATCAGCAATGACGGGCAAGGATGCAGCTGATGAAAAGTCAGTTAGTACCACTGAAGATTTTGTTGAGGCTGTTGAGGATTCAGGAAGCCTGAAGGGAAAACGTTTAGGGGTATTCAAAGATTTGCTGGAAACGGATTCTATTTATTTGAATACGGCTAATAATCTGAGAGACCTGGGGGCTGAAATAATTGAGTATACTGCACCAGAAGTATCCATGGATGGGTTTCTAACGCTTCTCAATATTGATATGAAAAATGATCTTCCGAAATACCTTAAAGAAAACGCCCAAAATAAAGAGTTAATTCCTATGAGAAACCTTAAGGATATTGTTGAATTTAATTTAGCTGATTCCTTATTACGTATTCCTTACGGGCAATCCATTTTTGATAGCATTCTTAAAGATTCTACAACATTAGAAGAACTGGAAGTTATTAAAAGTAGATTGGAGAAAAATGGAAGACTATTTTTCGATACCGCTATGGATCATGAAAATTTGGATGCTATTTTATCCATTAACAATTACCATGCTGGCTATGCTGCTGTGGCAAAATATCCGGCATTAACAATTCCCATGGGATATAAGGAAAGCCTGGAACCCATAAGCCTTACATTTATTGCAAAGCCTTTTCATGAGCGTAACTTACTTCAACTAGGTCGCGTATTTGAAGCAGCTATAAAAATTAGAAAACTGCCAAAGGGATATAATTAAATCTGGAATTTCTTATCTTTTCCAAAAAGAATGTAAACCAGACGTAATTGACGCTTCAAATCTTAAGAAGTACAATTGCAAAACCAAAAATTTGAATAAGACTACAGTACATATTATTCTTTTTCTAGTAGTAGCGATGACTACACAGCTGGAAAGTCTCGCCCAAAAAACAGACACTATTGTTCATGTTAACGGTAATGTGCTTAAAGGAGATTTAAAAAAAATGGAATACGGCATCATTACATGGAAAATGGACGGTATGGGAACAATAAATGTTGAAGAACCTTTTGTGAGTTCTATTATTTCTAAAAAACAGTTTGAAATAGTACTGAAAAATGGACTCATTTATTTTTCTTCTTTTGAAGCTTCTGATAGTACTGGGGAAGTAATTATTACAAATGGAAGCGAGAAAGTATCAATAAAAATTGATGATATTGTTGAAATTCATCCCATTAAAGGGAGTTTTTGGATGAGATTTAGTGGAAATGTGAGCCTCGGCGCCAACTATGCAAAAAGCAGCAATTTAACTACAGTAGCCTTTTCTGGAGATTTAGATTTCAGAAAAAAGAAAAATGATTTAATTTTAACCTGGAATCTAAATTTGTCTTTTCAGAATGATAGCACAATTACCAGGAACTCGGAAACTTTTCTAGCGTGGCAGCGTTTATTTAATAATCATTGGTCTTCTCTTGTAAGCCTTGGGACCAGCCAGAATTTGCAATTGGGAATAAAACGCAGATATACTTTAAGCTTGGGGGCATTGAAGGATATTACCTATAACACATGGAGTAGACTCTATCTGGCCGGGGCTTTGAGTACTGTTAGTGAAACTTCTTTTGATGCCAATAAACAAGCAATTCAAGATCTTGCAGGAACAATACGTTTGGCTTATGATATATTTAAATATACTAGGCCAAAAATCTCTTTAAGGTCCAATATAAATTACATACCATATTTTACCGGTGACTCAAGAACTAGAGCAAGCCTTAACCTGACCCCAAGCATTAGTTTAATGGATAGTAATTTTAAGGTGGGTGTTAATTTTTACTACACTTATGATAGTAATCCTCCTGAAAGTTCTTTATCTAATGAAGACATTGGAATTAATCTCCAGTTAACCTATACAATAAATTGATAGAATAGTTAAAAAAAATATGCTAATTCTGAAAGAAAGTATTTTTAGTTTATAAGGTTCATAATCTTTTCCCAAAGGGCATTATCAAAACTAGATGGCCCAAGCAAGTTCTCCCCCGTATTATCGCCCATTCTGACTATTACAAGACCCTTACTGGGAACTATATATAATTTTTGATCATTTTTACCCAGGCCAGAATAAGTATCTGCTGGTGCATTGGAAATTAGCGGTTCGTCAATTACTACTTGCAATGAGGGCGCCATATAGCTCTCTTTCCCGTTGAGCCACCATAGATATCCATAAGATTTGTTTAGCCCTTGAGACGTATTTTTCATTTCTGAAATATAATCCGGATCCCCTAAAATGGTATCTCCATCCCAAATACCATTATTCAAATTAAGCAAACCGAACCGAGCCATACTTCTGGCCGAACTAAAATATACATTGTTCAAACCATTCGTGGATAACCAGAAGCCATTCATTCCAATTCTGTTTCTCAAGTTAGTATTGAAGAAATTACTAAATGAAGTGTTTGCTGCTACACTTACCACATTTTGTAATAGTGTATAAGGCCCGTTTTGATAGGCCCAACGGCTACCCGCATCGGCTTCATATTCCAGGCAATCAGCAGTAACACAATCAAAGGCCGTATCCTTTAAGCCGCTCGTCATGGACAATTGATTCTTTATAGTAATCATATTTTCTTTATCCATAGGCGCTGAGGTCCAGCCTTCACCAAGATAGGTGGAACTTTTTTCATTTATATCCAGCAACTCCATCTCCTGGGCAATCCCAACTGTAAATGCAGTGAGTGTTTTTCCCGCTGAAGCCCAATACCAGAGACTGTCCTTGGTAAAAGTCCCAAAGTATTCCTCTAAGGCAATTTTGCCGTCTTTTAATATGATAAATGCTTTGGTATCCTTTTCCTGCAGGAAATCTATTAGTTCCTGTTCCGCAATGGAATTCCAACCCAATTCTTCAAGACTTTCAGTTTCCCAATCATCAGAGTTGGTTCCTGGAAAATATAAGGAAGGGCCGGGGTTTTGATCCGGACCGTTTTCTTCAATTAATATGTCTGAAAAATCATTGGATTTATTGTCGCAGGACAAACAGCCCAGGAGTACTAAAATTAAAAATAGTCCTTGAATTTTAGATTTCATTTGGTTTTAATTTCAAGTTAGACCAATGCTATTATTAATGGTTTAACGAGAAATGAGAAGAATTCTTGTTAAATGGCTGCTCTTCTTCTATTGTATTGTATTTTTGCACGGCTAAAGAAAACCCATGCGAACGAAGTCGGTAAAGAAGAACAGAATAAATGTTGTTACTCTTGGATGTTCAAAAAATGTCTATGACTCTGAGGTTCTTATGGGACAGCTCAGAGCGAATAAAAAAGAGGTGGTTCATGAAGAGGAAGGGAATATAGTTGTTATAAATACCTGCGGGTTTATTGCAAATGCCAAAGAGGAAAGCGTGAATACCATTTTGGAATATGTAGTTAAAAAACAGGCAGGAGAGGTAGATAAAGTTTTTGTTACAGGATGCCTTAGTGAGCGTTATAAACCGGATCTGGAAAAGGAAATTCCTGATGTGGATGAATATTTTGGAACCAGTGACTTGCCAAATTTACTAAAGGCCCTGGGCGCCGATTATAAACACGAATTAATTGGGGAACGCTTAACAACCACACCCAAAAATTATGCCTATTTAAAGATTGCTGAAGGTTGTGACAGACCTTGTTCTTTTTGTGCTATACCTTTAATGCGAGGTAAACACAAGAGTAAGCCCATAGAGGAATTGGTTATGGAATCTCAAAAGCTGGCATCTAATGGGGTCAAAGAATTAATACTAATTGCCCAGGACTTAACTTACTACGGACTTGATCTGTATAAAAAAAGAAACCTGGCCGAATTATTAAAAGAACTTGCTAAGGTGGAAGGAATAGAATGGATTCGCCTTCATTATGCCTTTCCAACAGGTTTTCCTATGGATGTGCTTGAGGTAATGAAGAATGAACCAAAAATCTGCAAGTATCTTGACATACCGTTGCAACATATTTCGGATCCTATCCTTAAGAGCATGCGCAGAGGAACTACCAAAGCCAAAACTACCGCGCTTTTAAAAGATTTTAGGCAAATGGTTCCGGATATGGCCATCAGAACTACACTAATTGTTGGTTATCCTGGTGAGACGGAAGAAGATTTTATGACTTTAAAGAACTGGGTAGAACAAATGCGATTTGAACGACTCGGTTGTTTTACCTATAGCCATGAAGAGAATACGCATGCTTATAAACTGGAAGACGACGTGCCAGAAGAGGTGAAACAAAATAGGGCGAATGAGATTATGGAGCTTCAATCCGGTATTTCATGGCAGTTAAACCAGGAAAAAATAGGTAAAACCTTTCGTTGTATCATTGATCGTAAGGAAGGAAATTATTTTATAGGAAGAACGGAATATGATTCTCCAGATGTGGATAATGAAGTTTTGGTCGATGCAAGGAACTTCTACGTTAAAATAGGTGAATTCGTAGAACTCGAAATTACAGATGCGGCAGATTTCGACCTTTATGGGCAACCCATTAGTTCTTAGTGAATGAATCAAAACTAAGTGTACTCATGACTTATTTTTTTCGTTTTAATTCATAGTTGTAAAATTCCCTTCCAAGGGCCGCTAAAAAGGGAATACCTATCTCATCATATTCATATTTATCGTCGTTGAAAACCCCATCTTTATTGACTAAAATGGTTGCGGTAAGCATAAATTCTACCTTGTTTTTTTTATCTGTTATATAAGCGCAATCGGTTAGGGTACCATAGGCAAATCCTACTTTATTATATATTTTTATATTTTCGGGAATATTTTCTTTTGAATCTCCATACATAAAAAATTTGCAATAACCGTCATAATATTCTGTAGGATCATATCCTACATCTTTAGGTAATGTATGCATCGTCGTTAAAAGAAACTCTCTTTGATCGTTACTTAGATTAAACCTTTCATTTTTGTTAAATAATTCCGGAAATATTATTCTTTTCAATACTCCGTGCTGTGAACCTACTGGATAATAATTCTTATAACTAAGATCGAAAGGTTCATTGAGCAACGAGTCATTTTCGTAATACCCAACGCCCTTTCTTATTCCTACTAAATCAAGGGGCGTAGGTTCTGTATTTATTATAGATGTTGATGTTCCGGTTGTACTGTCATTTATATATAATATAAGCGGCTTGGTAGTTACATCATCGGAATGCACACCTAGTCTGTGCGAAATTCTCACAGGATTTATACCCTTGTTGCTAAGTCTAGTATTAATATCGTCCTGTCCCTGAAATTCAAGTAATCTGTTATTTGCATGATTGTCACTAACAGCAAATATTTTGGAGATGTCTTCTGCAAAAGTATTTTCAACTGAATCTCCTTCAATGTAGTACCGGGTATCTCTATTTAAAGAATCTGTATAATTTAATTTCTCCAGGGCAAGAACGGCAATTGGTAATTTAACAGTACTGGCAGGATAGAAGTATTTCATATCATCCAACTGAAATTCATAATCAGTTAGGATAATACTATCATTACTTCGATCTATTTGGGTATAAAGTATTTGGACTTCATATTGATCAACACGATCAATAACTTTTCGGATTGATGTGTTTTGAGAGGTCAAAACCAATGCCATTGGGTTATTTTCTTTACTCTTGGAATTACATGCCAGTGAGAATAAGAATAGTACAAGAATAGTTAGTTTTAAAGCTTTCAATTCACGGTATATTTAGTTGGGTTATTCTGAATAAACTTCACCCCTATGCGGTATTAGGGCATCACGTACACCTGTCATATTAACTTCTTCGACCACCATGTAGGCAATGCTGTGCATAGAACTTAACTCTGTATTGCCTGTAATATTTGGGCTCAGATTTTCAGCAGCGATATAATCTTTCAAATGCTTTTCGTGATGTCTGGCAACTTCTTTTGCTGTAGGGCCTCTGAAATCCCAGATTAATTTAATTTTTCTACTCACAATTATTCTTGTTATTTTATTTGGTCACCGAGAACCCTTTCTCAGCAAATGCTTTAAAATCGCCTAAATATTTTATTGACTGTTTTTTAAATGCACCAGGCATTATAAAACCCATTATTTTCATCATAAATCCCGAAAATTCAAATTCTGACTCCGAAATCCATTTGGTAGTATGGTCATTAATAACTTCAAAAGTATTTTTTTGAATATTATGAACACCTTTCGCATCATAGGTAGCATGGAATTCATAAGGAAAATTATTCTTTAAGATGGTCTCAACCATCGTCACCTCTCGTTTTCCAATTTTATAATACAATTCCATTTTTGCACCTTCTTTTGTGGGCTCTCCAGATAATTGTTTGTAGCCCAAAAGCCCTTCCTGCCAATGTTTCATATTTTCAGGATTATCCAACTTTTTATGTACCTCGTCAAGGGATAGATCGATGATTATTTCAGTAGTATACTTCATGATAATAAGGTGGTTAGCTCTACTAATGTACTAAATAAAAATATGGAGGTACTAAAAATCTGTTAATCCATAATGTTATTACTTGCCCAGCAGAATTGAATTCTTATTTTTGTCGAATGCGTTTTTTATACCTACTGACAAAAAATATAAGAATATATACAGGAATTGCTATTTTGGTTTTCTTTTTATTTTCGTGTAATTCATTTTTGAAGAATGATGTTAATGAAGAACCATTGGCCAGGGTAGGGGATACTTATTTGTATTGGGATGAGGTTGCAGTTGTTCTTGGTGATAATATTACAAAACAGGATAGTGCATCTATGGTTACCAATTACATAAATAATTGGGCAACAAAGCAGATACTCCTGGAAAAAGCCAAGATTAATTTACCCGATGAAAAGGTTTCGGAATTTGAACAATTAGTCTCTAATTACCGCACAGATCTATATACCAGGGCCTATAAAGAGGCTTTGGTTAATCAGGTAAAGGATACAGTGATCTCTCAAGGAGAATTAAGCAGGTTTTACGAAGAAGAGAAAGAGAATTTTAAGCTCAAGGAAAAAATCATTAAACTCAGGTTTATTGAATTACCCTTACAATTTCTTAATACCAAAGAAGTGACAGAGAGCTTAAAGCGATTTAATGAGGAAGATATTAGATATTTGGATTCAATTGGGGTGCAATTTAAAAAACTAAATTTTAATGACTCACTTTGGGTTCCTGCGTCTCGGGTGATTGAAGAAATACCTCCCTTGAATATTGATAATGAAGACAGATACTTAAAAAAATCACAATTTTTTGAATTAGAGGATGCAATGGGGGTATATTTGACAAAGATAAACGATGTGCTTGGCGTAAATGAAATTGCGCCACTCTCTTACGTCGAACCTACCATAAGACAGGTACTTCTTAATAGAAGAAAATTAGACTACATAAGAAAACTGGAAACAGAAATTATAGATGAAGCAACTAAGGAAAAAGTATTTGAAGTTTATGACAAACAGGAATAGCATACCGTTTGTTTTATGCTTTTTTATTGTTTTGGTCAGTGTACAAGCACAGGAATATGATTCTATCCCTGATACTCAAATAGAACCGCCAGAAACGGTTGTGGTAGCTGATATTGAAGTAAAAAAGGATACTGTAAACACATTTAAGAAAATAAAGCTGGATGGGATTTCGGCGGTAGTAGGGGATTACCTGATTCTGGATTCCGATATTGACAAAACACTGATAGACTTGCGTAGCCAGGGAGCTGCTATGGACGATATTACACACTGTGGTTTATTGGGTAAATTAATGGAAGACCGTTTATATGCCCATCAAGCTGTGCAGGACAGTATTTTGGTGTCTGATGATGAGGTAAATTCTACCAGTGATCGTCAAATGCAACAATTGGTGCAGCAGGTAGGATCTATGGAAAAAGTCCTTAAATTTTACAATAAGGAAAGTGTTGAAGATTTCCGGGAGGAATTGTACAATATTAATAAGTTGAGAATGCTTTCGGAGAAAATGCAGCAAAAAATTATCAGTGAAATTGAAGTGACACCTGAGGAAGTAAGACAATTTTTTAATAAAATTCCCGAGGATGAAAAACCTGTTTTTGGCGCAGAACTTGAAATTTCGCAGATAGTTAAAATACCTGAAATACCTGAAGAGGAAAAACAAAAAACAATTAATAAGTTAAATGAAATAAAAGCGGATTGTGAAGATAATGATGCCAGTTTTAGCGTAAAAGCAATATTATATTCACAGGATCCTGGCTCCAAGTCCAAAGGGGGTTTTTATAGTATGACAAGGGAAACACCTTTTGTAAAAGAATTTAAGGATGTGGCTTTTAGCTTGCGCCAGGGAGAAATTTCTGAACCATTTGAAACTGCTTTTGGGTACCATATTATATATATTGAGAAGATAAGAGGCCAGGAACTGGACTTGCGTCATATTCTGTTGCAACCAGAGATACCTCAATCTTCTATTGATAAAGCAAGAGTTGAATTAGATACCATAAGAAAGCAGTTAATGGATGGTAAATATACATTCGCCGAAGCGGCATTGAATTTTTCAGATGAAAAAGAAACTAAGTTCGACGGAGGGTTATTAAGAAATCCTATTAATTTTGACTCGCATTTTGAACTTACTAAGATGGATCCATCACTATATAATCAGGTAAGGAACTTAAAAGACAACGAAATATCGCAACCTACACTGGAGCAGGATCCAAATGGAGGTCCTCCCAAGTATAAGATTCTGATGGTTTCTAATAGATATGATGAGCACGAGGCAAATTTTGCCCAGGACTATATTAAAATTCAGGAACTTGCATTAAGAGACAAGCAGTTTACTACCATTAGGAAATGGCTTAATGATCATATTTCAGATACTTATGTAAGTGTTGGCGGAGAAAATAGAGATTGTGAATTCGCCAATAAATGGGTAAAGGAATAATCGGATGTCTGACGTTACAGCAATCAACAATTTAGTAGCCAAACATAAGGCTTTAAGAAAAGAAATAGCTAAGATAATTGTAGGCCAGGACTTGGTAATTGACCAAATTCTTTTATCTATATATACAGGGGGTCATTCCTTGCTAATTGGTGTTCCCGGATTAGCCAAAACTTTAATGGTAAATACAATTGCCAGAACTTTAGGGCTCGATTTTAAAAGGATACAGTTTACACCTGATCTGATGCCCAGTGATATTTTAGGAAGTGAGATATTAGATCAGAATAGGAATTTCAAATTTATTAAAGGCCCTATTTTTGCCAATATAATTCTGGCAGACGAGATTAATAGGACACCACCTAAAACACAAGCAGCTCTTTTGGAGGCAATGCAGGAAAGGGCAGTGACAATTACAGGAGTACAACATAAACTTTCCCGGCCATATTTTGTTCTCGCCACACAAAACCCTATTGAACAGGAAGGTACTTATCCCCTTCCAGAAGCGCAGCTCGATCGCTTTATGTTTGCAATAGAGTTAAAATATCCATCTGTTGAGGAGGAAACACAAGTGGTAAAAACAACTACGAATGATGAATTTCCTGAAGTGACTTCCTTATTGAATGCAGAGGAGATATTAGAAGTCCAGCATTTGGTTAGAAGAATACCCGTTCCGGATAATGTTGTGGATTATGCGGTAAAATTGGTAAGCAGCACCCGACCGGGATTAGAGACTTCTTCGGATTTTGTAAAACAATACCTGGATTGGGGTGCCGGACCACGAGCTTCTCAGAACCTTATTTTAGGGGCCAAAGCTCACGCTGCCATTAATGGCAAGTACTCCCCGGATATAGAAGATGTGCAGGCTGTGGCAATGGGAATTCTCAAACATAGAATAATTAAGAATTATAAGGCAGAGGCCGAAGGTATCTCAGAAGAAGATATCATAAATAAACTTCTTTAACATAATATCATGGACATTCTATGAAGAAAGTACATGATCATTTTTCGCATCAGTCTGAATCCTATAAAAAGTATAGACCTTCCTATCCCACGGAACTTTATTCGGAAATTTTACGATTCGTTAATACAAAGGAGAACTGTTGGGACTGTGGCACAGGCAATGGACAGGTAGCCCTTAAACTTTCTAAATATTTCACCCACGTTTATGCAACTGACATAAGCCAGAATCAACTGGATAGCGCAGTAAAGGAAAAAAACATTATTTATAAAAAGGTAAGAGCAGAGCAAAGTGGATTTGAGGATAATCAATTTGATCTAATCACGGTTGCTCAGGCAATACATTGGTTTGATTTCGAAGCATTTCAAAGAGAAATACTAAGAGTAGCTAAAAATGAAGCTGTTTTGGCAGTTTGGGGCTATGGCCTGTGCAAGATAACACCCCCAATAGATGAGCAAATAAATATCTTTTATAAAGAGACTATCGGGTCATATTGGAATGTTGAAAGGAAACATATAGATCTTTCCTACGAAACAATTCCATTTAATTTTAAACAAATTAATGAAGATCGCGAAATGATAATGGCGCATTATTGGGATTTAAATCAATTGAAAGGATATTTAAAGACATGGTCCAGTGTTAAAAACTTTATGAAAGCCAATAATGGTTATAACCCCATTCCAGAATTGATTAACAGCCTGAGAAACGAGTGGAATGAGAATGAAAAAAAGGAAATCCGATTTCCTGTTTTTCTCAAGGTAGGAAGGATTGAAAAATAAAGTGATCTTATAAGCACATTAAATATATAATCCTATTCTAAAAATTTCCTATACCACTCGTATTTTACTAATTTTACGGAATTCAAATAAAAGAAAAAACTCAAACAAATGGCATTTGATATTGACATGATTAAGGGGGTTTACGCCAATATGGCGGAACGTATTGACAAGGCTCGTGATATAGTTGGAAGACCCTTAACACTTTCCGAGAAAATATTATATGCTCATCTTTGGGAAGGTACACCTACAAGTGCTTTTAAACGAGGTAAGGATTACGTAGATTTTGCGCCGGATAGAGTCGCTTGTCAGGATGCCACTGCCCAGATGGCACTTCTGCAATTCATGCAGGCAGGCAAACCTAAGGTTGCAGTTCCCACTACGGTTCATTGCGATCATTTAATCCAGGCTAAGAGCGGGGCGGCTATTGATTTAAGAACTGCCAATAGTACAAGTGCTGAGGTATTCAACTTTTTGGAATCGGTTTCAAATAAGTATGGAATAGGTTTTTGGAAGCCAGGAGCTGGTATTATCCATCAGGTGGTTTTGGAAAACTATGCTTTTCCAGGCGGGATGATGATAGGGACAGATTCACATACTGTTAATGCAGGAGGTTTGGGAATGTTAGCCATTGGTGTTGGAGGAGCAGATGCCGTTGATGTAATGGCAGGAATGGCCTGGGAACTTAAGTTCCCAAAATTAATTGGTGTTAAACTCACAGGTAAGATTTCTGGTTGGACTTCCGCTAAGGATGTGATATTAAAAGTTGCTGGTATTCTGACCGTAAAAGGAGGAACCGGAGCAATTGTAGAATATTTTGGGGAAGGTGCTAAGAATCTCTCCTGCACCGGCAAAGGCACAATATGTAATATGGGTGCAGAAATTGGGGCTACTACCTCCACCTTTGGTTATGATGATTCTATGGAAAGATATCTTCGTGCAACAGACAGAAGTGATATTGCGGATGCTGCAAATGAGGTAAAGGAGTATCTGACTGCAGATTCAGAGGTCTATGCAGAGCCGGAAAAGTACTTCGATGAACTTATAGAAATTAATTTAAATGATCTAAGACCGTATCTTAACGGTCCTTTTACACCAGATTTGGCAACGCCGGTTGGCGAACTAGGCCCTAAAGCCAGGACAAATGATTGGCCTATTCAGGTTGACTGGGGGCTTATTGGGTCATGTACCAATTCTTCCTATGAAGACCTTACACGTGCTGCATCTATTGCACAACAGGCTGTTGACAATAAAATAAAACCTAAGTCTGATTTTGGAATTAACCCAGGATCAGAACAAATCAGATATACGGCTGAACGAGACGGCTTATTACAGATATTTGAAAATCTGGGCGCAACTATATTTACAAATGCTTGCGGGCCTTGTATAGGTCAGTGGGACAGAAGTGATCTCAAAGGAGAGGAGAAAAATACTATTGTACATTCATTTAATCGAAACTTTTCAAAAAGGGCCGATGGAAATCCAAATACACACGCCTTTGTCGGCTCACCGGAAATGGTAGCAGCTATTGCCCTTTCAGGAAGACTTGATTTTGATCCGATGAATGATACATTATTGAATGAAGACGGTGATCAAATCAAATTAAAAGAACCTGAAGGAATTGAATTACCTCCAAAAGGTTTTGAGGTTGATGATGCAGGGTATCTCGCTCCAGATAAAGATGGGAGTGGGGTTGAGGTAAAAGTGGCTATAGATTCCGAAAGATTGCAGGTTTTAGAGCCTTTTGCAGCTATTACCCCAGAGAGTCTTCAAAATATGAAGCTTCTTATCAAAGCATTTGGAAAATGCACCACAGATCATATTTCTATGGCTGGTCCATGGCTAAGATACAGAGGACACCTCGATAATATTGCTAATAATACATTGATAGGCGCTGTAAATGCCTTTAACAAAAAGACCAATTTTGTAAAAAACCAATTAAGTGGAGAATATGGCGGTGTACCAGATACACAGAGAGCGTATAAAGCCAAGGGTATAAAGACCATTGTGGTTGGTGGTCACAATTATGGCGAAGGATCCTCACGTGAACACGCTGCTATGCAACCCAGGCATTTGGGAGTAGCAGCGGTCCTTGTTAAATCTTTTGCCCGTATTCACGAAACCAATCTGAAAAAACAGGGGATGTTAGCATTGACTTTTGCTAATGAACATGATTATGACCTTATCCAGGAAGATGATACCTTTAACTTCATTGATATTAAAGAATTTGCTCCGGATAAACCATTGACTATTGAAGTTGTACATGGGGATGGCACCAAGGATTTAATCCAAACGAAACACACCTATAATCTGCCACAGATTGAATGGTTCCACGAAGGTTCTGCTCTAAATGTGATAAAGAAAGAAAATGCGGCATAATTTGTATCTGAAATCAAATAATATAACTCCCGATATTCCTCGGGAGTTATTTAGTTTTGACAAACTATATTGAATGAAAATAAGTAAGAAAACCATACTCAATATACTATTCATGGCTTTCGTGCTTTCTTTTTTTGTGACCCCATTGGGGTATCATGGTAAAATTTTATTGAACCAAATATTTTCCTTTCGCCCGGAGGTAATTGAAGTTGGTGAACAACATCAAATTGCAGATTATAACTGGAAGTTAAAAAATGCAAAATGGGAATTCTTTAACTTTGAGAAATCAAAAGGGAATGTGGTTTTTATAAATTTCTGGGCCTCCTGGCGACTGCCCTGTGCAGCAGAACTGAAAAGTATCCAGAATCTTTATAATAAATATAAGGATAAGGTTGATTTTTATATAATAACTGATGAGGAGAGGCTTCCAGTAGAGGAATTCATGAAAGAGCATAAACTTACTTTTCCGGTTACTTATCTTATTATTGGTGAAGGAGCACCATTAACTATTCTTGAGCCGCCATCGTCATATATAATTGATAAAAAGGGCTATATTAGGGTAAAGCAAGAAGGTATTGCCGATTGGGATAATAAAACAATCTACAATCTCCTCAATGAACTAATAAATTAGAAGTGAAATTAAAAAAGACACAGCTATTCAATATTGCTATTATACTATTATTGGCGCTTTATTTTTTTACACCGATAGGTTTTCACGCCAAGGTTTATCTTAACAGGTTAATATCTCACAATCCTGTTCCGGTTGAAGAGAGAGCTCAACAGTTTTTAGAGGATTATGATTTTAAACTGGTGAATACAAAAGGTAATACAGTAAATCTGGAAGACCACAAGGGAGAGGTCTTATTTATCAATTTCTGGGCTACCTGGTGTCCACCTTGTGTTGCTGAAATGCCCGATTTACAACTGTTATATGACGCGTATGGGGAAAAGGTTACATTTTTGTTTATTGCCAGAGATAAAAAAGAAAGGGTGTCTAACTTCATATTGAAGAAGAATTATAGTTTACCGGTTTATTTCGAATCTGGCTTTACACCAAAAACCCTATATTCTGCAGCTTTACCAACGACATTTATTATTGATAAAAAAGGGAATATTGTTATGGCAGAGACAGGATCTGCTGATTGGAACGCAGAAAGTGTTCATATTTTATTGGATGATCTTCTAAAATAATTGTAAGATTTCGGAAACGAAGGAACTGACTATTTTATTGGATGATAAATTAGGAACATTTATTTCTTAAAATACTTAAAAGGAACAATCAACATACCAAAACACTCTCCATCTTCTTTGCCTAAATGCTTATGATGCATTTTATGTGCTCTGCGCACACCTTTAGCATACCAGTTATTGGCATTTCTGAACATTTTAAAGCGCTGATGAATGAAAATATCATGAACCATGAAGTACGCAGCACCATATGCCATGATACCGAAGCCTAAAGGCCAACCATACCAAAAGGAAGTATATGTAGCTAAATAAAAGAAGGTCATACTAACAACCGCATAAAAAATAAAAAAAGCATCATTCCGTTCAAACCAGGAATCATGATCTTTTTTATGATGGTCACTGTGTAAACTCCATAAAAAACCATGCATTATGTACTTGTGAGTAAACCAGGCCATAAATTCCATGAAACCAAAAGTAGCCAGGAAAATAAGGATCCAAATTACAATTTTCATTTTAATATAAGTTCAGTTTATAATTTACATAGGACTTGGCAAGAAGTCCGAATTTTTGATAATTAGGCACCCGTATTCTGGCGTTTTTTATTTCCGTTGATGGTGTTTTTTGTAATTTACGCAGCAATTTATAATAATATTTATAGGCCGTATAAACACCAAATTTTGCTTCATTAGGTAGTTGAACTATTCCGTCATAACCTGCTTTAAAATCAGCTTTTATTTCTTCAACAATTCTCAGTTTAGACCTTTCATCTAATTCCAGAAGGTTTGTATTTGGAAAATATGAACGGTTTAAATGTTCGTAATCTGCCTTGAGGTCCCTGAGAAAATTAACCTTTTGAAAGGCAGACCCCAAAGCCATGGCAGAATCTTTAAGGGTTTCATAGCGATCATCGTCCCCTTTTACAAAAACACGAAGACACATTAGACCCACAACGTCGGCAGATCCATAAATATATTCTTTAAATTCTGCTTCCGTACTATACACGCTTTTATTGAGATCCATTCTCATACTTTTCATAAATGAACTAACCAAATGATGTGGAATTTTGTATTTATGGTAAGTATGTTGGAAGGCGTTTAATATGGGATTTAGGCTTATCTTATTTTTTAAGCTTGTCTCAAGATCCTCTTCAAATTTGTTGAACAATGTTTCTTTGTCATAGTCATGGAAGGCATCGACTATTTCGTCCGCACATCTAACAAAACCATATATGTTGTATATGTCTCTCCTTATCGAAGAGGACAACATTTTTGTAGCGAGCGAAAAGGATGTACTGTAAGATTGGGTTACAATTTTGCTGCATTCAAAGGAAATATCATCGAAAATAGCTTTCATTTACTTGCTATTAATTATTTTTCTCCATTAATTCAGAAACTAATTTTCCCGAAATTAAAGAAGGAGGAACTCCTGGCCCCGGTACCGTTAATTGGCCGGTGAAAAATAAATTATTAATTTTTTTGCTCTTCAATCCTGGTCTCAAAAAAGCCGTTTGTAATAATGTATTTGCCATGCCATAAGCATTTCCTTTATAAGAATTATACTGTTCTTTAAAGTCATTTACACAAAACGATTTTTTAAATATAATATTATTTTCTACACTCTGGCCAGTCCGTTCCTGGAATCTTTTCAAAACAATATCAAAGTATTGTTCCCTAAGTTCTGGTGTATCCTCTAATCCCGGAGCTATCGGAATCAGGAAAAAAGCAGTTTCATTGTTACCGGGTGCCATACTTTTATCTGTTACTGAGGGGAAGTTTGCATAAAACAAAGGCCTGGTAGGCCATTTTGGATTGTCATAAATTTCTGAGGCATGCTCACTAAAATCTGTGTCAAAAAATAAATTATGATGTTCAATATTTTCTAATTTTTTGTCAAATCCTATAAAGAAGAGTAAAGAAGAAGGTGCAAAGGTTTTTCTCTGCCAATATTTTTCAGAATATTGCCGATAAGAGCTGTCCAATAAGGTTTCTGTATGATGATAATCTGCACCACTTAATACCATATCAGCATCTATTGTTTCAGAATTCACTAATATCCCCGTTGCCTTACCCTCCCGCACAATGATCTTATCTACTGGACTATCTGTTCGGATTATGACCCCCAGCTCCAGGGCTAAACTTTTCATTCCAAGTATTATCTGGTACATTCCTCCTTTAGGGTGCCAGGTTCCAAGTCCGAAATCTGCAAAATTCATAAAACTATAGAAAGCAGGGGTATTGTTTGGCTTGGCACCAAGAAATAACACCGGGAATTCCAGTGTGGAAATAAGTTTCGGGTTTTTAAAATTTTTTCGGACTTCCTGACTTATTGTTTTAAAGAACTGGTCTACTCTTAGTATAGTATCCTTCGTTACCAACTCCAACGGGGAAAGCCCGGGACGATAGACTATTTCATTGATGGCAATATCATAATTTCTTTGTGCCTTGGCGATAAATTTTTTAAGATGCCTGGAACTGCCCTTTTCAATTCGTTCAAATTCCTCACAAATTTTATCCATGCAGTCCCCAATAGTGATAATATCGTCTTCAAAAAAGATTTTATAAGCAGGGCTTAATTTATCCAATTGATAATAGTCTGAGGTTTGTTTACCGAAATCTGCGAAGAAGCGATCAAAAATATCTGGCATCCAATACCAACTTGGGCCTATATCAAATGTAAATCCTTCTGTAATGAGTTGTCTGGCTCTTCCGCCAACTGTATCGTTCTTTTCAAAAAGGCTAACATTAAAGCCTTTTTTAGCCAGATAGCAGGCTGCAGAAAGGGATGAAAACCCCGATCCAATGATTACAACTTTTTTCTTGTTGATATTCATGGCTTGTTGATATTCATGGGTTGGAGACCTATTAGTAACTTATAATGCTTTAGACAATTGTTCAACAGATTCAAAGGTACGAATGTGCGGTGGAAGTTTTTCTTTATTTATATGTTGAATTTGCCTACCTAGAATCCACAAATTAGAATTTTTCTGGCTTATAATTTTTGTAAAGTCATCAATGTATTTCCCTAATCTGTCTTTGTTTGGTACTACAGTAAAATAGGATAAGTAATGTATATTATTATAATAAGCTTGCAGGTCTACAAGGCTTTCCAAGGGCATAGTCTGTCCCAGATAAATAGTTTTGTAACCACGAAGAAGAATTTCATAATTAATAAATAGAAGGCCAATTTCATGGATTTCATTTTCAGGAAGAAAAAGAACGAATATTTTATCATGTTGAGTAGGTTCCATTAACTGTAATTTCTCCGTACTCGTGTAAATCTTCTGTTTAATCAAATTAGTAATAAAATGTTCATGCGCAGGGCTAATGGTATCTGTCTGCCATAATAACCCAAGTTCACTTAATAAAGGAATAAAGTACTCCCAAAAAATATCCCGAAACGATTTTTCTGAAAGCAGGTTATTATAGGTATTTTGGAATAATGACGGATCAAAGTTAATCATCGACAATTTGAAGGCATTGATTGCATGATTTTTCGTACTGTTTTTGGCCACAATCTCCCTGACGACAACCGGTATATCAATCTCTGGTATTTTTGCGATTTTAGATATTTTATAACCGTTCTTATAGAGCAAGGTAATATTGAGTAGTTTCTGAAGACTTGCCAGGCTATAGGTCCTAATGTTAGTACTGGTTCGTTCAGGCGATAATAACGCGTATCTTTTTTCCCAGATTCGGATAGTATGTGCTTTAATACCGGACAGGTTTTCCAAATCCCGTATACTAAAAGATCTTTTTACATTGTTCATTAATTATAAATAATGTTTAAACAAATTTACAATTTTATAAACGGAAATATTTAATAGTTGAGTTAATTTTTTCAAAAGTAATCGGTAAAGTGATCGTTTTTTTTAGTTTATGACACTAAAACTTAAAAATTTCTATTATAAATGGATATATTTAGCCTCGCTAACGTAAAATATTATGTCAAAAAAAACCACTCAAACCAGAAAGCAGTTCTTAAAGAAAATTGGGGCCGGAACATTGGCTTTGGCAAGTACACCGGCAATCATTGGTGCTGGAACAAGACCTCATATTTCTTATTTAAGTAGAAAAAAATATAGCGCAAGCAGTAATATACAAATCGCTCTAATAGGTGCAGGAGGCATGGGATCAGAGGATACCAATACAGCCTTAAAGCACGACGGTGTAAAATTAGTTGCCGTTTGTGATCTTTATGATGGTCATCTTGAAAGGGCCAAGGAAAGATGGGGTAAAGACCTATTCACAACCAAACAGTATAAGGAAATATTGGCCAGGAAAGATGTAGATGCGGTTATTATCGGAACACCCGATCATTGGCATAAACAAATTTCAATAGACGCCATGCGTGCTGGTAAACATGTTTATTGCGAAAAGCCTATGGTTCATTCTCTAGACGAAGGGCATGATGTTATTAAAGCTCAGAATGAGACGGGAATGGTATTCCAGGTGGGTAGTCAGGGAATGTCTTCTCTTGGAAATGAAAAAGCCAAAGAGTTGTTGGCTCAGGGAGCAATCGGGGATATCAATTATGCAGAAGGTTTTTGGGCCAGAAGAAGCCCAACCGGTGCCTGGCAATATAATATTCCCAAGGATGCATCACCCGAAACAGTAGATTGGGATACATTTTTAATGAACACCAATAAACGACCTTTTGACGCTACGCGTTTTTTCAGATGGAGAAACTATAAAGATTATGGCACAGGGATGTCAGGAGATTTGTTTGTACATCTTTTTTCCAGCCTGCATTTTATTACCAAATCAAAAGGACCAAATCAAATTTATTCATCGGGAGGATTACGCTATTGGAAAGACGGCAGAGAAGTACCAGATGTTCTTCTGGGCGTATTCGATTATCCCGATTCAAAAGAACACCCTGCTTTTAATCTTTCATTGCGTTGTAATTTTGTTGATGGAACATCGGGAACAACTTATCTGAGAATTGTTGGTAGCGAGGGTTCTATGGATGTTCAATGGAGTAAGGTAATTTTAAGAAGAAATAATGAGCAATTTGACAATGACCCATTTTTACAAGCCAAGGCGTCGCAATCTGGAAGTGCCAGTTCAAGGAGAAAGATGCTTCCTCAGGAAGAAATAGTTTTTGAGGCCGAGGAAGGTTATAAAGGAGCCCATTATGATCATTTTTCTAATTGGTTCAATGCTATCAGAGGAGGTAAAGCTGTATCTGAAGACGCTGTTTTTGGTTATCGTGCGGCGGCTCCTGCTTTAGCTTGCAATGACAGTTATTTTTTAGACAAGGCTATAAAATGGGATCCCGTTGGGATGAAACTACTTTAATTTTGAAGATTATGAAACTGAGAATAGTAATTATTGGTTTGGCACTCGTAATTGGGGCCTGTAAGAATACAGAAAAGAAGAAAGCAGAAACACCCGCTTCAAAAGAAGATCATATAGTAGCCGGTGAATGGGTTGAACTTATGGAACCGGCTAACTGGAGAGGATTTAACCAGGATTCTCTTCCATCAAATTGGTCAATTAAGGATGGTGTTATTGAGTGTTTTGGAGAAGCAGGAGATGTTGGAGGAGATATTATTAGTAATGAAACATATGACAACTTTGAATTTGCTTTTGAATGGAAAATATCTAAAGGGGGCAATAGCGGTGCTTTTTACCACGTAGTGGAGGATACGATATATCACTCACCTTATGAAACCGGACCGGAATACCAGATATTGGATGATGTAGGTTTTGAAGAGCCCATTGAAGACTGGCAAAAAACCGGTGCCAATTATGCCATGCATGTAGCCAATGAAAATAAAAGCCTGAAGCCGGTAGGGGAGTGGAACACTAGTAAGATAATTTTTAATAAAGGTAAAGCCGAGCATTGGCTCAATGGTAAAAAAATTGTCGAATTTGATAAAAACTCTCAAGACTGGTTAGAAAAACGCAATAGTGGTAAATGGAATGATTATCCAGATTACGGCAATACTAATGATGGTTATTTAGCTCTGCAGGACCACGGTGCAGGTGTGTGGTTCAGAAATGTAAGGGTAAGGCGTTTATAAATATGAATATTCCTTAAAACGAAAAACTGCTCCTGTTTTAACAGAAGCAGTTTTTTTGTGCCCACGACTGGAGTCGAACCAGCACGTCCTTTCGAACACTACCCCCTCAAGGTAGCGTGTATACCAATTTCACCACGTGGGCATTTTACTAAAATTGCGGTGCAAATATAACGAAGTATTTCTATTTTGAAGATTAATCGTGCTTACATAGTGCATCTAAATTCAACAATCATCAAAACTGTTTTCTGAGGATATGCAGAGATTATTGCACGGAATTAGTTTTTAAGAATATTTGGTAATTCCTCGCTGTCTATGACGTATTCTGTTATCTTAAATATTTCTTTTCGATTGGACCTGAACAGTTTAACGAATTTGGAAATTTTATCTTCCAGGACTTCATGATCTTTCATAAATTGGGGATTTGAAGTCTGAACCGGGTTTTCTACCATAAGTCCCAAATTCCCCTGGTGTGAGGTTACTTCCTTCATTAAGTCCACACTTATATTTCGAATCTCAAAAAGATTTTTCTTTATTTCTTGTACCATATTAAGGTTGTCGTCTTTTGTAATCCAAATAATATATTTATCTATTAGATGATGTAAGAACCTCAGGTCATCTTTATAGAAGTTCAGATCTGACTTCCAATGATCTGTAAGGATATAAAGTTCTTGCCAGTTTACTTCTCCAATTGTATTTTGCTGAGTTGGTTTATTGCTGTTATCCATGATATATTCCCTTTTAGTTTGGATCTTAAATGTAGTTCAGTTAAAGGCTAATTTTTATGATATAAGTCATGTAACTTTTGTGACCAATATCATATTATTCAGATCTAAAATGAGGTAAATTGACTAAATCTTTAAATGAGTTGTTATGGACACTATTCTTTATGCCACGGATTGTAGCAAAAATTCGATCTCAACCTTAAACTACGCAATGAATCTCAGCGAAACTTTAAAAGCCAAACTCGTTGTATTTCACATATTTGATATTCCACCTGTAAGAACATCCAACATAAGGCCTTCCGAACAATTAAATAAATTGGCGATAATTGAGCATAAAGAAATACTGGAAGACTATTGCAACAAAAATCTTAACCAAAATCTAAGCAAAAATCAACTAACATATGAGGTTGCTCAAAATTCTTCAATAAGCAAAGGAATTATTGACAGAATAAGTAAAGCAAATATTGATTTGCTGGTCATAGGGATGAAAGATGAACATTCTGCCCGGGGTTTCTTTAGTGGGAATATTGCTAATAAATTAATAGATAAGAAACTGTGTCCAATACTAATTATTCCGCCTCATTATAATTATAAAAGACTAAAAAAGATTGCTTATGCAAGTGATTTTGAATCTTCTGATATAATTGCAATAGAAAAATTGGCTACTATAGCAGAACGCTATAATGCCGAAATAGAAGTAGTTCATATTCCTACAAGGGATGAATACGCAACTATGCAACAAATGGAATGGTTCAAAGAATTGTTGAGAGTTCAGGTGGCATATAAAAAAATAAGTTTTCACATGGTTCTGGCCAATAGCATTGAACAGGGATTAAGGATGCACATAAGAGATGAGAATGCAGATATTTTAGGTATGTTGGAAAGAGTAAATAAGGGTATCTTTGCTGCTATTTTTAATAAAGACATTGTAAAAAAAATGGAAACCTTAGTCACTATTCCAATACTTTGCTTTAATTCCTGAATTTAGGAACTAACAATTCAAATTTAGTGAAGAATGGTGCCATCTTCCATTTCTATGATCCGATCAGTACGTTTTGCAAAATCTAAATCATGTGTGACAACCAATAAAGAAAGTCCTTCCTCTTCTTTTAACCTCTTAAATATTTGGAAAACGTTTTCGGCATTATAACTGTCGAGATTTCCTGTCGGTTCATCACCCATCAAAATATCTGGATTATTGATAAGCGCTCTGGCAATAGCCACACGTTGTTTTTCTCCGCCAGATACCCTTGAAGCCCTTTTTTTTGCCAAATTTCCGATGTTCAGCATATTTAATTTTTCCATAGCATCATGTTCAATTTCTTTATCGCTTTTGACAGCCAGTTTTTTAGCAGGAAGCATCACATTCTCCAGGACAGTGAATTCCGAAAGCAGATAGTGAAATTGAAATACAAAACCGATATGCCGGTTCCTGATTTGCGACAATTCCTTATTTGGTTTCCCGGTTATGAGTTCCTCATTTAAATATAACTCACCTTCATAGTCTGTATCCATGGTGGAAAGGATATAAAGCAGGGTGGATTTTCCGGAACCAGACTTCCCCATAATGGAGGCAAACTCCCCTTCTTTCACCTTAAAGCTAATATCTTTTAGGACATGAAAATCTACGGGTTTTCTGAAATGCTTATTAATAGTTTTGGTTTCCAGTACCGTTCCCATAATCGTTAATTAGGTTCCGCGTATTATACGCACAGGATCAATTTTTCTAGCCTTATTTGAGGGTAGGTATCCGGCAATAAATGTAGAAATTAGGGCAAATACAATTCCAATAACATAATAGCCCGGGTTATAATTTACCGGGAATGTACTTATTGTAGGTAGTGCTTCGGTTTCGAAAGGTATATTATCAATAACTCTAGATAAAAAAAAACCTATTATTAACCCAATAATTCCTCCGGCTACACCTATTATCATTGCCTGACTCATAAATATTAGTTGCACATCTTTTCCCGAAAACCCTGTTGCCTTCAGGATGGCAATGTCTTTCATTTTTTCATAAATAAGCATATTCAGAATATTATAAATTCCGAAGCCTGCCACAATAAGCAGGGTTATAGAAACGGCGTAGGTAATAATATTGCGAATATTACTTCCCGTTTCGAACTGAGCATTTGCTTCATTTATGTCAGTTGCTTTAATTTTAAACTGTTTTTCCAACTGCCTGGCCATGGGTACAGCTTCTGCGATGTCATAGAGTTTAATATTGATATCTGTAATATAGTTTTCGGCTTCTCCTTGTATTCTTTGCACGGTTTTAAGATTTGCAAAACTTTGAACATTGTCTATTTCCGCAATTCCGCTTTGATAGATCCCAACTATCTTTAAGGGAAAAACAATTCCCTTAACAGTACTGATTTGTATTCGGTTGCCAACGCTCAGTGACATTTTTTTGGCAAGGCCGGAACCGAGTAAAATACCATTGTCTGTATTTTTGAGTGCCTCCGGACTTCCTTCAATAATATTATCCTGAATATTTGATAAGCGCACTTCCTCCATAATATCTATACCTACAAGGTTACCCCCAAGTTCAATGGAGCCGGATAAATAAAATATCTGGGATCGGAGTTGAGGCGTTGCGCCTTTCACATTTTCCTGATCTTTTAAATAATGTAATATGGGTAGGGCGTTATGTATTTTTAGCTGGCCTTGTTTAGGCTTAATGGAGTGAACTACATTTAAGCCTCCATCAAATTTTTTATATAATGAAATTGGCTGTTCCGAGGAAGGTTCAATTTCATTATACATATGGATATGTGGGGTTTGGTTAAGAACCAGATCATCTAACATTCCGTTTAAACCTGTCATAAAGCTTACCAACGTAATATAGGCCCCAATACCAAAAGTAACTCCGAGTGAAGCCGTTACGGTAGACTTCATCTTTGTTAGCAGATGTGTTTTGGCAATACCTAGTATGACTTTCCAATTTGTCATTGTTCTGGTTTAAATACATAAGTATCAGCATCCAGACCTGATCGAACTTCAATGCGTTCCATATCTTGTATGCCGGTTATAATTTCTACAATCCCCTCTTCTGTTTTCACCTGGTTCTCGCCTATAAGATATGCTTTGGGAATGGTCAGGGCATTTTCTTTTTGGGAAACAATAATATTGCCTTCACCCGCCAGACCTGGGTAAAGTATTTCCGGAGGGTCTTTAAATTTGGCTTCGATTTTAAAAGTCTGAGACCGCTCATCCTTTCTTGGATAAATCTTATTAATGGTTGCAGAATATACTTTTGACCCATAAGCATCAAGAGTAATTAGAGCTGTTTGACCAATTTTCAGCTTGACGATATCAACCTCATCAACTAACATTTCAATTATAAAATCATCTGCACTTCCTATAGCTGCAATAGGCTCCATCGTATTAATTATTTCACCCTGATTTTTGTAAAGTGCGTAGAGCTTTCCATTGATTTTACTATGTACTGTAAAATCTTCGGTTGTTATCAAAGAAGTTTGGTAATTGTTTTCTGCCTGCTTTAATTTTGTATTTAATTCTGACTTTGTTCGTTCAAAATTACCTTTAAGTAAGGCCAAATTGTTACCTGACAATTCATAAGCCAGTTTTCGATTTTCGTATTCTACCTTGGATCCTATATTTTGTTCCCAAAGGTTTTGTTGTCTGCAGAAATTTACAGAATCATTCTTATATCTAAGTTCTGCGGCATTAATTTCATCAAGTAACGCCCTTATTATGGCATTACTACCGCTGTAATTCTCTCTTGCCAATTCAAGATTTAGTTTGGCATTTTCAGTGTTTAACTTTGGGGCATTATTAATGATTTGAGCTACAGGTGTTCCTTTGGACACTGAATCGCCCTCGTCAACAAAATTTTTATCCAGAATGCCTCCTACAGCCGCATATACCTGATAAAGGCTATCAGGTTGAATGGTTACCGAGGAATATACAGATTCTGTGATAGTTACTTTTAAAGGCAATATCTTTTCCGGGCCATCATTACAGCCTGCAAAGGCAGAAATTATTATTAAGCTAAAAAGAAATCTAAACGAAAAAGGAACGCATCTCATTAAGCTTATTTTGAGTTGTTGGGTCTGAATTAACTTGCTTACTATTAACTTTTTTCCAAAAGAAATTCAAGTTTAGGTTTTTGCTTTCTGCTCATGGGTATTTGATGTTCATCTATCTCCACAGTTGTACAGCCGAATTTTTCAACCTTGTTTAAATTTACAATATATGATCTATGAATCCTAAGAAACTTGTCATTCGGAAGCTTGTCCGAGATTGATTTCATAGTACTCAGGGCAATAACTTTTTCTTTTTCTGTAATTATCTGTATGTAGTCACCTAAGGCCTCGACCCATTTAATTTCCTTTGTATTAATACTCTTGTTTTTCATATTACTTCGCACCATCAAAAAATCGGGATCATCTTCAATTTTATTTCCTTTCATGTATTGTTTTATTACCACTTTTAGGATGGCATTGTTAAAACGATCAATATTTAAAGGTTTTAACAAAAAGTCTGTTACGCCGTAGTCAAAGGCCTTTAGGGCATAATTAGAATTACCGGATATTATTATGACCTCTATTTTCTGATCCAAAGAATCCAGAAGATGGAAACCATCAATAAAAGGCATTTCAATATCGAGAAGTATTAAATCTATTTTATGGTATTTAATGATTCTATTAGCGTCTATGGCATTACTACAGGCTGCCACCAAATTAAGGTCATCATGATTTTGCACCATCCGTGCTATTATAGTACAATGCACTTTTGAATTTTCTACAATTAATGTGTTTAATGATGAATCTCTCATAACAATTAATAAAGATGATCAAATACAGTTCTCCAGGATGGTTCTTTGATCTCTGATGATTATCTATTGAATAACAAAACTACGTGCATTGTTATTTAACACAAATGATTTTAATCATTGTGACAGCTGCTTTCCTCAAGTGAAGAAAAAAATACTCTTGCGATTAAGATTTGATAATGATGATCAGATTGTATTTGCTGCTTGTTTAATTTTCCCTTCTACTGTCTAATTACAAACAAAAATCAACACTATTTAATAGATTACCTGTCAGAAAACTGTGGTATTAGTAAAATAAAACAATAAATGAAAAAATATTAGAGAAAGATGACATTTGTCACTTTTTAATTCAATGGGGATACTTAGTTTAGCTTTTTTGGAAAAAAATGAAGGAACTAGTAGCACGATTAATAAGCAGGAATAAAAAAATCAACATAATTTCAGTAACTATTGGTATTGTTTATCTATGGTTTGGCATGCTGAAATTCTTCGCTGGTGTAAGTCCGGCTGAGGACCTTGCCAAAGCGACTATTAGCCGGTTGACATATGGATTTCTGGCCCCTGATCTATCAATACTCTTACTTGCAATTTGGGAAACCGTGATAGGGTTGTTACTAATAAGCAACCTTTTTGAAAAATTTGCTCTAAAACTGGCATTGGTCCATATTATCCTGACTTTCCTGCCATTTCTCTATTTCCCCGATCTTGTATTCTCAATGACTCCTTTTGGTCTTAGCCTTTTAGGTCAATACATAGTTAAAAATATAATTATACTTGGAGTCCTTATTGTCTTGCTTAAAGAAAGTAATAAACTTAGGTCTTGATCTCCTCACTTATTGTTTTGCCAGTTTAATAGGTATCTCTAAATTAGTGGATAATATATCGGAATAATTATGACTAGACACCAATCAACAATGATAAATGTCATAGTTTACCAATGTGCTCAGTACGATCTTTATTACAAACTCTAAAAAGTATAATTATGACAATAAATATTCAATATGTTCAAATGCCAACAAGCGAATCTATGACCGCTATTATTACTTCCAAATTGGAAAAACTGGCAAATAAATATGATTGGATCATAAAGGCAGATGTCTTTTTTAAATTAGAGAATGACCCATCTGGTTTAGGTAAAATATGTGAAATACAATTAAGTGCACCCGGCCCCAGATTATTTGCTAAATCCAATCAGGATAATTTTGAAAAGGCCGCTGCCACTACAATAAAGGAATTGCAAAACCAGCTCAAAAAGAGAAAGGAAACCTTTAAAAAGTATTGAATAAGATTTTTTAATTAAACGACCATGAAAAAAATATTAGTCCCGGTAGATTTTTCCGAACATGCAGGATATGCGCTTGAAGTTGCTGCTAAACTGGCAAAGGATTTTAGTGCAGAGATTATTGTACTTCATATGATGGGCCTTTCTGAAGCCTATTTAACCAAAAGTGAATCTGAGGAAGCTGCTGAGGCTCACTTTTATATGAAACTGGCCAAAAAGCGTTATGAAACTTTTTTGAATAAACCTTTTTTAAAAGACCTTAAAGTTACCGAAATGGTTCAAAACTATAAGATCTTCAGTGAGATTAATCAGGTAGCCAAAGAAAACAATATTGACTTGATAATTATGGGCTCACATGGGGCCAGCGGGGTTAGTGAGATTTTCGTAGGTTCCAATACTGAAAAGGTAGTACGCTCTTCTGATATTCCTGTTTTAGTAATAAAAGAACCTTCTCCTTTTTTCAATCCTAAATTAGTAGTTTTTGCATGTGATCTTAATGTTGAGAGTGTAAAAGCTTACAATGATGCACGGGCTCTTTTCGAGAAATGGGACGTTAAGCTTCATCTGGTATATGTGAATTTACCTAATGAAGAATTCATGAGTTCAGGAGAGACTAAAAAGAAAGCTGAGTTATTCCTGAAAGTAGCTCATAATGGAGCCATTCCCGCGAATATTGAAATGATTTATATCTCAGATTATTCAATTGAAAGAGGCATTTTTAATCATGCGAATGATGTACATGCCAATTTAATAGCTATTCCTACTCATGGAAGAAGTGGAATAGCACATTTTTTTAAAGGTAGCATCGGTGAAGATGTAGTTAATCACGCAAATTTACCTGTGATTACTTTTAAGGTATAGTTAAAGCTTACATTTTGCTTTCGGAATATTCATTCCAAATCTTAATAGATGCATGTTTTTGATAAAAATATTAATATTTTCCATTTACTCTCCGAAGCGGTATCAGAGGGAATAATAATAGTAAATCAGGATCAGCAAATTGTCTCTATAAACAAAAAAGCAGCACGTCTCTTTGATTATTCGCTTCATGAACTTTTAGGAAAACCGCTTTCTGAAATAATTCCTGATAAGTATAAAAATGTCCATAAAGAACATCTTAAAAAATACTTCAAAAGCACAAAGAAAGATTCAATGGCTGGTGGACGTTGTGTGCAGGGAAGGAGAAAATCAGGCAAGGAATTTCCCGTGACCATTAAGTTTAATCCTTTTATAATTTATGAAAGGACCTATGTTCTGGCACTAGTCTATGATTTGTCTGAAAGTATGGAAATTGAAAAAAACTTAAATGTAAAAAGTGAAGCTTTGGACGCTACCCAAAACGGTATTGTCATTTCAGATGCATTAAAGGAGGATCATCCAATTATATTTGTGAACAAGGCATTTAGGAAACTTACCGGATATTCAGAATCTGAAGCCCTAAATAAAAATTGCCGGTTTCTCCAGAAAGACGATAATGATCAAAGAGGGGTTCAAATAATGCATAAGGCCATAAGAGCAGGTAAAAAATGCCAGGTACAAGTAAGGAATTATAAAAAGGACGGCACCTTATTCTGGAATGAAGTCTCTATTAATCCAATTCGAAATCAAGATGGCAAGATCACACATTTTGTGGGAATTCAAAATAATATAACCAACCGTGTAAAAGCGGAAGAAGAGATAAGACATTTTCTAAAGATTTTTGATGAATCACTTAACGAGATATATGTTTTTGATGTGGAAACACTCAGGTTTTCACACGTGAATTATGGGGCGCTGAAGAATACGGGATATACAATTAGAGAAATTAAAAAATTAACAATAAAAGAACTTATAACGGGTATTACCGAAAATCGGTTCAGGGAGATTCTGGATCCCATAAAATCAAGTAGTAAAAAGAAAATTACATTTGAAACCCATTTTAGGCGTAAGGATGGAACAACTTATCCTTCGGAAATTCATTTGCAATCCTCCAGCCTTGGTGTTAAAATTTTGATAGTAGCCTTTGTCCTGGATATTTCTGAACGAAAAAATTATACTCAAAAACTGGAAAAAACAGTTTCACTTAGAACACAGGAACTTAAGGAAGCCTTGGTAAAAGAAAAGGAATTGAACAATCTAAAGACCAAATTCCTTTCAATGGTTTCTCACGAGTTTAAAACTCCTTTGAGCACTATTCTTACATCGGCCACCTTAGTTGGTAAATATAAATCTGCTGAACAGCAGAATATTAGGGATAAACATTTAAAATCCATTACAACCGGAGTACATCATCTTACGGGGATATTGAATGATTTCTTATCTATTGAGCGACTTGAAAAAGGAAAAGAAATTTATAGACTTACCGATTTTTCGCTTAGCAAAGTTGTTAATGAAGTGATTTATAATGCGAATATGCTTTTAAAAACAGGACAAAAAATTAATTATCCTCCTAATATAGAGGACGTCATAATAAATCAGGATGAGAAGATTATTTCATTGGTGTTAACCAATTTATTGCATAACGCCATTAAGTATTCTCCAGAAGACACTGAAATAGATTTAAAAATAGATATTAGTAACGATGAGATTGGCTTCCATGTTATAGACAAGGGAATTGGTATTCCAAAAGAGGATCAAAAGCACATATTTAACCTGTACTTCCGGGCAGACAATGTACTACTGACTCAGGGTACCGGTATAGGCCTGAATATTGTCAAATCACATGTTGAGAACCTGGGAGGGAATATTAACTTTAAAAGTGTGGAAAACAAAGGGAGTAAATTCACGGTAGTACTTCCTCTTAATGGCAATCTTGAAGAATACTAGCTAATTTTGTTTAGAGCAAAGGGTGTTCTTTTTAAACCGTAACAACTACTATTATGATCAAAAAGGTTTTATTAATTGAAGATGACAAGCCTTTAAGGGAGAATACGGCAGAATTATTGGAATTATCAAATTACAAAGTCCTTACCGCTCCTGACGGGGAAAAAGGAGTTTTGGTAGCTAAAGCTAGTCACCCGGATGTTATCATATGCGATATAATGATGCCAAAATTAGATGGATATGGTGTTTTAGCCGCCCTGTCCGAAGATAATAATACCAAGTCAATCCCCTTTATTTTTCTCTCTGCTAAAACAGAACGAAAGGATATTAGACTGGGAATGGAAATGGGAGCGGATGACTATCTGACTAAACCATTTGAAGAATCGGAACTTATTGGAGCCATTGAAAGTAGGATAGCCAAGTCTAGCATTCTTAAAGAAGCGGAACAAGAAAGGTTATACAATAATTTAGTAAGTGAAGCTCGTGTTAGGAGTATTCATCAGCTGAAAAATTTTATTGATGATAACGGTGAGGAATTCAGGTTTCATTTGGGTGATTCAATTTACAGGGAAGGCGACAATTCTAATTTGGTGTATTTGGTAATAAAGGGGAATGCCAAAACTCACAAATTGGATGAACAGGGGAAGGAGTTGATCACTGGAATTTACAAGGCAGATGATTTTTTCGGGTTTACCAGTTTTACTAAGAATATACCATACCAGGAATATGCCACTGCCATGGAGGATTCTGTCCTAATTGGCCTTCATAAGGATCAATTAAAAATGGTTTTGGAGCAAAATGGAGAATTGGTAATGGAGTTGTTACAACTTTTGTCCGAAAATCTTTCACAGATCAAAGAGCAGTTGTTGCAGATGGCATACGGTTCTGTGCGCAAAAAAACTGCGTCTACCTTGCTTAAATTTGCCGAAAAATTACAGGAGGATGAAGCCGGAAATATTCACGTCTTAAGGAGTGACCTTGCAAGTGTTGCTGGAATGGCAACTGAAACACTGATTAGAACCTTATCTACTTTCAAGAAAGAGGGTATTATTGAGATTAAGGATAGAGATATTAAAATTTTAGATATGGATCGCTTACAAAGGATTCCTTATTAAATTTTTGAGTATGCAAAAGTGGTGAACATGATGATAATCATTTTATGGTTTATTTAGTGATCGTAGTTTTGTTCTTAAACAAATCAGACTGAAATGCAACGTATTTTAATCCCGACAGATTTTTCCGAAAATGCACGTAATGCAATTAATTACGGGCTTGAATTATTCAAAAAAACCAAATGTATTTTTCACATCATTCACATCAATCCAATCCCTCCATATTCAGGTGCCGGGTCTTCAGTCAGGGGCACCTCGGTACTACTTAAGGAAACCGTTTTAACTGAGAGTAAAAAAGACCTTAAAAAACTTTTAAAGTATATTGAAGAACATCACAATAATGCCTTACATTCTTTTGTTTCCATAGCAAAGTATGACTTTTTTGTAGATGCTATTAAGAGGGAAGTTGAAGACAAAAAGATTGACCTTATAATAATGGGCACTAAAGGGGCAACTGGACTTAAAAAAGTTTCAATGGGCAGCAATACTGGTGATGTGATTACTAAAGTAAAATGCCCCTTATTAGCGGTGCCCGAAAATAGCACTTTTAAAACACCAAAAGAGCTCGCCTTTCCGACAGACTTTCATATTGCCTATGACATAAAAGTCCTGGACAGTCTTATTGAGATGGCAACAATGAACAATTCTGTATTACGAGTTGTTCATATTTCTAAAAAAGGTGAAATGTTGAGTGAAGAACAATTGAGTAATAAAGAGTTTTTACATGATTATCTGAGAGGTATTGACCATAGTTTCCATTCCTTAACCGGTTCCAAATTGGAAACTTCCATTCAGTGTTTCGTTGAAAGCAGGGATATAGATCTTGTGGCCATGGTGGCCAAAAATCTAAACTTTTTTCAAAGAATTCTCTTTAGGCCTGCTGTAGAAGAAATTAGTTACCACACAGATATCCCATTTTTGGTATTACATGAATAATTAATGGCTAAGATTACTGCATTACTTAGTTCTTGACTAATTTCAATAAAAAGCGATAATGGAATGCAATCCTTTAGTTGTGATATAATTACCTAAAGGATTCCACAATATTAATTATTTCATCTTTTGGCAAAACTCCTGATTGCCTCCAAACTTGCTTTTTATCCTTGAAGAGCAGCATTGTTGGAACACCCCTTACCTGATATTTAGAAGCAATAGATTGATTTTTATCCACATCTATCTTTATAATTTTAATATTATCTCCCAATTCTTCTTTAACCTGTTTAAGGATGGGGGCAAGCATTTTGCATGGTCCACACCAATCTGCGAAAAAATCAACAAGAACAGGGATATTGCCGGCGGTTAATTTGCTAAAACTTTGTTTCATTTTCTTAAAATTACATGTTGCTAATTTAGAAAAGTTATAAAGTTCAGTAACTGATTAATGTCATGGTTTCTTGTCTTGCTTAGTATTAATTTTAGTACGGTTATTAAGATAAATTGGTTATGCGGAAAGTTGTAGTGCCCACAGATTTTTCTAAAAACGCATTTAATGCACTCAAATATGCCTGTCAATTATTCAAATATACAAGATGTGACTTTTTTATCTTGCACGCATATGCTGATGAGGTATATCAACAAGACAGAGTAATTGAGCGCAGTAAGTTGGACGAGCTAAAGGAGCTAACCTATAAGAATTCTGAAAAACAACTAAAAAAAATTATAAAAGACATATTTGAGTATTCGCCTAATCCAAGACATAAATTCAAATCAATTTCCGCCTTTGGAACACTTACAGATGAGATCAATGATCTTATAAATATGGAGAATGCGGATATTGTGTTAATGGGTACAAGGGGCGAAACTAATGATAGAACAATAACCTTCGGTAGCAAGACTATTCAGGTTTTGAAATACGTGCAGTGCCCTGTTCTTGCCATACCCGAAAATTACAAATACCATCCGCCAAAACAACTTCTGTTTCCTTCAGATTATTTAGTGCCTCATAAAAGGAGGGAATTAAAACTATTGTGTGAACTAACTGGTTCCTTTAGGTCATCCATTCATATGCTTTATATAGATTCTAACAAGAAACTTTCGCTTCGGCAGGAAGATAATATGCGATTTTTAAAAGAATGTTTGTACAAAGCAAACTTGTTTTTTGAAACAACAGATGGGAAGGATAAAACCATAGCAATCACAAAATATATTGTGCATAAAGAAATAGACCTGTTAATAATGGTCAATTCCAGACATTCACATCTTGAGCAAATGTTGAATCAATCCACAATTGAAAAAATAGGGTTACACATAAAAATACCATTTTTGGTTTTGCAAAATCTGTCACGTTAATATTTAAAATATGTACCGATGAAAAAAATAATTCTTCCTACCGATTTTTCCTATAACGCATATAATGCGATCTCTTATGCCATGAACCTCTTAAAGGATGAGGAGGCAACTTTTTATCTTTTGAATACTTATACCCCGGCAATTTACCAAACTGAATATTTATTACACAGCCCCGGTCAGATTGGTCTGGGAGATATTTACCAATCAGAATCTATAAATCAACTGGAAGAATTGAAAAAACAACTTGAAAAGGAGTTCAAGAATCCAAAGCATACTCTAATACCACATTCTGCTTTCAATATCCTTGTTGATGAGGTATCTGCAATGGTTGCAAGTGAAGAAGCCGATTTGGTTATTATGGGTACTCAGGGAGCAACCGGTGCAAAAGAAATTTTCCTGGGCACACATACGGTACACGTTATTAAAAAAGCTACCTGCCCTGTGATTGCAATTCCCGCGGATTTTCAATATGAAACACCCAAAAAAATGCTTTTTCCAACAGACTATGAAGTTGAATACAGTGAAAAGCAATTAGAAGGTCTTCTTAATTTATCCCAAATACACAACTCCAGTATTGAAGTCATTCATATTTCAAGCGGCTATGATCTTACCGAAATTCAATCGCAAAATAAGGCCAAACTGGAAAAAATAATAGAAAAAATCCCCCATTTGTTCCATAACCTCCCAAATCAGGAAATCATAACAGGAATAAATAATTTCCAATTAGAAAACAAGATGAACATGTTGGCAATGATCCAAAACAAACACACCTTTTTGGAAAGTCTTTTTATAGAGCCAGTTATTAAGAAAATAGGGTTTCATGTTAGCATCCCTTTTATGGTTATTCCGTAATGTAAATCTTAAATTTCAATGAAAAATATTCTTATAGCCACGGATTTTTCCAATAATGCCTACAATGCGCTTTTTTACGCTACGAAATTGTTTGAAAATCACAATTGTTCATTCCATATTCTCAATGCTTATACTGAGCATACCCCACTAAAAAGTAATTGCCAGGCTGCAGGGCGTAACTTAAGTTTATTACAGCAACTGGGGGAGGAGTCTATGGAGGGTTTATATGCTTTTTTGCATAGAATTAATCTTGATACCGCGAATAGTAAACATCATTTTGGTATTCATTCAAAAAATCAAAATCTAGTTGATGCTCTACAGCATGCCATAAAAGAAACAAATGCAGATCTTGTTGTAATGGGTAATAAAGGGAAGACCGGGGCCAAATCCATTTTTTTAGCTAGTAATGTGATCAAATCCATAAACGCTATTAAGGATTGTCCAATATTAACCATACCAGGGGAAAAGGAATTTGTGTTACCTAAAGAGATTGCTTTTGCTACAGACTACAAGAAGAATTACAATGCTAAAGTCCTGCAACCTCTTCGAACATTCGCTTCGTATTGTGATTCGTCTGTATGTATTGTTCATATTAATGAAGAAGAAAGACTGAGCCCGGTTCAGAAATCCAATTTATATACCCTTAGAGAGTATTTGGGACCAATAAAACACTCTATTCATTGGATGCCCGATTTTGCCAATAAGACCAGAGCAATAACAGACTTTATTGATGAATTGGCTATAGATATGCTGGTAATGATTCATTACGAACACGGTTTTTTGGAGAAATTAACCCGCGAACCAGTTCTTGAGAAAGTAAGTTTCAATATCAATATACCCTTTCTTATTCTCCCCTATAGTGACTGATCAACATCATATGACAAGTCATAGTATGGACTTAGTTTTATTTAGTCTTTATAATTTCGATACATACAGTCAATACTAATTAATAAAAATATATCCATGAAGAAAATAGGGATTTGGTTAGATAAAGAAAAGGCACATTTGGTAACCTTAAAAAATGAAGATGTTAGATTCAAGACCATTTATTCAGAAATTGAATTCTTTCATCCAAAGGGCGGAGCACGTTCCAAGACTAGATGGGGTCCTCAGGATGTGGTACAGGATAGCAAATATTTGGAAAGAGAGAAACATCAATTGAAATTGTATTTTAAGGAATTGGCAAAGACAATAGAAGATGCAGAAGCCATAGCAATTTTTGGTCCGGCAGATACCAATGACAAATTTTACAAGGAATTAAAAGAAAACTACAAAACCCTGGCATTAAAAGTTAAGACGGTGGAGAAAGCAGATAGTATGACCGAAAACCAGGTCAAAGCCATGGTCAGGAATTTTTTTAATAAAAAAAGCAGAGCATAGGATTTTACAAATTTATTTGAGACCATCTCAATTATCACTCATAATGGCAAATGAGGATTTTCTTATAGTTAAGGCTTCGGGTGAAAAAGTGTTATTCTCCGAAGAGAAGTTACGCTCTTCACTCAAACGGAGCGGGGCAGACGATAAATTGATTAATCAAATATTAACTCTGGTTAAGGAAGAACTATATGATGGAATTACAACCAAAGAAGTCTACAATAGGGCATATAGTTTCTTAAGACGCAACAAACCTGTATTTGCTTCCAAATATAAACTTAAAAAGGCCATCTATGAGTTGGGGCCTACAGGCTTCCCATTTGAAAGGTTTTTAAGTGCTGTATTAATTTATTCGGGATATAAAACTCAGGTTGGTAAATCAGTTACCGGGAAATGTATTAACCATGAAATAGATGTGGTTGCAGAAAAAAACGGATCGATTATAATTATTGAATGCAAATTTCATGGAGAACAAGGTCGTAATTGCAATGTTAAGATTCCCTTATATATTTATTCCAGATACCAGGATGTAAAAAATGCATGGTACAAAGCTTCTTCAAACATCAAAGAGCCCGACGCATGCTGGGTTGCTACCAATACCCGTTTTACCAAAGACGCTATTGTTTATGGCAATTGTATGGGGCTCTATCTCCTAAGTTGGGATTATCCAAAAGGGGATAGTTTAAAAAATCGTATAGACAGACTTGGTTTATATCCTATAACCGTTTCAACACTTTTAACAAAAAGAGAGAAACAATTTTTGTTAAGCCGTGATGTGGTCTTATGTCGTCAATTATTAAAAGATAGCTTTTATCTGGACCATTTAGGGGTTTCGGATATGAGGAAAACCAAAATTCTCACCGAAGTTGGTAGGCTTTGCAAGATTTGACGCAATAAACTCGAGAATATGGTTAGAATACATTTTTTAGGGGCTTCGGGTACGGTCACAGGATCTAAATTTTGTATTGAAACAGATGAGCAAAACATTCTTATAGATTGTGGGATGTTTCAGGGCAGGAAGGACCTTAGGAGATCTAATTGGGAACCATTGCCTTTTTCGGCCAACTTAATTGATGTTGTTTTATTAACGCATGGTCACCTTGATCATACGGGTTATTTACCCAGATTGGTAAAGGCCGGATTTAAAGGTAATATTATAGGAACCGGCCCTACACTTGCAATAACAAAGATAATATTGCTGGATAGTGCAAAGATAAATGAGGAAGAAGCAGAAATAGCCAATAAGGAGGGATATAGTAAGCATAGGCCGGCGCTACCATTGTATAACATGCAGGATGCAGAAAATGCAATAGCTCTATTTAGAGCCGAAGAGATTAACCAATGGACACAACTTTCTGAAAAAATCCGGTATAGATTCAGGTATAACGGGCATATAATTGGTTCAACTTTTATCGAAATAGAAATTTCCGGTAAGCGTTTTGTTTTTTCCGGAGATGTTGGAAGGCCAAATGATATTTTGTTAGATCCGCCAGTTAAACCTGAGTGGGCAGATTTTCTTTTTATTGAAAGTACCTATGGCAATAAATTACACCCGCAAGATAAGGTAGAGGATAGACTGGTTGCCCTTGTTAATAAAACACTATATGAAAGAGGAAACCTGCTCATTCCTTCTTTTGCGGTAGAACGTCTGCAATCTCTGATGTATTTATTCTGGAAGCTTTATAAGAAGAATAAAATACCAAATATTCCTGTTTTTATTGATAGCCCCATGGGCAACAACGTACTTTCTATTTTTGAACGCTTCCCAAATTGGCATAAGTTATCTCCAAATGAATATAAGGCGATGTGTGCCCACATAAATATTATTGACTCCTACAGACAAACATGGGAAACTATAGACGATCCCAGACCAAAAATTGTTATTGCCGGAAGCGGAATGGTTACAGGTGGAAGAATTCTCACTTATTTGCAACAATTGCTAGATAATCCGAATACTAATGTTTTATTGGTTGGTTACATGGCTGAAGGAACACGTGGAAGAGCACTTTTGGAAGGGGCTCAAGAACTTAAGATTTTTGGAAAATACTATTCAGTGAAAGCCAGTATTCATCACGAAGAAAGTTTATCAGCCCATGCAGATCAAAAAGAGTTGCTAGACTGGATGGATTCTATTAAAAATATTCCGGAACGTGTTTTTTTGATTCATGGAGAGCGGGAAGCCTTATTAGAATTTAAAATTAAAATTGCGGATGTATATAAATGGCATGTGCATATTCCTGAAATATTTGAAACGGTTGATCTTATTTTTTAAAATCACATGATCTATATCATTGCTTATACTTTTGATCAGGAGTAGTTTTAAAATATCAGGCTCAAAAACATGGAAAATAAAACGAAAGATCAAAAACTTGATACCATTCAAAAATTACATTTAGAAACACAGCAATGGAATTCTTCTTTTTTCTTAATGAACGATGAATTATTATTCATAGAACAACTTCTTCACTCCTATGTATTTGAGCCTAATACGCCTAATTTGTTTGAGCGTTTACAAGACTATCTTGAGCGTCTGAAGCATATTAAAAGTGATAAGACTAATATGCAGAAACTTATAGTACATCATGAAAATAATCTTGGAGGATCCATTGAAAGTAAAAACAACAAATTTGATGAAGACGTTCATGTGGAACATGAGAAGCTAAAAGCCCATGTGGCAAATTGTTTACAGAAGTTTCAAATTCTCAAAGCGGAGATATTTAATTACGCCGGCGGCATTTTAAAAAGGCGAAGACCGGACTAACATTAATCCTAACTGGCATAATACCTACCTGATATTTATCATTTCCTTTGGTTTAATAAAAAACTAAATTGGAATCATATAATAAATATTCCTGGGCAATATCTTAAGGGAATAGAATATTAGATATCAATACAATTAGAGTTTAAATATGTGCTATTATAAAATTTAACAAAATGAAAATCAAGGAAAACACGCATCGTTATATTGAATGGATAGATCCGGAAGAGATGCATAGGACAACCTTACTCTGGCTATCGGAATTAAGATTTATGAAAGATGAGCAATTGTTTTTGAACAATCTGATAAAGCATTATACCGTACAATTGGCTGATTCAAAAATTTTTGGGAAAAGTAAAGTAATTGTAACTGGACTAAGTGATCTGGAGAAACAAACCATTTCACTTATGAAAAAGGTTCAGGCTCACGAAAATAAATTGGAAATAATGATTGATGATGTTGATCAAATAGAATTGGAAAGGGCTTACCGCGATTCCCACAGAGTATTGACCAGAAGCATGGATTATTATAAAGAAGAATACAGGGAAATCAAATCGGAGCTTTTTAATTTAGTTTCAAGTGTACTGAAGAAGGAGAAACAAAAGCGATTATTAAATTAATTAAAACATATGAAGAAAGCACTTATTTTAATTGCATTGTTATCATTGGGATGTTCGTCCACGGAATTGGTAGATAATTGGAAAAATCCGGACATTGTAATTTTTGATGCCAGTAATGTACTTATTGTGGGGATGACTTCTAATTATAAAGCTCAGGAGAAATTCGAAACCAAAATGAAAAGAGAATTTTCCAATAGGGGAGTGGAAGCCATGCGCAGTTTGGATGTATTTGATGTTAAATTTACTGATTCTGAAAGGTCTGAAGAAGAACTTGATGACATGGAACAATCCCTCCTGGATAAAGATTTTGATGCCATTTTGTTTACTAAAATTCTTGGCTCAGAAAACAAAGAGAGCTTTAGAAAAGAAATGGCAGATGTAGATAATTACTACGGTAAATTCAAAGACGATTATTTAACACATCAGGATATTTATTATGATGAGAATTATTATGATGAATATAAGGTCTATCATGCAGAGACTTCCCTATACTGTATCTGTGTGGGCAAGGAACGCGAGCTCATTTGGCGTGGTATAATAGATATTACAGACCCTTCAAATATTAAAAATGTGATAGACGATTATATAGAACTTGTTGTTTTGGCCATGGAGGAACAAGATTTGATTTTTCACAAAGAGGCGGATGAAGAAGATTCAACCAATCTCTAGCCGCCATTACATTTTACTTTAAATTTGAAAATTTCATTTTATTTACTGTTCAAAGCCAGGGTGGGCTATAGTTAATATTTAACACTTTAGGTATTAATTAAATTTGTAATTTAAAAAATAAAGAGACCTTAATCATGCGACGCGTAATCGTAGATTTTAAAAAGTTAAATACTACCAGCCTGCACTAAAACTGAACAATGAATTCAAATTTTCATATTGGCCTTCTCTGCCTAAATATCAATATTTCTTTTACTCAAATAAAACTATTTTATATAATTACTTTTCTCACTATTTTCCATGCCAATTCGCAGACACCGGGAGGATATGAATTGTGGTTGGGATATCCTGAAATAGAAGAATCAACGGTAAGATCGGAATATGTAAAGATCACAAATTCCATATTTTTCAACAATAAAACTCCCATTCTGCAAACTGCGAAGAATGAACTCGTCAGAGGTCTTGATGCCATGTTAGGAAGAGCATCCGATGTGCAGGATTCTCCCAATTTATTGAATACCATGTGGGTGGCTAAGAAGGCTGATCTTAACCAGGAGTTACAGAGTGTACTAAAAGGAGATTTTGAAAGGATTGGCAAAGAGGGATTTATTATCAAATCTGTTTTGGTAAATGGAAAAAGTATTCTATTGGTTACAGCGAACGAAGAAGTAGGGATACTTTATGGGGTATTTAAATTGTTGCAATTAATGAAAATGCAAAAAGAATTGGCAGGATTAAATATAATTGAAGCACCAAAACTTGAATTACGAATGCTCAATCATTGGGATAATCTTGACCGCACAGTAGAACGTGGGTATGCCGGATTTTCTCTTTGGAACTGGCAGAAACTACCCAATTATATAGACCAACGCTATACAGACTATGCACGGGCAAATGCTTCCATAGGAATTAATGCCACTGTATTGACTAATGTAAATGCAAATGCCCTGGTATTATCTTCTGCTTATTTAGAAAAGGCAGCTGCCTTAGCTGATGTTTTTAGACCCTATGGGATTAAAGTTTATTTAACGGCCAGGTTTTCTGCTCCCATGGAAATTGGAAAATTAAATACCGCAGACCCTTTGGATAAGGACGTAATTGAATGGTGGAAGAATAAAGTAAAGGAGGTTTATAAATTTATCCCGGACTTTGGTGGTTTTTTGGTAAAAGCCAATTCCGAAGGACAACCCGGCCCGCAGAATTATGGAAGAACCCATGTAGATGGAGCTAATATGCTGGCAACCGCATTACAACCATTTGGTGGAATAATAATATGGAGGGCCTTTGTGTATTCTGAAACAGATGCAACAGACAGGGCAAAGCAAGCCTTTATAGAATTTGTACCCTATGATGGTAATTTCCTGGATAATGTTCTGGTTCAGGTAAAGAACGGGCCAATTGATTTTCAGCCAAGAGAGCCTTTTCATCCAATGTTTGGAGCTATGCCAAATACACCGCTGGTTATGGAGTTCCAAATTACCCAGGAATATCTTGGTTTTAGTTCCCATCTGGTATTTCTTCCTAAACTGTATGAAGAAGTGTTAGACGCTGAGACTTATAGTAAAGGCAAAAATGCCACAGTTGCTAAAGTTATCGATGCATCTTTATTCAATAATAAAATATCCGGAATGGCCGGGGTGGCAAATATTGGTACAGATTTAAATTGGACAGGACATCCTTTTGCACAAGCCAATTGGTATGGTTATGGGCGCTTGGCGTGGGATCCCTATTTAAGTTCCGAAACTATAGCAGATGAGTGGTTGCGATTAACTTATACCAACGACTTAAAGTTTGTAGTAGCCGTTAAAGAAATGATGACCATTTCCAGGGAAGCTGTTGTTAACTATATGACACCCTTGGGGTTACACCATTTAATGGATACAGGTCATCATTATGGCCCGGGTCCATGGGTGAGTGATTTGAGCAGGCCAGAATGGAATCCGACATATTATCACAAGGCCGATAAGGACGGTATTGGATTTGATCGTACCGCTTCAGGGAGTAATGCTACATCTCAGTATGCCCCTGAGATCGCTAAAGTTTTTAATGATCCGGAAACTTGCCCTGAAAAATACCTCCTGTGGTTTCATCATTTACCCTGGGATTATAAATTAAATAATGGAGGAATACTATGGGATGAAATTGCATTAAATTATCAAAAAGGGGTTGACCAGGTGGAAGAAATGATTAGCATCTGGAAGCAAGTAAAAACTTATATTTCTGATGATCCATATAATGAAGTAAGAATGCTTTTAGAAATTCAGCTAAAGGAAGCAAAATGGTGGAGGAATGCATGCCTTCTCTATTTTCAAACCTTTTCAGGAAGAGAACTACCACCTGGAGTGGAGCTACCTGATGAAAGCCTGGAATATTACAAATCTTTAAAATTCCCTTATGCCCCCGGGAATTAGGACGGAATGACTTTAAAAAAGGTTTCTTTTTGATTAACTTTCATCAGTCTTTTAAGAAAATAACTTAAGGGCTTGATAAATAATAGTAATAATTTTTAAGTACAAAATATTTAACCAAAACCACTGTATGGATACTTCGAAATTTAGAATCTTAAGTGTGAATTTGTTGGCTGCATTCCTACTTTTTGGATGCAAGGACAAAACAGTAAACAAAATAACAGAATCTTCCATAAATGAACTTCCCGAAGATACAGTCTCAATTATCAGAGCCAACCCTTTGCCACTAATTTCAGAGATCTTTACAGCTGATCCATCGGCACATGTATATGAGGGGAAATTGTATATCTACCCTTCACATGATTTTGAATCGGGCGTTGCTGAAGATGATTTAGGGAGTCATTTTGATATGAAAGACTATCATGTTTTATCGATGGATAGTATTGGAGGTGATGTTACAGATCATGGCGTGGCTTTGAACATAAAGGATGTTCCATGGGCAGGAAGACAAATGTGGGCACCTGATGCAGCCAAAAAGGAAGACACCTATTATTTATATTTCCCGGTAAAGGATAAATCGGATATATTTAAAATTGGAGTGGCCACAAGTGAAAATCCTTTTGGGCCATTTAAAGCTAAAGAGAAGCCTATAGAAGGTAGTTTTAGCATGGATCCTGCTGTTTTTGAGGATACTGATAGTGTCTATTATATGTATTTTGGTGGTATTTGGGGTGGACAGTTGCAACGATGGTCCAGCGGAATGTATAAAGGCGAGGATACCTACCCGGCTGAAGACCAGGCTGCGTTAACTCCTAAAATCGCAAAACTGACCGATGACATGCTGGGTTTTGCGGAAACTCCAAGAGATGTACTTATACTTGACAAAAACGGAAACCCATTACTGGCAGGTGACAATGAACGACGTTTTTTTGAAGCAGCATGGGTTCATAAGTACAATGGGAAGTATTATTTATCCTATTCAACGGGTGATACTCATAATATAGCATATGGTATTGGTGATAATCCTTACGGTCCTTTTACTTACCAGGGAGTCATTTTGAAGCCCGTATTAGGCTGGACCAACCATCATTCGATAGTTGAACACAATGGAAAGTGGTGGTTGTTTTACCATGACAGTTCCCTTTCGGGAGGGAAAACACATTTGAGAAATGTTAAGGTAACAGAATTGCTATACAATAAAGATGGGACCATTAAAACTATAAATGCCATGGTGGATTAAAGATTTGATCCATTATCGTTTCCCTATGATCCAAAATAGTATTAATACAACACTTGAAGACACAATTAAATGCCAGTTAATTATTAAAACAATTATCAAACAATGCCAAACCATAAAACTCTAACCATTCTCTTCTTAATTTTATTCCTGTCATTGCAAGCCATTATTGGTCAGGAAAATAAAATCACAATACACGTAAATAAAGCAAAAGACACGATAAGCAAACACATTTATGGTCATTTTGCGGAGCATTTAGGAAGGGGTATTTATGATGGTTTTTATGTGGGAAAAACCTCAGAAATTCCCAATATTAATGGGATAAGAAAGGATGTTGTAGAGGCGCTAAGAGAATTGGAAATACCTGTGTTAAGATGGCCCGGAGGGTGTTTTGCCGAACAATACCAATGGAGAGATGGGATTGGACCTGTTAAGGACAGACCACTTGTGGTGAACACTTTTTGGGGTGGTGTTACGGAAGATAATTCCTTTGGGACCCATGAGTTTTTGGAACTATGTGAGTTGTTGCAAACAGAACCCTATATTGCCGTGAACATAGCCAGCGGTACTGTAAAAGACGCCTATCAGTGGGTAGAGTATGTAACCTCTGATAAGGATAGTGAAATTACAAGACTGCGAAGTAAAAATGGCAGGGAACGTCCCTGGGATGTTAAATTTTGGGGTATAGGTAATGAGAACTGGGGTTGTGGTGGAAGTATGAACGCCGAATACTATACTAATGTCTTTAAAAGATTCAGTACCTACTGCAATGCAGAATTTAAAATTGCCAGCGGGGGAATCTATGATGATTTGGAATGGACTAAAACCTTTATGACCGGTATTAAGGGTACTCCCGGATATTTAAATATTGCACATGGATTGTCCTATCACTATTATACGATAGTCAATAATTGGGAGGTTAAAGGCTCTGCAACCGATTTTGTGGAAAACGAGTGGTTTAAAAGCATGCAAAATACTTTGAAGATGGAGGGAAATCTGGAAGATCATATTGCAATAATGGATAAACACGACCCCGATAATACTATAGCTTTGATTGCAGATGAGTGGGGCACCTGGTACGACGTGGAACCAGGCACGAACCCTGGGTTTCTTTATCAGCAGAATACCCTTAGGGATGCTCTGGTGGCTGCCCTAGGCCTGAATATCTTTAATAATCACGCCCGACGCATTAAGATGGCAAATATTGCTCAAACCGTAAATGTATTGCAAGCCATGATACTTACCAGGGGGAATCAAATGGTGAAGACCCCTACTTTCCATGTATTTAAAATGTATAAGGTGCATCAGGATGCACTTCATTTACCTTCTGAAGTAACTATACAAAATTATAAAAATGATAATAGTGAAATTCCGGCTTTGTCCGTTTCTGCCTCCAGAGATAAGAATAAAAATGTAAATATTACTATTGCCAATGTAGATCCCAAAAGGAATTTGCCAACATCTATTGAAATTCCTGGAATAGAAAATTGGGGAACTATCACCGCTAGTATTATTACTTCTGATAAAATGAACGCACTAAATGAATTTGGTAAAGAAGAATTGGTTCAAATTCAGAAGTTTTCGGATTACCGAATGAATACATCGAAGATTGAGTTAAATATACCTTCAAAATCTGTAGTATTACTTAGTATTAGTGACAATTAATTATATCTATTTAAAATAACGCCTATCAGTAATTTGGACAAAATTTGAAGAGCTTGAGGCAAAATGTTCTTAAATTTTTTTAGTCTGTTCATCAAAAACCTATATCAAATGAAAACCTCAAAATTATATTACGTCCTACTAAGCTTTATGATCTTTGCGATTAATGATGTACAAGCCCAGAACCAAATAGGAATTTTTGATAACAACAGCGATATCGGCGATTGTAGGTTAAAGGGATTTTCGGAATATTCTGCAGAAAATCAAACCTATAAAATTGGTGGCTCAGGAACCAATATGTGGTTTGGTAAGGATGACTTCCAGTATCTATGGACAACTATCCAGGGTGATTTTATCCTAAGGGCAGAGGTGAAATTTCTTGGCAAAGGTGTTGACCCTCACAGAAAAGTTGGGTGGATTGTTAAGAATAACTTAGACGCAAATTCACAACATGTAAATGCCACCACTCATGGCGATGGCCTGACTACGCTCCAATATCGCAAAGAAACTGGAGGAAATACAGATGAAGTGATTTCCTCTGATACGTTTCCGAATGTGATTCAGCTCGAAAGAAGAGGCAGTACTTATATCATGTCTTCAGCTAAATTTGGAGAAGAGTTTACGAGCGTGAAATTAAAGAATATGGAACTGGACAACTCTGTTTACATCGGAATTTATGTCTGCTCCCATAACCGGGAGGTAATGGAAACCGCGGAATACAGAAACGTCAGAATTATTAGACCGGTTGATCCTGATTACACGCCTTATCGCGACTATCTTGGCAGCAATCTGGAAATTATGGATGTAAGCAGTGGGCATCGCGAGATCATTTACAGATCTGCACATTCTATTCAGGCGCCCAATTGGACACCAGATGGAAAGAAATTAATATACAATTCAAAAGGGCATTTATATAATTACGAAATTTCTTCCAATGCCATCTCGCCCTTGAATACGGGATTTGCCGTAAATAACAATAATGATCATGTCCTCACTTTTGATGGTACAATATTGGGAATAAGTAATCATAACCAAGATGATAACGGCACATCTGCATTGTTTTATATGTCAGCCGAAGGGGATTCTCTACCCAAAATGGTCACAAAACCGGGAGTAGGGGCATCATATTTGCATGGTTGGTCACCTGATAATAAGAAAATGGTGTTTACCGGTAACCGAAATGGAGCGTATGATATTTACGCCATTGATATAGATTCCGGTAAGGAGCATCAGCTTACTAATCAAACTACTTTAGATGATGGGCCTGAATATAGCCCGGATGGTGAGTATATCTTTTTTAACTCAACGCGCACAGGAAAGATGAAACTGTGGAGAATGAAAGCTGATGGTGAAGATCAAACTCAGTTGACTTTTGATGAATATAATGACTGGTTTCCGCATATCAGCCCGGATAAAAAATGGATTGCGTTTATTTCTTTTCCCAAGGATATAGACCCCGCTGATCATCCGTTTTACAAGCATTGTTTATTGCGTATAATGCCCTATAATGGAGGAACACCAAAGGTGATAGCCTATATTTATGGTGGGCAGGGTTCTATAAATGTTCCAAGTTGGTCTCCGGATAGCAAAAAAATTGCTTTTGTGACCAATACTAAATGATGGTTTTGATTAATATCGTTCAGGTAACATAGCTATTCCTCTGAATTATGATTAACCGGGAACTTAACTTTATTGCCGTCTCTTGGGCATTACAAGACTATCTGCCGGATAGTTTTCTTTTAGATAGGTCATTTGATCTTTTGCCCAAACAATGATCTTTTGCCTTTGATCTTCTGTAAGATTAGCTTCTTTATGTAAACCTAAATTGGTATATGAGGGTAATGGCATTTCTTTCTCTTCTACCATTTCAATAGTTTCTTCAAATTTATGATTCTGAATAGCTATGGGCATTTTGGTAAAAGTTGAGAAATTTAAATGTTTCTTTCCATCTACTACATGGTCATTGAGCCACCATGCTACCGGCTGTACATTAGCGTACCATGGGTATTCTGTTTTATTGGAATGGCAATCATTGCAGGAAACCTGTAATAGATGGCTGACATCATCAGGAACCTCATATTTCGTGGAAACGTCATAAGTTAAGTCGTTGGATTCGTTTTTTTCAGGACGGAAAAATTGTATTATTATCAATAAAATGCCTAATGAGATTAAAACTTTCTTTAACATGATTTATCACTTAAGTTAGGGTCTAAATAAATTCATTTTTAGACATTGATTTTATCCAAGGGTTTAATTCAATAGCAATTATTTATACTTTTTTACACGATCATCAGAAATAACCCCTTTCCAGTTTAATCCAAAGGCAAAATCATATGAATTACCATTAGAATCTATATAAGGTTTCATATCCCTGGGTACATCTTCAAATTGTTCTTCAACCGTTTTCATATTCAAAGGCATTTGAAAAGGCAATAATGCAGATGGTTCTGCTTTTCCAGTAATTATTTCCATCAAGGCTTGATCCTGAACTCCCATATGCACTAATATAGAGGAAGAACTCTTTTCAATTTCCGAAAAAACCATCGGTTTGGAAATATTTACAATTACAATAACAGGTTTGTTTCCCATTTTTGATTTGGTATCATTTACCAAATTCATGTCGGTAGTATTAATTGCTGTCACCGATTTACCCTTATATGAACGGTTGGTAAAATCTTCAAGCGGACTTCCACCGGCAAGACTGATTTCCCGGGCATCATTTGCCGTATAAGGTCCGTATTGGAGACTAATAGGTACATAGCCATTACCACCCTTGGCTAAATCTTCTCTGTTATAACCAACACCGCCATTAGGATTTGCAATGCCTGCCAAAGCAAAATCTGCTTCTTCCGGATTTTCAACTACTTCAAAATACTTTTTAACGACTTCCATATTAAATGGATATTCCAGTTTCTCAGGAGTCTCCATTCCAAACCAATTCCTGCTGGCTGCTATATACCTTTTAGGAACATAGACCTTTTGCCTCGTTTTCAGTGGTAGTGTATTTTTATCGTTTTTCAGCATAACAATTGAACGCAATTGTGCATCAAATCCGGCCTTCATATATTCTGCATTCCCCACAATTTTTTCAGTCTCTTCGATATCCAGATAAGGATTTTCAAAAAGTCCTACCCTAAAAATATTCATCAGTAATCGAACCGCAGAGACCTCAAATCGTTTTCTCATATAGTCTTCCCCATGTTCAGCTACCCCAATTTTATAGGCTTCCAAAATGGGTCCCATATCGTTGTTGCCACCAAATTGGTCTACACCGGCTTCAATTACCTTATAATGACGTTCGGCTTCGGTCATGTTCTCAACTCCCCAACTTTTACCTTCAAATAAATCTACAGCGCTTACGTCACGGGTGATCCCCCAGTCTGTACAAACAACACCATCAAAGCCATATTCGCCTCTTAAAAGATCTGTAATCAGGTACTTGTTAAAACCATTACCTACTTTGTCATCATTCTGAGTATCCTGGCCAAAAGAAATCGTATAGTATGGCATAACAGCTGAAGCCATTTTCGTAGGACCCTCTAAGTTAAAGGCACCTTTAGTAAATGGTTGTAAATGACCTTTTAAATTATTACCCGGATAAACCGCATAGGCCCCATAGCCAAAATGACCGTCCCTGCCACCTTCTTCAGGACCTCCACCGGGCCAATGTTTTACCATAGCATTTACACTTTGGTAGCCCCAGCCGACTCCATTGTCTGAAGACTGAAACCCGTCTACATAGGCCCTGGCCATATCAGTAGCCAAATTGGGGTCTTCACCCATTGTGCCATCAAAACGGTTCCAACGAGGCTCCGTTCCTAAATCTATTTGAGGTGATAAAGAAGTAGCAATACCAAGAGCCCTATATTCTTTTGAACCAATTTCTCCAAACTGAAACATTAATAACGGATCAAAAGAAGCTGCAATTCCTAAAGTCCCGGGCCACATTGATATGTCACCACCTGCACCCGCATTGAACTCCGCATAGGAATCACTGCCATGGCGGGGATCTGAACTGGAATTGATGGGGATTCCTAATCCAATTTTTTCTGCCATGGCCTGGGCATTGTTGTTCCATTTGGCAGCTATAGCAGGAGATTCCACGCTTGTGATGAGTACATGTCTCAGATTGTCAGTCTCCAGAAATTTTAGTTGTGCATCGGAAAGATCACTTGGTGCCGCACCACTTTCGGCAAAAGGCTTCCCGCCATAAGTAGCAGGGCCAAAAAATCTATTGCCACCTGCCGGAATAGATTGATGCCCGCTATACAGCATCAAACCGGCAATTTGTTCTAAGGACATTTTTCCAGCCAGGTCTTGGGCGCGCTTTTCTGCAGGTAATCGCCAATCCTCATATGCATCTAATTTTCCATCCTTGCTCAAATCTTTAAAGGCATAGCGATCAACATTTAATAGCTTTACACCAGTATTTGGGCTATAACCCAATGTTTTTCCGCTTTCATTTTTTACCAGAGTAAAATCACCTTTATCTTCTTCGGTGAATTTTGGGGTACACCCCGATATAAAGACTGCAGATGCAATAGAGATTATTATTGAGGACTTCTTTAAAATGCTCATTATTTTTGTTTTCAGAACTCAGTTTTTATCTCTGGCTATTGGATACAAGCTCAAATAATTCTTTGTCCAATTGAGGTTTTACTTCACAAGTGTTATCTAAGTGCATGGTAGCGGTATTTGTTGGATTATATGCTGGCCATGTGGGTAATCCGGAATGGTTGGGATCCCCATTTTTAGCAAAATTAATCCAGGCATTGCTGACTTTGTCTGCTAAAGCATGCGCGGCTGCCCCGCCACCTGTCATATTTTTACCTCGCTCAATATTGTCAAAAACGAAGGGTAATTCCATACAGTGCAGGGATTTGTATTTGCCATCCCACACGGGGGACTGCCATGTAAAAAGATACATATAAACCGGTGCAGCATTTTGAACGTTCGATTTTGCGTTTGCCTGAACAACTGCTCCGGGTCGGAACATAGTATCCACATCCAGCAGGTCTTTTGGGTCACTATCGTTTGGATAAGCCTTTTTTACGGCCTGTATATATGCATCTGCTTTATCTTTGTATTGCTCCTTAATATGTTCCATTATTTGTTGTTCAGAAGCTTTGACAAAACGCATATTTGCAAAAGGAGCAAATTCATTTTTTGTGGTGCCTAACAATAACGGAATATCTTTGGAAAGCATAAAAGCTTCCTCAGAAAAAAGCTGATAAGGCAGGTCTTCACCATCACGACTGGGACCCCAGTTGAGGCCAAAGCCCATAACAGGTTTTCCTTCTTCCTTCATTTTTTCCTCTATGGTCTTTAATGCGCTAGTGCTCGCAGCACTCAAAATCTCAAAAGGAATTTTCTGCAGGCTGTCCACCTGTTTTTCATTTAATCCAAGATTGGAAAGTACCTCTGCTGCAATGGCCTGTGTTTCGTTTTTTTCCAACATAGCAGCACGGAAAGACCCACTTTGATTTATGGCTTTATGAAAAAGACCTTTTGCCTGTGGCATAGCCATTAGTGTATTTACCTTCGCACCGCCACCGGACTGACCAAAAATGGTTACATTACCTGCGTCACCCCCAAAATTTTTGATATTGGTCTTTACCCATTCGAGTGCCGCTACCATGTCAATAATACTATTATTGGCAGAATGCTTGTATTTCTCTCCATAGGCAGATAGATCTAAAAAACCAAGGACATTCAGACGATGGTTAATAGATACAACCACTACATCCCCTTTTTTACTCAGGTTTTCTCCATCTGTAGATGGTAATTCCTGACTGGAACCAGCTGTAAAACCGCCACCGTGTATCCAAAACAGAACAGGCCTTTTTTTACCATCGTCAATACTTGGGGTCCAAATATTAATTCGCAGGCAGTCTTCATTAGGATAACCCCAGTCATGGTCAAAAACAAATTCCGGTTCATCCATAACCTGTGTTGTAGGTGTCATAAGGGGTGCCACAGGGCCATACATCGTTGAACTTCTAACACCTTCCCAGGAATCGGCTTTTGTTGGAGCCATAAAACGTTCTGCTTTGGCATAAGGGATTCCTTTGTAGATATAAGTGCCATTATGTATATATCCACGCACTTTTCCTGATTCCGTATTAGTTATGGCGATGTTCTCACCCGTAATGACTTCCTGGGCAGAAAGAGTAATGGTCATTAAAAATAGGACCAGGCACATTAGATATAGATTAATTTTTTTCATTGTTCTAATATTAGTATTCTTATCAATATTGTTTTATTTAAATCCAATTTTTCTCAATCCTTCATGGCTTATCTTTATGGCATCGAGTGGTTTCTGGCCGTCGAAGGTCATATCCTGTTCCACCATGTAGTATTTCATGCCAGATAGTTTTTTATTCTCTAGGATACGGGTAAAATCAATTTTTCCCTTACCCACCGGTGCAAACCTGCCTTGCTCATCCATGTCCTTTACATGCCAGATTTTAAAGCGTCCGGGATATTTCTCAAAATAAGCCACAGGATCTGCTCCTGCTTTGGTAACCCAATACAGGTCCATTTGAAAATTTACATATTTGGGGTCGCAATGTTCCAGCAAATAATCTATAGGCACAATACCATCGGAATCTTTTTGAAATTCAAAATCATGGTTATGGTATAGCAATTTAATTCCGGCAGCCTGGCATTTTTCACCAAGGGTGGTGATTATTTCGGCAAGATTGGCAGCACCTCCGGTCATACTCATCTTCATGGTTTTCTGATCAAATTTAAAAAGACCCATCGGAGGTACGGGAATTACGAAATATTGAAATCCGGCAGCTTTGACATCCGCAATCATTTCATCTGCATTCTCCATGGTTACAGATCCCTGATGTGTACTAATTGGGTTTAGACCAAACTCCTGGAGTAATTTTTTAAAATCTGCAGGGGTCATGTTATAGAATTTACCGTCCTTGTATCCCGCTGCTTCTATATTTTTATAGCCCGCTTCGGCTACTGCCAGGAGGGTCGCCTTGGCATTCGTAGTCATGTCATCACGCACAGTATACAGTGCAAGTCCTCCAAATCTTTCTTGTGCATTGACCGTAAATGTACCGGCCAAAACAAACACAAGGAATATGAATTTTAGGGTTGTTTTTGTCATTGAGTTTTTCATTGTATTATTTTTATATTGGTGATATTGATATTATTATATGTCCTGTTAATTGAAACTATATAAAAAGGGTGCTTTATGGGCCTTACCCTGAAATAGTTTTTCGTGCCGTTGCAGAATATCCAATGCCAGTATTTTGCGTTGAAAACTGGTACGCCGTAGTTTTTCTCCTAAAATAGCTTCGTACACCTGTTGCAATTGCTTCATGGTAAATTTAGGAGGCAACAGCTTCATACCCACTAATTTTCTTTCCAGATTATCCCTTAGAACTTGCAGTGCCTTTTCCACGATTTCCTGATGATCCATCATTAAGGGAGGCAGTTCATCAATGGCGTACCAGTTAATGGAATCTGAGAGTTCATCGGGCTGTGGATTTACTTCATCATAATTAATTAAAGCGTAATAAGCCACTGAAATAAAGCGGTCGAACATCCAATAGTTCTCTTTCAAATCAAAATCACTTTCCTTTAAAATCTTTCTCATTATCTTAGGTTCGGACCGTGAAAGCGAACCAAACGTATGAAACTGTTCCAAATAAATATTGTCCAGTCCGGTTCGTTCCCTTAAACCTCTTTTTACGGCATCATCCAAATTTTCATCTCGCTTTACGAAGCCTCCCGGCAGGGCAAAAAAATTAGTATTATGATATTCCAGAACAAGTATCTTTAATTGCGTTCCATTGAATCCAAAGATGACTGAATCATAGGCCAGATGAGGTATATAATCTTTACTATCAAGTAGTTTCTTTTTTTTGTTCTTTGTCAAGAATTAAATTTTCCTCAAATAAATGATAAAAATTCAAGAAAAAAAAGTATTATTGTAACAAAATGAGACAATAATAAAAATTTAACACTTTATTACATGAAAACAGCCGCGGTTTTTTCGACTCTATTAATTCTTTTTGGCTCCATTGGTACTGCTCAGAACAATAATGCTTTTCCTGTTCAGACTAAGGTAGAGAAAGGGATCATTGAAGGTAATTATGATACGCATTCAGGTATTCAAACATATTTTGGAGTTCCTTTTGCCAAACCTCCCATAGGGGATTTAAGGTGGCAAGCTCCACAACCTTTGGACAATTGGGAGGGCATAAAGAAAACCAAGGAATTTGGGCCTCGTCCCATGCAGACGCTGGTATTTGGTGATATGAAATCGCGCTCGAAGGGTCTTAGCGAAGATTGTCTGTATTTAAACATTTGGACTCCTGCTACCCGTAGCATTAAAGATCTCCCTGTTTTGGTCTATTTTTTCGGTGGTGGAAATGTTGCAGGTGATGCCTCAGAATATCGTTATGATGGAGAGAGTATGGCGAAAAAAGGAATGGTTGTGGTTACAACGAATTACCGATTAAATATTTTTGGATTCTTTGCGCACCCAGAACTTAGTGCTGAAGCTCCTTATGGAGCCTCCGGAAACTATGGATTACTAGATCAAAACGCGGCCCTGAAATGGGTGCACCAGAACATTACGGCCTTTGGCGGTGATCCTAAAAAAATTACAATTGCCGGAGAATCTGCCGGTTCCATAGGGGTTAGTCAACAGATGGCCTCGCCCTTATCCAAAAATTTGATTGCTGGAGCTATTGGGGAGAGTGGAGCAGGAATAAACCCCACCATGAAACCGGTATCATTGGAAGAAGCAGAAAATTTAGGGTTAGAATTTTCCAAAAACGCCGGATACCCAAGCCTTGCAGAATTAAGAAAACTAAGTACGCGAGAGGTATATGAAATCTATAATGAATCTAAAAGGTTCGGTTTCCCTGCCGTTATCGATGGCTATTTCTTACCTAAGACTCTACCCAAAATTTTTGAAAGCAAACAACAGGCTATGGTACCCTTATTGTTGGGTTGGAATTCTGCTGAAATTCCCGGGATGGCTTTTATGCAGGGGCAACCTTACACTGAAGAAAATTATTTAGCAAAAGTGAAAGAGGTATACCCTGAAACGCATGAGGAAGTTTTAAAACTTTATCCTCATGGCTCATTGCAGGAAATAGAAAGATCTGCCACAGACCTGGCCTCCGACCGCTTTATTGCTTATAGTACCTGGAAATGGTTCGATCTGCACAGAAAAAACAGCGATCAAGCTGTTTACCGCTATCTATATAGCAAATTACGCCCCCCTTTAAGGGATAAGACCCTTGCTTCAGGCTTAGCAGGGGGTACGGTTAAAAAAAATTCCGAGGCTTCAAAAATGCCGGAACCTATTGGGGCCCCACATGCCTGTGAGATTGAATATTGCATGGGTAACTTACACCTCGTTGACGACTATGCCTGGACCGAAGATGATTTTAAAGTTTCAGAAACCATGCAAAATTATTTTGCCAATTTCATAAAGACTGGTAACCCAAATGGAGAAAACCTGGCAAATTGGCCATCCGCTGCAGTTAATGATACCTCGCCATTTGTAATGATCCTCAATATGGAAAGTGAGGCGAAAAAGGTCACCAACGATGCCCGCTATGAATTTTTAGATAAAGCTTATGGAAATTGAGGATGTAGATTTGAAATCAAATGATAAAAAACAAAAAACCTGCTATCTGGCAGGTTTTTTTGGGTTGTATTAATGACTTTGCTGTGTACTCTTTCAATGGGATTCAGAGATAAAAGTACATCTCTTATTTTAGATTTTTATTAAAAAAGTCAATGGTTCTTTTCCAGGCCAATTCAGCCGCTTCTCTGTCATAACGCGGCGTAGTTGTATTGTGAAAACCGTGATTTACATCAGGATAGGTATAGGCCACATAATCCTTGTTATTTGCTTTCAGAGCCTCTTCATAAGCTGGCCATCCAGCATTAACTCTTGTGTCCAATCCGGCAAATTGCAACATTAAAGGAGCATTTATTTTATCAATATCTTCTTTGGGCTGCCCGCCGTAGAATGGCACTGCGGCTGAAAGCCCCGGAACTTTAACAGCCATCATATTTGATATCCATCCGCCAAAGCAAAAACCAACTACGCCTATTTTACCACTGCATCCCTTGTGTGCTTTTAAATGGTCATAAGCAGCAATAAAATCTTCCAACATTTCATTTCGGTCGCGTTCTCTTTGCATTTCCCGGCCTTTATCGTCATTCCCGGGATATCCACCAAGAGGGGTTAGTGCATCAGGTGCAAGGGTGATAAATCCTTCCAAAGCTGCCATTCTGGCCGTGTCTTCAATATAGGGGTTCAGCCCTCTGTTTTCGTGTACTACCACAATGCCCGGCAATTTTCCTTTAGCATCCTTGGGCTTGGAAAGAAGTCCCTTAATGGTTCCGCCGCCTTTGGAAGATTCATAATTAATATAATCCGAATCCAATCTGGGATCATTGGCTGGTACCAGCATAGTATCCTTGTAATTGGGCATCATAAAGCTCATAAGGGAAGAAATAGTGATACCACCTACTGCATAGAGAGATAGTCTTTCAATAAATTCGCGTCTTTGTAATTTGTTATGCGCATAATCATCATACAGGTCAAAGACTTCCTGTTTAATGTCTTCTTTTTTAAGTTTTTTCATAATAGTGTTTTTATTTACTGCAATAAACTTTTCATAAAACCTTCTTTAAAAGCACGTCCAATAGGAACCTTAATACTTCCATTCAAATAGACCAGGTTTCCGATTATTTTTTCAATTTTTGAAGTATTTATAATAAAGGACTTATGCGTTCTGAAAAAGTGTTGTCGATTTAAATTTTCTTCCCAAAAACGAAGGGGTTCTGAAGATAAATATTTTTTTTCAGAGGTTATGATTTCCGTATAATCCGCATCAGATTTAATATAGATAATATCCTTGACGGCGATTTTTATATGTTCATATCCCGACTTGATAAAGATTTCTTTGCGATTTTCCTGATTATGTGAAAGTGTTTCTTGCGTTTGATTTACAATACTGTTTGCTGGTACTTTGGAGACTGCTTTTACAAAGCGTTGGAACGAAAAAGGTTTAAGTAAATAATCAACCACGTCTAATTCATAACTCTCCAGGGCATAATCTGAAAAGGCGGTTGTTAGTATGACGTAAGGTGGATTTGGCATTGTTTTCAGAAAATCAATCCCTGAAATCTTTGGCAAATGAATATCCAGGAACATTAAATCTACTGATTCAGTTTTTAAAAATTCCATTGCCTGAATGGCATCTGAAAAAACCCCTTTAAGATGCAAAGTGCCTATATCCTCAATAAATTTTTTAAGGATACGCTGGGCCGGCGGCTGATCTTCAATAATTATGCAATTCATTTCAAACTTATTTTCTGCAGCTCCATCTTCAAATCAACTTCAAATTGATCCAGAGATTCTTTAATATTTAATTCATGCGCCTTGGGGTATAACAATTGCAATCGTTTTATTACATTTTCCAAACCAATACCTTTGGTTAGATTTTCGGCAGTGCTTACTGGCTGAAAATTATTTTTGCAATTAAAGAATAAGGTATTTTCCTCCATTTTTATCTCAATATCTATATTGATATTACTGGACTGACCTGATTGACTATGTTTAAAGGCATTTTCGATAAAGACCAGGAGGATTAAGGGCGCTATTTGATAACCAGACTCAATATTTAGTGCTTTAAAATTCACATTACCCCTTTCCTCAATCTGCAGCTGATTGAGTTGTGTGAAATTTTCCAATTGTTCAATTTCCTTAGATAAGGGTACAAATCTTTCTTTACACTCATAGAGCATATAACGCAAGACAGAACTTAACTCCAAAATTATGGCTGGAGTTTTTGGAGAAGATTCTATAGCGTACGAATAAAGATTGTTTAGGTTGTTGAATAAAAAGTGAGGATTTATCTGAGACTTTAAAAATTGAAGTTCACTCTCCTGAATAGATGTTTTCAATTTTTCCACTTCACGTTGTTTGCCTATTGCATCCCAGGCAAATTTAAACCCTGATAAGATTGCGATAATGGGAAGGACGTCAAATATTGCGAAGTATATTCCAGGTACTATAGATGCTCTTCGAGTACCGGGATAAAATACGACTTCCAATAATTCTTCAATCACAATTACGGTTAATAGAACCAATATGACCATACCAAAAAAATGCCAATATTCCTTTTTATATAAGAATTTAGGCATCAAAAAGTAGGTGATAAAAACTGATGCACAGGCATATACTAAAAAGAAAACCACCTGTGAAAGAGTAATACCCGGGTCATTCCTGTCAAAGGAATAGAAAAGAAGTACCAATAGATATAAGACAAATTGAAAAAAGAGTTCTTGCCAACCTATATTTGAGCTTATCTTATTCATAATCACGCTAATTCCACAAATCTACACTAATAGATACATTTCCTAAAATGGTCTGATGTGAACAGCAGAAATATACCTGTTAACGACATTTTACTATCTCTAGAGCGGAAATATGTTGTTCACCGGAAACCTTATGTCGTTTAGGAAAAAATATGTTTTGTTTTGGATATAAATTCACATTTTTATATCAGTAAAAGATGAGATTATTAAGGTGGAAATATAAGTTACTAAAATTATGGGAATAAAAACGGAAAAAAACATGCGTACCTACCATAGGTATCTAGGGTTCTTTTTAGCAGGCATCATGGCGGTTTACGCCATTAGTGGTATAGTCTTGACGTTTAGAAATACCGATTACTTAAAAAAGGAAGTACACATAGAGAAAAAGCTGGGGATTGGCCTGGAAGATGAGGCCCTTGGCTCAGCCCTGGGTAAGAGAGGTTTTAAAATTGATAAGCAGGAAGGTGCCATGGTTTACTTTAAAGGGGGTACTTATAATAAAACTACCGGACAGGCCAGTTATACCGAGATGAAGATGCCTGTTATTTTGGACAATATGAATAATTTGCATAAAATGCACTCGGGCCATCCACTGTATTGGCTGAATATCATTTTCGGAATTGCATTATTGTTCTTCTCAGTTTCTGCATTTTGGATGTTCAAACCCAAAACATCAATATTCAAAAAAGGGCTATACTTTGCATTGGGAGGTATGATACTAACGGTGATTTTACTTTTTGTGTAAGTTTAATTAATATTTGGAAAGAGAACTGTTAGTTTACAATTTGACGGAAATGAAAGGAATATAAAAGATCTGTCAAAGATTCGAGCTGATACGAAACGATAAAGACATGTCGTTCAGCTGGTAAGTTCTGTCGTTTAGAAAAACAACTTTACGATTTCGGCACGAAACATTATATTGTAGTAACACTTAACTTTTGATTATGAAAAGAGCTACATCACCTATCTTTTGGTCAATTTTCATTTTCTTGATCATGGTCATTTTTCCATTGAATTTCACCTTCGCTCAACATTCTACTGTTAATCCGGAGTTGGACAAGAAAGTTGAAGCATTTCTGAAAAGTAAAAAAAATCAATGGCACGATTTAAATGTTCCGGCATCAGACGGAGAGCTGCTCTACGATATCATATTGAAAAATGGTTATACCAAAGGGTTGGAAATTGGCACTTCTACAGGTCGTTCTTCTATTTGGATTGCATGGGCTTTTAGTAAAACAGGCGGAAAGTTAATAACAATTGAAATAAACGAGGACAGGCATAAAGAGGCTCTGGCCAATTTTAAAAATGCCGGTTTGTCTGAATACATTGATGCCAGACTTGCTAATGCCCATGAACTGGTTAAAGAACTACCCGGACCTTTTGATTTTGTTTTTAGTGATGCCGACAAAGGATGGTACACTAACTATTTTAAGGAAGTTGATCCAAAATTGGAATCAGGGGGATGTTTCACCGCACATAATATCAGTCGTCCTGGCAGGAGAGGTATGTCCGGCACTACAGAGTTTCTGGAGTATGTATCAGCCCTAAGTAACTACTCGACTACGGTTGACCATTCTGGCGGTGGACTTTCTATTAGTCACAAAAAATAAAATAACTGAAAACAAACTAAATTAAATGAGAAAAATTGCACTAATTCTGATAATGGTATTTCCGACACTTACTGTTTTAGGATAGGATGTCTGGACTTTAGACCCGGAGCATTCAAGGATCAGATTCACGGTAACACATCACATGATTTCGGAAGTAGATGGATTTTTTAGGGATTTTGAAGCTACAATGACCACACCAATTTCCATTTTGACGGATCACCCGTTATGATTAATGACAATGCTGTATCTATTATGGAATGGTTGTCAGTACAAAGTAATTAGGAATGTGAAAACGGAGAAGAGAAAATTGAAATCTGGAGGTCAATTTCTCAATTTAATTTTGGAATATTTGATCAGGAAAAGCAAGAACTGAATTAATTTATTTTGCTCGTATCTGGTTTTACCAATTTTTCATTCATTCTTGATTCTCGTTTATATTTTCTTCTTAGCAATCTATCTTCCTTTACCATTATTCTGTATTCACTGAGTAATTCTCTTTCTTTGAAATATTGTTTTTCGGATAAATGAAGTTTGTATTTGATTTTATCCTTTTTTCCACTTTTGGCTTCTATATAAATCTTTTTACCAGATTCAGTATATCCAGTTTTATTTGGAATATTAACAAGATCTCTACTTTTAAAATTAGATAGGGGTATTGCAGTCCATAGGTTGGTTGGAACCTCTCCATAACCCAAATGCCCGTCCATAAAAAAATCAAATGCGGTGGATTGTATTTGCATTAGGGGGATTTCAACCGTATTGTTAGCAACATAAAGGATATTTTCAATGCGCCCGAAGCGAATGTCCTCTAATCGTTTTTTCTTGAAAACGATATTCCCAACCTTAATAATAGGATCAAAACCCTTTAGTTGCATTTCCTGGAGATCAAACCCTATGGTTCCTTTTAACGAATTGGATATTATGCCTGTACTATCTATTAAATCTCCTTCTAATCGAGTATTAATACTAACTTTTCCTTCTATTTTATCCGCTTCCTTTATTGAGGGGATATCAAAATAATCAAAGGAAGTCAATAGCTTTTCCAAATCGAGATTATCGGTTGTAAAGCCGATTGAAAATTGAGTTTCATATGGATCAGTTATGTTCAAATGTGCATCCAAAGTTACTTTGCCTTTATAAAAATCAAAAGCGGTATTTTCCAGATAAAGCAGATTTTCATTTTCAAAATAAAAACCGCTTTTGAAATTGTTTATGATGAGTTTATTAAATATGAATTCATCGATATTGATGGATAGTTCTGGCTGGTACTTATTGTAAAAGTCTTTTACCACAGATTTTAAAGCCAGGTTGCGATTTGTGTTTTTTTCTTTCTTCTCTGTATCTACATTGTCGAAAAGATCCATAAAGTCACTATATCGAAGTTTGTTTGAATAGATATTGAGTTTTGAGCTCATTCTTTCGTGATTGGCGCTGATTTCGGGCACAATTGAGGTAATATTTTTTAATTCTCCGAAGAGTTTTATGGTATCTCCTGAAGGCAAATCAATATTCAAAGATTTAAGTATGGCATCATCATTTTCAACGTCTATTTCCAGGACACTAAATGGGACAAGCACCTTACTTGGGTTATGAAGTAAAGCACTATTTTCAATCTTAAACATAACTTTGGAAGAGGATATCAATTCATTCATTTTTTCGATATCACCCGCAACCTTTGCGCTTATTTCAATTTTGCCTCCCTGTAGTACAAAGGTGTCATAGTTTAGTATTTCATTTAACTGTAAGGGATCACCAAAGGCCCTAAAATCAGCATCTATATTCGTACTTGCAGAATCTGAGATATCTAACTGAGCTGCGAATTCTACCTTACTTTTTCTATCGTAATCAAACCCACTTTCTTTTAGAACCAAGCTCTTGGGACCATCAAAATATAAACCTGTGGAAAAATTCTCTAAGATTATCAAATCTTTGTATTCAAATTTATCGATCGTTACGCCTAACTTAGGATTAAATTTAGTATAAATTCCCCTCAGGGTTTCTTTGATATGGTTAGTTGTAGCTACGTCAGTGGCTGTGTTTTCCTTTTTTACACCTTTATGAAAAACATTTACAAAATCGTCCCATTGCAATCTGTCGGAATGAAGATCGATAAACGTATTAACCCGATTTGTGTTCGATGGCGAGAGGAATGCACTAAAATTCTCCAGTCTACCGGTAAAATTTAATTTATCTGTGGTACCTACACCAATTTCTAATGAGTTAAGGATGGCCAAGTTGTTTTTGATTTGTACATCCAATAAATCAATTGGTACCGAAAGGTCAATAGGTTCGTAAACTACACTGCTATTTGCTAATCTTAAGGTGCCATTTAATGCATTTATAAAACCATCTATCTGGAGTACATCCCCATAAACTTGTCCTTGCAGGTTAAAGTCGCCTCCTTTAAAAAAGTATGTATCACTTTCAAAGAGATCGTTTAATATTTCCGGAGTGCCTGTTGCATCAACTTCTGCATCCACTACAATCTGTTCAGGTTTTTCAAAATCAAAAGAAGCATTGAGTTTAACAGCTCCCTCCCTGATTTCAAAAGCCGTGTTGTTTAGATGAAGGTGATTAATATCACTAAAGGTTAAATCTGAAGTAAACTTGGTCAATTGAAAAGATTTATATCCAAATTCCTTAATATCTATCCCAATCGACGGATCAAATTTCAAATAGATTCTTCTTGCTAAGTCTTTTATTGTATGCGCCGGTTGCTTTACTTCATCTTTAGGTCCTTTATTGGGATTCTCAAAAATGTTCACAAAATCTTCCCATCTTAATTTAGTTGATGTCAGACGCAAACTGGTAGTTGCCAGGTGTTCAGTTTCTTTAGTTAAAAGTGCTGAAAAATTGGAAGCCCTCCCATATATATGAAGCTCATCTGAGGAGTTCAACGGAAGTTTCAAAACCTCCAACACTGCTCGGTCTTCTTTGAGATTAATATTTAACTGTTTTACAGGAATAGAGAGCTTGTCTTCTATGTCAAAAATGTCCGTATTTATAACCTTTAATGTGATATTTGACCGCGTTAGCAGATCAGCAGCAGATGTTGCATCGCCATCCAGATTAGCCATTAAATTATAGCGACCTTTTTTAAGCGTAAAAATAGGATCATTAGTAAGTGAAATCAAATTTTCAGGTATACCATCGGCTTTTAACGAACCTTTAATAAGGGCTTTATTTTCCGGAGTGCTTGTTATTACACCATTACTTACCTCAAATTCGGTCTCTTTGTAATTTCCCGTCACAGAGTTGAAACTGAGCTTTATATCTCTTTTGTCTTCCGTTTTGGCTCGCTCATCATCATATATTCTGTTGGTAAAACTTCCAGTGAATGACAAATTATCCAAATCAAAACGGTCATCTATTAGAGCGGAATTTTCAATACTGTTAAATTCTACATGTACCAGAGGGTTAGAAAATGGCGCGAAACTTCCTTGAAGGGTGGTGTGAGTGGAAAAAGCCCGGTCAATCTTATACTTGTTAAGTTTTAATTGTATATGATCGGATAAAAGGCTTACTGTTGGCGCATACTCTGTTTCTTCATTCACAATCTTAAATAAAAAACTACTCTGCCTGGAAGTATCAAAATCGGTGGTTAACTCAAATATTTGATCATTTATGGACAAATCAAATGAAGGGATATGAATTTTGTTGTTAGTCAGGTCTATTTCAGGAAACATGGTCCCTTCAATCTTAGAATCCTTTAGATAACTCCCTTTTTGAAGGTTAAACCCTAATTGTGTTATATAAGCATCCAATTCAAGGGAAGAGGATATTCGATCTGGCCCAATAAGGAAGTTTGATGATATTTCGTTTATTTTAAATTTAAATCCTTTATGACGTGGAATATTTTGTATATCGAAAGTAAAATTTTCAATGTCAAAGGACATATTGTATGGCTTGAAGGTTTCAGAGACTGTACTTTTTTCAGGCAGGGAGTCTTTTTTTGCAAGCAAAGCTGCCAGATCTTCTTTATAAGTGACAGAAATATAATTCGCATTTTCTATACGAACAGTTTTTACCTGAATCTTTTTTTTCAATAAACTCTTTACTGACAGATTTAAATAGATATCCTCGGCTACAAAACGGGTAGTTTTTGATTCGGATGAATCTAAAAGCACCATATTTTTGACATAGAATGCCGGATTGGTAAAATTGCCCCAACTCCTTAAAGTAACATCGTCAAAACTTATCGTGCCATTGTGTTGTTTGGTCACGGTATTTACAATGTAGTTGACAACTTCTTCTTTATGAGAACTGACATAATAGTAGATTACAAGCAGTAATAGTCCCAGAAAGAGAATAATACCAGCAAGAATTTTCAGTGCTTTTTTAAACATGGGACAGCTACCTTGTTTTCGAAGAAGACTATATATATATAAAGTTTAAAATTAGGTATTTTTGGATTGACATCTAACTTATTTATAATATAAATCGCCTTACTTTTCTTAAAATAAAACTGCCGGTTGATGGGAGTTATAATCATAAAAACCTGACAAATCTGTCAGGATTTCAATTTCACTTTGTGACCTTTATTGAACTTATTCAAATATTGTCCATGAGTGAGTCTCAAATGGATTATTAGATCTCACATCGTTTGATCCTTATGTGTTTTCCGAACTTGTTAGGTATATTTTTCTACCAAATCCTCTGCATATACAGCAGGCCAGAACTTATTGGTGACATCTGCGGTTTCTTCAAGCCTTATAAGTTCATAGACAACCCGACTTTGTGTAAAAGTCATGTTTAGCAGACTGGATAAAGGTTTTTCCAAAGTTTTGGCATACCAAAGGGCCCATTCGGGATCTACGCCATCTGATTCTATAAATGCCTGATGATGGGCATGTCCAGTTTTTTCTAACAATGCAGCTAATTCTTGGGTTTTGGTGTTTGCCATTATTTGTAAAGTATATATTTGATCAATCGTTTATTTCAATTTAGCTTTTCTTTCAGATTGTATTGCTTGATATATACCGAACTACTATTTGAGGATTTATACGGGTAATATGATCTATAAATCCGGATTTATCCCTTGGAGAAATCAAGATACTATCAAATTGGTGATACAATATTTCAAGTCTGTCAAATGAAGCGGCTGGGGCACTTATAAGATTATTGGTTTCAGAAATGCTTCTGATTGCTTTGATATCAATTTTTTTGTCGATCAAAAAACCGGATTTGACTATTAAAAGCCCTTCATCGATTACATAATAGGTGGTAAAAAAAAGATGGGCAATAAAAACCGCTACTAGTAAATTAATGATCAGCCCTAACCATATTTGATTTGAAATCATTGGTATTGTACTTCCTACTAATATTGCAAGAATAAATACTACGAGACCGTAACTTATTTTTGATGGGTATTTCTTCATAGTTTATTTGAACTTTTCTAATGTCAGGTATAGGCGGTCGATTCATTGGCGCTTATACTTTATGGAATTTAGAATTTCATGATTCACAACTAATTTACATTGTTTTTTGCTTAATATTATTTACGTAGTACATTTTCATCATTCCTTTATTTTTTACATCAATTTCACCTCTATATTTACAATCAAAAGAATCTTTAATCAGTTCATAAGTTTTTTCTGAGACATAAATTTTTATCCCTCATTTCTTGAGATCTTGGCAAGAAAGCAACGTACAGTTTGAAGTTAAAAATCTTATCTCTGGAAATAGTTTAAGGTATATTCCTACTCGGTACCAGGAACATCGCTTTTTTTGGGTGCGCCGTAAGGTATGGAGAGACCGAGGATGAAGCGCGTTTGATTAAAGCCAATATTAGAGGTGTTACCGCTCTCAAATACGGGATCATCTTCCTCGTCCGGGAAGTTAATTGGCCTCGGGATGTCCTGTTCAGCACTGGTATAAACTAATCCGAGAGTGAGTTCGATCTTTTTGCTCTTTATAGATATACCGCCACCCAGCTTATAGAAGTCAGCACTAAATACAGAATTAGCAGCTTCAGATTCCAACTCAGCGAATCTTGTAATATCCGAAGTAACCCCGGATTTATCCGTAGAATAACTAAGGTAGGCCGTTAAATTGCTTTTGAGATACCATTCCAGACCAATGCCAAAGTTCCAGACCTGATCCATTTCATCGACCAGCGCAAAAGTGGTAGTATCATCGGTACTTTGGCCTGTATAGGGGTTGGTTTCCATCAGTGTATACCGTGGTACTTTATCATACCATTCAGTGCTTAGGTGAAAGACCCCTTTTTTAAATGGGATTCCTACTCCAAAACCTACGGCCCAGGGTGTTCTATAGTTTACTTTCATACCCTGCTGAGCATAGGAAATGAATACATCATCCGTTTCACCATCTCCATCCCGATCCACATTTATAAGAAAATCACGGATAAGGGCGGATCCTTGCCCTCCAAAATTAACTCTCGGAGTGGTAACAGTAAGCCCCATGCTTATGGCTCCCAGATCGACTGAACTTCCCAACTTCCAGAGTACACCGGAGGAGTTGTATTTAATGGAACGGCTTCGCTCAAGACCGGCAACTTTGTTGTTTTCGTCCAGTGCATTCATATTGAGCCCAATTACCGAACCCTTGTTTATAAAGGAAAAAAAACTGGAGAGGCCAATACCAAATTTCTCGGAAAAGGGATAGGACCAGGTAAGTCCCAGCCAATCATCCTTGAAACCAATCGCATAATTTAGGTCCGCATTGACCAGTTCTTCTCCGGGAATCGCATCAACCAAATCGCCCTGGTCCTGGGCAGCAATAAAAAAGTCGGCATTGGTTTTTTGCCTGGTCAAAAAGGATACGGCAAATATATGGTCTTTGAGGAAAGGTAAGGTGAAAGAACCGGCAGCCAGACTGGGTGCATTACCTAACTTATTTTCTTTGAGATCCGAATTTTCTGAAATACCGTCTTCAACAGTAACCGAACTCCATTCGTATACCCGCGCGCTTATCACGAAACCTCGCGACTCCAGCCAGGATAGTCTGGCCGGGTTGTAGAACACAGCCCCGAGATCGGATACACTCCCGTTCACAGATCCATTCAGAAGCACTGACTGGTTACCGAAACTTTCGGACCAATACCGGCCATCCTGCCCGTACAAAGAGCTTGCTAGCACAAAAAAAAATAAACCAAACAGTAGAGTAGTTCTAGTCATCGATGATCTAATTAAAAAAAAATACCACAATTAAGGTAATATATTTTTGTTAAATACATTTAGAAAAATCGATTTTTTCATTACCTGAAATTCGAAATTTCAAATGCCCTCTTCCATTCTTTTTTTGTAAAATTCCTGATACCATTCTTTAGGCGTACTCTTCTTGAAGTTCTTCTTGACAAGCTCTTCGAGATGAGCTTTTCTCCTCTTATCAAAGTCCTTTCTGATCTCATTATATTCTGCCATATCGGCCTCTAATGTTTTCTTGCGGTTTTTGTCCGCTACGTGTTCTTTGATCCCTTTTTCAAGATTGTCCAAATAGAAGACCTCCGCACTTCCATTTCCCTAAAGCGACATGATCATGGATAAGATTCCTACTATCACAGTATTGGTTTTAAATTTTTTTTGGCAAATTAAGCGGTTATCCCGGTTATATTATGTTTCTAATATGTTATCAGAAAGCCAATATGAACATTGTGTGGGATGCTCTGCAAGTTCAAGATCATTTGCAGAATACGCAATGATAAATATCAGTTCTTTATTGTTTCAATACATAAGAGCTGGTCATTCTTCAAGATGATATTAACAGCCCTGTATGCTATACCTAGATATAGATTGTCTATAAAATCCCTTACACATGAGTAGGTAATTCAAGGCATATAATATGGAATCCCTCCCCCCTCCCTTTTTTAATCTCTGAAAGGTTTGACCGGTTGTTTGAAAAAGTGATCGAAATTATGCTAACCACTATTATGTCAAATCCTTCGAGATGTCTTATTTAGTGGTGGATTCCATAATTATACAAATGTTATAAATATATCATAAAAAGTCTGTAAATAGGTGGTTCTTAACTACTTCATCATGAAAAACTGGACACAAAAGCTATATGTGCTATGCTTCATTTTCTCAATCTGCTTTACCTAAGGCCAGGGCCCTGGACTATAGTTCATCTATATAATGATTTAATACTTGAATTTTTTGGCTCGAACCTTGAACCTCGGAGCTGGGGCTGGCTCCCTCCCAACTTCGACTCCGCTTTGTTAAAGCTATGTTGGGCAAGTCGGTCGCCTGATGCTGATGCTTCAGTCAATATCTCTGACTAAGTTAATTACTTGTCAGTGCCCAACCGTCCCAGGTTGCAAATGCAAAATCAAGTGAGGTCAGTTTTCCACTTTCAACTTTGAACTTTCAACTAATATTGCTGGGGTTAACTTCGCTTCCACCTCCGCCAAGGCTTCGGTGGACAAGTCGCTTGTTTGACCCAGCAGTCCCAAGGTCAAAAAATAAAAGTATTATAGCTTTGCCATTCTCAACTGAGACAACTGACTTCTAATTTTAGGCAGAGCTGGGGTTGACTCCCGTTGGTCGTCTGACCCAGCGATCCCAAGGTCAAAAAGCAAATCCTGGAAATCAATAGATCCCCAAGCTAGCAGCCTGCATGTGAAATACGTTACTACTTCTGAAATCCATGAAATATTGCTCGATTATCAGAAGATAATGGTATAATTATTGCGGTAAATTCTTACAAATTAGCTATTTTAATTGATTATTCCACTAAACCATTTTATATGAAAAACAGATTTTTAACAATCACCTTAATTATGTCCCTTGCGCTACCTTCATTACAAGCCCAAAACAGCAATATAAAAATGGGAAAAATAAGTGGAACCGTCACCGACGCACAAGGAATGCCGATTCTGAAAGGTCAAATTTTTGCAGATTCTCTAATAACCGGGATTCGTACCAATAAAAAGGGCGTATATAAACTACGAATACCGATTGAGACTGACATTGTTAGTGTCTATTCCGAACAGCATGGTTTACAAAGTGAAGTCTATGATGGGCAGAAGGAAATTAATTTCAAGTTTTCCAAGAATAATGTAATACTGAAGAAGTCCGATCTTTTGAAATTCGGATATATTTTCGATCAGGAGGTATTTCGGAGTATTGGTAGAAAGGATTACGCTGTATATCAGAATATCTATCAGTTAATAAAACAAGAATTTGCGGGCGTAATTGTAAATGAGCGCAGTGGTACTATAATAGTAAGAGGATATATAGGCGGAGATCAAACACCTTTGTTTATTGTCGATGGGAGCTATATTAGTAATGTCGGGAGTATTAATCCGATTGAGTTGAAGTCCGTCGAATTACTAAAGGGAGCAGATACTGCAATATATGGAGCAAGAGGCGCTCCAGGAGTATTTATTTTCACTACGAAAAAATAGGTATTAACTAATTTACTCCTATTGCAATAGGAGAAAGAGCATTTCTATAATAGCATGAAAAATTATATATGTTTTATAGGACTTTATAGTATCTTCTTGTTATGGTCATGTCCCCTATGGTCCCAAAATGAGGATTTCATAGAAGGTAAGCTCCTCGATGCCCAGACTAATGAACCTGTTGTGTTTGCAAGTATTAGGATCAAAGGGAGAGCTTTAGGTGTTATTACCAATGCCGATGGAGGATTTAGAATTCCTCTAAGCTTAAAGCAGTATGGGGATATCATTGAAATATCATCTATGGGCTATCAGACCAAAGAAATTTCCATTACCGAGTTGGGAGAGGACCAACTCAATTTAATTCTGATATCTGCAGGGGCTATAGATTTGCAAGAAGCTACTGTTACGGGAAAATACAAAAGGCGAAGAAAACTGAATGCATCACGGATTGTTCAGAAAGCTATTGATGCAATTCCTAATAATTATCCTTCAACGCCCTTCTCAACGATAGGATATTATCGCGATTATCAATTTAAAGATCAAGAATATATCAACCTTAACGAGGCCATTCTGGAAGTATTTGATCAAGGTATTGACCAATTAGACGATTCTACCTCTGCAATCAGACTATTTAATTTCGATTTGAACAAAGATTTTGAAATAGATTCTATGGCCCGGAAAGCCTATGATTATAAATCTTATCGAAAAATTATAAATAAAGCCTTTTTGGATATTTCTGGAGGCAATGAATTTCGAATTTTACGAATCCACGATGCCATTAGGAATTACGATGTAGATTCCTATGATTTTATTGGTACGTTAAAGACTAATTTTATTGAAAATCATTTTTTCCAGAGAAGTAGTGACACTAGCAAGGATAATGAAGAACTCTATACCATAAAATTTACAAAATTGTACCCAAACTATAGAGCAAATGGCACCATTTATATATCAAAATGGGATTATTCTATTCATAAACTGGAGTACACCATGTACGACGAAAAATGGGATAAGAACCGCAAGAAAAACAAACAGGGGCAAGGACAGAAAGTAATTTTTGATATCACGACAGATTATCGGAGAATTAGTGATAAGATGTATTTAAACTATATTTCTTTTAATAATAGTTTTATACTGAACATTCCACCTGTTTTCACAACCGATTCTATTACAGTTGATCCAAAATGCATGTGCTTCGTGATAGAATATAATAATCTTCCAGAATCCCAGTCGGCCAGATACCTCCCCAATTATACAGTAAAATTCAAAAAACGGCTAGTGAAATTTAGAGATGCTGAAAAACTACGATCCAAAGTCTTTTTATATCCAAATATGGAGGAAGTAGATTTTACGAAGATGTTGGGTGAAATAATAGAAGCAGATAAAAATGGTCTGAACCTAAATACATTAGTAGACGTTAGAATTGAAAATGTTAGAGATACTGTGGGAAATTTAATTAATCAGTGGACGGAGGAAGAGTTTTTTCAATTTCGAGAGTTTTTTGTGCAACGAGTCAAGCCAAATTCAAGAGCTCCTATTGATAATCCTTTTATGGATAAAACCATACCCTTATTCGCAGATCAACCCATTATCAAACCAAAAGATTACGAAGAGTATTGGATGAATACCCCACTGCAAAATGTGAAAGAGTAAGAGCTGTTTCAGCGATACCAACTAAATCATGGGTTCATTTTTTGCTTCTTTTTCTCTTTTCTAGTCATGCTCTTAACCAAATACTGTGCGAAGGAATCAAGTGGATCTTTTATAGTGAGGAGCCACCTGGTGCGCTGGCCTTCACTCCGTCTGGGGTTGGCTCCCTTTGGTCGCCTGACCCAGCGATCCCAAGGTCAAAAAGCAAAAGTATTATAGCTTTGCCATTCTCAACTGAGACAACTGACTTCTAATTTTAGGCAGAGCTGGGGTTGACTCGTTACACTCGTCTGACCCAGCGATCCCAAGGTCAAAAAGCAAAACCACACAAGCTGACGCTTGCCGTTTTTTATTTCTTCCGAAATCTCAAGCAAGCTTGGATTTCCTCCAAAATAAAAAACCCACCTTATCGGTGGGTTTTACTTTCTCTGGTGACCTGGCTGGGGCTTACCGTAGTATGTCGCTTAAGCGCCAAATACGGCATAGACTTCTCGCCCCAGTTTATTTCATAAAAAAAATCCTGACGTTGTTGTCAGGATTTCCATATCACTTTGTGACCTGGCTGGGGCTCGAACCCAGGACCCTCTCCTTAAAAGGGAGATGCTCTACCAACTGAGCTACCAGGTCATTTTGTAATTATTCTTTGCAAACCGCTCTCAAAAACGGCATTAGCGGGTGCAAATATACTATCATTAATTAATTTTTCAAGTTCATTTAAAGATTAATTTAGGTTTTCTTTGAAATCCCTTATAATTAATACATTTTTACCAAAAGTTTGAAAATGAAGGTAGTCCTGATAGGGTATATGGGTAGTGGGAAAACCACTGTGGGGAAGCTACTTGCTCAGGAACTGGGTTTTGAGTTCATAGACCTGGATGATTATATTGAGACCAGTATAAATGAGAAGATAGCGCACATATTTAAGACTAAAGGAGAGCTGTACTTTAGGAAAAAAGAGAGTGAATTGCTGAATGAGATACTTGATGACAATCGAGATTTGGTAATAGCATTAGGAGGAGGAACACCTTGTTATGGTATCAATATGGATACAATTCTTCAAAAAACAAACATGGTTTTTTATCTTAAATTATCTATTGCTTCATTGATAGAAAGGCTTTATAAGGAGAAGGAGCACAGGCCCTTAATTTCTCACCTTAAAGACAAGGATTTACCTGAGTTTATAGGGAAACATCTTTTCGAGAGGGGCGTTTATTATTCACGTGCTAATTACACGGTCACTGCAGACCATAAGGATTCAGAATTGGTAAAAGAGGAAATAATAGCTCTACTCCCCTAAATAAATCGCGTCATTTTTTGCCTTGAATTCTACTTTGACATGTTCCTGCAAAGAGGTAGAAAGAGAAATCCCTTTAAAATCTGCTTTAACAGGATATTTTTTATGGTTTCTGTTTACCAGGACCGCAGTCTTTAATTGTTTTAACGGGGTTTTGAGAAAATGGTGTACCCCATAAATAAGGGTAGTTCCCGAATTTAAAACATCGTCAACAAGAACAACAGATTTATTTTTGTATTCACTTTCCGGAATAGACATTGTAACCCCGCTTTTTATGGGATCTTTTTTGTCCATCATCACCTTACACAATACAATTTCTGCTGTAGTTATGTCTTTCAGAACAGCTTGTAATTTTTTTGCAAAATTTAAGCCTCCGCCCACAATTCCTGCGATTATAATTTTTTTCTCAGATACATTGCTCTCATAGATTTGATAAGCAATCCTTCTGATCTTATGTTGAATCTGTACGTGGGAAAGTATTTTATTTTGCATAATGGTACCAAATTATTTTTCAAAGATAAAAAACAGTTCCTTATCTTTTCTTGGTGGTATAGAGTTGTTGGCCCGAGCCAGGACATTTATGGTAAAAGTAAGATGAAACAATTCTTGGTATTCTTTTAGACTACCGCCAAATGGAGGGCCGTTAAGGGTTAATGGAAAGTCAAATAAAAGTCCTGCCAGCCTACCCCCAGGTTTTAAAAGCTGAAACATTTTTTGCACATAGTTTTTCCGCAGTTCCGGATTTAAGGCACAAAAAAAAGTTTGTTCCAGGATCAAATCAAAATCCTGTATCTCCAGATTAAAAAAATCTCCATAAATTAATTGACTGTCCGGAAATTCCGGAATTTCTTCCTTTATTTTATCCAAAGGCTGCCTGGCAAGATCTATGACATGAACATTCTTAAAACCCGAATTGTAGAGATAAACTACTTCATAACCATAACCGGCTCCGGGAACTAATATTTTCAATTTTTTATTTTCAAGTTGATCGATATATTCTTTGAGAGGAGTGGACACAGAACCTATATCCCAACCCAAGTTATTACTGGCGTAGCGCTCTTCCCAATAGTCTTTATTCAGATTCATCCAGATAATCATCTATATCCCGCCTTTCTTTTTTGGTAGGTCGGCCTTCACCTTTTTGTCTGGTAAGTTTTTTATTTAATTGCATTAGCTCGTGGTTTTGAAATGCTTCTTTCGGAGTGGTATCCTTTCTATAAATATCCACCAGTTTAGCACTTACCCGGCTCGAGGGCACATCCAGGACACTAAGTTCATAATTAATTTGATTTTTACGTATAATAATTTCATCCAGCTTATAGACTTCTCTTGAAGGTTTAACCGTTTTGCCATTTATACGCACATGCCCTTTTTTACAAGCCTCAGTAGCCATATTACGGGTCTTATAATAGCGGGTACTCCATAAATACTTATCTATACGCATTTACAAATAAAAATCTTTGTTAAGGACTTCAACAAAAATAGTGGAAAATTGTATCTTGCGGGCTTCAAAAGAAGATCTATGAAAGAAAAAGGAGTTCTGCTCTTTATTGCTGTCTTGGCTATTTTATCCTCATGTAGTAGTGATGATAGTTCGGATGTACAGGTTGTACCTCCAAGGCCCCTAGCTGAGGTTGAAGCAGAGAATGACGCGGATATTATAGAATACTTAAAAACGCACTATTATAACTATGAAGAATTTGAGAACCCAGTTGCGGATTTCAATTACAAGATAGTTTTGGATACGATAACTAGTCTAACCGGAGATAAAATTCCTCTAATAGATCAGGTATCAACCATGACCATTCCTGTTTCGTCTGAAACTTTTAACCTGGATGAGGATGTAACTGTAGATCATACGCTATATTATCTTGCTGCACGCGAGGGAATAGGGGAAAGTCCTACTGTGGGAGATTCAACTTTTGTCGCTTACGAAGGCCAATTGCTTTCAGGCGATGTTTTTGACAGTAACATTACCTATACCTGGCAATACCTGCCCTTTTTTCTTCGGGGATATGCTGCGGGAGTTTCAAAATTTAATGTAGGGGGAGAAGTTACTTCTAATCTTGATGGCACTATAGATATTAATGGAAGTGGTATAGGATTAATGTTCCTTCCTTCCGGTTTGGCGTATTATAATAATCCGCCATTAGGTAGTGGTATCTTAAATTATGATATACTTGTTTTTCAGGTAAATACTGGTTTATTTATAGAATCTACGGATTACGATAATGATGGAATTCCTTCCATAATGGAAGATTTGAACAATAATGGAAATCTTTCTGATGATAACACAGATGAAAGTACGGAACTGACCTCTGGATTTGGGTTGTTTCCCAATCATTTGGATCGTGATGATGATCAGGATGGAACGCCTACCAGAGATGAAATTATTATTGACAATGAAGGAAATATTACATTTCCTGATTCTGACGGAGACGGAACTCCAGATTATATTGATGCGGATAGTTAATTGAAAAAATAATATCAAATAAAAAAGCCCGCTTTTTTGCGGGCTTTTTTATTTATGTTGATTAATGAGCTAGAATTTATAAGATAAGCCAAATATAACCTGTTGAGCCCTGGTGTCTACCCTGCTTTCAGGTAAAGAGGCAATGTTTGTGTTAACAAAAGTGGCTATATTTTCACCAAAACCCGTTTCATACCTTATCTCCAGACCAATTTTTCCCAGATTAACGCCTGCTCCCACATTCAATCCTACAGTAAAATCGTTTTCTATTTCTTCTATGGAGATATCACTGAACTTTGAGTTAAAAATGTATTGAAAAGAAGGTCCAATAAAGATATTTAAAGGTCCAATTATTCTCCAACCTCCCAAAACAGGAATATCCAATTTGTCTATTTTAAGGTCACCATCACTATAGCCGGAATTGGTATGGGTATAGACCACTTCTGGTCTCAGATAATATCTATCTCCTAACTTTCCAAACAATCCAATGTGATAACCGACATTTGCATCCGGATTTTGTATCGCTTCCCCAACAGCTTCAAGATAATCTCCGTTGGAACTATAGTTTAGTCCTGCTTTAATACCGAAACCTGATTTTTTTTGTGCAAATGTGGATAAACAGCCTAATAGCAAAAAGGCAATTAAGAATGATTTTTTCATTGTGTTCTTGTTTTAGTGGCTTATTTGAGACCTAAAACCTTGCCAACCGTTTTACGCCTTTCTTTTTAACACCCCTAAAACGGCCTTTTCTATTGCTTTATTATCTAAACCGTATTTTTCCATTAATTGATCTGGGGTGCCACTTTCACCAAAAGTATCCTGTGTGGCAATAAATTCCTGAGGTACAGGATAACTGCTGGTTAAAGTTCTGGCTACACTTTCTCCAAGTCCACCCAGATAATTATGCTCTTCTGCAGTTACTATGGCACCTGTTTTTTTTACAGATTTGATTAAAGCTTCCTCATCTAATGGCTTAATGGTATGTATATTAATTACCTCAGCAGAAATACCTTTACTTTCCAGGTTTTCAGCAGCAATTAATGATTGCCATACCAAATGTCCTGTGGCCACTATGGTAACATCTGTACCTTCATTTAAGAGAACAGCTTTTCCTATCTCAAAATTCTGATCTGCAGGAGTAAAATTAGCTACGGCAGGCCTTCCAAATCTCAAATATACCGGCCCTTCATGTTCTGCAATGGCAATTGTGGCAGCTTTAGTCTGATTGAAATCGCAGGGGTTAATAACCGTCATACCGGGTAACATTTTCATTAACCCAATATCTTCCAGAATCTGGTGTGTTGCTCCATCTTCGCCGAGGGTTATACCCGCATGAGAAGCACATATTTTTACATTCTTACCGGAGTAAGCTATTGACTGTCTTATCTGATCATAAACCCTACCTGTAGAAAAGTTCGCAAAAGTTCCGGTAAAAGGGATATATCCCCCAATAGTAAGTCCGGCTGCAATACCCATCATATTTGCCTCTGCGATTCCAACCTGAAAAAAACGTTCAGGATTTTCATTTATGAATTCCTGAATCTTAAGAGAACCTACCAAATCAGCACAAAGGGCTACTACTTTTGGATTTGTACGACCGAGCACCGTCATACCGGCTCCGTATCCACTTCTTGTGTCCTTCTTACCTTGATCTATATACTTTTTCATTAATTCGATTTTTCGTGTTGAGGATTAATAGTCCCCGAGTGTTTCCGGATTCTGACTTAAGGCAATTTCTAATTGTTCATCATTAGGTGCTTTACCATGCCATGCATGTGTATACATCATAAAATCTACTCCATGACCCATTACAGTATCCATGATTACACAAACAGGTTTACCTTTACCCGTTCTTTGCTTAGCTTCTTTAAGCCCCTGGATAATTTCATCCAGATTATTCCCATTTTTAATTTCCAGGGTATCCCATCCAAAAGCTTCAAACTTTTTCTTTAAGTCACCCATAGGTAATACATCAGAGGTGGCACCATCAATTTGTTGACCATTATGATCAATTGTGGCTATTAAGTTGTCAACTTTATTTCCAGCAGCATACATAATCGCCTCCCAGTTCTGGCCTTCTTGTAATTCACCGTCTCCATGCAGACTGTATACCAGGTGTTCATCCTTATTTAATTTTTTTGCCAATGCAGCACCTATAGCAACAGACATGCCCTGTCCTAAGGAGCCGGAAGCAATTCGCACCCCAGGTAGCCCTTCATGTGTTGCAGGATGACCTTGCAGGCGAGAATTCAATAATCTAAATGTTTGTAATTCTTCAATGGGGAAGTATCCACGCCTGGCCAGTACACTGTAATAAAGTGGAGAAATATGGCCGTTTGATAAAAAGAACATATCTTCATCACGTCCATTCATATCAAAACCTTCTTTTAAGTCCATAACATCATTATACAAGGCTACCACAAATTCAGTACATCCCAAAGAGCCTCCAGGGTGACCAGAATTTACTTTATGCACCATACGTACAATGTCTCTGCGAACTTGTGAAACGAGGTCTTGTAATTCCTTTAATTCTGACATTTTATCTCTGTTTTATCAGTGTCAAATGTAATTGCAAACTTTTGCCTGTACAAGAGGAGTTATAAGATTTTATTAACGTTACAACCATTAATGGAACTTTATTTTTTTGTTAAGTATTTTATGCTAGTCAGTTGAGTATATTTGCCATTGAAATCTTGCTTTGAAGTTTAAATTAGAACATACAGATTCTGGATCACAGGCTCGTGCCGGAGAAATAATAACCGACCACGGTGTAATTAAGACTCCAATATTTATGCCAGTGGGAACGGCCGGGACGGTAAAAGGTGTACATCAGAGAGAACTTCGAGATGAAATTGATCCCGATATTATTTTAGGTAATACCTATCATTTGTTCTTAAGGCCAAGAATTTCGATTTTGGAACAGGCAGGCGGGCTTCATAAGTTCATGGGTTGGGATAGAAATATTCTAACAGATAGTGGGGGTTACCAGGTATACTCGCTGTCTGCCAACAGGAAAATAAAGGAAGAAGGTGTAAAGTTCAAATCTCATATTGATGGCTCTTTACATATGTTTACTCCCGAAAATGTTATGGAAATTCAAAGGGCAATTGGCGCTGATATTATTATGGCCTTCGACGAGTGTACGCCATATCCATGCGAGTACAATTATGCTAAACAATCTATGAACATGACTCACAGATGGTTAGACCGATGCATAGAACATTTGGACAAGCTACCCTTTAAGTATGGTTTTTCTCAGTCTTTCTTTCCAATTGTACAAGGATCTACTTTTAAGGACCTGCGTATTCAGTCTGCAGAGTACATCGCAAATGCAGGGGCAGAGGGAAATGCCATAGGCGGACTTTCTGTAGGAGAACCGGCGGAGGAAATGTACGCTATGACCGAAGTAGTATGTAATATTTTACCTAAGGATAAACCGCGGTACCTTATGGGTGTGGGAACACCAATTAATATTTTAGAGAATATTGCGTTAGGAATAGATATGTTTGATTGTGTTATGCCTACCAGAAACGCAAGGAATGGCATGTTATTTACGGCACATGGGACTATTAATATCAAAAATAAAAAATGGGAGAATGATTTTTCCATGATTGATGAGGAGGGAACTACCTTTGTTGATAAAGAATATACTAAAGCATATTTGCGTCATTTATTTGCAGCGAATGAATATTTGGGAAAACAAATTGCTACTATTCACAACCTTGGTTTTTATATGCGATTAGTTAGGGAGGCCAGAAAGCATATTTTGGAAGGAACTTTTTCAAACTGGAAAGATCAGATGGTTCAGCAGATGGATAAGAGGTTATAAGTATGACAATTATAGATAAATACATACTAAAACGGTATCTGGCCACTTTTGGAACGATGTTGTTGTTGTTTGTGCCTATTGGCATCATGCTTAATCTGGCTGAACAGATAGGGAAGATGATCGACAATGAAGCTCCTCTAAATGAAATACTAATTTACTATCTCAACTTTACGATTTACATTGGTAGTTTGTTGTTTCCTATCTTTTTATTTTTGTCTATTATTTTCTTTACCTCCAAATTAGCCAACAATACGGAAATAGTAGCTATTCTGAGTTCCGGAGTTTCATATAGCCGCTTTTTGCGTCCCTACTGGATAGGAGCAAGTATAATTGCGGTAATGATGTTTTTTATGGGAATGTTCATTGTGCCTAATGCGAGCAAGAGGTACAATGAATTTAAGTTTGAATATTTAAAAAGAGGTAGAAAAGACCGGGTAACCAGTAATATTTTTAACCAACTGAATGAAAATGATTTTATATATGTCAGTAGTTTTGATCCTGCAAGAAGAATAGGTTACAATTTTACTTTTGAACACTTTAATGATCAAAATCAACTGGATTATAAGATATCTGCAAGTAATATTCGTTGGGTACCAAAAGACAGCTTATATAGATTAACCTCATACACTAAACGGAAGATAAGGGCAAATACTGAGATTATTGAGAAAAAAAGAAGACTGGATACTTTGTTTATATTTAATATTGAAGACTTAACCCCGGTTTCCTATGTAGCCGAGACCAAAAATTTATTTGAACTTAATGAATTTATCGAGGTTCAGAAGAATAAAGGAGCATCAAACATTAACACCTATATTTTAGTAAAATACAGAAGGTGGGCACTACCAATTACCGCATTTATTCTTACCGTTATTGGGGTGGCTGTTTCTTCGGTGAAACGCCGTGGTGGGATGGGTGTAAACCTTGCATTCGGAATTGGAGTAGCCTTTATTTATATATTTTTTGATAAAGTTTTTGGTACTCTGGCTGAGCAATCTGGCTTTTCTCCTTTACTGGCCGTAATAATACCTAATCTGGTATTTGGTATTTTAGGATTTTATTTGCTTAAAAATGCCAAACGATAAGTTCAAAAACTACCTGCACCTTCACCTGATTGTATTTATTTGGGGCTTTATAGGGGTACTAGGAAAACTAATTTCAATAGATGCCATACCTTTAGTTTGGTATCGAATGTTAATTGCCTCTTCTTTAATTGCGATTTTTATTTTATATAAACGATATTCCCTCAGGGTCACCAATAAAACTTTATTGGCAATGTTGACGGCCGGTGTTATAATAGCTTTGCACTGGGTCACTTTTTTTAAGGCCATTAAAGTGTCTAACGTATCTATTGCACTGGTAACTATGTCTACTGGCGCATTGTTTACTGCATTTCTCGAACCAATATATTATGGCAGGAAAATGCTTTTGTATGAAGTGGTATTTGGCTTGATGGTTGTTTTTGGTTTATACCTTATCTATAACGTAAACTCGTCTTATAGTCTGGGTATGGGCCTCGCTCTTATTTCTGCACTCCTGGGATCTATATATACCTTAATTAACGGACAGTTAATTAAAACAAATAAGCCGTCAACAATATCTTTTTACGAATTAATGAGTGGTACACTTTTTATCTCAATTTATCTGGCAATAAACGGATCCTTCAATAAAGCCTTTTTTACGCTTCAATTCAATGACTGGTTTTTCATTTTTATCCTGGCTTCTGTCTGCACGGCCTATGCTTTTATTGCCGCAATAAGAGTTATGAGATTTATCAGCCCATATACCGTTATGCTCACTACAAATTTGGAACCGGTTTATGGCATTTTTCTGGCGCTTTTAATCTTTGGGCAAAGCGAAAGAATGAGCCCGCTTTTTTATATTGGAGCTCTCATAATAGTTACCACTATAATCGCCAACGGGATCTTAAAGAACAGGAGAAAATCAAAGCATGAAAATGGAACAAGAGGTAAGCTTTTGTGATGTGTATATTAATTTAATGTATAAGACGACATAAAATTTTATATTTGTTCAGACAATCAAACTAATGCTATCTTTATTAATGGCAAAAACCTTTCATAATGGAATATTTGGAATTTGAACTACCTATTAAGGAATTGGTAGAGCAATTGGAGAAATGCCAGATTATTGGCGAGGAGAGTGAAGTTGATGTAACTGAAACTTGCCGGCAAATTGAAAAAAAATTAGACGAAACACGGAAAGATATTTATAAAAATCTTACCGCATGGCAAAGGGTACAACTTTCAAGACATCCGAACAGACCTTATACTTTGGATTATATTAAAGCCATTTGTGGGGATACTTTTTTGGAATTACATGGTGATCGGAATGTGAAAGATGACAAAGCAATGATAGGTGGTCTGGGTAAAATTGGGGATCAAAGTTATATGTTTATTGGCCAACAGAAGGGATATAATACAAAGACCAGGCAGTACAGGAATTTTGGGATGGCTAATCCTGAAGGATATAGGAAAGCACTCAGGCTCATGAGATCTGCTGAAAAATTTGGAATCCCTGTTGTTAGTTTAATAGACACGCCCGGTGCCTATCCGGGTATTGAAGCAGAACAGCGAGGACAAGGGGAAGCTATAGCCAGGAATATACTTGAAATGACCCGCCTTAAAGTGCCAATTATTGTAGTGATAATAGGAGAAGGTGCTTCCGGTGGTGCCCTGGGAATAGGAGTAGGTGACAAGGTATTGATGCTCGAAAATACATGGTACTCTGTAATATCACCGGAATCCTGTTCTTCAATTTTATGGAGAAGTTGGGAGTACAAGGAAATTGCGGCTGAGGCATTAAAACTTACCGCGACAGACATGAAAAAATTAAAAATAATTGATGAGATTGTTCGCGAGCCAGCTGGTGGTGCTCATAGTAATAGAGAAAAAACGTTTGAAATTATAAAAAATAAAATTTCTAAGAATTATGATGATCTCAAAAAGTTATCACCAAAAGAATTAGTTACTGCCCGAATGAATAAATACGCAAATATGGGTGTATTCAACGGCTAATCAGCGTTTTTATCAGGATAAGGAAAATTCGGGGAATTCATTCTTCGGATTTTTTTCGTTATCAACACAATTTCGTAACTTATCAACATACAAATTGTTAATTAACGGTTGATATCCGAAAAGCTTAATTTAAAGTTAACTTAAGGTTAATTGCATACTTTTACACCCATGGAAAAACCTAGTCCAATTATTGGTCATAAAATAGGCAAGCCGGCAATCATCAACCTTGAGAAGGGTAAAATACCTCCTCAAGCTGTTGATTTAGAGGAGGTTGTGCTTGGCGCAATGATGATTGATAAGAAAGGTGTGGATGAGGTTATTGATATTTTACATCCTGATGCATTTTATAAAGATGCACATCGCTATATATACGAATCTATCTTTAAATTGTTCGAAAGTTCAGAACCGGTGGATTTATTAACCGTTTCTAGCCAACTACGGAAGGATGAGCGACTTGAGGCCGTGGGGGGAGATTTTTATTTAATAAAATTGACTCAAAAAGTAGCTTCATCTGCACATATTGAGTTCCATGCAAGGATTATTCTTCAAAAATATATTCAGCGTAGCCTAATTAAGATTTCAAGTGAAATTATTGAGGACGCTTATACAGATTCTACCGATGTTTTTGACCTTTTAGACAACGCGGAAGCAAAATTATATGAAGTTACCCAGGGGAATTTAAAGCGCTCTGCTGAAACAGCTCAAAACCTGGTGATTCAGGCAAAAAAGAAAATTGAAGAAATATCAAATAAAGATGGTTTAAGCGGAACTCCTTCCGGTTTTGATAAGGTAGACAAACTTACCTCTGGATGGCAGCCAAGTGATTTGATAATTATAGCTGCTAGACCGGGTATGGGTAAAACTGCGCTCACTCTGTCAATGGCTAGAAATATGGCTGTCAACTCCAATATCCCTGTAGCCTTTTTCTCTTTGGAGATGTCTTCGGTTCAATTAATTACCAGGCTGATATCCTCAGAAACCGGTTTGCCATCCGATAAACTTAGAACGGGAAGACTGGAAAAACATGAATGGGAACAATTAAATGTAAAAGTAAAAGCACTTGAAAAAGCTCCCTTATTTATAGACGATACGCCCTCACTATCCATTTTTGATCTTAGGGCAAAAGCGAGAAGATTAGCATCACAACATAATATTAAACTAATAGTTCTTGATTATTTGCAACTAATGACAGCGGGTGGCAGCCAAAAAGGTGGAAATAGAGAACAGGAAATTTCGACTATTTCGAGAAATTTAAAGGCACTGGCAAAAGAATTAAATGTTCCGGTAATTGCCTTGTCTCAGCTGTCAAGGGCAGTGGAAACGCGTGGGGGTAGTAAAAGACCTATATTGTCGGATCTACGGGAATCTGGTGCTATTGAACAGGATGCGGATATCGTTTCTTTCATTTATCGCCCCGAATATTATAAAATTGATGAGTGGGATGATGAGGAACGAACACCTACTCAAGGACAGGCGGAGTTTATAGTAGCTAAACACAGGAATGGTGGTTTAGATAATATTAGGTTAAAGTTCATTGCACAACTGGGTAAATTTGATAACTTGGATGACTTTGATTCGCCATTTGAGTTTCAGTCAAAGATGAATATAGATGGGGATAATCCATTCATTACAAAAAACCTTCCCAACGCCGAAGAGGCTTTTGGAAGTACTATGAATGAGGATCCCGATTTAGACCCGGATGACAATGATGTACCTTTTTAAAACCTGCTTACCCCAATTTAGAAAGCCTGCCACTACTACCTTTCTGATTATAATTCTATTTCTTTTTTTGACTTCCTTTCAATCCAGCGCTTCTACAATTCTAATACCAATGGATGCGGAAAGTCAGGAAAACCATTTAAAGGCCTACGGTATTACTTACTGGGTATTAACCAAACAACAAAAAGTACAATGGTTACTCAACTACAGGGGAGGTTCATTTTTATTACCTGATGGCGAAAATATCAGGAAAGAGTGCCAGATTAGGGGTGTTACCTATGAAATCTTGTCGGACGGACAGACGCAATCAATTCTGGATGGGATAAGTAGTCCGTCTAAGAATCAGGAAGCGGTGATTCTCGAGAAAGCACCAAAAATAGCGGTCTATTCACCCAAGAATAATCAGCCGTGGGATGATGCAGTAACCATGGCATTGACTTATGCTGAAATTCCTTATATCACTATTTATGACGACGAAGTGCTTGATAATAAACTTGTTTTATATGATTGGCTTCATTTACATCATGAAGATTTTACAGGGCAATACGGCAAATTTTATGGGGCTTACAGAGCAGCTCCATGGTATATTGAAGGGAAACAAGAAGCTGAGGCCTTAGCGGCAAAACTTGGATTCAGTAAGGTTTCAGAAGAGAAAAGAGCGGTTGTACTTAAAATAAGAAATTATGTAATAGGGGGAGGATTTATGTTCGCGATGTGCTCTGCAACGGATAGTTTCGATATTGCTCTCGCTGCGGATGGAGTTGATATTTGCGAACCTATGTTTGATGGGGATCCATCAGATGCTGATTATCAAAGCAAGCTGGATTTAAAAAAGACCTTTGCCTTTACTAATTTTACATTAGAAAGAAACCCATTACGCTATGAATTTTCATCTATTGATATGACCAGTAAACGGAGCAATGTTGCAAAGGAAACTGATTATTTTAGCTTGATGGATTTTTCGGCAAAATGGGACCCTGTTCCAACTATGTTATGCCAGAATCATACCTCCTTAGTTAAAGGTTTTATGGGACAGACAACGGCATTTGCCAGAGATGAAGTTAAGGCAACTGTTCTCGTTTTAGGGGAAAATAAAATTAATGGAGAGGCACGTTATATTCATGGTATAAAGGGTAAAGGATTTTTCACTTTCTATGGAGGACATGATCCGGAAGATTACCAGCATAGGGTAGGGGATCCTAAAACTGAATTGGAACTTCATCCAAATTCCCCAGGCTACCGACTTATTTTAAACAATGTTCTGTTTCCGGCAGCACGCAAGAAGAAACAAAAGACCTAATTTTTATCCTTTATTAGTTTTTTCAGGATATGCTCTACCCCAAATTCATCATTGCTCAAGGTGATGTAATTTGCTGCTTTTAAAACATTTGGGTGCGAATTAGCCATAGCAAAACTGTATTTGGCCCGGGCAAGCATTTCCAGGTCGTTATTGTAGTCTCCAAATACCAGAGTTTCTTCAGGACCAATGCCGTGTTGCTCCTGTATCTTCTTTAATGCAAAACCTTTATGCGCATTTATATGAGATAAATCTACCCAGTTTTCTCCGGAGACTTTGACTTTAAGTTGCCCTTCCAGGTGTTTTACAAGCGGATATATATATTTTTCCGAGCCCCCATAGTGATATACAGCAATCTTCATTATTTCGTCATCAAACTTTTGCAAATCTTCTAAAATTGCATATTTGGTATAGTATTCTTTAAGAGTATCGATAAATTTTGGAGAGTCACCATGTATATATGCGTTATGTTTGGCACATAATACGGGGAACGCACCGTCAATCTGACCCAAAATCCCCAGAATTGTATTTTTTGAAATTGAATCCAAGGGAGTTGAAATCAGTTCCTGGTCATTGTGTATAGCCAATCCACCATTCTCCGCGATGATAATTATTTCACTTTGTATTTGACTTAGTTTTTCGGCAATACTGTTGTATTGACGGCCACTGGCTGCCACAAAAAGGATTTCCTTTTTTTTCAATTCCTCATATAATTCAAAAAAATGCTGACTCACTTCATGTCTGGAATTTAAAAGCGTTCCATCCATATCTGTAACTACCATTTTAATTGCCGATAAATTCATATCTCCGGTTATTGAGCGCAAAGGTATTTTTTATGTTTAAATTACTAGTAAATTTCATAAAGTTTTACACTAACATATTATATTGAGATGAATATTTATCAAAAAGAAATACGGTTAAAACCCTATAAGCGAGGATTTCATTTAATTACGGAGATTATTAAAGAAAGTTTTCCGGAATTACAAGGGATTAAGATAGGGATCCTGAATGTGTTCATAAAGCATACATCTGCAAGTTTAACTATTAATGAAAATGCTGACCCCACGGTGCGTTCAGATTTTGAAGCACATATGAATATCATGGTACCGGAAGATGCGCCATATTATGTGCATACCTATGAAGGTTCAGATGATATGCCTGCACATATAAAAGCTTCTCTAATGGGGTCATCAATTCAAATTCCGATTAGCAGAGGAAAGCTAAATCTTGGCATTTGGCAAGGGGTATATTTATGTGAACACAGAAATAACGCTTCGGGTCGTAGTTTGATCCTCAGCTGTTTTGGCAGTTAACTTTTTGTATATAGTATAAAAAAAGCCCTGACGGTTTTAGTCAGGGCTTTAAAGCGAGAATTCTTTTTACTATTTTACCTTATCTACAATGGCTTTAAAGGTATCTGGGTGGTTCATGGCCAAATCTGCCAGTACTTTTCTATTAAGTTCTATTTTATTGGCTTTTACTTTACCCATAAATTGTGAATAAGTCATTCCATGTAATCTTGCACCTGCATTTATACGCGTGATCCATAGTGCACGGAAATTCCTTTTCTTATTTCTTCGGTCTCTATAAGCGTATACCATTGCTTTTTCCACCGCATTTTTGGCTACTGTCCAGACGTTTTTACGTCTTCCAAAGTAGCCTTTGGCTTGCTTCATCACCTTTTTTCTTCTGGCTCTGGAAGCGACTGAATTTACTGATCTTGGCATTTTTTTACATTTTTTGTAGTAGGCGGTTCAAAGAATTATTCTAAAAACACTTTTATAAGCCCAACTCCACGGTTAATACTAATTACCTAAAGGACAATTTATTTTAAACCTAATTGTCCCTTTATATTCGCAACATCAGAGTCATGTACTAATGTCGCATGCGTTAGCTTTAGCTTGCGCTTTTTAGATTTCTTTGTCAAAATGTGACTCTTAAAAGCGTGCTTTCTTTTAATTTTACCAGACCCTGTAAGCTTAAACCGCTTTTTGGCACTGGATTTTGTTTTCATCTTAGGCATTTTCTTCCTATTTGTTTATTAATCTCGCTTCTTTTCTTTCTTATTTTTTTGTCTTAGGAGCTATGAACATTGTCATTCGCTTTCCTTCAAGTCTAGGCATCTGCTCCACCTTGCCATATTCTTCCAATTCCTGCGCTAGCCTCAACAAGAGTATTTCACCCTTGTCCTTATAAACTATAGATCTTCCTTTAAAAAAAACATAGGCCTTTAATTTAGCACCGTCCTTAAGAAACTTTTCGGCATGTTTCTTTTTAAATTCATAATCGTGATCATCCGTATTGGGGCCAAATCTAATTTCTTTCACGATTACTTTGGTGGCTTTCGCCTTCATTACCTTTTCTCGCTTTTTTTGCTCGTAAAGGAATTTCTTGTAATCTATTATCTTACATACCGGTGGATCCGCTTTAGGGGAAATTTCCACCAAATCCAGACCCTGTTCTTCAGACAGAGAAATTGCTTTAGCAATGGGATATACTCCCACTTCAACATTATCACCTACCAAGCGAACACTTGGTGATGAAATTTTTTCATTAATATTATGAGGATTCTTGTTTTCCCTCCTAGGTTGGGGCCTAAATCTTCTTCGTATTGCTATGGCTTATATATTTAATTAAACTTTATTATTCTTAAAACGACTTTAATGTACTACTTATTTCCTTTTCGACCAAGTTTGCAAATTCTTTTAGACTAAGCATACCCAAGTCTTCACCCCCGTGCTTACGGACCGAAATTGTATTTTGTTCCTCTTCATTTTCACCTACGATAAGCATAAATGGTATTTTATTCATTTCCGCCTCCCGTATTTTCTTCCCTACAGTCTCGTTCCTAACATCAACGAGCGCGCGAATTTCGTCATTTTCCAATGAATTTAAAACTTTTTCCGCATATTTTTCATGTTTCTCACTTACCGGCAGAATAATAGCCTGATCTGGTGTGAGCCATAATGGAAAATTTCCTCCGGTATGTTCGAGTAACAATGCTACAAATCGTTCCATGCTGCCAAAAGGAGCCCTGTGAATCATAACAGGTCTGTGTGCCTCATTGTCACTGCCTTTATAAGTAAGTTCAAAGCGCTCTGGAAGATTGTAATCCACTTGAATTGTGCCTAATTGCCAGTTTCTTCCAAGGGCATCTCTGACCATAAAATCTAATTTAGGACCGTAAAAAGCGGCTTCACCTTTTTCAATTACAAAATCCAAGTTTTTTTCTTCAGCGGCGTTAATGATCGCTTTTTCCGCTTTATCCCAGTTTTCTAGCGAACCAATATATTTTTCAGGCTTTTCCGGATCTCTTAGGGATACCTGAGCGGTAAAATTTTCTAAGCCTAATGAGCCTAAAACATAGAGTGAAAGGTCAATCACATTAATAAATTCCTGATGTAACTGATCTGGCGTGCAAAATATATGCGCATCATCCTGAGTGAAACCCCTTACCCGTGTAAGTCCGTGAAGTTCGCCACTTTGTTCGTAACGATAAACCGTGCCAAATTCAGCAAAACGTTTTGGGAGTTCCCTATAGCTCAACGGTTTAGAATTAAATATTTCGCAATGGTGGGGACAATTCATTGGTTTCAACAAAAATTCCTCATCTTCCTTAGGGGTATGAATTGGTTGAAAACTATCTTCTCCATATTTATCATAATGCCCGGAAGTAACATACAAGTCTTTTTGCCCAATATGTGGAGTAATTACCATTTCGTAACCAGCCTTTTTTTGAGCTTTCTTTAGGAAGTTTTCAAGACGTTCTCGCAAAGCAGCACCCTTTGGAAGCCAAAGAGGCAAACCTTGTCCTACTTTTTTAGAAAATGTAAATAATTCCAATTCTTTACCTAACTTCCTATGATCTCTTTTCTTGGCTTCTTCAAGTAATTCCAGATATTCTGTTAGTTCTTTTTGCTTAGGAAAAGAAATGCCGTAAACACGTGTGAGTTGCGTTTTATTCTCATCGCCCCGCCAATAGGCTCCTGCAACATTCATTATTTTAATCGCCTTAACGATGCCCGTATTTGGGATATGACCTCCCCTGCATAAATCGGTAAAAGTATCATGATCACAAAATGTAATGCTGCCATCCTCAAGATTTTCAATTAGCTCTACCTTGTATTCATTACTCTGGTCTTTATAAAATTGCAACGCATCCTTCTTGGAAACTGAACGCATTTTAAATTCGTGTTTTCCACGGGCAATTTCCAAAGCTTTTTGTTCAATAGCCGGAAAATCTTTTTCAGAAATTGATTGCTCTCCAAAATCGACATCGTAATAAAACCCATTTTCAATAGCAGGGCCAATAGTAAGTTTGATTCCCGGGTATAACTCCTCCAGGGCCTGGGCTATTATATGTGAGGAAGAGTGCCAAAATGCTTTTTTGCCTTCCGTATTGCTCCAGGTATAAAGGACAAGTTTACCATCCTCATTCAAAGATGAAACCATTTCCACCACTGTGTCATTGAATTTTGCGGAAATAACATTCCTGGCCAAACCTTCACTAATGCTTTTAGCAACATCTAAAGGAGTAGTGCCTTTTTCATACTCTTTAACTGACCCGTCTGGGAGTGTTATTTTAATCATATGCTGGTATGAGGATTTAAGTTTGCAAAGATAGCATCTTAGGAATATGAAGGCAAAATATCCTTAATTGATTTTCATTAGATTTAAAAATCCTAATATTTTGTTGATTGACTATTTATTACTGGTAAAAATACCTTCCATCAGTATTTTAATACTATAAAAACCCATAGCTATGGCGCCAATGGCCAGAATGAAACCAACGACGAGTACAGGAAGGTAAAATGAATGTTCGGTATTTTTGAATGCCTGATACAATACAATAGGTGCAGTAAACATAAGTACAAGTGTATAGGCAAGGTATTTTATTCCTTTAATAATTAATTCTTTGTTCGTTTTCATATTTGGCCTATACCAGATTGATCTGGTTAAAAATAAGAATATTGCGCTATATTTATACAAAAAGGGTTGAATAAACAGATATGTACATTTCAGGAATCAACCAAAATTAAGATTAGATTTTCCATTGGAATTATTTAAATCTTCATTAAATAAAACATATGAATTTTCTACTGGTCCCCGATAAATTTAAGGGATCTCTTAGCGCGAAACAGGTGATAGCCGCAATTGGGAGGGGAGTTTCTTCTATTTTCCCCAAAGCGGAGATGTACAAGGTTACAGCTTCCGATGGGGGAGATGGTTTTCTTGATTCAGTAAGACATTATATGCAATTAGAAACCATTAAAGTTAATACCTTAGACCCTTTAGGAAGAAAAATAAATACCGAATATTTATTAAACAAACAAACAGCAGAGGCATATATAGAACTTGCTAAAGCCTCCGGACTGGAATTATTGAGAAATGAGGAACGTGACCCTTTGCAAACCTCAACAATTGGTACAGGGATTCAAATTAAAGAAGCAGTTTTAAAAGGGGCAAAAAAAATATATATCGGTTTGGGAGGTAGTGCAACTAACGACGCAGGTCTAGGTATAGCAGCGGCGCTTGGATTTTCATTCCAGGATGAATTTGGAAATTTACTGAAACCGATAGGAGGAAATATATCTAAGATTAATACTATAAACCCTTCCGAATTCCTAAAAGATTATAAAAATTTGGAGATTTATGCTGTGAACGATGTAGACAATCCATTATTTGGGCCAACAGGGGCAGCTTACGTTTATTCGGCCCAAAAAGGTGCGAATAAAGAAGACATAGAATTGTTGGATAAAGGATTGAAACACTTGCATGCGACTGTCAAAAAGGAAATGGGAAAGGACTATGCTGATATACCCGGATCCGGAGCTGCCGGCGGTGCGGCTTATGGTTTAAAGACGTTTTTAAATGCAGATTTCATAAGTGGCACCAATTTTATATTCGAGCTAGCTGGAATTCATAAAATTTTAAAATCCACTACTATAGATTTTATTATTACGGGAGAAGGCAAAATTGACGAACAGACCTTAAGAGGGAAATTAATACATGGGGTTTGTCAATTGGGTAAAAGTTACAATATCCCGATCATTGTAATTTGTGGAGTATCAGAGGTAAATGCAAAACACTTAGAAGAAATGGGGTATGTTGAGGTCATAGAAATACGGGATACTTCTATGCCACTTTCCTATAGTATAGATAACGCGTCTGGATTAATTGAACTGGCCATAGCCAAGTTTCTTAAGAATCAAATTAAAAGATAAGGACTACTATTGGATATATAGCTAACTACCATGCTATGATTAAAAAATGATTACATTATTGGATAACCAGGGTATCCTTATATTCCTGAACTATGGCAAAATACCCTAATGGAAATACATTGGGCTGCTCAACATTATCAAATAAATCCATATTATCAATATCTGTTATATCAAATACATTCCCCCGAACGGTGGCTACCGGGGTGGAAAAAATACCGGCATCATTAGTGGTTTGCTCAATCAGGAGATCCATATAGTTAAAAAAAGTTTGATCTGCCCCCATTAGTCCGATCTCTATTTCCGTATTAGGTTCAAAAATTTGGTCATAGAAGTATGAAAAACTAAATTGCTGTCCTTTGTAAAACTCATCTTCTGTGACCAGAAATTCGCTAAAACTAAAATCGAAGAGATAAAAACTATCTCTGTCAGGATCATCGGTAAACGTTATTATTATTTCTGTTTCATCATCATTGAAAAGTGTTCCATCTCCTTGAATTAATGAATCTATTGGGACTGCTGGCACATATTCTGTAGTCGCAAGATATAGCCTGCCCTCATGCCTGATTAATAGGTTAAAAACTAAATTCCTATCTAAGATGCTGGTAGGTATTCTTTGATCCGAGGAGAAATTAGGATCAGGTGTGTAAATGCCCGATCCGGGCTCTAATTCCGCTAAATTCGAGAAAAATGAATTAATGATTGTTCCATCTTCATATTCATCATATTGGATCAATACACTTTCTGCCGAGGTTGGCGTATTATTATTAAAAAAATCACTGCTCAAAGATAATTTAACTTCCACAGGTATATAAGGTTCATCTATATCGACCCGTATCAGTCCATCCACTACCAGCCTTGGTTCCTCATTGGGAACTTCGACTTCTATAACCTCTTCACATGAAACGTTTAGTGCCAAAATCGCCAGGAGAAAGATATATTTTTTCATAGTACAGATTAAAATTTAAAATTATAGGTTACTGATGGTACAATTCCAAAAATAGAAGTACGTACAGCCTCATTGACGCCGGTATCCTGATTTTCCCTGAAATTAATGGACGCCGCGTTCATCCGATTATATACATTGTAAATACTGAACACCCATTCGGACTTCCATTTTCTCCCTTCATTTTTCTTTGGAGTCAGCGTAGCAGATATATCCAGTCTGTGGTAGTCTGGCAAACGTTCCTGGTTGCGTAATCCATAATAGGGCACAACAATTCCCTGAAACTCAAACTGCCCTATAGGATAATTAGTAGGCTGTCCGGTTTGATAAATAAAATTGCTATTGAAAGTCCATTTCTTATTGAGTGTGTAACTTCCGTACACCGAAATATCATGTGTTTTATCATATGGAGTACTATACCACTGTCCCAGATTAATGCCTGTTTCCCTATTAGATCTGCCATTGTCTTCAACAGGAGGTCTTCCCGGAGTCCTTTGTTCTGACCGTGATAATGTATATGCAAGCCAACCCTGAAACTTCCCCAGGTTTTTTCTAAACAACAATTCAAGGCCATATGCCCGGGCTGTACCATTTAAAATTACCTGTTCAATAGCATTATTGGCAATTAAATTCGCCCCGTCTATATAATCTATTCTATTCTGTATGTCTTTATAGAAGACTTCTGTCTCAAATGAATAATCACCGTTTTTTATGTTTCTGAAATATCCAAGTGCATATTGATCCAGCAGCTGGGGTTTAATAAAAGGACCACTAGGTGTCCATACATCCAAAGGTGTAGGTGAACTGGTATTAGATAATAAGTGAAGGTATTGTGCTAATCTTGTATAGCTGGCTTTAAACGAATTATCAGAGTTCAGAGTATATGCCAATGAAATCCGCGGTTCTAAATTTGCAAACGAGGCCAGAGTTTCCCCTCTGTCTGGATTTATGGTTCCAATTGGTTCTGCTTCCCGATAGATAAGTAGAAATGGGTCAAAAATTACAGGATTATTATTTTCATAAACGTTTAATTCTTCTTGCCCCAGTCTCATAAAATAACTAAACCTTAAACCATATTCCAAACTTAAGTCCTCGGTCACACTATGTTCTACATCTATATATGCAGCAAATTCATTGGCATATTTTTCAATTAGTTGTTCTTCAACAATTCCAGATTCGGGGCTGTTTGGAACTATTTTTCCCGGATTGAATTTATAGTAGATATTATTTATTCCGTAATTGAGTCGTAGTTTTTCGCTCAGATAGTGTTTAAGGTCATACTTGACATTAAAATTCTGAATACCGGAATTCCATTTAAATCCAACAAAATCAAGTTCCAAACCGTAATAATAATCTGAGTAAATCAGAGAGAGGTTGGAAAATAATTTATTGGAGAAAAGGTGATTCCAGCGAAAGTTAACTACGCCATTACCATATGTGTTTATAAAACTATCTGAAACGCTAAAAACATCTCGCCCAAAATAACCAGAAAGATAGATGTTATTCCTTTCATTTATTTTATAATTAAGTTTAGCATTAAGATCATAGAAATATGCTTTATTCGCAACATCGAAAATGGGAAGAAACAGATGCGCGTAAGAGGCTCTGCCACCAATTAAAAAGGCGGCCTTGTCTTTTACAATTGGTCCTTCTGCCAGTAATCTGCTGGCTACCGCGCCGATACCTCCGGTCATATGAAACTTATTACTATTTCCCTCTTTTTGAAATATTTCAAGGACAGAAGAAACACGGCCACCATATCTGGACGGAATACCACCTTTAAATAATTTTACATCTTTTATAGCATCAGGATTAAAGACAGAGAAAAAACCAAACAAATGGGAGGAGTTAAAAATAGTAGCTTCGTCCAGTAGTATTAAATTCTGATCGGCTGCGCCGCCCCGTACGTTAAATCCTGAAGAAGCCTCACCCGCGCTGGTAACCCCTGGCAAAAGAAGCAGAGATTTTATTACATCTGCCTCACCCAAAATCACCGGAATTTTCTTTATAGTTTGCACAGAAAGCGTATTCACACTCATTTGAGGCTTGCGAATATTAATTTTTTCTACATCTTCAGTTACCACAACTTCATCTAATTGTTCAACCTCTTCAAACATTCCAAAATTTAATCTGAGATCCTGGGTTAGCGATATGGTTTGTACGATGTCCTGATATCCTAAATAACTCAGTCTAATTTGATAATCCCCTTCTGGAAGGGTTAATGAGTAAAAACCATAATCATTTGTAGTAACACCGGTATTTATTTCAGGGACCAGTAAAGTTACCCCAATTAAAGTTTCATTGCTCGAGGCTTCTGTGATTGTCCCACTTATGGTAAACTTTTGTTGTGAAAAGAGACAAATTGAGGAAAGAAAAAAGATGGTTATTACGAACAGTCGTAAGTGTTGGTACATTAAAGCAATTTTCCGCTAAAATATGCATTAAGATTAAAATCAAAACATTGTTAACAGTATTTTAAATCAAAGAGACCCCAACGGAATTTGTTGAGGTCTTTAGTCTTATTACTGAATTATAATCATATATGCTCTAATAATGAATTTAAGGTTTTACTTGGTCTCATGGCACTGTTTATAAGCACGGGATCGGGTTTATAATAACCTCCAATATCCTGAGCGGTTCCTTGTACCTCAATTAATTCTTCCACAATTTTTTGGCAATTTTTTTCAAGTGAACTACCCAGTTTAGTAAAAGTATTTTTAAGATCATTATCTTCTTCCTGATTGGCAAGAGCCTTGGCCCAATATAAGCCTAAATAAAAATGACTTCCTCTGGTATCTAATTCACCTACTTTTCTTGACGGCGATTTATCGTTATCCAAAAATTCTTCAGTGGCTTTATCCAGTGCTTTGGCCAAAACTAAAGCTTTGATATTATTATTTTTGTTTCCATAAAAGTCGAGAGATACGCTAAGTGCTAAAAATTCACCTAATGAATCCCATCTCAGATGACCTTCTTCAAGGAATTGCTCCACATGTTTTGGAGCAGAACCTCCGGCTCCGGTTTCAAACAATCCACCACCATTCATTAGTGGTACAATAGAAAGCATTTTAGCACTTGTTCCAACTTCTAGAATAGGAAACAGGTCCGTTAAATAGTCTCTCAATACATTCCCCGATACCGAGATGGTATCTTTGCCATCTTTAATCCGATTTAGTGTAAAATTTGTAGCTTCTACGGGCGACAATACTCTGATATCCAATCCTGAAGTATCACTTTCAGGAAGATATTTGTTTACTTTTTTAATCAGTTCTGCATCATGAGCACGCTCTTTATCCAGCCAGAATACAGCAGGGGTATCCGAAGTTCTTGCCCTGGATACAGCAAGTTTGACCCAATCCTGAATTGGGGCATCTTTAACCTGACACATTCTCCATATATCACCAGTTTCAACTTTATGTTTTAAGAGTTCTTCTCCGGTGAGGTTATCAATAACACTTACAAAACCATCCTTTTTAATTTCGAAGGTTTTGTCATGCGAGCCATATTCTTCTGCCTTCTGAGCCATAAGGCCAACATTAGGTACAGTTCCCATGGTGCGGGGATCAAAAGCTCCGTTCTTTTTGCAAAAATCTATGGTAGCTTTATAAATACCTGCGTAGCTACTGTCAGGGATTATGGCTTTGGTGTCCTGGAGTTTTCCTTCCGTATTCCACATTTGACCCGAAGTACGAATCATAGCAGGCATAGAGGCATCAATAATGATGTCGCTTGGTACATGGAGGTTAGTAATTCCTTTTTCTGAATTTACCATAGCAAGATCAGGACCATCTTGCAGAGCTTGCATTATATCTTCCTCAATTTCTGTCCTTTTATTTTCGGGAAGGGTTTCTAATTTTTCGAATAACATTTCGAGGCCATCATTAGAACTGATACCAATTTCCTCAAAAAGTTCTGTATACTTGCTAAACACTTCAGCAAAATAGACTTCCATTACATGACCAAAAATAATCGGGTCTGAAACTTTCATCATTGTTGCCTTCAGATGAACTGAGAAGAGCACTTCTTTTTCCTTTGCATCAACCAGTTGTTCTTTTAGGAAATTAAGAAGTGCTGTTTTACTCAATACTGTTGCATCAATAATCTCACCTTTCAACAAAGATATTTTTTCTTTTAAAGTTTTTACTGAACCGTCAGTAGCCTTTAAAACTATATTAACATCAGTGGCTTTTTCAATTGTTAGTGATTTTTCATTGGATTTAAAATCGCCATGTTCCATTGTTGCAACATGTGTCTTTGAGTTGGAATCCCAGGCACCCATGGAATGTGGATTTTTCTTAGCATAATTCTTTATGGGTACTGGAGCTCTCCTATCAGAATTGCCTTCACGTAATACAGGGTTTACAGCACTACCCTTAATACGGTCATATCTGGATTTAATTTCAAAATCCTTTTCAGTTTTTGGCTCATCCGGAAAATCCGGCAATTTATATCCTTTATTTTGAAGTTCTTCAATTGCCTCTTTTAACTGAGGAATTGAAGCACTAATATTTGGCAGTTTAATAATATTTGCTTCCGGAGTTTTTGCCATATTACCCAATTCAGTCAGATCATCCGGGGTTTGTTGGTTCTCGCCCAAAAAATCTGGAAAAGTTGCCAAAATCCTACTCGCCAGGGAGATGTCCTTTACTTCTATGGTTACACCAGCCGTTTTAGTGAATGCCTTTACAATGGGTAAAAATGATTGGGTTGCCAAAGCCGGTGCCTCGTCGGTTTTAGTGTATATTATTCTGGGCATAAATTAAAGTGAATTTGTTTAAAGCGCAGCAAATATACAATTTTAACAGGTCATAAAACCACCGTTTTTTAAACTTTAGTTTTAAGTTAATTTAGCTTATCAAGTGAAAGAAAGGTAAGGGGAAAATAATAAAAGACAAAAGCCATATCACTGTACAAGTACATTGACATGGCTTTTTAGAAATAGTTAGCAAACTTTTTGTTCTGTACCGGAGTACAGTACGGCAACCATTGATTGCATTTGACTAACTAAATCAACGTTTGAAACTTTCTTTGTTCTTAATTTTTCAACCAAGCAACACATGAAGGCTACTTCTCATCGTTTTAATTCACCTATCTTAAACATAAAACCTAAGTTCTAAATTTAACGTAAATAAACCCACATACCTCTGGAAAACTACAGCTCTCCTTCGTTACGCTCATCTCTTGTTAAAATCTGGTAATAAATTACCCTAATCTAATTTTAAGACTAAACAATAATATACAGAACGTCAACTCTATAATGATTTTAATGATTTACCCTAGACAGGCACATCCCTTAAACCATAAAATAAATATACATCATTTTTGAGCAATAATCAAATTTTATAAGAAATTTAAAATCAACAGTTTATGAACTTATTTTATAAACAATTGTTCATAACCCCAGGATTATTGTACTTTCAATATAGGCTATTCCTTATTTCATAAAACTCAAATCGGCCCCAAATGAGGCCGATTAAAAAAATAGTTTTCATTCCTTTTTCAAGGTTCTGATTCCCCCCCGTCAATCTTAGACTTTTTTAACTGTCGCTGTATTTTCTTGATAGCAGATTCAATAGATTTTTCGGGTTCTATGATATTGTATTCTCCCCAGAAATCAGGATCTGTAAAACCAACAGCAGCCTCACTAAGAATAATGGAAGATTTTAATCGATCCTTAACTTTAGGAACCTGACCATCAATATTTTTTTCCCAATCCGTTACCGCCATTTCTGCGCTCATACTATAAACGGAATTGAAAAGCTTTTTATCCCAGTTGATTTTAAACTCTAAAAGAACGTTACTATATCCATAATACCATTTTCCGTTTTTTTCCCTATAATCCACTCTATAGGCAATTTCCATGGGATAAACTCTGGCATTGCGGGGTTTTTTTCTAACAAACATCCTACTAGCCTTTTCCTTATCTGTAATATTTAAAGAATAAATGGCACTGGTAAGAATCTTGTTTTCGGCGTCGATATATAAATTTCCCATATAAAGAGGATCAATTATCCCAGGACGTTGTTTAAATTTTATTACGTAAATCAATTTGTCATTAATCCTTGTTGTTCTTTCAAAACTAAAGTCATAATCCTCCATGGTAACTTCATTAAAGATATATTCCGGATACTTCATAATATCTACATAAAGAGCATTAAACGGCCCTCCCTGTAGTTTGAGTGCCAAGGTGTCCAGTTTGCTGTAATCTGTACTTTTTCTGGCTTTATAGAGTTGTACAGCATCTTTTTGCCCTGAGGAATAGGGAGATTTATAAATGTTCACCACTGCCTCAGAAAGAGATACATTTCTCTTTCGTTTTTTAATAGTTTCCCTGTAAAATGCTGTCATAAGCGTGGGATCCCCAAAGTAATTCTCTCCTTTTTTTCTCAGTGTCTCCTTTACCAGATTACGGGCACTTTTAGGAATAACAACATCAACTTCATCTAATTTAGTGATTGAGACAGCCAAGGCAATTTTATTATTATTTTCCTTCAATTGATCTAAAGGAATTACGGTAGTTTTATATCCTAAAAAAGCTACAATAATATTACCCTGTTTGATGCTTTTTGGGATTTTTAATAAAAATTTACCCTCGGTATTTGTTATTGTGCTAATATTACTTCCTTCCAGGGTTAAGGTGGCAAATACAAGTGGTTTGTTATTCTGACCGTCAACTACCTCTCCTTTTAACTGTTTATATGATGTATCTTCCTGAGGACTAACCTGGAAGAATGTGGATGCCTGGAGTGTTGCAGGCAATGCCATTAACAAAATAATTCCCGTTAGTGTAGATAAAAGAACATTTTTGTATTTGCGAAATAATATATTTTTCATGATCTAGGTTTTTTTATGAGTATTAATTGCAAAATTATAACCCATTTTACTCTAATTTAATGATTTTGATCATCTTATATTGTTAATATATCATAATGTTTTTTGAAAAATAGTGCCTGATAAATTTTTCAAGACAGATAACTTTTGCATTGAAATATGTCGATTTCATACTCAAAACATAATTTATTTCGCTTGAGCTTTAATATTTGCGAAGAATCCAATAATACCGGTAATTATGATAAAAACGTAAGTCGTCAAGTTATTTAACACGCTATTGGAGGTCATTTTCTTTCAGCACAGGCACTACCAGTAAATTGGACTTGTTCCCAGGTATTTTTCAGCTATGGGTAAATAATAATCCTTAATCTCTTCCAGATCATAGGTTTTATTACATTTGGTATAGAGATCATATTTATTGAAATCTCTTATCCAACCTAAATATTCTTTGTCTTTATCACAAAGTAGAGTAGTATAACTTCCTCCGCTATGCCATGGGTAGAAGGAATGATACCTTATCATGGCCATTCCGGCTTCGGGGATTAGGTTTCCTTTATGGTGCTGTAATACCTGAAATAGATATTCATCATGTCCCCATGCAAGAGTAAGATTATCCAGACCACAATGCTCTTCATATATTCCTAATTCAGAATTATATCTGGAATCTTTCATATCCGCATTGAGCTGATTGAATTCGGGGTATACACAAGATTCCGGCAGCGCACAACCAACTACAAAAACATCACCAACCATTCCCCATTGTTCATTCTGACTTGTTCCATCTTCATCACTTCCCCAAAGAAACATTACTTTCCCTAAATCGTGTATCAGGCCAACCAATTGCATCCAGTCTGGTCGCTTATCCTCTCTTATCGCCTCGGCACTTTGAATAAGATGCTGTACGTTAGGTAGATCCAAATCAGGATCGCTTACATCAATCAGGTCATTTAAATGTATCATAGCATCCCATAGGTTCATGGGCTTATTAAACTTCAGATATTTTTGATGCATTCCTAGAACATATTCATAGGTTTGTTTTTCCCGCATTTTGCGATAATGTCCTCGCACTGCGGCATTTACATCAATAGCATTATAATTTCTAAATACCTTTTCCATACTAAACATTTCCAAGTAAAAGGTACAAAATAATAGTGAATATTACTAAAAACAGACTAAAAGGCACTGCAAATTTCCACGGTTTAAGGTTTAATATTCCTGCATCTTTAATGACAAAAGTTTCCTTGTTTGGAAAGAACCGTGATATTAAAAGCATCACACAAATATTTAGTACAAATTCAATTCCCCATATATGAACAAAATGCAGATCAACTTTCAGAATAAAGTAACTCATGACATAAAATAGCAAACCAAAGAACAGGCCGGCTTTTGCTCCTGTAGCGGAAACATTTGGCAGTAAAAATCCCGCTATAATAACACTTGCAATCGGGATAAAGAATATGCCGTTAAGTTGCTGCAATAATTGATAAAGTCCTTCAGGGGCATTGGCTACATAAGGAGCTATTCCAATGGCGAAGATCGCAAGTATAGCTGAGGTCCATTTGCCTATACGTACTAGTTTTTTTTCCCCGGCATTTTTTTGGATATAGCGTTTAAAAATACCCAGACTGAAAACTGTGGCCGCACTATTTAAAGCACTGTTAAAAGTAGTGAGTATGGCCCCCATCATAACTGCAACAAAGAATCCTGTTAACCAGTCTGGTAATACCATTTTCACAAGATTAGGGTAAACACTATCAGGATTGTCATAAAATTCCTCCCCAAAATAGTAGAAACCAATAAGGCCTGGAAGCACTATTACCAAAGGAACCAGGATTTTCAACAGCCCTGTAAACAACAATCCTTTTTGAGCCTCCTTAAGATTTACAGCCCCGAGCACCCTCTGAATAATTGACTGGTGCATGGTCCAGAAATAGATCTGATTTATCATTAAACCTGTAAAGATTACTTCAAAGGGCAATATGGCCGACCGAGATCCTGGCCCAACCCCCGTTTCGTGGCTTATAACATTAAATTTACCCGGGTTTTTCTCAAAGACTTTGCTTATTCCTTCTGCCAAATTTCCATCGCCAATACTCCAAAGTGCCAATATAGGAACAAGTAAACCGGCCAGAAGGAGGCCAAACCCGTTTATGGTGTCTGTATATGCAACCATTTTAAGACCGCCAAATATGGCATAAAGAGCACCTATACCTCCAACAATTAGTATAGTTATCCAAATTCCTTCTTTCTGATTTACATTAAGCAGTTCTGAGATTTCAAATATAGCTTCTATATTTAATGCTCCGGTATAAAGTACTATAGGCAAAAGAGTGGCTACAAAAGATATTATAAGCAATAGTGCTACCAGAGTTCTGGTAAGGCCATCAAATCGTTTTTCCAAAAATTCAGGAATGGTTGTCAGACCCATTTTTAGGTACCGAGGTGCAAAATATAAAGCCGCAATTACAAGCGCCAAAGCCGAGGTAACCTCCCAAGCTATTATGATGGCCCCATTTTTATAGGCTGAACCATTCATTCCAACAAGATGTTCGGTGGAAATATTAGTCAAAAGCAATGATCCGGCTATAATCACTCCTGTAAGAGATCTTCCTCCCAGAAAATAACCGTCTTTGGTATTTAATTTATCCCGTCGAAGTTTCCAGGTAGCATATAAGGCAACGAAGCTCGTAAAAAGAATGAAGGTCAGAAATGTCATCGCTTTAAAAATAAGCAATACCATTTAAAAGGGTATGCCCTCTCCTAATAAAATGGAAAAAGGGCATAGTAATTATCCTTTTTTATATGACGAAAATATTATTATTTAGGAAAGTTATTATCAGCCTTTACTTCTTCCATTTGCCTTACATGTCGTTCAGTATGGCCAGACATGAACATAAGTATTTGAAAGGCATCAACGGTGCCAAAAGGCAATTGCCCGTAATGATTTCTCAAATCATCATCTGTAGTCTCCATATAGACTATGTGTTCTACTCTTTTTGATTGGAATGCTTTCAGGCTTTCTTCATAGGATCCGAATTTTCCGGATGGCTCAAAAGGTTCAGAGGTTTTTACTTTGTTATCACGATTTCTAATTAATGCCATAAGCTCTTTATCAGTCATTTTTACATCTGCGCGCTTAGACGGATCAGCAGGAGTTTTTAAGGATTCCTGAAGCATTTGGTCAAAGGCATTTTCGGAAATGGCCAGATGTTCAACACATTCGGCAATGGACCATGATTCAGAGCTACTTTTGAAATTCAACTGTTCCTCACTTAGTCCGTTAAGGGTTTCCAGCATATGAACTTGTGTTTTAGTCAATTCAAGAGCTCCTATTACTCTTTCCTGATCCGTAATTTTAGAACTTGAGAGACTAAAACTAAGCAATAAAAGCGCAATTATTGGCAGAAGAATTTTTTTCATTTTTTTGTTATTTAAAGTGTTTAATTGAATCGATAATAATCATCCTGATATCTCGGATATATTTTACTTACAGATTTCTACATTTCACAAAAGGACCAATGGTATATATAGCATTATTGAGCATCAGATAATGTCCTGTTTCCTCATGAATAAATAGTCCCATTAAGGTGCAAATCCTTTCAGCAAATTAGTGAAATCCTTAAGAAATCCATTACCCCCTAATACTTTATTTTTACTCTGACCTTCTATTGCCTCTAAAAACATTAACTTTCGGATCTATTGGGTTACCCGATGCCCTGCGCAAAGCCACTATCTGCCCGCTATGCCAAATAGCATCCTCAATAGGCCCGTTTATCTGATTCCAGAAAGGGTTTTCAAATGTGCCTGATTTGGATTTAAAGATCACCAGATGTTCATTTAGATCTTTAACAGTAATAAAAATTTCACTGGCTTTTTTAAAATTTAATAAAGTGCGCTTTCTTTTTTCCTGGAAAGAAAGTGCTTCTTCCCTGGGTTGTGTTCTATCATTTATTTCCTTTACTGCGGAGTTGTACACGACGCGTGATAAGCTATAAAGGTGATCTAAGGTTTCATCAATAGTTCTATTGCTTTCCGAAGGCTTATAGGCCAGGTCTTCAGGCCGTAATCCTTCAGTTGCCCAATAATACCTAAATCCCAAACCATCTATCATTCGGGCAACTACAGTTCCTGCCGTATAACTATCCGGATAGTCCGGAATCTGATAATAAGGCAGGTCCTGAGGGTACTTTTCCTGTGCATTCATAACGGTAATAAAAAATAAGGCCATAAGAGTATTTTTTAATTTCATATTCTTCCTGATTAATATTGATGAAATGCATCAGATACAAATTCTAATACCACTGGTAGTGATGCTCTCCAATAGGTCCAGCTATGCCTGCCATCCCGGACTCTGTATTCATGAGGAATATCTTTTTTCTTCATTGCAATATGAACAAGACTATTTCCTTCATATAAAAAATCATCATCTCCACAATCAATAAACCACCTAACCGACTTAATGTCTTTAGCCGGCATAGACTCAACCAAAGAAATAGCATTATGATGTTTGAAATAAGTTTTAATTTCTTCTTCAGAATAGGTTTCTCCTCTTTCTTTTAAGCGTTCTTTTAATTTATCAATTGTAAGTGGACCAACGGAAGCACTTAAAGGGCAGGCCGAAGAGAATAACTCCGGATGATGTAAAGCGTACATAAAAGAACCACCGCCCCCCATAGAAAGGCCTGCCACAGCACGAAATCGCTTTTCCCCTTTAATACGATAATTAGCTTCCACATAAGGCATAAATTCTTCAAAAAAGAAATCTTCATAGCGCCAGTCCCCTCTGTTAAAATATCCTCTCTTTCCAGTATTTGCATCGGGCATTACAATGATCATTGGGGTAGCCTTACCTTCGCGAATAGCCTTGTCTGTAATATGTAAAACTTCTCCAAATTGTACCCAACCGGTTTGGTCATCACCTCCTCCGTGTAGTAAATAGAGTACTGGATAGCTTCGTTGCGAGGAATCATAATCCGGAGGTAAGTAAATTGCAAATTTCCGCTGACTCTTCAATATTTTACTGTCCAAAGTAAGTTCGTCCAAAACTTTACCGTTTTGACTAAAAGCCAATGAGCTAATTATGAGATAAAAAGTTAGAAAAAGGATAGTGTTTTTCATTTGGATAGTTATTAAGTTAGGAAATTTATGTTAGTCGATCTTTGCCCATTCTGGGAAAACGCCTTCTACAATATCAAAAATAAAGGTACCGAAATAATAAGTTATCACAGATACCAGGATAATCCCAATAATATTTAGGAAAAAGCCGGTTTTAGCCATCTGAATGACAGTAATACGTTTACTGCCAAAAACTATAGCATTGGGAGGCGTAGCTACTGGTAACATAAACGCAAGGGAACCTGCAATTGTAGCCGGAAGCATAAAGAGTAGGGGGTTGGTTTCTATGCTCACGGCCAGGCCGGCAAGAATGGGTAATAAGGTTTCTACAGTTGCTGTATTAGAAGTAATTTCGGTCAAAAAAGTTACAAGGAAACTTATGCAAATAATTAGAATCAGAGGATGCATGCCTCCTAACCATTCCAATTGATGTCCAAACCACAGGGACAAACCAGATTCTTTAAACCCGCTCGCCAGGGCAAAACCGCCGCCAAATAGTAATATTATTTCCCAAGGAATCTCTTCTGCGGCTTTCCAATCCATAAGGAAAGTACCAGGTTGCGTTTTAGATGGAATCATAAAAAGGACAACCGAAACAAAGATGGCCACTGTGCCGTCATTAAAAAACTGTGGATAATCAAATAAGTTTGACCATCCGGGTATCTTGAATTCACCTATCATTATATCCGCCCTGAAAAACCAGAGCAATGCAAGGGAGGCAAAAGCAATTATCAATACTTTTTCTTCAAAGTTTTTCTTTCCCAGTTTTACATAATCCTTAAGAATTTCATTCTTACTCAAACTTTTCCAATTCTTTTTTCTCTTAACAAAAATTAGGTATAAGTACCCGAATAAGACGAAGAATAAAACCAGGGATATTGGAAAGGCATAAAAAAACCAGGTTGCAAAGGAAATCTCTGGGGCATTAGGAAAGTAAATATAAAAGATTCGAGCGAACGAAAGGTTCGGTGGTGTACCTACAAGAGTAGCAATTCCTCCTATAGAAGCGCTGTAGGCAATGCAAAGTAAAAGGCCTACAGCAAAGTGCTTTACCAAGGTTTTACCATTTATCTCCTCCAACTTGGTAATTATTGATAAAAGTATTGGGACCATTAGCATTGCTGTAGCCGTATTAGATATCCACATAGAGAGGAAAGCAGTGGCAAACATAAACCCCAATAAAATTCTGCCCGGACTACTACCGATAATTCGAAGAATTTTTAATGCAATTCGCTTGTGTAACCCCCATTTTTGGATAGCTAAGGCAACTAAAAAACCTCCAATAAATAAAAATATGACGTGATTAAAATAAGTAGCTGAAACTTCCCGGCCATTCATGATTCCAAGTGCAGGAAAAAGCACAATAGGCAGGAGAGAGGTGATGGCGAGGGGAATTAGCTCGGTTACCCACCAAAGCGCCATTAAGATTGCTACCGCTAATGTATTAGTAATAGCCGGGTTATCCGGGTCTAATTCTACAAAGAATATCAAATAAGCTGAGATAAATGGGGCGAGAACAGACAAGGCATATCTGGCCGATTTACCCGGATTTTCAGCGATAAATTTTCTGCCCGTTGGCATGGCTTTACCTTTTTAAACTAATTTACGATATTGATAAGCCAATAGTAAATTCTTATACGAATTCTTAGCTTGTTTTTAAATAATCTGACAATCTTAAAGACAGGGCAACCAATGTAAGGGTTGGATTTGGAGCGCCTGCAGTACTAAAACAACCAGAACCAGCAATAAAGAGGTTAGAAATACCATGTACTTTACAATTTGCATCTACCACCCCTTTTTTGCGATCTTCACTCATTCGAGTAGTGCCCATATGATGCCAACCTCCACCTAACTGTTCTGGCATTGAATGGTCGTTTTTATCCCAGAGAAATTCCTCTAATTTTATTCTTCCAACGCTTGCCTTACCCATTTGTTCACCAAGGATGTGGTACATTTTTCTGATACTGTATTTGTCCAGCTCGGTTAATTCCCAATGCAGTTGGGGTCTTGGCACACCCAATGCATCCTTTTCACGAGAGAGCATTATTCTGGAATTGCGGTTCGGGGCCTGTTCCATGCGCGTGAATAATTCAAAAGCCCTATTCCCATCATCCTTCCGGGCATAGTTTTTCTCTCTGGATTCTCTGAAATTTGCGACTAATTTATCGAAGGATTTCCTTGGATCTTCATTGCTCCAGACATCAATGAGAGGTGTTTGCTTTTTTGCTATTGCCAGTGGTGTTAGGGAGGCAGAACCGTTTAGAATACCAGCTTCCTCTTGAATACCTTTGGAAAGAGCTAATTCTGCCCTTGGTTTACGAGTGCTGTAATCAAAAGTGTATAGCTCGGTTGAAAATGGTTTTTTGAGCCATAATTCGGCAGACTTAATTTCCAGATGTTCCATAAAATAACGCCCAACAAGATCTTTGTCATTGCCTATGCCTTTTTTGGCCTGTCCTCGTGATGCCAGTAGCATCCTTGCATTTTGTATGGCACCACATGCTAAGACAAAATTTTTAGCTCTTACCTTATGGGTTTTTCCATTATGATTTTTTACTATCAATTGCTTTATGCCGCTAACTTGATCATTTGCGATAATATTCGTGAGATTGGCATAAGTGTAAAGATGTATATTAGCAGATTTAACAATGGTTTCCTTATAGGTCTTACCAAAACGGGTAGGGGGGCTAAATTGCCACATCTTTGACCAGATAACATCTTTGTCCAGTGGAAAAGGAGTGAGTCCAGGGTACTTTTCCTGCCAATATTGCAGGTCGTAATTATAAGAATCTAATTCAAATAACTTTTGCGCTTTACCGTAAAAGGGCACAAGATCGTCTAGAGCTATGGGCCAGCCGCTATCCGGCACCCAACTTCTTATTTTAAAATCTATAGGATCAAAAGGCGCGCACATACCTCCCCAATGACCTGTTGTCCCTCCAAATAAGTGCAGCCTGCATGAGCGCAAAGGATAATACCTCTGTCCCGTTGAGTTTCCGGAATACAGATCCTGAATTTCACTGTTGTATTCAAAACCTCCACCTTCCAGAAGGATTACTTTTTTACCACTTTTATTCCAGTCCAGAGCCATACTAATGCCAGCCGCACCAGCACCAACAATGCAGAGATCTCCTTCAATTATGGTGTTGTTATCAAGTTCTCTGGCATCTATATGCATAAATTCTAATTTGCTTCAGACATTGATAAAAAAGCACATTGCCTGGCTTCTGTTCTTGAAAGCAGCCATCCATCAACAAGAATCGTGTTTCCCGTATTAAAATCTTCCACCACTTTAGATTTTAAACTTATTTTTAGGTCATTGTCAATCATTCCTGCATCTTGAACCATAAGTTCTTTCAAATATCTTTTATCATTCTCATTGGTTAATTTCATATAAGTATTTCCGATCTGAATTAAAGTCTTACGATCGCAGATTTCTGAAAGATCTATAGGATAGCTAAGTACTTTAGTTGTAGCGGATTTAAACTTAAAATACCAAACTGAAATTAGGCTTAGAAATAAAGCAAAAATCGATACTAACAGAAATTTTCTTCTTTTCATTTTGGTTTATGTCTGCAGAAATTATTTTTAATAATTAATTGGAAACACTAATATTATTAGCTTAAAAAAAACCCTTTTATTGATTTTTTAAGTGTAAGCTAAAGGTAATAAAAATGACGATTTAAGTTCTATTTTAAACCTACTTCCAACCTAATAGATCAGGTATTTAAAACGTTCAATACCCTTTCAGGAGTAAATGGTAAATGCCTGAGGGGTTTACCGGTTAATTTGAGGAATGCGTTGGCAATAGCACAAGCAACTAATGGCGTCCCGGATTCGCCTACGCCACGGGGTGGTTCTCGAGATTCAATTATTGCGGTTTCTATGCTCTCAGGAATATCTTCCATTCGTAATATTTGGTAGTCATTGAAGTTAGATTGTTGTACCTGTCCATTTACAATAGTCAATTGTTCTTTAAGCACACTGCTAATACCCATTATTATACCACCTTCCATCTGTGCTTTAACATTGTCTGGTTGTATTACGATACCCGCATCATTGGCACTCCAAAAATGATGTACAGTAATTTTACCTGTTGTTCTATCAACAGAAATTTCACAAACACCTGTACTAAGTGTTCCACTGCGCTCCAAAAAAGCGATACCTTTTGCACGGGTAGCATCAATTGCAGAATTCCAATCAGATATTGCTATTGCTTTCTCTAGCGTTGCCAATGCCCTTGGTGACTTAGCCAGCAACTTTCTTCTTAAATCGGCCGGATCTTTCTCGAAATAGGTAGCTATTTCATCGACCATACATTCTATTGCAAATTTGTTTGGTCCATGGCCTACTGAGCGCCAGTGTTTTAGCCTAATTCCTTCAGAAACTTCCCGCCATTCGGCATATATATTGGGAATATCGTAATAATCTATTCGAATACCACCGGCAACCAAATTACCCCCATCCCCAACAACACAATGTGAAAAACCTGTAATATTCCCCTGAGCATCCGCAGCCGCACTTAATCGTTGTAAAGTCAACGGTCTGTATGCACCATAGCTGACATCGTCTTCACGAGTCCAAATTAATTTGACAGGTCTGGGAGCAACCTCCCTGGCCAAACCTGTTCCTTCCAGCACAAAATCGGTCATACTCCTTCTTCCGAATCCTCCTCCCAAATACTGCAGATTTATTTTTACATTTTCTGCCGGAATCCCGAGGTACTTTGGAATGCCAAGTTTAGAATCGAAACCCTGCTGACTTCCAACCCAAACCTCTGCTGATTTCTCATCTACCCCAACCTGTACAACAGCATTTAGGGGTTCCATTTGTGCGTGATAGACATAATCATTTTTAAAATCGGCCATAAAATTTTTATCAGCTGATTTAATGGCGCTATTAATATTCCCTTCATCTATAATCACTTTTCCGGATGCTTTATCTGAAACTATTTGTTCATATTTCTTATAGCATTCCTGAGAATTGAAACCGCTTGAAAGAGTTTCACTCCAACTTATATTTAGCAATTTTTTGGCAGCCAGAGCCTGATCCAAGGTTTCTGCAATAATTCCTATCGCATAATCAAAACGGACAAGTTTTACTACTCCATCAAGTGCTAGAATTTCTGATTCATTATTTAGTTTCGGGCTTGCACCATGTACTTTTCCACGCTCCAACACGCCATAGAGCATTTGAGGTAATTGAATGTCTATTGCAAATTGAGCTGTTCCCTTTACTTTTTCGGGAATATCCAATCTGGGCTGATCTATTCCTATAAATCGATAGTTTTTACGATCCTTAAAATCTGATTCCGAGAATTCCGGTAAGCTATCGGGCATAATCAGGTAAGGAATCAAGTCTTCATAACTAATTCTCTTGCTAGCCTGATTGTCAAATACCTCACCATTAGCCGTGCTAAGTTCTTTTAGAGGGACTTTCCAATGTTTTGCTGCACTATGCATTAAAATATAACGGGCCTGAGCTCCGGCTTGTCTCATAATAGAATAATAACCATAAGTAATCATGCTGCCTGCTGTTAACATTACCTTTCTATTTGGACTCCATTTATCCGATCCGTAAATATCAGACTCCTGCGGCGAGAATTCTACTGAGACCTTAGACCAATCTGCATCCATTTCTTCTGCAAATATGGCAGGTAATGAGGTCATAGATCCCTGACCCATTTCTGCTGCGGGATTGTAAATAATAATCCTGCCATCATCGGCTAATTGTACCCATGCAGTGAGTGGGTGCTTTTGTATAATTCCCTGCACTTCCTTTTTATTTCCGCAAGAAATCATCTGAGGCAGAATGCCGGAAACACCTATAAATAAAGCAACCCCACCAGAGGTTTTAAGAAATTCTCTTCTGCTTACTGCCTTATTCATTGGTTCCACTAAGATTTTAATTCATTAGTCTTTTTAAGTTTTTTGCAAGGTTTTTTCTGCTGCTATTTCTATGGCTTTTACAATGCGCAAATAAGTGCCACACCGGCATAGATTTCCATTCATATATGTTTTTATCTCTTCCCTTGTTGGACTGGGGTTTTTGGCTAGCAGGGTCGCAGCCTGCATGATCTGTCCGGATTGACAATATCCGCATTGTGGGGCTTGAGCTTCTATCCAGGCTTTCTGAATCTCATGACCACCATTTAGAGACAAACCTTCTATCGTAGTAATTTTTTGATTCTTTTTCAGACCACTAATAGGCAAAGTGCATGATCTCATAGGTTTGCCGTCCACATGTACAGTGCACGATCCGCATAAGGCTATACCACACCCATATTTTGTTCCTGTGAGTCCAAGATGCTCACGTAATACCCAGAGTAAGGTAGTCTCCTCCTTTATATCAACATTGTATGTTTTGTTGTTAATGTTTAACGAATAGCCGGCCATAATTTTTCAATAAAAGTATAGGCATAAATTAGTAAAAAGAAGTTAAATATGATGTGAGGAATACTATTATTTTTCTGTTCTGTATCTGTCAATAAAACGAGTCAGTATTTTTTTAGGTATTGGAGTATCTGATTTACGAATAGCCTCGATTAGATTTTCAGCTTCTTCGGGGGGGAAATACCCCGCATATTTATAAACTTTGACACGCAGAATAAATTCATCTACATCGGCTTCCGGATGAAACTGGGTTGCATATATATTATTTTTTAACCGAAACATCTGAACCGGACAAGCATCTGAAGAAACCAGAAGAACGGCTCCGGGAGGAACAGTGTCACAGGCTTCTTTATGCCCTACCATAGCGGAAAAATTCTTTGGAAGGCCTTTTAAAAGGTGATCTTTAGCCCCTTCGTCTGTAACCCAGACATCAACACTTCCCAGGGTTTCTGCATAGGTTCCAGAAATAGTTGCCCCGCAATAGCTGCCTAAAAGTCCATTTCCTGAACAAGCTCCAAGAAATGGAAAATCCTGAGGAATCACCTTATCAAAAAGTTTATTAAAAAATTCTTCAACACTTTTTTGAACGACACTTTTTTTTTCTTCCGGGATACTCACATCAAATGGGCTGCCGCCGGCAATTATTGCAGCGTAGTTATCTAAATTAATATCTTCTACGTTACCTTGTTCAACCCTAATACGATGGACTTCTTCATGCGACAATCCTCCAAACCGCAAAATAGCTTCAAATTCACTATCGGAAGCTTCATTTTCGGGCCGTAATTGCAGAATTAGAAATTTTTTCACGGAATCCTTTTTTTATCTTTCTATACAGATCAATGGACTGTTTTTTCTTTGCTGAGTATAATAAGGGTTATAAAGATAAACTCTTAACGCACACCATGTACATTCATTTCCAGGGTATATACGGAATTCATGGCAGTAACAAATAGGATATTCTGATCAGGCCCTCCAAAAGTAACATTCGCCGTCCATTTTTGGGGCACCGGTATTTGAAGTATTTCTTCTCCTTTTTTATTAAAAACTGTTACCCCATTTCCGGTCAAATAAACATTACCCTGATTGTCTATTGTCATCCCGTCTGAACCCAGTTCCGTAAATAGTGTTTTATTGCTGAGGTCACCATTTTCTAATATGGTAAAGCTATATGTTTTTTTATCGCCAATGTCTGCGATATAAATCATTTTACCATCCGGAGCTCCTATTATTCCATTGGGTTGTACCAAGTCATCGGCTACAATTCGCAGCTCTTTCATGTCTGGTGTCAAATAGTAAACACGTTCTTTTTCAATTTCTTTTTCTTTGCGTTCCCAATATGGCCGTTGATAATAGGGGTCAGTAAAATAAATGCCTCCCTTTGCATCTACCCAAAGGTCATTAGGCCCATTGAGTTTTTTCCCTTCAAATTCGTCGACCAATACGGTCCTTTTTTTTTCTTTATTTATTTGCCAAAGTTCAAATTTTTCATCGGCGCAAGCCAAAAGACTGCCATCGTGATTAAAATAGAGGCCATTTGCTCTACCGGCATTTTCCATATAAACAGAAACCGAATTATCTGACGCAGTCCATTTTATAATTCTGTTATTAGGCTGATCGGTGAAGTACACATCGCCATTTTTATCTGCTGCCGGGCCTTCGGTAAATTTGTAATCTGCGGCAATCAGAGTAAGATTCGCCTGATCAGCCACGAGTTCTTGTTTTTGGGATTTACATCCCAGAGAAATTAGTAAAATAAGGATTGTGTTTAAATGTTTCATCCACTTGTTTTTAACAGGATAATTAGAGTTAATTTCCAGTCCATCCGGGTCCGCGAATGACCTTGCCTGGAAAAGCACCTGTATGTTCTTCATCTTTAAGTACCTGGGTTCCATTTACAAAGACATGTTTCATACCAGTCGCATATTGATGTGGTTTGGCAAAAGTAGCGTTGTCTTTAATTGAATTGGCATCAAAAACCACCACATCTGCATAATATCCCTCTTTTAATGCACCCCGTTTCTTAAGTGCTAAATTAGTTGCCGGGAGAGATGTAAGTTTATAAATAGCTTCCTCCAATGGAATTACTTTTTCATCACGAACAAAATGACCTAATAATCGCGCAAAGGATCCATACGCCCTTGGATGTGTACTTTGTTCCAAAAATACGCCTTCATTTGTATATGATCCTGCATCAGAACAGATAGCCATATAAGGAAGCGCCAATTTTTTTTTAATATTTTCTTCAGACATTGAAAAGTAAACCACCTGTATTCTGCTATCGTCTTCCTTAATTAAGTCAACCACAGCCTCGCCGGCGGTAATATTTCTATCCTTAGCTATTTCAGCCAGGGTTTTGCCTATGAGGTGCCTCATTTGTTTATTTCTGAAACCAACTAATAGGATCTTTTCCGGTGGTACATGAAATTTTATTTCCTGAATCATTCGCTTTCTTTTTGCTGATTGCGATATCAGTTCCATTGTTTTGTTATGCCCACCTTCTTTGGCCCAGGATGGCAATAAAATATTGAGACCAGTAGAACTGGCATTGTACATGTACATATCGGTGGTTATTGGCAGTCCTTGTTTACGCGCGTTATCCACTAACTGTATTGCGCTGTCCAGTAAATGCCAGTTTGCGGTACCGGAGGCTTTAAAGTGATATATTTCAGAGCGTATACCTGCTTCCTCAGAAATAGTAATTAGTTCCTGAACAGCATCTAAAAGATTTTCTTCTTCATCCCTGATATGGGAAACATACATGCCACCATAGTCTGCCGCAACTTTCGCTAATTCAATAATTTCTTCCGTTTTCGCATGTCCGCTTGGCACGTAAATCAAAGAAGTAGACAGACCTACTGCCCCTTCCTCCATAGCTTGTTTTGTGAGCTCCTTCATTTTTTCCAGTTCCTCCATGTTTGGGGATCTGGTTTCGTAATTCATGACATATTCCCTTAAGGTTCCGTTCCCAACAAAAGAAGCAATATTGGTAGATATACCTTTATTTTCGAGATATTCCAAGTATTCTCCAAGGGTACTCCAATTAATATCATAATTGATATTTTGTTGTGATTCTTTCATTTCCAGTTTCATAGCCTCGTTTAATGGACCCATGGAATGCCCTTCACCCATAACTTCAAGGGTTACCCCTTGTCTGATATCCCCTTGCGATCTTCCATCTTCAATCAGGGAAACGTTGGCCCAGCTTAGCATATTTATAAACCCGGGAGCAACGGTGAGCCCGGTTGCATCTATTTCCCTCAAACCAGCAACATTTTTTAAATTGCCAATGGCAACTATGGTATCCGAGTTAATTGCAATGTCTCCTTTAAATGACTGTCCTCCTGATCCATCCACTATTATACCATTTCTAATAAGCAGATCATAGGATTCAGACTGCTTACAACCCATGAGTGCAATAAGTGCGGTAAAGGCAAGTGAAATCGATTTTAATTTCATTATATACTTCTTTTTATTTTTCTCGTGCATTTCAGCTAAATAATTTAAAAATACCCAAAATACCTACACCAAGAATACTCAAAATGCTAATCCACAGTGTAAGATCATATAAAAACCCCGGTTTAAATAGAGGTTGTGCTCTTAAATATCTAAAATGGATCACTGCATAAACTACTAGAAAAAGCAGGAAAGACCCAACAATACCGCCAGTTAAGACCATTAAAACAGGTAACTTAATAAATATAAAAAGTAAGGCCCATAATAAAGGTATTACCCATGCAAGGATTGCGATCGTACTTTTTCTTTGTTTAAAGTTAGAGAAACTTATCCATCCTATTTGCCCAAATATATCGGTAATCTGTCTGGTCCATGCCGCCAAAGCAGCGAATAGGGTGGAGAATAAGGTGATAAACGCTCCAATAAGAAACGCTGATTTTGCATGAGGCCCTAAAGATTCGGTATACATAGCAGACAGAGTCTCTATCATTGCATAACCTTCAGGCACAAAACCCTGAGCATGAAGAACAGCTGCGCCAAGTAAATAGAAAGCGGCTGTAACAGAAGTATATATGCACATGGCAATAATCGCATCCAATTTCATAACTTTTAGCCAGCCCTGGGCCCTTAACTTCCATTCTTCAGAATTATCATTCTTGCCTGTAAAAGCCGCGTAGCCTTTTTCAAGGCACCAATAGTTGTAATGAATTATCTCATCTCCACCAACCCCTGTTATCCCAAAAGCTCCTATGGCAACCGCTACGGCTTCTTTTGGCAAATTAAATTGAAGGCCGCTCCAAATGCTTTCAAAAGATATCTCATAGGGCGTAAACTTGAGAAAATAGAGCGAAGCAAATGTGAAAATTGTAAAGAACCCTATCATGCTTAGAGAAAATTTTTCAATAAAAGAATAATACCCCCTGTAAATCATCAAGGCAACGATTATTGCAATTCCAAAGCAAAAGACCGGAACACCAATTCCCGGGATGGCTATGTTTAATATTATAGCTACGCCCCCTACAATGCCTCCAACTTGCAAAAGTTTTATGATCATTACAGCTAATACCGTCCAGACTGTCCACCTGGCTTTGCCATAAACAGGACCCGGAAGCTTATTAAATGCCTCCATAGCTGTTTCCCCAGTCAGGATTGTATGTTTTCCAAATTCTAATTGGACAGCAACTTTAACAATACAGCTAATAATAATGACCCAAAATGTAATGAACCCGGCTTCTGCACCTAAAGTGGTTGTCGCTATTAATTCTCCTGAGCCAACAATGGAAGCTGAAAGTATAAAGCTGGGTCCCAAAAATTTCAAACGCTCTTTTAAAGTCGAAGGAGGTTGTTTTATTTTATCTGGGGAAAGTAAATAGGGATCTGATAATACAGACATGCTTAATTAATTTGCCAGGTGAATAAAGTTCTATGAAAGTTTATTTAAATATGCCATGTTATGTTTCATGCTTTCTAGCGGGTTGATAGAATATTCTTCCTGCTCTATGAAGATATGCTTTACGCCTGAAGCTTTTTTATGAGTCATCATTGCGGGAATATCGAGGCCACCTTTGCCAAATTCTGTGCTTTCTTTTTTATTCATGTCCATATCTTTAAGGTGCCATAAGGGAAATCTTCCCGGATATTTCTTAAAATAGTCCAAGGGGTCCTTGCCAGCCACAATTACCCAACCGAGATCTAATTCCATATGAACCAGATCTGCTTCGGTATTTGAGAGGAGAACATCATAAAGAACTTGGTTACTTTCGGTTTCAAATTCATATTCATGATTGTGATAACCAAATTTAAGATTCAATTTTTTACAGGCCTCACCTGCCTTATTAAATTCTTCAGCCACCTTCTTATAATTGTCTACATTTTGTCCTTTACTGGGCATTGATGAGCAGATAAGATACTCCTGCCCGGATTCTACTGCTTCTTCCATGGTTTGCTGCCACTTATCATCTAAATGCACATGTCCGCTCTTTAGGTTCATATTCAGGTCATTACAGACAGATTTCATCTCCGTGGGACTAAGACCGTAGTAGTGGCCTTTCTGACTTCTGGCTGTTTCAATCTCTTTGAAACCAAGAGAAGCAATTTGTTTTAATGTACCAATTGCATCCTTAGCCATGTCATTGCGAAATGAATACAATTGAACTCCAAAATGTTGTGTTTTAAGCGGTGCATAAGTAAAGGAAGGTAGAAGCATTGAGCCGGCCGTAATAGCCACGGATTGCAGTAAAAAATCTCTTCTGGATTGCATGGTTTTCTTGTTTTGTTTAAGGTAGTTGAATTCTTCTAAATTAGTCTAAATTTTCCATACACCTTTATCAATGGTATTTGTATTTTTACCCAAATGCTCGTTCTATGAATAAAAGAGAATTACAACTTAAGGCCTTTGATCGTTTACTTACTATTATGGATGAGCTCCGGGAGCAATGTCCATGGGATAAAAAACAGACACTGCAAACATTAAGGCACCTTACCATTGAAGAGACCTACGAATTGGGTGATGCAATCCTGGAAAATGACCTTAAGGAAATAAAAAATGAGCTCGGAGATCTTTTGTTACATATTGTTTTTTATGCAAGAATAGGATCTGAAACTAATAGTTTTGACATTGCAGACGTCGCTAATTCTATTTGTGATAAACTAATTAACCGGCACCCACATATCTATGGTGACGTTTCTGTTTCAAATGAAGAAGATGTAAAAAGGAATTGGGAAAATATTAAACTAAAAGAAGGTAAAAAAAGTGTTCTTGAAGGGGTTCCAAATAGTCTTCCCGCATTGGTCAAAGCAAATAGAATTCAGGAAAAAGTTGCTGGTGTTGGATTTGATTGGGAACGACCAGAGCAAGTGTTTGAAAAGGTTAAAGAAGAATTGTCAGAACTGCAGGAGGAAGTGAATGCCGGGAATAAGTATAAATTGGAAGCTGAATTTGGAGATGTGCTTTTCTCTTTAGTGAATTATGCCAGATTTTTGGATATTAACCCAGAAAATGCCTTGGAAAGAACTAATAAGAAATTTATTAAACGCTTTCAATATTTGGAAGGGAAAGCTAAAGAACACAATAGGACACTTAAGGATATGTCACTTGCCGAAATGGATGTCTATTGGGAGGAGGCTAAGAAAATATAAGCTTTGCTGAGGGCAACATCATAAAAATGCCCACCTATCATGATTTTCAGTCATTTACTCTGTAAACGGCATGATCAGAGATTCTACAATTATCTAATTAAACCAATCCTAAATCCTATCTTTGCTGCTTCAAAAAACAGCCAGTTTTGTTGCAACAGTATACCAGAGAATTCAGATATAATATTAGACTAGCCGTACCTGTTATACTAGGAATGCTTGGGCATACTTTTGTTGCCTTTGCGGATAATATTATGGTTGGGCAATTGGGAACCGCAGAATTGGCAGCGGTTTCTTTGGGAAATAGTTTTGTCTTTGTAGCAATGTCATTGGGGATAGGGTTTTCTACGGCAATTACACCATTGGTTGCTGAGGCTGATGGTGCGGGAAACAAAGCTGGTGCCAAAAGCGCATTAAAACATGGGTTAGTACTTTGTACTGTACTTGGATTAGTACTTTTCGGACTAATTCAATTAGGAAAACCTTTGATGTTTTTAATGGACCAACCCCCTGAGGTGGTAGCGCTGTCCATACCTTATTTGGATCTGGTAGCCTTTTCATTGGTCCCTCTGGTTATGTTTCAGGCTTATAAACAATTTTCGGAAGGTTTGTCTCAAACCAAATATCCTATGTATGCCACTATCGTGGCCAATGTGGTCAATATCATACTTAATTATTTGTTGATTTTTGGAGCATTTGGTTTTCCCAAACTTGGAATTATTGGTGCTGCCATAGGGACTCTTGCTGCACGAATAATTATGCTCATAATGCTTTGGTATTTATTAGAAAAAAAGAAAAAATTTCATGACTATGTTACCGGATTTAATTTCAAGAAGATAGAAAAAAGAGTAATGCGAAAAATCATTCATCTTGGATTTCCATCTGCTTTGCAAATGTTTTTTGAGGTGGCGATATTCACGGCAGCCATATGGCTGAGTGGGGTCTTGGGTAAAAATCCCCAGGCCGCAAACCAGATAGCTTTAAATCTTAGTAGTATGACATTCATGTTTGGAATGGGGCTTGGCGTTGCAGCAATGATACGTGTAGGAAATCAGAAAGGTCTTAAGAATTTCACGGAATTAAGACGAATTACTCAGTCTATTTTTCTCCTGACATTTATATTGGAAGTTGTCTTTGCAATATTTTTCCTTCTGGGACGACATTGGTTACCAACTATTTACCTGGATGTGAACGACCCGGCTAACCAGATGGATAATATGGAAGTAATTTTACTTGCATCAAAATTACTTCTGGTCGCAGCATTTTTTCAGATTTCAGATGGTCTTCAGGTTGTTATACTTGGTGCTTTACGGGGAATACAGGACGTAAAAGTTCCAACCTTTATTACTTTTATTGCTTATTGGTTGATAAGCTTTCCTATATGTTATTACCTGGGTTTGCATACAGAATTAAAAAGTATAGGAATATGGATAGGATTGTTGTCGGGCTTAACAGCATCTGCAATTATGTTGTATATTCGATTTAACAAATTGACCAAGCAACTCATAAGTTCTTAAGAATTTTTCATATATCTGTTCTTATACAGTTCATTGATAAATTTCATTACCCGATAAATAAAAATCGAATTGAATTATGCAATTTCCTAAATTTTTACTTGGTGATAATACCGATTACCCAACCGCTATCTTTATTATACATGCCGAATATCCGAGATTTATATTAAACCTCGAAAATGATGAGGTGGAATGGCTAGAAGATTTCACGGCTGAAGATGAAAAAGAATTGTCTTCCGAAGCAGAAAGTTTAATTGAAGCTGCTACCACATTTTATGATAGGGAAATAAGCAGATACGAAGATTAATATGTTGGAAGAATTAGTACGGCTCGACAAGGAAGTGTTCATTTTTCTGAACAACTTAGGAAGTTCAGAATGGGATGGTTTTTGGATGTTTCTTACCAATAAGTGGAGTGCGATTCCCTTGTATTTGTTTTTGCTAATACTTTCATTTAAGCAATATGGGGCTAAAAAGATGATTTTTCTGGTAGTCAGCGTGGTTTTATTGATTACAGTTACGGATCAGTTATCCAATTTTTTTAAATATGGTGTTCAACGCTTACGTCCCTGTTATGATCCTGAAATTAGCGAAGTAATGCGGCTTGTCAAAAGTTATTGCGGTGGAAGATTCAGCTATTTTTCAGCACATGCTGCCAATACTTCTGCGCTGGCAGTATTCTTTGCTATTCTTTTTAGCTCTAGCTATAAATATGTTGGCATCTTTTTAATTGTTTGGGCCGCTTTGGTTTCCTATAGCAGAATATACATTGGAGTTCATTTTCCATTGGATATTATAACAGGAATGACCGTAGGAGCGCTCTTTGGGTGGCTATTTGCGAAGTTATATATCTTTGCAATTCACAAATATCGTATATGATCTCAAATACGAAGTACTGGTTTTTTCTCTTACTGATTATCCTGGCTTATCTGGCGGGAATGTTTGTAACACTTTTTGAATATGATTCCGCTCAGTTTGCTGTAATGGCAATGCGAATGGTACAGGAAAACGACTTTATAAATTTGTTCAAGGGTCCGGAGGAATACCTTGATAAACCTCATATGCACTATTGGCTGGCAGCCCTTTCCTTTAAAATTTTTGGTCTTTACGACTGGGCCTACCGGATTCCCGGTATTCTGGCCACTTTGTTAGGAGCCTATAGTTGTTTTGGTTTAGGTAGGCTCCTATATAATAGGGAGGTAGGCAAAATAGCCTCACTTATTTTTATGACGGCGCAAACCATTATGCTGTCTAATATTGACGTACGGACTGATGCCGTTCTTACAGGCTTTACCGCTTTTGCCATTTGGCAACTGGCAACCTATATAGAAAAAAATTCCCTGAAGCATTTACTTCTGGGTGCCTTTGGTGCCGGAATTGCTTTTTCAACTAAAGGGCAGATTGCACTTTTAGTTATAGGTCTTCCAATACTTTGTCATTTAGGTTATAACAATAAATGGAAATTGCTATTCAGTTGGAAGGTATTAGTTGCATTGGCAGTTTTTGGATTAACTATTTCACCTATACTTTACTCCTATTACCTGCAATTTGATCTGCATCCGGAGAAAATTATCCGAGGAAAAGATCACAGGAGTGGTATACTCTTTATTCTCTGGGAGCAAAGTTTTGAACGATTAAGCGGAGAGGGTGTAGGAAAGAATAGCAGTGATTATTTTTTCTTTTTCCACACTTTTTTATGGGTATTTCTTCCATGGACAATATTTGGTCTTGTGGCCTACTGGACACGGGTCAAGGCACTTTATAAAACTAAATTCAAGAGGGATTCGGGCCTGGAGTTTCTTACAATTGGAGGTATTACTTTAATTTTTCTAATAATAAGTTTTGCACAATTTAAATTACCACACTATTTAAATATAATGATACCATTGTTTGCGGTACTTTCGGCTTCCTTTATGCAAGATTTAATCAATTCTGCAAAAGAAAAAAAGATGAAAGTATTTCTTGGTCTGCAAACTTTCATTCTGAGTTTAGTGTGTATTACCTCAATCCTGATTTGTTTTTTTGTTTTTAAAATTTCAAACTGGTATGCCTATGTGTTATTATTATCGGCTCTTGTACTAATAGGATATTTATGTTTGATGAAGCAGGAATACAGTCTTCGACTAATAACTATCTCTCTATATAGTTCACTTCTACTAAATGCTGTATTGAATTTACATTTTTATCCATCTTTATTAAAGTATCAGGCAGGTTCTACTATATCTGGTATAGTGGCGGAAAATGACATACCTGTAGAGCAGATTTACAAAATTACCTTAAGGTCTTCATGGGCCCTGGATTTTTACAACCAACACCCTGTTAAAATTACTGAGGCGTCAAATTTACCCGATCTGGGAGCTGTATGGGTATATGGTACAGATGAAGATCTTATAAAGCTAAAAGAATCCGGTTTGGAATGGGATAAACAATATACTGCTGACCAATTTAGGATAACGCGTTTGCAGGCAAAATTCTTAAATCCTGCTACGAGGAAGCAAGTGATAAACAATATGCATTTAATTCACCTGCTCGAGTAAAGACATTAGGTCAATTCCAATTTTAATTCTGGTTTTTTAAAATGGTAATAAATTCCTGAAAGTGAAACTATGGCGGTTATAATAAAAAATAACATGCTAATACTTACAGAAGTATTCTCTTCTAATCCTAGCCAAAGCGCTCCATAGTAGAAAACAACCTCCCTGCTACCTATTCCGCCGATGGTAAGTGGTAATACAGAAACAATAGAAGATATCAGGAATATAAATAAGTAAGCAATAGTATTCCCCTCTATATCTAAGGCTTTTAAAATAAATAGAACACTAATTAATTGCGCAAGTTGTACCAAAGCCGAAAAACCCAGGGATTTCCAGAAAACAGGATAAACGAATGAAAAAAACCTTTTATTAAAAAGCCAAAAAACAAGAATACTGAGGATAATAGCTATGCCAAAAAGGAATTTATAAGGATGTAATTGGTCTTCGCTTAAGAACACAGCGAGTACACAAGCGATAACAAAGATTAGCAAAAGTCCATTAAGCCGGTCTAAAACAAGAATAGAAACCACACTCTTTGTCTTTACATCATACTTCTTTTTTAATACATACCCCTTATAAGCGTCTCCCCCAATCCCACCAGGCAGGAACAGATTATAGAACATGCCCAGGAGGTAAAGTTTCATATTGCTTAACTGAGTAAGAAATATTTTAATTTGATGTATAAATAGGTTTAGACGAAAGGCTGAAAATGCTTTAGATAGGATGAAAAACAAAAGTGCTATAAACAGGTACCCTAAATGACTACTCTTAAGTATCTCCCAAACCTCTCTGAATTGGATTTTTGTAAACACAAAATACAGCAAAACAAAGCTAAAAAGGATTTTAAGGAGGGTAATCCCTTTTTTACGATTATTGGCCACCTATAGATATACTTTTAATTCTGTAGGGTCTTTTGTTTTGCGATTCGTAATATGTTCGAATAAGCAATTCCATAACTATTCCTATGGTAAATAGCTGAATTCCGGCCAAAATGAACATCATTCCGAAAATGAGCAGAGGCCGGCTACCAATGTCTTGCCCATAAACCAGTTTTACGATGAGCAGATAGATGTTAATAAAGATTCCCAATATGATTAGTAGTACTCCCAGAATACCAAATAAATGAATGGGTCGTTGGAAATATTTCCTTATAAAAAGAAGTAACATCATATCAGCCACCACTTTAAAAACACGTTCCAGTCCATATTTGGAAACTCCGGCATTCCTTGCATGATGTTTCACGGGAACCTGTTTTATCTGAGCACCTTCCAAATGTGCCAACAAAGTAATGAAGCGATGCATTTCACCATAAAGGTTCAAATCCTTTGCAATATCTCTTGTAAATACTTTTAGAGCACATCCGTTGTCCTTGATATCTAACTTGGTTACACGTCTAACCATGAAATTAGCGATCTTGGAAGGGATTTTCTTAACCAAAGAATCCTTTCTTTTTTGCCGGATTCCTGTAACAACATCATATTCGCCGCTCACAGCATACTCCAACATTTTAGGAATATCCTGAGGATCATTCTGCAGGTCACCGTCCATGGTTATGATGTATTCCCCTTCAGCATAATCTATACCTGCTGCCAATGCCAAACTTTGGCCGTAGTTCTTTTTTAGTGAGATAAGATGAACTCTGGGATCTTTCATCTCTTTTACCTTTTTGCGGGTAAGGTCTGTAGAAAAATCATCCACATATATAATCTGATAGATATAACCCTGCAGACTCTCGTTAATTTTAGATGTAAGAAGTACTACGTTTTCTTCTTCATTGTAGAGCGGAATAACTATAGATAAAAGGGAGGCGGTAACCGGGTTCATTGTGGTGGATAAATGTTCGGACAAATTTATGCTTTTTATTTAAGTTCTTTCTTATAGGATGCCATAAGTACTTCGGCAGCCCGAAAAGGAGAGATTTTATCTTCAGCAACCTTCTCTAACATAGATTCCAGATTCTTTTTAACTGCAGAAGCCTGGTAGAATTGCTGCTTTAAAAGTTCATCTATGGTCTGCATGAGCCAGTATTTATTCTGATTTTGCCTGTTACTTTCAAAATACCCATAGTCTTTTGTAGTGTCCAAAAATTGCACAATTATATCCCAAATTTCAATAATCCCTGTTTTTTCAATTGCTGAACAAGTGCTGACCTGAGGGGCCCATCCATTTTCTTTAGGAGGATAGAGCTGCAAGGCCCTTTCAAATTCCACTTTTGCCCTTTGTGCCTTTTTTAAATTATCTCCATCTGCCTTATTGATAACAATAGCATCGGCCATCTCCATAATCCCTCTTTTTATTCCCTGAAGTTCGTCTCCGGCACCGGCTAACTTTAAGAGCAAAAAGAAATCAACCATACTGTGCACGGCAGTTTCACTTTGCCCAACCCCAACAGTTTCTACTAAGACAATATCAAAACCGGCAGCTTCGCATAGGATTACAGATTCTCGGGTTTTACGGGCCACTCCTCCCAGGGATTCACCCGAAGGTGACGGCCTTATGAAGGCGTTAGGATCTTTAACCAGCTCCTGCATGCGTGTTTTATCACCAAGGATACTACCTTTACTGAGGGTACTTGTTGGATCTACCGCCAATACGGCAACTTTCTTGCCACGACTTGTAAGGGTTTTGCCAAAGACTTCAATAAAGGTACTCTTACCAACACCAGGGACTCCGGTTATGCCAATTCTAATGCTTTTGGATTCCTTTGAGAGGCAATTCTCAATTAAGGCATATGCTTTCTTGAGGTCTTCATTTCTGGTGCTTTCCACTGTAGTGATAGCCCTTGCCAAAATGGCTTTGTCGCCATTAAGGACTCCTTGGGTAAGATCCTCAACGGAGAGCTTCTTTTTGCGGTGCTTTTTTACCAGGAGGACTCCTTTTATATCTTTATTTGGTTCCGTACTCAATGTTCTTTGTTAATAGGTACCCGGACCTTGGTTTTATCCCAATCGATACTGAAGTATAATTGACCTGTGTCTTCAAAATCCATAGTCAAACTTTCAACTGTTTCCACCAAATTAATAACTGGTACCTGGACATTAACGACATCTTCAGCAGGAATCCTTGTTGTTTCTTTACCACCGCTCATAAGTGTAACCCCCCATTCAGGAATATTCTTATTAAAGATTACCTGCCAACTATCTTTACCCGGGATTGTCCAAATTGAATAGGTGCCAGCTGGAAGTTCTTTATCGATGATATAAATTTTAGAATTAGTGGTAAAAGTAGTAGGTTCATTGGCACCGGTTCGCCATACGGCATCGTAAGGAACCAGTTCACCAAAAATTACCCTTCCCTTTTTAAAAGGACTGCTGTATTTTAGTGTAAGGTCCATACCATTTTCAGTATAAACAATGGTCTTTTGAGGACTGTTCTTCTTTGTTTGTTCTTTTAGATATGGCATTGCCACGAAATAAAAAAGTAAGGCTAATGCCGCCAATACGATCAAAATCCATTTTAATACTTTCATATTATCGAAGTGTTGATTAGTTTGTCTAAGTTACTAAATCAAAAGTAAAAATTGCCTGGTTGTAGTAGGTTTCTCCGGGATTTAGGATTGCCGAGGGAAATGACTTAATGTTGGGTGCATCGGGATGGTTTTGAGTTTCAAAACAAATAGCCGCAAATTCTGGTGGAGTATAAACAACCACGGCAGGTTGATTGCTTTCAACTTTCATCAATATACCCGAAACCGGGGAATATAGTTCGGCCACTTTTTTAGCATCTTCTGAAATCACATACGGAGTATCCAGCCGTATTTTTGCTATCTCCTTTTTTGTAAGAAAGTTATAATCCGTATCCACAACTGAAATAAGCTTTCCCGTTGGTAGTAAATTTTCATGGGTTTCTAATATTTCAGGACATTGTAATTGGAGCTGATAGTGATCAATGGAATTGATATTATCCAGGCAAAAGTAAGAATGGTTTGTCAAATTTATAACCGTAGTTTTATCTGTTACTGCCTCATGAACTATATGCAGTGAATTTTCAACCAGTCTATATGTCACACTGGCCTTTAGGTTTCCCGGATAGCCCTCTTCCATGTGAGGACTTTGATAACTCAATTTAACAAATGGTTCTTTATTGTGTTCAATGGTATCAATAGTCCAGTATTTTTTTCCGAAGCCACTCTTTCCACCATGCAGATGCACCCCATCTTCAGAGTGTAAATTATAGGTATCACCTTTAAGTTTGAAGCTTCCATTTGAAATCCTTCCGGCAAATCGCCCAACACATGCGCCCAGAGATATTTGATCTTCCAAATAATTATCCGGATTCTCAAAACCAACTGCCAAGTTCAGCGTATTTCCTTCCCGGTCTTTAAACAGGATTTTTTGAATAATTGCTCCGTAATCAAGGACACTCAAGGATATAAATTCGTTTTTAATTGTAACTTGTTGCAAGGTTGACTATTTAAAAATTTCTTAAAAATACTTGTTTTTTGCAACATGCAATATTTTCTCTCGTCCTTAAGATAACAACAACTAACACCTAAATTGGAAACTGGCCAAATGTTTCAAATAGATCTGGTAGAGCGTTGCAAAGACAACGATCGAAAAGCGCAAATAAAGCTTTACAGGCAGTATTGTGATGGTATGTATTATGTGGCTAAACGATTCGTAAACGATCCCGATGATGCGGAAGATGTGCTGCAGGAATCTTTTATTAAGGCGTTTCAAAAGATAGACCAGTTTAAAGGTGAAGTCACATTTGGTGCATGGTTAAAGCGAATTGTAATCAATAAAAGTATAGACTTTCTCAAATCTAAAAAGGAACGCTTTCAGGAACTTAATGAGAATAGTATACATATTGTTGAGGATGATGACTGGTCTGTAGAGGACGGAATATCAATTGATGAGGTAAAAGAAGCAATAAATCAATTGTCAGAAAAATACCGGCTTGTAGTAAAGCTTTTTCTAATGGAGGGATATGATCATAGTGAGATCTCTGAAATATTGAATTTGACAGAAACCACAAGCAGGACCCGATTGTTAAGAGGAAAAGGACATTTAAAGGAATTACTAAAAGAAAAACGTTATGGCACAGGATCTTAGAGAATTGTTTAAGGAGGAGAAGGCTAAAAAACACCCAATGAAAGATGGGCACGAAGAACGATTTTTAGAATTATTGGATAAAGAGTTGCCTGTACAAAGAAAATCAACGTTTTATTTTATAAAAATTGCGGCCTCGGTATTAGTTCTTTTTAGCCTGGGGATTTATACCTATATAAATTTTAAAAGTGATACACTACAACAGCCGGCAGTTGTTGAAAATGAAACCGAGAATACAAAAGCTCAGGGTTATTCTCTTGGGGATCTTTCCCCGGAATTAAAGAAAATAGAAAATTACTATGTAGCTAATATAAACCTGGAATTATCTCGTTTGGAAGTTTCTAATGAAAATAAGGCAATGGTAGATGATTATATGCGCCGTTTGTCCGAGTTGGATGAGGAATACAAAAGGTTAAATATAGAATTGAATGAAATTGGTCCAAATGATCAAACTATTACCGCTCTAATTAAAAATTTACAGTTAAGGTTACAGTTGTTGCAGAAGTTAAAAGAAAAATTAAATCAATTAAAATCATCAGAAAATGAACAAGTTACATCAAATATTGTTTAAAAGTTTTGTCCTGAGTCTTTGCCTTTTTACAGCTGGCAGCTATGGACAAGTTCAGTCTAAAAAGTATAAAGAGACATTTGTAGTAGGAGAGGATGCTGTTGTTAATATCAACACAAGTCATGCAGATATTGAATTTACAACCTGGAAAAAGGATCAGGTAGTAGTTGAAGCCACCATTGAACTTGAAGGCGCTACCCCCGAAGAAGCGGAAGCGTATTTTAGTAACGGAGGTATCAAAATCCTTGGTAACAGCCAGGAAATAACAATAAAAACAGGCGGGGAAAATGCGTGGATTTTAAGAGGAGCGCATGGTGATGCCCATAATATTGTTGTGGAAATTCCCGAGATCCCGGAAATAGAGCCTCTTTTTCTTGATATACAAATCCCTGATATTCCGGAAATACCAAAAATTATTATGGAAATGCCGATGCCCCCTATGCCTCCCATGCCTCCAATGCAATTCAAAAGTTTTGATTATGAGGCGTATGAGAAAGATGGTGAAAAGTACCTGAAAGAGTGGTCTAAGGAGTTTGAACAGAATTTTGATGAAGAGTATCAAAAGGAAATGGAAGAATGGGGCAAAGAGATGCAGTCCAGGGTTGAAGAACGCGAAGAAGCTCGGGAAGAAATGATGAAGGGAAGAGAAGAAATGGGCGAAGAAAGGGAAGAAATGAGAAGAGAAGCTATGGAATTAAGGCATGGAGCTCAGGAACTAAGACGTGAAGCTCAGGAAGAAAGACGAGAGGTTATGGAGGAGCAGAGAAGAATTACACATGAACAACGTGAGGTTCATAAGAATGTTATTATTTCCAGGCAAGGGAAAGATAGCCCTAATATTTTTTATCGATCTTCAGATGGAGAAGAAAAGAATTATAAGATAAAAAAGACCATCAAGATTAAAATGCCAAAATCCACTAAGCTCAAAATGAATGTACGACATGGAGAGGTTAAGCTGGCAGAGAATACACGAAACATGAATGCAACCTTGTCTTATGCAAGGTTGCTTGCCTCCACTATAGATGGTGAGAAGACAAATATTGTGGCTTCCTATTCTCCGGTGTCAGTACAAAGATGGAATTATGGGAACTTAAATATCAATTTCTCAGATGAAGTGGCTTTAAAGGACGTAAATGTACTGACTTTAAATACTACTTCCTCTTCTGTTACTATAGATCGTTTACTTAAAAGTGCACAAATTAAAAATGACCTTGGCGCCTTAAGGATCAATACAATTGCTAATGATTTTAACGATTTGGATGTATCCATACAGAATGGTGAATTGGTATGTAAATTACCCGTTACTCCATTTAGTATTACTATAGACGGTACTTCTTCTGATTACTCCGGGCCATCAGATTTAAAATTGGTATCTGAAAAAAACGGAAATAGCTTTGTTCACAGCGGGTATTATTTGCAAAAGAATTCCGGGAAGTCAGTGGTGATAGATTCCAGATATAGCGACATCCTGCTTCAACAATAACTACTCCTTTAACTTCATAGTCCCTAATTTATCTGCATTAATGCACCCCTGATCTTTATCCTCCTCAACAACAAAAGAAAATCCAATAAAGTTTTCCCTTTCTTACTTCCGTCATTTTTCATATAGCTTAGCATGAAACCAATGTTTTATTGCATAAATACCTTTCTTATAGGACCCTTAAAGACTATATTGATTTCAGGGTAGTTGCTATTTCAGTTTTTTGGACCCTTGATATTTGAACGTCATCTTTTTGGTTTGTCACCTTTCACCATAGCTTGCAGAGATGGTTCTAAGCTAGGAGTCTGCAGGTAAATATTTCATAAGCCTTAAGTTCGGGTAGTTAGCGAATTATAAATTCAATTCATTATTCCATTGAACTATTTTGTTGTTATACATAGCGTCTAAACCCATTTGAACACATGCAGCAGCTTTAGCGCCTGTAATAACATTTGAAGTGGGAACTGTATTGTCTAGTATATTGTTCTTAAAGTCAATTAATGCCTGAGTACTAGGTTCTGCATGCTCTATATCAAGTGGAATGCCTTTACCTTCATCCCATTTGATGGTAGCTCCTGAAACTCCGTCAACTTCCTGAATTTCTTTTTTGTAGTTCCCTTCCGGAAAGAACCATGCATTGACATAATCAAGGATTAGTGTTCCTTTATCTCCCATGACTTTTATTTGGTAATCATCTTTTGAATTACTGGTTAAACATGTAAAAGTAGCTTTTACACCATGGGGATAACTATAGATAAGGTGCACATTATCAAAAGTTTCACGACCATCTTTCCAGTAGTCAATTCCTCCCACACCTAGTACTTGGTCTGGAGTTGCATTTAAAACCCAATTAGCGAAATCAATCTGATGTGAACATAATTCAGCAACCAAACCACCAGAGTATTCACGATACATTCTCCAGTTGATAGCTCGTTCTAGATTAGAGTCGGTTACCGGTCTTCTCCAGTTTCCATTGCGGTTCCATTGACAGTCAATAGCGGTTACTTTACCTACTTTTCCATTCTGGATAAGTTCTACCACATGCCTATATAAACGTGAACTATGGTATTGATGTCCGGTTTGGAAGATCTTATCTGAATTATTTACTTTATCTCTTAACTGGATTATGCCATCAAATCCTTTGGCCATAGTTTTTTCACAAAAAACATGCTTACCGGCATCAATTGCATCAATTGCTATTTGTGAATGAGTATTAAAAGGAGTTGCAACCAGGATAGCATCTATATCTTTCTGCTCCAGAAGTTTACGATAATCTGAATATCCTTTGGCTTTTCCAGACGTATTTGCAATGCCTTTCTGAAGTTTGAATGGCAAAATATCGCAACATGAAATCACGTTTAACTCCGGAATATCATTCATAATATTTATCAGTCCGGCCCCACGATCTCCCGTACCTATCACGCCAAAGTTTATAGTATCTGCAGCTTTCTTAGGATAGGCTATACCAGATTCCATAAAACTTGTAGTACCTAAGGCTGCTGTTGCCAAACCACTTTTGATAACAAATTCTCTCCGCTTCATACTTAAATTTACCTATAGTTTTGGTTCCCAACCATTTTCATATTCCCTTTTCCAGGCGGCCATTGCTTGCTTATTATTTAATATTTTACCTGTCTTGGTATCTACTTTAAGCGTTTCTCCTGCATCCTGGGCCATATTCCCTAAATGACAAAGCATAGTAGTTATACTTGCATCCGCTATGGGAGAGTTTTGCTTTTCATCTAACCGAATGGCGTTAAAGAAATTTGCAATATGCATGCCATCCAGATCACCTGCGCCCATTGTATCTATTGTAGCACTACCTCCTGTTTCAAATTCAAATTTTATGGGACGGCCATCTAAGTCATATAATTTATAACCTTCTCTGCTTAGTTCTATAGTACCTTTACTACCATAAATGGTTGCACCTCTTCCTGGCTGTTCCGGTTTTATTACTCCACGGCTATGTCCATTCCAGGTTATAAATTTATTATCGCTAAATGTATAAGTCACTTGTTGGTTATCTGGAAATTGCCAATCGTCTTCATAGGCATATTTTCCTCCAAAAGATGTAACAGTCTCAGGGAGATCTACCCCCAGTGCCCATCGGCAAATATCGATTTCGTGGGTGCCGTTGTTGTGAATTTCACCCGTTCCCCAATTACGAAACCAATGCCAATTATATGGATGAATATTATCTTTATATACTTTCCTCGGTGCCGGTCCCTGCCAGAGATCCCAATTTAAGGTTGATGGTACGGCTATATCAACGCCATTACCTATAGATGAGCGGCTATTGGAATAATAGGCTTCTCCCTTATAAACATTTCCAATAATACCGTTTCTAATATCCCTAACGGCGGTAATAGAAGTCCTAGCGGAACGCTGTTGGTTACCCATCTGTACTTTCTTGCCGTATTTTTTCTGTGCTTCAACCAATAGGTCATTCTCGTAGGGATTATGACTACATGGTTTTTCAACATAAACATGTTTTCCTGCCTGTAAGGCCATTATTGCCATTGGGGCATGCCAATGTTCAGGTGTTGCTATAAATACAGCATCAACATCTTTATCTTCCAGCATTTTTCTGAAATCTTTTTCCACTTTAGGGATGTAACCAATTTTTTCCTGACACCAGATATTATGTGCTTCAATAATGGTATCATCCACATCGCAATTGTAAATGATCTTTACATTTGGACTTTTTGAAATACCCATGGTAAGAGCTTTAGCACGGCTTCGCACTCCAATAACGGCTACTTGTAATTGATCATTGGCACCTAAAATACCTGCATTAAGGCTTCCAGGCAGGGCAAAAGCTCCTAATGTTATGGCAGTGCCTCCAACAGTGGTTTTTTTAATAAATTCTCGTCTTGTAGTCATGGTTTATTCGCTTAGGATTGGTCTTATTTTAATATTCTTAAATGCAACACGATCACCGTGGTCCTGTAACAGTATATGGCCCTGGTCTGATTCTCCGAAATTTGGCCAGATCTTGTATTTACTCTCTGAAACCAATTTTTTATAAGCGTCACTTTTTCGTTCGTATTCCAGAACTTTCATGCCATTTAACCAATGTTCTACATGGTTATCTTTGGAAAGGATGCGCGCATGGTTCCATTCACCAATTGGATTTACAGGTTTATCAGGATCAACCATTATGAGATCATACAGAGACGCCATTGTTCTGCTGCCTTCGTGATTGCCTAATTTGGCATCAGGATGATTGTCATCATCCAGAATTTGGTATTCCAGGCCAATTGATGATCCGGGGCCTTTGTTAAGGTCGGTATCCACAAAATATTTTATACCACTGTTGGCTCCTTTTGTAAGTTTGAAATCTACTTGTAACTCAAAATTGCCATAAAGGTCATCGGTCACAATATCGCCGCCAGCTGTAGATTCTTCCCCACCTGATGATAACACTATAAGCTCACCATTTTCTATAATCCAGCCTTCTGAAGGGAAGTCATCGAGGCGTGCTCCCCGCCATCCGTCGGTTGTACTACCATCCCATAGGAGTTTCCAACCATTTTTTTCTTCGTCAATGCCGAGATGGTTTTTAGTAATAATTGGTGTAAGCGTGCTTTTCCTTGTGTATTTAGCAAGGCTGTCTGTGAGGATTCTAATGTTTTTCCATTGAATTTCTGTGCCTGCCTTTTGGTCCTTACCTATGCTGTGTACCTGAAGGCCAATAAAGCCGCTACTGGTTTTATCGTCTATCAGATAGGAGGCGGGTACATCATTTATCCAGGTTTTAAGAGTATCTCCAAGGGCTTCAATCCTATAATGATTCCACTCATTTTGCTTGAATGCCTGTTGGGCCTTTGGATTATTATCCATTGTATTTAGCCACCCCCTTCTGGCCTCGTCGTAAATTCCCGCGCTCCATGCCCTGTCCGAAGGATCTATCTCTATCTGGTAACCATGAACACGGCCATTCCTGTAATGAGGGAAGCTATTGCTTCGGATTTGAATCCCGGAATTCATAGTGGAATCTACTTTATAATCTAATTCCAGGATAAAATCGCCATACATCCTGTCTGTAGTTAAAAAAGTATTAGGTGTATCATGTACGGTACTGCCAACAATAATTTCATCCCTTACCATATAATTCGCTTCTCCCCCTTTAATAGTCCAGCCATTAAGAGTTTCCCCATCAAACAAAGGAATCCAAGGTGTACTGTCCTTTTTGGAATCTGAACACCCCAGGCATAAGAGTATTATTAGAACTAAAGTCGTTTTTTGAAAATTGGAGCTTTTGATATGTTCCATTTGGAGTTAGATTTGTGTTTATCCCTTAAATATAGGTGGTAGCCTCCACAAATAAAAAAAGCAACTTAAAAAAGTTGCTTTTTTTTTAATTGCCTAAATTTTATAAAATTACTCTAATGCACTTCCTTTTTAAGATAGTCCGGAAAGTTCTTTTTAAATCGGTTTAACCTCGGAACGGATACCTGACGGACGTAGGAGTTATTAGGATTTTTCTTTTCGTAATCCTGATGGTAGTCTTCAGCATCGTAAAATTTGGAAAAAGCAGTGACTTCCGTGACAATAGGATCATTGTAAATGCCACTTTCTTCCAATGCAGCCATATAGGATTCTATAATTTTCCTTTCTTCGGGATTTTTATAGAAGGCTATGGAACGATATTGTGCTCCCCTGTCAGGTCCCTGACGATTAAGGCTGGTTGGATCATGGGATCCAAAGAATACCTGGACCAGTTCTATATAGGATATCTCATTTGGGTCATAATATACTTCTACTGCCTCGGCATGGGAAGTTTTTCCATAGCTTACCTGCTCATAGGTCGGATTTTCTTCAGTTCCGCCAGAGTAGCCAGAGATTACTTCCTTAACTCCTTCTACGCTCTCGAATATCGCTTCAACACACCAAAAACACCCACTTGCAAAATAGGCAGTTTCATATTTTTGAAGATCTTGTTTGGAATTTTTTTCCGTCAAAATTACTTCTTTGGCGGGCTCCTTTTTATTCTTAATTTTAGATTCGCAACTGGTGGTGAACAAAGTTAAGGCTAGTAAAATACCTGCTTTCAGAAATTTCATTTTTCGAATTTATTTCAAAAATCAATAAATCTTTCTGTAAATGAGGTTAAAGACCTGTTAATTAATGCCTTTGAGTATTTCAGAAGCTGTGGTTTCACTAACATTAGACGAATTTCTATGACTTTGCTTGAAAAAGTACTTCTGAAGTGTTCTGAGGGGCTAATAGCTATTTTAGACCGGGAGATTCCCACTGGAAAATATATTCCGCTTGATTTATCAGTATTGAACAGAGACTTGGAAACCCTGGATATTAGTAATCCATCTGTTTGCCAGGGGTATATTGACAAAACCCTAAACGGTAACTCCTCTTCGGTAGCATATGGCGGGTATTTGGAAAGGCGGAATTTATACAGTAAGAGTCCTGGCTTTGTTGTTAAAGGAGAAGAAGAACGCAATATTCATCTCGGAATTGATCTTTGGGCTAAGGCTGGCACTAAAGTAATAGCACCCTTAGGAGGAGTTGTGCACAGTTTTAAAAACAATACCGTATCGGGAGATTATGGCCCAACTATTATTTTAAGGCATGAATTGGATGGCATACAATTTTATACACTTTACGGGCATTTATCGATAGAATCACTCCAAGGGTTATATAAAAGCAAAGAATTCAGGGCCGGAGAAGTATTGGCAACTCTAGGCGATACTTCTATTAATGTGAATTATGCCCCCCATCTTCACTTCCAAATCATAAAGGAAATAGGTGACTTTAAGGGAGATTATCCCGGGGTTTGTGCGCAAAAAGACCTTCACACCTATCAAAAAAATTGCCCTGACCCCAATTTATTGCTAAAAATCACCCCCCCTTTTATCGGTTAAATACACAATAAATCGCTAAGGTGTTTTAGGGGTTAGACCCGTTCATCGACACTTTTTTGCACTTAATCCAAGTTTTTGTCAGATACCGAAAAATAAGGGTTTTTCGACGAATTACAACCGGGATGAGATGCGTATTGGGCGTTTTATATATATAAAACGCCCCAAGTGATGAAAACGATTGTAACTTTAATTTTTGTTCTTTTTATCGGAGTAGCTGTTCAAGCTCAGGATTCTAAAGTTGATACCAAAGTAGAAACAATAGAAATGAGTATAG
>NZ_JBDVOC010000003.1:0-678766 GCF_039969275.1 Eudoraea sp.
CGACGGGGTCCACCCCTTTCCATACCGAACAGGGAAGTTAAGCCCGTCTGCGCCGATGGTACTGCCGTAACTGGTGGGAGAGTAGGCCGCCGCCTTCTTTGAAAGCACTTATCATGTATTTGATAAGTGCTTTTTTTTTGACCTACTTGAAAGGATCTGACACAAATAAACTGAAATTAATGGATTTGGCTATCTAACAACATAAAAATCATTCGAGTCCCATACTTTTTTTAGAAATTGTTTTCAGTTATATTTATAAGGAGAACCTTAATATCTATGAATAACAATCCTCAAGATAAGAAATTCAAAGAATGGCTGGATATTCTTCAACAAGAAAGCTGGCAATTGGAATTGATTATTTCCGGTTTTGCCATCTATGGACTGTTTATGATTATAGAACCTATTGAATTAGCCGGTCTTGAAGCTCAAAATGAGCAGAATATATATCGGGTATTTCTAACCAAAGGCCTATTAATATCCTGGTATATTCTTACTATAAATCTTATAGCCCACGTAATTCTACGTGGATTGTGGATAGGGGCCATAGGTCTTCGATACGTCTCCGGGGATATTGAATATGATATATTAAAATACAGCCCAAAATTTACTAAACACCTGATAAAAAGGGTTGGTTCTTTTGATAATTATGTCGCTACACTAGAAAAATACTGCAGTGTTATTTTTTCAATAACTTTTTTACTGGTATTTTATTTAATAGGCTTGGTCTCAATAGGACTTATTTTTGCACTTTTAGGTCTCCTTGTGGCTAAAGAAACAACACCGGATTGGGTACGTTATTGGATAGCTACACCTGCAATTGTTTTGACTGCCATTGGCACACTCCTTACTTTTATTGACTTTGTAACTCAGGGTTGGCTTAAAAAGAAGAAATGGACAACCTCATTTTACTATCCCGTCTATTGGATATTTAAATATATTACCTTTTCATTCCTTTATCGTCCAATGGTTTATAATTTCTTGGATAATAAGTTTGGGAAACGTTTAAGTTTAGTTCTTATCCCACTAATTGTACTTATATCTATTCTTGCGGCCACCCAGTTTAGTACATCAAACTATCTGGAAAAAGAAATGGATTCATCTTCTTTTGCAGCTAGCACCAAAAATTATAATGATCTCATCAGTCTGAACAATTCTTTTGCTGACCGTGCTACTATTCCTTCCAAAGTAATTCAAACATCGTTCCTAAATGTTTTTGTGATTTATGGCCGGTCTATTGAAGATGATGTGTTTTTTTTTAATAAGGATCTGAAACCTGAGGAAGACAGACGAGGCATATATTCGCCTGTATTTTCGGAAGGTACCATTCCCTGGTCCGAGGGTGGAAAACGAATACATGAGTACATGGAAGAAATTGAAGATATGTATACACTTAGTGTTGACAGCATTCAATTTAAACCCAAATTTGTAGTTACCAAAAATTTCCAAAATCAACTGGGATTTGAAACCTTTGTTGATATCAGATCAGTTCCACAGGGAAAACACATTCTAAATGTTTCCAGGAAAGACCATGATAATGACAGTATATATTTGAGAAAAATAATTGAAATTCCATTTTGGTATTATCCGGAAAATAAATAAACAATTACAATGTTTAGAATAAATTTTTTTGTTAAAAATCGATTCATTATGTCTATAATACTCATAAGTGGGTTTATAGGGTTTGGTCAAAACACCAAAGTTAAAGCCTTGGTGGGTGGAACCCTGGTAGATGGGTTCGGTTCTGATCCAATAAAAAACAGTGTTATCATCATTGAAGGTCAAAAAATAAAGACCGTAGGATCAAAGGGTAACATTACCATACCCGCCGATGCAGAAATTATTTCTACAGAAGGAATGACAGTACTTCCTGGCCTATGGGATATGCATGTCCATACTATGATCAATGGCCACGCGGACTATGCCTATTGGGATAAAACATATCCTCCACTTTTTAGAGATGTTATTATGCCATCTTCGGCCCATCAATTGCTCATGGCTGGCGTTACTAGTGCGAGGGATCTAGGTGCCCCTCTTGAAGAAAGCATAGCGGTAAGAGACGCGATTAATAACGGAGAAATCCCGGGTGCCACTCTTTATGTTTCGGGGCCGTTTATACAGAATAAACCTTATCCGGGAACAGAAGATTTTAGATGGGGAGTGGACAACCCTGAGGATGGAAGAAAAAAAATACGAAAGTTAGCCGACGCAGGAGTAGATGTTATCAAACTAATTGATCAGGACCAAATGACCATGGAAGAACTCAGAGCCGTGGTAGATGAAGCCCATAAAAACAATTTAAAAGTTGTGGCACATGGGCACAGACCGGAAGAAATTAGAAGAGGACTAGAGGTAGGTGTGGATTGTTTTGAACATACGGGTTTGTCTTCCGCACCAAAATACCCAGATGATGTTATGGAAATGATTAAAGAGAGAACAGCCCAAATGAATATGGGTCCCCTCTTCTGGTGCCCAACAGTTGAAGGTCTTTATAATTATGAATATGTCCGGGATAATCCTGAAAAACTGGATAATGATTCCTGGCACCTCGGGTTACCGGATAGCATAATTGCGGATATTAAGAGAAGTATATCTCATCCGGATAGACTTCCCTATTATCAATTGACACCTTCCAGAAAGCCCACATTAAAAACTAAAATTAACCAATTGCTCGATGCAGGTGTTGTTCTTCTCGTTGGTACTGATAGTGGTATACCAATGAAATTTCATAGTCAATCTACCTGGAATGAATTAGATGTTTGGGTTAATGAATTTGGAATAGACCCTAAATATGCGATTAGATCTGCAACATACTGGCCGGCCTTATGGATGGGCGTCGCCGATGAAGTAGGGACGATAACTCCAGGTAAATATGCAGACATCATTGCCGTTGATGGCGACGTTTTGAGATATATTAGTTTATTGCAAGACGTAGATATGGTTATAAAGCGCGGAAAACGCTATAAATAGTGAATTTAGATTATCACAAAGAAGAAAAGCTAAATGCTCTATCCCATAGTATTGGGATTTTACTTGGTATAGTTGGATTCTATTTGCTTTTAAAGTTTGATACCCAAAAAACCCAGTATTCAACCATTTCCTTAGTTGTTTATAGTATCTCCATAATCCTCTTGTTCCTGGCATCAACACTTTATCATTATGTTTCTACCCAATCAATAAAGCTAAACCTCAGGGTTTTGGATCACATATGTATATATTATTTAATAGCCGGTACTTATACCCCGGTAGCCCTAATAACTTTGGAGGAAGGGAATGGATGGTTAATTTTTTATACTATTTGGGGCATTGCTATAGCAGGTACCATACTCAAGCTATTTTTTACAGGAAAATTTGAGGTATTGTCTCTAATACTATATCTTTTTATGGGTTGGTTGATAGTTTTTGACCTTCAAAACCTGCTTTCAAATACTTCCAAAACAGGCCTCTATTTACTTATGCTGGGAGGGTTTTTTTATACAACAGGTATTTTTTTCTATGCTTTTAAACGTCTGCCGTATAATCATCTTATTTGGCATTTCTTGGTACTAGGTGGCGCCATAAGTCATTGGCTGTATATTGCCTTGGCAGTAATCTAGAGAAAATATGCTATCGCTGTTCCAAGAACAATGGCCGTTAACTTTCTGATATTGAATGTATGACCTTCCGAGCTTTCGAAAAGGATAACAGTAGAAATATGGAGAAATACACCTATAACCAATGCTGTAATTGGAGCGCTATAATCTGAGATAAAATCAAACTTTGAGGCTGCATAACTTCCTAGCGGGGTCATTATAGAAAAAAATACCATAAACAATGACCCATAAAAAATATTAATTTTGGAACCCACGAGAAAGATACTTAGAATAACGGCTATTGGTATTTTGTGTACCAAAATGCCATATATTATATCATTGTTCTGGTTTATAGGAATACCTTCTAAGAATGCATGAACACAAAGACTTATAAAAAGTAACCAGGGAAAATTACTTTCTTCGCTATTAAGATGTACATGACCATGTTCCGCACCTTTCGAAAAGAACTCTAAAAAAATCTGGAGGAGAATCCCAAGCATTATAAATATCCCAATTACCTTAGGATCAGCAACTTTATAGACTCCCGGTAAAAGTTCAAAAAGTGTAAGTGCTAATAAAAATGATCCACTGAATGCCAGTAATAAGCGCAGACCTTCTTTCTTTTTAGGTCTTGTAAGGACCACAAACCCAAAACTTAAAAGAACAGCAAAGATCAGTAAAATATAAGTCATGTTTAATTTAAAATGGTATTAGGTTTACTGAAAAACAATGTGGATAAAAATAATGTATTTTTGTGGCATTCTTTAAATGTACTATGGGTAATAATTTTAAAATGGTTGCCAAGACCATGTTTGGTTTTGAGGAAATACTTGCAAAGGAATTACGTAACCTGGGAGCCGTAAATGTTCTTGAAGGTGTAAGGATGGTTTCTTTTGAAGGCGATACCGGCTTTATGTATAAGGCTAATTTATGCCTTCGTACTGCTATAAAGATATTAAAACCTATTCATTCGTTCTATGTAAAAGATGAAACAGATCTCTATAAGAAGATATATGCTATGGATTGGTCCAAATACCTTAATCCGGAAATAACTTTTGCCATCGATGCTACGGTTAATTCGGAAAATTTTACACATTCATTATATGTCTCACAAAAAACAAAGGATGCCATTGTAGATAAATTTCGAAATACAGTTGGTAAGCGACCCAATGTGGATATTAAATTTCCGGAATTACGAATAAATATACACATCCAAATGAACCAGTGTAATGTTTCCCTTGACACTTCGGGTCGCTCATTGCATCAAAGAGGTTACAGAACAGCAACCAACATTGCTCCAATCAATGAAGTTTTAGCAGCCGGACTTCTTCTTTTAAGTGGATGGGATGGACAGTCACATTTTTTAGATCCGATGTGCGGCAGTGGTACATTCTTAACAGAAGCTGCAATGATTGCATGCAACATACCGGCAAATATAAATCGCAAGGAATTTGCATTTGAAAAATGGCAAGATTTTGACAGTGAACTTTATGAGAAAATAGTTGAAAGTAGCCTTAATAAAACAAGGGAGTTTCATTATAAAATCACTGGTTATGATAAAGCGCCATCAGCAGTACAAAAAGCAATTGATAATGTAGAGAACGCCAATCTCTCAGAATATATTTCTGTTGAACGTAAAAATTTCTTTGAATCGGAAAAATTCACAGAAAACCATTTGCATATAGTGTTTAATCCACCTTATGGAGAGCGATTGAATATTGAGATGGAAGAATTTTATGGGAATATTGGGGATACTTTGAAGCAAAATTATCCCGGAACAGACGCATGGTTCATTACATCTAATCTTGAAGCTTTAAAGTTTGTTGGGCTTCGTCCTTCACGTAAAATAAAAGTATTTAACAGTCATTTGGAATCGCGCCTTGTGAAATATGTTATGTACAAGGGTAGTAAAAAAGCTAAATACAACAATCAGTTCAAGTAAATAAATCCTGAGTTCAAAGCTTTGGCGCTTAAGTATTTTGGTTAAAAAGGGATCTGGAAAATTTGAACTATTCTTCCGGAGGGCTTTCATTCTTCTTTTTATTTTCCTTTTTGCTATATAAGGGGATGAAGTAAGAAATAGAGTAATTATAACCTACTCCAAATTTACTATTATCATTTACTTTACTGAAACCGGGAATCCATAAGTTTGGGAAGAAATCAGCTTCTTTATTTGTAAATAAATAAGAGAGTCTAACACTGGCGCCAAGGTATAAATTAGCAACTAGTTCAACTTTTATTCCTAAAAGAAGTTCTAGCCAGGTAGCAGTTAAACCGCTGAATTCTTCAGAGGAACCAGAACCAGGAGCAAATGTAGTAGGATTCCAATACCTATTACTGTCATAAATTGTATAATTATTTAATGTCTGGCTAAAAGAGCTACCTGCATATCTGGCGCCGAAAATTATCGCATTGGTCATCCCGTACCAATTCTCATAGGTGTTAAAATCAACTCCAAGCTTTACATAACTTCCAGAGGTGGTATAGTTATACAACTCAACTCTATTAATATCATCTATATTTTCAAGAGATTCAAAACTGGTTTTTTTTTCATTACCAAACTCAGCTGCAATGTAAAGTTTATTGGTAATACGATAGTCCGCAACGAATTCCAGGCCTGAATAATCACTATCGAAAAGTGCTCTTATTGGTTTACTTAAATCAACACCAATACGCAGTCCATAACGCTGACCAAATCTTGTTGAATCCCGGGAACCAATTTGCAAAGAATCTTTCTGCGCTTGACTTAGAAAGAAGCTAAAAAGAAAAAAAACACTAATGAAATATCTTAACATGGGCGCTGTCTTGCTGTTGTATTAAAGGCGAAACTATTTCGATATTTTGGATCCAATTTTCACTGTCTGAAGAAAGTAGTTCGCCTAAGTCATCATAATTTGCAATATAACCACAGGCCCTCGAAATAAAGATTTCCAGTGTATTATAGTCAAATGTGAGGGTATCATTGTTACCTGTTTCCAAGTCATCTTCATCAGCTGAATCAGATATCAATATAAACCCGGTGTTGGCTTCATTTATTCTTAAAGGCAGTGAAATTGAGTCTAAAGAAGTTCTATCGGCAATTGTATTAACTGTGGAGGATTGACCTAAACCAATAACTCTTAAACTGGGTACGGCTTTTAATTCACTCGGATTTTCACTATCATAAAATCGAATGATTAGCAGAGGCGTATTGCCATCCACGCAGATATCGTCTTTTTCACAGGCTATAATGGAAATAATTACTATTAGAACAAATAGGAGAATCCTTTTTTTTTCCATACCTAGTTAGCAAATTTATTACGCATATCAGACTTTCTTTATCAATGGAAGCGTTTTTCCAAAAGTACAACATTTTCTACGTGATGCGTTTGTGGAAACATGTCTACCGGCTGTATTTTTTTTATTTGATATACTTCTTTCATAAGTTCCAGATCCCGTGCTTGCGTTGCACTATTACAACTCACATATACAACTTTATCTGGTGAAATTTCAAGAATTTGCCTTACAACATCTTTATGCATCCCATCTCGTGGCGGATCTGTTATCACAACGTCCGGTCTTCCGTGAAAGGCCACAAACTCATCATTAAATATGTTTTTCATATCTCCTGAGAAAAAAGTAACATTGTTAATGTTATTCTCCTGAGCATCGGCTTCGGCCGCTAAAATAGCTTCTGGTATTGCCTCGATTCCGACAACTTTCTTAGCTTCAGCGGCAATGAATTGAGCTATAGTACCTATTCCTGTATAAAGGTCATAAACCAGTTCCGTTTTATTTAAATCAGCTAATTCTCTAACTACTTTATAAAGTTCGTAGGCTTGTTGAGAATTGGTCTGGTAAAACGACTTTGCATTGATCTTAAATTTAAGACCCTCCATTTGTTCGGAGATAAATTCTTCGCCGTAATGGCAATGTATTTCCTGATCATAAATTGTGTCATTCCCCTTGCGGTTAATAACGTATAATAATGAGTTAATTTGTGGAAATTTATTCTTAAGGTGATTTAACAATCCGTTTCGTTTGTTCTCGTCATAGTCATAGAATTGAATTAGCACCATAATTTCTTTAGTAGACGACGTTCTTATCATTAGTGTTCGCAAAAGCCCCTTTTGATTTCTGGGATTAAAAAAACTAAGCTCATTTTCCTGAGCATATTTCTTTATTTCCAGGCGTATGTCATTTGAAGGATCTGATTGTAAATGACATTTTTTAATATCAAGTATCTTATCCCACATACCCGGGATATGAAATCCAATAGCATTTTTATCTGTTATTTGATTTTTTGAATTGATTTCTTCCTGGGTTAGCCATCTGCTGTCAGAAAACGAGAATTCCATTTTATTCCGGTAAAAATACTTTTGATCAGACCCAATTATTGGTGAAATTTCAGGAATTTCCAGATGGCCTATTCGTCTTAAATTGTTTTCAACTTCTTTTTGTTTGTAATACAATTGGTGCTGGTAACCCATATGTTGCCATTTGCATCCTCCACAAACACCAAAATGTTCACATACGGGTTCTGTGCGTTTATCAGACAAGGTGTGAAATTTAGTGGCAACACCCTCAAAATAAGCCTTTCTTTTTTTAGTGGTTTGAATATCAACAACATCGCCTGGCACAGCATTGGAGATGAAGATAACTCTGCCATCTGGCGCTTTACCGATGGTTTTTCCTTTAGCACCTGCATCTATAACGGCTACATTCTCAAAAATTTGCCTGGTTCTGCTTTTCCTCATGCGGCAAAAATACTATTTACCGCGAATCTTTAATCTTATCTTTAAGAGGAATTGGATAAAAAAAGTCAAAAATAATTGAACCTTTTCCAAATTAATCGGTCTCTATTGTAAGAAAGGATATGGGAAACGCTAAAAAAATATTCGAAGGATTGTTGGTTTTACAATATCGATCAGGGAATAAGAAAGCATTTACTTTATTAGTAAAACGATATAATTCCAAAATGTGTAACCACGCCTATTGGTTCACTTATGATAAAGACATGGCTAAAGATATTGTTCAGGACAGCTGGGGGATAATTATCAAAAAGCTACCCTACCTAAAAAAGCCTAACAGTTTTGGTAGTTGGGCGATGCAGATAGTCACCAGAAAATCCATTGATTATTTAAACAAAAATCATAGAAATAGAGAAAAATTAAAGGATTACCATAATGAACCGAAAGTAGATAATAATTTAGATCATAAAGAATCTGATCTGGTAAAAGTTTATGAGGCAATTAAGGGATTGCCTCAAGATCAACAAGTTGTTCTTCGTTTGTTTTATTTGGAAGAGTACTCCCTTAAGGAAATCAGTGATATTTTAGACAAATCAGAAGGGACGGTAAAATCAAGACTATACCATGCCCGTGAAAAATTAAAGACAATTTTAAAAAACAGAAATCATGAATAAGAAGACAGAAAAAATTGACGATTTAATCAAAGAGACTTTATCTAAAGAAGAGGCTGCCTTTTACGATGAGTTGGAAGAACAAAATCTGATAGGTAAAATTGGGGAAGTTTATAGGGGAAAATTAGGATGGTTAGCAGCCATTATGAATGTAGTTCACTTGCTAATGTTTATGGCATTCGTTTATTGTATAGTTCAGTTTTTTAGTACAGATAACACTAATGAACTTATAAAATGGGCATCTGCCGGTTTTTTGAGTATGATAGCTATGGGAATGCTTAAGTTATTTGTTTGGATGCAAATGGACAAGAATGATATTCTTCGCGAACTCAAACGATTAGAACTACAAATAGCAACCCTTAGCAGGATTGAAAAATAAAGAAGGAGAAGCAAAGCTCATTTCATAAATAGCGGCATAATTTGTATTTTAGCGCCTCCGCATAGGATGATTTCTCTCCCAAAGAAGGAATAGCTAAGGTTTTATTTAAATTGTCAGGAAAATGTCAGTATTAGAAAAGATATCTTCCCAGGATGCTATAGCATTGGAAGCTAAATACGGAGCACAAAATTATCATCCATTACCTGTGGTTCTAAACAGGGGTGAGGGAGTTTATGTATGGGATGTAGAAGGTAACAAATATTATGATTTTTTATCCGCATATTCAGCTGTTAATCAAGGGCACTGCCATCCACATATTATTTCTGCATTAAAAGAACAAGCTGAAAAATTAACGCTTACTTCCAGAGCATTTTATAATGACATGCTGGGTAAATACGAAAAATATGTCACCGAATACTTTGGTTTTGATCGTGTTTTACCAATGAATACGGGAGCTGAAGCGGTAGAAACCGCAATGAAACTAGCTAGAAAATGGGGATATGAAAAAAAAGGGATTCATGCGAATCAGGCAAAAATAATTGTTTGCCAAAATAATTTTCATGGTCGTACTATTTCTATTATTTCGGCCTCCAATGATCCAATAGCTACTGAGAATTTTGGTCCCTTTACTCCAGGAATTTTCTCAATCAGATATAATGATATAAATGCACTAGGTGAGGCCTTGGAGGATAAGAATGTTGCCGCATTTATGGTTGAACCAATACAAGGTGAAGCGGGTGTTTATGTTCCAGAGGAGGACTATCTAAAGGAGGCGTATAATCTATGCAGGCAAAATAATGTTTTGTTTGTTGCGGATGAAGTGCAGACTGGGGTTGCCAGAACCGGCCGATTACTAGCTTCTTGCGGTAATTGTTCCTGTACTGATATGTTATGTAGTGGAACCCCAGAGGTGAAACCTGATATATTGATTTTAGGAAAAGCTTTGTCCGGAGGTGTTTTCCCTGTATCAGCTGTTCTTGCCAATAATGATATCATGGATGTAATCCGACCTGGCAATCACGGTTCTACCTTTGGAGGAAACCCTTTGGCCTGCGCTGTTGCAATTGCTGCCTTGGAAGTGGTCAAAAACGAAAATCTAGCTGAAAATGCCTTTTACCTTGGAAAATTATTTCGGTCTGAAATGAGAAAATTAATTGAAAAAAGCGCACTTGTAATGCTGGTACGAGGCAAAGGGCTTTTAAATGCGATCGTGATTAATGACGAGGAAGACAGCTCAACTGCCTGGGAAATATGCTTAGCATTGAAAGAAAATGGGTTACTTGCAAAACCTACCCATGGAAATATCATTCGTTTTGCACCTCCATTGGTCATGACAGAAGACCAACTCTTAGACTGTGTTTCTATTATTTCTAAAACTATCTTGGCTTTTGAGAAAGAAAACGGTTAAATAGATTTATTAATGTTTGGACAATAAAAAACCCTGATATATTTATCAGGGTTTTTTATTCTGTGTACTTCTTCTTAGGAACGAATTTCTTTGATCCTGGCTTTTTTGCCCGTAAGACCTCTAAAGTAAAAAATACGAGCTCTCCGCACTTTACCTTTTTTGTTAATCTCAACTTTCTGCAAAGCCGGCATGTTTACAGGAAATATTCTTTCCACACCAACCGTGCCCGACATTTTACGAATTGTAAATGTTTCTGTTGCACCAGATCCTCTTCTTTGTATTACTACCCCTTTAAAAAACTGTGTACGTGTTTTTTCACCTTCCTTTATTTCGTAATAAACGGTAATTGTATCACCCGGAGTGAATTGTGGAAATTCTTTTTTTGGAACAAATTCGTTTTCAACAAATGATATTAAGGATTCCATTGATTTTTATTTTAATTAAGTCAAAACCAACATTCACGGACTTCGTCAGAGGTTAATTTCAAATCGAATGCAAAAATAGTCTTTAAATTATTACTTACAAGATATTTTTGGCAATTTTTCTTCGGAATCAAAAGTTTTACTCTTCCAATAAATCAGGTCTGAGCTTTATGGTCCTTTTCATTGCTTGGTCTTCCCGCCATTTTTCAATTTCAGGAAAGTTACCGCCTAATAAAATATCAGGAACTTTTAGACCTTTATATTCTCTGGGTCTGGTATAGACAGGTGGGGCCAATAAATTGTCCTGAAAAGTATCCGTTAGGGCAGAGGTTTCATCATTAAGCACCCCCGGAAGCAAACGAATAATAGAATCACAAAGCACAGCTGCGCCCAATTCACCTCCCGATAATACGTAATCTCCAATAGATATCTCCCTCGTGATTAAAGTTTCTCTAACTCTTTGATCAACTCCTTTATAATGACCACAGAGAATAATAATGTTTTTTAATAAAGACAGACCATTTGACACTTTTTGATTTAAAGTCTCACCATCAGGGGTCATATAAATAATCTCATCGTAATGTCGCTCTTTTTTAAGAGCACTGATACATTTATCAATAGGTTCAATCATTAATACCATACCTGCGCCACCCCCAAATTGGTAATCATCTACTTGATTATAGCTTTTATCCGTATAATCCCTTAAGTTATGTAGGTGAACTTTGACCAGCTTTTTTTCTATTGCACGCTTCAATATAGAGGCCTCAAAAGGGCTTTTTAATAATTCTGGTAAGACGGTAATAATATCTATTCGCATAAGAGTTATTCTTGTTCTATTTTAATGGACCTATTTATCTTCCCAAAAATAATAAAGAGAGGAGGTGTTTTTTTCCCAACCCAGGCGTTCATATAATTTTTGCGCAGGATTGTTTATTGCAGTTTCCAGAGCTAATCCTTTATAATCTAACAATTTGCAATAATCTTTGGCAGTGTTCAATAATTCTTCGCCAATACCTTTTTCCCGAAATTCCTTATATACATACAAATCGTTTAAAACAAATATTGGTTTAAGACTTACGGAGGAAAAAGAAGAATATAATTGGGTAAAACCTGCTGGAGAACCGTTATAAAATGCTACAAAGATCGTAGAATCCTTATTCTTTATTCTGGCTTCCAAAAATCTTCGGGCCCCCTGTTCATCTGAACTCTGGTCGTAGAAAATTCTGTATTTATCCAAAAGTGGAATCAATATTGGGAGATGTTCTTCTTTCGCCTGAATAATATTGATCATGATGCATTATGCTAAAAAAAGCTCCCATTAGGAGCTTTTTTTATTTTGATTTTCTGTATTTATTTATTTCGTCCTGGAGTTGCCTGCTTATCCTTTGTTCTCTTTCCAATGCCCTGCGCCTGTGGTCCTCGTATTCAGTTTCCAACTCGCTTAAATTGGCCTTTGCCTCCTGAGTTAAGATATTGCTTGTTCGAAACTTATAAACAAACAAAAAGAATAACAGGAGCAAGCCAATTATTACAGTCCACAGAATGACATTATAAGTAGCTTTGGAAACCTGAGCACCTAATAAGGACATACTGTCTTTCTCATTGCTTACGGTTGTAAGGCTATCAGTTGTTTCTTTTAATTTGCTATTAAGGGAACTAATAGTGGCTTCGTGGTTACTAATAGTATTTTTTAGTTCGATTGCCTTTTTATTTGAGGCATTTACAGAATCAAGAACATTTTTCTTGAGTTTATCGAGGTTGATAATTCGAACCACCTCATATCTTTTTCCTTCGGCATTATAGTTGCCAGATTTTTTGTATAAATATTCAAATTGACTTTCTATAGAACCACTATCTAAAGACAATTCTTCCTGCTGGGCACTCTGTTGTGCAAAGTGTAGGTTACAAGTCAGGAAGGCGATTACAATATAAAATTTGCTAAAACCTTTCATTAAAATAATTCTAAGTATTAATATATGATTTAGAGAGGGAACTAAAGTACTCTAATATTATTAATTAATAAAAAAAAAATCGACTATCATGAATTATTACCGAAAAACCTGAAAGCTGCAATAACTGATGAAATAGCCCATTAATAATACGTAAATCGTCTCACTTTTGCTATATATTTTGCTAATCTGATTACCTGATGTGAATACCCAAATTCATTATCGTACCATACATATAGCACAATATTTTTACCATCAGCGGATACTATAGTTGCGTTACTGTCATAAATAGAAGGTGCGGCGGTGCCAACAATATCTGTCGAAACCAGTTCATTACTTAGTGAATATTTAATTTGCTCCACCAAATCACCTTCCAAAGCATACTTTTTTATTATGGTATTTAGGGCATCTTCCGATGTTCTATTTTTAATCTCCAGGTTGAGTATAGCCAATGAACCGTTCGGAACAGGAACTCTTATTGCATTTGATGTTATTTTACCTTTCAGTGACGGTAGTGCTTTTTCCACGGCACTTCCTGCCCCTGTTTCTGTTATTACCATATTTAGTGCAGCTGCTCTTCCCCTTCTGTATTTACCGTGTAAATTATCAACCAAGTTTTGATCGTTAGTATAGGCATGGATGGTTTCTAAATGTCCTTTTTTTATCCCCAGTGAATCATCAACAACCTTTAATATTGGAGTAATGGCATTGGTTGTGCATGAGGCAGCGGAGTAAATGTCGGTAGTATCCGGATCAAAATCATATTGATTAACACCATGTACAATATTTGGTATTTCTTTGCCAGGGGCGGTCAGAAGAATTTTGCTGACCCCTGATGCGTTCAAATGTCTTTCCAAAGATTTTTTATCCCTGAAGGCGCCCGAATTATCAATAATAAGAGCATTGTTAATTCCGTATTTGGTATAGTCTATTTTTTCAGGCTTATCAGAATTAATAATATGAACTGTAGTACCATTAATAATTAATGCCTTCTTAGCAATATCATAATCTACGGTTCCTGTAAATTGACCATGAACAGAATCTGTTTTCAACAACGTAGCCCTTTTTTCCAGAATTCCCTCTGTTAATTCTCCCCTTGTAACTATTGCCCTGAGCCTTAGCTGATTGCCTTTGCCTGTTTTAGCCATAAGTTCTCTTGCTATAAGCCTGCCAATTCTGCCAAAACCGTAAAGCACTACATCCTTAGGTTTAATTTCTTTGGAGTTCTTAGCATCTTTTAATTTATCAAGGATAAATGTCTTAACGTCATGATAATTGTTATTATCTGAGTGGAACTCGTAGGTAAGCTTTCCGATATCTATCTTGGATGGGGGTAAATTAATATCATTAATTGCGCCTAATAATTCTACTGAATCAAAGATAGAAATCGGTTTTTGTACAAATTCACCTGCGTATTCATGAAGTTTAATTATATCACTAACGTTTTTATCAATCACCTGGTTCTTAAAAAGCACCACTTCAATGGCTTTATCATACCATAGATCATTTATAATTTTGATGAATTCCGTTGTGGCTTTCCTTCTATCGGCCTGGAAAGCAAGCTCTTTTTCATAAGATTTGATTGGGCTCATCTATTTTATGTTGTTTGATTTGAGGGCAAAATTATTGAATTCTAATCGGATCACATAAGGAAAAGATAAATAAAAAAGCACTCTAAAGAGAGTGCTTTTTATAGATTAAAAATAATTTCTTTATTGAAAGACTATTCGTTCTTTCTCTCCATTTTTATCGATAAGTGTTATTACCGTTTTGTCATATCTTGAGATAGCGCCAAAGATGTTTTTTGCTTCATAAATATCATTTATCTTCTCTTTATCAATTTCCAAAATCACTTTTCCATTTAGTCCATATCCCCTGTAGGTCTCGGGTACCCCCGTAATCTTTACACCAAAACTTGTATTAAAGATTTCTTTGTCATTTTCTGACAAGTTTTTAACTCGGAGCCCCATAACCGGAACAATAATGGATTGCCTTTCTTTTAGTTCAACCGGTATTACCATATCTTCTCCATTTCGGGCAATTGTAACTTTAATTCTATCTCCGGGTCTTTTGGTGGATACATAACCAGTTAAATCTGCAAATTTCCGTACTTTAATATTATCTACCATCTTTATAATATCTCCTGACCTCAAATTAGCGTCATCTGCACCTGAGTCCTCTTCCACACCATCAATATATACACCATCAATTTCATTTATCCCATTATTCACTGCATAGACGGTACTAAGACGTGGAGAAGTTATACCAAGTATTCCTTTCTGAACGTTTCCATATTCCATTATGTCTTCAACTACCTTTTTGGCAATATTACTTGGAACTGCAAAGGAATAGCCAACATAGGAACCGGTTTGTGAAGTAATGGCAGTGTTTATGCCTATTAGATCACCATTTGTATTTACTAATGCACCACCGCTGTTGCCAGGATTAACTGCCGCATCTGTTTGAATAAATGATTGATCCCGAACAGGATCAAGATTTCTGGCTTTGGCACTTACTATTCCTGCTGTTACGGTTGATGTTAGATTAAACGGATTACCAACGGCTAACACCCATTGTCCAATTTTAGCTTCATCAGAATCACCAAAAGCAAGATAGGGGAGGTTCTCATTCACATCAATTTTAAGTAATGCAATATCGGTATTAGGATCGGATCCGATAATTTCCGCCTCATAAGTCTTATTATTGTTTAACGTAATTCTAATCTCATTAGCCTTGGCAATCACATGATTATTAGTTACAATATATCCATCGGGGGAAATAATAACCCCGGAACCGGTTCCTACCTGGGGAATTTGACGACTTTCAGATCCATAGAAAAAATCTAACAAGCTTCCCGGACTGCTATTTAAAGTAAGGTTTTTAACATGCACAACTGCGTTAATGGTATTTTCTGCAGCAATGGTGAAATCAACTTCATTAATACCATTTCCTTTGTAAGATGCTGGTCTGTTACTAGTAGTTAGTAATGGCATCTCCGAATTGTCCGTAACTACGGCATAATTTGTTTTTTCAAAAAACATCTTATAGGAAATAAGGGTAATTGCCCCGGCAAAAACAGCAACTAATAATAGGCTTCCAATTCTTTTCATAAATAAAAGTTTTTTTAAATTGCCTAGTAAAAATACTTGATTTTTAATCTAAATATTTCCATTTAACGACTTTTTAACTCATTAAAATTGCTTAAATAAAGTCATATCTTTGCTACTTGAATTAGCTATGACAGTTACATTTTATAAATATCAGGGAACGGGTAACGATTTTGTCATGATAGATAATCGGATTGGAGAATTTCCAAAAACTGATAACAAATTAATTTCATTTCTCTGTGACAGACGCTTCGGTATTGGTGCTGATGGGTTAATCTTGTTGGAAGAAGATAATTCATCGAATTTTAAGATGATATATTATAATTCTGATGGAAATCCCGGTAGTATGTGTGGTAACGGTGGAAGATGTATTGTAGCCTTTGCCAAATTCCTGGGAATTGTTGAGCAAAATGCAGAATTTAATGCAGTAGATGGGTTACACCATGCCACCATTGATAATGGAATTATTAGCTTACAGATGCAAAATGTGACTGAAATTATGGCAAAACCTAATTGTCTTTTTTTAAATACCGGTTCTCCCCATCATGTTCAAATGGTTTCTAATTTAGATACTTATGATGTAATTGAGGAAGGAGCAAAGCTGCGATATGGAATTTATGGAGAAAGCGGCAGTAATATAAATTTTGTTGAGCAAACTTCAGACAACGATTTTTCTGTACGTACTTATGAAAGGGGTGTGGAAAATGAAACCTTGTCCTGTGGGACAGGTGTTACTGCAGTTGCTCTGGGAATGCATTATTGGGGTAAGACAAACAGTGAGAAGGTAAATATTTTCACCAAAGGTGGAGATTTATCAGTTAAGTTTAACAAAGGCCCGAAGGGATATGAAAATATAAGGCTGGATGGTCCGGCCAAAAAGGTTTTTAAAGGAACAATAAAGATTTGATTTTAGAAGGAAAACAGACCAAATTACGGGCATTAGAACCGGGAGATTTAGAATTTTTATACGAACTGGAGAATAATTCCGAAATCTGGGAAATTAGCGGTACTATAACACCTTATTCCAGGCATGTACTCAAATTGTATCTGGATAATGCGCACAGAGATATTTATGAAGTAAAACAGCTACGTCTTGCTATATGCAGCGAACTGAACAAAGTAATCGGTTTTATCGATCTCTTTGACTTTGACCCTAAACACAGAAGGGCGGGAATTGGGATTGTAATTCTGGATAAGTCGGATCGCAATAATGGTCACGGTTCCGAAGCTTTATCTTTATTATGTGATTATGCTTTTACCGTACTGAATTTGAACCAGTTATATGCCAATGTAGGGGAAGAGAATCAGGCGAGTATACAACTATTCAAAAAGATGGGTTTTAAGCTCGCAGGAGTTAAAAAGGATTGGATCCTTGTGGGAGGAAAATTTAAAAATGAATTACTTTTTCAAAAGTTCGGCCAATAATGTATATAAAAAAAATTTTATTGATCATTGTACTTCTCGGCTTGATTGCAGGAGGAGCCTTTGCCTATTTAATATATAACGCTCTTTTTTCACCGAATACTGCCTTTAATAATAAGGAAGCCTACATTTATATACCAACAGGCAGTTCATACGATGATTTAAAAAGTCTGGTTGCACCGCTTTTATCTGATTTGGAGACCTTTGAAGCGGTAGCAAAACGGAAAAAATATATTGACTATATAAAACCAGGAAAATATGTTTTAAAGAAAGGAATGAACAACAATGAGATTGTTAATTCTTTAAGAAGTAACAATCTTCCTGTCAATGTTTCCTTCAATAATCAGGAAACTTTGGCAAAATTGGCGGGAAGAGTTTCAAGCCAAATTGAGGCAGATAGTATTTCTTTGTTAAAAGCTTTCACAGATCCCGGATTTCTGCAAGAAAATGGCTTTACAACAGATGCGGCCCTTTCACTTTTTATTCCCAACAGCTATGAATTTTTTTGGAATACGTCTGGCACAGAATTTCGCGATAGAATGCTCAAGGAATATCTTCATTTTTGGAATGAGGATAGACTAAAGAAAGCAGAGGTGCTGAATTTGACTCAAATACAAGTAATATCCCTGGCTTCAATTGTTCAAAAGGAAACAGCTAAGGTTAATGAAAGGCCAAGGGTTGCGGGATTATATGTTAACAGGCTGAAAAAGAATATGTTACTTCAGGCGGATCCTACTGTTATTTATGCGCTAAAAAGGAAATTGGGTAATTTCGACACCATTATTAAAAGAGTGCTTTATAAGGATTTAGAATTAGACTCTCCCTATAATACCTATAAATATGGAGGTATACCACCCGGCCCAATCACTATGCCGGACATATCCTCTGTTGATGCGGTTTTAAAGCCAGAGAATCATGAGTACTATTATATGGTGGCAAATGTACAAGATTTCGGGTATCATATATTTGCGAAAAGCCTGACGCAACATAACCGGAATAAAACGCAATATATCCGATGGATAAATGAACAGAATATAAACCGTTAGACTGTTAATCCAGAATTTTGAACAGCTCAACAAATAAAGACCTCTTATAAGGTATTTTAAGGAATATTCGTACAAATCTGCTCTATCTTTGTGTTAGTAATTTAAGCATACCATCTTTTTTGGTAGTTAGTCTTAAGAAAACACATATATGAAGAAGTGGCCATATATTTTTTGTCCGCTTATCATGATTTTAGTTTTAGTTAGTTTTGGGTTTACCACAAAATCTGAAGTTAAGGTCCCCGAAACACTAAAAGTAAAAGAACCTACGCTAGTTCTGTTCCCCAAAAACAGAACAACTTTCAACTCAACCTCTGTAACGCCTCCCTTTTTGGGAAGTTGTTATATAGGATTCAAAGAGGCACTCGCATTCAGAGAGTCTCAGGGTAATTACTTTATAATAAATACTCTGGGCTATCTGGGTAAATATCAATTTGGAATAGGGACTCTGCAATTAATGGGGGTTTATAGTGCTACCAAATTTCTAAACGATCCAAGTTTACAGGAGAAAGTATTTTACACCAATATTTCCCGGAACAAATGGATATTACGTAAATACATTAAATATTTTGTAGGTAAAAAAGTCAAGGGTGTTGAAATAACAGAATCCGGAATATTAGCAGCTGCCCACTTGGCAGGCCCGGGTAACGTAATAAAATATTTGTACTCTAATGGCATAAGGGATGTCAAGGATGCTTATGGGACGAGTCTTGCGGATTACTTAAAAAAGTTTTCAGGATACGATATTTCCGAGATTTCAGCAATTCGGAACCCTAAAGTATAATTGAATTACACGACAGATATAAATAAAAGCCTTGGCGTTAAAGTCAGGGCTTTTTTTAAGCCTGAATTATAAAAATTGTGGGCCTTTTATGGAGTTCAACAGATTCTGATTTCCAATTACCAGCTAATTTGGTTAAAATAAATTCTGTGGGTAATGTAATGTCAGTTGCCACACAGAGCCAGGTATTTTTTGAAAGTGTTTTGACAAACTCCTCAAGCAGATTATTATTTCTATAAGGAGTTTCTATAAACAACTGACTTTGATTATTTTCCCTGGAAATTTTTTCAAATCTCTTAATAGCTTTTTTACGCTCTGCAGCTTCAATAGGCAGATAACCGTTAAATGCAAAATTTTGACCGTTAAGACCACTCGCCATAAGAGCTAATATTATAGATGAGGGTCCGACCAGGGGTACTACTGATATTTCTTTCTGGTGCGCAATTCGAACTACTTCAGACCCAGGATCAGCAATTCCCGGGCATCCGGCTTCAGATAAAACACCCACATTCTGGCCTTCTAAACATGGATTAAGAAAAGAGGGAATGATTTCTGTGTCAGTAAATTTATTGAGAAGAGAGATGTTTAAATTGGGTTGTGATTTTCTGGGACTAATTTTTTTAATGAACCTTCTTGCAGATTTTTCATTTTCTACGATATAAAAATCAATTTCTTCTATTATTCTCTTAATGGATATCGGTAATACTTCTAATGGTTCATTTTCACCCAGAGTAGTAGGGATCATATATAACTTACCCTGTGAAGTATTTTTATTTTTCATTTTATGAACTCTGTTTTGAATTTAATTTTTCAGCTATCATATTACAAGCTTGATTTATAAGTTTATAAACTTCTTCAAAACCATCTGCTCCATCATAATATGGATCAGGGACTTCTCTTACGGATGAACTTCCTTCCTCCAATAAAAGTTTTACCTTTTCAATTTCATTTTTATCATCAGTCAAAGCTATGATGTCATGGTAATTACTTAAGTCCATGGCATAAATTATGTCAAATTGAGTAAAATCGATTTGGCTGAATTTTCTGCATCTTTGACCAGAAATATCTATACCATATTTTTTGGCAACAGATACAGACCTTTTATCAGGATTATTTCCAATATGATATCCCGCAGTACCCGCAGAATCTACAAACACAATCTGCGAATCGGTTTTTGACCTTAGTATGCCTTCGGCTAATGGCGACCTGCAGATATTCCCCAGGCATACCATAAGAACCCTTGTTTGCATAACTTGATCAGGAAAATTTCTTAGTTAAATCTTCAATGTATTTTCTAAACTGCTTATCTGTTTCGGCCAGATTATCTACTGTTTTGCACGCGTGAAGTACAGTTGCATGATCCCTTTTGCCTATCTGCGAACCGATACTCGCCAACGAAGCTTTAGTAAATTTTTTGGCAAAAAACATGGCTAGCTGTCTTGCTTGAACTATATGTCGTTTCCTTGTTTTGGATTGTAAAGTAGCTACATCCATTTCAAAGTAATCAGAAACAACTTTTTGTATGTAATCTATGGAAACTTCCCTTTTGGTGTTTTTTACAAATTTTTCAACCACCTGTTGTGCCAGTTCAAGGGTAACTTCTTTCTTATTGAAGGAAGATTGGGCGATAAGGGAAATTATAGCACCCTCCAATTCTCGAATATTTGTCTTAATGTGTTTGGCAACATATTCAACTATATCATCGGGCATTTCAACACCATCACGGTATAGTTTATTTCTTAAAATGGATATGCGAGTTTCATAATCAGGGTTTTGAAGCTCTGCTGATAATCCCCATTTAAATCGCGAAAGTAAACGTTGTTCAATATCCTGCATGTCTACAGGAGCCTTATCTGAAGTTAGAATAACCTGCTTTCCATTTTGGTGTAAATGATTGAAAATATGAAAGAAAACATCTTGTGTACCCGATTTCCCTGATAAGAATTGTACATCATCAATTATGAGTACATCAATTAACTGATAAAAATGAATAAAATCATTTCTGGTGTTTTTCTTGACAGATTCAATGTATTGCTGTGTGAATTTTTCGGCAGATATATAGAGTACAGTACGTTCCGGATATTTATCTTTAATTTCAACACCTATTGCATGTGCCAGATGTGTTTTGCCTAGTCCTACACCTCCAAAAATCAAAAGAGGATTAAAAGAAGTTCCGCCAGGTTTATTGGCAACTGCCATACCAGCAGACCTTGCCAGCCTGTTGGAATCACCTTCCAGGAAATTGTCAAAGTTGTAATTAGGATTAAGCTGAGATTCGATCTTTATATTTCGAATTCCGGGTATTACAAATGGATTCTTTAATTCCGGATTTTTAGATTTTATAGGAACATCCATTTCCTGAGGATTAACACTTCCCCGGTTTGAACTTGGAATTTGCTCTGTAAATGGTTCTCGGTTTCCATATGTATTCTCCATCTTAATGATATACACAAGCTTGGCATTTTCTCCAAGTTCTTTAGTGAGCGCAACCTTAAGTAACTTTACATAGTGTTCTTCCAGCCATTCATAAAAGAACTTACTGGGGACCTGAATGCTTAATGCGTTGTCGGATAACTTTACAGGTTTGATGGGTTCAAACCATGTCTTGAATGCCTGCGGTTGGATATTATCTTGAATAAAAGCCAAGCAATTGTTCCAAACGGAATTAGCAGTAACACTCATATTAAAGAATATCTTATTTTGTTGGTTAGAGATTTTACTAAATTGGTCAAAGGAAATACCTAATTTGGCATTCTTAAGAGCAAGACAAATATGTGAACAAATATTCTAAAAAAAAAATCATTTTAGGTTGAATATTTTCTTTTTTTTTTGCATGTTCACGCCCCTCTTTAGGTTACTTAATAAATATATACTTTTTAGCTGATAAATTATGCTTTATTATCAATTTTCTTTTAGGGTTCGTTATGGAGAAACTGATCAAATGGGAGTGGTGTATCATGGTAATTATGCACAATACCTGGAGATGGGAAGAGTTGAATGGTTAAGGGCTCTGGGTATTTCTTACAAAAGTATGGAAGAAAACGGAATCATATTACCTGTAATTTCCTTACAACTAAAATTTATAAAATCTGCTGTTTATGATGATCTTATCACAGTGGTTACAAAACTTAAAAAAACACCCTCTGTTAGAATAGAATTTGATTACGAAATTTACAATGAAGCAGCCGAACTTTTAGTGGAGGCAAACACCGTTTTGGCATTTATAAATGCAAAGACTAAAAAACCTGTTAAATGCCCTGATTATCTGATGAATAAACTGGAAAATCAGGATAATGATTCAATAGGTGATCTAACTTAGTCCTAAAGCAATATTCTGTTAAAATACTAGTCATCTAATTTTGATATGGAGACTCCGTGAATACCCTTAAAGATGTTTTCTATCTGAACCTCATCGCTAAGTTTTACAGATATTTCAATAGTACAGTCCAGTGACATTTCCTGCTTAATGATATCAATTGGATTTTGTTTAATTACCCGCATTACTCTGCTAAGTAGTGGATAGCTAAAATTAAGATCATAATTGACTTTAACCGACTTTTCAATAATTAAAGAAGATTCCAGGGCTAATTGGGCTGCTGTCCGATAGGCAGATATAAGTCCACCAACACCCAGTTTAGTACCTCCAAAAATACGTGCTACGGCTATCAGAACATTGGTTAACCCGAAAGATTTTATTTGACCGTATATTGGGATTCCGGCTGAATTATTAGGTTCACCATCGTCATTTGCTCTATAACTTTGTTTTTCTACACCAATTCTCCATGCATAACAAACATGATTCGCCGTTGGGTGCTTTTTACGAAGATTTTCTATAATTGGTTTTATTTCCCTTTCATTTGTTATTGGAAAAGTATAAGCATAAAACTTACTTTTACGGTCTTTATAAAGTATAACTTCTGATGCCTTGGATACTGTTTTATATAAACCAATTTTATTTTCCATCAAAAGAATGCCACTAGGATGATACTTATAACTGCCAAAAAGATACCTCCCCAGTTTTTAGAGCTGATCTTTTCTTTGAATAATACAATACCAAGTAAGGTCGAAAACATTACAATGGCAACATTATTTAGTGTAAAAATCGAGGCGCTGTTCAGTGTTTCATTTTGAAGTGCTCTTAATAAAAAGAAAATAGAAAAGAAATTAGGAATCCCGAGTACAATACCCCCCAAAACATTTTTGAAATTGAGTTTTAAGGGTTTTTTAAAAGATCTTAATAAAATAAACAAGATTCCGGTACAGGCTGCTGCACCAAATACAGTCGCTGAAAATATTGGAAATTCATTGGTCGAAACATAATTTTCTTCTATGTTTTTTATACTCGCATCAATAATACCAGAACCTAAAAACACCATCACAGGCAACAAGAGAGATTTTTTTTGAATAGCCCTGGGTGTATCTTTCACAGATGCAAAATATACCGCAGCCAGTGCCAATATAATACCCGATGTTTTAAAGAAACTTAGTTTTTCATTATACAATATAAGTCCCAGTATCACAGGGATCACGAAGGACATTTTGGTGGCGACGGATGCTACCGATACCCCCAGACGCTGTGAAGTTTTTGCCATAAGATTAAAGACCAGGATGAACAAGACACCTAAAAACAAGGTGCCATAAAACCAATCATTTTTTGGAATTTCATATAACTGAATGGGCTTGTTGTAATATAGAACTCCTACCAGACATGCGGTAATATAATTTATAATTATCGCATAAAAAGTTTGGATCTTGTGTGTGTCAAATAATTTAAAAATTACAAATATCAGACTTGAAAAAAGGATACTTAATAAAAGGTCTAACATTTTAATATTTTAGTATTTAGGTCTAAAATATCCTCTTCACCAACCTTAAGGTTCCAGCATGTAATGCCTAATTTTGCAGCTGAAGATGTATGCTCCCCACTGTCGTCTACAAAAAACGTTTTTTCGGGTCTGAGATTATTTGAATTAAGTACATATTCAAAGATGGCAGGTTCGGGCTTTCTCAAATTAATTTCATGAGATAAATAGAACTTTTCAAAGCAGTTCTTAAAACGCGCATATCTTGTGTTACCCATTTTCTGTTTTACATATTCTATGTGCAATTCATTCGTATTACTTAACAGAAATAGACGATAATCCTTTTCTTTAGCCATTTTTTCTATAAATTTTAATCGTTGTTCTGGGAAATCAAGAATTATAGAATTCCAGGCGTGAATTAAATCCAATCGGCTTGCTTTGGGAAACAAATTATTAGTTTGATTAAGAAAATGCTCAGTCGTTATCAATCCTTTTTCATAATCCTTAAACAATACTTCCAGATCAGGGGTGAGATTTTTAAAGCCATATACCTGCATTTCCCTTGCTGTGGCTTGTTTGTCCAGGTTTATAAAGACATCTCCAAAATCAAAGATGATATTCTCAATCATGTAATAGTGTCTTTATGGTATTATTACCCATGATTTCTGTATCAATCTGTTTGCCTTCAATATAAGGTGCTTTTGTGCCGGCACCAAAAATTACATCTCCAGTAATTATTCTCGCTTCATCCCATAGTCCGGCATTGATAAAAGTAGCTAAGGTAAGAGCACCTCCTTCAATTAGAACACTGACTATATTTTTTTGAAACAGTATCCTGCAGGTTTCTTCGGCCAGATTCTTCTCAAAATCAATGATTTCATATTGCAAACCTTCACGAAACTTCGTTTCATCCTCAACCTGAGTTAGGATTATGGTTCGGGTAGAATTGTCATAAATATTAAGATTCACAGGTAGTTTTAACGATTTGTCAATAATTATTCGAATTGGGGAAGTTCCTTTCCAATAGCGAACATTTAATCTTGGATTATCTTCTAAAACGGTATTAGTCCCTGCCAATATTGCCTGTTGTTCACTCCGCCATTGATGTACACGCTGCTTCGAATAGGAATTACTGATCCAATAAGGTTCAGGCTTGGCTTTACGCCAGTCTGCCTTGGGGGCAATAAATCCATCTTTAGTCTCTGCCCATTTCAGAATAATAAAAGGTCTGTGTTTTTCATGAAAGGTCAAAAAACGTTTGTGATGCTTCCTGCACTCATCTTCTAAAATTCCTAGTAATACTTCACATCCGGCATCCTTAAGCTTTTTTATTCCACGGCCAGATACCTTTTTATTAGAGTCCTGAATGCCAATAATCACTTTTTGAAAGTTATTTTTGATTATAAGATCGGCACAGGGCGGAGTTTTTCCATAATGGGAGCAGGGCTCCAGGGTAACATAAAGTATAGCTTCTTTTAAAAGTGATTTGTCGGCTACAGAATTTATTGCATTCACTTCCGCATGTGGTCCTCCATACTGACTGGTGAATCCTTCCCCTATTATTTTATTTTGATGCGTTATTACGCTGCCAACCATTGGATTTGGAGAAGAAGAGCCCAGGGCTTTTTTGCCTAATTCAATGCAACGACGCATATATTTTTCATGTATCTTCACCTTGCAAAAGTAGGGTATTCCTGAAGAATAGGAATGTAATAGGAATTCAGGAAACAGCTGATTTTCGGACTGTCAATATTGGGAACTTAGCATTAAAAAAATGTTGTTAAAGGAGATCAAGGACATATATCACAAGGAATTGGATGAAAACTATCCCAAAGAGGAGGTGGACAGTATGTTTTATTTAATGATAGAACACTTTTTAGGTTTGGAGCAATTTATTCTTGCAATAGATCCGGGGATTGTTATCACTAAGGAGGAAGAACAATATATGTTTGAAGGTTTGTCAAAACTAAAGAAAGAACAACCTATTCAGTATGTTTTGGGTGAGACCACTTTTATGGACTTCAAAATCATGGTAAATGAGTCTGTTCTAATACCAAGACCGGAAACTGAAGAATTAGTAAACTGGGTGCTTGAAGATATTGAAAATTTGGATGACAATCTTAAGATTATTGATATTGGAACCGGAAGTGGTTGCATTGCAATTTCTCTCTCTAAACTAAAACCAAATATAAGAGCTACAGCAATGGATATTTCGAAATCAGCACTGGAAGTAGCCAAAAAAAATGCGTTAGAGAATGATGTGAATATTGAATTTATTCAGGCCGATATTTTAAAGATACCCTCCTTAAAAGAAAACTATGACATTATAGTTTCTAATCCTCCTTATGTTAGGGAAATGGAGAAAGACAAAATGCATAATAATGTCCTTAAAAATGAGCCTAATTTGGCATTGTTTGTTCCTGATGAGGACCCGTTGCTTTTCTATAAGCCTATAGCCAAACTGGCAAAAAATAGCTTAACTCCCAAAGGTGTTCTTTATATGGAAATAAATCAATATTTAGGAGAAGCGATAAAAGAGCTTATGGAAGAATTTGGTTTTACTGAAATTGAGCTTAGAAAAGATATCTTTGGAAACGACAGAATGATTAAGGCTAAGCAAACCGGATGAATTCAAAATACGTTTTAATTGTCTTTTTTAATATTTTTAAAGTCCAGAGAACATTTAGAAAATGAATAGTATTGTTGTCTTTTGTGGCAGTAGTGAGGGAAAAGACCCTCTTGTATTGGATAAATCTTATTCCTTGGGGAGAGAAATGGCAGAACGATCTATTCAACTCGTTTATGGAGCAGCCAGAATTGGTGTAATGGGTAAGTTGGCGCAGGGTGTACTGGACCATTCAGGAAGCGTTGTTGGAATTATACCGGATTTCCTCAAGCTTAAAGAAGTATTTCATACTGATCTAACAAAATTGATCGTAACGGAAAATATGCATGAGCGCAAACTCAAAATGCATGAAATGTCCGAAGGTGTAATTATGCTGCCTGGAGGCTTTGGTACTTTGGAGGAATTTTTTGAAATGATAACATGGGCTCAGTTGGGATTGCATCACAAACCCATTGGCATCCTAAATATTAACGGATTTTACAACAGTTTAATGGAGATGCTTAAAACAATGGTTGATCAAGGATTTGTCAAACAAGAAAATTATGATATGATACTTGTAGACCATTCAATTAACGGTTTATTGGATAAGATGATGCATTATCGCCCTCAACATGTACCTAAATGGATAAATAAAGATCAGCTTTAAATGACTATAAAGGAAAAAATAGAAGTCTTACGCACGGAATTGCGGGAACACAACCATAAGTATTATGTACTTACAAGCCCAACGATTTCGGATTATGAGTTTGATATGAAATTAAAGGAGCTACAGGTATTAGAGGAGCAATTTCCTGAATTTATGGATGCAACTTCCCCGACCATGCGAGTAGGAGGTACAGTCACTAAGAATTTTGAAACGGTAGTTCATGAGCATAGGATGTATTCATTAGACAACTCCTATTCCAAAGAAGAGTTATTGGACTGGGAAAAACGGGTATTGCGTCTATTGGGAGATTCCGAAGTTAACTTTACATGTGAACTAAAATATGATGGCGCCTCCATTAGCTTGACTTATGAAAATGGAGAACTTGTTAAAGGGGTTACAAGAGGTGATGGATTTCAGGGCGATGACGTAACTGCTAACATAAGAACCATAAGATCTGTGCCCCTTAAACTGCAGGGAGATTTTCCATCAAAATTTGATATTCGGGGTGAAATTGTACTCCCCATTGATGGTTTTGCTAAAATGAATGAAGAGCGTATCAATAATGGGGAGGATCCTTATATGAATCCCCGGAACACGGCCGCTGGAAGCCTTAAATTACAGGACAGTTCACTGGTTGCAGAAAGACCGTTGGAATGTCTTCTATACGGAATTACCGGAAGAAACTTAAATTTTTCATCCCAATTTGAAATGTTACTAAAAGCAAGTGAATGGGGTTTTAAAGTTCCAACTGCTGCGAAGCTTTGTAAATCGACTGAAGAAGTGATGGAGTTTTTAGAAGTTTGGGATATTGAGCGCCATAGTCTTCCTTATGAAACCGATGGGGTTGTTGTAAAAGTTAACAGTCTTCAACAACAGGAAGAGTTAGGTTATACAGCAAAATCTCCCAGGTGGGCTCTGGCCTACAAATTTAAGTCAGAACAAGCAGTTACAATTCTTAATGAAATTAGTTATCAGGTTGGCCGAACAGGGGCTATAACACCGGTAGCAAATTTACATCCCGTCCTACTCGCAGGAACTACTGTTAAAAGAGCTTCATTACATAATGCTGATCAAATAGCCAAGCTTGATATTCGTGAAGGGGATACAGTACGTGTAGAAAAAGGTGGTGAGATTATCCCTAAGATTGTGAGTGTCGATTTGTCAAAACGGCCTGCCAACTCTAGACCTACCCTGTATATTACAAACTGTCCTGAATGCGGTACGGAGTTGATTAGAAAAGCAGGGGAAGCTCAGCATTTTTGCCCTAACGAAAGCGGATGTCCGCCGCAGATAACAGGGAGAATTCAACATTTCATTTCCAGGAAAGCCCTGGATATTGAAGGTTTGGGAAGTGAAACAGTAGAATTGCTATATAAGGAGGGCTTAATTAATAATTATGCTGATTTGTATACGCTTACTAAAGAACAACTCATGCCTTTAGAACGCATGGCAGAAAAGTCTGCCGAAAATTTGATTAATGGTGTAGCGGCATCTGTTAATATTCCTTTTGAACGCGTGTTATTTGGACTTGGCATACGATATGTTGGCGAAACGGTTGCTAAGAAATTGGCCAAAGCTTATAAGAATATAGATGCATTAATGGTTGCCACAGCTAATGAGCTGGAAATGGTGGATGAAATTGGAGAGAGAATCGCAGAAAGTACAGTGAATTTCTTTAGTGATGAAAAGAACAGAGATATCATAAACCGACTTAAGGAGTATGGTCTGCAGTTTTCACTTACTGATGAACAACTATATGGGCAAACTGAAAAACTTAAAGGTCAGACCTTCGTGGTCTCCGGGGTATTTGAGAAAGTAAGTCGAACGGAATTGAAAAAACATATTGAAGATAACGGAGGAAAAGTAAGTTCTTCCATTTCCTCAAAGACTTCTTACGTAGTGGCGGGCGCTAATATGGGGCCCAGTAAAAAAGAGAAGGCAGATAAATTGGGGATTCAAATTATTTCTGAGGACGATTTTTTGGCAATGATCAATTAAAAACCCTCTTTTTTTTTAAAAAAGAGGGTTTAAAAAGTATATTTTACAGAATATTAGTCTCCACTAAGCTCTTTATCATATACCCATATTTCATCCCAACTATTATCCATTACCTGATCCATGTTTCGGACAAAGGCGTCCCATTTATCCTCCCCATGAACTTTAGAAAAAGTTTTCTTAAATGTAGGCGCTTCATCTAACTCTGCCCAATTTTTATAAAATCCTACAGTAGCAATATGTCGGCCAATTCTTGTTCCTTGTCTAAATTGGTTATAATAAACACCCCATGCATTGTTACCTTCCATAGCTTTAATAGTTTTGCTAATAATGGTTAACATACCTTCCGCGTTATGAGAGTGCTCAAGATTAACTTCCCAATATCTGATAAATTGAATAGGGTAGAGTGAAGGATCATCAGTTAACATATCTGTATTGGACAGTTTAACATCGCCTTTCCAATATTCTCCATGCTCCATTTTCTTTACATAAGCCATTACGTTATCTCGCCAGTCTTCATCATGGCCTCCTGCAGATGGTCTGGAATCGAGGTGTGCATATTTTAGTGGTCCCATCATCCATACAATTTTGCCAATATCAGGGCCACTGGAAATTTGGTAAACGGTAGCCTTGTAGGCTCCCTCTTTATGGTATTTTTGATTGTGTGCCCTCATGTTTTCAGAAAGAACTTTTAACTTCGTATTATCGGGAGTTAAGACAATAGATTCCCACATGGGCGCGTCTGCCTCCTGTGCGTTAGTTATTCCTATGGTACTTAGAAAGAAAGCAGCCATTAATAAATAAGAAATTGAAGTTTTTTTCATAATAAATGTGTTATGTTTTAGATTATTTTTATAGTAATTATCAAGAACGGTTTATTCTCTTCATAATTCAAATCAAAAAGGACCAAATAGCGGAAAAAATGTCCGAAGTAAGTATTTAATTTATCCAGATGCAATATGAATATCCCAATCAGTTATGAGGAATTCTTAAAAACTTGCCAAAATGTGCATCCACCAGCGCATTGGCCATCACCCTTACAAGCGCTTTGGTATGATGCCAAAGAAAATTGGAATGCGTCTCATGATATTGCACAAGATATACCCTCAGATATTGGATGTTGGATACATGCTTACCTGCATCGCAAAGAGGGTGATAAATTCAATGCAGAATATTGGTACCGAAGGGCGAACAGGACTTATCCGAATTATACCCTACAGGAAGAATTCAAAATATTAGTGGACTTTGTCATTAACAGCTAAGTAAGTACCTAATCAGTCAAGATGATATATAATTACGAATGCAATAGATTTCTATAACTTGAACAATTGTAGTTGTTCATCTACAATTTCAATCTCAACCTTCATCCCATATGAAAGTCCGGAAATTCTTGGCAGAATTAACTCCAGGACAGACGGTTCCTGAATATGATCAAACTTGGTAAGTGGGTCAGGCATATAAATTAGTCCTTTGTACTCCACATCTCCGAAAAAGAAAGTAACATCAAAAAAATAAAAATTTTCTGGCGGGATATAATCGGACCATGGTATACCTTTAAAATAATATTTAGGCTTTTCTATTTTATGATGATAAGGCGAAATATCCAGATTGATAGTGCCCAAAAAAAATGCAGATAGATCTAATCCTCTTTCTTTAAAATATGCAAGCTGTTGATTTAGTGTACCCCCGGGATATCTTTGATTGTCAGATTTACCTGAAGCTACTCCATGACCTTCACATATAAAGCCATTTACTTTCATGGTATTTTAAAAAATTACGATTTATAAAGATCAGACAGTAATGGAAACCCCCTCTGACTTAATATTCTTTTCAGAATCAAAATAAAAATCGATTCTACCCAGATTTATTCCATAACAACCAACCTGATTCACCAAAACTGATCTATCTAAACGGTTTTGTCTAATATCAGGTTTATCTAAAAATGTATGTGTATGTCCGCCTATTATAAGATCAATATTATCTGTTTTTGCAGCTAGTTTTAGGTCACTTGGCCTTTCAGCATCTTGGTAGGAGTAACCCAAATGCGATAAACAAATTACCAAATCACATTGTTCTTCTTTTTTTAATAAAACACTAATATCCTGTGCAATTTCAATAGGATTAAGATAAACGGTCTCTTTAAAAAGGTCCTTTCCAACAAGGCCAGTAAGTTTTATTCCCAATCCAAATACGCCAATCTTGATTCCATTAAGCAAAAATGTATTGTAGGCCTCTACAAAACCATGCATCACAGTATTGGTAAAATCATAATTTGCCGAGAGTAATTTAAACCTAGCAAATGGCATCTGGGCCAAAAGGCCTTCGATACTATTGTCAAAGTCATGGTTACCAATTGTGGCAGCGTCATATTTAAGCATGCTCATCAATTTAAATTCCAATTCTCCCCCATAAAAATTAAAATAAGGAGTACCCTGGAAAATATCTCCGGCATCTAATAAAAGGGTATATGGATTTTCCTCTCTGATTTTTTGAATCAATGTGGCCCTTCTGGCAATGCCGCCCATATTTGGAAAAGAATTATGTCCTTTTGGAAAAGGGTCTATATGACTGTGTACATCATTGGTATGCAGTATTGTAATGTGTTTTGAATTCTGAAAATTACAACTATTCAAACTTAGGCCACCTACACCTATGTAGGTGCCGCCGGCAAAGGAATTTGTTACAAAGTCCCGTCTTTTCATTTCCATTCAATCTTAATAAAGCGGTCGTCCACTTTGGCGGTAAGGGTATCTACTTTTTTAAAATAATCAATCATTGCATTCCTAATCAAATAATTTAGATCAACGGTGTTGAGACCATCTTTAAAAAATCCCATATCGTCACCACCATCTGCCAGGTAATTTGATGTAGCTACATAATAAGTTCTATTTTCATCAAAAGGCAAGCCCTGAATATTCACATCCTTAAGAGTTTCGTTATTATTCAAAACAATCTGCATACCCGCTATAGGGTGCGGATTTTTTGCGTTTATTAGAAAAGAAATAAGCTCCCTCACAGACTTGCCCTTAATTTCAACAACCACTATTGAATTATCAAACGGCATTACTTCATAAGCTGTTCTCGCACTTACTTTTCCTTCAGATATTACACTTCGAATACCGCCATGATTTGAAATTACAAAATCTACTTCTTGTCCAGTTCTCGATTTAAAAATGGGGTTAGATTCACTAAGTATTATATCAGCCATTAAGTTTCCTGCTGAGGTATTGTATTTACCATCTTTCTTGCTTATTTGCTTAGGAGAATAGGCCAAAGCACTATCTAAAACTTCGTTAACGCGCTTTCTATAAGGGGCTACGAAACTATCTATTGAATCTGTAATATCTATGGAATCAGTAATTGGTAGTTGCTTACCAGATATTTTACTAAGCTTTTTCGGAGCGTCATTGCAGGCACAAAGACAAGTAATTGTTACAAAAATAACAAAATGTTGTATTTTTAAATTCATTATCCTTTTTATCTTAGCATAATAATTGCTTGGATATTAATTACATTTGCCTAAAGGTAAAGGTACATGTTTTTAAAGGCACTTAAAGATAAATTTAAATACAAATCCGGGTTAAAATATTTAAAGGAACAATTTGAAAATCCGCCAGATGCTGTATTACGCAAAAATGGTATTTTGTCGATCGCCATTATTGTAGATCTTGATAAATTTGATAAAGCGGAATTGTTCTATGAATTTGTAGAAGACTTTAACTTAAGGCCCAATGCGGTTAAAATTATCGGGTACAAAAATTATTACGATAAGAATTCACCTTATGCAACCCCTGTTTTTTCGGATAAAGACCTTGGTTGGAACGGGGACATAGAAAATAGTTATGCCCTGGAGTTTTTGAGCAGGGAATACGATATGCTGGTGAATTATTATAGTGAGGAGAATTTAATGCTCCAGTTAATGTCCATAAAGACCAGAGCAAGAATTAATGTTGGTTTTGCGGAGATAGACGAAAGGCATAATGATCTAATATTAGAGACATCGCTCTCAGACTTTAAGACTTTTAAGAAAGAGCTTAAAAAATATCTTAAAGTTTTGGGTGAAATTGATGCTTGATATAAGTAACTATGAAAATTTTATTAGGAACAGGGGTTGCATTGATAACTCCTTTTAAACTTGATTTGTCTATTGATATTGACGCCTTAAAACGCGTGGTAAACTTTTGCATTGAAGGAAATGTTGATTACCTTGTTGTATTAGGTACAACCGGAGAATCTGCAACACTTACCAGTTCTGAAAAACAATTAGTAATTGATGTGGTTGTTGAAGAAAACGCCGGAAGGCTTCCCCTTGTTGTTGGCATCGGAGGCAACAATACACAACTTCTAACTGAGGAATTACTTAAAACCAATCTTAAGGATTTTGCGGCGGTCTTATCCGTATCACCTTACTACAATAAACCTACTCAGGAGGGAATTTACCGCCATTTTAAAACTTTGGCACAAGCCTCTGAAAAGCCTCTCATTTTATACAATGTGCCTGGAAGAACCGGAAGCAATATTGAACCGGATACGGTTCTCAGACTTGCAAATGATTGTTCTAATATTGTTGGAATAAAAGAAGCTTCCGGCGATATGGCTCAGATTAGAAGTTTGATAAATAAATTACCCTCAGATTTTTTGGTGATTTCGGGCGATGATTTTACGGCATACCCAACAGTTATAGCCGGTGGGGTAGGGGTTATTTCTGTTTTAGGACAAGGTCTGCCCAATGAATTATCCAGAATGATAAGGTTGGGATTACAAGGTAAGGAAGAAGAAGCTTTTGCATTACATAATGCGATGATAGAGGGAATGAAATTAATTTTTCAGGAGGGAAATCCCGCAGGGATAAAATCGATTTTGGAAGCTCGAGGAATTTGTAGACCAACAGTGCGTTTACCGTTGGTAGAAGCATCCTCAGAACTTAAAGGGCGTATAAACGAATTTATGAGGGCTTTTACAAAAATTGGAGCTTAAGTTAATGGTTGAATTTTTTCTCAAAACCGCAATTTGCAGTATTATAACAGATTTGAAAAAGCCAAATTTGGGTTAAATCCCCTTTTAATGGCCTTAGAGGTGCTATCTTAGCCTTTAATTAATGTTTTTTATTCCGTCAATTATTCCTAATTTTGCAAAATGTTTTTTAGAACCAAATATCTTTTCATCTTACTCATTACCACATTTGTCTTAAATTCATGTGGTGAATACCAGAAGGTATTAAAAAAGCCTAATACAAAAGCAAAGTATGAACTTGCAGAAAAGCTATATGATGAAGGGGATTTTAAAAAAGCCAATCGCTTATTAGAACAAATTGCTCCGGGATATGTGGGTAAACCACAGGGAGAGCGAGTAATGTTCTTTTTTGCCAACAGTTACTTTGAAATTAAGGATTACAATTTTGCCGGTTATCAGTTTGAACGCTTTTTGAAGTCCTACCCTAAAAGTGATAAGGCCTCTGAAGCTGCATTTCTTGGAGCGAAAAGTTATTATATGCTTTCACCCAAGTTTTCTGTAGACCAGACCGATACGGACAAGGCCTTAACCAAATTGCAGTTGTTTATTAATCTTTATCCTGAATCTGAGTACTTTGCAGAGGCAAATATTATGGCAAAGGAATTAACAACCAAGAAAGAACGGAAAGCTTTTGAAGTTGCTAAACAATTTACAAAACTTGGAAAGTCATATATATTGGACTATAGCGTTTCCGCCATTGCATCCTTAGATAATTTTATTTCGGATCACCCCGGATCAATTTATTACGAGGATGCACTGTATCTGAAAATTGAAGCAACTACGAATTTAGCCTTAAACAGTACAGAGAATCGCAAAAAAGAGCGTCTGGATGATGCCAGAATGGCATATAATAATTTGTTCAAATACTTTCCTGAGACTAAATATAAGGAAGTTGCCAATGATTTGATTGAAAAAGTAGATGAGCAATTAAACAATTTTTCCGAACAAAAAAACCTTTCAAAATGAATATGAACGATTTGAAGAATTCCAAAGCCCCGGTTTCAACTGTTACCGTCAACAGAAATGAGTTTGATGATAAGACAGATAATATTTATGAGGCTATATCAATAACAGCCAAAAGAGCGATCCAGATTAATTCTGAAATTAAAAAGGAACTTCTGGAAAAACTTGAAGAATTTGCCACATATAGCGATAGCCTTGAGGAGGTATTTGAAAATAAGGAGCAAATTGAAGTTTCAAAATTTTATGAAAAACTTCCAAAACCACATGCTTTGGCATTAATGGAATGGTTAGAAGATAAAATTTACCATAGGAATACAGAGAAAGACCAGTAGTAATATGTTAGGCGGCAAAAAAATCCTATTAGGTATTACCGGGGGTATCGCTGCTTACAAAACTACTTTTCTGGTTAGATTATTTATAAAAGCAGGCGCTGAAGTTAAAGTTATCTTAACTGAAAGCGCTCTTTCATTTGTTACCCCTCTTACTTTAGCTACCTTATCAAAGAATCCTGTACTAACCAGTTTTATCAAAGAAGAAGAAGAGAACGTGGATTGGAACAACCATGTAGATCTTGGCTTATGGGCTGATTTAATGCTTATTGCTCCGGCTACGGCTAATACCCTGAGTAAAATGGCAAGTGGTACTTGTGATAATTTATTGCTAGCTACTTACCTATCAGCTAAATGCCCGGTATTTTTTGCCCCAGCGATGGATCTGGATATGTATAAACATCCAACCACAAAAGCGAGTCTTAAAAAATTACAGACTTTTGACAATATCATGATTCCAGCCGGAAAAGGTGAATTAGCAAGTGGATTATTTGGTGAAGGACGAATGGCAGAACCCGAAGATATCGTGCAGTTTATTCAGGACTATCTTTCCAGTAACTTGCCGTTAAAAGGAAAAAAAATATTAATTACAGCCGGGCCCACATATGAAGCCATAGACCCTGTGCGTTTCGTTGGCAATCATTCCTCTGGTCTTATGGGATTTGAATTGGCAAATGCAGCTGCCAAACTTGGGGCAGAAATTGTATTGGTATCAGGTCCTTCAGGCTTAACAACGAATAATCCTTCTATTGAAATAGTAAGGGTAGTGTCTGCTCAGGAAATGTTTAATGCGGTTCATAAGTATTATAATGAATGCGACATCGCTGTATGTGCTGCTGCTGTTTCTGATTACAGACCAAGCAAGGTATCCGAACAAAAAATAAAAAAAGAATCTGAAACCCTTCAAATTGATTTTGTTAAAAATAAAGATATTCTATTATCAATGGGAGATAAGAAGAAGGATCAATATTTAGTGGGCTTTGCATTGGAGACTGAAAACGAGCTTGAGAATGCCAAAAAGAAATTGCAAAAAAAGAATTTGGATGCCATTGTTCTGAATTCACTTAATGACGAAGATGCTGGGTTCGGGAAAACAACAAACAAAATAACATTTATAGATAAGAATTTAGAGATAAAAACGTTTGAAGTTAAGAATAAGGCTGAAGTAGCCTTAGATATATGGAACGAAATCATCAGTAGGGGTCATGCGTAATTTTTTTATTCTCTTATTTAGCCTTCTTTTTGCTAATTACATTAGTGCCCAGGAACTTAATTGTACAATAACAGTTAATGCGGATCAGGTAAACCAGACAAATAGGCAAATATTTGGGACTTTAGAACGTGCATTGAATGATTTTGTTAATAAAAGTCAATGGACAAATAGGATTTACAAGGAAAATGAGAAAGTAAATGCCAGGATGTTTATTACTGTAACCGACTACGCGTCAGACAGATTTAGTGCAAATATTCAGATCCAGTCTTCTCGTCCTGTATTTAATACCTCTTACGAAAGCCCCATTTTTAATTATAAGGACAATCAGTTCAATTTTCAGTATATAGAGTTTCAACCTTTGGTTTATAACCCGAATGTTTTTGATTCTAACTTGGTTGGAGTTATTTCCTATTATGTATATATATTACTGGGACTTGATGCTGATACTTTTGCTTTGGAGGGAGGGACAGAATTTTATAAAGAGGCACAGCAAATTGTGACCCAGGCTCAGGGTAGTAATTTTTCGGGTTGGAGGCAAACGGCTTCAGATAATAGGACACGATTTGAGTTGGTTGATAACCTTCTGTCAAATACATTTAGAGAATATAGAATTGCCATGTACAATTATCACCGAAAGGGTTTGGATATTTTAGGAGATAATAATAGCACTGGCAAGCAAGTGATAGCAGGGTCTATGAGGTTGTTTGAGACTTTGACGCAAAGAAGACCTAACGCATTCTTAATACAAACTTTCTTTGATGCCAAATCTGAGGAAATACAAGACATCTTTTCTGATGGGCCTAAAGTTGATATTGTTGCCCTAAAAGAGACATTAAATAAAGTAGCTCCATTTTATTCCACAACTTGGGATGAAATAACATATTAACCACTTCACTTTCATTCCAATAATAATTTATCTTTACAGACCATATTATATTATATAGCTGTGCTGATAAATCTGTCTATAAAAAATTATGCATTAATCGATAATCTCAACGTAAATTTCACTGGGGGATTTACTACTATTACGGGTGAAACGGGTGCCGGTAAGTCTATTCTTTTAGGAGGCCTTTCCCTGGTTTTAGGAAAACGTGCAGACATGTCTTCTCTAAAGGATAAAGACAGTAGATGTGTAATAGAAGCTGTTTTTGATATCGAAAATTATGATTTAAAATCATTTTTTAATGAGCATGATCTGGAGTATGACTCCAATACTATTGTTCGTAGAGAAATTCATCCCAGTGGTAAATCCAGAGCATTTGTAAATGATTCACCTCTAACGCTCGACATACTTACACAACTGGGGAAACGCCTGATCGATATTCATTCACAACATCAAACGCTGCAATTGACAGAACATGATTATCAATTGAAAATGCTGGATGCCTTTGCAGACAATACAAAATTGTTAGGCACATATAATCGTAAACTCCATACATATAAAACCAACTTAAGAGAGTTGGATGAGTTAACTGAGTTTCAAAAAAATGCAAATAAGGAGTATGATTACAATACGTTCTTGTTAGATGAATTGGATGCTGTATTTCTTGAAGACGGACTCCAGGAAAATTTGGAAGAGAAATATCAGCAATTGAACAATGTAGAGATAATTCTTGAAAATCTATCTAAGGGGAATCACCTTCTGAGTGATGAACATAGGGGTATTATAAGCATGCTTTCGGAACTTAAACTGGTATCCTCCAAGCTTTCTGGAATAGGAAATAAATTTGAGGATCTTAAGAAAAGAATTGATTCTGTTTTTATTGAAATAAAGGATATTGCAGAAGAAATGCTAATGCTTCAGGAATCTGTTGAACCAGATCCTGCAAAGCTTGAGGAAATAAGCAATAGATTACAGGTTTTATATGACCTCCAAAGAAAACATGACGTAAGCAGCATCTCTGCGTTGCTTGCAGTAAAAGAAACAATTGCAGCCAAGGTAGGTGCTACACAAAATCTTGAAGAGGAAATAGAAACAAAAAGAAATTTGCTTTTGAAGTTAAAAGATAACCTGGATGAAGATGCCAAGCTATTAACTTCACGAAGGGCTGTTGCAATTCCTGAGATCAAAGAAAAACTTGAACTTTCTTTGCATTCCCTCGGATTGCCTAATGCTACTTTCAAGATTGAGATTATTCCAACCGAAGATTATAAAAGTAATGGCCGGGATACCTTATCTTTTTTGTTTTCCGCAAATAAAGGCTCAGATTACAATACTTTAAAAAAGGTAGCTTCAGGGGGTGAACTTTCCAGGATTATGCTTGTAATAAAATCAATACTCGCCAGATATGAACAATTACCCACTCTGATGTTTGATGAAATAGATAGTGGGGTTTCAGGTGAAATCTCAAATAGAATGGGAGATATTATGCATAATATGAGTAAGTATATGCAGGTTTTTTCGATAACACACCTTCCGCAAATTGCTTCAAAAGGCGATCATCATTTCAAAGTATTTAAAACAGACAAGGACCATAGTACTGAAACTCAAATGAAAGAATTATTGGCAGACGAAAGAGTATTTGAACTGGCAGAAATGCTTGGTGGGAAAAAATTATCAGACTCGGCAATGGCCCATGCCAGACAGTTGCTCAACTAGGCTTATTTGTAGCATGGCAATTTCAAGTCGTTCTTTCAACTAATTTAAATATCTTTGACCTCATAATCAAACTAACAGAACTGGAATATGGCTTATAATTTATTAAAAGGTAAAAAAGGAATTATTTTCGGTGCACTAGATGCAAATTCAATTGCTTGGAAAACTGCTGAGCGCATTCATGAAGAAGGCGGTACGTTTGTACTAACTAATGCACCAATTGCTTTAAGAATGGGAACTATTTCTGAACTTGCTGAAAAAACCAATTCTGAAATCATTCCTGCAGATGCTACATCGATGATGGATCTTGAAAACCTAGTTGATAAATCAATGGAAATTTTAGGCGGAAAACTAGATTTTGTATTACACTCTATTGGAATGTCGGTAAATGTTAGAAGAGGTAACCCATATACACATCAGGATTATAATTTCACAAAAACGGGTTGGGATGTTTCTGCATTATCATTTCATAGAACAATGAGTGTGCTTTATAATAAAGATGCTGTCAGGGAATGGGGAAGCATACTTGCCTTGACGTATATGGCAGCACAACGGGTATTTCCGGATTATAATGATATGGCTGATAATAAAGCCTATTTGGAATCTGTAGCGCGTAGTTTCGGGTATTTTTTCGGTAGAGATAAAAAAGTTAGAGTTAACACGATTTCCCAGTCGCCAACACCTACAACAGCAGGTAGTGGCGTTAAAGGTTTTGATGGTTTTTTGGCTTTTGCAGAAAAAATGTCTCCACTTGGTAATGCAACGGCATCAGAATGTGCAGATTATATTGTGACCATGTTCTCAGACCTAACTAAAAAAGTAACACTACAGAATTTATTCCACGATGGAGGTTTCTCTAATATGGGTATAAGCACCGCTATAATGGATGATTTCATGAAAAACAATGCTCCAGAAGTAACAGTAGCAGAGACTGTGAAGAAAGAGCGTAAGAAATAGAAATTGACTTTTAACTATATATACAAAAGGAGGTCTTCATAAGACCTCCTTTTTTTGTGCCATTTTTTCCCAAGTATGAGTTATGTCACCTTTTTGACGAAAGAGATGTATTATTTTTGGAAATATTCATCAGATAATTCAAATAACACTTATGAGACCACTCAAAATAGTTGTGCTTATTAAGCAAGTGCCAGACACAAGAAATGTTGGTCCGGATGCAATGAAGCCAGATGGTACTGTAAATAGAGGAAAGTTAGATACCGTATTCAACCCTGATGATTTGCATGCTTTGGAATTAGCACTTAATTTAAAAGACCGTATCCCTGGAAGCGAAGTTACTGTTATGACTATGGGTCCTAGACGAGCAGCTGATATTATTAGAGATAGTTTATATAGAGGCGCAGATAATGGAATAATGATCTCAGATAAGCGTTTCGGAGGCGCAGATACTTTGGCAACAAGTTATACGCTTGTTAGAGCAATTCAAAAATTGCCTTCATACGATATCATAATGGGAGGAAGGCAAGCAATAGATGGTGATACTGCTCAAGTTGGCCCGCAATGTGCAGAGAAACTAGGAGTCCCCCAAGTAACTTATGTAGAAGAAATTATTTCAATTACAAATGATGAGGTTATTGCAAAACGACGATTATCAAAAGGGGTTGAAACCGTTTCCTCACCACTTCCATGCTTAATGACCGTACATGGTGCCTCTCCTGCATGTAGATCTAAAGAAGCAAAACGAGTAATGCAATACAAATATGCTAGAACTAACTCCGAAATTCGTAAAAATGATGAGTTCGTAAAAGCATTACATTCTAAAAGACCATATTTAACTATACCGGAGTGGGGGGTAGAAGATATTGATGCAGATGTTACCAAAATCGGATTATCAGGTTCACCGACAAAAGTTAAGAGTGTTGAAAGTATAGTTTTAACGGCGAATGAAGCAAAAGTATTATCAGATTCGGATTTGGATATAGAAAATATGATTAAGGAGTTAATTGACCACCATATAATTGGATGATCACCACTAAATAAATTAAAATGAAAAGCGTATTTGTTTATTGCGAAGTTGAAAATCATAAAGTTGCAGAAATAAGCCAGGAATTATTATCAACCGGGAAAAAACTAGCTACAAAACTAGGTGCTCCTCTTGAAGCAATGGTTTTTGGCAGTCAGTTAGGTGGAATTGAAGGTCAGATTTCCCAATATGGTGTAGATAAAATATTTGTGGCAGACGATAAAAGATTAGAGCCTTATAGAACCTTACCACACTCAGCTATTGCAACTGATGTTTTAAAACAGGAAGAACCTCAAATAGTGTTATTCGGTGCAACATCTGTAGGTAGGGATTTAGCTCCACGATTAGCATCAGCCTTAAATTGTGGTTTAACTGCCGATACTACTATATTGGATATTGGAGATCATTTTGTGAAAAAAGAAAAGAAAGAATATAAAGATTTACTCTATGCGATAAGACCAGCTTTTGGAGGTAGTATTATGGCAAATATTATCAACTGGGATCAACATCCACAAATGGCAACTGTGAGGGAAGGTGTAATGAAAAAAGAGATTTTTGATGAAAATTATAAATCAGAAATTGTTGAAGTAGATGTAAACTCAATTGTAAGCGATGAAGATTTTGTTGTAAAAATTATAGAACGACATATCGAAGAATCAGATGTAAATCTTAAAGAAGCTCCAATAATTGTAGCAGGTGGTTATGGTGTTGGTTCCAGGGAAAATTTTGAACACCTTGAAGAATTGGCCGATTTATTGGGTGGTGAAGTAGGAGGGTCTAGAGCTGCTGTCGATGCAGGGTTTATAGACCATAATCGTCAGATAGGTCAAACAGGAACAACCGTAAGACCAAAACTATACATAGCTGCGGGTATTTCTGGAGCAATTCAACATACAGCAGGAATGCAAGATGCTTCAATGATTATTTCTATCAATAGCGACCCTGAAGCACCAATTAATAGTCTTGCAGATTTTGTGATTCAAGGAGATTTAGGAGTTGTAATCCCTAAGATGATTAAATTTTATAAAGCAAATGCTAAGTAAGCGTTTTAAAAATAGAGTTATTCAATAACCCAAAACCAAAAAAAGTAAAAATGGATAATTTTTTTAACGATACACCCGATTTTAAATTTCATTTAGGGCATCCTCTTTTTCAAAAAATTGTGGCACTTAAGGAAAAGAATTTCACAGAATCTGAAATTTATGATTATGCACCATTAAACCATGAAGATGCTCTAGATAATTATGAGAAAGTATTGGATATTGTTGGTGAGATTTGTGCGAATACAATTGCCTTAAATGCAGAATCGGTAGATTTAGAAGGACCTCATATTGAGAACAATGAAGTGATTTATGCAAAGGGAACAACGGAAGATTACAAAGCACTTTATAATGCAGGGTTGATCGGAATGGCTTTGCCTAGAAAATATGATGGTTTAAACTTTCCCATGATACCCTATGTTATGGCAGCTGAAATGGTAGCTAGAGCGGATGCAGGATTTGCAAACATTTGGGGATTACAAGATTGCGCCGAAACTATTTATGAATTTGGTTCAGAAGAACAAAAAGATAAATATTTACCACGATTTAATAGGGATGGAGCAACTGCAGCCATGGTCTTAACAGAACCAGATGCTGGATCAGATTTACAATCCGTAAAATTGAAAGCTACTTTCGATGAAAAGGATAATACTTGGAAGTTAAATGGGGTAAAACGGTTTATCACAAATGGCGATGCGGATATTTCTTTAGTTCTTGCCAGATCGGAAGCTAATACAACTGATGCACGTGGATTATCAATGTTTATTTACGATAGAAACGACCATGCAGTTCAAGTAAGGCACTTAGAGAAGAAATTAGGAATCAAGGGATCGCCAACTTGTGAATTAGTATTTAAGGATGCACCAGTAGAATTGGTAGGAAAAGAACGTTTCGGGTTAATAAAATACGTGATGGCCTTAATGAATTCTGCGCGTTTGGGTGTAGGAGCACAATCTGTTGGTATAGCCGATGCTGCCTATCGCGAAGCTTTAAAATATGCAGAAGAAAGAGCACAATTTGGAAAGATAATTCTAAAGTTTCCGGCTGTATATGAAATGATTACAAATATGAAAGTTAAGATAGATGCCTTACGTTCATTATTGTATGAAACTACCTTGTTTGTAGATATAACAAAAGCTTATGAAGAAGTAATGAAGGAAAGACGCTTAGAGAAAGAAGAGCGTATGGAAATGAAACATTATATGAAGTTGGCTAATGTGTTTACACCTTTGATTAAACTTACTTCAAGTGAGGCGTGCAATGCCATAGCTTATGACTCGCTTCAAATTCATGGAGGAACTGGATTTATGAAAGATTTTCCAATAGAACGTATTTATAGAGATGCAAGAATTACTTCAATTTATGAAGGGACTACTCAAATGCAAGCCATAGCAGCTATTAAGGGGGTAACGACTGGAGTTTATTTAGAACAAATCAAGTATTATGACGCTCAAGTTTCTGATAAAAACTGTGAAATCAGAACAAAACTTCATAAAATGACCGAAGCCTACGAATCCATTACGAATAGGGTAATAGAAATTGATAATAATGAATTATTGGATTTTCATTCAAGGCGATTAGTAGAGATGGCGGGTAATATAATTATGGGCTATCTTTTGGTATTGAATAGTCAAAATAATGAAGCCTTCTCCAAGTCGGCAAGATTGTTCGTGAATCTTGTAAGATCTGAAAATTTTGAGAGTTATGATTTTATTGAAAATTTCGAAGTTTCTGAGTTAGAATCATATAGAGTCTTAAAACCTGGAGAAGTTTTAGAAGAAGTTTCTTAATTATAATATGTGTCTGTATATTGCTGCAAAATTAACCTTGCTTGAAAGTAGCGAGGTTTTTTTTGGCATTAGATTTAATATGGATTAATTACTTTTGTTTAGACTAATGAAAACAAAAGATATTTCTTTAATAATCAGGTTAGTAAATTTAGATTGGTGAGGTCCATTTTAAATAATTGCATCCTTCAACAAAAAAATAACTAATTGGTTCCCTACACTAATTTGCCTTGGCTTTATGATATCTTCGTTCTGATGTGGTTTCCTAACTAATTCCAAGACTTTTATGGATCTTTCTTTTTCTTTAATCATTCCTGTATTTAACAGACCCGATGAAATTCGCGAACTGCTGGAGAGTCTATTGCATCAGTCCTATAATAAATCATATGAAATAGTCATAGTTGAAGACGGCTCTGTTACCACCTCTAAAACTGTAATTGAAGATTATAAAGGAACATTAAATATTACTTATCTTTTCAAAGAGAATACTGGTCCTGGGCATTCCAGAAATTTCGGTATGCAGCGGGCTAAAGGGAATTATTTTATAATATTGGATTCAGATTGCGTAATTCCTGTCGATTATCTCGAAAAGGTAGCAGTTAGCTTAAACAACAAGTACGTAGATTGTTTTGGTGGCCCTGATGCCGCACATCAGTCATTCTCAAATGTTCAAAAGGCGATAAATTATGCCATGACTTCTATCTTTACCACAGGAGGTATCAGAGGAAATAATAAAACTGTCGATAAATTTCAGCCCAGAAGTTTTAATATGGGGATTTCCAAAAAGGCTTTTGAAGACTCGGGAGGCTTTGGAAATATACATCCGGGTGAGGACCCGGACCTAAGTATGCGTTTATGGGAAAAAGGGTATGAAACCAAATTAATTAGTGAGGCTTTTGTTTACCATAAGCGAAGAATAAGTTTCAATAAATTCTTTATACAGGTTAAAAAGTTTGGTATGGTACGTCCAATTCTTAATAGCTGGCATCCAGGTTCTTCCAGAATCTTTTATTGGTTTCCTTCCCTTTTCTGTATTGGGCTTATAATTTCTCTAATAATGCTATTCATTGAGTCGGGAAGATATCTATGGCCCATTATACTTTATGTTGCGTATTTTGCGTTTATTTTTTTAGATGCTTTAATAAAGAATAAAAACCTTGTAGTTGCCTTTTTGGCTATTATTGCTGTTATGATTCAGTTTCTTGGTTATGGCTATGGTTTTCTAAAATCAGTAATCTTAGTTAATTTTAGCAAAAGAAAACCAGAGGAACTTTTTCCCGAATTGTTTTTTAAATAAATTTAATGGAGCAGAAAGAAGTCAAAAGGAGTAGTGATAAAAGAAAGATAAATATATTTTTAATCTTCCTTTTGTGCTCTTTCCTGGCCTGGCTTGTAAGCAGATTATCTGAGACCTATGTTGACCGTACATCTTTTGACCTGGAGTATATAAACGTACCTGACAGTCTCCTTTTGGCTGATGACTCTTTGAAAAATCTTGATGTAAGACTTAGAGCCAGCGGGTTTCAGTTCTTGGGTTTTAATTATAAGAGTAAAAAAATTGAGATTGATCTGTCTAGTATGGCTAATAACCAATCAAAATTTTTCGTTACCCAACTTGATTTCAGGAAACAGATAGAGAGTCAATTATCTGGTTCTATAACCCTTTTAGAAGTAGATAGGGATACGCTGTTTTTGGATTTTTACCAGGTTGAATTAAAAAACGTTCCCATCTCTCCCAATATTATCTTAAACCCTGCCCAGAATTATCTTGTAGACGGCAAATTAAGTATAGAGCCTTCACTAATTTCAATATCAGGACCAATAAAGGAGTTGGATTTAGTAAATTCAGTTTCAACATCGGAGATTGAACTCAATGAAATTACTGAGGATTTTTCCATAGTAGTTGATTTGGTTTTGCCCGAAGAGCTAAAGAATTCGGTGCTTTCCGCAAAAAAGGTAAGAATCTCAGGGAATGTTTTTAGATTCTCTGAGAAGTTAATAGAAATTCCAGTTGAGGTTATTAATCTCCCGGAGGGAACTCAGATAAAAACTTTTCCCAACACAATTCCGGTACTTTGTAAAGCCAAAATTGATCGATTAAAAGATATTAGTCCTGTAGACTTTAAAGTTGTGGCTAATTTTCAGGAGCAAAGAGGTGATAATCAAAATCTTCAAGTAAGCCTTATTGAAAAACCCAAAGATGTTTACAGTGTTCAACTAATGAAGAATGAAGTGGAATTTATCTTGAAACGTCAATGAAGATTATAGGATTAACCGGTGGAATTGGCAGTGGAAAAACAACAGTAGCTAAACTTTTTAAAGAATTGGGTGTCCCTGTTTATAATTCTGATTTGAGAGCCAAAAAACTAATGAAAAATTCTAAAGAGATTAGAACTGCCGTTATCGATCTTTTAGGAAAAGATTCATATGTATTGGAAAGGTTAAACAAAAAATACATAGCTGATAAGATTTTTAGTGATAAGCAATTACTTGAGAAGCTTAATGCAATTGTTCATCCAGCCGTTAGAAACGATTTTATTGGGTGGTTAAAAAAGAAAAAAACTCCATATGTAATCCAGGAGGCAGCAATACTTTTTGAAAACAGTTCCTATAGTAATTTTGATAAGATAATACTTGTAAAGGCCCCAAAAGAGGTTCGTTTAGAAAGAATTATAGCAAGAGATAATGGTTCAAAGGAAGAGATATTGGCGCGAATGAAGAATCAATGGGACGATTCTAAAAAGATTCCTTTATCTGATTATATTATCGAAAATATAGACTTAGATCAGACCAAATTACAAGTTGAACAGATTCATCGCCAACTTACTAAAATAGTGGTCTAACAGCTTTTTTAACATTTTTGTTAAGGTTAGGTTAAACAGGCGATACACTAAATGTTAAATTTTTAAATTTACCAAATCGATGAATAAGAGATTATTTGTTAGCCTGGTCATTTTAATGAGCCTCTCTCTTATTGGGATTATCTCTGTACAATTGTATTGGATAAAAAGTTCTGTTGAAGATAAAGAAGAACAATTTTCAAATGCAGTTGCTGAAGTTCTTAATAAAGTAACGGACAAAATTGAAGACCGTGAAATGGACGACTATTCTGAGAGATTTTTAAATCTTAAGGATAGTGTAGGAGAGTTTAAGAGCTCCCATTTGAGTAACATATTTTTTATTGATCGCGATTTAAATTCTAACGAGATTCTATTTTACTCGCATGGAATTTTGGAAGAGGATTATAATATTGCATCTACGTTCTTTGACAATAGCAATGGTAACGATACCACAACAATAAGAAATTATACTAGTAAGCGCACTAAAACAGTTTATAAAGAGGATTTTGGACTGGATGGTAAAAGCTATAAACTAAATCCTATACAAAAATTGGAGAAAGTAGGGGGCTTATCATCCATAGACAAGGCAATTTTTGACGATGTCTATAGGGAATATGCAGAAAAGGTTCCTATTCATAAACGCGTTTCAATACAAGAGATAGAATTATTACTGGACCGTGAATTGGAAAATCGCGGTATGGATATTGAATATGAATATGGTGTCTATAGCAAGGGTCTACCTACTAAAGTAAAGTCTAAAAGATTCAAATTAGGAGGAACAACGGTTTATAAAGCTCCATTTTTCAAGAACAGTGAAGGATTGAGCAATTTTACGCTCTTGTTATCTTTTCCTAAAAAGAAAAAGTTTTTACTTCGATCGATTCTGGGAATGGCGATTTTATCTTTGGTTTTCACACTTATTATAGTTGTGGCATATTCGGGAGCAATTTATCAGTTAATAAAACAAAAGCAGATCTCAGAAATAAAGTCAGATTTTATCAATAATATGACACATGAGTTTAAAACACCCATTGCTACAATAAACTTGGCGGTTGAAGCGATCAGAAATCCAAAAATTATTGGAGATCAGGAAAAGGTACAACGGTATTTGCAAATGATAAAGGAAGAGAATAAAAGAATGCATGCTCAGGTTGAAAATGTACTTAGGATCTCCAAACTTGAAAAAAACCAATTAGATATAAGTAAGGACAGGGTAGATGTTCACGACATTATTAAAAAAGCCATTACCCATGTTCAGCTTATTGTAATGGATAGGGGAGGATATATTCACACCAATTTAGATGCTGCAAGATCAGAAGTGTTGGCAAATGAGATGCATTTTGGAAATGTGATTGTAAACATTTTGGATAATGCTGTGAAATATTCACCAGAGGCACCCAAAATTGATGTTTTTACGGAGATTGCCAATAATTATATTGTCATTAAGATACAAGATCAGGGTGCAGGAATGAGTAAATGGGTGTTGAAAAAAGTATTTGAAAAATTTTATAGAGAACACACCGGAGATATACATAATGTTAAAGGACATGGGCTGGGATTGGCTTATGTAAAAAAAATTGTAGAAGATCACCAAGGGGAAGTTTATGCAGAAAGTGAAAAAGATAAAGGAAGTAGCTTCTATATTAAACTACCATTAATTTAGAAATTTATGGAAACAGCAAACAAAAAAATACTTTTAGTCGAAGACGATCCTAACTTTGGAATCGTGTTAAAGGACTACCTATCCATGAACGATTTTGATGTTACTTTAGCAAAAAACGGAATGGAAGGTTTTGAGAAGTTTAAAAAAGACAATTATGACGTCTGTATATTGGATGTGATGATGCCTTATAAGGATGGGTTTACACTGGCAAGGGAAATTCGGGAGAAGAATGAGAACGTTCCCATCGTTTTTCTTACAGCTAAAACTATGAAAGAAGACGTTCTAAAAGGTTATAAAGCAGGCGCCGACGATTATTTAAACAAACCATTTGATTCTGAAGTTTTGCTGATGAAATTAAGGGCTATTCTTCAAAGAAAGGCCTCTAATACCTTGGCTGATAGCAAACAATTTGAATTTAACATTGGAAACTTTCATTTAAATTCTAAACTAAGGTTTCTTAAATACAAGGATGAAGAGCCAATAAAACTCTCGCCGAAGGAAAATGAATTATTAAGGCTACTGGCTTTGCATGAGAATGACCTTATGCCCAGGGAGTTAGCATTGACTAAGATCTGGCGCGATGACAACTATTTTACATCAAGAAGTATGGATGTTTATATAGCCAAATTGCGTAAGTATCTTAAAAGAGATGACGTAGTTGAGATTTTGAATATTCATGGCGAAGGTTTCAGGCTTGTAGTGAAAACACAATAAAATATAAAAGTTTAAGATAATTAGGCATCCCATGGTGGATGCCTTTTTTATTAAGACTATATTAACCCTAGGATTCGGTTAACTATTTCGTCAGGAGGCATATTTATTGAAACCTTTATGGCTTTTTGAGGTATCTCCAGGGTTTCAAACTGGGACTTAAGAAGTTCAGCTGGCATAAAATGACCTTTTCTTTGGTTCAAGCGGTTCATTATATCTTCAAAAGAACCACTTAGGTAGATCCACCTTGCATTTTCCTGAAGATTAGCATCCAATATTTGCCTGTAGGCTTCCTTTAATGCCGAACAACCTATAATTGCACCCTCTTCACGCTTGTTAAGGGCTAATTCATTTAATTTTAATAGCCAGCCTATTCTATCTTCGTCGGTTAACGGCTGTCCGGAGGCCATTTTTTTAACATTGGTTTTAGAATGATAGTCATCTCCATCATAGAAAGGTATTTTGAGTTCTTTTGCCAATAAACTCCCAATAGTAGATTTACCACAACCTGAAACCCCCATAATAAAGTAAATTTTTGGATCCGTCTTTATCATTTTACGTGGACTTTTTTAAATGTATAATTTGGTCCAGTACCTCCTCAAATGGAGTAGAGACATCTACCCAAATAATATCCTTATTTTTTCCAAACCATGTCAATTGCCTTTTTGCAAATCGACGTGTATTTTTTTTTATTTCTGAAATTGCAAAATCCAGGTCCCATATTCCATCAAAAGAGTTAAAAAGCTCTGTGTAACCTACAGTTTGTAAAGCATTTAAATGTTTGTGTTTATATAATGATCTGGCTTCCTCTATGAGTCCGTTTTCAATCATGGTATCCACCCGTTCATTTATTTTATCATAAAGAATGCTTCTTTCCATCGAAAGACCTACCATGATTGAATTGAATGGTCGGGGTGGTTTTTTTTTATTTATAAAAGAAGAATAGGTCTTACGAGTACCAAGGCAAATTTCCAGAGCACGAATGATTCTATGAGGATTTTGAATATCCACTTTATCGTAATATTTTGGGTCCAATTCTTTAAGTTGATTTTGTAAAACTTCGATTCCTTCCTGCTTATGAATAGAATTTAATTTGGTTCTTATTTCCTTATCAACCCCGGGGAAAGCGTCTAAACCATAATTAACCGCATCAACATATAAGCCGCTGCCACCCACCATGATAGTAATATCGTATTTCTTAAAGAGGTTATCTAGAACATTCAGGGCATCCTTTTCAAAATCGCCTACATTGTATATTTCCCGGATACTCTTATGTTGAATAAAATGATGTGGTACAGACTCTAGTTCATTTCTTGAAGGAACCGCAGTTCCTATTGACATTTCCTTGTAAAATTGTCTGGAGTCCGCGGAGATGATCTCTGTCTTGAAATATTTTGCAAGGTCTATAGCTAGTTTTGTTTTCCCAATTGCTGTGGGCCCTACAATTGTAATAAGATATTTACCTGGCATTAGTCATCGCCTAATTTATGACCACAGCTTCTGCAAAAATCAGCATCCTTTCTTAGAATTTCAGTGCCACAGGAATCACAACTCCGCCCCATATCGGCCTCCTTAGCTTCCTTGCTCATTGTAGTATATTCAGCTGATACAATACCCGTTGGAACAGCGATAATACCATAACCAATAATCATAATAAAGGTAGCGATAATTTGTCCCAGTCCGGTCTCCGGAGAAATATCCCCATAGCCAACAGTTGTTAAGGTAACAATTGTCCAATATACACTGTGCGGGATACTGTTAAACCCATGCTCAGGGCCTTCTACTAAATACATAATGGTACCAAGCAATACGGAGATTACTAAAACAAAGAATACAAAAACAAAGATCTTGGTTCTACTGGCCCTTAATGCCCTCAATAAATTATTAGACTCCCCAACAAATCTAACCAGTTTAAGAATTCTAAAGACACGCAATAGGCGTAAAGCCCTAAAGGCTGTAATATACTGGGAACCGCCTATGAAATAGGACAAGTATTTTGGAATAGTGGAAAGAAGGTCAACCATACCAAAAAAACTAAAAACATACCTTGTTGGCTTTTTTATACATATAAGACGAAGTATGTATTCTATAGTAAATAGTATTGTAACTACCCATTCAGAAACATTTAGAAATGAATGGTATTTCATGTCTATTCTGGGGATACTCTCCAGCATGACAATAATAACACTATATACAATTACTATTAGCAGGACTATATCAAATAGCTTACCGGCGGGCGTATGAGTGCCATAAATTATTTCGTGAAGCTTATATTTCCAGCCTTTTTTTCGTTTGTATTCTGTCACGGGTTATTTTTCAATTCAATAATCTCAAGTACTTTTTTTTCTCTTAAGTATGATTCAATAATTTTTCTGGCATACCGTGAGCTATTCATAGGGGTAATAATCGTTTCCAAGATATGAATATTATTAATTTGATAATTAAGGTTATAGAAACCTAAACCACTAAACTCCCCATTCTTGATTAATATAGCACTGCGTTCACCAATTTCCCTGCCCTTGTCAACAATTATTAAATTATTTGATAATATATCATAACCATTTATTTGTACAAGATGTTTTTTATTTGAGGACATAATTTGTTTACCCTGTATATTATATTTGGGTTTATTCTTAATGAGTTCTTCATTTTCTTTTAGCAATGCTATTAATTCATTGCCGGTTTTTTCATAGCTAACCTTTTTGGTCTCCTTTTGAATTTGTCTGGCCAAGTCCCCACTTTTTAAAAAGTGACGGTTAACACGTTTTTTGATATTGTTACTTTTGCCTAGCAAAATTATATCACCATCTTTATTGTGCATATAATATACGCCGACCTCTGTTGGCATACTTGCCACAATATCCAGCTGCCTTTGTGAGAGTTCTCCCAGAGACTCTTCACGCACAATTTCTTTGATTATGGACTTATCACTGTCTTTAGTAAGTAAAAGTTTAAATAATTTTAAAGTAGCCAGCGCATCACCGTTCGCCCTATGTCGGTCACTTACTGGAATACCTAATGAGCGAACCAGTTTGCCCAGGCTGTGCGATTTTGCATCCGGGATCAACCTTTTTGACAAATCTACAGTGCACAGGGTTTTCCTCTCAAAATCAAATCCTAGCCTACGAAATTCTGTTCGCAAGATTCTATAATCAAATTGGGCATTGTGAGCCACAATGACCGTATCTTGTGTTATTTCAACAATGCGTTTTGCCACTTCATGAAATTTAGGAGCAGTACGCAACATTTTGTTATTAATTCCCGTGAGATTAACTACAAAGGGCTGAATTTCCTTTTCTGGATTAACAAGACTAATGAATTTGTCTACAACCTTATGTCCGTCAAATTTATGAATGGCAATTTCGGTGATCCCTTCTTCATTATATTTTCCTCCCGTAGTTTCTATGTCAAGTATGGCGTACATGTACTGTTTTATAACAAAATTGTGGTAAACCTAAATTACATTAGTTATTTCTATTACCAAAGATACTACTTCCTATGCGTACCATTGTACTGCCGTGCTGAATTGCAATTTTATAATCCCCACTCATACCCATTGATAGTACATTTACATCGGGTATTCTATTTTTTAATTTTGAGTAGACTGAATTTAAATATGAAAACTCCTTACGTATTTGTTCTTCATTATCGGTAAAAGTGGCCATACCCATTAATCCCTTTACAGTCACATTTTTGAGATTTCCAAACTCATCTGTACCTATTAATTCAAATAACTCTGTTTCATTAAGCCCAAATTTTGATTGCTCCTGAGCAATATGAACCTGAAGTAAGCAGTTAATCTTACGATTATGTTTAATGGCTTGTTTGTTTATCTCCTTTAGAAGTTTTAGACTATCCACACCATGAATTAATGATACAAACTCCGCCATGTATTTTACCTTATTTGTTTGTACATGCCCTATCATGTGCCATTCAATATCTTTGGGTAATTCACTCCATTTAAGAACCATTTCCTGAATTTTGTTTTCCCCAAAAATATGCTGGCCAGCTTTATAGGCCTTCATTATTTCTTCATTGGTTTTTGTTTTCGATACAGCAACCAGGCTTATCTCTGTGGGAAGCTCATCAAGAATTTTAAGTAGATTTTTTTTTATGGACACTTAGTTTTAATTTGAAATTAGTCAATGAGATGCTTTACATGACCGCTCTACGCTTTTTATATATCTGCTAACAGTAGAGGCATTAAGTTGAATATTTAACTTTCTGATATGCCTAAATCGAATATGGCGAGGGCACTTCTGAGTTTTGGTTCAATGTATGTGCTTTTTGGGGGCATAACCAATCCTGCATCAGCAATCGCCTTTATCTCTTCAACATCTAAAGGAACCAGACCAAAACCTACGGCAAAATTCCCACTGTCAATTTCATCTTTCATCTTAAGGACATTGCGTTTCCCATAACCATATTGGATTCGTTTGTCATTTCTTAAATCTTTTATTTCTAGGATAGGTTCAAGAATGGTCTTGTATAAAATCTGGGTATCGAGTTTACTTAGGGCATCGGTAAATTTATAAACACTTTTCCTTAGGTATAATGAATAAAATGACCCGTTTAAATACATGCTAAAATGATGCTTTTTATTTGGTCTGTACAATTGATTGCCATGATTCTTTATCCTAAATAATTCATCGAGTTTTACCAAAAACTCCTCAGTTGTAAGCCCGTTTAGATCTCGAACCATCCTGTTAAATTCAAAGATTTTAATCTCTGATTCGGGAATTAAGTAACTCATAATGAAATTATAAGGTTCTTTACCGGTATGACCTGGGTTTTTCTTTTGCGATATAAGAGATAACAGGTTCGAAGATGCGCTTCTATGATGGCCATCAGCTATATACAAGGAATTTACTTTGCCAAATTCATTCTGCAATTGTTTTAAAGTACTTTCGGCTGAAATTTTCCAAAGAGTATGTGTTATGTTATCGGGTGTTGTAAAATGACATTCCGGATTATTTGAAGTCTCCTTATCAACTATATTCGTTATTTCCCCGGAATCGGGGTAAATCATCAAAACCGGTTCTGCTTTGAACTGAACTAACTGGAGATAATTCGCAAATAATTTTTCCCTGTGTTCCAGTGTGTTTTCGTGTTTTTTAATTACAGAATTCCTGTAATCTTCAGTACTGGTTGCACAAATAATTCCACAGCAACCAAAATTATCCTTTTCTATTTTATATACATAAAAGCTTTCCTGATCGTCTTTTAAAAGAATTTGGTCTTCTAGAAACTCCAAATAACGGTTATGTACAAGTTTAAAACGCTCCTCGCCGGAGACTTTTTTATTAAACCTGTTTCCTGGATTAATAATATGTAAAAAGGAAAATGGATTGTAGTTTAAGACGCATTCTAGTTCTTTTTTTGAATATTCCTCGTAAGAACGGGAAGAAACGAATGACACTTTATCCTTTGCCGGTCGTATTGCTTTAAATGGTTTAATAACTGCCATAGAATTATTGGGCAAATTGAATAGCTACTTTTTCTGCCTTGCGTGATTTTGAATAGTCGTAAAACCCTTCTCCGGATTTAACTCCGGTTTTACCGGCCATTACCATATTCACAAGAAGTGGACATGGAGCGTATTTAGGATTTTTAAACCCGTTATACATAACATTCAAAATTGAAAGGCATATGTCAAGTCCAATGAAGTCTGCTAATTGTAGCGGCCCCATAGGATGTGCCATACCTAATTTCATTACCGTATCAATTTCTGATACACCCGCCACATTGTTGTAAAGTGTTTCAATCGCCTCATTTATCATCGGCATTAGGATTCTGTTTGATACAAATCCCGGATAATCATTTACTTCTGTGGCTGTTTTACCTAATTTTTCAGAAATCTCCATTATCGTTTTAGTAACCCGATCGCTTGTATTATAACCTCTAATAATCTCTACCAATTTCATTATGGGCACTGGATTCATAAAGTGCATTCCAATTACTTTGTCTGCTCTTTCGGTAACTGCTGCAATTTGGGTTATTGAAATGGAAGATGTATTAGTCGCCAGAATCGTATTTTCGTCGCAATGGCTGTCGAGTTCTTTAAAAATGGATAATTTTAATTCTACATTTTCTGTTGCAGCTTCAATTACCAGCCCAACTCCATTTACCCCTTCCTTTAATGAGGTATATGTAGTAATATTCTCTAATGTATTTGTCTTTTCATTTTTACTAATGACATTCTTTAACAGCATCCTATCCAGATTATTGGAAATTGTTAATGTCCCTTTGTCGAGAGACTCCTGCGAGATGTCAACTAAGTGAACTTTATAACCATTTTGTGCAAATACATGTGCAATTCCATTACCCATTGTACCTGCTCCTATTACTGCAATTGTTGTTATCATTTTATGCTGATTAATAAGTGAAAATTACTTAATGCACTTTTTACTCTAAACCCATTAGTTTTTGAAAGACGTTATTACCTGTAAAGCTACATCCAATGCCTGAGTTCCCTGTTTTAAAGTTACCACTGGAGTGGTATCATTATTTATAGCCATTGCAAAGGTTTCAAGTTCATCTTGGATTGCATTATTATTTAGAATTTCGGGGTTTTCAAAATAAATCTGTTTTTTATCTCCTTCCGCGTTCTGAAGTACCATATCAAATTCTCCGGGTTTTTCAGAAGCGTCTTTCATTTTAACAACTTCCACTTGTTTTTCTAGGAAATCTACAGATATATATGCGTCTCGCTGAAAAAACCTTGATTTTCTCATGTTTTTTAACGAGATTCTACTGGCAGTGAGATTAGCAACGCATCCATTTTCGAATTCAATTCTGGCATTAGCAATATCTGGGGATTTACTAATTACAGATACGCCACTGGCATTAATTCTTTTTACTTCGGAGTTGACTACACTAAGAATTACGTCTATATCGTGAATCATTAAATCTAATACCACCGGAACATCAGTCCCCCTGGGGTTGAATTCTGCTAGCCGGTGAGTTTCAATAAACATAGGGTCCTTAATATTATTTTTAACCGCTCCAAAAGCGGGATTAAAACGTTCTACATGCCCCACTTGCCCTTTAACCTGATTCACATCCTCAATTATCAGAAGTTCCTCTGCTTCCTTCAAAGTGTTGGTAATGGGTTTTTCGATAAAAACGTGTTTTCCTTTTTCCATGGCTTTCTTCGCACACTCGTAATGCGATAAAGTGGGAGTGACAATATCTACTACGTCTACCGCGTCCATTAGGGAATCTATATTTTCAAAATAAGAATATCCAAATTCTGCCGCAACCTTTTCGGCGTTCTCGGCATCCGGGTCAAAAAATCCAATTAGATCATATTCACTGGATTCACTAAGAAGGCGCAAATGAATTTTACCTAAATGTCCTGCACCTAATACGCCAACTTTGAGCATAAGTTTATGTTTTTTCAAAAATAAGGAGATTAATTCTAAATTATGCCAATGTATCACTTGGAAAATACACCTATTTCCAATTTGATTTTCTAATTTTAGCAACACAAAACCAAACTATTGAAAGATACTTTCAAACATAAGGGAATGCGCAATAAACTTGTAGACATTATTGCTGCCAAGAATATAAAAAATAAAAATGTTTTAGAAGCTATCAGAGCGGTTCCAAGACATTTATTTATGGATAGTAGTTTTGAAGATCACGCCTACCAGGATAAAGCTTTTCCGATTGCAGCAGATCAAACCATCTCACAACCATACACTGTGGCCTTCCAAACGGAATTATTAGAAATAAATCCAGGGGATAAAATATTAGAAATTGGAACAGGGAGTGGTTATCAGACCGCGGTGCTTCTACAATTGAAAGCCAAGGTATTCACCATTGAACGACAATTAGAATTATTCAAAAAAACCTCTCGGTTTTTTAAGAAAATGGGATACAGACCCAAAAAAATTATTTTTGGAGATGGATATAAGGGTCTTCCCGAGGAGGAACCTTTTGATGGCATTATAGTAACTGCCGGGGCTCCTGAAATACCTAATGCTTTGCTATCTCAATTAAAAATTGGAGGTAAATTGGTAATCCCCGTTGGTTTAGATGATCAGATCATGACGCGTATAATTAGAAAATCAGAGAAGGAATTTGAACGGCAGGAATTTGGTTCCTTTCGATTCGTTCCACTTTTAGAAGATAAAAATTGATTAATTCTTGTCCGGCTTAATAAATAATAGGGAGTTTAGTTATTAAAACTCTTTCTAAGACGATCCAGATTTCTTTTATTGTCCCTATCCTTAATGCTTTCCCGTTTGTCATATATTTTTTTTCCTTTTGCCAGAACAATTTTAAGTTTAGCCAATCCCTTGTCATTTATAAAAAGATTTAAGGGAATAATAGTAAGTCCTGTATTTTTAACTTCTTTCTGCAGTTTCTTTAATTCTTGCTTTTTTAACAGAAGCTTACGGGCAGCTTTAGGTCTGTGGTTAAAATGGGTCGCGTGTGAATATTCATCAACTTGCATATTTATGACAAATAGTTCTCCCAATTCATTGAACTCACAAAAACTTTCTGTGATGGAAGCTTTACCTAGTCGGATAGATTTTATTTCGGTTCCTGAAAGTACAATTCCGGCTATATAGGTATCCAGGAATTCATATTCAAAACGAGCTTTTTTGTTTTTTATATTTATGGCTTTCTGCATAAGCAGCAAAAGTAAGAACAAATACCAGAGTACTATATATTGGAAATCGAATTTATTTTTATGAAAAGTGTAAAGAAAACAAGACTTTTACGATTACTGTAAAAACTTTTCTATGTTGAGATTTACAATCATAATTATCTTCTTTATAACAATTGGGTGCAGGAATAAGAATTCAGATAATATTGCCGTCCAGGATATTATAGACAAATCCATAGAAGTCTCTGGTGGTAATCTGTATAGAACGTGTAATATATCCTTCGCTTTACGTGATGTTAGGTATGAATTAGAAAATAGTACAGGAAAGAAGATATTAAAGCGAATTATTAATAATGATTCGACTACCATTTTGGATATTCTTAAACACAATAGTTTTCAACGATTCATAAATGGCAATGTCGTAATTGTAGCAGACTCAATGGCCACCAAATATTCAAATTCAATAAATTCTGTTCATTATTTCGCTTATCTTCCATATGGCTTAAATGACCCGGCGGTGAATAAAAAGCTTCTTGGTGAAACTCAAATAGGGGATAAGCTATACTATAAGGTGGAGGTTACTTTTGATGAAGAAGATGGAGGCGAAGATTTTGATGATATTTATATATATTGGTTTAATAAAGAGACATTTAAGCCAGATTACTTAGCATATGAATTTAATGTGAATGGTGGAGGAACGAGATTTCGTGAAGCGTTTAATGAAAGGATAATTAATGGTATTCGGTTTGTTGATTATAATAATTATAAAGCTGCAGCCAAAATTTCTGTGTATGAGCTGGAAGCACTTTTCAAAACCAAAGAATTAGAACTTCTATCAACAATTCTTTTGGAAGATATTGAAGTTAATCCGGACAATTGCAATTGAAATGTAAACGATTGGCAGATACATTCTTACCAGTTATCTGTATAATAAAAAGACTACCATTGTCATAATCATCCATTGCGGCATATTTATTTTCGCCCAGCATCTTATTTACAAATTCAGGGGTAGAATTACTATGCCCCACCACCAAGACATTTTTCCCTAAATTATCTATCTTAAATTGTTCGATATCAATATTAGAAGGATCATAATACTGAACAGTAATTTCCTGCTTAACAGAAGTTGGTGCAGCTGTCATTGTTGTTCTCTCGAAATCTGTGGAATAAATCGCATCAAGTTCAACATCATTCAATATTTCTGCCCAGTGCATAGCCCTTCCAAGACCTTTTTGACTTAGTTCAGGATCAATGTCTTCTGAATTACTTCTGATCTTTTCTGCATGTCTTATGAAATAATAGGTAGATACAGCGGGCTTAACATAAGAATCTGATAATTTTTGATCATCTTTGCAGGAGATAATGCCTGTGAATAAAAAGGCAAAGATTAGAAGTTTAATTGTTTTCATGCTAGATTGTTTGTATAAGTATAATAAGTGTTCTAATTTAACTGTATTTCGGCAATATTAGTATGTTAATCCTTTGTTTTTTCTATAGTTATGTTGAATAAAATCCTGTTTCTAGGTTTGGTTTTGACTCTGTTTTCGGTGAAATCTCAGGAGCCGGAATTACCTTATGACTTCAGGCAGCATAACCTTACTGAATTTAATAGTAGTTTATTAAGTCCGGTGTTTTTGTTGGATAGAAATAATCCACAATCTGTGGCATTATGGACCAGATGGCAATGGCAGACCCTGGATGGTAACCCTACAACCTTATTTTTAAACTATTCTCGCAAGTTAAACGAGCAATCTGGAATTGGAGGTGGATTCATTCAGCACAATACAGGCGTTTTTGTAAATCGAGGGGGACTGTTAAATTATGCTTATAACTTTGAGTTGAATACCACAACCCAATTAACACTGGGTGTCAATGTCATTGGTTTCCAACGAAAACTGGCCGAGGAGTTTATTATGGATCCAGGTTTACCAATATTTGAAGAAAAAAGCAACTTTATTCTTCAAATTGCACCCGCCGTTAAACTTCAGTTGAATGCCTTTAGTTTTGGAATCGCTATGGAAAATTTGATGGATCGAAACCTTACGACCAATGAAGGCAATGCAAGTGCTTCAGGTTTAATTTATATGGGCCTGGCAAGTTATGATTTCCCAATAACTATTTTTGGTGATTCTTCCACCTCTTATATAAGACCAACTCTTTACTATAAGCGTTTACCCGATTTTGACAATCAAATAGGATTTAGCACATTTTTTTCTACGCCAAAATTCTGGGCCCAACTTGGATATAATAATTTTTACGGTATTTCTACAGGAATAGGGGGGCGCTTCTTTAAAAAACTGTCTCTTGGTGCTTTGGTTGAATTTGGTACCAGTGAAGATGTAAAAGCTGAGGATCCCAGTTTTGAAATTGTAACTGCCTTTAGTTTTGGGGAGCAAGTCTTTGAAATTGAGGAGGAAGATATTTTGGATACAGAGCAGCAACAGATAAACGAAGAATTAGCATTGTTGGAAGCCCAAAGAAAGCAAGATTCTATTGCGGCCGTCAAGGCAGCAGATTTATTAGCACTGGAAGAACTGCAGAATCAGAAACGTAAGGATTCAATTGCAACTGTAAACGAACAAATTGAATTGGCAAAAGCCGGAGAACAGGCAGAAAAGAAAAGAATGGACTCAATAGCAGTTGTAAATCAACAAATTGAATTGGCAAAGGCTCAAGAACAGGTTGAAAAGAAAAGAAAGGACTCCATCAGAATAGCTAAAGAGGCCGCCGCAATTGCTGTTATAAAAGCGCAACAGGAGAAAAGGAGGGCAGACTCGTTGAATGCCGTCAAACAGGCTGAGGAATTGGCAGAGGTTATGAAACTCAAGGAAAAGAAAGAACAAGATTCTATTAATAAGGCACTTGAAAGAGAAAAAGCTGCAGAAGAAGTAATAGTATTGAAAAAAGGTGAAGTATACGAGGAAGTAGAGTCTGAGGAGGGCTTAGAACCCGGCTATTATTTAATAGCTAATGTCTTTGGCACTAAAAAATACTTCGAAGCTTTTGTCAAGAAGTTGTCTGACGAAGGGTTGCAACCTAAATCATTCTACAGGGCGAAGAATAAATATAACTACGTGTATTTAAAAAGGTATGATTCAATGGAAGAAGCAAGAAAAGCCAGGGATTCTAAATATGGTGGGCGTTATACTGGTAAAACCTGGATTTATAGAGTTAAAGGTAAGTAAATAACTATTTTTTGATTTCTTTTTTAACTAGAACATCAAGGTACGCAATTGTATTAATAAGATATTTTCTGTCACCAGTAATTGTTGCCATAGCTATAGCTCCTTGAATCATAGTGTATAATTGTTTTGCAAATTGTAAAGGCGTAACAGGTAGTTTCAACTCATTATTCTTTACTCCATTTTCCAGAATCAAGGCAATTTTCCCTTCAATAGTGCGTATTGTTTCATTGGCTGCTGCCTTTAGAGGCGCATTATTATATTTGGCATCTACTCCTACATTTAAAACGGGACAACCTCCCATACTTGCTGTGAAAGTCTCATAATTGCGATAAAAATCGGTAAGGCAAAATAATTTTTCCAGAGCTGTACCTTCGGTATTCAACTTGTCATCAATTGCCTTAAGCAGTCGTGTGCTGTTATATTCAAAAGCGGCAAGGGCAAGGGCCTCTTTATTTTCAAAATTACCGTATAACGCTCCCTTTGTGAGACCTGTTGCTTCAGTAAGGTCGTTCATACTGGTTCCCACATAGCCGTGCTTATTGAAGATAGGGGCTACGGTTTCAATAATGTATGCAGTGGTTCTCTCAGCTTTGGTAGGCATAGATCTTCAATTTTATACGAAGATAAAAAATCTATATACTGTATGGTATTTTAATTCATAAAAAAAATGTACCCTTTGACGATGTAAATCGGAAGGGTACATTTTTCAATTATTATCTTGATTAATTGACTAACTCATTTTGATTTCTAAACACCAAACCGTCATCAAAAGAATCTATTAGTACAATACTATCCGCCTTAACTTTACCCCCGAGTAATTCTTTTGAGAGGTTGTTTAACACCTCTTTCTGGATTACTCTTTTTATAGGCCTGGCCCCATATTGAGGGTCATAACCACGTTGGGAGAGGTAGGCAATGGCTTCATCAGTTGCATCAATAGTGATATGTTGTTTTTCAAGCATTTTTTTGAGTTGCTCCAATTGTAGTTTAACAATCTGCGTAATATCCTCCTTATTAAGGGGAGTAAACATGATAATATCATCTATTCTGTTAAGGAATTCAGGGCGAATGGTTTTTCTAAGAAGCCCCATAACCTCAATTCGGGCAGATTCCATGGCCGAATAAATATTATCTAAGGCCTCAAATTTCTCCTGAATGATATGGCTGCCCATATTGCTGGTCATTATGATAATAGCATTTTTGAAATCAGCAACTCTTCCTTTGTTATCTGTAAGCCTTCCTTCATCGAGTACTTGTAATAGGACATTAAATGTATCCGGATGTGCTTTTTCTATCTCGTCTAAAAGTATTACAGAATAAGGTTTGCGGCGCACAGCTTCGGTGAGTTGACCACCTTCATCATAACCAATGTAACCCGGAGGTGCCCCTACCAATCGGCTTACCGAGTGACGCTCCTGATATTCGCTCATATCTATTCGGGTAAGAGCATTTTCATCATCAAACAGATAAGCTGCTAAGGTTTTAGCCAGTTCGGTTTTTCCTACACCCGTGGTACCTAGGAATAAGAATGAGCCGATGGGTCGTTTAGCATCCTGCAAACCTGCTCTGCTTCTCCTGATAGCATCTGATACAGCCTGAATAGCCTCATCCTGCCCGACAACACGTTTGTGCAATACATCTTCCAGATTCAAAAGCTTTTCACGTTCGCTTTGTAACATCTTAGTCACCGGAATACCTGTCCATTTTGCAACAACTTCAGCAATATCTTCGGTAGTTACTTCTTCTTTGATAAGGGTTCCTTTTTTCTGCTCATCGCTAAGATCCTTTTGAAGTGATTCTAATTTCGCATGGGCTTCCTTTATTTTTCCATAGCGCAATTCAGCCACTTTACCATAATCTCCATTTCGCTCTGCTCTTTCAGCCTCCTGTTTGAAATTTTCAATATCCAGTTTTGTTTTTTGAATATTCTCTATTACCGTTTTTTCGCTTTCCCACTTAGCAAAAATCTCATTTCTTTCTTCCTTGAGATTAGCAAGCTCTACATTAAGTAATTTAAGTTTAGCTTTATCATCTTCTCTTTTGATAGCTTCAATTTCTATTTCCAATTGCATGATCTTTCTGTCCAGTACATCCAATTCTTCTGGTTTGGAATTTATCTCCATTCGCAGCTTAGCCGCGGCTTCATCCATTAAGTCGATGGCTTTATCGGGCAAAAATCTATTGGTAATGTATCGTTGTGATAATTCTACCGCCGAAATAACAGCTTCGTCCATAATTCTTACTTTATGGTGTGCCTCATATTTTTCTTTAATCCCACGTAAAATTGAAATGGCACTTTCCGTATCAGGTTCGTTTACTATAACTTTTTGAAACCTGCGCTCCAGTGCTTTATCTTTTTCGAAGTATTTTTGATATTCATCCAAAGTTGTGGCACCAATAGCGCGTAAATCTCCTCTTGCCAAAGCAGGTTTTAGAATATTTGCCGCATCCATTGCTCCTTGTCCGCCACCGGCACCAACAAGGGTGTGTATTTCATCAATAAAGAGCACAATATTACCATCTGAGCTGGTAACCTCTTTAATAACTGCTTTTAGTCGTTCCTCAAATTCTCCTTTGTATTTTGCACCTGCTATAAGCGCGCCCATATCGAGGGAATAAATAACTTTATCTATTAAATTTTCTGGGATATCTCCTTGAACAATTCTATGTGCAAGTCCTTCGGCTATTGCAGTTTTACCGGTACCTGGTTCTCCAACCAACATAGGGTTATTCTTGGTCCTTCTTGAAAGAATTTGAAGTATTCTTCTTATTTCCTCATCCCGGCCAATAACAGGATCAAGTTTACCTTTATCGGCGAGATCATTCAGGTTTCTTGCATACTTATTCAATGAATTATAAGTTTCTTCTGCACTTTGAGAAGTAACTTTACCTCCTTTTCGTAATTCTTCTATCGCAGCCAAAAGGCCTTTTTCCTGAATACCTTGATCTTTTAATATTCTTGAAATTTTACTTTTAGATTTAAAAAGAGCTACTATTAGATGTTCTATGGAAACATATTCATCCTCCATTTTTCTCGCAATAACGGTAGCTTCATTCAATGTTTTACCTGCTTCTTTAGAAAACAAGATTTCTGCTCCAGACACTTTAGGTAAGCTTTCCAGGTCTTTCTCAAGTATTTGGTTTACAAGAGATATATTGACATTTAATTTTTTTAAGATAAAAGGGAGCACATTCTCATCAATCTCCGCGATTGCCTTATAAATATGTTCATTTTCAATTTGCGGATTCTCCATACCCTGCGCAATTATTTGTGCATGTTGTATGGCCTCCTGGGATTTTATAGTAAAATTATTAATGTTCATTGTATATATGTTTTCGCGTTAATGTTTAATTTTGAATTATATAAGACAACAATCTTACCATGGAGAATAAACAGACAAAATGTCGGAAAAATCACTTTATTGCAAGACATTTCGACAGGTTGTATGTTAATAATAAAAAATCGAATAATAAGCTTTAAAGGGAAAAATGGGAATATTTAATAACTTATTTAGTAGTAAAAACACAAATTCTGAAGAACAGAAGAATCAATTGAAATGGATACCATTGACATCTGTGGATCAGCTCAATGAGATTGAACAAAACTCTTCCAAAAGACCTCAGATTATATTTAAGCACTCCACAACGTGTGGTATCAGCAGTATGGTACTCAGATCTTTCAGGAATTCATATTTCCTTGAGGAAAATCAGGCTGATTTGTATTTTTTAGATTTGCACAGATACAGGGAAATTTCCAATGAAGTTGCAAATAAATTTCAGGTATACCACCAATCACCACAAGTGTTGATAATAAAAAATGGTATTGCAGTAGCTGATGAATCTCATGGGGGAATTACATCACTCAATTTATCAAGCTATATATAAAAAAACCCCGAAATTTCGGGGTTCTGTTTTTAATTAAACTTGTGCCTCACGACGATGTCCTTCAATCTTGATTTTAAATCTTCACCCGCGTCGTAAACCATTTGCTCATTGGAAGGAAATGGCACGGCAACCCTGGTTAAAAGTGGAACAAGATCATTGTCTAGTGCTCTTTTATCACCGTTGTAATTTGCATAAACATGCTCAAATACAAATTCGCTACTAATAGGGTATGAATTGAGTTGCTGCTTCTTTTGTAAATCTATATAGCTAACATTACCAGTAACTTGTGCTGATTTAAGCTGGGTAAACTGATAGAAATTACAACTTACCGTCCTGAATCTGTCAACCTTTATTTCATTACCAAGACTGTCTTTTACTACTCGACCATCTGCATCAACAAGTACTTCAACCCCATCTTTAATCTGCTTTTCCTTAATAATCTGCTTTTCCTGGATTTGTTCAGGAGAGATGTTAATAGCTCTGAAGGCTACCTCCATTTCATAATCATAGTTGACTTCAGCTAATGGATTGGTATGATACTGTGTCCATTGGTCGTTTAAGCCGTAAGTGTTAAAATTCAATAATTCTTCTTCCAGACGCTCAGGTACTATTTGCTCTGTATCATTAACCATGTTTACTTTAACATAGTCTAACCCTTTGATATAGGCTTCGTCCATTTTTGCCCTGCTATCAGCAAATCCCGGACTTAATTCATTAAGATATTCAAAATCCCTATAGGCATTTCTATAGTCCTCCTTGTAACTCGCATTCTGTAACAGCTCTGAAGCGTTGTTATACAAATAGTCAGATAAATTATCTTTTGCTACAAGTATCTCATTATCGTAATTGGTAAAAGAAAACCTGGCATTCCTGTCTTCCTCATATACCTGCAAGGGTAAAAGTGGTTTTATTCGTTCCTGAATATTTTTCAGGCGGCTGTACCCATTAAATATTGCGTCGTAATTGGCAGGGTTGCCTTCTTTCTTTAAAAATGCAATATTTTCTAATTCCCTTTGTGTATATTTTTTGAAGGCTTCTTCAAGAAGTAACACATAGGGTTGGTTGCCTTTTTTAGTTTTATTATCGGCCAGATTTCTTATTGCCTTATTTATGGCAGCGGAATAATTACCCGTATTTAAGGCCTCCTGGGTTTTTTTAACACCTCCACATGCCATTAAAAGAACCAAAATTGTCGTAAAGAGTATCGTTTTTTTCATGATAAAATATTTAAGCGTTTTAACAGCAGTTTTCAATAGCTGTGCCAAAACACATATACTTCATAACGAAAAACGATAATGTATCGTATAAATTCGGTAAAATGATCTTTTAGTTCACTGGATTTAAGGATTATCTTTTAGTGGAGGAAGCAATTTTGTCTCAACCTTACCAAACCCGATGCGCACACCATCTTTTTCACAAAATCCTTTTAAAGTTACAGTGTCGAAATCTTGAATTGACGTCCTTTTTTCACCATTCTGAAGGTTAACAGGCTTTGTTCCCTGCCACGCCAATTCTAGCATTGAGCCATAAGAATCAGGGGTTGTACCAGAAATTGTACCACTACCCATAAGATCGCCACTAAGTACCTTACAACCATTTGAGGTATGATGCGATAACTGTTGCGACATTGTCCAGTACATGTACTTAAAGTTCGATTTGGCAATCATCGAAGGATCTCCTCCCTCTGGGGCTATTGAAACTTCTAAATGAATATCATAGCTATTTTTTCCTTCTTTTTGAAGATATGGGAGGGGTTTGGGATCCTGTTTTGGACTTTCAACCCTAAAGGGTTCTAGAGCTTCTAGTGTAACGATCCAAGGAGAAATAGAAGAGGCAAAATTCTTTGCCATAAAAGGCCCAAGGGGTACATACTCCCATTTTTGGATATCCCTGGCACTCCAGTCGTTAAGTAAAACGAGTCCAAAAATATATTTTTCAGCCTCGTCTATGGGTATAGATTCCCCTAATTTATTCGCATCTGTTGTTATAAAGGCCATTTCCAATTCAAAGTCAACCATTTTAGAAGGTCCAAACTCTGGTTTGTCGGCCCCTTTGGGTAATGTCTGACCCATAGGTCTTCTAATATTCTTTCCACTGGGAATTATGGTGGAGCTTCTCCCGTGATAACCAATTGGGATATGCAACCAATTTGGTAACAAGGCATTTTCCGGATCGCGGAACATACTACCTATATTAGTCGCATGCTCTTTACTCGAATAAAAATCAGTATAATCTCCAATTTGCACAGGCAGTTGCATTTCTATCTCATCCAAGGTGAATAAAACAATCGTGCGGTGTTCCTGGTTTTCTTTTAGTATTGTACTGTTAATGTCGAAAATTTCACTAATCCTATTTCGCACTAAACGCCAGGTTTTACGACCATCTGAAATAAAATCGTTTAATGTGTCCTGAAGGAAAATATCATCAGTAAGTGGAATTCCATTAAAATAACCCAGTTGATGCAGTGCTCCAAGATCAATAGCATGATCCCCTATTCTTGTACCAATTGTAATGACATCATCCCGTGTCAGGAAAACACCAAAAGGAATATTCTGTATTGGAAAATCAGAATTAGGGGCCACGGGTAGCCAGGTTTTTTTGGATGGATCATTCGTTTTTGAAGACATGATATAATTGTTAATTTTTGTTTGATAAATTCCTAATCAAATATATTATTTTCTTCTTATTAACGTCTATCAATTTGTACTTTTACGCCTCAAATAATATAAGGATAACTTTATGCAACGCGACCATCAAATATTTAACTTAATTGACGAGGAAAAAGAACGGCAATTAAATGGGATAGAACTTATTGCTTCCGAAAATTTCACAAGTCCCCAGGTAATGGAAGCTGCGGGATCCGTTCTTACCAACAAATACGCTGAAGGATATCCAGGCAAGCGCTATTACGGCGGATGTGAAGTAGTTGATAAGGTTGAACAACTTGCAATAGACAGAGCAAAAGAATTGTTTGGGGCGGAATATGCAAATGTTCAACCGCATTCAGGATCACAGGCTAATGCGGCGGTCTACCAGGCATGTTTAAAACCCGGGGATACAATTTTAGGTTTTGATCTTTCACATGGGGGACATCTTACTCATGGTTCTCCTGTTAATTTTTCCGGAAAGCTTTACCGTCCGGTATTTTATGGTGTAGATGAAGAAACCGGGGTAATAAACTACGATAAAATTGAGGAAATAGCCAAAAAGGAACGCCCTAAGTTGATTATTGCAGGAGCTTCGGCTTATTCCCGGGATATGGATTTTAAAAGATTTAGGGAAATTGCTGATGGTGTAGATGCCCTTTTATTGGCAGATATTGCGCATCCTGCTGGTCTAATTGCTAAGGGAATTTTAAATGATCCGATACCACACTGTCATTTTGTTACGACAACAACGCACAAAACCCTTAGGGGCCCCAGAGGAGGGTTGATTTTAATGGGGCAGGATTTTGAAAACCCATTTGGTATTAGACTGAAAAATGGAAATTTAAGAAAAATGTCTGCCTTAATTAATCTAGCCGTTTTTCCGGGAAATCAGGGAGGGCCTTTGGAGCATATAATTGCAGCCAAGGCAATAGCATTTGGTGAAGCACTTTCAGATGACTTTTTGCATTATATGCTGCAGGTAAAGAAGAATGCTGAAGCCATGGCTGCGGCTTTTGTCGCTAAAGATTACAAGATAATTTCTGGAGGTACAGATAATCATATGATGCTTATAGATCTTCGTAATAAAAATATTACTGGAAAGGATGCTGAAAACATTCTGGTTAAAGCAGACATTACAGCAAATAAAAATATGGTTCCATTTGATGATAAATCGCCCTTTATAACTTCAGGAATTAGATTTGGAACTGCAGCTATAACTACCAGAGGTCTTAAAGAGCAGGATATGACGGCAATTGTAGATTTAATTGATGAAGTGATAACTCATCCGGAAGAAGAGGAAGTGGTTGTGAAGGTAAAAGAAAAAGTAAATAAATTAATGAAAAACCTTCCGTTATTTAATGGTGGACAGTAAAAACCGTTTAATGGAAAACCAATAGCCCTATTTATTGATTTTCCATTTTAATCAATGATGTAACATAAATAAGTCACCAAAAATGATTGATTTTTTGTTCAGGTCATAGATTACGGCATCTTTTTCAGAATCGAAATAGAGACCCCAATATTCAAAGTAGTCTTTCTTATTGTTATTTCCGTTTCTAATATTCTTTAGTTTATTGGCATTTTCAAAATGGTCTTCCTCAAAGACTGGAATATATATTTCATAAGGAGTTTCCGTAAGTCTTTTGGTAAAATAGACATAGTGTTTGGCAATAGTATGAAGAATCTTCCCAAATTGCTCTTCAATACTATTTTCATATATATTCTTAATGATAATTGAGGAATCTCTTAAAAAAATAGACAATTCTTCAATATCAATTCCCCTGTTGTTCAATTTATTCAAAGTTTTCAATGCCTTTGAAAAAGGGGAACTTTTAAACCAGCTATTCTTTGCGGGGTACGTTTTCCCCCAGGTTCCTTTTTGTAAATGAAAAAGAATTTCAACCAATTTTAGATTGCAATCCATTTCAATAACTAAATTTTGCCGTGCGCTATCAGAAGAGCAATTACGTATCGCTACATTGGCAAAATAATCTTTTTCCAAACTCTTTCTAAATTCGACCAATCCCTCAATTTGTGGGTTGTCGTCTAACTTAAGCCTAAGATTATATCTAAAATTATCCTGTTTGTTCGACATGCTAACAGAAAAATAATTTGGTTTATATCAAAATTAATTTTAAATAACAACAGTAGGCTATATAAAAACCATAGAATATATAAGGTTTCACTGCTATTTTGCAATTAAATAGTGGTCAAATAAAATAAATGGGTTTTCTTTCTTTGAAGAATGGAGAGAAATTAGATGAAACCTCTGTTTCTTGATTCGGTAATCAAGGCCTGATCGTTTTGCTTTTCAACCCCAAAAACCGCTTTCAAGTGGCGTTTTCTATTCTCTATACTTGGTAGCGATAAGGATACATGGTTGACCATATCTTTGGTTTTAGTACCTATAGACAGGTAATGAAGTATTTTTTTGTCTTTTTCATCAAGTACAATATCATCATTAGCCATCTTTTTACGGATGGCGGCAAGTGCTTTTTGCGTATAATAAGGGGGATTAGATATTACGGTGTTGACCATAGCCTGCAAAGACTTAGGATCTATTTCAGTTTTCACCATATATCCTTCGGGATCAACAGTTTTAAGAATACTGTTTATTCTGTAATTATCACTAAATGAGGACATAAAAACAATTTTTGTTTTTGGAATGGTCTTCCGTGCAAAGATTCCGATATCTTCCCCTGTTTTCACAGGTCCCTCACCTGATTGAGATAATTGAATGTCCAATAATAAGATGTCATACTGAAATGATGTAACCGAATTTTCAATTTTTTCAATAGCCTGATCGAACGATTTTGCCATATCCACGCGAACCTTGAAATCATCAAATTCTGTGTCCTCAAGGATAAATTTATAACCCATGGTGGTCATTTCATGATCATCTACCGCTAAAATCCTAATCGTATTCATTCCTGTGTTTTTTCTACTGTCCTAAATTTTTCTTCTCCGTTTATTTGAATTTCAATTTTTGATTCCGGTAAAAGGTAAGGCACCTTTACCGTTACAAGGGTTCCTTTTCCAGGTTTGCTCTTTAAACTCCAGTCCCCGTTTAATTTATTTACCCTGGAAGTAATATTCTTATGGCCAATCCCTTTTTTGCCTTTTTTATCATCAAAGCCTCGACCATTATCCTCTAAAGTAACTTTTAATACATGATCTGTTGAGTCCATTTCAAGATTAATTCTGGTAGCGGCGGCGTGTTTAATGCAATTTTGAAGACTTTCCTGTATGATCCTGTAGAGGTTAATTTTAATATCGCCACTTAAAGAATCCCAGTCAAGGCCTTCATCATAGTTAAAATGATACTCCAGATTAGCTGCTTCACAAATATTTTTCAACAAATCTTCAATGGATATTATAAAGTTATGGAATTTTTGATGAGAAGCATCGTTTAATTCGTGAGAAATTGTTCGTATCTCTTCCTGCACACCTTGTAGCTTTTCAATAGCCTCTCCACGCATGTTTATAGCACTAGTATCCGCTTTTTTGTTTAAGCCCAAAAGTATCATGCGAATACCGTTCATTTCACCCAATATGCCATCGTGAAGTTCCTCTGAAATTCGTTTCTGCTCAGTTTGTTTTCCCTCTTTCAATTTTTGGTTCTGGGCGAGCATCAGGTTAAAAATTTCCTGATTGGCCTCCTGCTGTTGTTGTTGAAATCTCAGATTCCGGTTTTTGGCGCGTTGCGAAATAATAATAAGGACTAAAATAGCCAATAAAAAAAGGCCTATAGCAATGCCTATCCATAACTGCCTTTGCCTTGCCAAAAGTTGGTTTTCGGCTATAAACTCATCCGTTTCAAATCGGATCCGGGCAAATTTGTTTCTAATCTTACGATCTTCTTCCTGCAGGCTATCATTTAAAACCAAATATTCCTTCAGATAAGACTGCGCATTTTCCGGGTCCAGTAATGGGTAAAGCTGCAATGTTTCAAGAATAAGCTTGTTATCATTGCTTTGTTTGGCTATTTCAAGAGCCTCCTGAGCATTTGTCATGGCTAATAAAGTATCTCTTTTAGCCAAATAGTACTCCGCTAAATGGAAGTGACTCATAGCAGTTTGTTCGAGATCATTCTCGTGGATATTAATTTCCAAAGCTTCTTTTAAATTGGCTTCGGAATTTTTCATATGACCAGTTTTAAATTGGCTAAAGGCTAGATTATCGAGAGCAAGGGCGTATCTATCTGGATTCTTAATCCGCAAACTATTTGTGCTTAATACCTCATTGAAATATGGAATAGCTTTTATATAATCTCCCTGTTCCTTATAGGAATTCCCAATATTATTGCTCAATGTGTTTTGATAATTGACGATCAATTCCTCTGGCAATTTATTGAGGTACTCCTCGGCTTCAGAAAAATAGTTCCGTGATTGTTCATATTCCTTTAAACTTTTGGCAAGAGTTCCCCATAAGTTATAAGAGAGGAACAATTGTTCATTATTTTCTACAGTTTGGAAGAGTTCAATGGCATTTATGAGGTTAATTTCAGCCCCGGTAAAATCCTTTATATCCTTTTGTATTACAGACATTCTAAGTAGTAACCGGCCACTGAGATTGTTGTCTTTTAAGCTGGCATAAATTTTTTCTGCCTGTCCGTATTCGTAAAAGGCACTGTCCTTAATAAAATTATTCTTATAAAAATCACCCAGATCCCAATGTGATACTGCGAGGACCGCAGAATCCTTAATTTCTTCAGAGAGAAACCGGGCCCTTTTGTTAATCCTTCTGAAATTTATAGAATCTTTTAGATTTAGATAAGCCAGGGAAAGTTTGGCGTAATAGTTCAACCTTAAGGAATCATTTAATTCACTGGTAGCATTGCTATAGGCTTTTAGTAAAAATTCGCTACGGGCCTTTAAAGGCAGGTTTACATCTGTACCATATTTGATCCAAAGCCGGATACTATCTGATTGGGGAACTGTACTATTTAATTGAGCAGATTGATTTTCTTTTTTACAGGAAAAAAAAAGAAGAAATAGCGATATTAGAAGTATATGTTTTTTACATACCATAACACTTAGAAACTAATTGCTTCTAATACAAGATAATTAAAAAGCCCTAAATACACTATTTAAGGCTTTTTAATTATTTATAAAATTTGAAGGGGTTGAATTTTTATATATAAATGTAGTATTAATTACCTCTACCTCCAACTGGGGTGTCATCACCGTCTGTTCCCTGTTCATATAGAGCCTGGTCTTCAGTGCTGTTATCTGCTTCACAGGAAAATAATCCGAAACTAAATACTACTATTGCGAAAATGCTTAAAACTTTTTTCATCTTTTTGATTTTTTAAGTGGTTAATTATTAATTGACTAGCATGAGACTAATCTAGTAGGATAGCCAAAAACTTATTGTGTAAAAAAAAAAGTAATAGTATACGTACCTAATCTATGAGTATTCGACAGGTTTTTGAAAGTATTCCTTTAATTGGAGGGAGAAATCGTGTTTTTTGATAAAATCTTTTTTAAGCCATCTATATTTTCTTTATATGATTTAGAGAAAGGCAGTTGCGTTTTCCTAATCTTTAAGAAGCATGTAGATTTTCCATAATTAATACCGGAGACATAATGGGTGTTAAGAATATAACTTTGGTGAACACGTATAAAATTGGAGGGTAACTGATTTTCAAAAGTCTTAAGGGTTTTATAGGCACTTATTTTGCTTCCGTCTTTCATAACAAAATCTGTTGCATTATTGTCTGCCCTTAAATAGAGTATCTCATTGGTATCCAGATATTGGTAATCATTGTAAGATTTAAGACAAAGTGTATGTGAAACATCTTCTTTTGGCAATTGTTTTTTTAAGCGTAACAAGGTCTTGCGTATATCAAATTCATTATAAGGCATCAGCCAGTAATCAAAGAAATTGTTTTTAATCGCATTGTATGCGTATTCTTTGCTTTTAGAGATCCCAATTAAAAACGGAATATTTTTAACATACTGATACAATTCAGTAACCATGTGGAAATATTCAAAAGCCTTGTCGTTCAGGTTAATAAAAACAACATCCGGAGTGTATTTGAGAATAGCATTTAAGCCATCTTCGCAGTTTCTGGCTTGACTATTACACACAAAATCCCCATAGTCCTCCAAATAGTGTTGCAACTGCAAATTTGAGGTGGCGTCGGAATCAATTATGGTATAAGAATACTCCATGCCGGGTTATTTGGGTACAAAGTAGTAAACCTATTTGAGAAGACACCCTATTTTTACCATAGAATAATTAAGGTTTTTCTACATAAAGTGTTGAAAATCAAGAATATTGAAAGAAAATTCCTTCAAATTTAACAAATGAAGCTTAATTCTGCTCTACAGTAATAAATTCATAGGCCCCAATATCGGGTTCGGAAGTACGATCTGTTCCCAGAATATCTAAGGGTACCTGTAATGCCGTTGCGGGGTCTGCTTTGCCAATTGCTGAAGAAGAATTACCCAGTCTGAAATCGTTCTTTGCAGTATTTAAAAAATCAGTATCCTCATTCAGGAAAACATTGTTGTAGTATGTTTCATTATCAAAATCATACAGGGGATCTGTATCAAATTGATTATTCGTATCGTTAAATTTAAGCAGGCAATTGGAGAAAGAAAAGTCAAACAAATTTGTCTCATTAGAATTTAATGAGAGTTCAAGAAATGTATTACCATCTACAATACAGTTTATAAAACTGGCAGTCAGGTCTTGTCCACTTGCACCTGTATCCTCAACAAGGTTATAATTACTGATTTGCAATGCGGCTCCCGATCTGAATCCGTTACTCCAATAATTAGCAATGGTACTATGCAGGAATGAATATCTACCTCCATTCTCGCAAACTAATGAGCCGTTCCCCGAATTACCCAGAACCATATTTTCTCCACTAATTGAGGAGGATCTGCTCCATATATTTATTGCCAGACTGTTATAGATCTGAGAATTACTAATGGTAAGTTTTGGTGGATCTAAGGAGGGGTCCCCTTCTACCAGCAATCCCACGGAAGCATTTCTGATAGTAAGATGGTTTATGGTATGGTTAATACTGCCGGGAGCCAACCAAATGGTTCCCCATTGTCCCGGCACCTCTGAGAACTCAGGTTCCAGGCGGTCACCCTCAAAAATCACTTCATTTTCCAAAAGAAGTGTATCCATGCTTAAAGTGCCGTTAACGCTAAGGGAAGCACCTTCCCCTATTAATATTCCTGAATCTTTGTGAAAGTGCACTCTGCTGCCTGCAGCTATATTAAGCGTTTTCTCTGATGCCACCCCCGCATATCCATAAATAACATAAGGTTTTTCATTGCTAAAGCTTAGTTGCTCATCGGTGAGCAGAAATCCTTCTATTCTAATTTCATTTCCATCTTTGTCCAGTCCTAAGAGTAAAGTTTCCTTAGTTCCATCTGCATTTTCCGCCGGATAAAGGAATATCGCGTCTTTGATTAAGCTAACCAATTGCACCTCCTGTTGCTTGGGCCCTTCATCAAAAAGGATGGCATCTGTATACAAAAATTCATTTAGGTTTAGTGCCGAAATATCAAAGGTTGTTTCTATAAAAATAAATAGACTGTCCTTTGCCATCAAAGGAACATTTTCAAATTCTTTACCGGCAACTCCATCTACATTTAATCTGTAGCTGCTGTTACTACCTTGTGCCAGCCGCACATTTGGGATTTGTATATCGTTATTTGATCGGTTGTAGACCTTTAGAGAATATGTACTACTGCCAATATTGGTAAAAACGGTATCTAAATAGACCGTATCCTTTGAAAACTCTAAATTGCCACTGCTGGTCTCGTATTGAAAATCCTTCCTGCAAGAACACCAGAGAAGTGTTATCAATAGGATTGGTATAATAAAAAGACTTTGGCGCATATCATATCAGCTAGGATTCCTTGTCACATCTGCAAAAATAGAACGAATTTCTTCTGAAATTCGTATGGGTTTGAGTGTTTCGGGATTAAGAAGGCACCATGTTGTTTCTGAATGTACCAAAAGAGCATTGGTTGCAGCGTTATACATCTCAACAACCCTTGTAGAAATTGCTCCTTTAGAATTTTCAATATATGTTTTAAGAAGAATAACATCACCCAAACCGGCGGCGCTTTTATAGGTTATGTTATGGTTGAGTACCACCCAAATAAAACGTTCCTGAATTTCTTTAGAAGTAAGGTGCTGCCAATGTTCTTTGGAAATATCCTGAATCCATTGTACATAGCGGACATTGTTTACATGATTTAGGTCATCAAGATCATCAGGTTGTACAACTAACGTTTTTTCAAAAGCCTCCATCTTATTTTTTCTTGATCCTTATTTCAAAGAGTTTGTCCCAGTTTTTCCCTGTGACAAAGAATGTGCCTCTTTTTGGGTTGTAGGCCACCCCGTTTAAAACATCAAGATTTTCATGTTTTTTAACTTTATTTTTCAATCCGGCCATATTAATTACCCCAACAATGGCTCCACTTTCCGCATCAATGATCATCATACTTTCCTTTTGCCAGACATTGGCATATATTTTTCCATCCACATATTCCAATTCGTTAGCTTTATTGAAAATGGATTTGTTGGTAACTATTTCAATATAACTTACTTCGGTGAGAGTCTCAGGATCTAATAACCAAATTTTTTCTGTACCGTCGCTTTTATAGATCATTTTTCCGTCATTACAGAGCCCCCAACCTTCTTTGCTTTCCCCATATTGAAATCTATTGAGCTCTTCAAAATCCTGAAGTCGGTATACAAAGCCCATGCTGCTGCGCCATGTGAGTTGATAAACTTTGTTATTTAAAATCGTAATTCCTTCTCCAAAATAATTTTTGGCCAGGTCTTTTTGCTGCAATATTTTACCGGTTTTGAAATCTATTTTCCTGATGAATGATTTGGCATTTCCACCACTACCAGTACTCTCATATAAGGTGTCATTGTAAAATTCTAATCCCTGGGTAAATGCATTTAAATCGTGTGGAAATTCATTGACAATTTCATAGGTGTAAATTTCGGGGGCTGTGCCAGATAAAACCTTTATCTTTTTAGTTATTTCTGCCGTATTTCCTTCATATTCAATAACAGCTTTAATTTCTTTTAGCCCTAAGCGTGTTACATCGAGACTTAATTTATCTTCCTTTATTTCCAAAATTTGCCCGTCGATTGAATAGCTGACGTTGTCAATTTTTTTTCCTTTTTTGTTCTTTATAGATACAGCGACGGACTCCAGATTTCTAAACTCCTTTGTTTTACCGGCGAACTCAATTTCAAATAGTTGTTTGGGTTTTTGATCCCCTTCGCAGGCTAAGAATAGAATGGCTATTGCAAGTGGGATGAAAAACTTGATGAAATTCATAAAGGACTGTACTTCTATGGGTTAAGATTAATGAGCCTGATGTTGTGGCTTCTCTGAGCAAAAGTATTATTTATTAAATGCTTTTGGGCTAAAATAAGAATGTAAAACGATTGCCCCAAATTTAAATTGATCGTATATTTGCACGAGGCAAGTCCTACACGACCAGCTCCCTCTGAATCCCCCAGGGTGGGAACGCAGCAAGGGTACGAGGTTGTAGCGGTGCGATGTAGGTAGCTTGCCTTTTTTTATGCGGTTTATTTTGTGTTTTTGACGGGTTCTTCTAATCCATATAATTCTCTACTCGAGTTCTGAATCTAGATTTCAGTATTTTCTTTCTCTTCTTTTTATTTGTTTATTTGCAAGGTATATGAGACAAAAAATTGTTTTAATTACCGGTGGTTCCTCGGGTATTGGCAGATCTATTGGTTTGTATCTTCAATCCAAGGGATATAAGGTATATGGAACCACGCGTAACTTGCAGAACTATCTTGAATTTTCAGATTTTAAACTTATAGAATTAGATGTTAGAGATAATGCCAGTATTACATTGGCTATAGATAATTTAATTGATTCGGAGGGCTATCTGGATGTACTTATAAATAATGCGGGAATTGGAATAACCGGGCCAATTGAGGAAACGCCCGAAGCTGAAATAAAAAAAGCTTTTGACACCAATTTTCACGGACCTATTAATGTGGCCAGAGTTGCATTACCACAGATGCGAAAGCAAAATTCAGGGCTAATAATAAATATTACCTCCATAGCAGGATATATGGGATTGCCTTATAGGGGAATTTATTCTGCCAGCAAAGGTGCTTTAGAAATACTTACAGAAGCCCTGAGAATGGAGACCAAAGACTTTGGTATTAAGATTACGAACTTGGCTCCTGGTGATTTTGCAACGAATATAGCCGCCGGCCGTTACCATACCCCTGCAAATAGCACTTCGCCATATTATAAATCATATAGTAAAACATTGAACATAATAGATGATCATGTACAGGAAGGTCAGGATCCAATAAGGGTAGCGGAAATGGTGTTTAAAATTATTAATACCACAAATCCAAAAATTCATTATAAGGTAGGAAGTCCCATGCAGAAATTTTCATTGGTTTTAAAGAAAATATTGCCTGATAAAGTTTATGAACGCTTGTTATTGAATCATTATAAATTGTAGTTTTGTACGCTGCATAAAAAAGTAAAAACACAACTACCAAGAGTTGTATAAACAATAGAAAAACATGAAATTTTTTATAGATACCGCTAATTTAGATCAAATTAAAGACGCTCAGGAGCTTGGCGTTTTAGATGGGGTTACTACAAACCCTTCATTAATGGCAAAGGAGGGGATCACAGGAAAAAATAATATCTTAAAACACTATGTGGATATATGCAACATTGTTGATGGCGATGTATCTGCCGAAGTAATTGCAACAGATTTGCAGGGAATGATCAAAGAAGGGGAGGCGCTGGCAGATTTACACGAACAGATTGTTGTCAAGGTGCCTATGATCCGAGATGGTGTAAAAGCACTTAAATATTTTGCAGACAAGGGCATTCGAACAAATTGCACGCTGGTTTTTTCAGCGGGACAAGCCCTTTTAGCGGCAAAAGCAGGAGCTACTTATGTTTCACCGTTTATAGGAAGATTAGACGATATATCTACAGACGGATTAAATCTTATTTCGGAAATAAGGCATATTTATGACAATTATGGGTATGAAACGGAAATTTTAGCTGCTTCAATAAGACATACTATGCATATTATTGACTGTGCTAAAGTAGGTGCTGATGTTATGACCGGTCCTTTATCTGCTATTGAAGGTCTGCTAAAACATCCCTTAACAGATATAGGGTTAGCAAAGTTTTTAGCGGATTATAATAAGGGAAATTAATTCAATAATTTCATTTGGGTAAACCGGCGATGATTATCTATAATCGTTTGTTCCACCAAACAAACTAGGTACGCTAGAAAGAGGTATAAACGTTAGCAAAAGCATCTACAATAATGCCATCATTTGTAATGATACCTCTATTTGGATCATAGACAATTAGGGTATGCGCAACATCTTCAAAATTCTCTGTCCAAAATTGCTCGCTTTTATCTAGTTGTGAAACTTCGACCATATTATTCCATCGGGAATGTTCAGTTCTTACATTTAGACCAATAAAAGTATACTCCGGATATTTTTCTTTCAATAAATTAATGCGCTTAATCATATTAGTAAAATGCCTTTTTTCTGGCGCTGACCAAAAGTAAAATACAACCTGTCTGTCTTTTCCAAGGTCCTTTATAGAAACCTTATTACCATCAGAATCAAATACCAAGAGTTCCGGGAGTTCTTTCTGAGGTTGTAAATTTCTTATACCATCATATAGTCCGTTAATTTCATGTATGTGCCTATTATTCCCCGACATTTGATGAAATTCCTTAATGAAAATTTCAATATTTTCCTCTTTGTCATATTTAAGCAAATAATCCATTGCAACATTCCTGAATAAATTATCTCTAAGCTCATTTTGCTTTATTAGACTGTCTATCAACATTAATTTGTGTTGATTAAAATGAAGCTGGTTTTTGGCCATCTTAATCTGTGTTCCACAGCCTTTCTTGCAATCCATATATGAAAGGTTGCCTAAATGATACTTCATGAAATTATAATATGGCCGATAATAACATAGGCCATTATGATCATAATTGATATCGGCGCGATAGTCATAAAAATCAGGTGGAAGATCATGAATAGATTTCTCACCCTTTTTCTTTTTATGATAAAATGGATAGGCCTCTTTGAAGATAAAAGAAGTATACATAATACCTGCTCTGGCTATTTCCATAGCACCATCCGAAAGCTCAGCCTCAGATGAAAGGTTGTTTAGCGATTCAAGCTTTAATTTTTTTAAGGAGTCTATTTTTAATGTAAATTCTTCAGGTTCAAGGCTATAGTATTTATAAATCAACTCTTCTTCCAATTCATTGGCCAGGAACATTTCCAAAAGAAAGTTATTCACCGGTTCATTTGTTCCCGAAAAAACAAGTGATTCATCAAAATCAATTGTATTTAGCCTTAATTGTAAACTATCACCTTGCTCTAAAAACACGTATTGCTCTTCCGGAAAGTGGTAAAAATGATGAAGACCCTCATCTACTGAATCCAATTGAAAGGAGAATCTGTTATTCTCATCAAGACGTGCTGTGTCTAAAACCACGTCTCCTTTAAACAAGACAACATACTCGCTGGAAGGATTTACAATTTCACCACCAAAATAAACCTTTGGAGATTTCTTTTCAGCGGTATTACAAGCTGCCAGTAAAAAAATAATAAAATATAGTAAAGTTTTATTCATATAATTTTCGCTGCCTACAGTATACAAAACTAGGCAAACCAACAGGTTGAAGCTGTTAAGGCGCAGTTAAAAGTTCACAATCATTGTTAATTGGGAAAGCCTTTATTCGCATGGAGGATTATTGCTACTTAGGATTATTTTTCCCTATTTTTGCAAAAATTTTAAAAATACAAGTATGTTATCTGTTTCCAATTTATCAGTTCAATTTGGTAAAAGAATACTTTTTGATGAAGTAAATGTTAGCTTCACACAAGGCAACTGTTATGGTATCATTGGTGCTAATGGCGCAGGGAAATCTACTTTTTTAAAGATACTCTCCGGTGAAATTGACCCAACTTCAGGTAAGGTAAACCTTGAACCGGGTCGTCGTATGTCTGTTTTGGAGCAAAATCATAATGCCTATGATGATATAGCAGTGCTGGAAACTGTGGTTATGGGAAACAAACCTTTATATAAAATTAAAAAAGAGATAGATGCTCTTTATGCCGACTACACTGATGAAAATGCGGATAAAATTGGAGAGCTGCAGGTTACCTTTGAGGAAATGAATGGCTGGAACGCTGATAGCGATGCAGCTACCTTGTTATCAAATTTGGGAATTCAGGAAGTATTGCATTATACCTTAATGTCTGAACTTGATTCAAAATTAAAAGTTCGTGTTCTCCTTGCCCAGGCTTTATTTGGAAATCCTGATGTTTTAATAATGGATGAGCCCACTAATGATTTGGACTATGAAACCATTACATGGTTAGAAAATTTCCTGGCTTCTTATGATAATACGGTAATTGTAGTGTCTCATGACCGCCATTTTCTGGATGCGGTTTGTACTAATATTTCCGATATAGATTTTGGTAAAATCAATTCCTTTTCCGGTAATTACTCCTTTTGGTATGAGAGCAGTCAATTAGCAGCCAGGCAAAGGGCACAACAAAACAAGAAAGCAGAAGACAAGGCTAAAGAATTACAAGAGTTTATTCGACGATTTAGTGCCAATGTCGCTAAAAGCAAGCAGGCAACTTCAAGAAAAAAAATGTTGGAAAAACTTAAGATTGAGGACATCAAACCGTCAAGTAGGAGATACCCTGCAATAATTTTTGAACAGGAAAGGGAAGCCGGTGACCAAATTTTAAATATTGAAAATTTAGCTGCAAGTTCTGAGGATGGGGAATTATTGTTCCAAAACTTAAATCTGAATTTAGCTAAAGGAGATAAAGTAACCATTTTGTCCAGAGATTCCAGGGCAACAACGGCTTTTTATGAAATTATCAACGGCAAAAGAAAAGCTGATAGTGGTAAATATCACTGGGGAATTACAACTGCACAATCGTATTTGCCTGCTGATAATTCTGATTATTTCAACGAAAATTTGAATTTGGTGGATTGGTTGCGGCAATGGGCCAAAACCGAAGAGGAAAGAGAGGAAGTATATATACGTGGGTTTTTAGGTAAAATGTTGTTCAGTGGTGAGGAGGCATTAAAAAAGTGTACGGTTCTATCTGGTGGTGAAAAAGTACGATGTATGCTTAGTAGAATGATGATGATCAGGGCTAACGTACTGATGTTAGATGAACCTACTAACCACCTTGATCTTGAAAGTATAACAGCCTTTAATAATTCGCTTAACAATTTTAAGGGCACAGTTATATTCACTACTCATGATCATCAATTCGCTCAAACCGTGGCAAATAGGATCGTGGAATTGACTCCAAAAGATACTATAGACAGATATTTAACGTTTGATGAATATATGTCTGACAAGGCTATAAGGGAACAACGTGATAAAATGTATGCAATACCCGTATAGCTGAATAGGACCTCCCAAATCCTAATGCTATGCAAACCTACAGAATTTACTTTCTATTGCTGGCCCTTTTTATGCTGGGCTGTAGTGATAATACTGGAGAAGATCAGAATATAAAAGAAGATTTACCGAATGTTGATGCCAATTACTCACTATTGGTGCAATCTAATGAAGTTTTATCGCTTATTAATTTGGATGCCGATGCTGAGACTATCTTTTTAGATCCAGGGGTAAGTGAATTTGAAGCTATTTCTTCCCCTGCAGTTACTTACAGAGATGGTAACGAAATAAGTATTTTTAATTCTCAAACGGATTGTTCAGGCAGAATTTCCCTATATGATTTTAAAAATGACACCTTACAAAAAACGGTCGTCTTTGATGATTTGGGAAATTGCGATCTTATTATTCGGGCACTTGCCCATTCCGGAAATATCTTCTACGTTGGGTATGAGGTTCCCGGGAAAGGAGCCAAAGAGACACTTTATTATATTCGAATAATTGATACTTCAATTTCAGAACCTGAATTTGTTGATATTGTACTGGATAAAAGACCTTTACAGGCAGTTTTTTCAAATAATCAGGTATTTATTTTATCAGAGGATATAGAAGATGATAATAAAAATAGCTTGATAGTGCTTGATACCGGGATTGAAGAATTAGCAGCTGATATAAATCTCGGATTTGAGGTACAAAGAATTTTTAAATCCGATGATGGCAACATAATAGTAAGTTATCCTGAATTACATAATTTTATTAGTAGTTCTACATTGGCGGTAACCGCAACCATTCGCTATGAAGAAGATAAGGAACCTAGATTCGGAGATTCTAAGGCCTTCTATTACGATGATATAGGGAATCTTTATTATTCAATGCCCACGAATTTTTCCGGGACTTCATATCCAAATATTCCGGCTGTTTATGAATTTGAAAATAATACTGCAATTCTTTATTACTATGAGAATTTTTTATCAGAACAGGAACAATTAGTTGAATTCCAAATTGGTGATACCAGTATGGTATCATATGATGCCAAAAACAACCTTATTTTAATTGGATATCGGAAATCAGGAGATCCCGGTAAGGGGGGACTATTGCGCGTCAGACCTATTCCCAACCCTGCATTTATTGATAATATTGATCTGAATGGAGTACCTTTTCAGATGTATACCAACTAATTTGACGCCGTAAGGAAAAGTTAATACTTATGTCAATTTCTCTGGTATATGAGTTCAAGCGTTAAAATATTTACTATTCCAAATAGCGGGATTAAAATTCTTACCCAAAGCGAATCCATAGAAAATAACTACAGCGGCTATAGATTTGAACATAAAAAAGAATATTATCATGAATTCCATCTGAGAATTTGATTTTGAAAAAAGGCCGTTAGGAATAAAGAGTGTAGTTAGCCAACTAATAAAAACTACAAGTAATGTAAGGTTGACAATATTCTTAAATGGCCAAACCAGAATTCTGCGTAATGGATGCAAGTCATTACCCCATTTATCAATTAAATAAAAATATCCATTGCCAATAGCAGCAAATAATAGGGGATCATCTTTATCGGCTAATTTGAAAAGTTTTGATGGGGCGACTATTTTAAAGCCTTCAATTTCAATAATATGCTTTTGTTCCAGTAGTTTTATCTTATCAATGGTTTTATCCGGAATCGGACCTTTAAAATATTTTGAGTCAAGAAAACGAAGTCTGTAGTTAATGCAGATTTCCTTTATTTGATCAATGTGAAAAATCCTGTCTGTTTCTAAAAGATCAAATTTGAAATTATTTTCAATTCTATTGGCATTACCAGATATTTTTTTCAGAATTTTTACTTCTTTTTCGGAAGATTTCTGCAAGAGTGAGTATACTTCATTAATAAGTTGTTCTTCGGAGGACCGAAGTTTAGCTTTATAGAGTTGTTCCCGAATATTTGTGGGTTTTAATAACATGGGTTTCTTTTTCTCGCAATTGATTCAAAAATAATGAATTGAACTTATGAAACAAATGCTGTTTAAGAATTGATCAATGTTAATACTTTGTTAAATTCTATGAAATGCATTTTCACTTATATGATTGTGTCGGCCATAATTGTATCTTGTCGGCTAAGCTGTACCGTTCATCGATAATCAAGAATAATTCAAATTAGACACCATGAAACTTTTGGCAACCCCCCTAAGCCTACTTGCCTTATTGACCTCTTTTGCTACTTTTTCTCAAACTTCCCTTGCCTCCGTAAACAATGATCTTTTAAAAAAAACAATTATTCGGAGCACTGAAGAATCTCAAATTCACAAAATGCTTCTTGTGGCTGTAAAAGCTGCAGATCTTGAAGAAACGCTCGCTAGTGATGGGCCATTTACAGTTTTTGCTCCTTCGGACGGCGCCTTTGAAAAAATGTCTGCAGATAAAATAGCTTCACTCTTAAGACCCGAAAACAAAAGAGCTTTACAATCTTTGGTTACTTACCATATCGTTGCCGGTAACTTTACAGCTTCTAAAATATTAAAGGCAATGTGCAGGGGTAAAGGTAGTGCCAGTTTAACCACAGTTCAGGGTAATGAGCTATTGGCCACGATGGACGGCCTGGATATTATTTTAACCGATTGTTTTGGAAATATAGCCAGGATAACCTCTGCAGATGCCAATCAGAGCAATGGAGTAATCCATGTAATTGACAGCGTAATTTTGCCAAATCAATTGTAACCTAACGTAACTCTGCCCCCAACTCTTTTTCAAAGCGCTGTTGCAGTTTTTTCATAATCTTATCGATCTGCTTGTCCGTTAATGTTTTACGGGCGTCCCCAATTGTAAATCCTACGGCATATGATTTTTTTTCCGGAGGAAGATTTTTTCCGGTATAAACGTCAAAAAGAGTAATATTTTTCAGTAGATTTCTTTCCGTATCGAAGGCAATAGTTTTGATTTCATCGAATGTTATACCCATGTCCAATAATAAAGCTAAATCTCTTTTTACCTCAGGAAATCTCGGAATTTTCTCAAAAATTATTTCGTTTTTACTGATGATTTCTGATAAGGCGTCCCAATTAAAATCAGCATAAAAAACTTCTTGTTTAATATCAAATTCTTTTAAAATAGATTTTTGAACTATTCCAAAGGATACCAGTTCGGTTTTACTTTTTTTCAGGCTGAGGCCTTCAAGGAAAATGTCATTCTGTTCGTAAAAAGATTCGTAATCCGCAATACCAAGGCGTGCTAAAACCTGTTCAACTACTGCTTTTAGAAAATAAAAGTCTGTAGGCTTGGAGGGAGAGATCCAGCTGTTTTCATTTCGGGTTCCGGTTACAATTAATGATAAGTGCCTGCTCTCTATATAATCCGATTTCGAGTTCTGATATGTTTTTCCAAACTCGAACAAATTCAGGTTCTGTTTTTTTCGGTTTATATTATAAGCCACTGTTTCTAACGCTGAAAACAGCATGGTTTGTCTCAAAACTGACAAATCTGCACTTAATGGATTTAACATGGCAACGCCAGATTTTTCAGAATTATTACCCAGAAATTTGTCATAATTAGGACTGGTAAGGCTATTGGTTAAAATTTCATAAAAACCTCTTGAGGCCAGCATGTCGCCAATTAGTTTTTCGAGTTTATGATCTTCAAATCTTGTACTGGTAGCAATAGAAGCATTCAACTTTTCTTTGAAATCAATATTGTTGTATCCGTAAACTCGCAAAATTTCTTCAATTACATCCACTTCTCTTTGTACATCTACCCTGTAAAATGGAATGAGAAGCCCTAATCCGGATTCGGTAGAATTTTTAACCTGGATATCCAAGGACGCCAATATTGACTTAATTGTATCTGCGGGTATTTTTTGACCTATCAAGGTGTCAATTCTTTCGAAAGAAAGAAACACCTGATAATCATCTTTCTTTCGAGGATAAAGATCTACGACGTCCGAAGTAATATCTCCCCCGGTAATCTCACTTATCAATAAAGCTGCCCTTCGCAAGCAATATTCAGTATTATTTATATCTACACCTCTTTCAAAACGAAAAGACGCATCAGTATTTAATCCGTGCCGTTTGGCCGTTTTCCTAATTGAAATGGGATCAAAATATGCACTTTCAAGAAATATTGATTTGGTATTTTCAGTTACGCCAGTATTAATTCCTCCAAAAACTCCGGCAATGCACATGGGTTTCTCATCATCACATATCATCAAGTCCTCTTCATCTAATGTGCGTTCTTCACCATCAAGGGTCATAAATTTAGTTCCGGCTGGTAAAGTTTTTACAATAATCTTTTTACCACTGATTCTATCGGCATCAAATGCATGTAAGGGTTGCCCCAATTCATGAAGCACGTAATTTGTAGCGTCTACGACATTATTAATAGGGCTAAGACCAATTGCTTGCATTCTATTTTTTAACCAGTCTGGAGACGGCTGAACAATAAGATTACTAAGTGTTACTCCACAATACCTAGGTGCTAGTTTATTATTTTCAACCGAAACAGCTATTTTTAATGATCTGTTTTCAACATTAAAATTACTTACCGAAGGAGTGATAAGTTCTGTATGAATATCTCTCTGTTTAAGCCCTGCTTTCAGATCCCTCGCCACTCCATGATGACTCATAGCGTCAGCCCTGTTTGGTGTTAAGCCGATTTCAAAGATTTCATCTTTCTCTATTTCAAATACTTCAGAACAAGCCGTTCCCGGGATGAGGACCTCACTTAAAACCATAATACCGTCATGGCTATCGCCTAAACCTAACTCATCTTCAGCACAAATCATTCCATGACTCTCAACTCCTCGAATCTTTCCTTTCTTAATTACCAGGGTCTTTCCTTCATTGGAATATAGCGTAGAACCTATAGTGGCAACAGGAACCATTTGTCCCTTCGCTACGTTTGGTGCGCCACAAACTATCTGAACAGGTTTTTCTAAACCAATATCAACTGTTGTCAGCTTTAGCCTATCGGCATCAGGATGCTTTTCACAACTCAGGACATGGCCTACTACTATACCCTCTAAAGAACCAGGAATAGACTCGAATTGGGAAATACCTTCTACTTCAAGTCCTAAATTGGTTAGAAGTCCCCCTGTTTTTTCTGCTTCCCAGTCGAGCTTAAGAAACTGTTTTAACCAGTTATAGGAAATTTTCATTGGCTAGTTTTAGCCTTCAAAGATAAAACAAAGGTCTTACACATTCAATATACTAGAGGCCGAATAGCTTTATTTTTTAATAAGGGATTTTAATCGTTATTTCGCATTAAATATTAGAACCAATCCAATGAGAGGATTTTACTATTTTTCCATGCTATTTTTAACTATAATGTCTTGTGCCAAACAGGATAGTCAACCGCTTAGGGAAGGGATTTGGTTAGCTCAATTGGAAGTGATGGATCAAGAGCTTCTACCTTTTAATTTTAATTTAAAAAAAATTGAATCGGGATATGTTATAGATGTTTATAATGCGGGAGAAACTGTTCAGGTCGATGAGATTGAAATCCATAATGACAGCATAAAAATTAAAATGCCTGCATTTGAGGGCTATATCTCGGGAACTTTTAATGATTCAGTTATAAGTGGCGAATTTATAAAAGAAAGCCTTGATAGAATTGTACCATTTCATGCGGTATTTGGTGATAGCATTAGATTTCATAGCTCAGCAAATGCCAGGGTAAATGTTTCCGGGATATGGGAAACCAAATTTAGCCCGGATTCTGAAGATGAGTATTTGGCCAAGGGTATTTTCTCACAACAAGTCAACAAGGTTAGTGGTACTTTTAGAACAAACACGGGTGATTATAGATATTTAGAAGGGATAGTAGATGGGGATAGTTTGAAACTCTCAACTTTTGATGGTGCTCACGCTTTTTTGTTTACAGCTAAGGCGACAGATAGTAGTTTAAGCGGAACTTTTTATTCTGGAAATCATTTTAAAGAACCTTTTACCGCCTACAGGAATGAAAGCTTTGAATTAGCTGACGAAGAATCTCTAACCTTTTTGAATGATGGGTATGAAGAATTGCAGTTTTCGTTTCCAAATACCGATGATTCCCTAATTTCCCTCGAGGACTCCAGATTTAAGGAAAAAGTTATAGTCGTTCAAATTATGGGAACCTGGTGTCCCAATTGCCTTGATGAAACCAAATTTTTGTCAGATTACGTAAAAACCAAAAATCATGACAATTTTGAAGTGGTTGCCCTGGCTTTCGAATACGCCAAGACCAAAGACCTGGCTTTTAAAGGCATAGAAAGACTAAAAAGTAGAGTAGGGGTGCCTTATCCAATTCTTCTGGCGCAATATGCTAGTTCGAGTAAAAGCAAAGCGAACGAAAAACTACCAATGTTAAATCATGTTTTATCATATCCTACAACAATCTTTATTGATAAAAAGGGAAAGGTAAGGAAGATACATACTGGATTTAACGGACCGGCCACAGGCCAAAAGTATATTGATTTTAAAGAAGATTTTGATCAATATATTGAATTGCTGTTAAGCGAATAATTCAAACTTCAAATTTGAAAGTCTGGGACGAATTAAAAGCTCTCTTATATTATAGTAGATTTACCCAACCAAATATTCTCTCGGTTTATGGTAAGATGATCATCTGATTCCCTGATATTGCTCGAAATAAAATCACCAATATAATTTGTCCCATACTTGCTGTTTTTATCTAAATCCGGGGTGACAATTTCATTTTTCATTGATTTAAGGACCGCAATTACAACTGCTCTGGACTCTTCATCCAGGTTAAAATGGTCTAGTAGCATTGCTGCGGATAAAATTGAGGCAATAGGGTTAGCAATATCTTTATCTTTGGCCTGAGGGTAAGACCCATGTATAGGTTCAAAAAGTGCATTATTCTCTCCTACAGAAGCTGAAGGTAGTAACCCGATAGAGCCTCCTATAGCACTTCCCTCATCTGACAGTATATCGCCAAACATATTTTCGGTTAGAATTACATCGAACTGGCTGGGATTAAGTATAAGTTGCATTGCGGCATTATCAATAAACAAAAAATCCAAAGTAATCTCAGGATAACTTTCTCCAATTTTTGTTACTACTTTTCGCCAAAGTCTTGAGGATTCAAGGACATTTGCCTTGTCTACAAGGGTTAATTTCTTCCTTCTTGTTTTGGCTGCCTTGAATGCCATATGAGCAATACGACTAATTTCTGCTTCAGAATAGGTACATAGGTCGGAAGCGACTGTACCATCTTTACTCAAGTTCTTTTCACCAAAATAAATCCCGCCAATAAGTTCACGGTAGATTATAAAATCAGTACCCCGGACAAATTTTTTCTTTAGCGGTGATTTATCAATAAGAGTAGGAAACACTTTTACCGGTCTAATATTACTAAAAAGCCCTAACTCTTTTCTTAGCTTTAATAGCCCTTGTTCGGGTCTTATTTTAGCATTGGGGTCATTGTCATACTTTGGGTCACCTATCGCCCCGAACAATACGGCATCTGAGTCTTTACATAGTTCCAGGGTGGAATCAGGAAGTGGGTTTCCGGTTTTGTCTATTGCCTTAGCCCCAACTAATGCTTCTGTAAATTCAAATTTGTGGTCAAAAGTCTCCGCCACGGCTTGAAGGCACTTAACGGCTTGAGCAGAAACCTCGGGTCCAATACCGTCACCTGGCAAAAGTGCAATTTTAAGATTCATTTATGCAATACTTTCAATATTTATTGGGCTTGCCTCAATTATTTGATGGATATCATTATCAACCACTTCTTTTTTCTGGTCGGCAAATTTCAAAAATTCAGTATAAACACTATCCAATTGTACTTTTGTGAGCTCATAGCCAACTTTTTTAGCCCGATAAGCCAATGCTGCTCTACCGCTTCTTGCGGTAAGAACGATAGAGGATTCATTAACACCAACATCCTCGGGATCCATAATTTCGTATGTTTCTCGTTTTTTTATCACTCCATCCTGATGGATACCTGAACTATGCGCAAATGCATTTGAACCAACAATAGCCTTATTGGGCTGTACTACCATCCCCATTTTATGTGAAACCATTTGGCTGGTACTGTATAATAATTTACTATTAATATCCGTATCCAGATTAAGATCCGGGTGTTGTCTTAATATCATCACCACTTCTTCAAGTGAAGTATTTCCTGCCCTCTCGCCAATACCATTAATTGTACATTCTATCTGTCTGGCTCCATTTATAACACCTGCAATTGAATTTGCCGTGGCCAGTCCCAAATCATTATGACAGTGACAAGAAAGTCTTGCTTTTTCAATTCCTCTGACATTTTCTCTTAAATATTTCATTTTTGCACCATATTCCTCGGGAAGACAATATCCGGTTGTATCTGGTATATTTAGTACCGTAGCGCCGGCCTTAATAACAGCTTCGCATACGCGTGCCAGATATTCATTATCCGTTCTTCCAGCATCCTCCGCGTAAAATTCAATATCTTCCACAAAAGTTTTTGCATACTTAACTGCATCAATTGCTCTTTCCAGTATTTTCTCCCTCGTTGAATTAAATTTGAATTTTATATGTGAATCAGAAGTACCAATTCCAGTGTGAATTCTAGGTTTTCTTGCATGTTTCAGAGCTTCGGCAGCTACTTCGATATCTTTTCTAACAGATCTCGTCAATCCACAAACCGTTGCTTCCTTAACAATTTTTGCAATTTCATTTACAGATTTGAAATCACCTGGGCTCGAAATCGGAAATCCGGCTTCAATAATATCAACACCCAATTGATCCAGGCGCTCGGCAATAACAAGCTTCTGTTTAGAATCCAGTTTACAACCCGGAACTTGTTCACCATCCCTAAGTGTAGTATCAAAAATGTCTACCTTATCTTTACTCATTATTTTTGCATAATTTAGTCACTATACGAATATATAATTAGGAAAGCGAATAGCTTTGTTACCTAAGATTCATTTACAACGTTAATTTACTTTTTAGTATTCGTAAAGTGCTGAAAAACAACTATATAAATTATATTTTTTACGATGACAAATGCCCATAAAGATGCATTGTTTGTTTTAGTCAAATCTCTTTCTAAGTCTGAAAAGCGACAATTTAAGCTTTATGTGGGTCGCCTTGGAGTAAATACAGATGCCAAATTTCTAGCGCTTTTTAATTTACTTGATAAACTAAAGACGTATGATGAAAGGGTAATTTTAGAGAGTGGAATCGTTAAAAAAACACAGTTATCTAACCTAAAAGCACATTTGTACAAACAGATTTTGGTTAGTTTAAGATTAAATCCGGTGAACCAAAATATCAGGGTTCAGATAAGGGAACAATTAGACTTCGCCACTATCCTGTATCAAAAAGGTTTGTATAAGCAAAGTCTAAAAATATTAGATAAAGTAAAAGGTATAGCAATAGATAATGAAGAGAAAAATATTGCCTATGAAATAGTGGAGCTAGAAAAAATTATCGAAACACAATATATTACAAGGAGTATTCCGGATAGAGCTGATGAACTGGTTAGGCAGGCCAGGAAATTATCAGAACAAAACGTTATGACTAGTAGACTTTCGAATCTATCCCTTCAATTGTATGGAATGATGTTAAAAGTGGGATATGTGCGAAATGATGTAGACCTCAACAGAGTAAGGACTTATTTTGCAGAGCATTTACCTGAATATAATATTGAAGACCTTGGTTTTAGGGAAAGATTATGGCTGTACAAGGCACATTTATGGTATAGTTTTTTGATTCAGGATTTCTTATCATGCTATAAATATTCAAGTAAATGGGTAGATCTATTCTATGAGAATAGAAAAATGATTTATTTAAATCCTGTTTTCTTTTTAAAGGGGAATCATTATTTATTAGAGTCATTATTTTTTGTAAAATACAGCTCTCAATTTAAAGCGACACTTGAAAAAATGGAGTCTATTGTCAGCGATAAAGACTTTTCTAAAAATGATAATATTTCATCCCTGGCGTTCCTTTATATTTATTCAAATAAGTTGAACCTTCATTTCCTGGAAGGTACCTTTGATAAGGGATTGTATCTGGTTAAAATAATTGAATACGGAATTACCAAACACAGCGTTCGCATTGACCCCCATCATATAATGATATTTTATTATAAAATTGCTTGTCTGTATTTTGGAGTTGGAGATAACAAAACCTGCATTAAATATTTAAAGAAGATTATAGATAATAAAAACCTAAAGATGCGGGAAGATCTTATGTGTTTTGCACGAGTTTTAAGTTTGGTGGCACATTATGAAGCAGGTATGGATTACCACCTTGAAATTCAGCTGAAGAGCACCTATAAATTTTTACTCAAGATGAATGATCTTGGGGCGGTCCAAAAAGAAATGATCAAGTTCTTACGGAAGTTAGGGGATATTTATCCTCATGAATTAAAAGGAGAATTTCAAAGTTTATATGATGAATTAAAAAAATATGAGGATCATCCCTATGAAAAGCGCGCTTTTCTTTATTTAGATATACTCTCCTGGCTGGAAAGTCATTTGCAAAATAAACCTGTTGGGCAAATTATCCGAGAAAAGGCTTTGAAAATTACTCGTTGATTTCCTCTGATGATTGCATATTAAATTCTTTTACAAGACTATTAGGTAATTCATTAAACTCGCTGCTTTTAGCCATTTCCCGCACTTTTACCGGATCAAAGTCCCCATTGAAGTAAAGAAAGGAACCGCGTATATTATTATTGTTATATATGAGAATCTCCTTTACTGCATTACGTTTTTCACGAATTGATATAACATTTCTTTTGAGTTCGTCATTTTTTCGAAATACTTCGATAAAAGAATTTCCGGTAATGGTATTCATTTGAGTATTTAGATATTGAGTGCGCTCTGGTGTGGCACTGGGAAACTGCATATAACGCAAATCCCTTGTATTTCCAATAAGCGACTTCATTTCAGGAGAAATATTACCTAAAAGGCTGAGCATAAATTGAGGTACACGAATAGCCGTAACCTGACTGTCATTTTTATGGGCGTTGTAGAATCTATCTATGGAGTTGTAACTTCCACAAGTTGACAATGTCAACACACAAACAAGAAAAATAATTTTTTTAATCATACCAGGGACATTTAAAAAAAATAGAATATTATATCATTGAGACCTTTTTAAATGTAATGAAAAATCACGAACAAGCATCCCAAATTGGATCTTCTACCGCTGGCGCTGTTAAAGATATAGGCTTCTTCCCAACAGGATGCAAAAATTCTATGCTTCGAGCGTGCAAATGGATACTTCCATTTTTATTACTGCGGTCAAAACCATATTTTAAATCTCCTTTAATAGGGCAGTTTATTGCTGCAAGTTGTGCCCGGATCTGATGATGCCTTCCTGTTTTTAAATCAATTTCCAATAAATAATAATTGTTGAGCTTCTTTAAAATTTGATAATCTAAAATGGCCTTTTTACTATTGGGAACCTCTTTAATATGGGCATAGGACTTATTCTGTTTCGTGTTTCTTAACAACCAGTGTTCAAGTGTACCTTGTTCTTTATTTGGTTTATTTTTTACAATAGCCCAATATGTTTTTTTTGCTAATTTTTGTGAAAATAATTCGTTTAACCTGGAAAGCGCTTTTGAGGTTCGTGCAAATACAACTACGCCGGAGGTGGGCCTGTCTATCCGGTGTACTACGCCTAAAAAAACTTTTCCCGGCTTATTATATTTTTTTTTAACGTATTGTTTTACAATTTCGTTTAATGGTACATCCCCCGTTTTGTCTCCCTGGACAATATCGCCAGGCCTTTTGTTAATGACAATAATATGGTTATCCTCATATAATACCAGAAGATTTTTGGAATTGGTCTTGGTTCTTGTCTCCACAAACTTTAATATTGCTCGTCATCACTAGGGAAATCCTGGCTTTTCACATCACTTACGTAGCGCGAAATGGCATTTCCCATATCCTCATAAAGATTCATATATCTGCGTAAAAAACGTGGATTGAACTCATGAGTCATGCCAAGAAGATCATGGATAACCAATACCTGACCATCCGCATATTTACCACCACCAATACCAATTGTTGGAATAGAGATATTTTCGGACACTTTTTTTGTTAATAGGGCAGGTATTTTTTCGAGGACAATGGCAAAGCAACCTAACTTTTCAAGAATTTCAGCATCTTCCATTAGTTTCTCCGCCTCATCCTTTTCTTTAGCCCTGACTGTATATGTTCCAAATTTATAGATGGCCTGTGGTGTTAAACCCAGATGTCCCATAACTGGAATACCAGCATTTAAGATTCGTTTTACCGATTCTTTAATTTCAATACCACCTTCTACCTTTACTGCATGGGCGCCACTTTCTTTCATAATTCTGATTGCAGAACGCAGTGCTTCTTTGGGATCACTCTGGTAACTTCCAAAGGGAAGATCAACTACAACCAGAGCCCTGTTTACCGCTCTTATAACGGAAGAAGCATGGTAAATCATCTGGTCGAGCGTTATAGGTAAAGTGGTCTCATGTCCCGCCATGACATTGCTGGCAGAGTCACCAACCAATATGACATCAACATTGGCATCATCAACAATCTTTGCCATAGAATAATCATAAGCAGTAAGCATAGAAATTTTTTCTCCCCGCTTCTTCATTTCTACTAAGGATTTTACAGTAACCCTTTTATATTCTTTTTTGGAAATAGACATATCTTTCAGTTAGACGAGATAAATGTAAGGAGTTTTGTTCAAATGTTAAGAACAAGGTATAGTCTTTAATTTATTCCTTATTTTAGGCACCTAAATTGAAAACAAAGCACAATGAGAATTTTAATTTGTTTACTGTTGATTTTTAGTTCCTTTGGAATAAATGCGCAGAATAATGAAAAAGAAGAAGTGAAGAAGGCAGTTGAAATTTTTTTCGAAGGATTTCACAATCAGGATTCCACGCTAATAAAAAGGAGTACCAGTCCTGCTATAATTATGCAAACCATTGGCCGTGACAAAGGGGGAGCAAGTGTTGTTAAGACCTCCGATTTTAGTAATTTCCTTAAATCTATAGTTAGTATTCCTGACACCACGAATTTTCGGGAAAAATTGCTATCATATCAAATTCAGATCGATGGTAGCATGGCCAATGCCTGGACTCCCTATGAATTTTGGATCAATGATACGCTGAGTCATTGTGGGGTAAATTCTTTTCAATTGCACAAGCAAGACGGAGTCTGGAAGATTATTTATATTATAGATACAAGGCGTCGTGAAGACTGTGATTAAACCTGAAATACAGTAATTCTTTCAGCTTCGAGCCTCTCTAAACACACTGTCTATAGAGATGCATTTCATTTATTTTTTCGGAATTAATGACATCCTGTCAGTTTTTTCCGGTTGGCATACTGTTTGTCATTTAATAAAACATTGAAGTATAGAAAAATATTAACTTATAAAATAAAATAGATGAGCAAGATTATAGGAATAGATTTAGGAACAACAAACTCATGTGTTTCTGTAATGGAAGGCAATGAGCCGGTTGTGATACCCAACGCTGAAGGTAAGCGCACTACACCATCTGTAGTTGCGTTTGTAGAAGGTGGTGAAATCAAGGTTGGTGATCCTGCGAAAAGACAAGCAGTTACGAATCCACATAACACAATATATTCCATTAAACGTTTTATGGGGAATAAATTCTCAGAGTGTCAAAAAGAAGTTGACAGAGTACCTTATAAAGTGGCAAAAGGAGACAATAATACACCAAGAGTAGATATTGATGGACGTCTGTACACGCCTCAGGAGATTTCAGCAATGGTGTTACAAAAAATGAAGAAAACTGCTGAAGATTATTTAGGTCAGGCCGTTACTTCAGCTGTAATTACAGTTCCTGCTTATTTTAATGATGCACAAAGACAGGCAACTAAAGAGGCGGGAGAAATTGCGGGTCTTAAGGTAGAAAGAATTATTAATGAACCTACAGCAGCTTCTTTGGCTTACGGACTAGATAAGAAACACAAGGATCAGAAAATTGTAGTATTCGATTTTGGTGGAGGTACACATGACGTTTCCATTTTGGAATTAGGAGATGGAGTTTTTGAAGTATTGGCAACAGATGGGGATACTCATTTGGGAGGTGATGATGTTGATCAAAAAGTTATTGACTGGTTAGCAGACGAATTTAATAAGCAAGAAAGCATAGATCTAAGAAAAGATCCTATGGCTTTACAGAGATTACGTGAGGCAGCAGAAAAAGCCAAAATTGAATTGTCTACCTCTGCGCAAACTGAAATTAATCTTCCTTATGTGACTGCAACAGCTTCCGGACCTAAACACCTTGTGGTTACATTGACTCGTTCAAAATTTGAGCAATTAATCGCCGATTTGGTGAAGAGAACCATTAAACCTTGTGAAACAGCTTTAAAAGCCGCCGGACTTTCAAAAAGTGATATTGATGAAATTATTTTGGTAGGAGGATCTACCAGGATTCCTGCAGTTCAGGAAGCTGTTGAGAAATTCTTTGATAAAAAACCGTCAAAAGGAGTGAATCCTGATGAAGTTGTGGCTGTTGGAGCCGCTATCCAGGGAGGAGTTCTTACAGGAGACGTGAAAGATGTCTTGCTATTGGATGTTACCCCATTATCTCTTGGAATTGAGACCATGGGAGGAGTAATGACCAAATTAATTGAATCAAATACCACAATTCCAACAAAAAAATCACAGGTATTTTCGACTGCTGCGGATAACCAGCCATCTGTTGAAATCCATGTTTTACAGGGAGAAAGACCAATGGCTACTGATAATAAAACCATTGGAAGATTCCACTTGGATGGAATTCCACCAGCACAAAGAGGGGTGCCTCAGATCGAAGTTACTTTTGATATAGATGCTAATGGTATTATAAAGGTGTCTGCAACTGATAAGGCTACAAACAAGACTCAGGATATCAGAATTGAAGCTTCTTCAGGACTTACTGATGAGGAAATTAAGAAAATGAAGGCAGAAGCAGAAGCTAACGCAGAATCTGATAAAAAAGCAAAAGAGACTGCCGATAAAATGAATGAGGCCGATAGCATGATATTCCAGACAGAGAAACAATTAACCGAGTTTGGAGATAAATTATCTGAAGACAAGAAAAAGCCTATTGAAGATGCCTTGGCAGAACTGAAAACAGCCTATGAAGGTAAAGATATTGACGTAATAACATCTGCGCTGGATAAAATAAATGAGGCTTGGAAGGTTGCATCTGAAGAAATGTATAAGGCCCAGGCTGAAGCTCAGCAGGGCGGAGAACCAACTAATGGTGAAGAGACTGCTTCTGAAGATACAAAAGAAGGTGATAATGTAGAAGACGTAGATTTTGAAGAAGTAAAGTAAAGGGAAATTTAAAGCAGGTTTAAAGGGCGGTTTTTCCGCCCTTTTTTATTTTCGGTATGCTATTTGTTTTCATGTTGAAGTATAAAGAAGTAATTTTGTTTCAATGTTAAAAAACTACGCTACTTACATCTTTAGGATTATATCGGTTATAGGACTTTTCTTATTGCCCTGTAAGACTTATACCCAGGAGCCGCAAATCTTTACACTAAAAGATTTTGACCTTCGTGGAACGGTAAAGTCTTGCCTGGTTATTGCTGATTATGGCAAAGAAGAGTTTGAATTTAATAAAGAAGGACTGCTCACCAAAAATTTAACACGCTATAATGAAACCGATTATGATATTACTTATTATAAATATTTGAACGGACAGTTGATGGAAAAACGCGATGAAATTTATCGCGAAGGTCAATTTGACAAACAGACTTCAATTGCGCATTTTTATGAAGTTGATACTACGAATAATAAAAAAGTTTCGGAAAAAATTATTTCTTATACCGGCGACGTTCTGGGTATCTATGAGTATTCTTATAATGAGGATGGTAATCTAATAGAAATTATCAGATCTAATAATGAAGGTTTAGACGAGACAAATATCGAATATAGCAGTTATAAGGGCGAAACAACAATAACCTATTTGTTAAATGATGTAATTCTTAAATCAATAAGGACTTCTTTTAAGAAGAATAGAAAGGGCACAAAGGACAAAATAGTTTTGACCAAAGAATTTCTTGATGGAATTCCCAATAAAGCACAAGAGCAGATTTATGATTTGGAAGACAAATTGACTTCGGTAAAAGAATTTAATTACGATGAAACTAAGAAGTCATTTGTAACTGTTAAGGCTATAAGCTATACTTATGATACCTCGGGTTTGCTTTTAAAAGAGGTAGCAAAAATTGAAAAATCTGTCAAAACGAAAGATTATATCTACCAATTTGACGGTAAAGAGGAAGGCAATTGGGTTAAAAAGATCATTACACCAAAAAATCTTTTTACTACACGGAGTATTACTTATTATCAGGATGAATTAATAAAACCTGAAGAATAACGGCATTACGCTTTAATTGGTTCAATTAAATCCCATAAGTTGCCATAGAGATCCTCAAATACGGCTACATTTCCATAGACTTCTTTGCTGGGAGGACGAACAAAATTAACTCCTTGTTCGCTCATTTCATGATGATCCCTCCAAAAGTCATCGGTATATAAAACTAAGAAAACGCGGCCACCACTCTGATTCCCGACAGCAGTTAACTGCTCCTTTCCAATAGCCTTTGCCAAAAGAAGGTGGCAGGAATTATTTCCCCTGGGACTTATTGTTACCCATCTTTTATTTTCTTCCAGCTTAGTGTCTTCGATTATTAAAAAATGTAATTTTTTGGTATAAAATTCTATTGCATCATCGTAATCTTTTACTAAAAGACTAATTGATGAAATATACTGTTTCATTTTTTTGTCGTTTTAACCGGGTTATGAAAATTCTCCCATTCATTTTTTAAAATACCGTAACAGCATGTATTCCTTTTATAGCCATCTAATAAATAGACATTCTTCCGAAGAATTCCTTCCAGAATCGCGCCCAGCTTTTCCACCGCTTTTCGAGATGGTAAATTCCGTTCATCAATCCTGAAGGAAACCTTTTCAAACCCCAGAGAGTTAAATGCATAGTTAAGTAGCAGATATTTCATCTGTGCGTTAAGTCCGGTACCCTGAAATTTTTTACCTATCCATGTAGAGCCAATTTCTAATACCTTATTTTTATGATTTATATTCATATATCTCGTACATCCTGCAAAAGCCCTGGCTTGTTTATCATAGATAATAAAGGGAAGCGAGAATCTTTGTTTCTGTTGATCAAGGGCTATTTCAACATAAGCCTTAAGAGCCGCGGGAGATTCTATATCAGAAGGGGAATATTGAACGAGTTTATGCTCGGCAGCAACGGGCTGTAGGTTTTCATAATTATCCAGAGTGAGAGGCGAGAGTCTTACCCGATCATTTTCCAGAATTATTGGTTTTATCATAAAATCAAACTATTTATAATTTCTTTTTTAATGATATGGCCTCCATTAAAAATATGTTCTTTTGCCTTGCCATTAAATATGGTCCGGGCTTTTTCTCTCTCAATAGATAAGCGCTCCTTTGTAAGATATTCATCTTGATTACCGACAATTATGGTTATCTGAGTATTATTACCTAAATGTGTAAAATCATTTTCATTTAGTTCGTTTGGAATACCACCCGCATAGAGCACCAATTGATTACATACAATTTTACGCTGAGCCACCCATCTAGCGGCCATCGAAACTCCTTGGGAGTATCCAAATATAATAAGGTTACGGGTGGAAAGCATGGTTTCCACCTTCAATATCGCATCAAGATAATTGAGATTATTATTTATTTCCGTCTCAGTATTTTCTTTTGTTAGCCAACTGGCACCCACATGTTTATACGAGCTGTTCAGATAATATTTAGAAGGCGCCTGCGGGGCAATAATGTAATTATCTACAGGATTTAGTTCATCAAAATATTTTAGAAAATACTTGCTCAAATACCCTATCCCATGAAAAACTATCCATACGTTTTTTGTTTCATCTGTAAAGTCATTTAATGTTTCATATGTGTTTTTACTGTTATAACTAACAGATTTTTCCAAAGGTTTGCTGCTCATATTATTGCAATTGTTATTAGTTGCATTTGAATGCTTAATTTTACGCAAAATTATTTCTATGAACGAATACAAGGAGAAAATACTAAAGGTTTGCAATGATATTTGTAAAAATACCCTTATGGAAACTTTGGAAATTGAATTTGTTGATGTAGGCGAAAATTTCCTGGTTGCTAAAATGCCCGTAAATTCAAAAGTTCATCAACCCGATGGTGTGCTGCATGGCGGTGCGACTGTTGCTCTGGCTGAAAGTGTTGGCAGCGCTGCTTCTTATGTATTTCTTGACGGTCAAAAAGTTTTTGTACGTGGTATTGAAACATCAGCAAATCATGTAAGGAGCATTAGTGAAGGGGAGGTATATGCCAGGGCCACAATTATCCATAAAGGCAGAACTACACAATTGTGGGATATTAAAATAACGGACATGGAAGGTAATCTCATTTCAATATGTAAATTAACCACGATTGCCCTACCAAGAGCATAGTATGTTTTTAGAGCACATTAGCATAATTGAAACTCAGTGGAAAAGTGAATTACCGGTTGTTGCCTATAGAAAACCCAATACCAATGAAGTAATCTCAATTTTCCAACATGATTCAGCTCTGCATCAAGTAAGTGATTTTACTGAGAAAGGATTTGTTTTCGCCCCATATAATAAGAAGGCTCCTGCAGTGCTAATTCGTCCGGATAAAGTCTTTTCGCATGAATTTCAAATGAGGAATTTTAAATTTGATACCCCCAACTTTGGGGCAATCTCAGAAGAGGGGAGGAAATACCATATAGAAATTGTAAACAAGGGGATTCATGAAATTGAGAATAATAAGTTCAAGAAAGTTGTGCTGTCAAGAAAGATAGTAGTACCCAATCATTCCTCACCCATTCAACTATTTAGTAAGGTCCTTGATAGTTATCCTAATGCCTTTTGTTATTTCTGGTATCATCCAAAAATAGGTCTTTGGATAGGAGCTACTCCCGAATTACTTTTCCTTAAACAAAACTCCACTTTGGTTACTATGTCTCTTGCAGGCACTAAAAAAAATACAACTACAGATAAACCTTCATGGGGTAAAAAAGAAATGGAGGAGCAGGATATGGTTACCCAATACATTGCTAAACAGCTCAGGAGTTACGTCCCTGATTTGTCAATTGGCAAGGTGAATTCTATTAAGGCTGGTAATTTATGGCATCTAAAAACTAAAATTTGGGGAACAGTTGGCGATTTGAAATTAAAAAACATAATTCATGTATTACATCCCACACCAGCTATTTGCGGATTTCCTGTAATTGAGGCAGAAGCATTTATCAAAAGGAACGAGAATTATGATCGGGAATTTTACGCCGGATTTTTAGGGGAACTAAATATTGATAGTGACAAAACCTCACATCTCTTTGTTAACCTTCGATGTATGCAGATAAAAGAAGATTCGGCCTTCCTTTATATTGGTGGTGGAATAACGTCCGGTTCCAACGCTCAACAAGAGTGGATCGAAACAGTTCATAAAAGTGAAACCATGCTAAATATGATATTTAATTAAGTCATTTGATTGGATTTACACATTGTTCCATCGTATTTTTGTGGTGCCTATGAAATATTCTAGTATTCCTTCGGCCCAATCGGTTGTTTTCCATTGTAAATCAAGGGGTATAAAGAACGTTATTATCTCTCCCGGTTCAAGGAATGCCCCATTAACCATTGGTTTTACTAATGACCCATATTTTTCTTGTTACAGTATTGTAGACGAACGCAGTGCAGCATTTTTTGCCTTAGGCATGGCACAACATATACAAAAGCCGGTGATAGCCATTTGTACTTCCGGAAGTGCATTATTGAATTATTACCCTGCCGTGACAGAAGCTTTTTACAGTGATATACCTCTTATTGTTATTTCTGCAGACAGACCTGCTTATAAAGTCGATATTGGTGATGGTCAGACCATAAGACAGGAATCATTATTTGAAAAGCATATTGGTTATACGGCCAATTTAAAACAAGATATCACCCATGCTACTGATACAGTAAAGAAGTATAAAAGCTCCTTGTTTCCAAAAGATTATATCTCAGAAGAATTGCAGTCTCAAATACAAAGTTATAATGATGCTGAGTTAAACAATGTTTTGAAATCGGCAATTATCCAAAACAGTCCCGTGCATATAAACATACCTTTTGAAGAGCCATTATATGACACCGAGGAAGATATGAAGCTAGCCCCATTTTGTGCCCCTATAATTTTGGAGAATAGCAGTGAGGAGATCAATTGGGATGATCTTGCCCGAATTTGGAATTCGTGTGAAAAGAAAATGCTTATTATTGGCGTAAATAATCCGGGAAGTATTAATGCTGATTATTTAAATGCCCTTGCGAATGATGATTCAGTAATTGTTTTTACAGAAGTTACTTCCAATGTGCACCATCAAAATTTTTTTCCAAGTATTGATAGTGTAATAGCACCAATTGAAAAATCAAAAAATAAAGAATTACTTTTTAAGGAATTACAGCCGGAACTATTAATTACAATGGGAGGCCTCATAGTTTCCAAAAAGATAAAGGCATTTCTCAGAGAATATAAACCAAAGCATCATTGGCATATAAATAATAAAAAAGCTTATGATACATTTTTTAGTCTTTCAAAGCACATAAAAACGAATGAAAATTATTTCTTTGAAAGCATTTTAAAGCAGAGGTCTGAGCTACAAAGTAATTACTATAGTGTATGGAATAAAGTAAAACAAAATTATCTGAGTAGAAGGAATACTTATTTAAATGAAATTCCATTCTCAGATTTTCTAGCTTTTCAAATTATCTGTTCTGATATTCCTAAAAACTATCAGCTACATCTGGCAAATAGCTCAACTGTGAGATATGCGCAGTTATTTGATTTAGACCCTTCACTTAGTGTATTTTGTAATAGAGGAACCAGTGGCATTGACGGAAGTACGTCTACTGCAATTGGTTCGTCAATTCATTCAGTGAATCCTACCTTACTAATAACTGGAGATCTGAGTTTTTTCTATGACAGCAATGGCCTTTGGAATTCTTATAAGCGAAAGGATTTAAGAATAATAGTTATCAATAATGGCGGTGGGGGCATTTTCCGAATCTTGCCAGGTATGGAAAATTCTCAGAATTTTGAGACCTACTTTGAAACCGTGCAAGATTTAGATTTGCAAAAACTTTGCTCTTTATTTAATATAAATCATTTGGAAGCTGCAGACAAAAACACCTTAAATACTGCCTTATCAACTTTTTATTTACCTTCCAAATCGCCGGTGCTTTTAGAGATAAAAACACCTCGATTATTAAACGATAAAATTTTGCTTACTTATTTTGATTTCATATCTTAGAATATTAATAAATCGTATATAAAACACTAACAATATGAGCAGTAGAAGAGACAATCTTATTGAGCAATACGCTGCTGATATCAAAGGTAAATTTGGTCAAACCCCGGATATGGATCTGCTTACAAAAGTAGCTATTGGCCTGGGCCCTGCAATCTATAATATGGATTCTTCCAAAGTGTCGGGAACAGACGTTTCTGAACTGGAAACCGTGAGGAAAAATTTTTTACTAAAAAAATTAGGACTAACAGATGGCCCTCATCTCATGGAAGGTATCAAAAGTGTAATTAACACTTATGGTACTTCTGAGAGAAACAAACATCGTGCGGTAGTATATTATATATTGGCAAAGCACTTTAAAAAAGAATCTGTTTATAACTAGAACATTAAATTAGCCGCTCTGTAAATGAACGGCTTTTTTTATACCTTTTTGAATAGAACGACTTCATGATAGAATTAGGAAATTATAATACATTAAAAATTCTAAGAGAAACAGGTGTAGGATTATTTCTGGGTGACGATGACGTAGATGATTTATTACTTCCATTAAAGTACATTCCTGACGAGTTTAATATAGGAGATGATATAAATGTATTTTGTTACTTAGATCATGAAGAACGCCCTATTGCGACAACACTTAAACCACTAATTAAAAGGAATACTTTTGGATGGCTTAGGGTGGCCGAGGTAAACGAATTTGGGGCTTTTTTGGATTGGGGATTGGAAAAACATTTGCTCGTACCCTTTAGGGAACAGCAGACGAAAATGATTGAAGGAGAATCGTATGTAGTTTTTTGTTACCTCGATGAAAAGTCTTTCAGACTAGTAGCTTCATCCAGATTGAATAAATTCGCGAAGAATGAAGATATATCGCTCAGCCCTAAGGATGAGGTAGATCTATTGGTAAGCAGGCAATCTGAATTAGGTTGGGATGTTATAATTAATAATAAATACCAGGGACTGGTGTTTAAAAGTGAGGTATTTCAACCCATGCAAATTGGAGCAACATTAAAAGGGTATGTAAAGAAAATTCGTGAGGACAGTAAAGTTGATGTTGTTTTAAAACCCATTGGTCATATGGCACTCGAACCTGCAGCTAAACAGATCTTTGAGCAGTTAGAATTGGCAGGCGGATATATTTCACTTCATGATAAATCAGCCCCGGAGGAAATAAAGGAGATGTTTCAGATGAGCAAAAAAACTTTCAAAAAAGCAATAGGAGCCCTTTACAGGGATCGAAAAATTGAAATAAAAGACGACGGGATATATAGTGTGTGAATCGGATTATTTTTCAATAGTTTTAAACAATTACCAAATACGTATTTAATTCTTCCCATAAATCTGTTATTTTTGCCTGATTAACCTTATTTATTTTGTTGATAATAAGCTTTTTACTTAAATTTAACCGTTGACCCCCTAAATTAAATATCATATGCCATTTATTGAAGAAAGCGATTTATTAGAACTACATAAAGACATTGACAAAGCGCAGATTATAAACGAACGCTTGTTAGATCAAATAAAATTTAAGAATAAAGAGTTAAAAAGGAGTAAAGTCCAAAGAAATATTCTTGCTGGTGTGACTGCACTTTTTTTAATCGGAACACTTGCAATTACTTCATTTACTGCAGGACTTAGCAGGTCTAATACCTATGACAATCAAAATTTATTGGTTTCAATTGATAGCTTGGACGCTGTAAAAACCAGAATAGATAATCTTCAACAAAAGAATGATGAGCTGAGTTTAGTAAAAGAATTCTATCTGGCTAAGATGTTTTTAGAAAAAGAAAAAATATATTCTGTTCAGGTAAAATCCTTTGTTGATAATAACCTTACCCTGTCTTCAGAATCATTAACGAATACCATGTTCGTCAAAACCAACCCTTTTTATTCTTATTCACTGGGAAATTTTGAAACATTGGAAGAAGCCAGGTCCTTTAGATATCAATTGGTTAAAATGGGCTTCGAAGATGCATTCGTGGCTTCTTATCAGGATGGAAAGCGAATAAAAATTGAAGATCCTTATTAGTGATCAAATTTAGAGCTTGGCTAAATGCAGCCCGCTTAAGAACCCTTCCCTTATCATTGTCAGGCATATTAGTAGGTACGGCTTTGGCGAATATTTACGGTTATAAGGATTTACATATTTTTATTCTTGCTTTATTAACTACAGTTGCCTTTCAGGTAACATCGAATTTTGCAAATGATTATGGAGATGGGGTAAAAGGAACTGACAATGAAGATAGAATTGGACCTAAGCGAGCTTATCAAAGCGGCCAACTGTCTAAAAGGGAGTTAAAAACAGGTATTCGTATATCTGTTGTTATTGATTTATTCCTGGTTTTCCTGCTCTTGTACTTTGCTTTTCATGAAGAACATTTAAAGTATGTGGTTCTATTTGTAATACTTGGAATAGCCAGTATTTGGGCTGCCATTAAATACACGGTTGGGAGCAATGCATATGGTTATAAAGGATTTGGTGACCTTTTTGTTTTCTCATTTTTTGGACTGTTAAGCGTTCTGGGTTCTATGTTTTTGTTTACAAAGTTTTTAACATCTATAGCAGTACTTCCTGCAGCTGCTATAGGATTTCTTAGTACAGCAGTACTTAATTTAAACAACTTAAGAGATATAGAATCGGATAAAAAAGCTAATAAGAATACGGTAATTGTCAAAATAGGGTTTTCTAAAGGAAAAGTTTACCATTATACCTTGATTATTTTGGCTTTCATTAGTATGTTAATTTTCGTAGGGAATCATTACTATTCATGGAAAAGTGGAATATGTATGATCGCATTTGTACCTCTTTTTATTCATTTAAGATCAGTAAACAAAATAGAAAATCCTCGAAATTTTGATCCTGAATTAAAAAAAGTGGCACTTAGTACTTTTCTGTTAGGATTCTTGTTTTATATAGGGTATAATTATTTTTTGTAAATTTGAGTAGACATAACCCACAAATACCATACTTACTTTGGAACAAGCTATTAAGATTCTTATTGTAGAAGATAATGTGATTATTGCAGACGACATGCAATCTATGTTGGAGGAAATAGGATATGAAATTGTAGATAATGTTATTGTTTACGAACAGGCTGAAGAGGTTTTAAAAAATAATCATGTAGACCTGGTGCTTATTGATATCATTTTGGCATCCGACAAAACAGGAATTGATTTAGGGAAGCATATAAGAGAGAACTATAATATTCCCTTCATTTTTGTCACTTCCAACTCAGATAGGGCTACTGTGGAGAACGCTAAAACAGTGAAACCTAATGGCTACCTTGTTAAACCATTTGAACAACAGGATCTATATACTTCTATCGAGATTGCACTTTCAAATTTTGATTACTCAACCAAAGAAGGCGGACAGGAACATCCAGAAGATGAGGAGGGAGTAGTATCCAATTCTGTTCTCAAAGATTCTATTTTTGTCAAAAAGCAGCACCTTTATTATCGTATTCAGTTTGGAGATATTCAGTTTATAAAGGCAGATAATGTTTACTTGGAAGTGAATACAATAGACAAGAAATTTCTGGTAAGATCTCCCTTGAAAGATTATTTAGGGAAATTACCCAAAAATAAATTCTACCGAGCACATAAATCTTATATCGTAAACGTAGATCATATAGACGCTATTAACTCTAGGGATATTATGATAAATAATACCCTGATCCCAATTTCGAAAGATTTTAAGGAGTTCATTATTTCTGCCATGAACTCATAGGGTTAACGGTTTTTATTAATTTTCTTTTATCAGAATAGAGTTTTAATATCTTCTTTATGGCCTTCAAAAGGTCAATCACAACACATTTGAACTACTTCACAACAATTATTTTTCTCTATTGAAGAATTGGAATACTTTGGCTATGTAATTAATCGAATAATTTTTTTTCATTTTCATATAGTGTTCTCGTAAAAGAGTCTTGTCTTAGTTGGCAGGGCTCTTTTTGATTATGACCATTTTGAATTGAACCGGATTTCTGAACTATCTGGATTTAAGTTTCCATGAAAGGCTAAAAAATCGGGTGAAATGCAAATAATGACTGTAAAATGCTATTTCACAACATAAATAAGCACTTACACAACAAAATCCCGAATGCTAAATTTCTAGGTAATACATTTGAAGCGCTGATTCAGCACCCAAATCTTATCATTAATATATCACAGTTTAAAAGGCTATGCTTTGTGTATAGTCTTTTTTTAGTTGACCTGATATTTTTGTCGAGATGATTAGAAGGAATACATGAGGGAAATTTAAGGTGTTTTGGTAATAAAAGTAAGGATGAGAATATCTTGATATGAGGCTTGATTTTTAACAAGAGTTCTGATATACAACAGTTTCATTCTACTTTACAACAAAAATTTAAACACTATAGGAATTAATAGTAAGTTTAAATTGTTGTTACGGATTTTAACTTAATAATTATAATTTGATCAAAATAGTATTTGGCAAATATCCCAAAGCTTGTTATGGCAAAATCGCTGGGTAAAATTTTAGTAATATTTTTTCTTTCTTTAGTTCAAAGTGTCGGAGCGCAGGTTTTAGATTCCTTGGATGAAAATGCATTGGATGTATTCAAGCACAAGCAAAGTGTCACCGATAGGTTTGATTATTTTTTTAATACACTACACCGGTATAATGAAAACTCCGCATATGATTGGCTGGATGAGGTTAATGTTTATCTAAACTCAGCAGAGAAGTCGGGAGACTCAACAGCCATAAATAATTATAAGCTCATGCAGTCTCAAATTTATTATGATTTGGGCGACTACGACAAAAGTGTGGCTATAGCTAATGACCTGTATTCAGTGAAAGATAAACTCGATCTGAAGACCAAGAGGTTTATGCTAGATCTAATAGATAATAACTATTCCCAATTACAACTATATGGAAAGCAGGTAGAGATCAGACAGGAGAAAAGAGATTTAGGTTTCTCTGAAAATATAACCTTTTATGATATCTATTCGAATCTGGGGTTGCATAGAAAAGCCATGGAAGATTACATCATGGATATGAAAAAGACCATTGATAATGGTGATCTCTACGGTCTTGCAGAATACAATAATAATGTAGGGCGGTATTTACTTCTGGACAAATCTTCCTCGGTTGCGTTAAGTAATTTTAAAAAGGCTAAGGGTTATATAGACGTATATTTAAATGATGTAACCCAGGTTAAGACGGAGAAAGAATTGCAGGATGCCAAATTATTAAAAGGCATTATAGAAGGTAACATCGGAAAGTCTTATTTACAACTAAAACAATTTGAAGAGGCATTACCCTATTTAGAAAACAGTATAGATTTAATAAGGGAAAATAATATTGGTCAGTATTCTGAAGATGTGATAGAAAATAGTTTAGCTCTTGCAGATTGTCACCTGCAATTAGAAAATTTTCAAAAAGCGAAGGATATTTTAAATGAGGCTCTCATTCCCATTAAGATTGAGCATACTATTAAGAAAAATAGGTTACTGGCTGCCTATTACGACAAGATTGAGGATTATAAAAATGCAAGTTTCTACTTGAAGAAAAACGTAAGGATTGCCGATTCTATTAATATCAATGACTCCTCACTTAAAAAACAACAGCTTTCTACAGTTGCAAAATATGAAATTGAGAATTCCAAGCGAATGATAGATGCACAAAAGCTGGAAATGGAACGCGCAAGAAATGAAATGCAGGCTAAGGATGAGCAAATAAACCTGGTTTTTATTTCTTTGATTTTTACACTTTTGGGTTTTGCGGGATTAGTTTATGCTTATTTAAAAAGTATAAAGAATCAACGCCTGATTGCTGAACAGAAGCATATAATTGAAAATTCTCTGGTGGAAAAAGACTCTTTACTTAAAGAAATCCATCATCGAGTAAAAAACAACCTGCAAATGGTATCGAGCCTTCTGAGTTTACAAACCAAAAATACGAGAAGTAAAGCGGCTATTGAAGCTCTTGAGGAAGGTAAGAGCAGGGTAAAAGCTATGGCTCTGATACATCAGAAGTTATATCAGAATGATGACTTATCTGTAATTGAAATGCAGGGTTATATAGAAAGTTTGGTGAATAGTGTACAATCGGTATTCAAAAAAGGTGGGCATAGCATTAATATAACTATTGATGCGGAAGGGGTTGAATTGGATATTGACAGGGCCATCCCTTTTGGATTAATACTAAATGAGTTGGTGTCCAATTCTTTTAAATATGCATTTCCTGAAGATGATGACGATGGTAAAATATATATCCACCTTAGAAAAAATGGTGACCAGGGATTCTTTGAATATACCGATAATGGCGTGGGTCTTGATGAAGAATCTGAAGAGAGGGCCAATTCATCTATGGGGATTCGATTAATGAAGCGCTTGGTAAATCAACTACAATCTACATTAAATATTGATAAAACTACAGATGGTGTTCGTTTTTGGTTCAATTTTAAATAAATTTGAACTTATAATTGTCACATCATGAAAATTACTTTTTTAGGGCACGCATCCTTATTAGTTGAGGTCGGTCAATTCAAGATTTTAGTCGACCCGTTCATTACAGCAAACGAGAAGGCAACCGGAAAGGTTGATATAGAAGATTTGAATCCTGATTATATCCTGGTTACACATGCCCATCAGGACCATATCCTGGATGTAGAAGCCATTGCAAAAAGATCTGATTCGGTAATTGTCAGTAATTATGAGATTGCCATGCATTATCAGGCTAAAGGGTTCAAGGCACATCCAATGAATCACGGCGGTAGCTGGAATTTTGACTTTGGAAAAGTAAAATATACGAATGCCATACATACTTCTTCCTTTCCCGATGGTTCATATGGAGGACAACCTGGGGGCTTTATTATCTCTTCTGAAGGCAAGCAACTTTACATTGCCGGAGATACGGCTTTGACCGCAGATATGAAATTAATTCCTTTAACCCATAAATTAGACCTGGCCATTTTACCCATTGGAGATAATTTCACTATGGGGTTTGAAGATGCAGTTCTGGCGGCAGATTTTGTTTCTTGTGATACTGTGTTGGGATATCATTACGATACTTTTGGTTATATAGAAATTGACCATAAGAAAGCTCAGGAAGAATTTACGAAAGCCGGTAAAAAATTACATCTTTTGCCAATAGGAGAGGCAATTACAATTTAATTATCTGTATTGACTTCTCAATACTATTTTATGTAATAGCTTTGGATAGAATCGTTTCAGGTAAATACCTTTAATTTCTTTACCACCAATATAAACTTCATATTTCTTTTTTTCTATGGCCCGAATCATTTTTCTGGCAAATATCTCCGGGGGCATACCTTGCTCCGTGGCCTGATCGTTTCTATTTTGAGAAGACCCATCTCCGATTAAAGCATTTATGGCCACCTTGGTCTGAACAAAACCCGGACATACCAGGGTTACATCTATACCATCCTTTTCGTGTTCCATCCTAAACACATCAAAAAACCCGTGTAAGGCATGTTTAGCTGCGCAATAGCCAGACCTATACGGAGATCCAAATTTGCCCATCAAACTGGTCACAGTAACAAAATGCCCACTCCTTTCTGAGATAAAATGAGGCAAGACTTCTTTAGTCAGGGCCACAGTTCCCAAATAATTTACATTTATTAATTTTTCATATACTTCCAAGTCTGTATCCATTATTAAAGAACGCTGACTTATTCCTGCATTGTTGATTAGTATATCAATTCTCCCATATATAGATACTGCAGTTTTTACATTATTACTCACTGTGCCGAAATCCGCAAGATCCAAAGGTAAAATTGCCACACATTCCGGATATTTGCATCTCTCTTTAACCGAGATGAGCTGTTTTTTATTCCGGGCCGATAGGATAAGCTTATGGCCTCTAAGGCTTAATTCATAGGCAAGAGCTTCTCCAATGCCCGAGGAAGCCCCGGTCAACCATATTATTTTATTTGTATTTCCCTTCATTCTCTAATTTTTAGATTGAAAATATAGTTAAATTTAGCACTAATTCATATGGACGCTTTTTACAGGAAATATAATTTGAATTTTAAAAGACCAAGTGGTACGTCGAGGGGCATACTAAAGCAAAAGGAAACCTGGTTTTTAGTTCTTAAGGATAAAGGAAAATCTGGCATTGGAGAATGCGGATTGTTCAGAGGCCTGAGTATTGATGATGTACCTGAATTTGAAGACAAACTTTCCTGGACCTGCTCACATATTCATTTAGGTAAAGAAAGACTTTTAGAAGATTTAGAGGAATATCCAAGTATCAGGTTTGGAGTTGAACAGGCTTTCACTTCTCTGGCATCTGAAAACCCTTTTGTGCTTTTTCCTTCCTCCTTTACAAAATCTAAAACAGCCATTGATATTAACGGCTTAATTTGGATGGGCGATGAAGAATTCATGCAGAATCAAATAACTGAAAAAATACAATCGGGATTCAGTTGTATTAAAATTAAAATAGGGGCAATTGATTTTAATACGGAATTATCGTTATTGACTTCCCTGAGAAAGAAGTATGGCAAAGAAGAAATAGAACTTCGGGTAGATGCCAATGGGGCTTTTAATGTGGATGAGGCTTTGAATAATCTCATTAAATTAGCAGCCTGCGATATACATTCTATTGAACAGCCTGTTAAACAAGGATTTCCCATGGAAATGAAGCATCTTTGTGAAAATTCACCACTGCCAATAGCTCTTGATGAAGAATTAATTGGTCATCATACCGTAACGGAAAAGGAAACTTTGCTACAAACCATTATGCCACACTATATAATTTTAAAACCAAGTCTTCTGGGTGGGTTCAAGGCTTGCAAGGAATGGATCGATATAGCCTCAAAATTGAACATCGGCTGGTGGATTACCAGCGCATTGGAAAGTAATATTGGCCTTAACGCCATTGCACAGTGGACGTATACGCTTAATAACAAAATGGCCCAGGGATTAGGTACCGGGACTTTATTTACCAATAATTTTAAAAGCCCACTTGAAATACAAAAAGGAAAATTATACATCAACAACAATTTAAACTGGGATCAGAATTTAATAAAGAAATTATGTATATAGAACAAGCTTATAAAGGATTGCATGAATTTTGGAGGTATGCGGTGGGAGTACTAATTATTTTCATTGGTTGGCAATTTATTGGCTCAGGTCCTCTGGTATTAGTTCTATTTGCAAAAGCAATCGAATCAGGAGATTACCCGACGGACATAGCCGGTATTTCCAATTTGTTGGGATCAAATTTATTTTTCTTTCTTGCGTTGCTGACGTTTGTAGTTGGCTTTTTGGCGCTATATCTTACTGTAAAATATCTACATCAGCAAAGCTTCCTTTCCTTAGGTACTTCAAGGAAAAAAATGGACTGGAAAAGGATAGCTTTTACATTTTTCTTATGGGCCATTATTTCAGGGGTGTTCATAGGGTTGGATATCTTTTTATCTCCAGATGACTATGTATATAATTTTCAGCCGGGTCCATTTTTGGTGTTACTCTTGATCGCCCTTATTCTTATCCCCATTCAAACCAGTTTTGAAGAGTATTTTATTCGTGGTTATTTAATGCAAGGACTGGGTATTGCTACAAAAAACAGATGGGCGGCGCTGCTTGGTACTTCCCTAATTTTTGGGTTGTTACATATATTTAATCCGGAAGTAGCTAAAATCGGATATGGGGTAATGGTTTTTTATATTGGTACTGGCCTGTTTTTAGGTATTCTAACCCTTATGGATGAAGGTTTGGAATTGGCCCTGGGATTTCATGCTGCAAATAATTTAACGGCTGCACTTTTGGTTACCGCAGAATGGACCGCTTTCCAAACGAATTCTATATATAAGGATATTTCTGAGCCTGAGATAGGTTGGGAAGTTTTTGCGCCTGTTTTTATTGTCTATCCTATTATGCTTCTTATTTTATCAAAAAAGTACGGCTGGACCAATTGGGAAGAACGTCTAACCGGCAAAGTTTTACCCCCTAGAGAATTAGATGAACAACCTGATAATTAAGTAGATGCCAGTAAAAATACATGAACAATTTAAACTTAATGGCCATGGCTATTCGAATGAGGAGTTAAAAGAGGTTGCCTATAGTTTAATAAAGGAAGGAGCAGATTTTGAACAAGAAATAGGAGACTTTCTATTAGATTGGTTGTCAGCCGATTCTGAGCTTACAATACGAACATCGGGCTCTACAGGCCTTCCTCTTGGTATACCATTGAAAAAACAGCATATGGTAAACTCTGCCAAGGTTACCGGCGATTATTTTGGGTTAGTAGCCGGCGATAGGGTTTTACTATGCCTATCTACTGGCTACATTGCTGGGAAGATGATGCTCGTTAGGGCAATGGTTCTTGGTTTAGAGCTAGATTTTGTGGCTCCCACTTCAAGACCTCTGGATGGAATAAATAAGTCCTATAAATTTTGCGCTATGGTACCTCTTCAATTGGAATCTTCCATAAATAAATTAAATCAGATTCAGACCGTCATAGTTGGGGGAGCTCCTGTTTCTTCCCAATTAATGAAATTGATTGCCGATAGCAATACAAAGATTTTTGAAACTTATGGGATGACTGAGACCGTTACTCATGTTGCTGTCAGGCCATTGAGTCAATACGGGCCCGAGTCAGATCATGAAGCTTTTGAAATATTACCGGACATAGCTATTTCTCAGGATGACAGAAAATGTCTGGTAATAAACGCCCCAAATATTAGCGATGACCCTGTAATCACTAATGATATTGTAGAATTGATTTCGGAAAAGGAATTCCTATGGAAGGGACGATTTGATAACGTTATTAATTCGGGGGGTATCAAATTAATTCCTGAACAAATTGAACAAAAACTGTCTTTGTTAATCCCGTCAAGATTTTTTGTCAGTGCTTTACCAGACTTAAAGTTGGGACAGAAGTTAATTTTAGTTGTTGAAGGTGAAAAAATAGAAGGACTTAGGGAAATAATTTCCAAAGCTGATTTGGAGAAATTTGAGTTGCCAAAAGAAATATTTTACGTCACAGCTTTTATAAATACAACGAATGGTAAGATTATCAGGGAAAAAAGTTTGTCTTTGATAAAAAGCTGATATTATTCAAATATCTGAGAATCCTAATTGTAGTTATCATCAGGATAAGCAGGTAATACTATAGAATATAAATGATTTGTATTTTAATACGTATTTTAAAATTAAAACCAATTATAAATTAATGAGGTCTACGCATTTTATGAAAAGTTTCCTAACACTCCTATTATTTTCACTTAGTTATCAGTTATTCTGCCAACAAATTTTATCTGAAGAAGAACGGGCACAAGTAATTGATGAAATTTTAAATGAACGGTTTGATGTACTACTACCTGAACTTATGGACCAATCAGATTTGGACATGTGGATCCTTATTTCCCGGGAATACAATGAAGATCCGGTATTAAAAACCATGCTGCCCTCTACATGGCTAAATGCCAGAAGGAGAACCATTCTATTATTTTATAGAGATAAAACCGGGAACACAATCGAAAAACTGGCCGTAGCCCGATATAATGTGGGAAAAAACATCTCATCGGCATGGGACAAAGAAAAAGAACCTGATCAATGGCAACGATTAGTTCAATTGATAGAAGAACGGAATCCAAAAAAAATAGGGTTGAATTATTCAAAGGATCATAATATTGCAGATGGTCTTGATAAGACAGATTATGAGGAATTCTTACAGTACTTACCAAAGAAATATGCTTCAAGAGTAGTTTCTGCTGAACAACTTGGTGTTAGATGGATTGAGACAAGAACTGAAAGGGAAATGGTAATTTACAATCAGTTGGTCTCCATAACTCATAATATTATTGAAGAGGCATTTTCCGAAAAAGTGATTACCCCCGGGATAACAACAACAACCGAGGTGGAATGGTGGATGAGGCAAAAAGTTACAGATCTGGGTCTTGAGACCTGGTTCCATCCAACAGTGGATGTTCAAAGAACAAATGAGGAATTGGTTGGGCATCTCTATTCTTTTTCTGGGAGACCAGACCAAATGGTGATTGTACCGGGTGATCTATTACACTGTGATTTTGGGATTACCTATTTAAGATTAAATACGGATTGTCAGGAATTGGCCTATGTTTTGAAACCAGGAGAAAAGGAAGCACCTATTTTTTTAAGGGAAGGATTGAAAGATGGGAACAGCGTACAGGACTATCTTACAAAGAACATGATAAGAGGCCGTACAGGGAATGAAATATTAAGAATCGCCTTAAATCAGGCCAAAGAGGCCGGACTTAAACCTGCCATTTATACACATCCATTAGGATCCTATGGTCATTCTGCAGGAACAACTATTGGGATGTGGGATTCCCAGGGAGGTGTTATGAAAGACGACGGAGAGAATTATCCCCTTAATCCTAATACAGTTTATGCGATTGAATTGAATACTACTATTAACATTCCGGAATGGAATAGGGATATTCGGATCATGCTGGAAGAAGCAGGTTTCTATGGGGAAGAAGGTTTTCGGTATGTGAATGGACGGCAAACAGACTTATTACTGATACCCAGAATAACCAAACATTTAGGTAACTAAACTTGTAAAACACCCATATTAAATGCTTTTTCTATAGGGGCATGGTTTGCCGCTTCTATACCCATGGAAATCCATTTGCGTGTTTCTAATGGATCTATAATAGCATCTGTCCATAAATGTGCTGCCGCGTAATATGGGGATATTTGTCTGTCATATCTTTTCTTAATTTCATCAAAGAGTTGGGCTTCTTTTTCAGGAGTTATTTTTTCTCCTTTCTTTTTTAAAGAGGCCTTTTCTATCTGCAGCAATACTTTTGCCGCAGAATTCCCACTCATTACAGCAAGCTCGGCACTGGGCCAGGCAACAATAAGCCTGGGATCATAGGCTTTTCCACACATGGCATAATTTCCGGCTCCATAACTATTGCCAATAATCACGGTAAATTTTGGCACAACGGAATTACTTACCGCATTTACCATTTTAGCCCCGTCTTTTATAATACCCCCGTGTTCACTTTTGCTACCCACCATAAACCCTGTCACGTCCTGAAGGAAAACAAGAGGTATTTTTTTCTGATTACAATTTGCAATAAATCTAGTGGCTTTATCTGCAGAATCAGAATAAATAACTCCTCCAAATCGCATTTCGCCTTTCTTTGTCTTTACAACTTTTCGTTGATTTGCCACAATACCCACTGCCCAGCCATCAATGCGCGCATAACCAGTCAGGATTGTTTTACCAAACCCTTCTTTGTATTGTTGAAACTCCGAGTGGTCTACAAGACGCTTAATTATTTCAAGCATATCGTATTGCTCTGTCCTGGATCCAGGTAAAATTCCATAAATTTCTTCCTGTTTTTCCGCAGGTTTTATAGACTTAATTTTATTAAATCCTGCGGTATTGGGAATCCCTATCTTATCAATCAGGTTTTTAATTGTATCAAGGGCATCTTTATCATCTTTTGCCTTATAATCGGTTACCCCGCTTATTTCACTGTGCGTTACAGCTCCGCCGAGAGTTTCATTATCAATTTCCTCCCCTATGGCCGCTTTAACCAAATAGCTGCCAGCTAAAAATATACTACCGGTCTTATCCACAATCAGAGCTTCATCACTCATTATAGGTAAATATGCACCCCCTGCTACACAACTCCCCATAATAGCAGCTATTTGTACTATGCCCATACTGCTCATTATCGCATTGTTTCTAAAAATGCGTCCAAAATGCTCCTTGTCGGGAAAAATTTCATCTTGCATCGGGAGATAAACCCCTGCACTATCTACCAAATAAATAATTGGAATTCGATTTTCTATAGCAATTTCCTGAGCTCTAAGATTCTTTTTGGCCGTAATCGGGAACCAGGCACCAGCTTTTACTGTAGCATCATTTGCAACAACAATACATTGTTTACTCTTAACATAACCTATTTTGACTACAACACCTCCTGATGGGCAACCGCCATGTTCCTCATACATATTATCTCCCGCAAATACGCCAATTTCTATCGAATTACTTTTGTCATCCAATAAGTAATCTATGCGCTCTCTTGCAGACATTTTCCCTAATTCATGCTGCTTTTCAATGCGGCTTTTACCGCCACCTAATTTTACCTTGGTAAGCCTTTTCTTTAGCTCGGTTACAAGTAATTTATTTCGATCTTCGTTCTTATTGAAGTTGATATCCATTCTCTATATTCAATTTCTTTAACAGGGTTAAAGATAAGGAGTAATATTGATTAACTTTAACAAAATTCAACAGTAAGATATGAAAGAAAAAATTCGTTGGGGAATAGTGGGATTGGGCAATATAGCTCAAAAATTTGTGGATGATTTAAAACTGGTACCTGATGGTGTGCTTACTGCGGTTGCCTCGAGAGATATACAAAAAGCCAGTCGATTTGGTGAATTAAACAATGCCAAATATGCGTTTGGGAGCTATCAGGAATTATTTAATTGTTCCGAGGTAGACGTAGTTTACATTGCCACACCACATACTTCTCATGCAGAATTGAGTATTATGGCCATGAACGCAGGGCGAAATGTACTTTGCGAAAAACCTATGGGAATAAATAGTGGAGAGGTGGAAAGAATGATTGCTTCCGCCAGAAAAAATAAGGTTTTTTTGATGGAAGCTTTATGGAGCAGGTTTAACCCTGCAATTAAAAAAGTAAAAGAATTGGTTGACGGGGGTATTATTGGCAACATAGGATATTTAAATGCAGATTTTGCTTTTTATGCTCTTGACAGGGATGAAAATGGCAGACTTCTAAATCCTTCATTGGCCGGGGGATCCCTATTGGATATTGGGATTTATCCTATTTTTTTAGCATATCTTATTTTAGGGTATCCTGAAAAAATACTGGCTTCTTCTAAAATTTATAAAACCGGAGTAGATATCCAAACCTCTATGATTTTTGAGTATTCAAATGCTCAGGCCATATTGTACAGCGGACTTACCTCTAATTCAGAAATGAAGGCAGAGATTTCCGGTTCTGAGGGAACTCTGTATTTAGCCCCTCGATGGCACGAAGCACAGGAGTATTCTGTTGAGAAAAACGATAAAGTAGAAAGAGTTCAATTACCTACCAGAGGAAAAGGCTATGAGTATGAAATAGAAGAAGTTCATCAATGTTTAAGGAATGGTAAGATAGAAAGTGACTCCTGGTCCTTGAAACATACCTCTGATTTAATCAGAATTATGGATGAAATTAGGAAACAAACAGGGGTTGTCTTTCCCTTTGAAGAATAAAAGTTTAAGCATTTACTTTGAAAAATTCTTATAAAATTTCCGATATTTGAAGTCCAACTAAACTAACTAACATGGGAATGAACAAGAATACAGTCCTTGCCTGGGCTACTTTTATAATGATTTTTGTCGGCTTCGGATTAATTGCCCTTGGCGCATTTCGTTACGATGATGTGGCCGGATGGGGGTTTGCCTCCGTAGGAATTGGTTTCTTTGCCATAGCGTGGGTATTTAATGCATTAAAAGGGAGGGTTTGAACCCTTTTACACCCCATATATTTCTTTATTTATCAATAGGTTTATGACTTCTTGATTTATTTTTATTATTCAAAAAACATATTAAGTTTATGGCTGACGATAAGAAGGTAATTTTCTCTATGTCCGGGGTTACTAAAACCTACAAAAATGCCAATACTCCGGTTCTTAAAAATATTTATTTGAGCTTCTTTTATGGGGCCAAAATAGGAATACTCGGCCTTAATGGTTCGGGGAAGTCTACCTTATTGAGGATAATAGCTGGTGCAGACAAGAATTATCAGGGAGATGTGGTGTTTTCGCCGGGTTATAAGGTTGGCTATTTGGAACAAGAACCCTTACTTGATGAAAATAAGACAGTACTGGAAATCGTTAAGGAGGGCGTCTCAGAAACTGTTGCCATCCTCGATGAATACAATAAGATTAATGACATGTTTGGGCTGCCTGAAGTATATGAAGATGCGGATAAAATGCAGAAATTAATGGACAAGCAAGCCGATCTGCAGGATAAAATTGACGCTTCAAACGCCTGGGAACTAGACACCAAACTTGAAATTGCTATGGATGCTCTGAGGACTCCTGAAGCAGATATGAAAATTTCTGTGCTCTCGGGCGGTGAGAGAAGGCGGGTGGCCTTGTGCAGGCTGCTTTTACAGGAACCGGAAATATTATTGCTCGATGAGCCAACTAACCATTTGGATGCTGAATCTGTTCATTGGTTGGAACACCATCTGGCACAGTATAAAGGAACTGTTATTGCGGTAACTCATGACCGTTATTTCCTGGATAATGTTGCGGGCTGGATTCTGGAGTTAGATAGGGGAGAAGGTATTCCATGGAAGGGAAATTACAGTAGCTGGCTGGATCAAAAATCCAAACGTCTTGCACAAGAAAGTAAACAGGCTTCTAAACGTCAGAAAACGCTCGAACGGGAATTAGATTGGGTACGCCAGGGTGCTAAGGGCAGGCAGGCTAAGCAAAAAGCCCGACTCAAAAATTATGATAAATTGTTAAGTCAGGATCAAAAACAACTTGATGAAAAGTTGGAGATCTATATTCCAAATGGACCCCGGTTGGGAACCAATGTTATTGAAGCTAAAAATGTAAGTAAAGCTTTTGGGGATAAATTACTTTACGAAGATTTAAATTTTAAATTACCACAGGCTGGAATAGTTGGAGTAATAGGACCTAATGGTGCTGGTAAAACTACTATTTTTAAAATGATCATGGGTGAGATAGCTCCAGACAAAGGTGAATTTATTGTGGGTGAGACGGCCAAAATAGCCTATGTAGATCAAAGTCATTCAAATATTCAGAAAGATAAGTCTATCTGGGAAAACTTTAGCGACAGTCAGGAATTGGTAATGATGGGAGGAAGACAGGTTAATTCCAGAGCGTATTTAAGCCGGTTTAATTTTTCCGGGAGTGAGCAGAATAAAAAAGTAAATATGCTCTCCGGAGGTGAGCGCAATCGATTACATCTTGCAATGACTTTAAAAGAGGAAGGCAATGTTTTATTATTGGATGAGCCTACAAATGACCTTGATGTAAACACGCTACGTGCATTGGAGGAAGGATTGGAGAATTTTGCCGGCTGTGCCGTTGTAATTTCTCACGATCGTTGGTTTTTGGATCGTATTTGTACGCATATTCTCTCCTTTGAAGGGGATTCACAAGTATATTTCTTCGAAGGTTCTTTCACAGAGTACGAAGAAAATAAAAAGAAACGTTTAGGTGCAGATATTATGCCTAAAAGAATAAAATACAAGAAGTTAATCCGGTAAAATCGCACTGTTTTTTTAGCGCACTTTTTTAAAAATCATCATTGGGATACCAGTCCAGCTGTATCACACTGATTTCTGGATTGCCCTTATTTACCAATTCTTTAAATTTATTTACATCACTCACATCCGGTCTGCCTCGATAATGATAAGGATAAACTTCTTGTGGTTTAAATTCAAGTACGGCATCTGCGGCGCTTTCTTCGGTCATAGTATAAGGCAGGTTCATACAAATAAACGCCTTGTCTATTTTTTTTAATGAGCGCATTTCAGGGATGTCTTCTGTATCTCCAGAGAAATAAAGACGTTGACTGTCAAGATTCAAAATATAGCCATTTCCCCTTCCTTTTTCGTGAAATGCCTTAGCTTCTTCCCTCAAATTATACATAGGGATGGCTTCAACGGTAATACCAAATCGTTCTTTTGAATCTCCATTATTTAAAACATCTAACTGAGGTGTAAACTTTGATGGGATTTTATCTGCTACGGCCTGTGGAACCATAATCTTTGCATTGGATGTATTTAATTCCTCTAGTGTTTCCACGTTTAAATGATCTCCATGTACGTCTGTGATCAGAATTAAATCGGGTTGCCTTTGGTTTTTAAATACCTCAGCCCCCCCAACTGGGTCTACATAAATGGTAACATCTCCCCACTCAAGGACTGTGGTGGCGTGTTCAACAGGAATTATTTTAATTTCGGATTGAGGTTCAGGCGGCGGCGGTACTTGTTCACCATATTGAGGTTCTGAATTAAGATTGGGTCCTGTTTTTGACTTTTCTTTACATCCGGTTATAAATAAAGTGCAAATAACTATAATGGGAATTATGACGTTCTTCATGATAAGGACTTAAGTTAATATCGCTGTGTTTAAATTAAAGATATTCAATAATTGGTTATTATAAAACAAGCTGCATTTTTATATTGCTTCTTTCATAAGGAGTATCCTTTTCCATTACTACTTCCCTAAATCCAAACTTTTTATAGATATAAATGGCAGGTTCCAGGATAGTATTTGAATACAGAAGTAATTCTTTCCAATTTTGACTTTGGGCAAAAGCAATTCCATGCGCCATAAGTTTCTGTCCAATTTTTTGCCCTTGATAAGCCCCATCAACAGCCATTTTACCTAGTTCATATATGGAATTGTCTAACCTAATCAACGAATAACAGCCCACAATTTCTGAGTCTATCTCCGCAAAAAAAATATATCCACCTTCGTCAATGATGCTACTTTTGCAATTTTCCAGTAATTCAGCATCTTTAGGTTCAACATAAAAGTGCTTCTCAAGCCAAGATAAATTCAGATCTCTGAAGTATTTGGCAAGGCTCGGTCTAAAAGGGATTATTTTCAAAGACATTATTGGGATTCTAATTTTAGGATAACTAAAGTTAATATAAGGTTATACTTGTTAAAATTATTTAATTATTTTTTTAAAAGAAAAATCTAAAAGCAAATCTATACCGTATATAGACTTATACAAACAAACACTTTTAAAAAGTAAAAAAGCTTAATTAACATTTACATCATGACTGAAACAAAAAGTAACAACGGATTAAAAGTAATAGCTGGTTTATTAGCTGTAGTCCTATTAGGTACTATAATTTACACTGTTAGTCTTTATCAGGATAAGAAAAAGACCGCAGTAGCTCTTACTCAGGAAAAGGATCTTGTAGTGGAAGATTTGAATAGCTTGAAGTCTGAATATGACAAAGCAATCTTGGAAAGCAATGCTACAAATGAAGAATTGGTATCTGCTAGGGATAGAATTGCAAAGTATATTGACTCTGTTAAGACTATGAAATCTGATATTGCTTCCCTTTCAAGATACAGAAGACAGGTTAGCGTTCTTAAGGAAGAAAGAGAGCAATTACTGCGTCAGGTAGATTCTTTGACCAAGTCTAATACTTTTATAGCAATGCAAAGAGACAGTACTTTTGTTGAATTGGAAAAACAAACTGTGTTTAACGATTCATTGGTAGTGCAAAATACTCAGTTGGCCGATGCTGTTGAAAAAGGTTCCGCTTTAAATTTATCTTCTTTTACAGTTGATGCTGTAAGAGAGCGTAATAATGGTAAATTAGTATCTACTTCCAGAGCTAAAAGTACGGACAAATTTAAAATCTGTTTTACTGTTGCTGATAACGTAATAGCCGAAGCAGGAGATAGACAATTCCTTGTTGAGGTTTTAGATCCTCAAGGTAATGTATTAGGAGGAGGAATGTCTAAATCTAGTGAAGACGGTGCCTCTGTATCTTATAGCAAGGAAACCGATTTCTACTACGAAAATAATGATTTGGATGTATGTGATTTTATAAACAAACCATCTGGTGATTTCCAAAAAGGAAATTACATGGTAAATGTTTATGATGACAAACTTAAATTACTAGGAACATCTAAGTTCATATTGAAGTAATAAACACTATCCATTAATAAAAAAGGGTCAATCTTTAGGTTGGCCCTTTTTTATTGAAATAATTCTGTATTCAATACAAATAGCTGGTGTTGAAGGCAAATCCTCAGGAGTTACTGCATATGTCTTCCTATGATAATTATAAATTCAATCACCCAAGTTTGGAACGAGAATTCTATTTTAGACCACCTACCATCTCCTCAGGTTTAACCCACTCATCATATTCTTCTTTGGTGACATATCCCAGATTAACAGCTTCTTCCTTTAAGGTTGTCCCATTTTTATGTGCTGTATTAGCTATTTCTGCAGCTTTGTAATATCCAATTTTTGTATTTAATGCTGTTACCAGCATTAATGAATTGTTCAATAATTCTTTTATGACCTCGTGATTAGGTTCTATGCCTACCGCACAATTTATATCAAAACTAATTGCAGCATCTCCTAAAAGCTGAGCAGATTGCAAAACATTAGCGGCCATTAAGGGTTTAAAAACATTTAACTCATAATGTCCCTGCGTACCTCCTATAGTGACTGCAACATCATTGCCCATAACTTGTGCGCAAACCATGGTAAGCGCTTCACATTGGGTTGGGTTAACCTTACCTGGCATTATAGAACTTCCCGGTTCATTGGCAGGAATTATGATCTCACCAATTCCGGATCTTGGACCTGATGCCATCATTCTTATATCATTAGCAATTTTATTCAGGGAAACAGCTAATTGTTTTAATGCGCCATGGCTTTCAACCAACGCATCATGTGATGCAAGGGCTTCAAACTTATTAGGAGCTGTTTTAAACTTAAGTCCGGTAAATTCAGAAATATATTTGGCTACTAAAACGTCGTAGCCTTTAGGCGTGTTTAATCCGGTACCCACTGCAGTGCCGCCTAATGCCAATTCACTTAAATGGTCTAAAGTATTTTCTAGTGCCCTTATCCCGTGATCTATTTGAGAAACATAACCCGAAAATTCCTGTCCAAGTGTTAAAGGAGTCGCATCCATTAAGTGCGTGCGACCAATTTTAACCACATTGCTAAATAGCTCTGCTTTTTCATTGAGGGTATTGCGTAATTGTCTTAATCCGGGAATAGTAACCTCAACAATCTTTTTATAAATTGCAATATGCATTCCCGTCGGAAATGTATCATTTGATGACTGCGATTTGTTAACATCATCATTTGGTTGAATTGTTTTCTCTCCTTCACCAATCACTTTACCAGCCAATTCATGTGCTCTATTGGCAATAACTTCATTTACATTCATATTGCTTTGTGTACCGGAACCGGTTTGCCATATAACAAGAGGAAATTGGTTATTGTGATCTCCTGCGAGTATTTCATCACAAACTTGGGCAATAAGATCTCTTTTTTCTATTGATAAAACCCCTAATTCACAATTTGTATATGCCGCGGCCTTCTTCAAATAGGCAAATCCCAGAATCACATCTAATGGCATAGAAGCCGGAGGACCAATTTTAAAATTATTACGTGATCGTTCAGTTTGCGCACCCCAGTATTTATCGGATGGGACCTTTACCTCACCCATGGTGTCTTTTTCAATTCGGAAGCTCATAATAGTGTAGTTTTTATATCAACAAAGATAATATACGAATGCATATTTTGATTGATGTATTTTGAAATTTAAGGTAACTCAAATTTTTTTTTACCTTTGACTTGTTGAAATTACCATTTTCAAAGTATCTTTGTGTTCCAAAGAATAATAGTATGTTCGAATTTGATCAATATTTGGGGCTTTTAGCCTTTTTCACCGTTATTACCATAGGTTTTTGGTTAATGATGTTATTATTATTATTTATCGTTCCATATTGGCTGGGGGGCAATCTTATAGAAATATGGAAAGAAAAACGTGAAGCGAAAAGAGCCCAACGTAGCGAATAAAAAAAGAAGCCGTCTGGCTTCTTTATATTTTAGTTGTATTTGATTTTAAGATCCTTCAAATTCAAAATCATCTCCATTACCATTTCTTCTTCTGTTCCCATTTCTTTGGTTCTTTTTTTGATTGAAGCGATATAAAAAGGACAATGTAATTTGTCTTTCCCGCCATTGAAATTCACTATAGGTAAATACATTATCCGTACGGGTTTCACTTCTTCTTTTTCTGCTGTTTAAAAGATCACTTACATTGAGCGAAAGTGTAGCCTTGTCTTTAATTATGTCTTTACTAAAAGCCAAATTAGTACTCAAAATACCTTTTCTCTTGCTTTGTGCATTTTCCGTTGGCCCCCTATAAAATAGATTCGCCTGAAAATCTATTTTACCTGGAAGCGGAATTTTTGCACTAAACCTGCTGAACCAAGCCAGGTTATCTGCATCAAAAATTTGAGTTATTTCCTCTTGCTGAGAATTGGTATAAGTATAGTCTCCTCGTAATTGCTGATTAAAAACATTAAAATTTAATGTAAAGCGCCAATTTCTTTTAGGAACGTAGATGGTTGTAAATTCCATTCCATAACGAGTGTCTGTTGCAAGATTTATAGGAGTTCTAACTTGTACAGGAACAAAAACGGGCTTGTCAGGGTCATCCGGGTTTTCAATTTCAACAAAATCTCCTGTCTCCAGTGTTATAAATTGAAATACACCTGTAGAATAATTGTAATACGCTGAAGCAGTTAAGGTTACCTTATCCCATCGTTTTAGGTACTCAATATCAAAAACATTGGAATAAGTTGGATTTAAATCCGGATTACCCAGAAACAAATTTGTATTGCTCGATCTCGAGGGAAAAGGATTGATAAAACGCGACCGGGGCCTTCTCAATCTTCTGCTATAACTAATATTTATCTTATCCAATTCAGAAAAATCATAACCAATAAAAATAGAAGGAAACCAATCTACATAGTTTTTATTATTTATTTCATTTGTAGTGACCAATTCAATTCCGATATCAGAGGCCTCCATTCGCAAGCCTCCCAGAATATTAAACTTCTTAAACTTTCTACCTAACTGAACGTATGCGGCATTTATATTTTCTGTATATATAAGCCGGTTGCTAAAATTGGGATCACTGATTAAATTTCCTTCCTCTAATATTCCGAATTTAAAATCTGTATCAAATGTATTAAAAGTACCCCTGTAACCCAATTCAAATTGTGATTGCTTGTCCTTGCTAAATGGAAGCACATATTCCATTTGAATAAGCTGGTTTATTTGTGCTTCATCATTAATAGTTTGTTCTGTGGGAAGTTCATCATTTTCGCCAATTACAATTTCGTTAATAATCGAGTTTTCAATTTCAGAGCCAGTTGAATATTGATAATCAATTACCATTTCATGGCCTTTATCATCGAATTTTTTCAAAAAATTAAACGAATACTGTATGTCGTTTTCATCTTCACCTTCGGCCGTAAATCTATTTCTTTGTACAGTGGGATTCCCGTTGGCGTCAAAATTAAAAAAATCAATATCCACTGTGTTGTCGCCGTTTGAGGACCTGTAGACAAATGAATTTGTAATACTCATGGTCGGGTTTATGAATAATTCAAAACCAAAATTGTTATTGAATCCGTTCCTTTCTCTTTGGTATTCCCGTATTTCATCTTGAAAACTAGCTGTAGTTCCATCCGGATTGAAGTTTTCCTGTTCATACAATGCATTACCCGGAGCATTTCTGTAACGATAAGTTGTATTAATAAAGAAATTGAATTTCTTACGTCTTAGATTTAAGCTGAGGGCACCTCCATAATTATCAGGGTAACCGGCAAATAGATTGACAGATCCGTTTAAGCCAGAATTTTTTCCCTGTTTGAGTATTATATTAATGATACCGCCAGTACCCTCGGCATCATAGCGCGCTGAAGGGTTTGTTATCACTTCTACTTTTTCAATGGTTTCTGCCGGTAATTGTTGTAATGTTTCTGGATTAATTCCAGATAGGGCAGAAGGCTTCCCATTTATCAGGATCCTTACACTTTCATTTCCTCTTAAGCTAATATTTCCCTCGACATCTACAGTTACGGAAGGGATATTGTCCAAAACATCTGTCACGGATCCACCTCTTACCGTAAGATCCTGGCCTACATTGTATATTTTCTTATCGAGACGAAGTTCTATTGTAGTCCTTTCCCCAATTACTTCTACTTCTTCCAATTGCTCCACATCTATTTGTAGCTCTATGGTTCCCAGATCAGTTGATACGCGAAAGTTTTGAGTTTTTAGGTCATATGTTTTATAGGAAATATGTTCTATTCGCACATTGTATTGTCCAGGGAAAGTTTCCACATTAAACTGACCATTAGCATCAGTTAATCCACCTGTAACACGTTCGGGATTTCGTATTGACTGAAGAACTAGGGTAGCGTATTCCAGGGGCTCACCTGCATCCGAATCGATAACAGTTCCTGTAATATTAATTGGATCTGGTCTTTGAGAATGTAAAGATAAATGGATAAATAAACAGATTAGGGCAATTGGTATTACCATATGGTAATTACGCATGTTTTGCCCGTTTTTTCTTTTCATATTTTTAATTATTCTCAAAAATTGATATATCTCCATTATAAATCAACCTATAGAATTTAATTTTCTTAGTTCAAAGTTGTGATTAATATGGCAAAACAAGAAACAATCTTCTTTGAACGACATAAGGAGTGCAGTGAACAGCAGGCTTAGGTTTTAAATCAGCGCAAATGTTCTTCGATGGAATGATTAGGTAATTGGCGTATGGTATTTTGAGAATACTTCTAACGGTGTAGTTTAATATTAAGCATCAAAAGGAATAAGATGCCTACAAATATTAGTTGGTTAGAGCTTTTCTTTTAAATTAAATTGTAAGTATTGTAGCTCTTTTTTTTTCATTTGACAACGCCGATCGGGAATTAACATAACTCAGATATTTTCATTTTAGTCTAGACTTGTACAAGGGCCTTTATAGTTTACTTGTTGATGCCTAAATTCCTTAACCCTCAGAATTCTTTTTATCTTTGTTTTTCTTTTTCTTTTTCTTTTGTTTTTTTATCTTATTATACCCTTGCTTTTGTAGTTCGACCAGTTGGTTGAATTTATCTTCCGGAAGACCTGCCTTTAACTCCTCTTTTTGATTTTCCCGTATTTTTTCAGATGCTTCTCTAGTTTTATCTGCAGGCAATTTTAAAATTTGAAGTTCAATGCTTTGTTGCACATACTTGGTAAGGATAGAAGAAACCACAGCTTGCTCAAAGTCATTTAGTTCTAAGGCCTCTATGATTTTTGGCATTTCTCTACCTACTATTTCTTCGGCAGTAAGATTTTCAGGTTTACTTTGAGGTTCCTCCATGCGGGGGATTGGACTATTTCGTCTGGAATTCCTATTATAGCCATTATTATAACCATATTGAGCAGTTGCTTCTGGAATTACAAATAGTACGAATAAAAACACTAAGCCGATATATTTAATGTTGAACTTCATTCTTTTTCAATATTTAGTAAAATTAAGCCAAGGATTATTCTTAAGCGGTTAAATGAAAGTTAAAACCGCTATGACCTTAAACAAAATTACAATATAAATCAAAACTTACCATAATGTAGAAATGGGGCTTGAAAATTTCCCCTACTGCCCTAACAATTCTATTATACTTGCGGAGGGTCTGCCAATAACAGCTTTATCTCCTTTTATTACTATTGGACGTTCAATTAATTTGGGGTATTTTATCATGGCATCAATAATCTCTTCATCAGATAGAATTTTTCCTTTAAACTTTTCTTTCCATATTGTTTCATTTTTACGTACCAATTGAAGAGGACTTAAAGACAAATAGTCTAAGACTTTGCTCAACTCCTGCTTTGAGGGAACTTCCTCAAGATAGTTGATGATTTCAAAATCTTTTCCGGAAGATTCAACTATTGCCAGACCCTCCCGGGATTTGCGGCATCTGGAATTGTGATATATTTTTATCATTGTTGGCGAATTATTGTTTTCTAATGTTTCATAATCATAAAAGATTCAACTAAACTTCCTTTTGCCCCATGGTCATTAGATAAGCCTTTAGAAATTCATCAATTTGCCCATCCATTACAGCGTCCACATTACCCGTTTCTCTTCCTGTGCGAACGTCTTTGACCAATTTGTAAGGGTGCATTACATAATTCCTGATCTGCGAGCCCCATTCTATCTTCATTTTTGAAGATTCTATTTCGCTTCGGGCTTCCTGTTTCTTGCGCAATTCAATCTCATAAAGCTGAGATTTTAACATCTTAAGTGCTGTAGCTCTATTATCGTGTTGCGACCTGGAATCAGAACATGAAATTTGAATGCCAGTAGGCTTATGCACTAACTGTACTTTTGTTTCCACTTTGTTCACATTCTGTCCGCCTGCTCCGCTAGACCTGGAAGTAGTAATTTCAATATCCGATGGATTTATTTCTATTTCAATGCTGTCATCAACCAAGGGGTAAACATATACAGAAGCAAAAGAGGTATGCCTCTTGGCATTACTATCAAATGGAGAGATGCGCACAAGCCTGTGAACGCCATTTTCTCCTTTCAACCAACCAAATGCAAATTCACCATCAATTTCTAAAGTAACAGTCTTAATACCTGCCACATCACCTTCCTGATAATTGAGTTCCTTTATCCTGAAACCATTTTTTTCACTCCACATCATGTACATTCTCATAAGCATGGCGGCCCAGTCACAACTTTCCGTTCCTCCTGCACCTGCAGTAATTTGAAGAACTGCAGTCATTTCATCTCCTTCTTCAGAAAGCATGTTTCTGAATTCTAGATTTTCTATGGCCTCTAGTGAAGTATTGTATTGATGTGTTACCTCCTCATCAGATACTTCCCCTTCCTTTGCAAATTCCAAAAGGATTTCCAGGTCATTTACGAAATCCTCTGCGGCTTTGAAATCGGTAACCCATTTTTTTTTGGATTGTACAAGTTTCATTTGTTTCTGTGCAGATTGGGGATCGTCCCAAAAGTCAGGAGCCAGAGTTTTTTCTTCTTCGTTTTCTATTTCTATTAGTTTGGCATCAATGTCAAAGATACCTCCTCAACGCGCCAAGGCGTTCTATAAGATCTTTATGTTGATCTGATGTTGTCATTAAATTGAATTTTCATCAAAAATAAAGCTAAAGTATGGTTGTGCAATCAATTTTGTATAAATTTAAAAATTCAACCAACACCATGATGAAAAATTATTTTTATACTTTTTTTCTATCTCTTTTTTATTGTTCTTTAATAAATGCACAATTTACCGAAAAGAGTAAAGCCTTTCAAAAGCATGAAGGGTTTTATGATTTCTATTATGATGGAAGCAGTGATAAGATTTACCTGGAGATTGATGAACTTGAAAAGCCTTTTCTTTATGTGTATTCCTTAAGTAGTGGAATTGGAAGTAACGATATAGGTTTAGACAGGGGACAACTTGGAAATGAGCAAGTTGTATATTTTAAGAAGACAGGAAATAAACTGCTCCTTGTTCAACCAAACTTAAAATACAGGGCAATTACCAACAATGACCTGGAAAAAAAATCTGTGGATCAGGCTTTCGCCAAATCGGTGCTTTTCGGTTTTAAAATAGTGGAAGAGTCTACAGGTAAATATATTATTGATATCAGCGATTTTTTAATTCAGGATGCTCATGGGGTGGCAAAAAGGCTTAAGCAAAAAGAGCAGGGATCTTACACTCTTGATAAGAGTAAAAGCGCCATGGCACTCGAGAGAACAAGGGCATTTCCAAAAAATGTTGAGTTTGATGTCACACTTACCTTTAAAGGCGATTCCAAGGGTAATTTTATCAGATCAGTTTCTCCCAACCCAAATTTGGTAACCGTGGCGCAACACCATTCATTTATTGAGCTGCCTGATGCAAACTATAAAGAAAGGGTTTTTGATCCCAGAAGTGGTTCGTACCCGTTTTCATATTATGATTATGCCACACCTGTGCAGGAACCTATTCTCAAGCGATTTATTACCAGACACCGTTTGTCTAAAAAGAATCCAGAGGCTGAAGAGAGTGAGGCCGTAGAACCTATTATATATTATTTGGACAACGGTACCCCCGAACCTGTAAGAACGGCCTTATTAGAAGGCGGCATATGGTGGAACCAGGCTTTTGAAGCAATAGGCTATAAAGATGCGTTTCAGTTAAAAATATTGCCAGATGATGCTGATCCTTTAGATGTAAGATATAATGTTATTCAATGGGTGCACCGTTCTACAAGAGGTTGGAGTTATGGCAGTAGTATTACAGACCCCAGGACGGGTGAGATAATTAAAGGACACGTAAGTTTGGGTAGTTTAAGGATCAGGCAGGATTTTTTAATAGCGCAGGCCTTGACGAATAAACCTTTTGAAGAAAGGGATGATAATTATAATGTGATGCTTGAATTGGCTTTGGCACGAATAAGGCAATTGTCTGCTCACGAAATTGGTCATACACTTGGGTTTACACATAATTTTGCCGCAAGTACGAATCAAAGAGCTTCGGTAATGGATTATCCGCATCCTCAGTTTAAAATTGTAAATGGGGAAATAGATTTTTCAGAGGCTTATGACACCGGAATTGGGGAATGGGACAAAACTACTGTTGCCTACTCCTATTCAGAATTTGCAAAGGGAACTGACGAAAAGCAAGCTCTGAATAAGATACTGGCAGAGGCCGCCGTCAAAGGACTTCGCTTTATATCCGATCAGGATGCCCGGCCTTTTGGTGGAGCACATACCTTGGCGCATTTATGGGATAACGGAAAGAGTGCCAGTGCAGAACTGCAAAACGTTTTGAATGTCAGGGAAATTGCTATTGGAAACTTTTCTATAGACAACATTCGTAAAAATGAACCAAATTCAGTTTTGGAAGATGTTTTTGCTCCCCTTTATTTTTTTCACAGATATCAGACAGAAGCTGTGGCTAAATTGATTGGTGGGCTCGACTATAACTATGCTGTTAAAGGCGATGGTCAGAAAACAGTTGAAATCCTTGATAAAAGTTCGCAGATTAAGGCACTTAAGGTGCTGTTGGAAACATTGGATGCGAATGTGATAGCCATCCCAAAGGAAAAATTATCATTATTTCCACCAAGAGCCATCGGTTACCCTAGAAACCGTGAGTCTATTGTTGGTAGGACAGGAGTTACTTTTGATGCGCTCTCTGCCCCTGAAACAGCCTCAGATATGACCTTAGCCTTATTGTTACATCCTGAAAGAGCGTCGAGATTAATACAGCAAAAAAGTTTAGATACCCAGCAAATTGGACTGGAATATGTTCTTAGTCAGCTAGTTCAAAATACGATTGAAAAAACCCTGAAAGATCCATATTTCAATGAGGTCCAGAAATCAATTAATTACCGCGTACTTTTTCATATTATGAATCTGGCAGGCCATAAAGGTGTACATCCCCAGGTAAACGCCATAGCAAATCACAAGCTTAAATCAATTAAAACATCTTTACAATCTAGCAAGAATAACGTAGATGCCATGGAAATGATAAGAAGGGTTAATTACTTTTATAGCGAACCCGATAAATTCAAGGTTATAGAAGTTTCTAAAATACCAGACGGATCTCCAATTGGTATGGATTGTATGAATTAGATGATACATTAAAAGGTCTATGAAAATAAATTTAATTAGTGATACGGTTACCAAACCTTCACCCGGCATGTTAGATGCCATGATGTCTGCAGATGTAGGTGATGATGTTTTTAAGGCTGATCCAACAGTTAACAGGCTGGAAGAAAAGGTAGCTAATTTGTTTAGCAGGGAAGCTGCATTGTTTTTCCCCAGTGGCACAATGACAAATCAAACTGCAATAAAACTTCACACCAAACCAGGGGATCAATTGATTTGTGATAAGTATGCCCATGTCTATAATTATGAGGGTGGGGGAGTAAGTTTTAATAGTGGTGTTTCCTGTAAATTAATTGATGGTCATCGAGGTATGATGACCTCTCAACAGGTTGAAGAGGCGATAAACCCGCCTGATTTTTACCATAGCCCTTTGACTTCTTTAGTTTGCGCAGAAAACACTACCAATAAAGGTGGAGGAGCGTGTTGGAATTTTTCTGAACTGGTTCGTATTAAAGAAGTTTGTCAAAAGCATGGTCTGGCGTATCATATGGATGGGGCCAGGATATGGAATGCTTTGATTGAAAAAGGGGAAACTGCAAAGCAGTATGGGGAATTATTTGACACCATTAGTGTTTGCCTTAGTAAGGGACTGGGATGCCCGGTGGGTTCCGTTTTAGTAGGTGATAAAGATTTGATAGATAGAGCCTTGCGCATTAGAAAAATATTGGGTGGGGGTATGCGACAGGCTGGTTTTATGGCTGCGGCTGGCATTTATGCGCTGGATAACCAAATTGACCGTCTTGCAGACGATCATAAAAAAGCAAAAGAAATTGGTACACTACTTAAAAGCTTACCATTTACTAAGAAAGTGGAGCCTTTAGAGACCAATATTATAATCTTTGAAATAGATGAAGAGTATTTAAGCGTAGAGGATTTTATTCTAAAACTTCACAAAAAAGACATTTCTATAATTGGTATGGGAAATGGTAAATTACGCATGGTAACTCATATGGACTACACTGATCATATGCACGAAACTTTACTAAAAACTTTAAAAACGCTATAAGTTTTCAGGCTTGTTTAGGGCAGCTATTCTTTTTTTAAGGTTTTTTATGCCGTTCTCCATTCCTGCCTCTGACCCATAAAGCTGGCTATTGCCTATGAGCTGCCCCTTTTTATCCTTTAGGTTAAAAAGGAAATTTCCAGCATGGTCGGTCTTACGCTCAAAAATATATTGTTGTTTATCGAGCAGATTCAAACCACTAACAACATTCTTAATCTCTTCTTTACTTGAAAACCCAACACTATAAAACAGCGCATTACCACTGGGGGTGTTTAGAGAGAAATTATAGGTGTTGTTTTCCTCCTTATTAATCTTTATCATAAAGTGAGTTTTTTCTTAAATGTATTAAAAATCAACCAACTTTCATACTTAATTAACTATTCGGAGAAGCTTATTTACGTTGACAATTTTTGATAATGTCAATATATATTTATTTGAAAAAGGAATCCATACCTGGAATATCAGGCATTCCTTCTTTAGCTACTGCGGCTAATTCTGCTTCATTTATTTCAGTCGCTTTTTCTATAGCCTTGTTTAGGGTAAGGACCAGATAATCCTCCAATTGTTCCTTGTCCTTTAGGAGATGATCATTTATAGCAATGGCCTTTAAAGTTCTATTAGCCGTGATGGTTACGGAAAGAAGGTTGTCGGACGATTTTTCTTCAAGTATAACTGAATTTAATTTTTCTTTAGTGGCTTTTACCTTTTCCTGGGTTTCTTTTAGTTTTCCCATCATTCCCATTAAGTCTCCAAACATATTGTTCTATTTAGTGTTGCTAAAATCAAAATTACTAAATTGTGCCCTTTAAAATTAGTTTTAGTGATATACTTTCTTAAAAGGAGAATCGTTTTATTAATTATTCTTATCATGGCCGTTTCATGCCAGAATCAAAATCAAAATATGGAAGTAATGAACGCCCCCACGGCTAAAAGAATACCTGTCAAATTAGAAAAGCATGACGATATACGCGTAGATGACTATTTGTGGCTAAACCAAAGGGACAACAAGGAGGTACTGGCTTATTTGGAAGAAGAAAATAATTATTACAACGCCCTTACCAATCATACCAAATCTTTCCAGGAGGAATTGTTTGAGGAAATGAAAGGACGAATAAAGGAAGATGATTCTTCCTTGCCGTACAAACTAAATGGTTATTGGTACATAACAAGGTATGAAATTGCGAAGGAATACCCAATCTATTCCCGAAAAATAGGCAACCTTGAATCGGTTGAAGAAATAATTTTCAATTGTAATGAACTTGCAGAGGGGCATGAATATTATGACCTTAGAGGTGTTACTGTTAGTCCGAATAACAAACTCGCAGCATTTGGTACGGATACAATAAGCAGAAGACAATACCACATTCAGATAAAAAACCTTGAAACGGGTGAAATTTATCCTGATAAGATAGATAATACTACCGGAAGTGCAGTCTGGGCGAATGACAATAAAACATTATTTTACACAAAGAAAGATCCGGTTACTTTGAGATCTGACAAGATATACAAGCATGTTCTGGGCCATCCAAGTGAGGAAGATGAATTAATATTTCATGAGCAGGATGATACCTTCAATACGTTTGTCTACAAATCAAAATCCAAGAAATATATAATCATTGCTTCATATAGTACGTTAACATCTGAATTTCAAATACTTAATGCTGACAACCCCAATGGGGCTTTTAAATTATTCTCGGAAAGAGAAAGAGGCTTGGAGTATTCTATTTATCATTTTGAAAACAATTTTTATATTCTCACAAATAAAGATGAAGCTACCAATTTCAAATTAATGAAGGCTGATGAGAAAAATACATCTTCTGAAAATTGGGAAGAATTTATTTCACACAGGCCCGATATTCTCCTTCAGGATATTGAAATATTCAAGGATTACTATGTCCTCACAGAACGCGATAATGGCCTTAATAAACTAAAGATTACAAAATGGGATGATTCTGACAGCTATTATATTCCATTTGATAATGAAACTTATGTTGCATATCCTTATACAAACCCTGATTTTGATACGGATATTTTTCGTTATGTATTTAATTCAATGACTTCGCCATATGCCATAATTGATTTCAATATGAGTACTAAGGTGAAGGAAATTAAAAAAGAACAAGAAGTATTAGGAGGTAAATTTAAAAAAGAGAATTATCGTTCGGAACGAATATGGGCAACAGCACGCGATGGTGCAAAAGTACCTATCTCTTTGATTTATCACAAAGACACCAAATTAGACGGAAATAGTCCGCTTTTACAATATGCCTATGGTTCATACGGCAGTACCTCAGATCCTTATTTTTCAACTGTTAGGTTAAGCCTTTTAGACAGAGGTTTTGTTTATGCTATTGCACATGTGCGGGGTGGAGAATATCTTGGCAGGCCTTGGTATGAAGAAGGAAAACTCCTGAACAAAAAAAATACTTTCACAGATTTTATTGATTGTTCCAAATTTTTGATTGAAAAAAAATATACCAGTAAAGAGCATTTATATGCTTATGGCGGTTCTGCCGGTGGTTTGCTTATGGGTGCAATCGTTAATATGGCTCCTGGTCTTTATAAGGGGGTGATAGCGGCGGTTCCTTTTGTAGATGTTATTACAACGATGCTGGATGATTCAATCCCCTTAACTACCGGAGAATTTGATGAATGGGGTGATCCAAATAAGAAAGAGTACTATGACTATATGAAATCTTACTCGCCATATGATAATGTTGTCGCACAAGATTACCCTAATATGCTTGTAACCACTGGATTACATGATTCTCAGGTTCAATATTGGGAACCAACTAAATGGGTCGCAAAACTCAGAGCTTTTAAAACAGATAAGAATGAACTCTTTCTTTATACCGATATGGATGCCGGGCATGGGGGAGCCTCCGGAAGATTTGAGGCATTGAAGGAAACTGCTAAAGAATATAGTTTTCTAATAGATTTAGAAGGTAAAACGGGTGAATAAAAAAAAATATAGTAATTTTGTCGCCAGATTAGAATCTATTAAAAAAGAAATATTTAACTAACCTTTCTTTATGGATAATAAGATAAATGCTCATAACTCGATCCTTGATTTAATAGGGAACACTCCACTCGTTAAGCTAAACCAGATTACTTCACCGCTAACAGGCAATTTTTACGCAAAGATTGAAGCCTTCAATCCGGGGCACTCCTCTAAAGATAGAATAGCCTCATATATTATTGATGAGGCAGAAAAAAACGGCGTTCTTGAGCCAGGTAATACAATTATTGAGACTACTTCCGGGAATACAGGTTTTAGTATTGCGATGGTGAGTATTATAAAAGGCTACGAATGCGTACTGGCTGTTAGTTCCAAGTCTTCGAAGGACAAAATTGATATGCTCCGTTCTATGGGTGCAAAAGTATATGTTTGTCCTGCTCACGTAAGTGCGGATGATCCCAGATCATATTATCAGGTTGCAAAACGCCTGCATGAAGAAATTAAGGGATCTGTCTATATTAATCAATATTATAATGCACTAAATATACTAGCACATTATAAAACCACCGGTCCTGAAATATGGGAACAAACAAATGGTAATATTACTCATTTGATAGCCTGTAGTGGTACAGGTGGTACTATTTCGGGTACTGCCCGATTTTTAAAGGAGCAAAACCCGAATATTAGGATTATAGGAGTTGATGCTTATGGATCTGTTTTGAAGAAGTTTCATGAAACCGGGGAATTCGATAATGATGAAATTTATCCCTATAGAATAGAAGGTCTAGGCAAAAACTTGATTCCTGATGCCACTGATTTTAAGGTTATTGACGAATTTATCAAAGTTACAGATGAGGAAAGTGCTCACACCGCAAGGGAAATTTCCTGTACTGAAGGCATTTTTGTCGGATATACTAGTGGAGCCGTTATGCAGGCAGTTAAACAATTAAGTGCCCAGGGCGAATTCACTAAAGATAGCAATGTAGTTGTTATATTTCCTGATCATGGTTCCAGATATATGAGTAAGATATACAATGATCAGTGGATGAGTGACCAGGGCTTTTTTGACAGTAAAAATGTTGAAGAAGAGCAGCAAGTTCAATATGTGAAATAAACAATTTAGAATACGATATTGAAGGCAACAGTAACCCACTGTTGCCTTTTTTTTTGCCAATTAAAATAATTTATGAATCGTGATCAAAATTCCATAATTTTGTGGACTAACCAAACGAGGCCAGATGAAAGATTTATTTGCTAGAATCATTGAGAATAAAGGACCTTTGGGTAAATGGGCATCCCAGGCAGAAGGGTATTTTGTTTTTCCAAAATTGGAAGGCCCTATTTCAAACCGTATGAAATTTCAGGGAAAAGAAGTTATTACCTGGAGTATTAATGATTACCTGGGAATGGCTAATTTACCTGAAATTAAAAAGGTAGATGGGGAAACTGCTACTGAATATGGAGCTGCATATCCCATGGGCGCACGAATGATGAGTGGACATACAGATTTTCATGAGCAATTAGAGAACGAATTAGCTGATTTTGTCAATAAAGAATCTTCTTATCTGCTTAATTTTGGTTATCAGGGCATTTTATCTACAATTGATGCCCTTGTTTCTAAAGATGATATTATTGTTTATGACGTGGATTCCCATGCCTGCATAATAGATGGAGTTCGTTTGCATATGGGCAAACGATTTACATTTGTGCATAACGATATAGAAAGCTTAAAAAAGAATTTGGAGCGCGCTACTAAAATGGCAGAACAAACCGGTGGTGGAATTCTAGTGATCTCTGAAGGTGTTTTTGGAATGCGTGGGGAACAGGGTAAGCTTAAAGAAATTGTTGCACTAAAAAAAGAATATAATTTCAGGTTATTGGTAGATGATGCCCACGGTTTTGGGACACTGGGCAAAACTGGAGCCGGAGCTGGAGAAGAGCAAGGTATTCAGGACGATATTGATGTATATTTTGCAACATTTGCAAAATCTATGGCAGGAATTGGCGCGTTCTTGGCTGCCGATAAGGAAATTATTGATTATTTGAAATATAACTTGCGCTCTCAAATGTTTGCAAAATCACTTCCGATGATCTATGTGAAAGGAGCATTAAAACGCCTTGATATGCTTCGCTCAAAGCCTGAATTGAGAGAGAAACTATGGGAAAATGTAAATGCCTTGCAAAATGGACTTAAAGAAAGGGGCTTTGATATTGGGACGACCACAAGTTGCGTTACACCTGTTTATCTTAATGGCAGTATTCCTGAGGCAATGGCTTTGGTCAAGGATTTAAGAGAGAATTATGGTATATTTTGTTCAATAGTCGTATATCCGGTAATTCCTAAGGGAATGATTTTGTTGAGAATGATACCTACAACAACTCATACTTTGGAAGATGTTGCAGTAACATTGGATGCATTTTCGGCGATAAGAGATCGCTTGCAGAATGGCACATATAAGAGATTATCTGCTGCTGTGGCAGCCGCTATGGGAGAATAACCTATCTTAAAGGCAAGGCCTAAAGTATCTGAAGTATTTTATATAAAGTTTCTATAACTCTTTTCTATAGGTTCTTCGGCGTTTATAAATTTCCGGATCAAAATGCTTCCATAATTGACGGATGGCCACATTTTCTTCTAATTCGGGAGTTCTGTAACAATTCCTTATTTTTTTTGCCTGAAAAACTTTGTGATATTCGTTCATAATTATTGCGGTTACCCCTTTATTCTGATACTCGGGATGAACTCCAATCAGGTAAAAAATAACATCTCTGCTATTTTTTTTGGCATTTAAAAGAAACAGGAAACCAAGTGGAAACAATCTGCCATTGGATTTTTGCAATGCTGGGCCATATGAAGGCATTACTATAGCAAATGCTATAAGTCTGTTATTACTATCAATTACAAACTTTATATACTCAGGATTAACTAAACCAATATATTTATTCTTAAAATATGCTTTTTGCTCTTCAGTTAAAGGAACAAATGAAGATAACTTTGCATATGTCTCATTAAACAAATCAAACATCTGATCTGCCCAGGGCATAATATCTGCGGATTTCGTAAAATTCATTTCCCTTAAACCATACCTCTTTTTTATTAATGCCTGAATTCTAATAAAGTGTTCAGGCTTGGTGTTGCTGGCAGGAAATTTATTTTCCATATATTCCTTTTCCTTTATAAAGCCATGGTGATCATAATGGTTTTTATAATAAGGATGATTGTACCAGGTAATCATTGTTCCCATACTATCAAAACCTTCAACTAATACGCCCACTTTATCCAGATGTGAAAACCCTACAGGACCTTCCATAAAATCAAGGTTATTGTTTTTACCAATTTCTGCTACTTTTTCGAGCAATGCTTTTGAAACCTCCAGGTCATCAATAAAATCAAACCAGCCAAAACGCATTTTTGAGATTTGTTGTTCATTTACCTCTATCCGATTAATAATAGCGGCAACTCTTCCTACCAATTCACTTTTCTTATAGGCAAGAAAAAACCTGGCTTCTGCATTATTAAAGTTGGGGTTTTTTTGTTTGTCAAATGATTCTAGTTCATCTGAAATAAGGGGAGGGACCCAATATGGAGAATTTTTATAAAGGGAAAAAGGAAATTTTATAAACTTTTTTAAATCCGATTTTGTAGTAGCTTCTTCGAGCCTTACCATACTATATAATTGTATGGTCAAGATAAGAGATATTTGGTGAAGGAATCAATTTTTAAGACAATTTTCACTATTACAAAACACAAACAGCCCATCGAAGAGTGTTTCTTAGAAGTCAATTACTCCGTTGTCAGAAGTTTTCTTTTTTTTGTCTTTTTTTCTCTGCTTTTTTAGATCTTTTTTTGATGGCCCCAAATCTATATCTTCGGCCCCTTTTCCTTTATTCCGCCCTTTAGCTTTTTTAGTCTTTTTATTTTTCCGCATAGAATTCTTCTTAATTGCCCCACCATTTTGACCAGCCTTCTGATCTTCTATTGGGATCAGGACGTCCTTATGTAAATCTACTCTATATGATGCTCCAACTGAAACAAAAAGTCTGCTTGGAGAATTCTTGAAGCTGCCACCAAGATTTGCATCAACCTGAAAATTTTCATTCACCAAATACGCTCCACCACCTCTTAACAATACATCGGCATAACGATCACTGCTAACGCCCTGGTTCTCTAAAAATACACTCCATTTAGGATTTCTAAGTGCGTGGGATAACGAAAGTGTATAGCCCAATTCCGGGTCATCAGTGGCAATTCTATCATAGGAAATATTGGAGATCAAAACAAATCTGGGTGTAAGTCTACTCTGAGTTGCAAGCATTACCCTGGGAGAAAAAGTAGGGTCTGCAGGATAAAATGGGTTGTCGCCTATAACAAAATTGGCACCTGCATATACAGAGACTGCCGGGATTAAATTTTTAAATTGAAATTTGTTATTGGCTCTCCAACTGTACAAGTTTGGTTTGTTACTTTCCGGATCTTTAAAGGGATCAAAGATCAAATACTTTGCCCCAAGACGGTTTCTTGAAAAATTTGTTCTTGATTCTTGAAACCCCAGGGAGTCGTATGTGATAATCTGATTTTGGTAAGTCCCTTCCCAATTTAACTCCAGATTCTCTAATAACAAGCCATAGCGAACTGAAAAATCCAGGCCGTATATATTTGAATCATAATTCAGATCTGAGTGGTCCCGTTTTTCATACGAAAATCCCAATTCTAGCTGAGGGACTCCTTTTCCCACTGCATAGGCACTTACAGATAAACCTGGTCGATTAGAATTAATTACATCTGTATATTGGCAGATACCTAATAAAGGGGTCAACAATGCCAATAAAAAAAGGGCATTTTTAAGAATATTTAGCTCAATAACTCGAAACATCAGGTATATTTTATTATTATTTTATGAATTTTGTAATGTTAATACAACGTTGGAATTGTATTTTTGATATATAGAATACAGACATTATGGGTTTTTTAAGAACAATTTTAATAATTCTACTGGTATACTATATGCTCAAACTATTTGCTAAATGGTTTGGTCCGAGAATATTTGGCTATGCTGCGCGAAGGACAGAAAAACATTTTAAAGGAAAATTTGAACAATTTCAAGGCTATCAAAATCAAGAGGAGAATACTAATGAAGGAGAGATTAGTATCGATAAAAAAACGGTACGAAAGAATAAGGATTCCGAACAATTAGGGGAGTTTATAGACTTTGAAGAAATTGAATAACCATTACCACTAAAGCAACCAATGAATAGAGGTACAAAGGCTTTATTTATCCATTTTTTTGCGCTTGTTTTTTTTATTGTTGCCTCTTTGGCATATTTCTATCCCGTACTTCAGGGTAAAACTATTATCCAATCCGATATTATTCAATATACCGGAATGGCTAAGGAGCAAAATGATTTTCGGAAAAATTCTAATGAGGAGCCCTATTGGACTAATAGTGCTTTTGGAGGCATGCCAACCTATCAATTAGGAGCTTATTATCCGCATGATTATGTAAGACAACTTGATAGGACTATCCGATTCCTTCCTCGTCCGGCAGATTATTTATTCTTGTATTTTGTTGGGTTCTATATATTACTATGCTGCTTAAAGGTAGATTATCGATTAGCGATCTTCGGCGCATTAGCTTTTGGTTTTTCCACCTATCTAATTATAATTCTTGGGGTAGGGCACAATGCGAAGGCACATGCATTAGGATATTTACCAATTCTGTTAAGTGGTATTCTACTTACTTTTAGAAAAAAGTACATCTGGGGATTTATCCTTACCTCAGTAGCTATGGCATTGGAAATAGGAGCAAATCATTTTCAGATGACCTATTATTTTATGCTACTTGTTCTTGTGCTAGGAGTTGCATATTTGGTTGATGCCATTAAAAAAAAGGAACTAAAACACTTTTTCATTTCAGTAGGACTGCTTATTGGGGCAGTTGTTTTAGGGATTGCGGCTAATGCGACATCCCTTATGGCAACCAAAGAATATGCAGATTGGAGCACAAGAGGGAAGTCGGAACTTACGATAAACCCGGACGGCTCTGCCAGAGAAAATTTGGAGGGACTGGATAAAGAATACATAACTCAGTACAGCTATGGAATAGTTGAATCTCTGGATTTATTTGTTCCCAGACTTTTTGGAGGTAGCAATAATGAAGACCTCGGCACTAATTCCAAAGCTTATGAATATCTAACAGAACAAGGATTACCCCGAACAAAGGCTCTGGAATTCAGTAGTGCTCTTCCATTGTATTGGGGAAATCAACCGGGGGTAGCGGCACCGGCTTATATTGGTGCAATTATAATTTTTCTTTTTGTCCTGGGGCTGTTTTTAGTGAAAGGACGTTTAAAATGGTGGTTATTAGCGGGAACTTTACTTTCACTCTTTTTATCCTGGGGAAAGAACTTTGGTCTTCTTACCGATTTTATGATTGACTATTTTCCACTTTATAACAAATTCCGGGCGGTTTCTTCTATACAGGTAATCTTAGAACTCTGTGCACCCATCCTCGCGGTATTGGCCTTAGTACAAATATTCAAGCCCTCAATAGCAAATAGTAAAAAAATAACGGCTTTAAAAACGAGTTTAATTATTGTTATCGGACTCGGTATTACCCTTTTTATAATAAAAGGTGTTTTTGATTTTACGGGCTTAAATGATAGCACATATCAGAAATATTTTGGCGATGAGGTTATGACCATGATAAAGCGAGACAGGGAGGCCGTTTATGTTAATGATACCATACGATCTTTAATATATGTGCTGTTAGCAGGTCTGGCTATTTGGCTCTATCTAAAAGGGAGACTTAAGGAAAATTTGGTGATTTTGACCCTCTCTTTGCTGGTGCTTTTTGACCTGGTAGGTGTTGATCTTAGATATGTGAATAAGAAAGATTTTGACAGGCAAAAAAGAATGAATCAACCGTTTCAGCAATTGCCAATGGACAAGCAGATTGCCGAAGACAGCGGAGTATTCAGGGTTTATGACCCTTCAGAAGGACTTAACGGCGCCAGAACATCCTATTTTCATCAGTCCATTGGAGGCTATCATGCTGCAAAACCCGCAGGGATGCAGGATTTATTTGATTTCCATATTTATAGAAATAATTTGCGAGTCCTAAATATGCTTAACGTAAAGTATATTATTCAAAAAGATGAAGAAGGTAGGAATTATGCAATTACAAACCCCGAAGTCAATGGTAATGCCTGGTTTATTACAAGACTTATGGAGGTACAAAGTGCTGATGAAGAAATTAAGGCACTGGATAGTTTGGACATTCTTAATGAAGCCGTTGTTAACACCTCTGATTTTTCTCAAATAGATCAATTTAATTTTCCAAAAGATTCTTTGGCTTACATTAACCTCAAGGAATATAAGCCTAATCATTTAACATATATCACAAACAATTCAAATGAAGGACTTGCAGTATTTTCAGAAATGCACTATCCCAGAGATTGGAAGGCTTATATTGATGGCAAATTGGTAGATCATTTTAAAGTCAATTACGTATTAAGAGCATTGAATATCCCGAAAGGCAATCATAAAGTGGAGTTTAAGTTTGAACCAGAAGTAATTGAAACCGGTGGAAAAATTACTTTAGCAAGTTCCATTTTAATGATTATAATGTTTTTAGGGGGAGGCTTATTTTCAATATTTCGATTGCGCAAAAAGAAGGAGGGATAATGCATAAGGTCCTTATCATCAGTTATTATTGGCCCCCTGCCGGGGGACCGGGGGTTCAGCGATGGCTGAAATTTGTAAAGTATCTACCTGAATTTGACATACAGCCTATAATTTATATTCCTAAGAACCCAAAGTATCCTATTACGGATAGTAGTCTTACTAAAGAAATTCCTAAAAATGTTACTATTTATAAAAATAAGATCTTCGAACCTTATTTATATGCAGGATTTTTAAGTAAAAAGAAAACCAAACAAATAAGCTCGGGGGTCATAAGTGATGACAATCCTTCGTTATTAGAAAAATTTTTACTGTGGATAAGGGGCAATATGTTTATTCCGGATGCCAGAAAGTACTGGGTAAAGCCTTCAGTCCGCGTTTTAACGGGCATAATAAAAAAAGAGGGAATAGACACCATAATTACAACTGGCCCTCCTCATAGCCTTCATTTAATTGGTTTGGAGCTAAAAAAGAATCTGGATGTTAAATGGCTTGCAGATTTCCGGGATCCATGGACCTCTATAGGTTACCATACTAAACTAAGGCTTACAAAAGCTTCCCAAAGGAAACATAGTCTATTGGAAAAAGAAGTTGCAAATGGATGCGATAAGCTTTTGGTTACCAGTAATACTACTAAAGTTGAATTTGAATCAATTACCACGAATCCAGTCTATGTAATTACCAATGGCTATGATATTCCGGAAAGCGAGCTGCCCTTTAGTGCCTTGGATAAAAAATTTACGCTTTCACACATTGGTTCACTGCTTACCGGAAGAAATCCGGAAAACCTTTGGAAAGTACTGTCTGAGATCATTAGTGAAAACGAGGCTTTTCGAAATGTCTTTCAATTAAATCTAATTGGGGTGGTTGGACAGGATGTTTTAAATTGCATAAATGATAACGGGCTAAAGCTCTATACAAGGATTAAAGAATATGTCACCCATGAGGAAGCAGTGAATTATCAGCGGAGTTCACAGTTATTACTTTTAGCAGAGATTGATTCACCGCATACGCGAGGTATTATTCCGGGAAAACTGTTTGAATATCTTGCAGCCAAAAGGCCAATTTTAGCCATAGGGCCTGAACATTGGGAAGGTGGGGAAATTGTAAAAAGTACCAACTCCGGTGTCGTTTGTAATTATAATTCTGTAGCAGATCTTAAAGCTTTAATTTTAAATTGGTTTCATCTTTATCAGGAAGGCAATTTAATGGTATCTTCAGTAAATATTAAAGAATATAACAGAAGAACGCTTACCAAAAAGTTGGCTGAACTGTTGTAATGGGAATAATTTTTAAACAATCGTTAAAGAATACTACTATCACTTATCTTGGATTTGCGATAGGAGCTATCAATACACTTTTCCTTTATACCCGCTTTCTCACTGATGAGTATTATGGACTTGTAGGAGTAATTCTTTCCTCCTCAGCAATTCTAATGCCATTGATGGCGTTTGGTGTACCCAATACTCTTGTAAAATATTACAGTAATTTCAGTGATTCGAAATCGGCTGATGGTTTTCTCACCCTAGTGATACTGCTTCCTTTGATTATTATCATTCCCCTTCTTGGAGTAAGTTACTTTGCAAATGAAGCAATAGGTAACTTCCTGGCCAGAAAGAATGTTATTGTAAAAGATTATGTCTGGTATATTTTCTTAATAGGAATGGCCATGGCTTATTTTGAAATATTTTATGCCTGGTCCAAAGTTCAAATGAAATCGGTTTTTGGGAATTTCATGAAAGAAGTGTTTGTTAGAGTAGGGGTCAGCTTACTCTTAATCCTTTTGTACATGGAGTTAATAAATGTAGTGTTTTTTTTAAAGGCATTGGTAGGTCTTTACCTCCTAAGAACTATGCTAATGAAACTATATGCCTTTAGTCTAAGAAGGCCAAAATTGCAGTTCAATTGGCCAGAGAATACTAATTCTATGGTTAATTACAGTATTCTTATAATTCTGGGCGGATCTACCGCGGTAATCCTTTTGGAGATAGATCGTTTTATGATCAATCAGTTTATTGCTATTCAAAATGTTGCATATTATACGGTAGCTATTTTTATTGCAACCGTAATTGCAGTGCCTTCAAGAGCCATGCACCAGATTACCTATCCGATGACCGCTGAAATACTTAATAGGAATGATCTAGCCGGGCTGAAAAGATTATATCAAAAAAGCTCTTTAACCTTGTTCATTGTATCTGGTCTTATTTTTATTCTGATTCTGCTAAATCTTAATGATCTTTATTCTCTGCTACCAAAAGCATATCGCGGAGGATATTTCATTGTTCTATTAATTGGATTCACTAAACTTTTTGATGCTCTAATTGGTAATAATAATGCAATACTCTTCAATTCTGACTATTACCGGGCTCTGTTGTTTATGGGTGTTCTTTTGGCAGTTTTTACCATACTTTTCAATTGGCTACTTATTCCCGTCTATGGATTAAATGGTGCGGCTTTTGCAACATTTATGGCTATATGTATTTACAATACAATTAAACTGATATACGTTAAACGGAAATTTAATATAATGCCCTTTACGAGTGAAACTGCAAAAATTGCGGGTCTCCTGGTTTTAATGGTGGCTATTTTCTATTTCGTGAAATTTACTTTTAATCCATTAATCAACATTGTTTTAAAAAGTGTACTTATTACCGGCGCGTATGTTGGAATCTTATACAGATTTAAAATATCTGAAGATGTCTTTGGTGTTCTTTCAGGATTTTTAGGAAGGAAAGGAAAGTAAGCAGTTATTTTTTAAAGGAATCTTAGTTTTAAGTATTTGAATTTATTCGGACATAATTCCAACAAAAAACCCCGCAGAGACTAATCTACTGCGGAGTTTAACAACTAACCAACCTAAAACTATTTTATTATAATTTTGTACTTCTGCTTCTTGTATTATTGCTTTTACCAGAACTCCTGGAAGGACTTCTATGCGCTGTTTTATTAGCTGTACTTGTCCTCTTAATTCCTGTTCTTCCCGAACTTCTGCCAGAAGGCTTAGACGCAACTGATCGTTTTGTCACTGTCTTAGTGCTAACAGTCCGGCTTTTCGTTGCTGATCTTTCCGGTCTTTTATAATTACTATTGTTGCGTTGAACTGTTTTACTTCTTGGAGTTACCGCAACTTCCTTTTTTGTTACAGTTCTGCTTGTTGCAGACCGCGGAGATCTTTTAGCTCCATTTCTAATTGAAGTACGTTCAATATTTCTACCAGTATTGGCAATAGTTCTTTTTGTACTATTAACAGCTGTTCTATTAGATCTGTTCACAGCTGTACTGTTTATAGTTCTTTTAGTACTGGTCCTATTACCTCTTTGAGTTACAGCTGTAGTATTTCTTACTGAATTACCGGTTCTGTAACCATCGCCTCTTCGAGAATTATTTTCTCTGGCAACTACACGTTTATCATTCCTGTACACCTTGCTGCGCCTGTTGTAATTTTTATGATGATCATAATAATGACCCACACTGGCATAGGCTCTCCTGTGATTATATCGATATGGTCTGTAATAAGTATATCGCACAGGGTTGTAATATCTTCTGTATGGGTTATTGTATACCAGACAGTAAGCAGCTGCAGGTCTTACGAAATAACCGTAATAGGGCCTGTATGAATAATATTGGTTATATACATTTACATATCCTGTATAATGACTATAATACCCTCTGTTATTATAATAGACATGCATTCCACCAACTCGTCTCACTCTTCCATTTCGGTACCATACATTAATACCACCAATTCGATTAACACGTCCATAATAATCATAATAGACAGGTACATTTTGAACTTGAATAACTGCACCATAATCATCATATTGAACATATGAATTATAATCATATCCTGAATTGAATGTAATATTGGTACTTCCGAAGTTCACATTGGCTCCAACATTAACGCGGTTGTCAATATAAAAATCGAATTCTCCATCCGGATAAACGGAAAACGTAATGCCATTTTCAACAAAGATGAAGGAATTGTTGTATTTATAAGCATTGCGTATTGCAACCTTATCTTCCACTGTGGCTGCCATGGTACTCGCAGTACCAAAAATAAGCGCCGTAAAAATGAATATTAAATTTCTCATGAGCTAAGGTTTTAAATTTCCGAATGCAACTATTTACATTCACCAAATTAATACCAAACAGCGTGCCAGAAATGTTTATATAGCTTTAAAGTATTGTAAATCAGATAATTAAAAATAACTGTAATCAAAGAATTGAACTATAACCTATTTATTTGAGAAAGAAAAAGATTTAATCAATTGGAGCTAAAGCAGCTTTTCACGAAGGTAACGTGCAGTATGAGATTTAGTTTTTGAGGCAACTTCTTCCGGAGTACCGAAAGCAATAAGCTCACCACCATTATCGCCTCCATCGGGTCCAAGATCTATAACATAATCTGCACATTTAATAAATTCAATATTATGCTCTATAACAACAACAGAATGGCCCCTGGCTATTAAAGCGTCAAAAGATTTTAAAAGCTTTTTAATGTCATGAAAGTGAAGCCCTGTAGTAGGTTCATCAAAAATGAATAAAGCCTTCTCTTTAGTTGTACCTTTTACAAGGAATGACGCCAGTTTAATCCTCTGTGCCTCCCCACCGGATAGGGTAGAAGAAGATTGGCCTAGGGTAACATAGCCCAGACCTACCTCTTGCAGTGGTCTTAATTTACCAACTATTTTAGTTTTTAAATTAGTTTCAAAGAATACAATGGCATCATCTATGGTCATGTTCAATATATCATCAATATTGGCATTTTCAAATTTTACTTCCAGAACTTCTTTCTTGAAACGCCTTCCGCCACAGGTATCGCATTCTAAATGAACATCAGCCATAAACTGCATTTCTACCGTAATCTCACCTTCTCCCTTGCACTTTTCACACCTACCTCCATCTACGTTAAAAGAGAAATGTTTGGCTTGGTAACCTCTTAGTTTACTCAATTTCTGTGAGGCAAACAATGCCCTGATATCATCATAAGCTTTTATATAAGTTACCGGATTTGAACGAGAAGATCTTCCTATTGGGTTTTGATCTACGAACTCAACGTTTTTTACAGACTGAAACTTTCCCGACATTTCGGTATATTGGCCTGCCTTTTCTCCATATCCACCAACTTCTTTCAGCAGTATTGGGTAAAGCAATTTTTTTACCAACGTACTTTTCCCACTTCCTGAAACACCCGTAATTACTGTAAGCATATTGAGGGGGAATGTGACATCAATATTCTTTAAATTGTTTTCCCTGGCTCCCTTTATTTCAATAAAGTAATTAGAGGTTCGGCGTTTTTTGGGAATTTCAATTTCCATGGTTCCATTAAGGTAACTTGCCGTAAGTGAGGACGATTTCAGGATTGCATCCATAGGCCCGTGGGCCACCACTTCGCCTCCATGTGTACCAGCTTCAGGACCAATGTCAATAACCTCATCTGCCGCAAGCATTATATCTTCATCATGTTCAACAACAATAACAGTATTACCTAAATCTCTTAGAGATTTTAAAACCATTATAAGATTCTCTGTATCTCTCGGATGTAAGCCAATACTGGGCTCATCAAGGATATACATAGAGCCAACCAGACTACTGCCTAGAGATGTTGCCAGGTTTATTCGCTGACTTTCTCCACCCGATAGCGTATTTGATTTTCTGTTGATTGTTAAATAGCGCAATCCAACCTTATCTAAATAACTTAGCCTGGTTTTGATTTCTGCTAATAATCTTTTTGCGATTTGCGAGTCGTATTCACTTAATGAAAGTTTGTCAAAAAATATGATTAAGTTTTCAATTGATAATTCCACAAGATCTGAAATAGATTTGTTATCAACCTTAACATAATTGGTCTCCATTCTAAGGCGCTTCCCTTTACAGGAGTTGCATCTAGTTTTACCTCTATATCTGGAGAGCATTACCCTATTTTGAATCTTATAACTCTTTTCTTCTAATTGCCGGAAGAATTTATCTATTCCTATAAAATGCTCGTTGCCTTGCCAGACCAATAGTTTTTGCTCCTCATTAAGTTGATACCATGGTTTATGGATAGGGAAATTAAACTTATAGGCCGAATTCACTAATTGATCTTTATACCAGCTCATGCTCTCACCGCGCCATGGAAATATGGCATTTTCAAATACAGACAACCCAGAATTAGGTATTACAAGATCTTCATCTATGCCAATTACATCACCGTATCCTTCACACTTTGGACAAGCCCCGTAAGGATTATTGAAACTGAAGAGATGTGCGTTAGGTTCCATAAAGACCATTCCGTCCATTTCAAACTTGTTGCTAAATCGGGTTACTGTGCCATTAGCGATTTCTTCAATATAACAGTATCCTTTACCTTCAAAAAAAGCAGTATCCACTGCGTTGGCTAATCGATTTAGAAAATCCTCATCATTTTTCTTAATAATTCGATCTACAACTAATTCAAAATTATAACCAATATCTTTTAACGATTCATCAATCCTGATGACTGTGCCATTATGTTTTATCCTTGCATATCCCTGTTTGGAAAGCAATTGTATAGATTTTACCGGATCTCTGTCTTTGGAAATAACAATTGGAGCCAATAATAAGAGCTTGGTACCTTCTTCAAAAGATTTTACATGATTTATTACATCTGTTACGTTATGCTTTTTAACTTCATTACCGGAAATTGGTGAATAAGTCTTACCAATTCTGGCATAAAGGAGCTTCAAATAATCATAGATTTCCGTTGTTGTACCCACTGTGGATCGTGGATTCGTGGAATTCACCTTTTGTTCAATAGCTATTGCCGGAGCTATCCCTTTTATATAGTCTACTTTAGGCTTATCTAATTTACCAAGGAATTGCCTGGCATATGAGGAAAGGCTTTCTACATAGCGACGTTGTCCCTCGGCGTAGAGTGTATCAAAAGCCAGACTGGACTTACCTGAACCCGAAAGTCCCGTAATAACAACTAATTTGTTTCTGGGGATTACTACATCAATATTTTTAAGATTATGCAGTTTAGCCCCTTTGATTATAATGTTTTCCTTTGGATTTACCTCGGTTATTGCAGACATTTCTTCCATTAGGTCGGCAAAGATACGATATGTTGAATTCAAACACCAATAGGCCGCCTTTTACATCAAAATTCCGCAATATCACAACATTATTAACCGGAGAAAATATTTTTTTTCTATATTTGAGGCGTAATCACTAAAAAATCGGCCTATACGCGAAAATTACTTTTTTGAGCATTAACCTGAATAACTAAAGTCCTTTCCCTAAAGAAAGGCCCCTAAGTTTAACCAAAAAAGTAATTAGTATGCAACTACAAGTCGCGGACTCAATTTTAGTTCAGAATTACATTAGCGGGGATGAAAAATCCCTGGAAATCCTAATAAACAAGCACAATCAACGTCTTACCAGTTTTATTTATTCTAAGGTACAGGACAGGGCTATTGCTGAAGATATCTTTCAGGATACCTTTATAAAGGTAATAAGGACCTTAAAAAGAGGCGCCTATAATGAAGAAGGTAAGTTTTTACCTTGGGTTATGCGAATAGCTCATAATCTGATCATTGACCATTTTAGAAGGAATAAGCGAATGCCTAAATTTGAAGGCAGTGAGGATTTTAACATTTTTTCCGTCTTGGGGGATAATAAACTGGATGCAGAGAGACAGTTAATTAAGGACCAGATAGACAGCGATCTTACATTATTAATAGAAGAACTACCTGATGACCAAAAAGAAGTCCTGGTAATGCGTATATATAAGGATATGAGTTTTAAAGAAATATCTGAAAATACAGGGGTAAGTATTAATACTGCCTTAGGACGAATGCGTTATGCCTTAATTAACCTAAGAAAGATCATAGAAAAGAACAATATTGTTTTGACGAATTAATAGGTTTTATAACGACTAAAACAAATGGTTCCACTATAGTGGCGTTATTTAGACATAACAATATTATATATGGAACAGATTTACCCTAAACAGCAGAACAAATGTAAGCTTGTAAAAGCAAAGCCAGAGAGTATAAAGTTATTACTTCAGTATTCCAAGGCATTAAATATTGTAAATCATAAAGGACTTACATTTGAGAATAATTTGAATTAACCATAACCCTATATTATTAGGATATACATTGATCCCTTTGATAATACGTCAAGGGGATTTTTAGTTTCTGGTAGTTACTGAAGTCGCTTATTTAATTAATTCTAATTAAACCGGGAATATTTCTATGCTTCCGGAAAATCAGATGGCAACTAATTTATTATGGATTTATTGTGTCTATAACTGCCAAATCGCTCTTTGACATCAAAAATCAGGGGTTTGACAACATAGTTTTTCTCAGACCTCGCTATTTCAATACTTTTAAATTGTAATTATGAAATCATAGCTACTATATATTTAAACTATTAACCAAAGGGCCATCAAAAAGAAGCTCCTTTATATTAACCAAAAAAACACTGCCAATTATGGAATTTGAAATTGATGATTCAGAATTAGTAAGAGACTATATCAGCGGCGACGAAAAAGCACTTGAAGTTCTTATAAACAGACATAATCAACGTATAAGTAGTTTTATTTATTCCAAGGTACTGGATAGGGATATAACTGAGGATATTTTTCAGGATACCTTTATCAAGGTAATTAAAACCTTAAAAAAAGGATCTTATAGTGAAGAGGGAAAGTTCTTGCCATGGGTAATGAGAATTTCACATAACCTTATTATTGATCACTTTAGAAAGAACAAGCGTATGCCTAAGTTTGAAGGAAGTGATGATTTTAATATTTTCTCCGTTATAGGCGATGATAAACTTAATGCAGAAAAGCAGATTATTAAGGATCAGATAGATAGTGATCTTGGATCTTTGATTGAAGAATTACCCGATGATCAAAGAGAGGTTCTGCTTATGCGAATATACAAGGACATGAGCTTTAAGGAGATTTCTGAAAATACCGGAGTTAGCATAAATACGGCCCTGGGAAGAATGCGATATGCACTAATAAATCTCAGAAAGATAATAGAAAGACACAATATTGTTTTAACAAATTAAGGGCTCGCAATACATCCAAGCAATATTTCCATTTTAGTTGCGTTATTAGTACATAACAATACTATAATAATATGGAAAAAATTTACTCTGAAGAACAAAATGCTTGTAAACTGGCCAAAACCAGTCCTGAGACAATCCAGTTCTTACTGAATTATTCCAGGTCCTTAAGAATAGCGAGGTACAAGACATTCAAATTTGAAACAATTTTGAATTAAGACAAGATAGCCCGCAATTAGCGGGCTTTTTTTATTTTATAATAATCTTCTAATACTTTTTTTCTCCCTATCGTTTTGGTTATTAAGTCTTTGTCTATATCCCAGCCTCTTGCCGGAGAATATTCACGGCCATACCAAATAATTTGAAGATGTAAATTGTTCCATAATTCTTTGGGAAATAACCTTTTTGCATCTTTCTCGGTTTGAACCACATTTTTACCACTGGAAAAACCCCAGCGATACATTAGACGGTGGATATGCGTATCAACGGGAAAAGCCGGTATACCAAATGCCTGAGAGACCACTACACTTGCAGTTTTATGGCCTACAGCCGGTAATTCTTCCAATAAGCTGATTTCCGATGGAACATTACCCTCGTACTTTTCTATCAATATTTCGGATAGGCCATGGATTCCTTTCGATTTCATCGGTGAAAGCCCTACTGGCTTAATAATTTCTTTTATTTCCTCAACAGACATTTTAATCATATCGTAAGGATTATCAGCTTTTACAAATAATTTAGGTGTTATCTGGTTTACGCGTACATCTGTACTTTGGGCCGATAATAATACCGCGATTAACAACGTATACGGATCTTTATGTTGCAACGGCACTGGTATATCAGGATATAATTCCTGCAGTTTTTTTATTGTAAAGGATACTTTTTCCGATTTCGTCATTATTGTTTAATTTTACAATGATAAAAATAAACACAAATTTAATTGAAAATAGACTATGAACACACTGAAAGAAGGTGACAAAGTCCCTGATTTTTCATCTGCTGATCAGGATGGCAATTTGGTAAAATTAAGGGATTATTCCGGTAAGAAGTTAGTGGTATTTTTTTATCCAAGGGCTAATACCCCTGGATGTACCGCAGAAGCTTGTAATCTTCGGGATAATTATGCAGAACTGCAATCAAAAGGGTACGAACTTCTAGGAGTTAGTGAAGATTCTCAAAAAAAACAAGCTGGTTTTAGGAATAAATATGAATTTCCATTTCCGCTTTTGGCAGATGAAGATCATACCGTAATTAATTCATTTGGAGTTTGGGGACCTAAAAAATTTATGGGCAGGGAATACGATGGTATACACAGAAAGACTTTTATTATTGACGAAAGCGGTTTCGTCACAAAGGTTATTGACAAAGTTAAAACCAAAGATCACGCTGCCCAGATTCTTTAATTTGAAACTATTTGTACAAAAAAAAGGCCTAAAACATTAGGCCCTTTTTTTATGGAATTTAGCGTTAAGCTTTTTCTTCTAGTTTATCGGAAGTTCGCATAAAAAGGTGTTCTTTCTTTATTGTTTCCGAAATACCTTCCGGCAGCATTTCCTCCCAACCACCTTCTCCATTTTGAATTTTTTTCAATACGTCTCTGGAGAATATATCCATAATTTCAGTATCGTAGTCTATAATATCCATTACTTTTCCATTATACTTAAAAAATTTGTACAACTCTTTCATTCTCGGATGGACCTTCACGTTATTACTAGTCATGATCTGACCAGTTTCCGGGTTCTTCATCGGATAGAGATATACAATGAGTTCTTTAAAGAATAACTTGCCAAATGCTTCCAAAATACCACCACTTAGATGTCTGTAATATTTTTCATCAAAAATATCCACCAGGTTATTAACTCCCATGGTAAGACCAATTTTTGCCTTGGTATAATTGTTGAAGTATTCAACCAATCTAAAATATTCCTGAAATTTGGATATCATTACCGAATGTCCTAATGAACACAATAGTTCGGCCCTGTCCATAAAATCACTTTCATCTATTTCACCAGAAGCTCTTAAATTCGACAATGTAATTTCAAATATCACAATGGAATTATCTTCATCAACCGCTGGATCCCGTATAAAAATTTCATAAGACTTTTCAAACATATCCAGGTTTACTTTAGTCACTGGTCTAAAACTACCTCTTAGGGCAAGGATATTTTTCTTGTAAAGAATAGTAGCAGGAAGAAGGTTATTACCGTCGGGTCCGAACATGACAGCATCGGTCATATCATTTCTGATAAGTTGAAGACTCATAAGTCTGTTGTCAACGTCTTTGAAATTTGGGCCTGAGAAATTTACCATATCAATCTCCAGGGTATCCCGGTCTATATGATCATAGATATATTTTAATAATTTTCTGGGTTTATTAAACTTGTAAAAAGCACCATAAATGAGGTTCACTCCAACTATTCCGAGGGTCTCCTGCTGCAAACGCGCTTCATTTTGTTTAAATCTGACATGCAATACGATCTCGTCAAATTCCTTTTGAGTTGGATCTAGTTGAAAACGGATTCCTACCCAGCCATGGCCTTTATATCGCTTTGAAAAGTCTATAGTTGCGACTGTATTTGCATAGGTAAAAAACAGTTTATCCGGATTTTCCTCTCTGCTAATTCGCTCTTCCATAAGATGCATTTCATGAGAAAGCATCTTTTTTAGCCTGCTTTGAGTAACATACCTTCCTGCAGTTTCCGCTCCATAAACGGCATCACTAAAGGATTTGTCATAGGCACTCATCGCTTTAGCTATTGTCCCTGAGGCGCCGCCTGATCTGAAAAACCACCTGGCGGTTTCTTGTCCGGCCCCTATTTCCGCAAAAGTCCCATAGATATCGGGATTTAGATTTATTCTAAGAGTCTTAGCCTTTATTGACGGAATATTTTCAAAAGCCCGATCCTTTTTGAACACTGAAGCCATATATAGTTTGCTTTCAGCAAAGTTAATAAGATTGGGGTATCTATTAAATAAATAAGTTATAAATTTGAAATAAATAGATGACAGGTTGAAAATAACTTTTTTAGGCACTGGCACATCGCAGGGAATACCGGTTATTGGCAGTAATCATCCGGTCTGTTTAAGTAAAAACCCCAAGGATAAAAGACTTCGAGTTTCTGTTCTGATTTCGTGGAAAGACTATAATTATGTAATTGATTGTGGTCCTGATTTCAGGCAACAGATGTTAACTCATAAAATAACCAAATTAGATGGTATTCTCTTTACTCATGAACATTCAGATCATACATCGGGCATAGATGATATCCGCCCTTTTTTCTTTAGACAGGGTGATATTCCTGTATATGCGCATGAAGATGTAATCTTCTCATTAAAAAGGAGATTTGACTATATATTTGCCGATGAGAACAGGTATCCCGGGGCTCCGGCGCTAAAGGTTAACCTGATACAAAATAATGAACCCTTCATAATCGGAGACCTACAGGCAATACCAATTGAGGCATTTCATAACCGGTTAAGGGTTTATGGATATAGAATAGGCGACTTTGCCTACCTTACTGATGTTAAGACTATTTCTGATGAAGAAATAAATAAACTAAAGGGAGTTAAGGTATTGTCCGTAAATGCATTACGTATAGAACCACATCATTCGCACTTAAACCTGGAAGAAGCTCTCGAATTAGTTGATATAATTAAACCTGATATTGCATATCTTTCTCATATTAGTCATTATTTGGGTTTTCATGATGAAGTGGAAGAAAAATTACCTAAAAATGTACATTTGGCATATGACAATCTTGTTGTCTCGGTTTGAGCTACAAAACAATAATTTTAATTAGTTTGATAATTGATTCTTTAATTTTATGAAAAGTAGAATATTTATTTACCTGTTCATTTTTGCCGCTTTAGTATCGCTTTACTTATTTGTAAGTAGCAATACCATGCTGGAGAATAAGGATTTAAAGATTAAGAAGCTGGCGTCTGAAGTTAGCATACTTCAGGATTCTGTACAAAAATTACAACTTCAGGTTTTTGATATGCAATACTTTTCATTGCAAAATAATGATGATGCACTATCATATTATGATCACCTTGGAATGGAAAACCCTTCGCGCTATATTGCAGATAAGTTATTGGAAACCAATGAACAGAAAGGAGATAATCCATTAATTCCATATGAGGGTATGGAAAGTGATTTTAAGATCAATAAGATAAAAATACTGAATCATCAATGGATAATAGCCGATTTTTCGGATGGTAAATATTGGGGAGAACTATTTTTGAAATATGAATTAAAAGATGATATGGGTGTTGATTTTACAATGATGGATCATCTTTTATATACGCGGAGTAATTAAATATTTTCTTCGAGCCATTTCCTAAAGGAATAAAAATTTTCGGCCGAAACCCCATGACCTACAGGAAATTCCTCATATTTATGTTTAATGCCGAGCTTTTTTAAAAGAATAGGGGCTTTTTGAGCCCATTCAGATGGGATTACCTGGTCTACCTGACCGTGGGATGCGTATATGTTAAGATTTTTATAGTCTTTTTGAGTATAATTCTTCTCGAGGATATTCTCGTCTATATAGCCGCTTAGGGCCACTACATTTTTAACCTTATCCGGAAATGAAAGCGCAACCGCATAGCTTAATACTGTACCCTGGCTGAAGCCCAACAAAGTGACATTGTCTTTATCCAATTGATAAGCTTCACAAGCTTCCTCAATAAAATTTACAATTTTGTTTCTGGATGCCATTGCTTGTTCCTCATCACTCCATTTTCCATGCTTTGCATCAAAGTTAATGTCATACCAGGCATTACCAAAGGGAGGTAAAGGGTATGGACCTCGTGTAGAAATAATAAAACATTCTGAAGGTAATTCTGAGGCGAATGAAAACAAATCTTCTTCGTTGCTGCCGTAACCGTGAAAGAGAAAGATAACAGGTGGCAACCTATCTTCTATTACGGATGGACGAATTATATGATATAAGGATAAGGAAACTGTTTTCATTTTATTGAATAAATGTAAACCAATGTTGAAATAAGGATCCAAAGATCGGTACAGGCTGTTTTTTATTATTTAAGGCGCTCAATAGTCCATACATCCAAAGGACAAAATAAAATATATAAAGGCCTACCCAAACAAAAAAATTAAACCACTGACTTAAAAATAGGGCGCAGCCCATAAAAACCAGATGTAAACCAAATGCTTGCCTTGTATGGAATCTGGCAAATTCATTTTTTGGCTCCATATTCATAGTTATTGCTATTAAGGATCCAACAATAGTAAAATATGCTATTATTGCCGTTGTTTTTCCTTTCGCTATTGAATCTTCTTCCAAAACCTTATTTTACTAGCTATTAATCAAATTATTATTTATTTAGACGATTATTTGATTGTTTGCTATTATTCCGTATACCTTACCTTTCATTTTTTCACCAAAAAACATGCTGTTCTTTGAAGTAGAATAACAATCTTCTTTGGTAAAAATATATTCCGACTCAGGATCAAAAAGAGTAAGATTCGCCAAAGACCCCTTTTTTATAGTTACCGGACTTAATCCGAAGCGTTCTCTTCCTTTAGATAACAGGGAGACGGTTGTTTCTGTGTCAAATAGTTCATTTAAAACACCAAACGCGTTTTCAAGACCTATTGTGCCATAAGCAGCATTATCAAATTCTACACGTTTTTCTTCAATATCAATTGGTGTATGATCTGAGGTAACAAAATCGATAATGCCTTCTTTAAGACCTTGTTTCAAAACACTTATATCTTTGCTCGTTCGAAGTGGAGGTAAAACCTTATAATTACTATCAAAGTTGTCCAAAACATTGTCAGAAAATAACAAATTATGCACAGCAACACTGCAACTTACGTTAAGTCCCTTCCTTTTAGCTTCGCTTAAAAGCTTAACTGACTTAGCCGTAGATATCGTTGGGATATGGAGATACCCACCCGTATATTCCAGAATAAAAAGGTCCCTTGCAATTTGAAGTTCTTCCGCCATTGCTGGAATTCCCTTTAAACCAACCCTTGTAGACGAAACACCTTCATTAACAATACCCTTACTCATTATTTGCTTATCCATCGGAAAAGAATAAACTAATCCCTTAAAATCCTGGGAGTATTGCAGGGCTATCTTTAATAAATTGGAATTTGAAATAGATCTCTTAAAATCATAGAATCCAACAGCACCCGAATTCTGCATGTCATAAAGCTCAGCAAGATCAATACCTTCACTAAGTACTGTAAGAGTCCCCAAAGGATGTAATTTTGTTGGCTGCCCTTTTGCAGCATTTTTCAGAAAAACAATAGCGCCACTGCTGTCCGGCAGTGGATAAGTGTTAGGGTTAAGAACAATATCTGTATAACCACTTCTTGAAGCCACCTTGAGCCCATTATTAATAGTTTCACGTTCTTCAAATCCAGGTTCACCAAAACTTACACTACTATCAAACCAACCGGAAGAGACATGCAAATTTTTGAAGTTTAGCGTTTTTATATTCCTGGCAGGTTTAATCAAGGTAGATATTTCTTCAATAATCCCATTAAGAATAAGAATATCGCGTTTTTTTAAATGAAGTTTACTGTTGGTTTTATCAACAATTGTGGCAGATTTTAGAAGTATGTTCATTTAAATATTTTTTGAATAAGAACTTCGGCCAGCATAAAAAGCAAAGCAAAAATAGTAAACCATTTCCATAGCTCAGTTACTCTGTTGTCTTTTTCCATGGTTTCAAAGACTTCCGTTAAATTATTTAAGTTGGTATTACTATTTAATATCTCAAAATCAGCATATATAGACTGGCTTTCTGTTCTGGGGTAATTAAAACTAATATTTTGAATTGGTCTGGATTCTTCACTAATTACATAAACGCCATCTTTATTAGGATTGTAATTAAAGGTTAATATAGTTTTATTTGAAAAAGACTGCTGTTCGGGAATAAATTCATATTCTTTCTGAGTAACCTTTATAATATTATCCCTTGACATTGCGGTCTTAACATCAATAGTGGTTATTTCTCCCAGAGTATTATATAATTTGGGCGATTTAAGGCTATTTGCTCCAATACTATAAATTGTGGGTACAATAAGAGGTGAATTCTTAAAATTAGAATTTGTATTAATCATTGCAGCTGTAAACAAGTATATGCCATCCAGACCTACAAGGAAAGCAGATTGATCCTGTAATGAAAGTATTTTTGGGGCCCTTGTTCTGGTTTTGAAATAGCTGTTTACCCTTGGATATTGAAAATTGCTTACTCTTTGGGCAAATACATTCTTATAAAGAGGATGATCAAAGTTAATTCCCGTTATGTTGCGTTCTTCATCAATTCTATTTACAAATGAAGTAGAATAATAATTTCCGATAAAACTATTATAACTTTCAATATTAGCATCAAAAGAAGGGATAATCATCAAATGACCTCCTTTTTTAGTATAATCGTTTAAAATATTTTTGAGTGAGACAGGAATGGTTTTTAATTCATTTAAAATTATTAGGTTTTGCGACTCCAGCATGCTGTAATTAAGGTTATCCATTTGTAGATCAGCAAATATGAATACATCTTCGGTAAATATTCTTTTTAAAAACTCACTATCTGACTCGCCTACAGATAATACTTTGATTTTGTCCTTTTGGTTAATATTAAAAAACAATTGATTGTCATAAGGCAATCCAATATCTGATATTTCAATTTTACCTATAATAACTTCGTTGGAGGGTAGCGTGAATACGACATTAGATTTTCTGTTCTTGTCAAATGTAGCTGCCGTCTTAGCAATTAATTTATCATCGTTATATAAAGAAACAGGGATTGTTTCCAAAGCATCTGTTGTAGTTAAATTCACAGAAAGGTCTATTGTAGTTGCATTTACCTCAGCTATATATGCCGAATCCAAAACAGTATTGGCAAGATTTTCCGCATTAAGGCGAACCATAAAAGTTTGGATGTTTCCAGGAGTATCAGATTCCAGGATTGCAGTTCTGTTTTGAAAATCGGATACTAGTACCAAATATTTAATGGATTTTTCATCTTCGCTAAAGAAATTATTCCCTTTAAGAAGGATATCCTTAAGCTCTAACTGATTATAGGTATAGGGAAGGGTCAAAAGCTCATTACGAATATCCGTCAAGGTAATGTTACTAAAAACTTTATCATTCGTAAAAAGACTAAAAGTATTATCCTTTGGCAGACCCTGTAATAACTTCTGAACTGCATCCTGGAGGAGGGTGCCATTCTCTGTTTTGGCCTGCATGCTAAAGGAATTATCCAGGTATATTACTGTTTCTTTGGCATATGAAGCCGACTCCTTTGCGAAATAGGGTTGTGAAAAAGCCAGGATAAGACCTGAAAGTAATAATACTCGGGAGATAAGTAGCAGCCATTTTTTTAACGTGCTGCTTTTACGAGATTGCGCAACAACTTTTTGTAATAGCTTTACGTTGGTAAAAGGAGTTTTTTTAAACCTTCGAAGTTGAAAGAGGTGAATTAATATGGGAATCAGAAGCAGAAAAAAGGCCCAAAGGAGTTCCGGATATTTAAACAGCATTCCCAATTATGATTTGACAAATATATGAAGTATTGAGAAGATATTGCCTAGTAATTATGACAAAATTGGGAAGGAAAACGAGTAGAACGATAAAATGAAATCAATGTGAATGCTGAGTCTACTCAAAATAAATTAGTCATACTTGGTTAAAAGAATCTATTCTTTAACAAAAGAAAAAATAATCTTCCATTGGGGATTGACCCAAATTTGAAAAAAAATTTGTGATCATTTCCTGAGCCACTTCATTTGCAACAGTAATTATACTTTGAGGGTTTTTAAGTTTAATTAGATAATTAAAATGCCTTAATTCCTGTCCATAAATTTTTTTACCTATTTTTTTTGGGTTATCACATAACCAATAAAAAGGAATATCCTGTTCTAACAACTCTCTGGCAGTACTTTTACCTTTGTCTCCGGCACCCCAAACAGTTAAAGGTCGCCTGTGATCGTGGTGAAGCTTTAGAAAGTAGTGAAGTTTTAAATGCAAAAAATAATTCTGGGCATAGTGCTCGCTGGTTCTTGAGGTTCGGCTGTCATAATCACGCCATCGGTGTAATATCTCATTGCACGGAATACATTGCAAACCCCGCTCATAAAATCGAAATGCAAGATCATAATCTTCCGGGTACCTATTGGGTTCAAAAGCACCACATTCTTCTAGATCTATTTTGTGGACCATCCAGCAAGGGGAGGGGATTACACATTCCTTATAGATCTCAGAGTAATTTTCTCCTTTGGCTGTGAGTTTGTTCAACCATTTTTCATATCGCTCGTAACCACTGCTGATTCCACGGTGTGAAAAATAACGAACGCCTCCTACTGCGATATGTCCTTTTCCATGTTTTTCTAATGATGAAGCCATGATTTCCAGCTTATTGGAGTTCATAATATCATCAGAATCCATTCTTGTCAACAATTCACCTTTGCTAAAACTGTAAGCTGTTCTGAGTGCTGAAATTATACCATCTCCTTTATTAGAATGTACTTTAATTCTGGGATCTCTTGATGAATATTGCTCAACTATAGCACGACTAGTATCATCCGAATGATCATCTACGGCAATGACCTCCCAGTTTTTATAACTCTGAGATAAAATAGAATCAATACACTCAGGCAGGAAAGCCGAAGTATTTTTAAAAGGAATTAATATACTAACTAAAGGTTCTTTCAAGAAGTTATAATGATTTTAAAACACTCACAAAACTATCCGGATATCAAGTTCAAGGTAAATTATTTTGTCTAGTCAGAGTGTTTCCTGCGTTTAATTTCCTTAAATCTATGCACAAATCCCAAACTAAGTTCTGTAAAATCGGCTTGTCCTAAATTTGCATTGATATGAATCCCAAGATAGAAATTATTTTCAGGATTTTTTATGGTATTTATGAAATACCATTTAAGACCTATCCTGGTAGAAATAGTTCTTTTTAAGCGGTAATAGCTGTCTAATTCTCCTAAAACTATAATATCGTCTCCTTCTTCCCTTTCAATGGTATATCCATCATTTAATTGCCAGTCTACTTTATAAAAAGGTTTATAAAAATTTATCCCCATATGGATGTCCGCTCCTACATGACCTAACAACAACTCGGCAGATCCCGAGACTCCAAAATTAGATGCATATAACACGGGATGTTCCCTGAAGTAGGGATATAGATCTCGTACAAGTTGCTCATTGTTAACAATATAATCATAGTAATGTTCATAAACTCTATAATAAGCTCCAATCCCGTATTTAAATGTTCTATTAATTATTTTCCCAGCTCCAATGCTTATTGTCCAGACTTCTTTTTTGTCATTAAAAATAGTTGATAGCACATTCTGTCCAATACCAAATCGGGCATCCCAAAATAATTGTGACGTACGGGCTTTTTCTAAAGAGACTACCTTCTGTTCTTCAATTGAATATTTTAGCTGTTTATCTACTTGTACTGCAATACTTGCCACAACAGAGTTCAAACCCTGATTTGGTAATTTAGTATGTCCGTTCGAATGATGAATATAGCCTAAACCTAGTTTCAAATTAAAGTTATTTTTGGTAAGAAGCCGATAGTATAAAAAAGATCTAAATGACCATTTTAATTTGGTGCTAACCGCTTTATTATTTGGGTTTAATTGCGGGTCATACTGCCTATTCATGTACGACCCACCTAATCCGGCTTGGAAATTCCATCTATTGGTATGTCCAGGAAATAGTCTTAATTCTAAAAAGCTAAGAAGAGATAAGGCCTGACCAACATTTTCACTGTTGCCAAAATCCGTATAAGCAAATTCCAGACCGGTTATTGGTTTATTTAACTGTCTTGTCCATTCAGCCCCTAAACCCATGTGCTTTTTGCCAATTCCAAGAAGTATCCCTTGTTGAATTCCTAATTCTGGAAAATTTTTGTTGGCACTAAAAGTCTTACCTAAATAGTATTCACCCATTATAAAAGGAATATCTGTGGATTCCTTTACTGAATCCTGTGCAAATCCTTTGAAATCACAATTTATTAAGAATATAATAAAAAGGATAGATGATAATAACTGGTGGTTATTCAATTATATGTATTAAATAATATAGAGCGCTTTGACTGGTTTTAGAATCTTAAAAAAAAATTCTTCTGCGAACTTACTAATTTTGTATAAGTACTAATAAAGTGTATAGCATATTTCTTATGGTTATAATTGCTATACAAATTCATCCCAAATAATTGTCAGCTTGGTATTAGCGGAAATTCTTGCAGCCACCAGAGTCTTCATTACAATAGCATTATTTACAAGACTTGAAGGTGAAAAATTTATTTCTTCATAACTAATCAAGCGTGGTCTGGTGTTTTATTTATATGATTAAGAATTACCTGCGAATTTTAAATCAAAGTCCATTTAAAGCCTTGGCAATTGCTTTTTCGGCAAGAGGAGCCATTAGTTCATACCCTTTTTTATTAGGGTGAACCCCATCACTGCCAAGATCTTCCCTTAGGCCATTTTTACCATCGGTCATTGAAGAAAAATAATCCAGGTAGACAAAGCCTTTACTATTGGCATAACTCTTTATTATTTTATTTAGCGCAGGTATTTTTTCATTTGGCATAAGCCCTTTGCGCCAGGGATAATCATAAGCAGGCAATACGGAGCATAAAACTACTTTTATGCCATTGGCGTCTGCCAATTCTGCCATAGACATTATATTGTCTGCAATCATCTGCAAGGTTGATGGCCCGGTGTTACCCGCAATATCATTAGTTCCCGCAAGAATAACCACTACTTTAGGTTTAAGATCAATCACATCTTGTCGAAACCTCACCAGCATTTGGGGGGTTGTCTGGCCACTAATTCCTCTGTTCACATAGGATTTGCTTTCAAAGAACTCCGGTTGATGATGAGACCATCCAATAGTAATAGAGTTTCCCATAAATACCACACGGTTTTCATTGGCTTTGACATCGGGTAATTCTTTATTAGCAGTGTCAAAGTGTCCAAGTTGAGCCCAGTCCTGTGCACTCAAAAAGGAAACCATTAATAAAAAGCAGATGACTAAAAGGTTTTTTGGCTTATTTAAAATCATAATGGACAGAAATATTTTATTGTTTCAAAAGATACAAAATGTCGAAAACATAAATACTTAAATTTAAGATATCTCTTAGTAATTGCAATTCTAGAGATAATAAGAATTAAAAAACCCTGCATATAATTAGATGCAGGGTTTTAAATATTATTAAAAATTTTAATTATTCACATTGTACGTCATCACCATTGCCATCCCAACAATGCCAAACTTCATCTTCAAAATAATCAAATGCCCTTACTCTTCCTACAAATGTTTCTCTGCTCCATTCAATTCTAACATCGCTAAAACCCTGTTTGTTACTGTCATAAGCGTGTGCGTTAAAATACGCATCCAAATCACCATCCTGAAGTCCGTATTCAAGATAGCTGTCTTTAAACATATCGTCATTCTCTTGTTCATCCAGTTCTCTGACCCATGTATATCGAATATTACCAATGTCGTCATTTAAACGCTCCCAGTCAATTCTTAACAGTGCTTCTGGTCTCTCTGCACTTTCATTTAATAACCAATATCCACTATTTCCGTCCATAGCAGAACTTCCGGAAAACCATAAGAACTCTTCGAAAGCTCCAATTCCTACTTTGGTTATGTACATTTCCCAAAGTACTTCTTCACCAGTAACCTGTCCTGTAAGACGTGCCGTATATTCACTTGTAAATCCATCTACACTATAAGTCCACTGCCATTTATTATCTCCTAATTCCTCAGGGGTATGTGCAAAAGCAGATTTGAAGGAGGCCACAGGAACGGCCAAGGTTGTAAAAAGAGCTGAATTCCATACTCCCACAACAATTCGTGAAAAAAACCAATTGCCATTTGGAGCTTTGTTATCATAAGCCAGTGATGTACTTTTTCCCGAGTTCGAATCATCGGTAAAATCACTAAAATCTATAACCATTGATTCATATAGTGGTAATGCCAGGTTATTGGCTTCATCCGTGCCATCATCAGAGTTATCACAGGAAGCTGCAAAAACTAAGGTGAAAACCAGGAACATACTATATACTCTCAAATTTTTCATAACTTAAAATATTTGTTTAACAATCACATCGATATGTTCTTTTAACGCTTAAGTTGTGATAAAAGTGTAGTAGAATAAGTCATTTATCGAAAACTAAGAAGTAAAATTTATCGATAAACAAAGATTAATTCAGAAGGATATCTAATTTCAATTTCAGTTAAAAGGAATAAAATTCAGTTGCTATTGCCAAAAGGAACTTAGTATTATACATTTTGAAATCTAATATTTGGCAGATTTTCCTTTTACCATGGTCTTTTCAATAAATAATCTAATGTCGGAGTTGGCTTTTTCTAAATCTTCTTTACGCAGATACATCATATGCCCACTGCGATAACCTTTAAATTCAAAGCGATCTCTCATTCTACCACTTGGGTCTATCTGCCACATGGTATATTTGGCATTGAAATAAGTGGTGGCACCATCATAATATCCAGATTGAACCAATACATGCAGATAAGGGTTCTGTGCCATGGCCTGTCTTAAATTATCTCTTGTATCATCATCTTTATTATCCCATGGACGTACGGGACCAAACATATTATATTTAATGTCTGTCTTAAATTGAAGTTCTTCTTGCAGGTAATAATTTATAGCTGGTGTGAAGCTATGTAACCAGGAAGTCAATTCGGAGTTATAATCTGGTTCAGTACCTGAAATTTGCTTATCCAGCCCTAAGTACCTGCTATCCAACCTTCCAATGGTATAACCGCTGCGGTCTCTTAATAATCCTTTCCAGAAATATGAAGTTGGAACTACAAGATTATGATCTAATATTTCCTTTTTAGAGAGCCCTGAGTAGTATGCCATTTTTTCTGCAACCGTATTTTTCTCTGCGGCACTAATAAATCCTCCTTTTGCGATTGCAGGGATTACTGTATTAATTGTATAAGCCTCTGATTCTGGTAAGATATCCAATAAATCTTTTTGCTGAAGGTCACTATTTAAAGCTTTTTGATACCAGGCTGCTGCCGTATAATAAGGTAAATTTAAAGCACTGCTAACGGGGCCGCCAACACGAATTACTTTATAATCCGCCGGCGAAACCATGATAACACCATTTAAATACATCCACTGCTGGTTTTGTAGAGCAAGTGCCAAACCCATCACCCTGGTGCCGCCATAACTTTCACCAATTATATATTTAGGAGAGCTCCATCTGTTATTGCGGGTGACAAAAGTATTAAGCCATTCTGCCAGATATTTTATATCTGCATTAATACCAAAAAACTTACTGCGGTCTACTTCTTTTCCACTTTCGGGAATGGTCCGGGAATATCCTGTATTAGCAGGGTTTACATAGACTATATCTGTTACATCTAATATAGAAAAAGGGTTTTGCTTTACACCATAAGGTTGAACAGGGTAGCCTTCGTCGTCAATCTTTAAAATCCGAGGCCCCGTATAAGCTAAATGCATCCAAACTGAGCCAGACCCTGGCCCGCCGTTAAAAGATATAAGTAAAGGACGACTCGCCCGATCCTTTATATTGTTTCGGGTATAATAGGTGTAATGCAACGACGCAATTGGCTCTCCTAATTCGTCCCAGACCGGTTGTGTACCGGTTTTTGCTGTATATGTAAATGCCGTACCGTTAACTGTAACATTGTGCTGTGAAGTGACTAATGTATCAATTGGTAATTTCCGACTTTGAGATAATGAGATATTTAGGCTTAGTATCAAAAGCGAGGACATGAAAAGTCTTTTCATTTTTGGATGGTTTTATAAAGCCCTAAAATATGGAATTTGACTGATAAATCTGAATGTTCTAAATATTAAGATTAAAAAGAATAGAAATTTGTTCACTATATTTAAATTTAGCTTAGAAAAAAATGTTTTGTAACAATTAATTCAGTGAATATGAAGAGTATTTCCAGAAGATCTTTTAATAAAACACTATCTAAAGGAATTGGTGGCGCTGCCCTCATAAGCGGAATGCCCTGGGCTTGTGCAATGGGTGAGCAGAAACAGGACAAAAAGAAATTAGGTGTGGCATTGGTAGGATTGGGAAGCTATAGTACTTATCAGTTAGCACCTTCTTTAGTAGATTGTGAACTCTGCTATTTGGCAGGGATAGTTACCGGAACCCCTGAAAAAGAAAAGATATGGCAGGATAAATATAATATTCCCCGCACAAATGTTTATAATTATGAGAATTTTGATAGTATTTCATCTAATGATGCTATAGATATTGTTTACGTTGTACTTCCCAATTCTATGCATGCAGATTTCTCAATAAGAGCTGCCAAAGCCGGTAAACATGTTATATGCGAAAAACCCATGGCTGTAAGTGTTAAGGAATGCGATGCAATAATTGAAGCATGTAATGAAGCAAATGTTAAATTAAGTGTGGGTTACCGTCTTCACTCAGAACCTTATACCCAGGAAATAAAACGATTGGTTGATGAGAAGGTTTTTGGAAATGTGCAGTATATATCAGCGGAAGCTGCCTACAGATCTGGCGGTAATCCTGATCAATGGCGATTAAACAAGGCGCTTTCTGGTGGAGGAGCCTTAATGAACATGGGAGTTTATGCGATTCAAAGTACAATTTACGGAACCGGAGAGAACCCAATATCTGTAACCGCACAGGAGTTTAGTTCGAGGCCGGACTATTTTAAGGATACCGATGAGACTATCACTGCACAATTCGAATTTTCAAGTGGAGCTTTTGGTAATATCATGACATCACATAATACGAATGTAAATAGAATGTATGCCTCTTGTGATAAGGGTTGGTTTGAATTAAATCCTGCTAGTTCCTATGGTCCACTGGCAGGTAAAACTTCCGGCGGCGACTTGAGTTTCCCGCATGAACGCCAACAAAAACTGCAGATGGATGATTTTGCAAGACATATTTTAAATGATACCCCCAATGTTGCTCCTGGTGAAATGGGCAAACGAGATATGATTATTGTTGAAGCTATTTATGAATCTATAGCCAATGGAAATTCGAAAATTGAATTGAAATTGGGTGCTATGGGTCTGTAGAAAATTTAATTTATATTTCATAAACCTTAATCAGTTATTCAGAGGATTTAACCCGAACTAATTTGGAATAAAAACTAATGTGAAGACTTAGGATTTAAACTCTAAAAATGGTTCATCTTCTCTGTCATGCATTAACCATATTCTCGCATTATCATCAGATTCAAAAGTGCGTATCAATGCATGTCTGTTGGTGGCCACTTTTTGTAAGAATCTATTGTGTTTTTCTCCATCCCAGACCAATGCAAGTTTAATATGATCTCTTAAAACATTAGCAATGTGTTCGCCCAGAAAAAATAGTTCAACAAGAGGTATCTCAGTTTTAGCAACCTGAATTACATTTACTAAAATTTTATATTTTTTTTCCTTTAGGCATTCATTTCTAATGATCTTAGGATACTTTATAAAATCTGCATAAGAATATTCTCCGGAAATAGTCATTGCCAGATAATTTTTTTCTTTCTCAATTGCATATAGACTACTCATACGATCCCTAATAATGCGGCAAGGTTGTTTTGGCAGAAATAAGGTGTATTTGTTTTCTTTATACTATAAATTTAGGAAATAATCATAATCTATTTTGAGAAAATACTCCTATAAATTAGAATATAACAAATAGGGTTAATCAAGTTAATTATTAAACATTCTAGAACTTTTCAAATACGCCTAATCCAAATAGTGCAAAATCGTATTTTACTGGATCTATTGGGTCCATTTTTCGAAGGTAGGAATCAAGTTCATTCACAGCTTTTGAATCGTTTAGTTTCCGATGTAATAACCCAAGTTTTCTGGCGACATTTCCGGTATGAACATCCAGGGGGCAGGATAAAAGGGCAGGAGAGATGGATTTCCAGATCCCGAAATCTACCTTGGTGGCATTATCGCGAACCATCCACCTAAGAAACATATTTAGACGTTTAGCTGCGGAACCTTTAGCCGGATCAGAAATATGCTTTGTTGTTCTTTTTGGATGTGTTAACTCAAAAAAAGTTAGTTTGAATTTAGAAATTGCGGGCTGTGTTGATTTGTCAGTAGTATTTTGGCTAAAAATAGTTTCTAAACCTCCATGTTGTCCATATATATTTCTCAAAGCTTTAATAAAGTATATCAAATCAACGTTATTGAAAGTACGGTGAACAAATGGTTCAAGCTTAATTAATTCTGACTCTTTATGGTATAAAACAAAATTATGAGGGTCATTATCCAATAAATCCATTAAATAAAGCGCATTCTTAATAATACTTTTTCGGTTGCCCCATGCAATTGTCGATGTGAGAAACCCACTGATCTCAACATCTTCTTTTTTAGTGAACAAATGCGGAACCTTAATTGGATCTGAATCCAGAAATTGAGGATTATTGTATTGGATTACTTTTGCATCCAAAAAATCTCTTAGCTCATTAGAAGTCACGGAAGTATCATTTTGATGAGGGTATTCAGATAATCGGGGTTTTTTAAGAATTCCCAAATTTCTCTTACCATATTAGTCTATGATTCGTCCATCTATCATAGTTAACTTTCTGTCTGCCATATCAGCTAATTCCTCATTATGAGTGACAATAACAAAAGTTTGCCCAAATTCATCACGTAATTGAAAAAAGAGTTGATGCAGTTTATCTGCACTTTCGGTATCGAGATTGCCACTTGGCTCATCGGCAAGTATTATGCTTGGATTGTTTATCAAAGCCCTCGCAACTGCAACACGTTGTTGTTCACCGCCGGATAATTCGTTAGGTCGGTGGTGCATGCGATTGGAAAGCCCAAGGAAATTCAGCAGTTCCGTTGCTCTAGATTCCGCTTCTGCTTTTCCTGTTCTTTTTATAAATGCAGGAATGCAGACGTTTTCCATGGCCGTAAATTCCGGTAATAATTGGTGAAATTGAAAAATAAATCCAATATGATTATTTCTAAACGCAGCCAGTGTTTTATCTTTTAATGAAGTAATATCAATGCCATTGATTGCTAGCTCACTTTCATTTTTGTTTGACTGGGCATCCAGTGTACCCAGAATTTGTAATAATGTTGTCTTACCTGCACCTGAGGGTCCTACAATAGAAACTACTTCCCCTGCCTTTATGCTCAAATCTACCCCTTTCAAAACCTGAAGTTTTCCAAAATATTTTTGAATATTTATGGCCTTAATCATCAATAATTAATTAGGGCATGAAAGTAAACAATACCCTTAACACTTCAAAATGTTATGGACCGGTAATCTGATGGCAACAGCGCAGTAGAAACTATAGATTTTTTCATTTTATTAATAATACATTAACTTGGGATTTTTAAGGTAGAAACCTTTAAATTCGAATTACTTTTAAATCAAGTCGTTTATTTTTTTTATTATGACATCGTACCACAACCTGGAAGAATATAATATAGAGATTACTAATGAAATTACGGAACGTTTTTCTGGGATAATCAACGAAATAGGGGAGGAAGTTGGCCGTGAAGGTTTAATTAAAACCCCTGAACGAGCGGCTAAAGCAATGCTGTTTTTAACGCAGGGATATAAACAGGATGCCGCCGCTATCCTAAAGAGTGCAATGTTTAATGAGTCTTATAACGAAATGGTAATTGTTAAGGATATTGAATTGTATTCTCTCTGTGAACATCATATGTTACCTTTTTTTGGGAAAGCTCATATTGCTTATATCCCAAACGGACAGATCGTAGGATTGAGCAAATTACCAAGAATAGTAGATGTTTTTTCACGAAGGTTGCAGGTTCAGGAACGCTTAACCGAGCAGATTTTAGATTGTATAAATGACACTTTAAAACCTCAGGGAGTGGCCGTTGTTATCGAGGCTGCACATATGTGTATGATGATGCGGGGGGTTCAAAAGCAGAATTCCGTTACTACAACATCGGGATTTAGAGGCTCTTTCGAAAAAGAAGAAACTCGCAATGAATTTTTAAAATTAATCAGTTCAAATCTGTCTTAATTTTGTCGCATAAAGAGTTAAACTTAGTAAATAGGATATTTATTTATATTTTCTAAATGATTAAAAAGAAAAAATATCAACTCCTTTTATTAGGACTCCTTTTCGATGGTATTGGAATGCTTTCCTTTATGATCCCAGGTATTGGGGAATTCACAGATCTAATATGGGCACCTATAGCAGGTTGGCTGATGACAAGAATGTACAAAGGAAATCCCGGTAAAATAGCCGGATTGATTGCTTTTATCGAAGAAATCGTGCCTGGGCTAGATGTGATACCTTCCTTCATCTTAATGTGGCTCTATACTTATGTTTTTAAGGCCGATAAGACCATAACTATTGAAGAAAGCTAAGCCGTTTATATTTCAATTTCCTGAAACAACCCTTTTGATTCATATTATAAGTTAAACCAACATTTCTTATAAAGGAATACTTAATCCTATATTTATATTCCTTCCAATATTTGAAATATCGTCTACCTTAAGCCTGGATAAATGAGAAATATAATCTTTGTTCAGAATATTTAAGGCAGTTACCACCAATTCAACATCTTGTTTAAAGAGTTTTAGACCTGCTCCAAAACCAGCATTTAAGAGATTATAACCCTCAGTGGAAGTTTCAAAGGGTGCTACCTTATTTTGATCAAATATGGTATTTAAGGTGATAAAGACATAACCATCTGTTATCCATTTATGGGAATTATTAAATTCCAAACGAATGGTATTACTTAATTTATTTGCGGGTATCAATGGTAGGTAGTCATCATTGTCCAACTGCCCTATAACTGATTCAAAGCTGCTTTGCACATGCAACCAGTCCAGCGGGTGTGGGTGAAAATGAAAACCAATTTCTCCACCGTATAAATTTGCATCCTGTTGTATGTAATTGTAAACCGGGTTATTATCTACAAATTCTCCGTTGGGCTCAATAAAAATGTAATCATTAATCTTATTGTAAAAACCATTTGCAAAGAATTCAAAATGTTCACTGCCGTATTCCAGTGCGATATCTGTTTGCAGATTTTTTTCATTCGTAAGGTTGGGATTTCCTATTTCAAATCGGTTAGTACCTTCATGAACCCCATTTGAAGTTAGTTCGGCTAAATTAGGGGCTCTAAAGCCACTTGCAAGATTGATTCGACCTATAAAATTCTTAAAAAAATCAATTCTATATCCCAGTGCTGCATTAAAGCTATTGAAATTCCTATCCAATTGTGCTATATATCCTTCTTCACCAGAATTGCCTGTTTCTTCTCCCTTAATAGCCCGGTTATCAAATCGGATGCCTAGTTGGACATCGCTTTTCTCGAAGTGAATATGTGAGGTTGCCAAAAGGCCAATATCATTGGTAATTGCATCTGGAATTAACACCTCCTCCCCAAAGTTTTTATTCTCCTGTCTCATTCCCTGGACACCTGCGATTGTTTGCAAGCGGCCAAGACTAGGTAAATTATATTGAACATTATAACTAAATGTAGAAAGCTTCATGTCCAGAGCTGGTTTTAAATCAGCCAGGTTAGTCTGTGGCAGTTCTGCATCTTCCTCCTCCTCAAATTCTTTACGGCTATTAAAGATATAGCCTAGAGTTATTCTCAGGCTTGAATTATTAAAAAATAAATCATTTTTTGAACTAAGTATATGGCTGTTTATTTCCTGATAGGGCGAAATTGGGGTTCTGTCTAAATTCTGAATTTCAATTTCTTCAGGTATACCCAGATCTGAGCTATTTAAATTATAGCGCAGCTCCGTTTTAAATATTCCGAATTGGTAGCCAAGGGCTGTTTTAAGATCAAATTCATTAAAACGGGAGTTAGTTACTCTTAAATCATTTCCCGTTTTATAATCAGCATGAGATGTATATGCACCGCGTACCAGAAATTTGAACTTTTCACCAGAAGTTTTGAAGCCTGCATTGGCATTGATACCTTGCGTATTGGTAAAATAATTTAAATTAATGTCTCCATCGACTTCATTAACATTAGCAAATTGTTCCGGATTTAAATAAAGTACCCCTCCTAAGGCATCGGAGCCGTAAAGAAGAGATGCAGGACCTTTAATGACTTCCACACTTTCTATACCTGCCGCACTTACACCAAGACCGTGTTCGTCACCAAATTGCTGGTTTTCCAGGCGTATACTTTGAGAATATACTAAAACCCTGTTTGAGCTTAAACCTCGTATTACAGGTTTTCCAATCCCTACGCCTGTGGAAACACTTTCCACACCCGGGATGTTTGTGATCCCATCAGAAAGGGTTATAGCCCCCATTTTTCTCAATGATTCAACCGCAGCCTGTTCAACCTTCATTACGTTTTCACGTTGTAATTTGTGGAATGGGGTAGATACAATTACCTCCTCCATTTCTATGGCACTTGGCGAGAGTACAATATCCAAAGTAATTGTGCCCTGAGTAAGTGTTATGGTTGAAGAATATGTTTGGTAGCCCATATAGGAAGCAATAATTTTGTAAGTCCCTATTGGAAGATTATTCATGGTAAATTCTCCATTGCTTCCGGTTACCGTACCTTTTTCCAATTGTGGCATGTATACGGAAACCTGTTCTAATGAGGTATTTGAATCTTCCCCTGAAATATTCCCTCTAAGAGTGCACTGTGCGTTAATATTAAAATAAAATGATATAAAAAGTATTGAAAATATATATTTCATAACCTGTTTTGAAATTGAATAAATAAAATTAAAAAAAAATAAAATGGACTATGAAACTAAAGGGGGAGCCCTTAAGGAAAGAAGAAGGTTTACTAATTTAGGAGTGTAATCGAAGAATGATGTTGTACTTTGCAGGGATAAAACAATGGGTACAAGCTTTATTGCAATCGCAACATTAAAAAAATCATGAGAAAAATTGAAATTATCAAAATCACAAGAAAACTCTTTCTCATGAAAATGTGATTCAATGCTACTGTCACATTCTACGGTGATATGATGTGATGCATGGACCAGTTTTAAGACTGTTGGAACAGTCAAAAAAACTATTAACACCAATGAAATTAATGAATGTGATATTTTTTTATCTAGATTCATTCAGTTGCAAAGTAATCAAAAAAAGCAATCAAGATTAGTTAAGAAAAGACTAATTTACTTAAAAAGAAAACCTAGTCCGATCCTATTCAACATTTTTTTTTCAAAGTTCCAGAAAAATTTAAACTGTCCAAAAAGCCATCCAAAAACCACTAAAAGAATCTGGTAGAATGGGAAGATCAATAATATTCTTAGAGTCCAGTATACCCAGCCACTCCACCAGGTTTCGGGAAAGTTACCTCTTTCCAAACCTATCCATCCAAGAAATGGTTTTGCAATATATACTGCAGCAGAACCTGTAATTGAAAATACAATGAGAATTATGAGGAGTTGAAAATTGGATTCTATACCCCAACGTTTTTTAAGTTTATCCATAAAAAAGAAAATCGGAGCAAATATATTCAATTAATTCGTGGCGCAAACGGTCCCAGGCGTTGATTGTATTTACGTTGAAAATATATAAAATAATTGTAGAGTTTGTAGTTCACTTCATATCCATAATCAACATTGGGATCATATTGGATCTGCAACTCATATAAATTGGGATCAAATTTTTGAGGCTGCAGAACGCGTTGATTCCAGTTTATTACATATATCCTATTTCTGTTTTCCATATAGTTTTGAGTATAATATCCTCTTGGTTTTGCTATACTTTGCAGCCAGGTATTGAAACCTATTTCCATAATTATTATTTCATATTGTAAGGTATCATTCTTGATGCTAACAGTGTCTCTCCCAATATGATTAAATACCTTCTCTTCTTCTTTAGAAATATCAATAGATTTTTTAGATCCCGAACATTGCACAATAAACAATGACAAAACCAAACCGAAAAAAAATCTAATTAAAATTTTAAATTTCATAGAAATATATTTTAAATAATAAAATACAAAAAAAACCATTTGATTTAGCAAATGGTTTTGTTAATTATTAATCTAGAAATCCTAATTTACTTACCAAAAATGCCACCTAATAAACCTCCTACACCACCTTTCTTTTTTGAGCCACCCATAACCATTCCTGCAACATCGTCAAGAATACTGCCATCTCCATCTGCATCCAATAGTGAGGTAAGAAGACTTTGGTTTTGTTCCGGTTGTCCACCTAGCATACCACCTAACAGGTTATTCATTCCACTCGCATCACTAACCTTATTTTCAGTTTTTTGTTTTGCTAAAACACCCATAACAAGAGGAGCTGCGATTTTTAAGATATTGGCTATAGACCCTGCATCTATACCGGATCGTTGGCTTAAAGCATTTTCTACATTGGCCTGCTTGCCTCCAAAAACATGCCCTAAAATGCCCGCTCCATCATCCATAACGGTTTGATCTACACCCCCTCCAAAAAGGCCTCCCAGATCATCGAGAATACTTCCATCATGTTTCGATGATAAAGCATTCATCAACCCCTGTGCGCCATCGGGAGTGGATACATTTTTTTTCATTGCCCCTAATAGTAAAGGCATAGCCATACTCAAAACATCAGCTGTTTTGTTTTCAGCTTGTCCGGTTTGTCCTGCAACGCCGCTTATTACCTGTTTCCCAACAGGACTGTTTAATAAATCTAATAATCCTTCCATTAACTTAGTATTTTGTTATATATCAGTGTAATGTACAAAATCTAAAGATTCAAAAAGAAAAGTATTAATAAAAATTAGATTCAAAAACTATAATGGTAAATTCTATTATTTATAATGAATGGATGAATCATTTTCTATGCTAGCTGACGTTATTAACTAAGTTGTTTCTTAAGAGCTTTTTAGCGTGGTCAAAACACGAATTTTTGTAATAATCAACTTTAAGGATTCTCTTCAAAGACTAATTTATACATCCGTATTAAGCGCATTCCTTAAAATAAATTACTCTGTTTTTAGTTATCTTTGCATATGAATTATTTGGAACTCCCACCGCAACCTCATCCGCTGGTTTCATATTTACGCGTAGGCAGTCTGTTGCATTGGTCTTTGATACTGTTTTTATTGGAATCATGGTTTTATTGGGTTCAATTTGAAGCTTCTTTGGAACAATTTTCCCTCTTTTGGGTAGCTTTTTGGTTTGGGTGCTTTCTTTTTTCTTTTGTACATATTTTTCTGGTTATTATGGACGGCTGGTCAAGATTTCAAAATTATAAAAGGGCCAAAGATCTTTTTTTTATTCACGGGTTTAATTCCAGGATTGCCGAAATGTATGCGGGATCTAAATGTCAACGCAATGCGGCGATCGTTGCTGCGGAAGAACTGGGTTATAAAGATGAAATAATTTCTTATTTTCGGTCTAAAGGAGTAAAATGGTATCATTATTTCCCTTATTTTATGGCTCAGGACCCACTATTTTTATTTCGAAATTACTTTTGGGAAAGAACATTTCTCGAAAAGGTTTATGTCTCCAGATTTGACTACAGGAGACTACATCTGGAAAGGGCGATATGATACTTGAAGCCAGGAATATTTCCAAATCCTATGGTTCCCTTGAAGTTCTGAAGAATGTGACCTTAGAATGTCATAAAGGTAAAATCTATGGACTCATAGGAGCAAACGGCACAGGTAAGTCTACATTATTTCGCATCTTATTAGGCCTTATTAAGGCAGATGGCGGGAGTATAGAAATAAATTCTCAAGGAATTAAGCCCATCGGTGGAATAATAGAGAAACCTGCATTATACGGTTATCTTTCTGCTTATGGAAATTTAAAAGTTTTTGCTCGCAGTCAGGGTTTAAATCTTACCAAAGAACTTTACAGTCAATCTATGCAGCAGGTTGGTCTTTCGACCAAAAGAACAGATGCAGTAAATAATTATTCCCTGGGAATGAAGCAACGGCTGGGTCTGGCGGTGGCCTTATTGAATAACCCTGATTGCATAGTGCTAGATGAACCTTTTTCAGGTTTAGATCCCATGGGAATTATAGCTTTACATGAATTGATTAAAAAGCTTAGCCGCCAGAATCAAATTACCATAATTATCTCATCTCATATTGTTGGCGAATTAACAGATTTATGCGACACTCTTTGTATTCTTAACGGGGGAGAAATAATAAAAAAAGGGCCTGCAGCAGAATTGCTTAATGATAGCGTTACCACCTACAAAATTGTGGGAAATAATTTAGAAATGTCTGAAGTATTGCAAAGTATCAATGCTATATTTTCAAAAAAATCGGCTTTTGTATCTCCTAAAATGATAAGCATTTCTGAGATTCTACAAAAATTAATAGAAGAGGGGCAGGAAGTAACAGCCTGCATTCCACAAACAGATTTAAAAGCCTTATTTGGAGGGGAAAAAATATGATATCCTTAATACGCTCAGAAATATATAAAATCCGCAAACAGAGTAAAACGCTTTATGCTTTGGCTGCCATACTTATTATAGAAGGATTTGTAATTGTGAGTGCCTATTATCAGGGTGCAGGAATAATTGATCTTTTATTAGCTAACCTGAAGGATTCTTTTGAGTTCAAAGGCAATCTTCTCAACGGGAATTTAATTATTTATCTGATCCTGAATTCGTTGTGGTTTCATATCCCATTAATACTAATGATAATTATTTCAGGATTTCTTACCTCTGAATATAAAGACAGGACACTGGAAACAGTTATGCTTCAGCCGGTGGGTAAATTAAATTTTATCTTAAGTAAATATGTTGTTTCGATAGTATTTACGCTATTAATTGTACTCCTTTTGGCGGTTAGCACTTTTTTAGTCTCTTACTGGATTTTCGGCAGAGGGGATTTAGTTGTGTATTTGGATGGATTGAATTTTTTTAAATCGGATGAAGCTTTTTACAGACTTATATACGCCTTTGTTTCCGGAGCCAATTCCATGATTTTCTTTTCGGTGGTAAGTTTAACACTAGCGGTTATATTAAAAGATGCCACAAAGACATGGATCGTTTCGGCTATTTTTTTAATATGTAGCAATCTGCTGTTAAAGATCGACTTTCAAAATGAATTCCTTAATGAACTGTTTTTTTCCAAATTGACAGATAGCTGGCAGTATTTTTTCTATTATAAAATACCGTATTCTACCATATACTTTAAAAATTTCATGTTATTTGGTTACACTTTAATTACTATGATAATCGGGATAATTATTTTTAAAAGAAGAGACATTCAGGTATGAAAAGATTAAGTTTTATATTCATATTTTTTATAAGCCTGAACCTTATTAGCGGGCAGGAGATTGATAATGATCTGCTCGAAATAAAAAAGCGCATGGACTCTATAAAGTCTTTTAATGCCAATATAGAATTGGATGTTGACATCAGTTTTATTAACATGCCAACTAAATATGGAAAAGTCCGGTATAAACAGGGAGAATCTACTAAAGTTACGTCAGATGATTTTATTATGCTTCCTAAACGAGGGTTGGATCTTACTTTAACTGAAATCTTTAGACATCCATTTATAACTGTAAACAGGGGAGAAGAGTATCATAAAGGTGTCTTATGTAAAGTTATTAATATAATTCCAACCTCCTCAAAATCTAACTTTGCCATAGCGACTCTTTTTATGGATACAAAGGCAAAAAGAATAGTGAAATCAGAGATAAGCACTAAAACGGAAGGGGTTTTTACTACCTATTTGGGCTATCAAAATTATATGGATGCTCTTCCGGCAGCTATAGAGGTACAATTTGCTGTTAATGGTGTAAAAATACCTTTACGTTTCCTGGGTAAGGAAACTGAAGTTGATCGGAAAGTCATTAAGCAGGAAGGATCTAAAACGGGCAAGATCTTTTTAAGACTATCAGAGGTTCAATTTGTGAAATAAGCTATTGAAAAACCCAAAAATTAGTTGTAGGAACATAACTGAAAAGCGGATGCTCTTAAAGGACCAAATCTCTTTTAATACTTAAAACCAAAGATTTTTTGTTTGATGTCACTTATTTCAAAAGTGCAACAATTTGATTAGCTAATTCCAGGCCAATACGGTCTTGAGCTTCTGCCGTGGCTGCGCCAATATGTGGAGTCAGTGAAATCTTTGAATGCATTAGAATTTTTATTTCCGGAGTAGGTTCAGATTCAAAAGTGTCGAGGCCCGCAAAAGCAATTTTTCCATTCTCTAAAGCTTCAATAAGAGCAACTTCATCTACAACACCACCTCTGGCAGCATTCACTATACCAACCCCATCTTTCATAATATCAAATTCCTTTTTGCCAATTACATAATCCTTTTGCGCCGGTACATGCACAGTGATGAAGTTTGAATCTTTAAGCACCTCTTCCTTTGATCTATTATTAAAATCGAAACTAACCGACTGCCCATCGAAGAAAGGTACTTTAATTGTTGCGGAATCTATGAAGGGGTCGTGAAATATAACATTCATACCTATCCCAATTGCAATTTTTGCAGTTGCTTGCCCTATTCTGCCAAATCCGATTACCCCGAGGGTTTTACCACGTAGCTCAACGCCTTTAGCATATGATTTTTTTAATTTTTTAAAATTGCTGTCTCCTTCAAGCGGCATATTTCTATTGGCATCATATAGAAACCGAACCCCACCAAACAAATGAGCAAAAACCAATTCGGCTACAGATTCAGATGAAGCGGCCGGGGTATTAATGACATGCAGGCCTTTTTCCTTGGCATAAGCTACGTCAATATTATCCATACCCACACCACCTCTGCCAATAAGCTTTAAAGAAGGGCAATTATCAATAATATCCTTACGAACCTGAGTAGCACTTCGCACCAGGATCCCTATAATTTCATTTTTATTGATATAATCAACAAGTTGTTCCTGGGCTACCGTCGTTGTGATTACCTCGAATCCGGCTTCTTCCAATGCTGAAATTCCATTCTGTGATATACCGTCGTTAGCAAGTATTTTCATCCTCTGATGTTCTAAGTTTAACGTTAAATTTATTTGGTTCTATTATCTAGTAATTAACCTCTTCTTTCCAGGTCACTCATTACATCTACTAAAACACCCACACTTTCCAATGGAAGGGCATTGTATATAGATGCCCGATAGCCGCCTACGGATCTATGACCGTTTAATCCATTAATTCCTGCTTCTTTCCACATTTCGTCAAAGGTATCTTTAAGTGATTCATCAGTTAATGTAAATGTAGCATTCATATTTGAGCGATCTTCTTTTTTCGCAAATCCATTAAACAACGGATTAAGGTCAATCTCCGAGTAAATAAGACCGGCCTTTTTATCATTGATTTCTTCAATGGCAGCTATTCCTCCCAAATCTTTCAACCATTGAAGCGTAAGCATGGAGACATACACCGCAAAAACAGATGGGGTATTATACATGCTATCCTTACTCAAATGAACCTGATAATCCAACATGGAAGGAACTTGTCTGGATACTTGTCCAAGTATATCATCCTTAATAATGACTAGTGTTGCACCTGCAGGACCCATGTTTTTTTGTGCTCCTGCGTAGATAAGATCAAATTTGGTAAAATCCATTTGTCTTGAGAAAATATCGGAACTCATATCGCAAATTAATGGAACTTTAGTATTAGGAAATTCCTTTATCTGTGTCCCGAAAATCGTATTATTAGAAGTTAAGTGAAGGTAATCCAGGTCATTAGGAACCACATAACCTCGTGGAATATAATTGAAATTCTTATCTTTTGAAGAAGCAATCTCTGTTACATCACCAAATAGCTTTGCCTCCTTGATTGCTTTAGTACTCCAGGTACCGGTATTAATATATCCTGCTTTGTTTTCCAAAAAGTTATAAGCGACCATAAGAAACTCCAGACTTGCACCTCCCTGGAGATATAAAGCTTTATACCCTTTTCCTTCAAGTCCCAAAAGTTCAAGAGCCAAAGACCTTGCTTTTTCCATAACAGCAACAAACTCTTTACTGCGATGTGAAATTTCAATAAGAGAAAGACCAATACCATCTAATTCAACTACGGCTTCCGACGCTTTTTGCATCACTTCTTTTGGCAATATACAAGGGCCTGCACTAAAATTATGTTTTTTCATCTTTAACTTATTTTTTTGAGGATCTAAAGGTCATAAATAATACCGAAAAACTAATCAGTAATATAGATTATTTCTATTATGTTTTTAACAGGAATTCAACAGTGTCTATTCCATCGGCATAATCCCATAAATCTGGTTTTTGAGTTTTACCAAACGGCAACGAATTTTCAATTATATCACCTCCAACAATACATTGAATCTGATCTGTATCCTTCTGTAGTCTTTTTTTCAAATCATCCGCTGTAGTATATCGCTCGTAAAAAGCTGTACCTATAGGTGAAGCATAACCCATATCTTCTTTTAGTAAGAAAAAACCATTGTCCAGAAATTGGAATTCACTCATCAAATAAACAGCCTTATTATAATCATAATTATTCGCGTACTTATTCTGGTCAATTAAACTTTGATAAGTATTTATACTTTCAAAAAAATCATCAAAATTATAGTCTATAGGGACGAATAATTTGGAAACATTTCGGCACCCTAATCCGTAATAACGGAATATATCTTCGCCCAGCTCATTGAGTTGTTCTTTAGTTTCCTCTCCTGTAAGTATAGCAATGGAGTTTCTGTTTTTTCTTATGATATTGGGCTTGTTGCCAAAGTAATGTTCAAAATAACGAGCCGTATTATTACTTCCTGTTGCGATAACGACGTCAAATTTTGTTAACCTTCCATCGCTAAACTCTATTTCAGAAACCAGCCCCGGTTCAATATGTTTTAAGTAATTCGCAATAAAGGGTAAGAGTATATTATCATTAGAGGAGCATTTTACTAAAACCCGGTTCCCGCATATAAGGGTAGTAACAAAATCATGAAAGCCAACCAAAGGAATATTTCCTGCCATTATTATGGCAACAGTTTTATGAGTGTTATTCTCGAGAGGGTAACGCAATAACCATTCATTGAGGTTTTTTTCGCTAAGCTGTTCCGCCCAGGCAATTATAGCGAACATCACCTGTTGTTTTGTAAACCAACCATTTTTATGGCCTGCTAAAGTGATAGCACTCTCAAAATTTGAATACCATTCATCACTAACATCTGCAGAACTTAGATTATCTGATGAAGTTTTAGTGAAATTCCTAAAAAATTCTCCAAGTTTAATAAAAGCATTAAATCGTTGCTCTAGTGTGACCATTATATTTGTCCAATAGTGTTTTAGGATTTACCTTTGGGCAAAAATATACATGCTGGAACATAGTAGCAACAATCAGGGCAAGTATATTGCAGATTAAAAGGAAAAGAAAATTATGGCTATTATAATTACAGATGAGTGTATTAACTGTGGGGCTTGTGAACCCGAATGCCCAAATACCGCAATATATGAAGGTGCAGATGAATGGCGATTTAACGATGGAACCTCTCTTAAAGGTGAGGTTGTATTACCAGATGGGAAGACCGTAAACGCTGATGAAGTACAGGAACCAATAAGTGATGAGATATATTATATAGCCCCGGATAAATGTACAGAGTGCATGGGTTTCCATGAAGAACCTCAATGCGCTGCAGTTTGCCCGGTAGACTGTTGTGTCCCGGATGAAGATAGGGTAGAGACGGAAGATGAACTTTTAGCCAAACAACGATTTATGCACCCGGAATAGATTATATTCTATCAATTATTCTGGCTCATTTTCGAAGCTATTTCTCTAAATAATTTTGCGCATACCATACCTGTCATATCGTTTATATCGCGGGTTGGATTGTATTCCACAATATCGGCTCCCAGAATAGGAACTTCTATTGCCTGAATTATATTTAATACCTCCCTGGTGCTCAAGCCACCAGGTTCGTGATGTGATACACCAGGGGCATAGGCAGGATCCAAAGCATCCATATCCAAAGAGATGTAGACCGGATTTCTAAGCTTTAAAGATGGTAATTTGTCCAATTGGCTCATTTCAAAGGATTCAACGCCATATTTTTCTGACTGTTCACGCTGATGAATTGAAAGCGTCCTTATCCCAATTTGTATCAGTCTGTTGATTAACTTTTCCTCCATGATTCTTGCAAACGGACAAGCGTGGGAGTATTTGTCTCCCTCAAATATGTCATAAAGATCGGCATGAGCATCGATATGAATCAAATCTACAGCTCCATGAACCCTATTGAAAGCCTTTATAACGGGATAAGTAATTGAATGATCACCCCCTAAGGTCAACAAGGGGTTATTGCTCTTTATGTTTTCATAGGTTAATTTTTCAATATCAAAATAGGTCCTAACTTCAAAATCTCCTTTGTCATCAAAACTTTCAGGTAATATTTCCAGGCCGTTTTCTGCAAAGTAATTAGCAGAGGGACTATTATAAAGACTTCTAATTTTTGGTGGTGCAAGGGCAGGACCTTTTAAAAAAGACGACTTCTCATCATATAGAATTCCCTGAAGGGTAATTTTCTTCATAATGGCAGCTTAAATGATTCTAAATATACAGGTAAAAACTATATTTGCACCCAAAATATGGTAAGCTGGTTTTAGGTTGCCAGGATGTATCTAAGATATAATAGATGAAAGCAGGTATTGTAGGACTCCCCAATGTTGGCAAGTCCACTCTTTTTAATTGTTTATCCAATGCAAAAGCGCAAAGTGCAAATTTTCCCTTTTGCACAATTGAGCCTAATATTGGTGTGGTCAACGTACCTGATCATAGGTTAGAAAAATTGGAAGAACTGGTTAGTCCTGAAAGGGTTATTCCAGCAACGGTAGAAATTGTAGATATAGCCGGACTGGTAAAAGGGGCAAGCAAAGGAGAAGGTTTAGGAAATCAATTTTTAGGTAACATACGCGAAACCGATGCTATTTTACATGTTTTACGCTGTTTTGACAATGATAATGTAGTTCATGTGGATGGGTCTATAGACCCTATCAGGGATAAAGAGACCATAGACATGGAATTGCAGTTAAAAGACCTTGAAACGGTTGAGAAGAAGTTAGATAAGGTAAATAGAGCAGCCAGAACAGGTAATAAAGAGGCTCAGAAAGAAGCTGCGGTCCTGCAAGCTGTAAAAGAAGGTTTAGAAAGCGGTAAATCTGTGCGTGCTTTAGCTTTTGAAGACGATGACCGAAATGATTTTATAAAACCTCTACAGTTTATTACAGACAAACCAGTTCTTTATATCTGCAATGTAGATGAAGCATCCGCGGTCTCGGGAAATGATTATGTAGAACAGGTAAAAGCTGAAGTTGCAGATGAAAAGGCAGAGGTAATTGTCTTGGCAGTGGGCACTGAAGCAGACATTACTGAATTAGATACTTACGAAGAACGACAAATGTTTTTAGAAGACTTAGGGTTGACGGAGGCGGGCTCGGCTAAAATGATACGAGCAGCTTATTCACTGTTGCACCTTCAAACCTATTTTACCGCAGGAGTTAAAGAAGTTAGGGCCTGGACTATTAAGGTAGGTTCCACGGCACCCCAGGCGGCAGGAGTTATTCATACAGATTTTGAAAAAGGATTTATTAGGGCTGAGGTTATTTCGTATAACGACTACATTGCCTATGGAAGCGAAACAAAAGTCAAGGAAGCTGGTAAAATGCGTGTGGAAGGAAAAGAGTATGTAGTAAAGGACGGTGATGTTATGCATTTCAGGTTTAATGTTTAAGAAGCCATAACCTTCGATTTGTCATTTTGACTATCACTATAATCTCACTATCAACAATACATGGTGTTTTATTGTTAATTACTTTCTATAGTGCACATTTTGATTTCTGCGTTGAAATTTTATATTAGCAGGGGTAATCCCCAAATATCATGGCAGAGTCTCAATATACCGAAGAAAACATAAGATCACTGGACTGGAAGGAGCATATTAGGCTTCGTCCAGGTATGTATATTGGAAAACTTGGCGATGGATCATCGGCTGATGACGGCATTTATATCTTACTAAAAGAAACTATAGACAACTGTATTGATGAATTTGTCATGGGTGCCGGCAAAACTATAGACATTTCTATACAGGGTGAAAAAGTAACTGTCAGGGACTATGGCAGGGGTATTCCACTGGGAAAGGTGGTTGATGTGGTCTCCAAAATGAATACCGGAGGTAAATACGATACACGCGCCTTTAAAAAATCTGTTGGTCTTAACGGGGTTGGAACGAAGGCAGTTAATGCCTTATCTGCATTTTTCAAAGTAGAGTCAAACAGAGATGGCAAATCCAAATCTGCTGAATTTGAAACAGGCGAATTGGTGAATGAAGAACTTTTGGAAGAAACTTCCAGGAGAAGAGGGACGAAGATTACATTTATCCCTGATGAAGCTATATTTAAAAAATACATATATAGAAATGAGTATGTAGAACGCATGCTCAAAAATTATGTATATCTCAACCCGGGACTGACAATTGTTTTCAATGGAGAGAAATTCTTTTCCGAAAATGGGCTTAAAGATTTACTGGAGGACAACAATACACAAGAGGATTTATTATACCCAATAATTCACCTAAAAGGACACGATATTGAAGTTGCTATTACGCATAGTAAAACCCAGTACAGTGAAGAATACCACTCTTTTGTTAACGGACAGCATACCACGCAGGGGGGTACCCATCAAGCTGCGTTCAGAGAGGCCATAGTAAAAACAATAAGAGATTACTACGGTAAGAATTATGATGCTTCAGATATACGGAAATCAATTATTTCGGCTATCTCTATAAAGGTTATGGAGCCCGTTTTTGAAAGTCAGACGAAAACCAAGTTAGGCTCAACAGATATGGGAGGTGGGCTCCCAACTGTACGAACCTACATCAATGATTTTATTGGGAAACAACTCGATAATTACCTGCACAAAAACTCAGAAGTCGCGGAAAAAATCCAATTTAAGATTGTTCAGGCAGAGAAAGAGCGCAAGGAACTCTCTGGGATACGAAAGTTAGCTCGAGATAGAGCAAAAAAAGCAAGCCTTCATAACAAGAAATTACGAGATTGCAGGTTGCATCTGGGAGATATGAAAAGTGAAAGGCGATTAGAATCAACTTTGTTTATTACAGAAGGGGATTCAGCTTCAGGGTCCATAACTAAATCGAGAGATGTAAATACGCAAGCGGTTTTTAGTCTTCGTGGAAAGCCTCTGAATTCTTATGGGATGTCGAAAAAAATAGTCTACGAAAATGAAGAATTCAATCTGCTTCAGGCGGCATTGAATATAGAAGAATCCATGGAGGATTTACGTTATAATAATATTGTAATAGCTACTGATGCCGATGTAGATGGGATGCATATCCGATTATTACTTATTACTTTTTTTCTTCAGTTTTTCCCTGAATTGATAAAAGAGAATCATCTATATATTTTACAAACACCGTTGTTTAGAGTAAGAAATAAAAAAGAAACGTTTTATTGCTACAGTCAGGACGAAAAGATTGAAGCGATAACCAAGTTGACAGGAAAACCGGAAATCACACGTTTTAAAGGACTAGGTGAAATTTCGCCGGATGAGTTTAAACACTTTATTGGAGATGACATACGTTTAGAGCCGGTTATGCTCGATAAGGCATTGTCTATTGAAGAACTTTTAAAGTTTTATATGGGAAAAAATACTCCGGACCGCCAGGAATTTATTATACAAAATCTTAAAGTGGAAATTGACTTAATAGAAGATAATTAACTATATATTAGATTAATACTAATCTTTCTTTATGGAGGAGAGTGACGAAGTAAATGATGTGCGTAAAGAAGACCATGGTGGTGACCAGGGGGCTCTTACCCGGGTTACGGGCATGTATAAGGATTGGTTTTTAGACTATGCTTCCTATGTGATTTTAGAAAGGGCAGTACCGGCTATAGAAGACGGTTTTAAACCCGTGCAGCGTAGAATAATGCATGCGCTTAAGGAGTTGGATGATGGCAGGTATAATAAGGTTGCTAATGTAGTTGGACATACAATGCAATATCATCCTCATGGTGACGCGAGCATAGCAGACGCTATGGTACAGATAGGCCAGAAAGAATTACTTATTGATACTCAAGGGAATTGGGGTAATATTTTAACGGGAGATAGGGCTGCGGCATCACGTTATATTGAAGCCCGACTATCTAAATTTGCATTAGAGGTAGTATTTAGTCCAAAAATTACGGAGTGGCAGTCATCTTATGATGGCAGAAAAAAAGAACCTGTAAATCTTCCGGTTAAATTTCCTTTATTACTGGCACAGGGAGCGGAAGGCATTGCGGTTGGCTTGTCTACTAAGATTCTCCCTCATAATTTTAATGAGATTATTGATGGATCTATTAAGCATTTGAAAGGTCAGCGTTTTAAATTGTTTCCAGACTTCCCCACCGCAGGTATTATAGATGTAACCAACTACAATGATGGAATAAGAGGAGGCAAAGTAAGGGTAAGGGCTAAAATTTCACAACTTGATAAAAAAACACTGGTTATTAACGAAATACCGTATGGCACAAATACTTCTTCATTAATAGATTCAATCCTTAAAGCAAATGATAAAGGAAAGATTAAAATAAAGAAGATTGAAGATAATACAGCTGCACAGGTTGAGATACTCATACATCTTCCCGGGGGTATTTCACCAGATAAGACAATCGATGCCTTATACGCATTTACTTCCTGCGAATCTTCAATTTCTCCTTTGGGCTGCATTATAGAAGATAACAAACCCTTATTTATAGGGGTTACAGAAATGCTTCAACGTTCTACGGACAATACGGTAGCTATGCTAAAAGCCGAATTGGAGATACAGTTGGCTGAACTCCAGGAGCAATGGCATTTTGCGTCCCTTGAGCGAATATTTATAGAAAACCGGATCTATAGGGATATAGAAGAAGAAGAAACATGGAAAGGAGTTATAAGCGCCATAGATAAAGGACTTAAGCCTCATATTAAGCACCTCAAAAGGGGCGTGACTGAAGAAGATATTGTAAGACTTACCGAGATACGGATAAAAAGAATATCCAAATTTGATTTGGATAAAGCACAACAGTACATTGAAAGTCTGGAAGATAAAATTGCCCAAACTAAAGACCATCTGGCAAATTTGGTAGATTTCGCTATTTCATATTTCAAGGAATTAAAAAGTAAATACGGTAAAGGCCGCGAGCGTAAATCTGAAATTAGAATTTTTGATGATATTGAGGCAACCAAAGTAGTCATAAGGAACACTAAGCTATATGTGAACAGGGAGGAGGGTTTTATTGGAACTTCATTAAGACGCGATGAGTATGTCACAGACTGTAGTGACATAGATGATATCATCGTATTTACCAAAACCGGTCATATGATGATAACCAAGGTAGATTCAAAAATATTTATTGGCAAAAACATAATTCACGTAGCGGTATTTAAGAAAAAAGACCAGCGTACGACCTACAATATGATTTATAAGGATGGTCGAGGAGGGTCGACCTATGTTAAGCGATTCAACGTTACCGGAATTACTCGTGATAAACTTTACGATCTTACTACTGGTAAAAATAGTTCTGAGATTAGATATTTTTCGGCGAATCCAAATGGCGAAGCAGAAGTAGTTACGATTTTGCTCAGGCAAGCAGGAAATATAAAGAAATTAAAGTGGGACCTGGATTTTGCAGATGTGATGATAAAGGGTCGCGCTTCAAAAGGGAATATTGTAACTAAATATTCTGTAAAAAGAGTGGAACTTAAGGAAAAAGGGCTTTCCACTCTTAAACCCCGAAAGTTATGGTTTGATGATACTGTTCAGCGGCTGAACGTGGATAACCGGGGTGAATTAATGGGAGAATTTACCAGCGAAGACCGGCTTCTTATAATTAACCAAAAAGGGATTCTGAAAGCGGTTATTCCAGAACTGACCATGCGTTTTGATGATGATATAATTGTTTTGGAAAAATGGGTCCCTAATAAACCTATATCTGTAATATACTGGGAAGGAGAAAAAGAATTGTTTTACATAAAACGATTTCTTGTGGAAAACTGCGATAAAAAGGAAAAAATAATCACAGACCACGCAAAATCCTATCTCGAAAAAGTATTTACGGATTATCGGCCTATGGCAGAATTAGTGTATTCGAAAAAAAGAGGCGAAGAACGTAAAGACAACCTTACAATCAATATAGAGGAGTTTATTAGTGTAAAAGGCAGTTCTGCAATGGGAAATCAATTAACCAAAGAAAAAATCCTCGAGATTAACGCCCTGGATCCCTTGCCATATGAGGTGCCTGAAGTTCATGACACCCTGGACATTGAGGTGGTGGATGAAGAAAATATAGTTCCGGAGACGAGAGAGTCAAATACAAAGCTTAAACAAGATAATAGTCAAGTAAATGCCAAAGACAGTCTTAGTAAGGAAGATGACGACGGACAAACAAAGCTTTTTTAGCAATATATAAAGTATTCATCTGTTATAATTAGAAAGACATTAGTTTTAACTTGTTAATGGTATTTGTTTTGGCTATAATTGCCCAAACTTGCAAGAATAAAAAGAAAACTTCAACAAATTTATGGTTTTTACCAACCCCTTAGTTTACGGTATACCTTGTTTCATAGTACTAATTATTTTAGAACTTATATATAGCAAAACTCACGGAGATGTACAACTATATAAATGGAAAGACTTGTTCGCAAGTGGTGCCATGGGGATAGGAGCTGCGCTAATAGGTCCCGTATTTAAGGTCATTTTTGCTTTAGCCCTTTTTGAGGTCACATATGATCTTTGTAATCCAATTACCAATGAGGTGCGAACAAACCTTCTCGGGTATGAGTCTTTTGGTTATGCCTGGTATGTTTGGCTAATATGTATGTTCGCAGACGATTTTACTTATTATTGTTTCCATAGGGCAAACCATGAAATAAGATTATTTTGGGCTGCTCATATTGTGCATCATTCCTCTGATAATTTTAATTTAGGCACAGCGGTACGTAATGGGTGGTTCACGATTTTTTATAAACCATTTTTCTATATGTGGATGCCTGCTATTGGATTTCCACCAGAAATGGTTCTGGTATGTATAGGGATAGAGATTATATGGCAATTTCAATTGCATTCCATCTATATTCCAAAAATGGGGTTCCTTGAAAAGATTTTTAATACGCATACCATGCATCAGGTACATCATTCCCAGGATGTAGAGTATCTGGACAAAAATCATGGGGGAATCCTCAATATTTTTGACAAAGTCTTCGGGACCTGGAAAGAATTGAATGATGATAAGGAAATTAAATATGGAGTTATTCACCCACCTAACTCTTATAACCCTCTCGTTATTCTCACTCATGAATATAAGGATATCTGGAAGGATGTGAAAAAGTCGAAAAAGCTATCCCATGCCCTGATGTATATATTCGGACCACCCGGATGGAGCCATGACGGCAGTACTTTGACGGTAAAACAACAGCAACGAAAACTTCAGGAAACACAAATGTTGTAGCTTTTAGTGATTTTATATCCTGAAATCTAAAGCAAAAAGGTGCAAGCCTGCCATGTTTTTATGCTTGCTTTTCCGGCATCTCTTCCGGCTTATTTTTTTTGCGCATCTTCATGTTTAAAAATTCCACCAATAAAGAGAAGGTAATCGCAAAATATAAATACCCTTTTGGAATTGCTCCAATCTCTTGCTCAAAGATTCTTGCATGGCTCAGGTGTGCAGCTTCGGCAATAAGCATAAATCCTATTAGAATTAAAAAGGAAAGAGCCAGTATTTGCATGGAAGGATGATTATTAATAAAAATCCGTATAGAATTGGCAAAGACCATCATGATTATGATAGAAATAACCACAGCAATAACCATTAGTACAAGTGCATCCATGGGCTTGTCACCAATACCATTGGTCATTCCTACAGCTGTTAATATTGAATCTATAGAGAATATAAAATCAATTATGACAATTTGCACAATAGCTTTAGAGAGACTGGTAATATTCTTAGATTTTAGTTCTTCTTCGTCATGTTGCGGCATCTCTACTTTTTCATGAATTTCTGAAGTACTTTTATATAATAAGAAAATGCCTCCAAAAAACAGGATCAGGGCCTGGCCACTTATTCCAATTGAGACCCAGGATTCATTTATATAATAAAAGGGAATCTTTAAGCCTATAAGAAAAGAAACCGCAAACAGCAATATGATACGCTGTAACATGGCCAGTAATAATCCTAGATTAGTAGCTTTTTTTTGGTCTTTTTCCGGTAGTTTGTTTGCAGCAATCGATATAAATACAATATTATCTATACCTAATATTATCTCTAAAAAAGTTAAAGTCAGGAGGGCTACCCAGGCATCCGGACTTGTAAGAATATCGAACATAATTACTTAATTTTTATAACAGTTCCCACAGATTTATTTGTTTCACCCACGATCCCGTACTCAAAAGAGTAGGAACTATCTGTTGTGGATCGTATTTTCATATGAATTGATTTCTCTTCGAACATACTCCTTGGGTTCAATTTCTTCACGATATATTCGCAGTCATTAATCCACCTTACAGAGGAGGTATCACTCTTTCCTTCATAAAAATCGATTTCAATATTTTCATACCGAACAAAAGTGGTGGTCTTTTCTTCGTTATTTATCATTGAAGTAAATGTAAAAGTACCATTTTTAAAAGCCTTGCAGTCTCTTTTGGGTTGGTAACAGGAGCTTGTGACAAAAAAAACACAAACTATAGGGTAGAGCCATTTCATAATTGCAAAATAACAAAATAGTACGAATATCTATGCCGAGTATTTAATGAATTTATGACCCTATGTTGCTAGTGCCCCGTATTTTTGTTAAAAGCCTCAAAACTACCATCATCATAAAAAATTATTATTTTTTTAATTGATTTCGAGTTGGCCGGGTATTCTTTGGAGGATTCAGTTTCGGTAGAGTAGGGAGCAGTTGTTCCTTTTTGAACAGACGGAAAGGTACCCTTTCCATTTAGCAACCAATAAAGGTTAACCTCGGGAAACGACTTAACAACCTTTAGAACAAATTCAAGGCTGGGTTTGTTTCTGCCTGTGAGTAAGTGAGAAATAGTAGATCTTTGGACTGCTATTTTATCCGCAAAAGCCGAAGCGGAAAGCCCATAATATTTAAGTATTTTTTCTAAACGCTGTACAAACTCTTCTGTGTTTACCATTGTACAATAACTGATTAATTGGGTTTATTTTTTCTGATATATTCGCATTATCTTAATGAATAAACATTATAGTAAAAATACAATTAAACATATTTAAATATCTGATATAGAATATATTAAATCTAATTAAAAAAATTAAGCCTTAGATTGTTTACAACAGTATGCATATCTCCCAGGTTGACACCCTATTGTGTTTACAAATGTAACTAAATTTATCACATTTGTAATTGAATTTGCCTTTACATTTGCAATACAAATTAATTCATCTGTGAAATTTTCTTCTTTAAATTATCTGGAAATAAAAGAGCTTTCTGTGCAAGGAAGATATATTAGTAGTTCGCAGCTTCAATCTTTTATTAGGAGGAAATCAATTCAGAATAAAATTTCTCCTTTGGGAAAATCTGTAGAAAATAGACTTATTCATAAAGTAACATTGGGTAGCGGGAAAATAAAAATCTTAATGTGGTCTCAGATGCATGGTAATGAAACGACTACGACTAAGGCTGTACTGGACTTAATTAATTATTTAAATAAGAGCAACGAGCTCACGAATCAAATTTTATCATCGGTAACGCTAACAATAGTTCCGGTCTTAAATCCTGATGGTGCTGTGGTCTATACACGAGAAAATGCGAATAAAGTAGATTTAAACAGAGATGCACTGGAATTGAGTCAACCAGAAAGCCGAATACTGCGAGTTCTATATGATGAAATAAAGCCTGATTATTGTTTTAATCTCCATGATCAGCGAACGATTTTTAATGTAGGCAGCCTTGAGAAACCAGCCACTTTGTCGTTTTTGGCCCCTGCGCATGATATTCAACGTAACATTTCAGTTAGCAGAGGTCAAAGTATGAAAATTATTGTGGCCATACATAAAGCGTTGTCATCTCTAATACCAGATCAGATTGGCAGATATGATGATGCCTTTAATCCTAATTGTGTAGGTGATACATTTCAACTAATGGGAACACCCACCATATTATTTGAAGCAGGTCACTTTCCAGATGATTACCAAAGAGAACAAACAAGGGAGTTCATTTTTTATGCCATAATCACAGCAATATTGGTAATTGCACAAGATAAAGTTGAAGGCTACAGTTTGAATACTTATTTTGACATTCCTGAAAATAATAAATGTTATTTTGATTTATTACTCTTAAATGCAAATCTTATTCATAAGAAATATGACCATAATATTGGTATACTTTATAAAGAGGTTTTGAATGATGAAACCATAATGTTCAACCCTTTAATTGAAGTAATGGGTGAATTGAAGGATAGCTTTGGTCATAAATACCTTAATTGTATTGATCAAAATGATCTTGACTTCCTAAAATCTGACAGAAAATTGCATAAGCTCCTTTTTTAAATTATATCACGAAAAAGCGGTATTTATTTGCGTATAACTCAAAAAAACGCATTATTTATTACATTTAAATTCTTAAATTTACCCCCAAGTAAAAATTATTCTTAAAATGGGGAAAATAAAATTAGACGAAATAGACCATCAAATTCTGGATATGTTAATTGACAATACCAGAACACCATTTACTGATATTGCAAAAAAATTACTGATATCTGCCGGAACTGTTCACGTTAGGGTTAAAAAAATGGAGGAAGCTGGTATTATTCGCGGATCTTCACTTACTTTGGATTATGTAAAACTAGGCTATGCATTCATAGCCTATGTTGGCATCTTTCTGGAAAAAACACATCAAACCAAGTTTGTTTTGGAGCGTTTGAATCAAATTCCCTATGTTACTGTAGCCCATATTACTACCGGTAAATTCAACATTTTTTGTAAGATCAGAGCGAAAGATACTAACCACGCCAAGAATATCATATTTAAGATAGATGATATTGATGGGATTAGCAGAACGGAGACCATGATTTCCCTGGAAGAGAGTATTAATGACAAAAAACGTTTAATGCACACCATTTTTAATGAGTTATAAATAGGAACAGTATTTGAGTTCAACTTCCTGATATTTTAGTCATGTACGATTTTTATCGACTTAGGTAAAATTTTCGCATAGCTATTCTCTTAAATAACACAAATTAGAAAGATATTAACTTTCTTATTAGCCTCTATGAAGAATTCTGAATTGAAAAAAGAAGATTTCCACCCCTTTTACGAACCTTACATTACAACTTTGGGCGACGTGGAACTACTGCAGATGTTAAGAAGGCAATTAGAGAACTTTCCACTATTTATTTCGAGTATTCCAGAAGATAAATTTCATTATGCCTATAGTGTGGAAAAATGGACGGTGGCCCAGGTTTTGGTCCATATCTTAGATGCGGAACGCGTATTTCAATACAGGGCTCTTAGATTTGCCAGAAACGATAAAACACCTTTACCAGGGTTTGATCAGGATATGTTTGTTGCAGAATCTAATGCAGAAAGTTGGAATAAGGAAGTATTGATAGAAAATTATAGAACAATACGAAAATCTACCATTGCTCTTTTTGAAAAATTTTCTGATGAGACATTGAAAAGAGTTGGAATTGCAAGTGGTTCACCTATGAGTGTTGCGGCCTTGGGTTTCATTTGTTGTGGCCACCAGAGACACCATAGAAACATATTACGTGAGCGTTACCTTAAAGACTAATCAAAATCTTTTTCGTCCTCATTTTCTTCTTCAATATTAAGTTCTAAGGAAGGTCCTTCAATAGATTCATCTTTTATTGCTTCAAGCCCTTCGGCTATGTTTTCATCGAAATTGGCAATGAAATGAGAAAGACTCTTACTTATTTTAATAAGATACAGGGTATCTGCTGTTTGCAGTTCTACGGCTTCAATGAACTCACCGTTAACATTTCTAAAAGAAATTATATCTTCATCTCCATATCCGTCAGGATAGGATTCAATTAGAAGATTAGTTACTTCGTGATTTAACTTTTTGTAATCTATAAGTATTCGTTTCATATGCAGGTATTTGAATACAACCGTATGTGTTGTCTTAATCCTATACCTAAACTATACTTTTTTTTTCTTTAGGAATTCAAAGAGTTGTAAAACAGCAATTTTAGTATATGAAGCTGCTAATCTTTGTAGTATGAAAATGCCTGGCTTAACATATCATCTGGAACTCTATTGTCAATCTGGGCATCACCAATCCTTTTTAAAAGAACAAAGAAGATACTTCCGTGAGAATTTTTCTTATCGAATTTTAAAAGATCTATAATCGCATCGATGTCATTATCATTAAAATCAATTTTTTCAAAATGTTTGAGTAATGTTTTCTTAATGTCTTCCAATTGATTAATTCCCAAACCGGTTTGTTGATGCGACAAGAATGCTTCCAATATCATTCCAATGGCAATCGCCTCACCGTGAAGCAAGGATTCGCGTTCCGGATTCTCTAAAAAATAGGATTCAATAGCATGACCGAGGGTATGACCAAAATTTAATATTTTTCTAAGACTTTTCTCCCTCGGATCCTGACGAACTATTTCATTTTTTATGACTATGGATTCGTAAATATGATCTTCCAATTGGTCAACAGAATTAACTTGTTTAAGAACTCTCCAAAACGGCTCACTTGAGATTAGGCCATGTTTGAGCATTTCCGCAAAACCACTATTCAATTGCCTTTTATTTAGCGTATTCAGATATTTAGGAATAATGAGCACCATTTTAGGCTGGTTTATTACACCTATCTGATTTTTTAACATCCCCATATCAACTCCTGTCTTTCCTCCAACAGACGCATCTACCATGGCTAGTAAGCTTGTGGGAATATTAATGAAATCTATGCCTCTTCTAAAAGTTGCGGCTACAAAACCACCCAAATCTGTAATAACACCACCTCCCAGGTTTATTAATAAACTCTGTCTATCCGCACCTTTTGCTGAAAGCGCTTCCCAAACCTTTATACAACTAGTAATACTTTTATTAATTTCTCCAGATTCTATCTCTACAATCTCGAAGTTAGTACTCCCTCCAACACTCGCTAAAAATTTAGGCAGACAGTGCTCCCGGGTATTTTCATCAACAAGAATAAAAATACTGGAATAGTTTGATTTTTTTAAATGATATTCGAAAGCTTCATATCCCAAATAATTAAAATGGATTTGAGCAGAAAAAGAAGTAATTGATTCCATGGGTTACAGTTTATATTGCCTTTCGTGATAATCTTATATTAATGACTTATTAAAAGTAAAACACAAAATAAAGGCTATTTTTTAGTAAATGAATACAAATTCTGTTATTATCTTTGAAATGATAACTAATCAGCAATAATGAATAGAATTTTTGAAGATACTTCAACGGCATTTTCTCTAAAATCCGATTCTGAATTGGAACGAGCCTATTTTCTTTTTAAGATGATAGCTAATGAACCACTTGTTAAAATTGGTACGGCAATGACCAATTTTGCTCTAAAAGCAAGATTACCTGTTGATGGTCTTATTCGGGCAACGGTATTCGATCATTTTTGCGGGGGTGTAAGTGAGAAAGATTGCATGACAGTAGTAGATAAAATGTGGAACAAAGGCGTTTCTTCTGTTCTTGATTATTCTGTTGAAGGTAAAGATACAGAAGATCCTCTCGATGCCGCCCTTGAGAAAACCTTGAAGATACTCGATTTTGTAAAGGAATTAAATGCTATTCCTTTCGCAGTCTTTAAACCTAGTGGTTATGGCAGAGTGGCGTTATTCCAAAAAATAGGAGAAGGCAAATCCCTGTCAAAAAAAGAAAAAGGAGAATGGAATAGAGTAGTGAGCCGTTTTGAGACTACATGTAAAAAAGCTTATGACCTCGATGTTTCACTTTTAATAGACGCCGAGGAAAGTTGGATGCAGGATGCGGCAGATGAATTGGTGGAAGAAATGATGCGCAGATACAATAAGGATAAAGCTATTGTATTTAATACACTACAACTTTACCGCTGGGATCGTTTGGATTACCTTAAAGAGCTTCATGCTAAAGCCCAGAAGGAAGATTTTAAAATTGGAATCAAGACCGTTCGTGGAGCTTATATGGAAAAGGAAAATGAAAGAGCTTTAGAACATAATTATGCTACCCCTATATGTGCTACTAAATCTGAAAGCGATTCTTATTATGATACAACAGTAGCTTATATAGTTGAACACCTGGATAGGATCTCTCTTTTTTCCGGTACCCATAATGAATTAAGCTCTTACAAATTAATTGATTTGATGAAGCAAAAAGGGATCGCTCATAATGACCACCGTATTTGGTTTGGCCAACTATACGGCATGAGCGACCATATTTCTTTTAATCTGGCGGAGAAGGGCTATAATGTGGCAAAATATTTACCTTTCGGACCCGTACGTGATGTAATGCCTTATTTAATACGCCGGGCCGAAGAAAATACTTCGGTTGCGGGACAGACTAACAGGGAATTGGAGCTGCTAAAAAAAGAACGTCGTCGAAGAAAAATTTAGACGGACCATTTATTTTATCTGGTAAATTAATTTATAGAGCTACTAAATAAGATGCTTTTGTAGAAAATCCTGATTAAATTCTTGTCAGAGGTATTTCCTTAAATCACTATTGTTTTACATTTATTAATACTGCCTCACAACTTGACAAGTCAGAATTCAGTACAATATTTTCTGCACTAGAACCGTCTTTTATTTCTATAGAGACCGTGTTTGGAGGAAAATTACCCAAATTATGAGCATAGAGAAATAGATCATTTGATTTATTTGAATTCAGTTTTACCTCAAAACTTTTTTTCTTGTATGTTAATATGTGTTTAGCTACAATTTGCTCACCATTAAGATAGATAGATACAATGTCACCATCTGCTCTACCGTGATCATAAAGACTTATGGTTATTATCTCATTATCTACCACCAATTCTTTTTGATATGAAATTTTTCTTCCTTCAAAAACAGTTCTATTTGGGATCTTAACTTCCTCTTTCACAACTATTTCTTTCTTTTCTTCCTCTACTACAGCAATTGTCTCTATAGGTTTTTGAATCGGGGTCGCAGGTTTCTTAACTACTTTTGCAGGCTCTGGAACTGGTTCAACCGTAACCTCTTTAACTTCAATAGGTATCTCTACAACATCAGCAGGGGTTTCTACAATTTCAGCAGGGGCTTCGACTATAATTTCTTCTGGTATTTTATCTTCCTTTTTTATGGTAAAATATGGAGTAGCATACTTCGCTATATGGTATTTATTAAGCGGAAAGAGTTCAATTCCCATGATTTTATACTTATTTCCGGCGGGAAGCCCTTTTCTAAGCTTCACATCTTTTTCAAAGTGATTGTTCTTAAAAACACCTAGTTCTTGCACTACAACATCGTCCCTGGTTAAAAAGAACTTAATATTTTTGCTTTCATCCATATTAGATGTGGTCCATTCTATATCTACAGGACCAGGAGCAATCCAAACTGTTCCATTTGTAGGATATTTAATTTCTAAGGATGAACGCCATTGTATTCTTTCGCTTATTCTTTGCTTATTTAACTTGTAGACTGAATTTTTAAAATTATTATAGGGTACATATGCAGTTAAGCCAATATTTGCTTCTTGCAATAGGTGATAAAATTCTTCCAATTCTGCTAGAGCGTTTATTAAAGGGATTTGACTTGGATATGTCTTCTTTATAAAATTTATTTTTGAAATTACTTTTTTTGATTTTTTCTTGTCTGTTACCGTATTATAATTCTCTGAACTGGCATCTGTTAAATTTTTAGCGAAACTAAGCTTGTTATATCCAAATCTGTTTTCTAAAAACTTAATCGCATCTTCATTGCTCAGAGAATTAGAATCTTTAAATTTCTTTACTATTTCATAGGCTAAAAGATATTCTTTTAAGCTTTGCTCCTGGCTTGCTTTGGCTACTTCTGCACTGACTATGTCTGGTGAATTTACAGCCTGATTCAAAATTTTAAGAAATAGATCTTTACTTAAAAGTTCCTGTGAATTGGCAAACCCCCCCTGGAAGTAATCAAATACCAGGCTTGGTGATTCCAGTAAAATATAATTTTTGTTCGCCGTAATAGCCGAGTTACCGGAACCATAAGTTTCAAGTATGCGTTGTTTTGCATCCTCGTTCCAGGAGTCGGCGCCCTCATTAATAATTTTCTTACTCAATTCTATTGGGTCATCAATACTGGACTCAATTAAGGGAGCCTGATCATGCGCATGGTTTGGCTGACTAAAGAAAAAACATAAAAAAAGAATCAAAATATTTTTCATCAAAATTTGTTATCACGGAGCGATACTACCTTCATTTTAAGCCCATTAACAATAGCGATTTTTCAATTACAGAATTATTATTAAAAACATACTATTTAGGGCTCTGTCAGGCATAGACTAATTAATACCACCTTTTCCTAAATAATAACTCTAAACACCCCAATTTATTATACTTCTGAACTTATATACGAAATAATCTCTAATTTAGTTTTAAGTGATTATTGTCTGTTGAATGTCTTAAACTAAAATAAGTAAGAATAGGACTACAAATATAGACAGCATTAATATTTTGTAGTCACTAATTAGTTAAGTAGACAATTTAGAGTAATTTCCAAATTTAACCGATTAGTCAAATTGAGTTTTGTTTAATTGACAAAGGGTCAAGTTTAATAATCTGAATAATCTGTAGGGTACAGAAAGTAGATATCTGCATGAGAAACAGTATTCTCATATTTTGGAAAAGTGAGTAATTCTTTCCATTCAGGGGAATCAAAAAAAGCTTTCCAAAGTTCATCTCGTGTTTTTTGATCTTTAAAAGTGGTCATATACATAAGATTTGGCATATCAGGTCCCGATATTACTTCAGCATAAAAGACGGCATTAAAACCTAATCGATCAAAAAGGTTAATTTCACCTCCTTCATTAAACATAGCCACTTTTCTTTTGTAATATTCTTCCGTAGGGGATTCATAACTACGTAATTCATATATTCGATTGGTCTTTGGAACTTCAAATTGCGGGGTAAACAACTTAGGCATATTTTCGAATGCCCGCATAAGTATAGATTGTATTCGCTCATATGGAGGGTTTTCATGCGAAGCATTGATAAAATTGCCTCCTGAAATTACATATTTGCTATCTTTTATCAGCGCCTCGTCCAGACCAGTAAATTGTTCCAAAGATTCATATGGAATTAATAGTATAGTACGCTTAGTTGTATCCGCTTCATGCGGTCTGGGCTTAAAAACACCAATATTTTTTATGTTTTGTCTGTGAAGTGCCGGTATCAGCGAATTTCTAAAATAGTCATCGGCAATGGATTCTTGCTCATTAGTATCAAAATAATAAGTTTTAAGTTGATAGAATTCTCTGCTGTGTATTACCTCAACTTGTTCATTGGCTGTTTCTTTCTTGGTTTCACAACCACATAATATAAGTAAACTAACTATTAAGCCGTATTTGAATAATTCCATTTTTTAGAATTGAATCTGTTTTGATTTTAAGTTATGAAAATTATGCCTGCTTAGTAGGTATTTCCTTAAATAATTGTCTTATATCAAATGTTTAATCGTTCAAAATATAATTAATTATAACTTTAATCAAATTATTCTATATGATTATTAATCAAGTACTTGATAATTATCTATTAAAACTATACTGTCACAGTTCTTTACAGTTAAAACCATCAATTTTTCCTTTACCATTCCTTCTATTAAATAGGTCTTACAAGTTGTATTTTCAGTGTTACTCTTTTTAAAATTAACATCACCTTCATTCATGAAGTAGGCAATAGTAAGAGAGTCCAGGGTTTGGTCTGCAACCATCTGATCTATCTGCCCGGAATAAGTAGAAGGTTTGGACCGTAATTCTTTTAACACCCTGCAATTAGGCAGGTAACAAAAGCTGACGCCGGTTTCATCAGATTTTTTTTTCAGAAAAAAGAAAAAGAAAACAAGTCCGATGGATAATCCTATAAGGTAAAATCCCAATCGTTTCAGAAATGCCATTAATTAAAAAATAAGAAAGTTGATATCACTGTATTTTAGATCGAACCATTCACCAACAGATTTATTAGTAAGAATGCCGTGATACATATATAAACCATTTCGCAGACCTCTGTCAAATCTTAGTGAATTTTCCAGGCCACCATCTTCACCGATCTTTAGTAGATAAGGAGTAAATATATTACTTATAGACACGGATGACGTCCTGGGATATCTGGCTGGAATATTCGGTACACCGTAATGGATGACACCAAATTTTTCGCGAGTGGGCTTATCGTGGGTGGTAAGTTCACTGGTTTCGAAACAACCTCCCATATCTATACTCACATCAATAATCACCGATCCTTTTTTCATATGTTCCACCATGGTGCTAGAAACTACAATAGGTGATCTGTCACTACCGCGAACGGCCCCTATGGCAACATCACAACGCTTAAGACTCTTTAAGAGGTTTTTGGGTTGTAGGGTAGAAGTATATATAGTCTGTTTAAGATTAGTTTGAATGTTCCGTAGTTTAGTAAGTGAGTTATCAAAGACTTTTACATTGGCTCCAAGCCCCAAGGCGGACCTGGCGGCAAACTCTCCAACGGTTCCTGCTCCTACGATCACCACTTCTATTGGGGGTACTCCACTAATATTACCAAACATAAGCCCGTTTCCCTGGTTGGTGGCTGCCATGATTTCCGAAGCGATAAGCACCGAAGCAATACCTGCAATTTCACTTAAGGAACGAACAGCAGGATACTTACCATCCTCATCGCGAATATATTCAAATGCTATTGCCGTGATCCTTTTTTTGGCTAGTTCCTCAAAATATTCCTTAGACCTTGTTTTTATTTGCAATGCGGAAATAATAGTCGCCTGTGGATTCATCAACTGAATTTCCGACAGGGTAGGGGGCTCAACTTTTAATAAAAGTGGACAAGAAAACACTTTTTTTGTGTCGCGGGTTATTTTGGCACCTGCTTCAGTATATTCCTTGTCGGTATAGCTTGCACTTTCACCTGCACCTGCCTCCATTAAGACCTGGTGACCATTTGAGGTTAAAGCATTTACCGCATCCGGAGTTAGGCAAATACGTTTTTCCTGATATTGATTTTCGTTTGGGATCCCAATAAAGAGCTCTCCTTTTTGTTTTAAAACTTCCAGTGTTTCTTCCTGTGGAAGTAACTGTTGTTTACTAAATGGTGAGGAAGGTTGATTCATAAGAAGTAATTGGTAACCGTAAATTTACGGTCAATCTCAAAATTACAATTTTTTTTTGATGAAGCAGGCCCGAAAGATTAAGGGTAAAAAAAATCCTGCTCTAAGAGAGCAGGATTTGAACTAATTATTTTTTCTTCTTTCTATAAAAACATATTAAAAAGACTTCTTAAAGAGTGTTGTATCTGCTTAAATGTATTTTTCAGTGCATTATCAGGTGTTTTTTTTGATAGATCCTCCTCCATTTGATCCTCATTTTTTGTCTTAACACCTACTTTTTCATTTTCCCATCGCTCTTTGTCTTTATAGTATTGGAGTTCTACATCCATAGCGTCCAGGTCTATGCCGTGAACGTATTTATCGTAAAGTTTTACTCTAATAAAGTAAACAAAAGGAATTACCAACATACATATAGGGAGTAACCAAAAAATATTATCTGTATCCACTATGTTGTCCTCCCAGAAGAGGACTTCAAATATCTGGAAGGCGTACATACAAATGGGGATCAAAAGGATATGATACCACCAGTGTTTGTTGGTAAAGAACCATATTAATAACAAATAAAAAGGGACTATTTTACCTAATAAGAACCATGCATAGGTATAGATATCTGCAAATCCATTTCTGTCAATGGTCATTCCCAGGAAATTTATAGTGGCCTCCGGGTCTCTTGGTAAATAATCATATGATTTAAAAATGAAAGGAGCTACAATAATTAAAAAAATAGCAAGGGATTCTATATATAATCTTTTCTTAGCTTTTTTACTCTTATCAGGGACTTGGTTCATTTTGGCAATAATTAAGGGGAATATATTGCTCTAACGCAAAAAAGAGCAATTTATGATTGCCCTTTTTAAAATATTATTTCTTACACTATTTCGATTCTCCGACTACTTTAATATAATTTTTTCCTTCTCAATTCCATCTTCATATATTTGATCGTCTCCAGAAGTGTCGGGGGTGCAAGCTGCTGCCATCAGAATAAGGCAGGTGCAAATTCCAAAAAAAAGTCTCTTAGTGTTCATCGTAAATTGTTTTTCGTTAAAGATTTGATCCGTTCTCAACAACAAATGTAGGAAAAAAAGCACTAACAAATTGTTATTTGTCGGAAAAATATAACCTTTTAACGTAAAAAACTAGCATTTCACCGATATTTTTGTCGTTCATCGAACTCCGGACAATAAAAATGTGCCTTTTACGATGTCAGATTCTTTTCTCGGTGAGCATAATCAGATCAATTGATCGGCTGCGGAGTTATTAGTTTTTATTCTAGACTTTATAAGTTGATACAAATATTCATGGTTTTAGATTTAAAATGTAGAAAGGAACATTCATAAAAGATTTGGTTTTCTAAATAAAATTTTAACAAATGAAAAGAATGGAGAATGTATAATTTTCACACCAGCTGCCAATGGTCGATATTTTAGTACATTTTATCGAGGCTATGATAATTGGAATTCTGGGGATATTAGTACTTCAAAGCACATAATTTCAATATACTTAAGTACTTGATATCATTAATCAGTTTCCTTTATTTGAATTTGCCGGGTAACAGGATCAATTATTTCCAGTGAAATTCTTGTGTAATTTTTGGGGAGTTGTGATCCAATCTTTTCGGGCCATTCAATAAAAATCCAGGTATCCTGACTAAAGTAATCTTCCAGTCCAAGGTCCAGCGCCTCTTCTTCACTATCCAGGCGGTAAAAATCGAAATGATAACCTAAAAGCTCTCCTTTTTGGCTTTGGTATTCATTTACAATCCCAAATGTGGGGCTATTAGCCTGATCTCCCCCATCTAAAACCCGGACCAGAGACTTAATTAGTGTTGTTTTCCCGGATCCCATCTCTCCATAAAAACATAGGATTTTAGAAGATACGTTGCCCAGTATCTCTTTCGCAACTTTATCTAATTCCTCAATTGTATAGATTATTTTCTGCATTTATAGAATAAAATCAGTATATTTAATTGTCAGTGATAATAAAAAACGAACATATAACTAAGTTTTTTTTCAAAAGGTAAAAATAGAATTTGTTATCTTAATAAATAAGTTTAAATGGCTTTGAAATCTAATTGGCAAAAGAAATACAGGTCAGACGTGTTCATAGCAATTGCAATTGCCTTTTTGCCATTTTTAGGATATGCACATCTACTGTTTAGCAATGATCATAAGGCAATTTTACTCTTTGGGATCGAGTATTATCATATCTTCCGAAGCAACAGCACTTTTGTTTGGGATCTTTTGAAAGATATCATTCCATTTATTTTGCTTCTAATATGGTTTGCTACAATTTCTATGAGGTGGAAATACTTAATAGTTCCCTTATTTATGTTATATTTTAATGACATATTAGATTGTTTGTTTAAACCATATGGTAAATACAGCTTTTATCCATTTTATTATGAGGACTATCCTTGGACCATAAAAATATTTTCGCTAACAATTGTAATAGGTATAATCGTTTTTTGGGATTTATATTATTTTAAATCCTATCGGAAAAGACTATTAGAAATTTCTATTAAATCTTTAATGGGAAGGAACATAAGAAAATCAAACAATTTTTACCGTGAAAATTTAGAATCACTGATTAAGAAAAGAGATAAAATAACCTGGACCAGCTATCTTCACAAAATCTATAATGCGAAACTAATTTTAGAAAATCGGCTCAATAGGCATACACGCCCAATAAATGACCTAGTTAACGCACATCGAGATCGCCTAAACGTAATAGTAGTTTGTTTGTTGATTTTTACAACGTTTCTTTGGTTTATACATTATTTAATTCCTGAAAATGAACAAGTATTGGATTTAGGAATAATTCAGCTTGGTAATAATGGATTCCTTAATGTGAGAATTTTTATTTGGTTTTTGCTGCAAAAGTTGATTATCCTTATTCCTATGGTTTTATGGTTTGTTATATGTCGGCATTGGTGGAAATTCGCTATCCTTTCGCCAATAATCTTGTACTCCTATCAGTTTTGGGAAGCCACCCAGGATGTATTTTCATTGGATGCAGCTGGCAATATAAGGGCATTCCCCGCCATATTTTGCGTTGTACTTCTTCTTTTGGCGATATCAAAAACTATCAAATACAGGGTAGAAATATTAATAATGTATGAGCATCTGACGGAGGAAATAGAGGATCTTCTAAAAAATACTGATCTTAGTACAAACAGCGTACTTTACAAAAATGTAAAACGATTTAAAAAACTGAAAGAAGATATAGCCCAGGAAACTAATGCCAAACAGCAATTAATGAAGCTTATAACCTTAAGGGAAGAACTCGTAAAACAGTTAAAAATCAATTAAGGATTCTCTTTTAAACGGTTTTGAGTTTTTTCAATCTCTTCCGTTACTTCTTTTAGTAATCGTTTTAATTCCTCTTCCTGGCGTTCTTTGATTTTTTGTTCAATAAGGTCTTCAATCTCTTGCTGCCTGGATTTAGGTAGCTGCTCAAAATCAAGAATTTCTGGTTCTTCTTTCTTTTTTAACATTTCACCTTCCCCAGTTATCAGCCAGACGACATTTAGCTGGGGATAAACCTTAAGAATGTTTTCAATGACATCACTACCAATAGAAGCATTGTTCTTTTTCATTCGTAAAGTGTAGCCGTTACTGGCACCAATAGATATATCAAACTGCCTTGCGCTTAGTCCGGCAAATTTAATGAACTGCATCAAACGATCTATAGTTTTAAACATTACCTAGAAAATAATCGATATAAAAGTTAATTTTTCAAAGATAAGGTTTTAAAAAGAGATAAAAAAGAACAGAATTCTTATAAAAGACAACTTAATTTATGATTAGATAGAAAAAATACTATAATTATTTGCATATATAGAATATAATCTATAATATTATAAAAGAATTAATATAGCTCGTTTATTAGCCATATTTCCAACAAACACTTTAAATAAATATCCCCGAAAATTATATTATGACACAAAAGAGTAGAAGATGAATAAAATTAAAACTTTAGAAAACTTGCAAAAACTTCATTTACTTATTGAGTCAGAATGTACAGGTCCCCCGCAATCACTTGCACGAAGAATGGAATTGAGCGAACGATCTGTGTATAATCTTCTGGAAGTTTTAAAGGATTTTAATGCTCCTGTAGAGTACAGCAGAAGGAGGAAAACCTATTACTACAGTAACCATTTTAAGCTCGATTTTCGAATTTCACTATCGGTTACTAATAACAATGAGGTGACTGAATTATTTAGAGGGAGTTATTTAAACTAGGGATTAAATTAAGAATGATAAAAGAAACTTGTAGTAATAAAAGGATTTGTTAATTAGTTTTTCGATTGTTCTCTTTTTAAAAGCCAGCTTCTAAAAGCTGGCTTTTATTTTGCAGGGATTCCAGGACTCATATTTTTTATAAGAAAATGGTAGTGGTATTTTTTAAACAGAATGATATACATAAATAACTGCAGATTCTTCGCATTTAATTTCTTTTTAAAACGTTTGGATGATCTGTTAAAATACTGCGTTATGCTGTAAATTCTATTCCGTCCCATGTCCTGAAGCATAAGATAACTTTGATATCTTAAATATGGGGCGAGGTTTTTACCTCTGTGTGCTTCAAAGGTGTACTGGTTAAAAAGATAGGCTTCGTTTTCTTTTAAATGAAAAACTTTCTTCTTAAAATCAAAATCATATAATTCAATAAATACAAAGGCTACAATTTCTCCTTTGTGTTTAAGTCCTATATGCTGAAGTTGATCATGAAAATTCATAATTCCAGTGATCGGATCAGGGCCAACGAACTTTTTTTTATGATCTCAATTTCTTTTAAATTCAGTTTAACCACTTCATAATCAGAGAGATCCCCTTTTATCCTGGGGGGTACACAATCAGAAACTCCCTCCAGAACCCAATAAAACGGGTTAAAGTCAAATCCTAAGGTAGCCAGTCGATTCCTAACCCCAAAGAGAAAAAGGCCGTTCTTAAGAATATTCCAAAACCATTTTATCCTATAAAATCTATCCTTATTTACTTCCATTAGGCCATGGGATTTTATTTATTTGCGTCCATAACTTCCATTACCAGGCTCCATGTTCATAAGTACTCTGAACTCTTTAGAAGTCATAAGTTCCCTGGCATTGGCTTTGGCAATGGTATGTATTCTTTCAATTAACTCAACATTACGGGCTAGCTTTGTTCTATCTGCATCAAACCATATATTATCCTCGATACCCACTCTTACTCCTCCACCAACAGCTATTGACAATGAATTCATTTTAAGCTGCGCATTTCCAATTCCCGCTAAACTCCAAAGTGAATTTTCCGGAAGATCCTGAATCATGATTCCCGCATGTAACAAATTTGCTTGTGAACATGCAATATTACCAAGGAGAATGTTAAAGTAATAGGGTGGTTCAAGCAGACCTTTTTTTATCAGGTACTTTGAAAAATTTACCATCCCTATATCAAATGCTTCCAACTCCGGAACAATTCCCTTTTCCTTCATTACATTCGCCAAATTCTGTATCATATCAGGAGAATTCATGCTGGCGACTTTATTAAAATTCAGGGAGCTCAGGGTTAAACTACCCATATCCGGTTTCAGATCACCATCCGGGTACAGGGCATCTGCCCGTTGCTCCAGTTCTTTAAAATTTCTGCCACTTAAGGAAACACAAATCACAAGAAATGGATCAAATTTTCTGATACCACTAATTATTTCGCTATAAATTTCTCTTTTATAACTGGGTTCTTCAGTGACTTCATCCCGTGCATGCAAGTGAACCATGGTAATTCCCACTTCAGTTGCCCTATGTACATCTTCTACAATCTCGGATACACTAATTGGCACATGAGGAGTCATTTTTTTTGTAGGGATCATCCCTGTAGGGGTAAAGTTGACTATCAATTTATCAGACATAGCACAAAAGTGTAAGCTCAGAATAGTTTTTTAAAAGAATACATTCAATAAGAAAAAGTACAACCTCAATATGTTTCTTTTGACCTTATAAAGTCTTCCTTACGCTAATATAATTAAATACAGGGATTAGATACCTGAAACTAATATTTACTGGTTATCCGGTTGGAAAGTACAGATATTATACTATATAGTCACTTAATTCACAAGGGATTATGAATAATATATCCAAGAAATATTACCTGAGATTCACAGGATTCTTATAGTATTAATCAAGATCCAAATCTCTTTTCAGGAAAACTTAAAAATGAAAATATATACTGACCAGAGGAAACAAAATATAAAAAAGCTATATAGAATAAAGGAAAGTGTAGCTCTTTTTTTCATTAGATCAGGGTTTTATTAATAAATAATTAAGAGGTCTATAGTAATACTTTTCCTCCTTTTAAGGGTAAGAAACCCGATTTTAGGTAGATATATTCGTTGAAAAGGCCTCATTTACTGCTGAATAAACCCTATTATATTCAATTAATAATTATGCTCTCCAGAAAATCTCCAATGAAATAGGCAACTATTGCAGCAATACCGCCCAATAGTAATGTTTCTAATATTCCTTTCCAGAAAGGTGTCTGATTAACAAATGCCTTTAGCCAACCAATTATGATAAAACCAATTGCCGTTAATATGGAAGAAAGAAGAAAAAGATTACTTTCAAGTGAGTAAATGTAATCCACCACATAAACCAAAAGTGGAATTATACCTATGATAATAAATGACAAATACGTAACACCACCAATTATTACAGGAGATTTATCCTCATCAAACATTACTAATTCCTCTTTCATCATTACATTTACCCATCGGTCTTTATCGCTGGTAATCACGTTCACTACTTCTTCTAAAAGTTCTCCTTCAAAACCTTGCTCCTTGTATATAACCCTTATTTCATCTTTTTCCAATTCGGGAAGATTATCAACTTCCCAATATTCTATTTGTTTGTGCTTATTATAGTTATCTTTTTTTGTTTTATTGGATAAGTAAGCTCCAACAGACATAGCGAACCCATCTGCCAGCAAATTTGCAAATCCAAGAATTATTATTATAGCACTATCAAGGCCCGCACCTACAGAGCCCGCTACAACAGCGAAAGTGGTTACACAACCATCTATTCCGCCATAAACGAACTCACCTAAATATTTTTCATATTTCTTTAAAAACCCGGTGTGTTTATGTAAAGCATTTTCATTATGTAGTTCTGTACTTTCCATCATAAAGAGTTCTATTGAATGCTATAGTATAAAAGAGAAGTGTGGAATAAAATATTTTAGCTCATTACTTGTTTTAAAGCTTTGCCGAATGTTTCCATATCCTCCAATCTTCCAGTGCTAATACGAGCCCAATTGTTTAAAGGTGGAAAAGGGCGCCCTATCAGAACATTATGCTTCTTCATATCATTGATCACAGTTTGAATTGGCCTACCGGTTTTAAAAAAGACAAAATTGGTGTGCGATTTTATATGTTCCAAACCTAAATCATCAAGATGCTGATAGATAAGTGATTTTGCCTTAAAATTTTGCATAACACTAAACTTGTAAAATTCATCATCTCTCAAAGCTTCCTTGGCTGCTTCAATTGCCAGAATATTTGTATTTGCCATTACAGCTGATTTCAAATTACGGGCAATATCCGGCCTGGCAATTAAGTAACCAACTCGTAATCCGGCAAGACCATAAACTTTTGAAAAGGTTTTAGAGACAATAATATTTCTTCCTTCTTTTACCAACTCTACCATTGAAGGATAATCGGGTTCCGTAATAAAATCATAGTAGGCTTCATCGCTAAATATTACTGCATCTTTATCATGTGACTTACAGAAATCCAGCAAACTTGATTTATTCAGGAGAGTACCGGTTGGATTATTTGGATTGCAAATAAAAATAAGCCTGGTATTCTTATTTATCTTCTCGGCCATTGCAGGCAAGTCGTGTTCCATATTTTCATTCAAAGGGACGCGATGTATTTTTGCCTTAAATGTTTCCGCATAACGCAACATGGCTTGAAAAGTAGGATCTGCAGAAATAATCTCGCCACCACCCAGTCCGTAAACAAGACCGGCCGCCTTTAGGCCTTCTGTGGAGCCACCTGTTACAACCACATGATCCTTTGTAACACCTTCCTTTAAGGCAATCATTTCAACTAAACTGGATAAACTTCTAAACGGGTATCTACAGGCTTCATCAAACGAATTTGTAAGTATTTTTCTGACCCTTTCGGAAGGACCATAAGGATTCTCGTTGGCATTAAGCAATACCATTGAATCGGCTAATTTAGTTCGCAGAGGAAAATCCAGCGCCATACTTTCTAATCCCCCTAATAATGCGAAACTGCTCGTTAAACCTACTGTTTTTAACCATTGCCTTCTATCTATATTTTTCATGTTCTGAAATTATGAAAAATAAGTTACAAAGAATAATTAAAGAATAAGTTTGGATATTAATTAAAGCCTGAGGGAAATAATATTCTAGACTTATATCACCTGTTTAAATCTCAAATAAAAGTGAGGAATCTGTCAGTCAGAAGTATAAGAAATTATTTTAAAAAGCCTTACTGCTATCAAATTACCTGTTTCTGATCAGAGAATTTAAAACTATGTAATTTAGTAGAGGGTATTGGAAATAAAAATGGTTACAATCAGAATTACCATTGCGGAATTAACAGTTATGGCAATGATTTTCTTTTCATTAATAGGTTCATTGCGACCTTTATAAAGGATGATTGTGCCAACTACACCTAAAATACCTGAAAGGATTATTGGTAAACCAAAAAGGTATCTTGAAAACACGGGGTTAATGTTAACTACAATTGCAAATGCAGCAAAAGTTAAAAGAAAAAGAATAAGTTTACTCAATTTATATGATCTTTCTGTATATGAATTATTAGCCTCCATAATTTCCGGGGTTTAGTTAAAACACAATTAGATTACTTTGATATTGGCCCTTAAACCTTCTTTGATACCCAATATATTATTTACTGTTTCCTTTAAATAATGCTTAATAACCATATTAGGAATTCTTAAGGTGGTGAAACCATTTTGAAATGAGTGCATGGTTTCTTCCAGATCGTTCATTGCCTGTTCATGGGTAAGCATTTGATATTCAGTATCGATTTCTATATTTAATTTGACCCTTGAAAATGCAATATCTACTGATTTTTTACCGTCCCACCATTCTAACATTGGATGAACTCCGGCTTGTTTAAGCCCATAATAAAGCTTTATAGCTTCTATTGGGGTGTTATTTTGCCTGATGAGTTTATCCATGCGCTTTTTATGTTTGGAACATAATTCTACACCATAAGATTCCATGGCAGTTTTATGATCCAAATAACTAAGTTCTTTTTTACATTCTATACACGTCATGCTTAAGTAAGTAAATTTTTAATTTGGGATAGTTATAACCCAGAGTTTTTTGGAATATTATATTTTATCGATGTATGACAACTCACTTTTAGACGAACTGCAATATTTTAGACGAACTGCACTTTTTTTGTTAAAATTTCTTTCAATTAAAATTGAATTTCGGAGCGCCATTATTCTTTAAAGAGTCTATATTTACTCCTCCATCTTTAACTTATTACAATTAAATGTTCAAGAAATTTGGCCCAGGGGTATTAGTTGCTGCTGCATTTATCGGTCCGGGTACAATAACAGCTTGCACAATTGCCGGTGTTGGATTTGGATATGCATTGCTTTGGGCTATGCTTCTTTCCATTATTGCCACGATTATTCTGCAGGAAATGTCTGCCAGAGTCGGGGTTATTACGCAGAAAGGGCTTGCAGAGGTTATAAGAGATCAATTAACGATTCCCTGGCTGCGTTACCTTGTTATGGGTATTATACTTAGCGCTATAGTAATTGGTAATACTGCGTACGAGGCAGGTAATATAAGTGGTGCTACCTTGGGTTTACAAGTCTTATTTGGCTCTAATTATGTGCCATTATATCCATGGATTATTGGCTTTATTGCCTTTATGTTGTTGTATTTAGGATCTTATAAAACCTTGGAGAAGGTATTTATTTCACTTGTGTTGATGATGAGTGTTTCGTTTGTTTTAACTGCTCTTTTTACTAAACCAGATATAAAGGAAATGTTAATGGGCTTATTTATTCCTTCCATACCCAATGACAGCCTATTTAATATAATCGCTTTGGTAGGAACCACTGTGGTTCCGTATAATCTATTTCTACATGCCTCATTGATAAGGGAAAAATGGAATTCTTCAGACGATCTTAAAAGTGTCCGAAGAGATACCTTTTTATCCATTGGCCTCGGAGGACTTGTTTCAATTGCTATTATTATTTCCGCGGCGGCTATTAATTCAACAGAAGTTAAAGATGCATTGGATCTGGCCAAAGGTTTAGAGCCATTATATGGTAAAAGTGCGAAATATTTAATGGGAATTGGTCTTTTTGCAGCAGGGATTACCTCAGCAATTACGGCCCCTTTAGCAGCTGCCTATGTAGCTAACAGTTGTTTTGCGTGGAATGCTCTAGTAACAGATGCCCGGTTTAGGATTGTTTGGATGGTAGTTCTTTTTATTGGGGTGATTTCACTCTCTTTTGGAATCAGGCCAATAGTTATAATACAATTTGCACAGGTTGCCAATGGGCTGCTGCTGCCCATTATCGGAATAATTTTGATTTGGATAGTAAATAAACCTTCCGTACTTGGAACCTTTAAGAATTCCTTTTGGCAGAACGTACCTGCAATTATTATCATTATTTTAGTAATAGTTCTTGGGGCTAAAAGTATTTTCAGTGTTTTTGGAATAATATGATCGGCAAAGTGTTTATAGATATTAACTGTGACGTGGGAGAAGGTATAGGCAATGAAAGTGCCCTTTTTCCGCATATTAGTTCCTGTAGCATAGCTTGTGGTGGTCATGCAGGTGATATAACCACTATGTCTGAAATAGTACAGTTGGCCAAAAAGTTTGGAATTAAAGTAGGTGCGCACCCTTCATATCCGGATAGAGATAATTTTGGTCGCAAATCAATGAAAATAGAAAAGAACCTTCTAAAAGCCAGTATTCGGAAACAAATTAAAGAATTAGAAGTTATTTTAAGCAAGGCCGAAATGCAACTGCATCATATTAAAGCGCATGGAGCCCTATATAATGATATTGCCGAGGATTTGGAGTTATCTACTATTTATTTGGAAAGTATCCTGGCGTATAAGGACGATGTTTTATTATACCTGCCATATGGTTCAGTTATAGAAGAAGAAGCTCGCAAAAAAGGCTATAAAATATCCCTCGAAGCTTTTGGTGATCGGAATTACAATGAGGACTTAAGTCTTGTTTCTAGGCGTTCGTCACAAGCCATGATAGAAGAGCCAAAAAAAGTACTGGATCATATTATATCAATGGTTATAAATAACGAGGTATTTACCTTGAATGGTGTTCAAATGCCAATTCAAGCAGACACTTATTGTATTCATGGTGATACAGCTACAGCTTTACAAATATTAATGTATCTTTCGGACGAATTGCCTAAGCAGCATATTTTTCTAAAAAAGTGAGTTCCTATCCCATATCAATTAGACCTTTTGGAGAAGATGCAATTTTGATAGAATGGCCAAATGAGGTGTCAGAAGCTATTCTTTATGATATCCTTGGTTTTGCTGAAAGTTTCAAATTGGTTTTTAAAGACGCTATTAATTGGGAATTAGTCCCGGCCTACAACTCCCTTACCTTAATTAATCGGGAGAATAAAATAGATTTTTCTAAAACCAAATTTCTATTACAGGAATGTTATAAGAACAGGAAGGCTGGTGGAACTCCTCAACGTTTTTTATGGAAATTGCCTGTTTGTTATGACCTTGAATTTGGCATTGATCTGGAAGAAGTTTCCACAACTTTAGGTAAGAGTATTGAAGATACTATTAAGGCACATACGCATCACATTTACACTGTTTACGGCATTGGATTTTTACCTGGTTTTATGTATTTGGGGGGTTTACCCGAAGAATTGGAAACCCCAAGAAAATCTGTACCCAGGCTCCAGGTCTATAAAGGTTCTGTTGGCCTTGCAGGTAGACAAACCGGGATATATCCACAAGATTCTCCGGGTGGATGGAATATTATAGGAAATTGTCCGATATCTCTTTTTAATGTGAATCTTGAAACCCCTTGCTTTGTAAATGTAGGAGATCAGATTCAATTCTATGCTATTTCCCGCGCAGAATATGATTTGCATAAAATAGAGGCGGAGGTTGGAATATATAACCTCGATAAAATCAAGATAGATGATTAAAGTGATTCGTCCAGGGTTTTTTACCACAATTCAGGATATTGGGAGGTTTGGTTACCGTGAAAAAGGAGTTCCTGTATGTGGATGTATGGATAATTACTCCGCCTCCGTAGCAAATTCTTTATTGGAGAATGAGGAAATGGATGCCTTGATGGAAATCACGATGACAGGTCCTGAACTTGAATTTCATACTTCGAGTTTTTTCTCTATAACCGGAGCTGAAATGTCCCCGACTTTAAATGGTATTCCTATCAATTCCTATGAAGTACATAGAGCCAATGAAGGAGATGTATTATCCTTTGGAAAACTAATTAATGGTTTTAGAAGTTACCTGGCTGTTAAAGGCGGCTTTCTGACAGAAGTTAAATTAAGGAGCAGATCATTCTACAAGCCAATTACTGATAAGAATCGTATTAAGGAACGAATGGAAATACCCATTGAAAAGCATACGGAATATTCTCCAAAAATAAGTCATATAAAACCAGAAGCCTGGCATAAGGAGCATGAATTGATTGTGCTTCAAGGTCCTGAATATAAAATATTAACGGATGATCAATTAAAGTTATTATTTACTAATAAATTCACCATAGCCAAGGAAAATAACCGGATGGCCTATCAGCTTGAAGAATTAATAGGAGCACATTCTCACAGGATGCTAACTTCTGCAACCCTGCCCGGAACTGTTCAATTAACACCTGCCGGTAAATTAATCATATTGATGCGAGACGGGCAAACAACCGGCGGATACCCCAGGGTGCTTCAATTGGCAACTAAATCAATTGCACTCTTATCTCAAAAGAAATTTGGGGATAAGGTTTCCCTTCACCCTTTAAGGCACTAGATTTCTTTATATACTTCTTGAAAAGGGATCCTGAAGCGTGGACCATATGTACCTTTCGGATCTCGCACACCACAAGCGATAACCATATTGATTTCAGCACCTCTGGGTAAGTTCAAAACTCTTTTTATCCGCAAGGTATCTGATCCTTCCATAGGACAAGTGTCGTAACCAATTGCTGCCATAGAGATCATAAAGTTCTGAGCGGCCAATGCGGCACTTTTATGGGCAACAATGCGCATATCAGAGTTTCGAAGCTGTCTGTAAACCGGTTTGAAGAGCCCTACCAGGTTAAAAACTAAATAGCGCATCAGTCCCAAAACACCTAAAAAGTCAATATATAGTGAAGGTATAAGCTTTTTGTAATAGGTTATTGCAAATTTTTCCCTGCTGTCGTAATCTTCAATCGGCTTATCACCAAAATTCTTCTTTAAAAAATTAAGATTTGCTTTTGCTCTTATCCGCCAAAGATTCTTTCTTGCCACAATTACGACCAATTGTTTAGCTGTTTTAGCAGCAGGTTGGTCAAAACATGCAGCACTTATCTTCTTTTGGACATCTTTACTTGTAATATGATAAAATTCCCATAATTGTAAATTACTACTTGTAGGTGCCAAAACAGCATTCTCAAGACATTTCTTTACCGCTTTGGAATCAATTTCATCTTCTTGTTTATAAATACGTACAGACCTTCTGAAGGTTATAGCTTCCGTAACTGTTTTTTCTATTTTCATAACTATGTATAATATCTAATACCGCAAAGAAAAGATTATACATTTTCACATACAAATATTTGAACTGACATAAAATGTAATTCAAAATAAGCCTATTAAAGACACTTCACCATTTATTGAATATGGGATATATGAGGCTCTTATATAGTTGAAAATCAATGAACTAATCAAATAAATGTTTTATTGAATTTGAACCAGCACTAATTGTTAAAAACATCAACTTTTTTAAACAATTATCTTTGAAAAGTATAGCAATTAAGAGCTATAAAGATTTAAAGAGAACCTATTTAATGGAATTGAACAAATACAGTAAAAATGTAACACAAGATCCAACTCAACCTGCTGCCCAGGCAATGTTGTATGCACTTGGATTAAAGGAGGAGGATTTAAAAAAACCTTTTATTGGAATCGGAAGTACTGGCTACGAGGGAAATCCTTGTAATATGCATTTGAACGATCTGGCACAGGAAGTAAAGCAGGGAGTTCAACAAAATAATTTAGTAGGACTAGTATTTAATACCATTGGAGTTAGCGATGGAATTTCAATGGGAACTTACGGAATGCGCTATTCATTACCCTCAAGAGATATTATAGCCGATTCTATGGAAACAGTGGTTCAGGCAATGAATTATGATGGCCTGGTAACCGTTGTTGGTTGTGATAAAAATATGCCGGGTGCCTTGATGGCTATGATCCGCTTAAACAGACCTTCTATTTTGGTTTATGGAGGGACCATTGCTTCAGGGTGTTTTAAGGATAAAAAACTCGATATTGTTTCTGCATTTGAAGCCTGGGGTGAGAAAGTTGCCGGGACTATGAATGATAAAGATTTTAAAAGTGTCATCCAAAATGCATGTCCCGGGGCAGGGGCTTGTGGCGGTATGTATACTGCCAATACTATGGCCTCGGCAATAGAAGCCTTAGGCATGGCATTGCCCTATAACTCTTCAAATCCTGCCATTGGCAAGGAAAAACACCAGGATTGTATTAATTCAGGCAAGGCAATAGGGCATTTAATAGAAGAGGATATTAAACCGAGTGATATTATTACACGTAAGTCATTTGAAAATGCAATTCGCCTAATAACGGTTATGGGAGGTTCCACAAATGCGGTATTGCATTTTTTAGCAATTGCGAAAGCTGCTGAAATTGATTTTACCCTGGATGATTTTCAAAAAATAAGTGATACAACTCCTTTTTTGGCCGACTTAAAACCTAGTGGAAAATATTTGATGGAAGATATTCATCGTGTGGGAGGTACTCCTGCTGTAATGAAATTTATGCTTGATAATGGAATGCTACATGGCGACTGCTTAACCGTTACCGGTAAAACAATTGCCGAAAACTTAGCAGATTTACCAGATTTGAAACCCGGTCAGAAAGTAGTCAAATCACTGAAAGATCCAATAAAAGAAACAGGACACCTGCGTATTCTTTATGGGAATTTGGCAAAAGACGGAGCGGTAGCGAAAATAACAGGCAAAGAAGGACTTTATTTTACTGGTCCGGCCAAAGTTTTTGATGATGAATTCAAGGCAAATGATGGAATAGGTAAAGGATTGGTAAAAAATGGAGATGTGGTGGTTATAAGATATGAAGGACCTAAAGGAGGACCTGGTATGCCGGAAATGTTGAAACCAACAGCTGCGATTATGGGAGCAGGACTTGGAAAAAATGTTGCATTAATTACCGACGGCCGTTTTTCCGGTGGAACCCATGGTTTTGTAGTGGGGCATATCTCTCCTGAGGCTCAGGATGGCGGTACGATTGCTTTGCTGAAAGACGGCGATATTATTACAATTGATGCAGAAAAAAACAGTATTTCAGTAGATTTGACCGAAAAAGAAATTAGTGAAAGACAGTCAAAATGGGTGCAACCGCCACTTAAAGTTAATCGAGGAAGCTTATATAAATATGCAAAAACAGTTTCATCGGCCTCGCAGGGTTGCGTAACAGATGAATTTTAAGCTTTCATACCAAATTTTGATAAAGATAAGGCCAAGAAAGTAATAGCATTTAATAAAAAATAATGCGTATGCAAACATTAAAGGAAGAAAAATCGAAGACACACGAGGAGACTTCAATAAGAATCAGCGGTGCTGAAGCAATTATCCATTGTCTTCTTGCAGAAGATGTGAATTTGATATATGGCTATCCAGGTGGTGCTATTATGCCTGTATATGATGAGCTATATAAGTTTCAGGATAAACTTCAACATGTGCTTACAAGGCATGAACAAGGAGCGACTCATGCAGCACAGGGTTTTGCCCGTGTTACGGGAAAAGTGGGTGTTGCGGTAGCAACCTCTGGCCCCGGAGCAACAAACTTAGTAACCGGTCTCGCAGATGCTCAGATAGATTCTACTCCAATGATTTGTATTACGGGTCAGGTACCCCGGCATCTGCTAGGGTCCGATGCATTTCAGGAAACCGATATAATTGGTATATCTACCCCGGTTACCAAATGGAATTATCAGATTACAAAAGCTTCTGAGATTCCTGAAATTATGGCAAAGGCTTTTTTTATAGCAAAATCGGGTCGTCCAGGCCCTGTATTAATTGATATTACAAAGAACGCGCAATTTGAAGAGTTTGATTTTAGTTACAGTCGTTGTATAGCAGTCCGAAGCTACAAGCCTGACCCAAAGCCTGAGATTGCAAAAATTGAATCTGCGGCAGAATTAATAAACAATGCAAAAAAACCTTTTATAGTATTTGGTCATGGTGTAATTCTTGGAAAAGCAGAGGAGCAACTTAAAGCATTGGTTGAAAAAGCCGGAATCCCCGCTGCGTGGACCATTTTGGGCTTATCAGCTATGGATACGGATCATCCCTTAAATGTGGGGATGGTAGGGATGCATGGGAATTATGGCCCTAATGTACTTACCAATAAATGTGATGTTCTTATAGCCATAGGAATGCGTTTTGATGACAGGGTTACAGGAAATCTGGAGACCTATGCAAAACAAGCAAAAGTAATTCACTTTGAAATTGACCCTGCGGAGATTGATAAAAATGTAAAAGCGGATGTAGCCATTTTAGGTAATGCAAGAGAATCACTCGATTTATTACTGCCATTAATTAAAGAAAATAATCATGATGCATGGCATAATAAGTTCAAAAAGTGTTATCAAGAAGAATATGAAGCCGTAATTAAAAGTGATCTTTACCCAACCAAAGATGGTCTAACCATGGGTGAAGTGGTTGAAGAAATAAATCTGGCTTCAGAAAATAAAGCGGTTATAGTTACCGATGTAGGTCAGCATCAAATGATAGCCTGCAGGTATGCCAAGTTCAAACAGACTAAAAGTAATATTACTTCAGGAGGTTTGGGGACCATGGGTTTTGCACTTCCTGCTGCTATTGGTGCCAAAATGGGTGCTATGGACAGGGAAGTGGTTGCAATTATCGGAGATGGGGGTTTTCAAATGACTATTCAGGAATTAGCGACTATTTTTCAGAATAAGACACCAGTAAAAATTGTTGTTTTAAACAATGGTCACTTAGGGATGGTAAGGCAATGGCAGGAATTATTTTTTGAGAGCAGATATGCTTCAACGGTAATGACCAATCCGGATTTTGTAAAAATAGCTGAAGGATATCGTATTGAAGCAAAAAAGGTAGAAGAACGCAAGGACCTTAAATCGGCGGTGCAGGCTATGATGGCCTCAAAAGAGCCATTCTTTCTGGAAGTGAGTGTTGAAAATGAAGATAATGTTTTCCCGATGATCCCTTCCGGAGCATCGGTTTCAGATATTCGTTTAAAATAAATAAGCATGGAAAAAAAGTGGTTTACCATATCGGTTTATTCCGAAAATAATGTTGGAATGCTCAATAGAATATCTGGTATATTCTTAAAGAGACACATCAATATAGAAAGTTTAAATGTTTCAAAATCTGAAATTGAGCATGTATCCAAGTTTACTATTGTCATCAATACTACAGAAGATTGGACACGTAAAATAGTAGGACAAATTGAGAAGCAAATTGAAGTTATTAAAGCATTTTATCATACAGATGAGGAGACCATTTATCAGGAATCTGCTCTATTTAAAATTGCTTCACATCTTTTGTTTGACGAACCTCAGATACAGAATATCATCTCGGCGAGTAAATCCAAAATTGTAACGGTATCCAGGGAGTATTTTGTTTTGGCTAAAACAGGCAGAAGACATGAGATTGATGAAATGCATGATGAACTTGAACCTTATGGAATAATGCAATTCGTACGTTCAGGGAGAATTACGGTAACAAAATCTACAATGCCTATCACTCCAATTATTAATGAATTCCATCAATCATAAATCTTATTCAATAAAAAATAACAAATATTAAACATGACAAATTATTTCAATACGCTATCCTTACGAGATCAATTATTACAATTAGGTAAATGCCGGTTTATGGACTCTACCGAATTTTCGGATGGGATTAATGCTCTAAAATCAAAAAAGATTGTTATTGTCGGTTGTGGTGCACAAGGCTTAAACCAAGGTTTAAATATGAGGGATTCTGGATTGGATATTTCTTATACGCTTCGAGAGGCAGCTATTAAGGAAAAACGCCAATCTTATAAAAATGCAAGTGAAAATGGTTTTAATGTAGGAACCTATGAAAATATGGTGCCCGACGCAGATCTTGTCATTAACTTAACCCCGGACAAGCAGCACACTTCTGTAATAAATGCAGTAATGCCTTTAATGAAAAAAGGAGCAACATTGTCTTATTCTCACGGATTTAATATTGTAGAGGAGGGGATGCAAATAAGGAAGGATCTAACAGTTATTATGGTTGCGCCAAAATGTCCCGGATCAGAAGTTAGAGAAGAATACAAAAGAGGTTTCGGCGTGCCAACTTTGATGGCTGTTCATCCTAATAATGACCCGGAAGGGAAGGGTTATGAGCAGGCTAAGGCCTATGCAGCAGCTACCGGTGGCAATAGAGCCGGTGTATTGGAGTCGTCATTTGTAGCGGAAGTAAAATCTGATTTAATGGGAGAACAAACAATTCTGTGTGGTTTATTACAAACAGGATCCATTCTTTGCTTTAATAAAATGATAGAGAAGGGAGTTAACCCGGGCTACGCCTCTAAACTTATTCAATACGGTTGGGAAACAGTAACAGAGGGTTTGAAATATGGCGGGATCACAAATATGATGGACCGCTTGTCTAATCCTGCAAAAATAAAAGCCTTTGAGTTATCAGAAGAGCTAAAAGATATTATGAGGCCATTATTCCATAAACATATGGATGATATTATGAGCGGGCATTTTTCTAAGACAATGATGGAAGATTGGGCAAATGATGATAAAAACCTGTTGACCTGGCGTGCGGAAACGGGAGAAACCGCATTTGAAAAAACAGCTGCTGGCGATGATGAAATTTCTGAACAGGAATATTATGATAATGGTGTGCTTATGGTTGCCTTGGTGAGGGCAGGGGTGGAGCTGGCTTATGAGTCTATGACAGAATCCGGAATAATAGGAGAATCTGCGTATTATGAATCATTGCACGAAACACCGCTAATAGCTAATACCATTGCCAGAAAGAAATTATTTGAAATGAATAGGGTAATATCTGACACTGCAGAATATGGTTGCTATTTATTTGATCATGCCTGTAAACCTTTACTAGGTGATTTTATGAAAAAAGTAGATATTGATGTTATTGGCACCCCATATGGCCAAGGAAAGGGCAATGGTGTGGATAACGCCAAGTTAATAGCAGTAAATAAAGCCCTTCGTGAGCATCCGGTTGAGATTATTGGAACGAGGTTAAGGGAGTCCATGACTGCGATGAAACCCATCGTTTAGATAAACATAATTCAGCCGTATTTAAATTATTCTAAGCTTTTAAGACAAAAGACAACATGGAAACAACCGTATCGCTAATTCCTGAGGCATTTCGTATTAATGAGCCAATAAATCAAAAGATTTATTTAGTAAATGGGGAATTAAAAGAGTGGGATGGTGCCACGACCGATGTTTACTCTACTATCTCAAGTACGTCTGAATATGCGCCAACATTACTTGGTTCAGTTCCGGACATGGCCGAAAAGGAGGCTATAGAGGCATTAGATGCTGCCGTTAAAGCATATGACCAGGGGCAGGGTGTATGGCCAACTATGAAGGTCAGAGATCGGATAGAATGTATGGAAAAATTTGTCCGTATAATGGAGACCAAAAGGAATCAGGTGGTCAAATATTTAATGTGGGAAATAGGTAAAACTTTACCAGATTCTGAAAAAGAATTCGACAGGACTATAGAATACATCTACGATACTATTGAAGATTATAAGGAACTGGATCGTAATTCCGCGAAATTTGATAAGAATGGCGGAGTTTATGCTCATATAAGGCGCGGACCTCTTGGTGTAGTATTATGTCTTGGACCTTATAATTATCCTTTGAATGAAACTTTCTGTTTGCTTATTCCGGCAATTATCATGGGAAATACCGCAGTTTTTAAGCCTGCGAAGCAAGGAGTGCTTTTGATTTCACCATTAATAGAAGCATTTAAAGATAGTTTTCCGAAAGGCGTTGTCAATGTCTTGTTCGGGCGTGGGCGTGCTATTGCGGGTCCTATAATGAAGACAGGTAAAGTAGATGTCCTGGCTTTAATAGGGCATAGTTCATCTGCAAATGCATTGCAAAACCAGCATCCAAAAAGCAACCGTTTGCGACTTGTATTAGGACTGGAAGCAAAAAATCCCGCTATTGTATTACACGATGCAAATCTGGATTTGGCTATAAATGAATGTCTGGCCGGCGCTTTGTCTTTTAACGGTCAGCGCTGTACCGCACTTAAAGTTATATATGTACATAAGGAACTAGTGGAAGAGTTTACTGAAAAATTCTCAAAAAAAGTAGATGAACTTAAGTTTGGTAATCCATGGGATAAGGGAGTAACTCTTACCCCTTTACCTGAACCGGATAAACCGGCATATATACAAGATTTAATTGATGATGCGCTGGACAAAGGAGCGCAAATTCTGAACGCAAAAGGAGGAGAACATTCTGATAATTATATCTGGCCAGCTGTCCTTTACCCTGTGACTAAGGATATGAAAGTATATGAAGAAGAGCAGTTTGGACCTGTGATTCCCATCCTTTCATTTGAAGATATTCAGGAACCATTAGATGATATGGCTGAATCTAACTATGGGCAACAGGTAAGTTTGTTCGGTAGTGATGTATACACCCTTGCTCCTTTAATAGACAACCTGGCGAATCTGGTATGTCGGGTAAATTTGAATAGCTCCTGCCAACGCGGACCAGATGTTTACCCCTTCACAGGGAGAAAGGATTCTGCGGTTGCTACATTGAGCGTTCACGACGCATTGCGATCGTTCTCTATAAGGACGTTTGTAGCCTCGAAGGATACGGAGTTAAATAATGAAATTCTCGAAAAGTTATTGGAAACCAAGTTATCCAACTTTATTAGCACCGATTATCTTTTATAAATATCAATCTGATATGTATAAAATTAATTGTGGAAACCCAAAAACTGACCTGGAAAATTAAATATATTTCTTCCTAAATATTTGAAGCGAGCCAGTCTCCAACTTCACTTGTTTTATAGGCTTTTCCTCCTTCGGCTAGGTCTTCAGTAACTATACCTTCAGAAAGAGATTTATTAACCACCTTGCGTATTGCCTCAGCTTCATCAGACAAATTAAATCCATCAAATAACATAGCCGCAGACAAAACTGTTGCCAAAGGATTCGCAATATCTTTGCCGGCAGCTTGCGGATAAGACCCATGAATTGGTTCGTATAAGGCTATACTCTCTCCAATTGAAGCAGAAGGCATTAATCCCATAGAGCCGGATATTACAGAAGCCTCATCTGTAAGAATATCACCAAACAGGTTTTCAGTAATAAGTACATCGTATTCACTTGGCCACTGTACAAGCCGCATAGCCACAGCATCAACAAATTCATAGGAAACCTCTACATCAGGATAATCCTTTTCCATAGCCTGTACGGTTTCTCTCCATAGACGGGATGATTCTAAAACATTCGCTTTGTCCACACAGCAGAGGCGTTTAGAGCGTTTTTGAGCCATTTCAAAACCTTTTTTAGCCAAACGCTGTACTTCCTTTCGGGTATATGTACAGGTATCATAAGCTGTTTCTCCATTATCTTCCCTTCCTCGTTTTCCAAAATAAATACCACCTGTAAGTTCTCTTAAAAATACCAGATCGGTACCCTCTATCCGCTCCCTTTTTAACGGGGATTTATCAATTAAAGACGGAAAGGTGAAAGTGGGTCTTACGTTAGCAAATAATCCCAGTTTTTGTCTCATTCGCAATAAACCTTGTTCCGGGCGCACTTTTGCAGAAGGGTCATTGTCAAATTTAGGATGACCAATAGCGCCAAATAGTACCGCATCTGATGTGGCACATATTTCATGTGTATCATCAGGGTAGGGGTCCCCTACAGCGTCAATCGCAGCAGCGCCAGTCAATGCCGGCCTCCAGTTTATTTCATGATTAAACTTTGTTGCAATGGTATTACAAACTTTTACCGCCTGATCTATCACTTCGGGTCCAATTCCGTCTCCGGCCAAGAGTGCTATATTTAATTTCATATTATTACTTGGATCTAATTAGTAGAAAATAGTTGTCTTTATAGAGATAATTTAAATGATATTCAACATTTTTTCAGTCGCCTTAATTGCGGAAACTGTTTGATCTGAATCCAGCCCGTGAGTGATAAAGTCATTCCCTTTGTTCCGCCAGGTTATTATGGTTTCACACAAGGCATCAGAGTTACTTCCGGGAGGTATACGCACAGCATAGTCTATAAGAACAGGTAGTTCCATTTTTTTGGATTGATATACTTTTCTTAGAGCATTCATAAAGGCATCAAACTGGCCATCTCCCTGGGCGTTTTCCTCATAAGATTGGCCTTCGATTTCCACCGCTACAGTAGTTGAAGGCTTAAGTCCCTTTGAATGGGTAAGCACATACGACTTAACAAATGTTTTTTGTTGATAAGACTCACTATCCAAAACATCTGAAATAATATATGGAAGGTCTTCTTTAGTAACTTTCTCCTTTTTGTCACCTAATTCAATAATACGTTGGGTGACCTTTTTAATTTCTTCATCATTTAATGTAAGACCTAATTCCTGAAGATTTTTTTGAATATTGGCCTTTCCGGAGGTTTTACCCAGAGCATATCTGCGTTTTCTACCAAATCGTTCGGGTAATAAATCGTTAAAGTATAAATTATTTTTATTATCTCCATCTGCATGTATTCCAGCTGTTTGTGTAAATACATTGTCACCAACAATCGGCTTGTTTGCCGGAATTCCAAATCCTGTAAATGTTGATACAAGTTTACTCACATTATATAGCGAAGATTCCTCCACATTAATCTCAATTTCCGGCATGAAATCATTTATCACCGCTACTACACTTGCTAATGGAGCGTTACCAGCACGTTCTCCCATGCCATTTATAGTCAGATGTAATCCATGACAACCTGCCCTCAGTGCTTCCATAACATTTGAAACGCTTAAGTCATAATCGTTATGCCCGTGAAAATCGAAATGGATATCAGGATAGCGAGTAACAATTTGCGAAATAAAATCGAAAGTTTCTCCATGAGTCAAAATGCCCAGAGTATCAGGTAATAATATTCTTTTAACTGGTTGTTTAGTAAGGAAGTCGAGATATTGAAAAACATAGTCAGGGGAATTTCGCATCCCATTGCTCCAATCTTCGAGATATACATTTGTGGTAATTCCCTGTTTTTCTGCCAGACTAAGTACATTGGCAATATCTGAAAAATGCTCCTCAGGTGTTTTTTTGAGTTGATACTTGAGGTGATTCAAAGATCCCTTGGTTAATAGGTTTTGTACTTTGGCTCCGGTCTTTTCCATCCATTTTAGTGAAAGACCATTATCTACAAATGTAAGTACTTCAATGCGATCCAAATACCCTACGCTCTTGGCCCAGTCGGCTATCTGTTCCACCGACTTATATTCACCTTCTGAAACTCTGGCAGATGCAATTTCTATGCGATCCACTTTTAATTCATCTAAAAGAAGTCTTGCAAGCGTAAGCTTTTCCGTTGCAGTGAAAGACACACCCGAAGTTTGCTCACCATCCCTCAATGTGGTATCCATTATTTCAATCTTCCTTGTGTTCATGCTAAAAGTAAATGGCTTATGAAGTATTAATTAACTTAAATGTTAAAGAGGCGTGTCCTTAGCATAAGTCTCAATTTCTGTCTTTATGTTTAGTAAATAATCAATATCGTCAAATCCGTTGAGTAAGTTTTCCTTTTTGTAATCATTTATTTCGAAACTTTCCTTTTCACCCGTTGTCTTAATAGTGAAACTTTGTTCCGGAAGATTGACTTCAAATTCAGTATTTGGATCAGCTTCAATCGCCTCGAAAATCTTTGTAAGAAAGTTAGGGCTTACCTGAACAGGTAAAACGCCAATATTCATACAATTACCTCTGAATATATCCGCAAAAAAACTACTTACGACACACCGAAAACCATAATCATAGATGGCCCATGCAGCGTGTTCTCTAGAAGAACCAGATCCAAAATTTTTCCCACCAACCAATATTTTCCCGCTGTAAATTGGGTTGTTCAGTACAAAATGTTCTTTGGGAGTATTATCAGATTGATATCTCCAATCGCGAAAAAGGTTATCCCCAAAACCCTTGCGTTCGGTTGCCTTTAGAAACCTTGCTGGGATAATCTGATCAGTATCCACATTTTCTATTGGAAGTGGAACAGCTGTACTGCTTAAAACTTTAAATTTATCGTATGCCATTAGTAGTTGTATCAGTTAATTATTAAAAAAATATTAGGCTGTTTCAAACGCCATCAACTCCCTAGGGTCTGTTACTTTACCTGTTACTGCTGCTGCGGCAGCTACCAAAGGACTAGCAAGAAGTGTTCTTGCCCCGGGCCCCTGTCTTCCTTCAAAATTCCTGTTAGACGTACTTACAGCATATTTGCCAGCCGGAATTTTATCGTCATTCATGGCAAGACAAGCAGAGCAGCCTGGTTCTCTTAATTCAAAACCAGCTTTATTCAGGATATCCAGCAAGCCTTCTTTTTTAATAGCGTCCTCCACTTTGTGTGAGCCGGGAACCAGCCAGGCAGTTACATTTTTGGCCTTTTGTCTTCCTTTAACCAGACTCGTAAAAGCCCTGAAATCCTCTATCCTGCCATTGGTACAGCTTCCAAGGAAAACAAAATCTATTTCTTTCCCCAGCATATTGTCTCCCTCTTCAAAATTCATATATTGAAGAGATTTCTTATATGTAGATGCACCGCCCTCAATAGCATCAGATTTAGGGATACCACCTGATATTCCGATACCCATTCCCGGATTAGTTCCGTAGGTAATCATTGGTTCAATATCTTCACCGCTAAATGTGATTTCGTGATCAAAAACAGAATCATCATCTGTATATAATGTTTCCCAGTAGCTCATTGCCTTATTCCATGCCTCACCTTTTGGTGTATACTCTCGATTTTTAACATATTCAAATGTTTTTTCATCCGGAGCGATCATGCCTCCACGCGCACCCATTTCAATACTTAAATTGCATACAGTCATACGTCCTTCCATAGACATCTCTTTAAAGACATCTCCTGCGTATTCAACAAAATATCCAGTAGCCCCTGAAGTGCTCAATTTAGAAATGATAAAGAGAGCGACATCTTTTGGAGTAACGGCATTATTTAATTTGCCATTTATTGTAATACGCATACTTTTAGGTTTAGGCTGCATAATACACTGGGTTGCCAGAACCATTTCTACCTCGGAAGTCCCAATACCAAAAGCTATGGCACCAAAAGCACCATGCGTAGAAGTATGAGAGTCACCGCAAACAATTGTTGATCCTGGTAATGTAATTCCATTCTCAGGGCCAATTACATGGACAATGCCGTTTTTTTCGTGACCTAGTCCCCAATAAGGAATTTGATGTTCTTTTGCGTTCTGTTCCAATGCCCTAAGTTGATTTGCGGACAAGGGGTCTTTAACCGGTAGATGTTGGTTTAATGTAGGTGTATTATGATCTGCCGTGGCAAAAGTACGTTCCGGATATAGAACCTTAATTTTTCTATTCTTTAAACCTAAAAATGCAACCGGACTTGTTACTTCATGAACGAGATGGCGGTCAATAAACAATACGTCAGGTCCATTCAGTACTTTTTTGACTACATGTGAGTCCCAAACTTTATCAAATAGTGTTTTTTTCATATAATATTCAAATAACTAATAAATAGCTTTTTAGCACAGCTAACAAATGTATGAAATACAAGTAAAAGGGGGTAAAACAATGTGATTCTAAATTACGATGTTCAATTAGCTATTAAGTAATATAAAATATTGAAAATCAATGGTATAAGTCAGGTGTGTCCACTTTTCAGTTTTATGTTAACAGGAGTCACTAATCTATCTTATTATTTGTATGTGAAAGTTTGTATAGAATTTATGTGTTATTCCAGTTTAACATGGCCCGCCTGTGGTTTAACATTACTGTAACGATTTCAAGAAAAGGCTATACCTATCTTTAATGAAATCTAACTATACAATTAATATTTAAACAAACTAAGTGATGAAAAAAAAATACATGAATAGTTCGGCATTTTTTCTGGTGATACTAATGTTTTTCTGCGTTAAAGGTTTTGCGCAATTAGATCTGCCCAGGGGAAGTCAGAAGGCAAAAGTATCACAACGAATAGGTATATCTGATATCTCAATTTCCTATTCAAGGCCAGCGGTAAAAGATCGCGAAGTATGGGGTAAATTGGTACCCTACGGGATGAACAATCTGGGTTTTGGGACAGCTAAAGAATCCCCATGGCGTGCAGGCGCTAATGAAAACACCGTAATCAAATTTACAGATGACGTTAAGATTGAAGGGCAACCTTTGAGTGCAGGAAAATATGGACTTCACATGATAATTCATGAAGACAACAAGGCGACTATAATATTCTCAAAAAACTTCAAGGCCTGGGGCAGTTATTTTTACCAACCTTCTGAAGATGTGCTAAGAGTTGATGTAATGACAAAAGAAATTCCACATACTGAGGAATTGACTTACCAATTTTCTGAGGTTGAAGCCAATTCTGCAATAGCTTCCTTAAACTGGGAAAAGAAAGGAATACCTTTTAAAATTGAAGTAGATGTAACCAATATTGTGCTGGCAGACATTCGGCATAAACTGCAGAATTCTCCTGGATTTAACCGTCGAACCTGGGAGCAGGCAGCTAATTTTTCTTTGAATAATGGTGGTGATCTTGATGAGGCACTTGGGTGGATAGACGCCACTATTGCAGGAATGTTTTTTAGTCAAAAGACCTTCAACAATCTTAGTATAAAAGCAAAAATTCTTACTAAGCAGGGAAAAACAGCTGAAGCAGATGCCGTTATGGATGAAGCTTTAGGGCTTGCCACAATATTTGAGGTCCATGGATATGGAAGGCAATTAATAGCGCAAGATCAAAAAGAAAAAGCATTTGAAGTCTTTAAAATGAATTCAAAGAAGAATAAAGGGCAATGGCCTGTTGATTATGGATTAGCCAGAGCTTATTCTGCTATGGGCAATTATAAGACTGCTTTAAAGCATTTGAAAATTGCTGCTCAGAGAGCACCAGATCAGCAAAATAAGGATGCCATTGCTGCCAATATAACCAAACTAGAAAACGGCGAAGGGATTAACTAAATGTCTTCCTGATTATAAGTAATATTAAGAGCCGGATTAAGTCCGGCTCTTAACTTATATAATTCCAGATATTCTTGTGCTTCATTAATTGGGCATACGCATATCTAATTTGTTTATTTCCTTCTTTCTGCAATCCGGGATCCTCATTAAGAATCTTTACGGCATAGTATCTGGCAGTTTTTAAGATATCGTTATCCTTAACAATATCTGCGATTTTAAGATTTAAAATGCCACTTTGCTGTGTTCCCATAAGATCACCAGGTCCACGAAGTTTAAGGTCTACTTCCGCAATTTCAAATCCATCATTGGTACTGGTCATGGTTTCGAGTCTGGTTTTGGCATCTGAAGATAATTTTAAACTGGTCATAAGGATACAATAGCTCTGTTCAGCTCCACGGCCTACACGACCTCTTAATTGATGCAATTGGGATAGTCCAAAGCGTTCTGCACTTTCTATAATCATAACGGAGGCATTGGGGATATTAACACCTACTTCAATGACTGTTGTAGCCACCATTATATTTGTTTCCCCTTTAACAAAGCGCTCCATCTCATAATCTTTGTCCTGTGGTTTCATCTTGCCGTGCACTATTGAAATCTGATATTCCGGGAGTGGAAAATCGCGTGCGATACTCTCATAGCCATCCATCAAATCCTTATAATCCAATGCTTCTGATTCCTGAATAAGCGGATAAACAATATATATCTGTCTTCCTTTCTTTATTTCATCTCGCAAGAATTGAAACACTTTTAATCGGTTTTTGTCAAATCTGTGTACGGTCTTCACAGCTTTTCTTCCGGGAGGTAGCTCATCAATTACTGAAATATCAAGATCCCCATAAAGGCTCATAGCCAAGGTCCTTGGAATTGGAGTTGCAGTCATTACCAATATATGTGGAGGCACCTCATTCTTATGCCATAATTTCGATCTTTGAGCAACCCCAAACCTGTGCTGTTCATCAATTATAGCTAACCCCAGATTTTTAAATTGTACTTTATCTTCTAATACTGCATGAGTACCAATGAGAAGATCAAGCGTGCCATCTTCTAGTTGCTCATGAATAACTTTTCTCTTGGCTTTTTTAACTGATCCGGTGAGTAGAGCTATACTTACCCCAATATCTCCCAGCAATTCTTTGATACTTTTGAAATGCTGGTTGGCCAATATTTCAGTAGGAGCCATTAAACAAGCCTGATAACCATTATCTAGTGCTAATAAAATAGTCATTAATGCTACAACAGTTTTACCGGACCCCACATCTCCTTGTAAAAGACGATTCATTTGAGCTTTACTACCGAGATCTGCCCTTATTTCTTTTATGACTTTCTTTTGAGCAGCGGTAAGTTCAAAAGGCAAATGGTCTTTATAAAAGCTATTAAATAGATCACCTACTTTTTCAAAGAGAAGACCTTTAAATTTTTGTTTTCGAATTAATTTCTTTGAGATAAGCTGTAATTGAATGTAGAATAACTCTTCAAATTTCAGACGAAATTGTGCTCTTGATAATAATTTAAGGTCTTTGGGAAAATGAATATTGAACATGGCCTCAGTTTTTGAGACGAGCCTGAGTTCATCAAGTATAGTAGGGGAGAGGGTTTCCTTAAATTCTCCCTTTGTTTCTATAAACAATTGTTGCACTAATTTGCTTATCACTCTATTTGTAATCCCCCTGGCACTTAGTTTTTCTGTGGAGGGATAAATAGGTTGCAACGACACCCTTATCCCTTTTTCATGCTCAGAAAGTAATTCCATTTCCGGGTGTGGCATTGAAAATTTGCCACTAAACCAATTAGTTCTTCCGAAAATGACATAAGGGATATTTAATTTAATATTTTCCCGAATCCATTTCTGCCCTCGGAACCAAACCAGCTCCATTTCGCCTGTAGCATCCTTAAATGAGGCGACAAGCCGGCTTCCCTTTTTTTGCTCTACAGTTTTAATATGGGTGATTTTCCCAATAAGCTGAACATCAGCATTTCCTCTTTGTAACTCATTAATTTTATAATACCTTGTTTTATCAATATACCTATTGGGAAACAGATTAATCAAATCCTGATAAGTCACTATCCCCAGCTCCGCCTGTAGCATTTCGGACCTGTTTGGACCAACACCTTTCAAATATGTAACAGGAGTTTGAAGATAATTCGTATTCATAGAACGAAAATAATGGTTACTACATACAACTGCAATACCACAAAATGCTAATTTTGGTCTGACAATTGTACAATAAGAATTATGAATTTTATTAATTCACTTTTATTCTTTCTTCTAACGGGGTTTTTATTTAGTCAGCCGCAACCTTCAGTTGATTTCTATAAAGCGGATATAGAGATAACTCCAGATCCAGATTATAAAAGAATAAATGGTAAAGTAACTTATTCCTTTAAAGCACTCAACAAGACGGATTCTGTTTTTTTAGATGCCAAAAACATGGACTTTTCATCTGTTTTATTGAATGGTAAAAAAGTTCGACATACAAATACTAAAGCAAAAATTATTTTTTATAAAAAACTAAAAGCAGACAAAACTTATAAGTTAACACTGAATTATTACACAATTCCAGAGCAAACAGTTTACTTTTTAGGATGGGATGACTCAATCCCTGATAATAATCAAATATGGACTCAGGGCCAGGGAAAATATACCAGTCACTGGCTTCCCAGTTTTGATGATATGAATGAGAAAGTTGAGTTTGACTTGAGCATCACTTTTGATAAGGAGTATGAAGTTATCGCAAATGGTAAATTAAAGGATACGCTTTTAAAAGATTCTCTGAAAACCTGGTTCTTTGATATGCACAAGCCAATGAGCAGTTATCTGCTTGCTTTTGCAATTGGGAATTATAATTGTAATAGGTTTAAAAGTAAGAGCGGAATTCCTATGGAGCTTTATTACTATCCAGAGGACAGCTTAAAAGAAGAACCCACTTACAGGTATAGCACCGAAATTTTTGATTTTCTTTCAGATGAAATCGGGATAGCCTATCCGTGGCAGAATTACAAACAAATACCTGTACGCGATTTTTTATATGCCGGGATGGAGAACACCGGGACAACTATTTTTTCTGATGGGTTTGTAATAGACAGGGTAGCTTTTGTGGATAAGAATTATGTAAATGTGAACGCTCATGAAATGGCCCATCAATGGTTCGGGAATCTGGTAACTGAAAAAGATGGCAATCATCACTGGCTTCATGAAGGATTTGCCACATATTATGCACAGCTGGCAGAAAAAAAAATATTTGGTGAAGATTATTTTTATTGGAAACTTTATGAATCTGCTAAACAACTACAAAAATTATCCAGCCAGGGAAAAGGAGAAGCTCTAACGAATCCTAAAGCAAGTAGTTTAACCTTTTATGAAAAAGGGGCTTGGGCACTTCATATACTTAGAAATATTCTTGGTGATATAGCATTTAAGGAAGGTATTCAGTCGTATTTGAACAAATACAAGTATTCTAATGTGACTATATCTGATTTTATTGGAGAGATGCAAAAATTTACTGATTCAGACCTTATGGAATTTGAGCAAACCTGGCTTTTAGATACAAAATTCCCCTATGAAAAGGTGAAGAAATTACTTAGTGAATCATCAGGGGATTTAAAAACATATTTTGAACTTCAATGGGAATTGACCTCCAGTAACACCAATAATGAACAACTAATTAAAAATGTATGGGACAATAATTCATCACCCAGGATAAAAGAAAATATCATCCTGGATTATCATAAATCTTTGTCCGAAAGCTTTTTAAAAAATGCTTTTACAACCAAAGACTTACAGACAAGACAGGCTTTATGTATTACAGCCGATAGAATTCCATCAGGACTTAAAAATCAATTTGAATCATTATTACAAGATAATAGCTATATTACAATTGAAAATGCACTTTACCGTTTGTGGATATCCTATCCAAATGATAGAATAACATATTTAGAAAAAACAAAGGGAATTATTGGCCTTCCTAATAAAAATGTGCGTTTGCTTTGGTTGTTTTTGGCGGTATTAACAAAAGACTATTTAAATGATGTACAGAAGGCAGATTATACCGAGGAATTATTCGGTTATACCTCGGCTGTATATTCCTTTGAAGTACGACAGAATGCCTTTTCTTTGCTGGTTGAGGTATTTCCTTTGACAGACCAAAACCTGTTGGATTTGATTAATGCCTCGGTTCATCATTCCTGGCAATTCAGAAATTTTGCCAGAAACTTGATAGAGAGGTTATTAAAAGACGACAAACAAAAAGAGCGATTTCTAAAATTGTCCAAAGAACTAAAGGGAAAAGAATTGCGTTATATTAAAAGTAAACTGGAGGTAGAATGAGAGCTTTAGTTATATCCGGGGGTGGAAGTAAAGGTGCCTTTGCAGGTGGGGTTGCCCAATACTTAATGCAGGAATTAGGTCACAATTATGACCTTTTCATTGGGACATCTACTGGTAGCTTGCTCATTTCTCATCTGGCACTTCAAAAGATTCAAAAAATAAAGGATGTTTATACTTCAGTTGATCAGGACAGTATCTTTAGCAACTGCCCTTTTGTGATTCAAAATAAATACGGTGTGGCCAATATTGGCATAAACCACTGGAATGTTCTAAAGAATTTTTACAGGGGAAGCAGAACTTTTGGTGAAAGCCACAACCTTTTGGAACTTATAAAAAATACGATCACACCTGAAGAATTTGAGATTCTTAAATCCGGACCCAAGGATATTGTAGTTACGGTTTCTAATCTCTCCTTAAATGCCGTGGAGTATAAGTCCATTAAAGATTTTGAGTATGAGGATTTTTGTGAATGGATTTGGATTTCATGCAATTATACCCCTTTTATGAGTTTAGTGCGAAAAGAAGGTTGTGAATATGCTGATGGAGGACTTGGTAGTATGGTACCCATTGAAGAGGCCATTATGAGAGGGGCAACAGAAGTAGATGCAATTATTCTGCATACTGAAGTTACTCACTTTAACAGAATGCCTTCCAAGAATGCATTTTCTCTCCTGACCAGTATGTTTGCATTTATGTTAGACAGAATTGAGCGTCAGAACATAAGAATTGGAAAATACGTTGCCAATAATAATAATGCAATAATCAATTTTTATTACACCCCTACGGTGTTGACAACAAATTCACTAATCTTCAATGAGGAGAAAATGACATCCTGGTGGGAAAAGGGATTTGAGTTTGCAAAGACTAAAAATATTGAAATAAGTGCTTTTGAACCGGAACAGTAATTCATATGCAACTAATCACCAAATTTCTCCAATTTCCCTTTTCACATAGGCCAGAGCAGTTGCAGAAGGAGATTGTTTATCCATAGTCTCATTTAGAACATCTTCACGAAACTTATCAGCGGAGTCAGATTCGCTCATTCCGGCTTTTCTTATGGATTGAATTGTAGCATTTTTAGCAGCTTTTATAATATTCCAGCAATCATCACTCATATAGATCTGTTGTGACAAATTGTGATCGAATTCGTTTTCAATGCTTCGGATCAATAATTGCTCATAAGCATTTTTATCAGCAGATTTTGGCGCCACTCGCACCACCAGACTAGGTATTGAGATGCGCTCTAAAAACAGAGCCATCCTTTCATAGGCTTGCAAGCGTATAGGCATGGCATCTTTTTGTGAATCCTTGTGAAGTAAAAATCTTCTGCGACCTTCCTCGTTTCTGGTATGTAATCTAAAAAAATAAAAAGCTATAGCCCCGGTTACCACAGCAGGTAATAAATATGCAAATAGTTGAAAAATTCCGTCCCCAGTCATGTTTTGGTATTTTAGTTTGGTTTATGGATGTAGAACGTTAGATTATTCAAAAAATTATCTCTTCATTTTAACTTAATACGTAAAGTTGTATTGTATCAATATCCGAGGATACCTCCTTTCATTTCTTCATATTCTGTCTTAAGCTAAGGTAGAATAAATTGAAATCAGGGTGCAGCTTAATATATAAAGAACTGGATAAGTCTGTTTTTCTGGAGACCGCAATTCGTCCTGCTTTAACATCAGCTGTATTCCCAATAATTGTAGTTACAGAAGCAGCCTGTGCATAGACAATATCCCAACTAAGAGCATCATCTGCGTGGAATTCAAGAGTAACCGCCATATCAGGATTTGCTTTAATTACTCCTGCTATTTTACCAAGAGATTCTGTAGCTCCGGCTTGTAATTCTGTACTGTTAGAATTGGCTCCAAATAACGTGGCATTATCCATAATTACAATAACTGATCCTCGTTCAACTTTTATATTTGCATTTTCCCCCAAGGTTTGCTTGAAATTGGTAAGCACGAGCAGCGAAATGGAGTCATTACTGGTTAATGCGTCATTAATAAATTTCAGTTCCGCTTCTTTCTTTCTCAGACTTTCCATTACACTGCCCAGGTTGTCTAACTTGTTATTAGATTGTGTGGTGATATTATTTAAATTAGCCAGCAATGTAGCGTTATTCTCCTCCAGGCCCTGCAACTGACTTTCAAAAGAATCTGCCCTGGTTTTACTTATTTTTTCGTTTTTTTTGGATTCTAAAAGTTCGGCCTTAGTGCTTTCCAACTCGGCATTTAAACTGTTAACCTGAGCTACAAGTTCTTTTTTATTCTGTGCTTGCAAAGCACCGCCAAACAAAAGTAAAAGGAGAAATGATAAAGTAATTCTATTCATAAGGAATTTAGATTAATTAAAAAATTGGGTTTTTAATCCTTCTTTTAAAATGTGACACAAAAATAAGTCATTTAAAGTTTCTTCAATTCTTTCTTTGTCAATTAATTGTATTCTAAAATAGATTTTATCCAGTAAATGCCCGGTTTAAAGCAAGTGGAAAATTCAATTTCACATATTTAAGTAATCCAGGCTCATTTCTGTAAGTGTTTTTACCCCTAGAAGTAGACCGCTATCATCTATTAAAAAATCAGGTGTATGGTGTGGAAAGGACACATTAGTTCCGGGTGTCATCCCCCCTAAGAAAAAGAAAAACCCGGGCACCTGTTGCTGAAAATAAGAGAAATCCTCCGCCCCGGTAACGGCATTCTGAGTCTGGACATTACCCTCCCCGGCAGCACGTTGTATAGTAGGCAACATTTGAACAACAAGATCCGGATCATTATAGGTAATAGCTGTATTAGTATGAATTTCTAACGAGGCCTCACCTCCATAAGCCTCAGCAATAGCAGGAACCATTTCCTCCATTCTTCGGTTGATCATTTTTTGCATATCATAATCCAGGGTACGAATAGTACCGATCAATTCTGCACTTTCGGGAATAATATTAAAACGAACCCCACTTTTTATTTTACCTACACTAATTACTGCTGCTTCGTTTGTAAGATCAGATTCTCTGCTAATGATTGTTTGCAGTCCTTCTATAATTTTTGCACTAATAAGAATAGGATCTACACCCAACCAGGGTTGAGACCCATGGGTTTGCTTGCCTTTCACATTAATAACAAAACGTTGTGCCGATGCCATAGTGCCCCCGGATTTATACCTGATGACCCCTACCGGAGTAGCAGAATTAATATGAAGTCCAAAAATTGCATCTACATCCGGGTTTTTTAACACACCTTCTTTTACCATTAGGAGCGCACCCCCTTCTTCTCCCGGAGGCGGACTTTCTTCTGCAGGCTGAAATATAAACTTTACTGAACCTTTTATTTTATCCTTGTTTTTGGATAAAACTTCTGCAACGCCCATTAAAATAGCCGTATGTGTATCATGCCCACAGGCATGCATGACGCCTACCTGTTCACCAAGAAATTCAGAAGTAACTGAGGATTTAAACTCGAGATCATTGCGCTCAGTTACTGGCAAGGCATCAATATCCGCCCTTAGTGCTACAACCTTTCCCGATTGATTTCCATTCAACACACCAACAACTCCGGTATGGGCCACTCCAGTTTGCACTTCTATGCCCAATGCGTTTAAATGTGCAGCTATTTTTTCAGCAGTTTTGAATTCACGATTGGACAATTCCGGATTTTGGTGTATCTCTCGTCTCCATTCAATAACCTTGTCTTCAACAAGTTTATAATCATTAGTTAAGTTCAGCTCCTGGGCCATGGAAATACTTCCAAAAAGGAATGCTGTTACTAGTATTAATTTGTTCATGGTATTAGAATTTTATAAGTTGAAAATCATCATTCTGAAATTGAATCAGAGCGGTCATAGCAGATAAGGCCAGTTCAACGCCATCAATGGTTTGGGAAATAGGAATATCTCGTGAAAGTGACGATTGACCGCAAAATACAATCTCAACACCCGCATCTAAAAGTTTTTGTACTAATTCTTCGTTTGGATTATATGTACCGTATCTACTTTTATATTCCGAACTTTTCAGAAGATCTTTAGAGGCATTATTGTGGACTACAAGGGCAACTTTAAGATTGGCAAGCGGAATACCACTCTGAACATGCATATTTAAAAATCGAGCTGCAGTTTCAATACTTTTATTCAGCTGGTCAGAGGATTTGGAAGTGTTCATAATATCAAAAACAACCTTGTATTCTTTTGCGGGATAGGTTTTGAAATCGGGATTTTTTATGCTCCAAACTTCCCCATATCCGGTAATAACCGGACCCGATTTTTTTGTCTGTGAATGCAAAGAAGTAAATCCGAATAGAAGGCAGAATAAGACGTTAAAAAATAAGTATTTTGACATGTAGTTCAATAGATTTTCTAAATATATTCAAATTGCAGATAATACGAAGTCAAAGTTCATAAATATTAGTTTATAACTTTTTCATGAGGTTAATTATGGCTAAATTCACTTCATAAAATGCCTCTAGCTTGAATACATTTTTGGATGATTTAAATGACGCTCAAAAAGGCCCTGTTTTACACAAGGAAGGACCTCTTATGGTAATTGCCGGGGCCGGTTCAGGAAAAACCCGGGTTCTTACATTTAGAATTGCCCACTTAATGGAGCAAGGCGTTGATCCCTTTAATATTCTGGCACTTACCTTTACAAACAAGGCTGCCAGAGAAATGAAAAAGCGAATAGCCAGTATTGTGGGCGGTTCTGAAGCAAAAAACTTATGGATGGGAACTTTTCACTCCATTTTTGCCCGTTTACTTCGCTTTGATGGTGATAAATTAGGTTATCCGAGTAATTACACCATTTATGACACTCAGGATTCACAACGTTTAATTTCATCGATAATTAAAGAAATGGGATTAGATAAGGACATCTATAAATACAAACAAATACAAAATCGTATTTCATCCTACAAAAACAGTTTAATTACCGTTAAAGCCTACTTCCAAAATCCCGAATTAATGGAGGCAGACGCCATGGCAAAGCGCCCCAGATTGGGTGATATTTATCAAAACTACGTGGACCGATGCTTTAAAGCCGGGGCAATGGATTTTGATGACTTACTTTTGCGCACCAATGAATTATTAAGCCGTTTCCCAGAAGTTTTAATGAAATATCAGGAAAGGTTCAGATATATTCTGGTAGATGAGTATCAGGATACCAATCACTCTCAATATCTTATTGTAAAAGCGCTGGCTGACCGCTTTCAAAATATTTGCGTTGTGGGCGATGACGCTCAGAGTATTTACTCTTTCAGAGGCGCAAACATTACTAATATTTTAAACTTTCAGCGAGACTATGACGATGTTGCCGTATATAGGTTAGAGCAAAATTACCGCTCTACCAAAAATATAGTTAACGCTGCAAATTCAATCATTGCCAACAATAAAAACCAACTGGAAAAGGTAGTATGGACAGCTAATGACGAAGGTACCAAGATAAAACTTCACAGAAGTACCACTGATGCTGAGGAAGGAAGATATGTGGCCGGCTCAATTTTTGAAAACAAAATGCAAAACCAGCGGGCAAATGGAGATTTTGCGGTTCTATATCGTACAAACTCCCAGTCCCGGGGCATTGAAGATGCCTTGCGTAAAAGGGATATTCCGTATAGAATTTATGGAGGCCTTTCATTTTATCAGCGAAAGGAAATCAAGGACTTGTTGTCCTATCTCAGACTCGTAATCAACCCAAAGGACGAAGAGGCTTTAAAAAGAGTTATTAATTTCCCTACTCGTGGTATTGGCCAAACCACAGTTGACAGACTAACGGTAGCCGCTAATCATTACTCAAGATCAATATTTGAAGTAATGGAGAATTTAGATAAAATAGATTTAAAAATAAATACGGGCACAAAAAGAAAACTCGAAGATTTTACTAATATGATAAAGAGTTTTCAGATTATGAATGAGAATGCGGATGCTTTTACTCTGGCTGAGCATGTGGCTAAGAAAACTGGTATTCTCCTGGAGTTTAAAAAGGATGGCACTCCCGAGGGTATTGCTCGAATGGAGAACATAGAAGAATTATTAAATGGTATCAAAGACTTTGTTGAAGGGCAAAAGGAATTGGCAGATGCAAAAGGTGATCTTACAGAGTTTCTGGAAGATGTAGCACTGGCTACGGATTTGGATAAGGACACCGGTGATGATGATCGAGTGGCTCTAATGACCATTCACCTTGCCAAAGGATTGGAGTTTCCTTTTGTTTATATTGTTGGGATGGAAGAGGATCTTTTCCCTTCTGCAATGAGCATGAATACACGAAGTGAGTTGGAAGAGGAGCGCAGGCTATTTTATGTTGCGTTAACCCGTGCCGAGGAACAGGCATATCTAACATATACCCAAAATAGATATCGCTGGGGTAAATTAATTGATGCAGAACCCAGTCGTTTTATTGAAGAAATAGAGGATAGGTATATCGAGAACCTGACTCCAATAAACACGTATCGGTATAAACCTTTAATTAATACCGATATTTTTGGTGAAGTTGATAAGTCAAAGCTAAGAGCATCAAAACCTGAAAATGGTATTCCACCAGGCATTGGAAAACCCAATGAAAATCAACTGCGAAAACTTAGAAAACTTAAACCGGAATTATCCAAACCAATTGGAAATACAAATACTATAGATCCAAATCTATCAGAAGGGACTCTGGTAAATCATACACGTTTTGGTCGTGGTAAGGTATTGCGCATTGAAGGAGCCGGCAATGACAAGAAGGCGGAAATACAATTTGTAAAAGGCGATATAAAAAAGCTGCTTCTTCGATTTGCCAAACTGGAAATCATTGATCATTAGAGAGCTAATGATTATTATTTACTATTGAAGTAGATACTAACCTATTGACAAATTAGTAGCCAGCCATAAGTTTTTCATATTATCTTTGGAAAATAGAACAGTCCAATTTGAATCAATGTATAAAAATATTTTTCTCCTTTTTACTGTATTCCTGATTGGAGGCAGTAAGAGCAGTCCGCAGGAAAATCAGGCAACAGTTTTACCTGAAGCAACAGACACCAATAATTTACCAGATGTTAATTCTCCTGATTATTGGGATAATGCGGTTCTGGTTTGGCAGGACGAATTTGATGGAAATACCCTGTCTGAAGAGAACTGGATTTTTGAGACAGGCGCAAACGGCTGGGGTAATAATGAACTACAGAATTATACTGAAGACGAAAATGTTACAGTAAGTGATGGAACACTTAAAATAATAGCGAAAAAAATAGAACAAGGCCCGGGAATGGTTGAATACACTTCTGCAAGATTAAATAGTATTACCCATTTTAAATATGGAAGGATGGAGATCAGGGCAAAAATCCCTGATCATAAAGGCAATGGTTTATGGCCAGCTTTATGGATGCTGGGCAGCACCATTCAAACGGCAGGATGGCCGGCATGTGGCGAGATTGATATTATGGAGTATGTAAGTTTTGAACCCAACCAGACTCATTTTTCCATTCACAGTGTTGCCAACAATCATAGAGATGGGACACAAGTAACTTCTGGTCCGGTTTTACTGGAGACAATAGAAGAAGAATTTCACAATTATGGCATTCTGTGGACTAACAAGTACCTGAAATTCTATATAGATGATATAGAGAATATTAAGCTCATATTTCCGCGACCTGCTATTTCTAATGCGGAAAACTGGCCTTTTTCAGGAACATTTTATTTCTTAATGAATATAGCTGTTGGAGGTGATTGGGGAGGTCTGGAAGGTGTAAATGATGACATTTTTCCTGCCGTTATGGAGGTAGATTATGTACGTGTCTATCAGGTTAAATAGAATCCCTATTCATTTTATTTGCGTTTGACCTCAATAATAGTTATTCCAAATATCTAGTAAGAAAATGGCCGAATTCATTAAGATATACGAACAGAATCCTAATCCAAAAGAAATAGATAAGGTTGTCTCCATTTTGCGAAAAGGAGGTTTAATCATATATCCTACGGATACGGTTTATGGACTGGGTTGTGATATTACCAACACAAAGGCCATGGAAAAAATTGCCCGTATAAAGGGAATTAAATTAGAAAAAGCTTACTGGTCCTTTGTTTGTGCAGATCTTAGTAATCTTTCGGATTATGTCAGGCAATTGGATACTCCAACATTTAAGATTCTTAAGCGGGCACTTCCCGGCCCTTATACTTTTGTATTGCCAGGTAGCAGTAAATTACCTAAGGATTTTAAGAAAAGAAAGACTGTAGGTATAAGAGTTCCGGACAATAATATTGCAAGGACTTTGGTTGAAGAGTTAGGTAATCCAATTGTATCAACCTCAATTCGGGACGAAGATGAACTTTTGGAATATACTACAGATCCTGAATTAATTTTTGAAAAGTGGCATAACCTAGTAGATATTGTTATTGATGGAGGATATGGAGGTAATATAGGATCTACGGTAATTGATCTTTCAGGAGACGTGCCGGAAGTACTTAGAGTAGGCAAAGGAGATCCTGATATCATATAAAAAAACCGCGATCAATGACCGCGGTTTTTTAATAAAATTATTTAATATTTAGTCGTTAATAGCAGGATCTTTCATTCCTTCTTCAATCATACTATAGAACTGATCAATTTTTGGAAGTACAACAATTCTTGTTCTTCTGTTTTTAGATTTTTCAGTCGGAGAAACAGGAATATACTGTGATCTACCTGCTGCAGTCATCCTTTTTGGATCTACGCGATAATCATTTTGTAAAATACGAACAACAGCTGTAGATCTTTTTACACTTAAATCCCAGTTGTCCAGTAAAACTCCTTTTCTGTAAGGAACATCATCCGTATGTCCTTCTACCATAAACTCAAAATCTGGTTTGTTGTTTACAACTTGTGCAACTTTTCCTAATATTTCCTTAGCTCTTGCCGTAACATTATAGCTTCCACTACTAAATAATAGTTTGTCCGAAATGGAAATAAAAACTACACCCTTTTCAACATTGATCTCTATATCCTGGTCATCTAAATTTCCAAGAACACCTTTCAGGCTTTGGACTAGTGCCAGGTTTACAGAATCTCTTCTGGTGATAGCATTTTGTAATTTACGAATGGTGAGATCTTTTTCCTGAAGACTTTCCAAAGATTTCTCAAGATTTTCTGCACCCTTTGTTGTTAGGGTGGTTAAGTTCCCCATGTTATTTATTAACTCCTGATTGTTTGCCTTCAGAAATGAATTCTGATCTTCCAAAGTTTGCAATCTTGCATCTGCTGTTGCTTTTTCCTCAAGACAGGAATTCAATTTAACTGTAGCAGAATTTAACAGGTCCTGTGTCTCTTTGTGTTTAGACTCTAAATCAGCATATTTCTTTTGCGATACGCAAGATGATAAAAGGACCGCCATTCCAATAAAGCCTAGAATAAATTTTTTCATAATAATGTTTATATAAAATTAATTGTTTGTTTAAATCAACTCTCGTCTAATTCATGGTAAAATTATGACATTTGATTTCCTTTAATTTCTCAAAATTAGTTAATCTTTTACTAAAATGTTAAAATTCTTTACATGATATACGAAATAGGACCATACTATGGATTTTGTAATGTAATACGATGGGATAAAATTGTCCTTTTCCCTTTTCTTATACATTTTACCAAAATGCCGGTAATAGCTTAAATGTGCCTTAAAAATAGCCCAGCAATGAACAGGTTTAAACTGTAAAATAAATCTAACAGCCGCGATACCATCAAGGATAAGCCGAACAAAAATTATAGGAAATGCTTTTTTTCGGGGGAGGTTTTTAGTGATAGAATAAAGTGAGTTTCTGAAATTTAAAAAAGTTTTTTTTGGGTTCATATTACTCAATGTGGAACCTCCAAGATGATATACATATGATGCTCCAACATAGTAAACCTTTAAGCCTTTGTTTTGTGCCCGCCAACATAGATCAACCTCCTCCTGATGGGCAAAATAGTCCTCATCAAATCCTCCAAGGCTATCGAAAACCTCACTTTTTATAAACATACTGGCACCGGTTGCCCAGAAAATTTGTGCAGTATCATCGTACTGACCTTCATCTTTTTCGATGGCCTGAAAAATGCGCCCCCTGCAGAATGGATATCCAAACTGATCTAAGAAACCACCTGCTGCTCCCGCATATTCAAAATAATCTCTTCGTAACAGATCAAGAATCTTAGGTTGTATTATAGATGCATCCGGAAACTTTAGAAATGCTTCTTTTATAGGCTCTAGCCAATCGGGTGTTACTTCAACATCGGAATTTAGAAGACAATAAATGTCCGCGTCCACCTGTTTTAATGCGTCGTTGTATCCTTTAGCAAATCCATTATTTGCACTATTTTGAATAATGTTTACATTAGGAAAGTTTTCTTTTACAAAAGCCACAGATCCATCAGTAGAGGCGTTATCCGCTACATAGATGTCAGTGTTACCGGAATATTGAACCACCAAAGGCAGGTAGCGTTCCAGGAGCACTTCTCCATTCCAATTTAGTATGACGATTGCAAATTTCAAAACGGTTGCAAATTAACGGCTAAAATCAGGAATTTGCCTTAAAAAAGAATATTTTTCTTCTTCATAATTCATATTGCAGTAAAAATGATCTAATCCATTGGTGACCATCAGGTATTCTGCTTTCATTTTTAAGTTATAGCGTGCAATCTGATCAAAAACGTCCTGTGAGATTATAATATTAGGGGATTTGCATTCTACCAGAATATGGATACTACCATCTGTATTAAAGACTACAATGTCATATCTTTTTCTCAAACCATTTAGCGATAAGGTTTTTTCAACATTAATTAGAGACGTAGGATACTTTTTATCCACGTTTAAAAAATGAATTACGTGCTGCCGTACCCATTCTTCGGGCTGCAGGCTAACAAATTTTTTACGTATTATGTCAAAAATCTGCTGCTTATTTTCGCTACTTTTGAATCGGAAATTGTAGCCAGGAAAGTTGAGAGGTAGCATAAAACAAATTTGGTAATTTTTTTTGGATGGAAGAAGTAAAGCAGATTGTAAATAACATCCGAAACGGGAACATAAGCCCTATATATTTTTTGATGGGTGATGAACCTTATTATATTGATAAAATAGCTCAGTTTATTAGTGATAACCTACTTACGGAGGAGGAGAAGGGCTTTAATCAAATGGTTTTATACGGCAAGGAAGTATCTTTAGAACAGGTGCTGGCAAATGCAAAGAGATATCCAATGATGTCCGAACGACAGGTGGTCATTGTGAAGGAAGCGCAGCATTTATCCAGAAATATAGAGGAATTAAGTGCTTATGCTGCCAATCCACAAACTTCAACAGTGCTGGTTTTCTGTTATAAATACAAAAAATTAGACAAACGTAAAAAATTACACAAAACTCTTCTGGCTGAAGGGAGTGTCATTTTTGATAGTAAAAAACTGTATGAAAATCAGGTTTCAGATTGGATTAGACTAACTTTAAAACAGAAGGGCTATGCAATTTCACATAAGGCCTCAGTTTTATTAGTAGAGTATTTGGGAACAGACCTTAGCAGAATTAATAATGAATTAGAAAAATTACAATTAGTACTTCCAAAGAACACCGAGATCACCCCCGATCTTATTGAAAAACACATAGGTATAAGCAAGGATTACAATAATTTTGAATTAAAAAAGGCTATAGGAGAAAAAAATGTTGTCAAAGCTACCAGGATAATCAATTATTTTGCACAGAATCCTAAGGATAACCCTTTTGTTGTTACTGTGAGCCTGTTGCATACTTTTTTCACACAGTTACTTCAATATCATGGACTATCGGACCATTCTCCTAAGAATGTGGCTTCAGCTTTACGGATCAACCCTTATTTCGTGGGAGAGTTTCAGATAGCGTCCAGAAATTACCCCATGAAGCGTGTTAGCAGTATTATTGCTTATTTACGGGAAATGGACTTAAAAGGAAAAGGGGTAGGGGCTTATAATATTTCGCAAGCTGATCTTCTGAAGGAACTTCTGGTTAAAATAATATAGAAAGTTTACTTTTTGTCGATACTATACCGTCCTGGACCTAGTAGCATTATAACCGCGAAACACACTAAGTACAACAGAGCGAGTTCTTTTCTTCCAAAAGGATCTGAACCGTGCACAATAAAGGCCGCCACAACCATTAATATCAGAATTGGTAAGGTGGCCCAACGGGTTTTATAACCAATTATTACCAGTATAGGGCAAATGACTTCACCAATAACTGCAAGAAACAGAGAAGGCGTAGCTCCGATTCCTATCGGATCGGCAAATTCAAAATCTCCATTTAGAAGTTTTTGCAACTTGGGAATACCATGAGATAATAAAAAGGCAGAGGGAAGAATACGCAGAACTGCCAGACCAATATCACTTTTAAGTTTTTTAGTCATTCATTTTAAGATTGGAGAATCTAATGTAAGCTTTTTTTAATAACTTTTTGTCAAATAGTTTAGAATTCACTTAATGTAGTATGACAGAATAGCACCATCACATTTAGATAAATACATCAGAATCGAAACTATAATAAAATAATTATAGCGTAGTTCTCTCAGCGAAGTTTTGGATATTCAGTTGGATTTGCCTCATGCATTATATCATATACCTTTTCAAATATGTCTTCTGCATTTGGTTTAGAAAAATAATCGCCATCGGAAGCATAGGCTGGTCTGTGAGCTTTTGCGGTAAGGGTTTGAGGTGCACTGTCCAGGTATTTATAAGCCCCCTGACGTTCTATAATGTCTTGCATGAGATAAGCTGCACATCCACCAGGTACATCTTCATCAATGACCAGCAGTCTACTGGTTTTTTTGATACTGCTTAAGACATTATTTGTAAGGTCAAAAGGGAGTAAGGACTGTGCATCAATCACCTCCACATCAATTCCCACTTCTTTTAATTCCTGAGCCGTATGTTGAACGATACGCAGCGTAGAACCGTAGGATAAAAGTGTAATATCGGTACCTTCTTTAACAATTTCAACCACTCCGATGGGGGTGCAAATTTCGCCCAGGTTATTTGGTTTGTCTTCCTTAAGCCTATACCCGTTTAAACTTTCAATAATTAGTGCCGGTTCATCACTTTTCATCAATGTATTGTAAAAGCCGGCTGCTTTAGTCATATTCCTGGGGACCAACACATAAATCCCCCGAAGGAAGTGAATAATACCCCCCATTTGAGAGCCGGAATGCCAAATACCCTCCAGGCGATGCCCCCTGGTGCGAATAATTAGCGGAGCCTTTTGTTTGCCAACCGTACGATAAAGTAATGTGGCCAAATCATCACTAAGAGTCTGTAGGCCATATAACAGATAATCCAGATATTGTATTTCCGCTATCGGTCTGAGCCCCCTTAGTGCCAAACCAATTCCCTGACCAATTATAGTAGCCTCTCGTATACCTGTATCAGCAATCCGCAATGCACCATATTTCTTTTGAAGACCTTCCAACCCCTGGTTTACGTCGCCAATTGCTCCACTATCTTCTCCAAAAATGAGGGCATGTGGATATTTGTCAAAAAGCCTGTCAAAGTTATCTCTCAATATAATCCTTCCATCTACCTTTTCAGGCTTATCATCGTATATAGGTCTTATTTGTTCAACGTTTATTGCCTTGTTGGATAATTCACTATTGAGGTGTGAGCTGAATTTTATTTGTGAGTCTTTAAGGAATTTTTCAATCCATTTTGTCAAGGCATCTTTTTCCTTAGAATTTTCACCTAATACATGGCGAAGCGCTTTTCTTGACTTGGAAGCCAAATCTTTTTTTAGTGGCTCTTCAATGGCAATAAGGTCATTCTTGATTTTAGTTACAGATGCCCTGTTGGGACTATTTACTGCCAGATTATCCAATAGTTCTATTAGGATTTTTTTAGCCTCTTTATGAGGAGATAAGAATTCTATCCAAGCCTCTTTTTTAGCAGTCCTAACCTCTTTTTTAATTGCTAATTCTATTACTAACAAAGATGCATTGTCAGTAATTTTCTTTTCCAGAATCCATTCTCTGAACCGCTTGTTGCAATCATTTTCTTTTTCCCAGAGCAATCTTTCCTCACTTTTATACCTTTCCTGCGATCCTGAAGTGGAATGCCCCTGAGGTTGCGTCAGCTCAGTCACATGGATCAATACTGGTATATGTTCTTCTCTTGCCAGTTCAGAAGCATTTTCATAAGCATGAATTAGGGCCGTATAATCGTAGCCTTTTACCCTTAGAATCTCATAACCCTTGTTATTTTCATCTCTTTGGAATCCTTTAAGAACTTCTGAAATATCTTCTTTGGTTGTTTGGAATCTGGCAGGCACTGAAATTCCATATTGATCATCCCATACACTAATGATCATGGGCACTTGTAAAACTCCCGCTGCATTAAATGTTTCAAAAAAATGACCTTCAGATGTACTGGCATTACCTATTGTACCCCAGGCAACTTCATTTCCATTGTTGGAAAAATTGGTGGTATCTATCCCTTTGACATTGCGGTAGATTTTTGAAGCCTGTGCCAGACCAAGAAGCCGAGGCATCTGACCTGCAGTAGGCGATATATCAGGACTACTATTTTTTTGTGTGGTGAGGTCTTTCCATGAACCGTCCGGATTAAGGCTGTAAGATCCAAAATGTCCACCCATTTGCCTTCCGGCACTCATGGGCTCTTTTTCAATATCTGTAGTTGCGTACAGACCATGAAAAAATTCTTTAGGGCTAAGTTGCCCAAGTGCCATCATAAAGGTTTGATCTCTATAGTAACCACTTCTAAAGTCCCCGTTTCTAAAAGATCTGGCCATTGCTAATTGTGGCAATTCCTTTCCATCACCAAAAATTCCAAATTTGGCTTTACCTGTGAGAACTTCCCTTCTGCCCAAAAGGCTGCACTCCCGGCTTGTGATCGCTATTTCATAATCTTTTAAAATCTGTGCCCTAAAATCCTCGAAGGAAATGTCATCACTGGTTTGTAGTTTAAAACTCATTAGGGAAAGATTTGTAGCAAAAATATGAAAACAGTATGATTTTTACAATCAAAAAAATTGGTTTTATATTAATAAAAAATGAATAAACCCACTAAAAAGCAAGAACTAATTGTAAATAATTTAAAAAAATAGATTTTTTTTAAGAATAGTATAATTTCTAAAACCATTGCCTGGTGAAAAGCCCTAATAAAGTTTTAGGACTTAAAGTGATTATAAAACGAATTCGTTCTGCATAGTTCGGCTGTGCAATTTCCCAACCGTTATTAGAATATACGGGAAAATATAATTCAAAATAATCTGTAAGTAAATTAAGACGTATCCCTGAGTCATAAACGAATCTTGTGGGTTGATTTTGGTTTTTGATAAAACCTAAATCCCCATATGCTTCTATCCATCTCCAAATATTTACGCTAGAATTCGTGGTAGCAATCCAATCGTTAGAAAAAGGGTTTTCCAATTGAGATTTAAAACCACCTTCGGCAATAATTAATTGTTGACTCCATATCCCCGAATCTTCGGATCTACCCAGATAATTGTAATCAAATAAATAATCTGTGGGCCTGTCCAGCGCAAAACTAAAATAATCTCCGCTCGTCTTGTTTCTTAAAAACTTACCGGCAAAAAACCGAAAATTAAATTGGGTATTATTGACAAATAGTTTCCGGTATTCGAGATTGAACGCTAATTTGGTAAAATCAGAAGAATGTTGGGCGTCCGCAAACCATGAGAAATAGTCGATAATTCCGTTGTTTGTATTTCTAAACCTTGCATTCAATACACTATAATCGGGATCGGTTTCTATATCGAGGCTAGGATCAATATTTCTAAACACATTAACATATCTCAAAGTAAGTAACTGCCGCTTATTTGAAATAAGGTCTGCAGGGCGCCATCCAAAGCTAACCGAGGGGGTAAATGTGCTATAGCGCGAATTGACTTGAAAATGAGAAGAAGATCCACGGAGAGCATAATTAGTGACGTAAAATCCACTCTTTCCATGATAGTGCCTGTAGGTAAGTTTACCACTTCCAACCAGTGCTTTTTCTCTGAATGAATACCGTGGAGAAAAATCAAATACAAAAGGTCGTTCAAGAAGTGTTTTATTAGTAAATCTAATCCCGGGAGTTAGACCATCATATATATTAAAACCTAATGTCGGCACATAAAAAATTTGGTTGTAATAAGGATCTTCAGCATCTTTAAAAAACTGAAATTTTAACTTTTTATGGCTGATAAAGAAACCCTTTAACGCTTTCCAGTTATCTCGCTGATTAAATTCTGGAATGGTATGATCATAGTTAAGAACTAACTTGTCTTCCAAATTTCGCGGTATAGTAAAAGTTTGCTCGGTTTTAATTCCATCAAACCAATATTCAGAGACTACCTCATCTTTTTTCAATCCGAATAAGGATATTGGAACGTCTGTACCTGTTTTGTTTTTGAGTGTTACATAAAGTGAATCCTGTGTTTTAACTACATTAGATATCTTAAAATCAATACGTTCGTTCGTTGAGACATAGCTTTTAAAAAACCAATCGATATCCTTTTCAGAATTCTTCTTTAAAACACGCTCGAAATCTGATGGTCTTACTGGTTTTAATTTAAATTGTTCATAGAACTCTTTGATAGCTATATCAATATTATCAACACTTGTGTAATCTGCAAGATAGGCTAAGCCAAGTCCTGCTTTATAGGTATTGGCTATTTTCTGATTAAATTTTATCAGGGAGTCATTTGGTGTGTTAAGCGCCTGATCAAGGTTTTTTCTAGCCGTAAACATATACAAAAAGGAATATTGCTCATTGAAGTCCATTTGAGCTAAATGAAATCCTTTAATCAGCCAACCTTTAGAAAGTTTTCCAAGTAGTTTTTGATCGGGATAAAATTCTTCCACGAATTTGATCATTATGTAATTGATCACGGCATCCGCAACCCATTTTTCCTTTCTTGGATTTAGGAATAGGGATTCTTTTATGTAACTGTTAAGTGCAGTTTTCATAAATGTCATTTCAAACTGGAACTGCTTCTCATACGGGCGTATAAAAGAAGGTAGCTGATTTAACCCATAAATAGGGTTTTTATTAAAATCCACTTCACTTACCAATAGCTGCTCATATGGAAAGTCTCCAAGACTCTCATGAATAAAACGTGAAATCCTATTAATTGAAACACCTTGTGAAATTTCATCATATTTTGTTGCCTTGAGATCTGTTACCACTATTAGTTCGGGAGTGACATGTTTGGTAAACTTTTTTTGTGCATTCAGAATAATGTAAGCACTCTTTCTGTTTACCCCTTCCAATGTAGCTTGTTTTTTACCTGGAAATCCTGAGATATTTACTTCCTTGAAATTAGTACCAAAGAATAAAGAATCAGGATAGCTGAAAATAATATTGGTATTAGTATTTCCTGTGTGTAGATCTTCAAGATTTTTGTTTGAATACAATTGCCATTGACCGTCATAAACCGCCGGTGTCAGATACCAATCTTTTAAATAATAACCCCCTTCGTTGTTATATCCATAGGGAGTATATTTATTTGGTGGCAGCTTGACAGTATAAGTAATAAATAATTTAGCGGAAGCACCCGGAACCAAAGGAGTATTGAGTTCAATTTTAATGATATCCAGGCCGAAAGTTCTACTCCAGGAGATAGCTCGGTATTCATCGTCTACAATAGTAAAAATTTCTGTCCTGCCCCGATCTTTATCTTTGGCTAAATGAAGACTCTTTTTAAATTCCTCGGCGAATCGCCTTGCAAGAGCAGTGCTTTTGTCGGAATAGGAGTTTGCCCAATCATTAAAATACAATACGCTTAGGGTATCTTGTGAATCATTTAAATATTCAAATTCCTGTTGGATATTTATTTCCCTGGTCTCTGACTCTAAAGCAGCTTTCAGGCTATTAGTATGTTGCGCATAAATACTACTAATCCCAAATATGAAATAGAAGATAACAGCTATTAATAGAAAAGTCGGAATGCGCCGTAGTAACATATTTGAATTAGAAATTTGGACTTAAGGTATGACCTTTATAGAAAGCATCAATAATTTCTACAACCTCTTCCTCTTTATCAACAATGCGTATTAAGTCGAGGTCTGTCTTACTAATATTTCCTGCTTTCAGCATAGTGCCTTTAATCCAGTCTATCAAACCTTTCCAGAAAGATATTCCGACCAGAATAATGGGGAATTTACCAATTTTATTTGTTTGAATTAGCGTAATAGCTTCAAAGAGTTCATCAAGTGTGCCAAATCCTCCAGGTAAAACTACAAATGCTTGCGAGTATTTTACAAACATTACCTTTCGCACAAAGAAATAATCAAAATCCAAGCTCTTATCATCATCAATGTAAGGATTGTCATGTTGTTCAAAAGGAAGATCTATATTCAGCCCAACAGAGGTCCCTCCGGCCAAATGCGCTCCTCTATTACCTGCTTCCATAATACCAGGACCACCGCCTGTAATAATACCATAACCAGCTTCTGAAACTTTTTTGGCAACATTTACAGTAAGTTCGTAATATTTGGTATCCTCTTTTGTCCTGGCAGAACCAAAAATTGTAACACAAGGGCCAATTGCGCTCATTTTTTCAAAACCGTTTACAAACTCACCCATAATTTTAAAAATGGCCCATGAATCATTGGTTTTAATTTCATTCCATCCTTTATGATGCTTCTCTTTCCTCATATTTTTATTTTTTTGTCACTTAAATCGATCTCATAAATCTATAGATTTAACCCCGAACTTCCAGCCTCGAATTTTTTAAACTAAATTCTTTTTTGAGGTAAAATGCGGTATAACTTTTATCGTCTTTGGCTACTTCTTCAGGAGATCCTGCCGCAACTATCATGCCGCCTCCGCGACCTCCTTCATAGCCTATGTCAATTATGTAATCGGCCATTTTTATGACATCCATGTTATGTTCAATTATCACAATGGTATTTCCTTTGTCCACTAATTTATTTAAAACTTCCATGAGCACCCTTATATCCTCAAAATGAAGTCCGGTTGTGGGTTCATCCAAAATATAAAAAGTGTTTCCTGTATCCCGCTTAGACAATTCGGTTGCAAGTTTTACGCGTTGAGCTTCTCCGCCTGAAAGTGTAGTTGATTGCTGTCCTAATGAAATATAACCTAGTCCAACATCTTGAATTGTCTTTAACTTTCTATAAATCTTTGGTATTTGGTCAAAAAAGGCAACTGCTTCATCCATGGTCATTTCGAGAATATCTGCAATAGATTGTCCTTTATATCTTATCTCCAGAGTCTCCCTGTTAAATCGTTTTCCATTACAGGTTTCACATTCAACATATACATCGGGAAGAAAGTTCATTTCAATTACCCTCAATCCACCTCCCTGACAAGTTTCACATCTGCCACCTTTTACATTAAAACTGAACCGGCCCGGCTTATAACCCCTTATAGCAGCTTCTGGTGTTTTGGCAAAAAGGGCACGTATTTCTCCAAAAACACCGGTATAGGTAGCCGGATTAGACCTTGGTGTTCTTCCAATAGGAGATTGATTAATATCTATTACCTTATCAATGTTTTCGAGACCTTTAATACCACTATATGGCATAGGCTTTTTAACCCCATTAAAATAATGGGCATTCATAATTGGATAAAGCGTTTCATTAATTAGTGTTGATTTACCACTACCAGAAACACCTGTCACCGCAATCATTTTCCCCAATGGGAATTCAACCGATACATTCTTTAAATTATTGCCTGTACAGCCTTTCAGACTTAAACTTTTCCCATTCCCTTTTCTCCTTGTATCAGGAATAGGAATTTCCTTCTCTCCTGTTATAAATTGAGAAGTCAATGTATGTTGTTCAATGAGTTCAGCTGCAGTTCCTTCTGAGATTATCTCGCCCCCATGTTTTCCCGCATGTGGACCTATATCAATTACATGATCTGCATTTTCAATCATATCGCGGTCGTGTTCCACTACAATTACAGAATTTCCAATATCCCTGAGTGATTCCAATGATTTGATCAGGCGATTGTTGTCACGTTGATGTAATCCAATACTGGGTTCATCCAATATATACAGAACCCCTACCAACTGGGATCCTATTTGTGTTGCGAGCCTTATACGTTGCGCTTCGCCTCCAGAAAGTGATTTTGAGCTACGGTTCAGCGACAAATAGTCCAGGCCCACATCTAACAAAAACTTAATTCTCGATTTAATCTCTTTTATGATCTCCTCGGCAATCTTTTTTTGATTTCCTTTTAGTTTGGAATCAAGCTGATCAAAAAAATCGGCGAGATCAGAAATATCAAGTTGACACAATTCTGCTATATTCCTATCCTCGATTTTATAATAAAGTGATTCTATTTTTAACCTTGAACCATTGCAAGTGGGGCAGATTCTTTTATCCATAAAATCTCTGGCCCAACGTTTAATTGATGTAGAATCTGCCTGATGGTACTGGTTTTTTATAAAATTTGCAATACCCTCATAGTCTATGTGGTATAGTCTTTTTACACCCAGGGTTTTAGAATCAACTTCGAACTGTTCAGAGCCTCCATATAGAATAGTCTTAAGTGCTTCATCCGGAATTACAGATATGGCATCAGTAAGTTCAAATTCATATCGTTTGGCTATAGTTTCTAATTGCTTAAATGCCCATGAACTTTTATACTCACCAAGGGGCGCAATACCACCTGATTGTATAGATAATTTTTTATTCGGAAAAATTTTATTCTCGTTTACTTCGAAGACATGCCCCAGGCCGTTGCAGTGGTTGCACATGCCCTTGGGAGAATTAAAGGAAAATGTATTGGGCTCAGGTGAAGGATATGAAATACCGGTAGTAGGGCACATTAAATTCCTGCTAAAATATCTTGGAACTGCTTCACCTTCTTCAAGAACCATTAAGACATCATCGCCACCATACATGGCTGTATTTATTGATTCGGAAAGCCTTTTATTCAAATTTTCATTATCATCTATTTTCAGACGGTCAATAACGATTTCAATATCATGGGTTTTATATCTATCCACTTTCATTCCTTTGGTGATATCCATAATTTCACCATCTACCCTAACTTTCACGAAGCCTTGCTTTCCTATTTGCTCAAAAAGTTCGCGATAATGTCCTTTTCTAGATTTAATTACCGGGGCCAGGATGCTGATCCTTTTGGCAAAATAACTTTCGCTAATAAGCTCTTTAATCTTATCATCACTATAGCTTACCATTTTTTCGCCTGTATTATAGCTATAGGCATCCGAGGCCCTGGCAAATAGCAACCTAAGAAAATCGTAAACTTCAGTAATTGTTCCCACCGTGGAACGCGGTGATTTTGAAGTGGTTTTCTGTTCTATCGCGATAACTGGAGACAGACCATCGATTTTATCTACGTCCGGACGCTCAAGTCCTCCCAAAAACTGTCTTGCATAAGAAGAAAAGGTCTCTATATATCTACGCTGGCCTTCAGCGTAAATAGTATCGAAAGCCAATGAAGATTTGCCACTTCCGGAAAGCCCGGTTATTACAACCAGTTTTTCTCTTGGGATGGTAACGTCAATATTTTTTAAATTATGAACGCGGGCTCCCTTGACTTCAATATTCTCCTCGTAATTTATCATTGAATTAGACAAAGTTGCAAAGGTACGTTTTTGACGACTAAAAAGGAAGCGTGGTTTATTTTGATTTTGTTAAAGGCCTTTAAATAAGCCAATGCAAATCGCCTTCTTGGAGTCCAATTAAAACAAAAACAATGATGCTAAACAGCTTCCTTAGCTTGCCGATATTTCCTGCGCCGTTTAGGCAATTGATGCGTATGTAGTTTGTTGGAAATCAAAGATTTAATAGAATTGTTTGCAAAATAAGTATTCCACAATTCAATAACACTCATTGTACTAGTTTGAATAAGATTATTTAAAGGTCTGGCATTCGCTATTATTTCTTTTGAATCGAATGACTTTAATTGAAGTGTATGAAGATTAAAGTAAAGGCCGTAGTTCCGCTTTATGTCGTAAATAATCCAGTGCCTGTCGCTGTAATTAGACCTAAAGTGTTTTGATACAAGAGGTAATATGTCAAACTCGGGTTCCGCAATAATAAAATGAATACCATCTGCGGAGACATTAAATTTCATAAATGCCTCCATCTGGTTTTTTTTCTTACTCACAATATTTGCCAAATGATTTATCTTAAAAACCATGTCATCAGTTAAATCTATGTGATTGGGAGACCCTTTAGCAACTATTTTTTGAATATATAAATAAAGCAATTGTTCGATACCAGCCGTCTCACTTAAAAAAGCAAAATAAATATTCTTCATTGCGTTATTACTTCTTTGGCTAATACCATTCCAGACCCGCTTAGCTTTATTCACTTGTGTTAAAATAATTTGTGTTTCAGTAAACAAGCCCTTTTGAACCTGACTTTTTCTTTGAATATCAACAACATTTATTTTTTGCTCAAATGCAACAAATACGGAGGTTAAAAACCCATTAAAACTCCCATCGTATAGTAATATTTTTTCTCTTTCCATAACTTTTAGAATAGGCTTAATTGTTTGTTTATTGATTTCTTGGATATATTCCTTGATACATTCTGTTTAATCTTTGACAGCCTCTTTTCTTTTATGATCTCTCTATTGCTATTTACATAAAAGCTGTCATCTAATCCTCTTTGAGCCCATAGGCTTAATTTTTTAGTAATAATCTCATCTAACATGACTAAGTTCATTTGTATATATTCCAAAAATATGGAAAATATCCTAAATTAGGAAATAATCCTAAAATATTTTGGAAATAATCCAAATTTTGTATATTTGATAATCCTGAATAGGGACACTTTCCAAAATAGGATAGGGAGAAGTACTATTTAATGGTTTGATAGATTGATAACGGTTTTAAACATCTGCATAGGACGGAAAAAACAGAAAAATAGAAATGGAAAATGAACTTACTATAAAAAGATTTATTGAGATAAGGCGGGATTTGGGATATACACAGGCCGAATTTGCCCGTATGCTCGGAATTCCAAATACTACTGCCGATATAGAACGCGGACGGACCAAACTTTCTGGCAAGGTTGTCGTTGAAATGTTAAAACAATTTAATGTGAACCCGCTATGGTTATTTGGCGATAGTAACAATCAACATTTAAATTATTCGGGGACCAGTGTAATCCCAAAAGTTGTAACTGTCGATTCTTCGGATAATGACAATATGGTTTTAGTAAATGCAAAGGCCGCTGCAGGTTATCCTCAAAATATTCAGGACACAAGTTGGTACAAACAATTACCTGCCTTTGATCTCCCACTTCCCGAATTCAGAAATGCTACTTACAGGGGATTCCAGGTTGAGGGTGATAGTATGTTGCCTAATCTGCAACCTGGTGAATGGATATTAGCAAAGGCGGTGGAAGGTCTGGATGATATAAATCTCAATAAGATCTATGTAGTTGTACTTCATGATGCTGTTCTGGTTAAAAAGATTGAAAAATTGCCCGGGAATTCAAAAATGCTTTTGATTTCACTTAACGAAATCTATCCACCTTATGAAATAGAATCCGAGCAAATACAGGAACTTTGGCAGGTAAGCAGCAAAATAACTTTTGGGGTAGATGCTACAACAGAAAAAGGCTTGCTAAGGCAATTGCAGGAATCTATGGAAGAGTTAAAAAACCAACTAAGGAAGTAACTTTTCAAAAACGGGATTAAAATTTAAGAAAGAATCGTTAATTCAAAACTTCTGAGGTTTAAAAGCCTACTGCCGTATCATCTCCTCGTTTATCTGCCCCTCCTTCAAGGCTGCCATCCGGTAAAACCAGTATTGCATCCACTTTTCCAAGGATAGGTGTGGGTTTCTCACTAATATGGTAACCTTTGGATTTTAACTCAATTTTCAGCGCATCTGAAAATCCCTCAGTCTCAAAAACGATATGATCTGGTAGCCACTGGTGATGAAATCTAGGCGCGTTTACAGATTCTTGCATACTCAAATTAAATTCATAAGTGTTTAAAATTGTCTGCGCAACGGCGGTAATTATTGTAGATCCCCCGGGAGAACCGACAACCATCCAAAGGTTATCGTCTTTTTCAACAATAGTTGGGGTCATTGAGCTTAGCATTCGTTTCTCGGCTGCTATACTATTGGCTTCAGCTCCTATGAGCCCAAACATATTGGGCTCTCCTGGCTTAGCGCTAAAATCATCCATTTCATTATTTAGGAAGAACCCTAATTCATCGCAATAGAGTTTGGAACCATATGCCCCGTTTAAGGTTGTTGTTACAGAAACAGCATTTCCCATCTGATCAACAATGGAATAATGAGTAGTCTCACTACTTTCCATAATTTCCACTGTACCGTGCTGCACTTCGCTAGAGAGCGTGGCTGCATCAAATGAAAAGTTCTCCATTCGAGCTTGTAAATACTTCTTGCTTAATAAAACATCGAGAGGAATAACCACAAAATCCGGATCTCCAAGGAAGAAATTCCTGTCCGCATAGGCCCGCCTTGCCGCCTCAGTAAACAACTGAATAGATTTAACAGAATTATGACCAAAGTCTGAGATGTCATAAGATTCAATCATCTTAAAGATTTGATTGATCGTTACCCCACCACTGCTGGGAGGGCTCATTGAAATTATCCTTAAGTCCTTGTAATTGAACACAATGGGCTGTCTCCATTTAGCCTCATACCTGGCCAGATCTTCTTCAGTTACATAACCGCCTTTTTCCTGAATAAATCTTGCCAGTATTTTGGCAGTTTCTCCTTTGTAGAATTCATCCCTTCCGTTAATTGCTATTCTCCTTAAAGTATTGGCCAGGGCAGGATATCTCAGTGTGTCTCCGGCATCACATTTATTGTAAAACAAAGTATTTTCTCCATTTACACTTCTAATCTGATCCCAATACTTATCCATCCTGTCGGCTTGCTTTGCTGTTACCTCAACCCCCTGATCTACCAGTTTTATAACCGGATCAATAATATCTTCAATAGGCAAAGTGCCAAATTTATTATGCACTTCAAATATCCCCGCTATAGTTCCGGGAACTCCCGTTCCGCTTGCACCGATGGTACTCTTACCCGGAATAACATTTCCCAGGGAATCCAGATACATATTTTTATGCGCCGCCAATGGAGCCTTTTCACGATAATCAAGCCCTCCTATATTGCCATCACTTTTGCGGTAAACCATAAATCCACCTCCACCAAGATTACCGGCAAATGGATACGCCACTGCCAATGCAAGTTCAGTTCCAACCATTGCATCAAAAGCATTCCCTCCTTTTTGAAGTATGGCTATTCCAACCTTTGAAGCCTCTTCACGTGCAGATACTACCATGGCATTTTTACTTACGACACCAGTCGGTTGAGGGGGTTGTTTTTTACATTGCGCAAAAAGGAGAAGCGCAAAAAGAAGAATTAGTACGCGCATATTAAATTATATTTCTGTTTGGAAAAGACCACTAGTTCATTAAAAAAATCCGTAAATTCTACCTCAAATGCTTCGTAGTTTTCTTCAAGATCAAGAATGGCATAATTCATTTTACTTTTATTATTCGTTCTTCTGTTCATACCATTCAAAACTCTGCTTATTCCTTCCATTTTAGCATAATTGAGTAACCAATTATCACTTATCATATAAGGGATCATTCGTTTAGTGCCATCAGGAAGAATGGTAATGTTATCTTCCAGTAAATCATAAAATTTATCTACAAAAATATCCAAAGGAGTATCCGAATATTGCTTCCAGTTTTTAGCCAAAAAGTGATCATAAAAAATATCGACTATTACCCTGCTGTAGTGACTGTAATTCTTGTGCAATCTTTTGCTGCTTACTCTGGTTATAGGGTGTGAGTCTGTATAAGTGTCTATTTCACGATGCAATAGTATACCTTTTTGTATTCTATCCGGAAGGTGCTTGTATTTATTTCCTCTTATGCTGTCTGCAATGAAATTTCCGATGGTTATTTCATCATCTCCAAAGGATAGATATATATGTGCTAAAAAGTTCATTCACCACGAATATAATCTTCACAGCTGAATTTACAAATTAGGAGCGCATGATAATTGCTAAGACATGTATATTTGCAAAAACTATTTAAAATTCTATGACTTTAATAAAATCAATTTCAGGCATAAGAGGTACCATAGGAGGGAAGCCTGGGAATAATCTCACTCCGATTGATACCGTGAAATTTGCAGCAGCTTATGGCACATGGCTTAAAAGTTATTCCAAATCGAATAATTTAAAGGTAGTTGTGGGAAGAGATGCTCGTCTTTCGGGAGAAATGATTCAGAATTTAGTGGTATCCACTTTGCTCGGACTAGGAATAGATGTTATAGACCTTGGTTTGTCTACTACACCTACCGTGGAAATAGCGGTTCCATTGGAAAACGCCCATGGGGGTATTATTCTTACCGCCAGTCACAATCCAAAACAATGGAATGCACTAAAACTATTAAATGAAAAAGGCGAGTTTCTGGATGCAGCCGAAGGGGCAATTATTCTTGAATTGGCAGAAAAAGAGGATTTTAATTTTTCTGAAGTAGATGACCTTGGAACAATTACCAAAAATGACGCCTATATAGATATACATATTGATGAAGTTCTTAATTTACCATTAGTTGACGCAGATATTATTAAAAAAGCCAAATTTAAAGTGGTAGTGGATGGTGTAAATTCTACAGGTGGCATTGCTATTCCGAAATTACTTGAATCTTTAGGAGTGGAGGTAATAAAGTTGTATTGTGATCCCACGGGACATTTTCCGCATAATCCCGAACCTTTGAAAGAACATTTGGGAGATATATGTCAGCTTGTGTTAAAGGAAAAAGCTGATTTTGGAATAGTCGTTGATCCGGATGTAGATCGTTTGGCATTTATAAGTAATGATGGTGAAATGTTTGGTGAAGAATACACCTTAGTGGCTTGTGCGGATTATGTTCTTGGAAAAACAAAGGGAAACACGGTTTCCAATTTATCTTCGTCGAGGGCCCTCAGGGATATAACACTTAGACATAAAGGAAACTATGAGGCTGCAGCTGTTGGTGAAGTGAATGTAGTAAAGAAAATGAAGGCCAATAATGCAATAATAGGAGGTGAGGGAAATGGCGGAATTATCTATCCTTCAAGTCATTACGGACGGGACTCTCTTGTTGGTACCGCCTTATTTTTAATGCTTATGGCAGAGAAAGGAGGTTCTGTAAAGGACTTACGCGACAGTTACCCAAGCTACTATATGAGCAAAAAGAAAATTCAGTTAACACCGGATCTTGATGTTGATGAGATCTTAGTTTCTATGGAAAAAAAATATAGTAGCGAGGAAGTGTCGACTATTGATGGGGTAAAAGTAGACTTTCCAGAAAATTGGGTGCATTTGAGAAAATCCAATACAGAACCAATTATACGAATATATACCGAGGCAAAGACGCAAACAGAAGCTGATTCTCTGGCTGATAGAATAATAGGCGAGATTAGAGAAATTGCAGAAATCTAATTTAAAAAGTTTCGCCTGAATTAGAGATATTTTTCCGGTACTTTATCTCGGTGTTTCCATCTCCGGTGTGTCCAAAGATAATACTGGGGATTCTGGATAATTTCTTCCTCGGTTAGCTTTAGGAACTGATTGGTGATTTCATGCTCTTCTGTTTTACTCCCTTCCAGTGCAATTGGTATAAATTCAGTTTTATAATACCCCCGTTTAACCTTAGATACTTTGGCAAAAACTACAGCATGGTCATACTTTTTTGCCAGTACTTCAGGACCATTAAAAACAGGTACTTTTATATTCATGAATTTTGTCCAGTATTGCGCCAAGTGTGGCTGAGGAGATTGATCACTTACAATCCCATATACTCCTTTAATACCATTTTGATGATTACGTGCCATAGTTATAACCGTTTCTCTCTGAGAAATAGGAGTTGTACTCCATATTGCACGGATTTTTTTTATCAATCGATCAAAATATACATTACCAATATTTTGATATACAGCAAATCCTTTTGACTTTACATAACGATTTACGATGATACTCCATTCCCAATTGCCATAATGAGGAAACATAACCAAAATACTTCGTTTTTTCTCCACTTCAAGAAGTAAATCAATATTGGGCAGGGCATAGCGTTTTTTTAATTCTTCTTCACTAATATTTAAGGTTTTGATGGTTTCCAGAAACATATCGCACATATGTTTGTAAAACGCCTTTTGAATCTTTTTTATCTCCTTATCACTTTTATTAGGGAAAACGAGCCTTAAATTATTATAAACCACTTTTTTCCGGTAACCTGAAATACGGTATACCAAAAAATAAACTATATCGGAAAAAAAATAGAAGTACCTATAGGGGAGTATAGATATGAACAATAAAAAGGGATAGGCAAGAATATATACAAGAAGTTGCATGCGCAAAATAAATATGGGCAAATATAGCTATATTTGGCGCTTAATTAAATTGATATTTTTATGAATATGCATCTTGCAACGATCGCAATAATGGCCGTAAATCTTTTGATATCCCTAAAAGGTTTTAGCGATGTTGCGTTTTTTGATCGCTATAAGTTTGCAATAGGTGCCATAAAGGCGGGGCAGAGAGATAGAATAGTAACTTCAGGATTTCTTCATGTAGATATTTCCCATCTTTTCATGAATATGTTTACCCTATATTTCTTTGCCCCGGTTGTAATAAACTGGTTTGGCTGGGAAAAATTTTTAATTATTTATTTTATTAGCCTTATAGCTGGAAGTTTACTAGCCATGTTTTTTCATAAAGATGAACCTTTTTATAGCGCTGTGGGCGCAAGTGGTGCTGTAACCGGGATATTATATGCAGCGATATTATTACAACCTGATATGCAGCTGGGAATTATGTTTATACCAATTCCTATCCCGGCATATATTTTGGGTCTTGCCTATATGTTATACTCCATATATGGAATGAAAAAGCGCTTGGGTAATATTGGACATACTGCTCACTTTGGAGGCGCTATTGGAGGATATGCAACAACATTACTTTTTAAACCCGACCTTATAATAACCGATACCTTTATGGTGATCCTTCTTTCCATCCCAATTATAATTCTATTTATTCTTGAGAAATTGGGTAAAATTTAAACGTTCGCACACCAAAAAATAACTAAAAACTTAGATATAGTGCAGAGAAATTCAATTTGTAATCGTTTTATTTTTGCTGTTCGACGAAAAAATACCTGGTATTATATACCTTTTTCGTTCTTTTGTCGTTAGTTAATTGCCCAAATTAATTTAAAATACCTACTTATGTTTAAAAGAGTCCCATATTCACTTATGGCCCTATTGGTCTTTTTTGTGGCCTGTAGCGATGAAACTACGGTATTCGTTGACGAACAGCAGGAGAATCTCGTCCTGGAAAACGATTTAGTAGAGTTAAGCGGTAGTATTAGTTTCGAAAATTCCGGAGTGCTGGATATTTTCGAAGATGAACAAAACACAAATAAGCAATTCTCTGCGGCCAAAGCCGATGAAGCAGGAGATTACCCGATTACACTTGTCGCCCAGGTAAACCCACCAAGCTATGGTGGAAGTACTGTTTTAACTGCTACACATGTTGATGTTGACGGTGATTATGCATATGTTTCTTATAATGTAGCAGGTGAAGATTTTTTTGGAGCCATTGATATTATAAATGTTTCTGACCCTCATAATCCCGTGGTAACCTCGCGACTAATCTATTTAAATTCTGATATTAACTCATTACAATATTCAGATGGATATTTATATGCAGTTGGAGGTCTAAACAAAGAGGCGTCTTTGACTGCTTCTTCCAGTTCTTTTGTGACTAAAATAAGAATCAATGCTGGAGGTACTATGGATTTAAGTGCAGGCGTACTCTATGGTTACCAACCTGGTGATAATGCAACAGATGTGCAAGTAGATGGAAAAGAAGTTTATGTAACCAGTGGAAAAGATGGATCTGTTACAATATATGACACAAAAGACTTTGATGTTAAAAAAGAGGAATTATTTTCGGACCTAAGATCATTGGCATTTAGCAACAATAAAGTGGCTCTGTTAGATGCGAGCTTCGGTTTGCGAATATTGGATGATAACTTAAAGACTAAAAAAGAAATAGCAATCAGTTCAGATTTTGGTGATTATACCAAAAGAACGATTGATTTTATAGATGATAAAATTGTTGTAGCGGAAGGAAGTAAGGGAGTTGGATTATATTCATATAGTTCAGGTACCCGGCTGCAGTACATTCCTATAAGTATTGACCCCAATAACTCAGCAACAGGAGATGTGGTTAATAATGCAGTTGCTTTTAACAAGGATATAATATTAATGGCCAATGGTGGTGCCGGGCTTTCACTATCTGAAGATAGAGGCCCTTCTGCCGCACCTTACGGAGTAATACAGATTAATGGTTCTGTTAATTATGTAGAATCTAAAGGGGATTATGCTTTTGCTGCTTCAGGAGCGGAAGGTTTACAGATCATAAAACTCAATAGATTGTCGCAAAGTTTGGCGGCGACCTGTGCAACGCTACCTGAATACATTGGGACCAGTAAATTAGTTATTAATGATGGTCAGGATATTGCCTTTAGGGGTGCTAAGAGATTTAATTCTATCCAGGTAGAAGGATCCTTATTAATGTGTGGTTCCTGGACGGTCATTAATGATGTAGATATTAAAATGGTTAGTGGTCTTTTAGAAATGAACGGCAACCTTTTAGTAGGTAGAAATAGGAAAAGGAAAGAAATTAAAATTGAAGAAGGTGCGACTTTACGAATAGAAGGAGATCTTACCATTTATGGAGATTTAGACTTAAAAGATGGATCTACCATAGAATTTATAGGTACTGATTCTGTGGTCAATATTTTTGGTGAAGTTAAAATGGGGGATAACGTTACCATAGAAGGTGAATTCGACGATGTACAGAATAAGTTTTAAAGAACTATTGGATTAAATGAAAAAGCCCTGATGTTCAAAACATCAGGGCTTTTTGTTATACAAAATTTCCTTTTTTTACTGAAGGAGTTCACTAATTTTATTTTCTAAGGCCGCTCCTCTTAAATCTTTAGCAATTATAACTCCATTTTCGTCGAGGATGAATGTTGCAGGGATTGCCTTAACATTATAGAGTTCTGCGATTTCATCAAAATATTGAATATTTGAAACATGGTTCCAGACCAAACCATCGTCTTCAATAGCCTTAGTCCAGTCTTCTGCTCGTCTGTCTAAAGAAACTCCAAGAATATTCAGACCCTTGTCATGGTATTTATTATAAACCTGAACTACATTAGGATTCTCTGCCCTGCATGGCTTACACCAGGCTGCCCAAAAATCTACTATGGTTACTTTTCCTAAAACATCATTCAAAGCTAATTCATCACCAGAAGGGGTAGGTGCAGTAAAATTTGGTGCTTTAGACCCAATCGAAGTATTTACAAGTTTATCAAGTTTATCTTTTATTCGTTGGCCCACAACTGTTTCTTTTATAGTTGGTGTGAGTGCCTCATACAATTCCTTAATTTCATTTTCCGGAAGTCCTTTGGTTGCCAGGACCTTTTCAATGATCAATGCCGAAATAAGCGCCTCTGGATGTTCTTTGGCAAATTTAATTTCGAAAGTCCTGGCTTCTTCCTGTAATTCGAAGTATTCATCCCTCAAAGATGTCATAGAAGCAGTATCCTGCTGTGCAGTAGCGTTCCTCATTTCATCGGACATCGATCTTGCCCTTCGAGCCAGACTTCTTGATTCCTCCAGGAAATCAGCGAATAAATCATTTTGTAAGGTGCCTTTCATTTTGGCGAAAGCCAGACTGTCTTTTTGTGCATTGACCTCAATAGAACCGTTTTCAAGAACTACCGGAATATTACCTCGCACCTTGTTTATTAATAAATAATGAAGCTCCGGTAATGCTGAAGTTCCAGTAAATGTATACTTCCCGTTTTCTATAGTAGTAGTGTCTACTTCTATTAACTGATTAGCGTCATCAGTTTTTTTAAGAAAGACCTGTGTTCCGTTGTCCACTTCACCACTAAGTGTGCCTTCCAGTTTAAATCCATCGGGAGTAGTGTTACATGCTATAAGTATCCCGAATAGCAATGCTGTAAAAAAGTATTTTTTCATCGTTTTTTAAATAAGCTGGGCAAAGGTAATTATATAAAGCAGAATAAAAAAAGTCCTTATACATAAGGTTATGTTAAGGACATCTGTACTAATAAAATGTTGTTTTAGAACTGATAACGGATTCCCAATGCAACATCAAAGTCAAAATTATCTGAAAAGTCATTATATCCCAAAATACCCAGTTCAGGTCTTATGTCAAATGATAATAGCAGTGGGATATCAAAATTATATTCTACGCCTACATTTCCTGCTACTAAAACAAAAAAACCGCCATCGGGAGTGACATCATCAGGAACCGGTTCAAAACTTGCACTTCCAAATCCCGCGCCCGCACCATAGAACCAGTTAAAATTACCATCTATATGGCGTACCCATTCGTAAAGCCCAGTTACTTTAAAAGCATCATACTCCCTGCTGTCTCTCCAACCCAGATTTAATTCCAATCTGTGATATCTGCTCAGTAATCTTTGATATGATATTTCTGCACCAAATCCATCACTGTCCCCCAGGCGAAGGCCAATGGCGTTATCAGAAATTTCTTGTGCACTAATTGTAATTGTAAAAAGACATGTTAGTAATAAAACCGGATTTAAAATTTTCATATGTTCTGATTTTAGTTTAGGTTTAAAATCACTCTCAGCTAATAAAAACTTAATTTTGCAACTAAAATTGTTCAAGATTGGATAAAAATCTTTTAATAGATCTTAGTAGTGACCTGGAAGGTACTATACATATTGATAAGCTTTCCAGAGCCCTGTATGCAACTGATGCCTCTGTATACAGAAAAGTGCCAATGGCTGTAACCTTTCCCAAAGATGAAAATGACATTGTAAAACTGGTTCATTTTGCTAAGCAACACTGCATTGGGCTAATACCGAGAACCGCCGGCACATCATTAGCAGGACAATGCGTTGGAGATGGAATAGTTGTTGACGTATCCAAACATCTGACTAAAATTCTACAATTAGATGCAGAGGGAAAAACTGTTACAGTTCAGCCGGGGGTAATCAGAGATGAACTAAATGAATATCTCAAAGAGCATGGTTTGTTTTTCGGACCAAATACATCAACCTCTAACCGCTGTATGATTGGAGGTATGGTGGGAAATAATTCGAGTGGGACAACATCTATTCAATATGGGGTAACACGCGATAAAATTATTTCTTTAAAAACAATACTTTCAGATGGTTCCCAGGCTACCTTTAAATCTGTTACACCATCAGAATATAGAAAAAAAATGAGTTTAAATTCCCTTGAAGGAACTATATACAGGGAATTATTTACCGAGTTGCAAAATAAAAAAATACAGCAAAATATTAAGCAAGAATTTCCAAAAAGCAGTATTCATAGAAGAAATACCGGTTACGCAGTAGATGAATTATTGCTTAGCAACCTTTTTGGTGGCCCTGAGGATGAAATTAATATTTCTAAACTACTAAGTGGGAGCGAAGGAACACTTGCTTTTACAACGGAAATCACTTTGCAATTAGATGATAGCCCCCCTCCAATTGCCGCTATGGTTGTTACCCACTATAAAACCCTTGAAGATTGCCTTCAGGATGTAGTTCCTGTTATGAAGCACAATTTGCACCTGTGCGAAATGATGGATAAAGTGATTTTAGATTGTACTAAAAATAATAGAGAGCAGTTATCCAACCGATTTTTTGTTGAAGGCGATCCGGCAGCCTTGCTTATGTTAGAATTGAAAGATGAATCTGAAGAAGGTCTTGAAGGAAATTTACAAAAACTCCTAAAAACGATAAAAAGCTCCGGACTGAGCTATGCTAATCCTATTCTGAAAGGGAACGATATTACTAAAGCCATTGCATTAAGAAAAGCAGGTCTTGGTCTTTTGGGAAATATGGTGGGGGATAGGAAGGCCGTAGCCTGTATAGAAGACACCGCGGTTTCTTTAGATGATCTGAATGATTTCATTGGAGAATTCACACAGATTATGAAAGATTATGGTCAGGATGCTGTCTATTACGCTCATGCAGGTGCGGGCGAACTCCATTTAAGACCAATTCTAAACTTAAAACAGGCTGATGATGTTTCACTTTTCAGGGCAATCACTACAGATGTAGCTAAACTCACCAAAAAATTTGGAGGGTCATTTAGTGGAGAACACGGCGATGGAATTGTCAGGGCAGAATTTATTCCTATGATGATTGGTGATGAGAATTATAAACTGCTTACCAGAATAAAATCATATTTTGACCCTGACCATATTTTTAATCCTGGGAAAATAGTGGACGCCTATCCTATGGATGAATCTTTGCGGTACGAAATAGATCGACTTGAACCTGATATCAATACCCTTTTGGACTTCTCAGACAGTGAGGGAATATTAAAAGCTGCAGAAAAATGTAATGGAAGCGGAGATTGCAGGAAAACCCATAAAGCTGCGGGGGGGATGTGTCCGAGTTATCATGCGACAAAGAATGAAAAAGATACGACCAGAGGACGTGTAAATTTACTTCGAGAAGTACTAACAAATTCCGCTGAGATAAACCGATTTAATTCTTATGAATTAAAAGAGGTATTCGACCTCTGTTTAAGTTGTAAAGCATGTGCCAGTGAATGCCCCAGTAATGTCGATGTTGCCACCTTAAAATCTGAATTTCTATATCAATATCAGGTGACAAACGGATATAGTTTCAGGAATAAACTATTTGCATATAACACCAGGCTGAATGCTTTGGGAAGTATAGTTCCCAAAATAACGAATACGATTTATAATTCCCAAATGTTGGGTAATATGATCAAGAAAATTTCAGGAATAGCGACTGAAAGAACCTTGCCTAATGTTTCAAATATTAATTTAAATAAATATCTTCAAAAGACTTATAAACAATTAGTTAATAAAGAAAAAAAAATTATTTTATATATTGATGAATTCACTGATTACCTGGATGCTGAGGTAGGCAAGGACGCAATAGACTTGTTATGCGGATTAGGGTATGAAGTAAGTCTCATTCACGCCGAAAGTGGTAGAACATTTATTTCAAAAGGGTTTTTGAAAGAGGCTAAAAAACTGGCAGCTAAAAATATAGAGGAACTGTATGAATATGCAAAACATGGTATACCAATTCTGGGAATAGAACCATCTGCAATTCTGACCTTCAGAGATGAATACAAAAGGTTTCATTTTGAAACGGAAAAAGTTGAAGCAATTGCTTCTGCATCCTTCCTAATTGAGGAATTCCTGTCCAATGAGATAAAAAATGGAACTATACATAAAGAACAGTTTACAAGGTCGGCTGCTACAATTAAAATTCACAATCATTGCCATCAAAAGGCACTTTCTAATCAAAAAGTGACTTTTGATATATTAAATCTTCCGGAAAATTATAAGGTTAGTATCATAGCGTCCGGCTGTTGCGGCATGGCGGGATCCTTTGGCTATGAAAAGGATCATTATAATACAAGCATGCAAATTGGCGAGTTAAAACTCTTTCCATCAATAAGAAAATCTGATGATAACGTAATTATTGCCGCTAACGGAACCAGCTGCAGACATCAGATATTTGATGGTACTGGAAGACAAGCCCTACACCCCGTAACTATTTTAAAAAAGGCATTACGCATCAATTGATTTGTCTTTTTTTCCCGCAAGTTGTTGTTTTGAGACCGGTTTCATTTCGAGGGAGCTAATTAATTCGTTTAATTCCATTGACTTTAATTCCTCATCAGCATAAAAGGGAGAAAGTTTGTCATAGCTGTAGTTATAGATTTTCCAACGCTTAAATGAATATTCCAAAGCAGTGAGGTTTTCAACCCAATCACCGGAATTAAGATAAGTACATTTGCCATTCTTTGTCTCAAGTATTTCCTTTTTGGGCTGGTGAATATGTCCGCATATCACATAGTCATAACCCTTGGCTATTGCAGTTTCTATTGCCGTTCTCTCAAAATTGTCGATATATTTTATAGCTTTTTTAACGCTATTTTTAATTTTTTTTGCAAGTGAATATTTTTCTTTCCCGAGTTTAGTTAAAAACCAATTTATAAGTCTATTTAAACGGAGCAGGATATCGTAACCATATCCCCCCAGTTTAGCAAGCCACTTTGCGTGTAGAATGGAAATATCAAAAACATCTCCATGAAAAAACCAGGCTTTTTTCCCGTCTAAGTTTAAAACTAATTTGTCATGAATACTAAAGTTTCCTACATACGTATTGCTAAACTTACGCAACATCTCATCATGATTACCGGTAATGTAAATGACTTCGGTACCCTTGGAAGCCATACTTATAATTTTTTTGAGAATCCTCAAATGGGAGGCAGGAAAGTAGTGCTGGTTAAATTGCCAGATATCAATAATATCCCCATTCAGAATTAATTTTTTAGGTTTTATGCTGCTTAAATAAGCCATTAATTCTTCTGCATGGCAGCCAAAGGTACCTAAGTGCACATCAGATATTACCACTACATCTATATTCCGCTTCTTCAAAGGATAAAGAATTACTTTATTGCAAAATTAGGCCCATTGGTATAATATTATTTTAAGTTAAAGTCATTAATGTATAATGTCAAGGTTAAGTTTTACACAGATAAACAGCCATTTGTTACCTTAATATTAACTGGACAAGCGTTTTGGATTCCGTTCATTTAACATCTATCTTTGGCTGGTAATAGATGGAGTTTTAACTCTTAATTGGATATTGGATAGACCCTAATTTATGGCTGGTAATACGTTTGGAACACTTTTTAAACTCACTACTTTTGGTGAATCACACGGTAAAGCCATCGGGGGAGTTTTGGATGGATGCCCATCTGGAATAATTCTGGATATGGAAGCAATTCAAAATGAGCTGGATAGAAGAAAGCCCGGCCAGTCGGCCATAGTCACCCAGCGTAAAGAGCCGGATAGAGTGGTTTTTTATTCCGGTATTTTTGAAGGAAAGACTACGGGCACACCTATTGGTTTTGCGATTTATAATACAAATCAAAAATCAAAAGACTACTCTCATATAAAGGACTCATATCGCCCTTCTCATGCGGATTATGTATATGATAAAAAATATGGTTTTAGAGATTATAGAGGAGGGGGCAGGAGTTCTGCTCGCGAGACAGCCAGCCGCGTGGTTGCAGGTGCAATCGCTAAACAATTTTTAAATGGGATTAGTATTAATGCCTTTGTTTCTCAAGTTGGTTCTCTTCGACTTGAAAAACCCTATTCAGAACTGGATTTAAAATTAACTGAAAGCAATGCCGTGCGATGTCCGGATCCGGATACAGCGACCAGGATGGAATCTTATATTAAAGAAATCCGAAAGGAAGGAGATACTGTTGGCGGGATTATTAGCTGTGTAGTAAAGAATGTCCCTATTGGACTGGGAGAACCTGTTTTTGATAAGCTTCATGCCGATCTTGGCAAGGCTATGTTATCTATTAACGCAGTTAAAGGGTTTGAATATGGTAGCGGTTTTGAAGGGGTCAAAATGAAAGGAAGTGTTCATAATGATCAATTTAGAGCAGATGGCACCACGATTACCAATAACAGTGGCGGAATACAGGGGGGCATAAGCAATGGTATGGACATTTATTTTAACGTAGCCTTTAAACCAGTTGCTACTGTTATTCAGTCTTATGAAACTATTGATAAAGATGGGAACATGGTCAAAACTCAGGGTAAAGGCAGACATGATCCCTGTGTGGTACCAAGAGCGGTGCCAATAGTAGAAGCAATGGCGGCATTGGTACTTGCGGATTTCACACTACTAAACAGAACCATTAAATTATAAACTTGCTTTTTTAGGGGTTTTCCTATCAAAATACTATCTTTCTAACCTAAACTTTTTATATGAAGAAACTGGAATTGCATTGGCAAATCCTCATAGGGATGATCCTTGGCCTTCTTTTTGGCTTCGCAATGACTTATATTGAATGGGGTCGTGGTTTCGTGCAGGATTGGATTAACCCTTTTGGGACTATATTCGTTAAATTACTTAAACTAATTGCAATTCCTCTTATACTCGCGTCCTTAGTTAAAGGGATTTCTGATTTAAAGGATATTTCAAAATTTAAAAGAATAGGACTTCGAACAATAGCCATTTATATATGCACAACAATTATTGCCATTACTATCGGATTGGTTTTGGTTAATATTTTGCAACCAGGCGAGGGCATTTCAGAAGAAACAATTACAAAATTAACAGAGACCTATGCTTCAGATAGTGGTGTTACTTCAAAACTGGAAGAAGCTTCCAGGCGAAAAGAAGTAGGGCCTCTGCAATTTTTAGAAGATATGGTGCCCGATAATGCATTTGGTGCCATGAGTGATAACAGATTGATGTTACAGGTTATATTTTTTACCATTTTCCTGGGCATATCTTTGTTATTAATAGGTGAAAAAAGAGCTAAACCGCTGAAGAAGTTTTTTGATTCATTAAATTATGTTGTTCTAAAAATGGTAGATTTAATTATGCTAACCGCGCCGTTTGCGGTATTTGCATTATTAGCCAATGTTGTTGCTTCTTCCGGCGACCCGGATCTATTACTGGCGTTATTGAAATATGCCGGAGTAGTGGTTTTAGGGCTTTTTTTAATGATTGTTTTTTACACCCTTGTAGTGTCTATTTATACAAAGAAGAATCCTTTCTGGTTTTTGAAGGAGATTAGTCCGGCACAGCTATTGGCATTTTCTACAAGTTCGAGTGCGGCTACACTTCCTGTTACAATGGAAAGAGTAGAGGAGCATATAGGTGTAGACAAAGAGGTGTCTAGTTTTGTACTCCCGGTAGGGGCCACTATCAATATGGATGGCACAAGTTTATATCAGGGTGTTGCGGCTGTTTTTATCGCTCAGGCTCTTGGTTTTGATCTGACCCTTGGGGGGCAATTAACTATTGTTCTCACAGCCTTACTGGCATCGATTGGATCAGCGGCTGTACCCGGAGCAGGGATGGTAATGCTTGTAATTGTTCTGGAATCTATTGGTTTCCCATCAGATAAACTGGCTATTGGTCTGGCACTTATTTTTGCAGTAGACCGGCCTTTGGATATGTGCAGAACTATTATAAATGTTACCGGAGATGCAACCGTTGCCATGGTTGTTGCCAAATCTGTCGGTAAATTAGGTAAACCCCATATAGAGGACTGGGATGAATTTTATGAAGAAGTAAAATAAATTTAAAACTATACCCATGAATATTTGTTTTCTTATGTATCCTTGGGAGGAGATTGATCCTGAGAATGATACAAGCCTTGCGTTAATTCACGAATGCGTTAAACGAAATCACGGCGTAGCTTTGTGTACTCCTGCGAATCTCACAATTCGGAATAGTGTTACCAATGCTTTTTGTACTGTTTTAGGGAGAATGGAGAAAGTACCCGGAAATCTGAAGTCCTTTTATAAACAGGCAGAAATAAGGGAGGATATGCTGCCATTGGCTGGTTTTGATGTTATTTTCATGAGAGCCAATCCGCCACTGGACCCAATTATGCTGAATTTCTTAGATTCCGTAAAGGATGATGTGTTCATTGTAAATTCCCTGCAGGGTTTAAGGGAGGCGAACAACAAACTGTACACCGCTGCCTTTGGTGATAGTCATAGTAATATAATTCCAGTCACCCATGTTTCCAAGAATAAGAATTATCTGGTAAAGCAGGTTAAAGAATCCAAAGCTGATAAAATGATCTTAAAGCCATTAAATGGCTTTGGGGGTTCGGGAGTTATCCTGATTGAAAAATCAGCAATGTCAAATATAAAGTCGCTTTTGGATTTTTATGTTACCAGTTCCGATGGTTCATCCAATTATGTTATTCTTCAGGAATATATTGAAGGTGCAGATCAGGGTGATGTAAGAATACTGATCTTAAATGGAGAACCCATTGGAGCAATGAGACGCATTCCTGGGTCTGATGATCATCGCTCCAATGTTTCGGCAGGCGGTTCAGTTGCCAAGCATACACTTACAAAACAAGAAAAAGCCCTTTGTAAACAGATAGGACCTAAACTGGTGAAGGATGGACTATTTTTTGTAGGAATCGATGTTATAGGCGGTAAATTAGTTGAAGTAAATGTTATGTCCCCCGGTGGGATAACCTATATGAATAAGGTCTATAAAACCAAAATTCAGTCAAAGATAATAGACTTTGTAGAAAGCAAGGTGGTAGACAAATTACAGGCATTTGATAGACGTTCCAGATTGCGAAATGAGGTTGAGAATGCTTAAGCTCTCAGTTGCCGAAATTATTTCAAATATTGAATCTGAAACCCCATTTGAGGCGGTTTCTGAAGATTATTCTTTTACTTTAAAAATAAGTGAATACGCCCCGTACATCTGTGCTGCGGTCCACAATGGGCATCAGTTCAGAAAATCACTTTGGGATAATTGTCTCCATACCGAATATGACCGATGGTTCGAAGAAGATCCATGCACCAGGGAAATGGTAGAATCGCATCCTATTGTCATATCGGGTTGTGATAGCAGATTTGAATATGATCTTAATCGTCCTCCTGACGGGGCCATCTATGCCGATGCCTGGGGAAAGCAGTTATGGAAAACACCATTATCTGCAAAAGAATATGATCTTAGTATGCGTAAACACGCATCGTTCTATAATGTTGTTCACGCACTCATTTACCAAATTGAAAAGAAATACGGCAAGGCCATAGTTTTTGATATGCATAGTTATAACTGGAAACGCTGGGACAGGCAAGTGCCTACCTGGAACCTTGGAACCAGCAACATTGACAACAGACGTTTTGGCAGTATTGTTACAGACTGGCAACAAAAGCTGGGTGCAATGAAATTACCTAATAATATAAAATCGGATTGCAAAATTAACGACACCTTTCAGGGAAATGGTTTTTTTCTTAAATATATAACAACAACTTTTAATAATACCCTTGTTTTGGCGACAGAAATTGCAAAGGTGTATTGTGATGAGCTCACTGCTATTATTTATCCCGAAGTAGTACGTTCTGTAGAGTTGCAATTAAAAGAATTAGTACCTTTGCAGGCTAAAGAATTTCACGAAAAAGATTTATGATTACGGAAGACCATCGCCTGGCAATTCAGTACAAGTACCCTGATTTAGTGGAAGTGGATGACAACCTCGATCGGTTGATAAGGAGTATCGAGTTACTCAGCTATGTAAATCCACTAAATATCGAAAAGGAAAAACATAAGTTTTTTGCTTCAAAATATATAGATGATCCCGAATTTAAATACCCAAAATTAAAGTTCGATCCCTATAAGCTTCATCGCTTATTTTATGCACAAAGATTAGAGCGCATTCAGGATCCTGAATTAAAGAATTTATATACCGACATTATTTATTATTATGCCAATATGGTGCAATGCATCAAAACAATTGGCAAAGGGAAAGAGTTTTATTACAATTCGCTCAACATATATGGAACTCCTACAGAGAAGGATGTTCAGAATGCTAAATTCATACTACATTTTGATGATGAACCTGCTTCTGCAGATATGGAAAAAGTTTTTTCCACAGAAGAGGCAAAAGCGTATTTTGAAGATTTTGCCACAACCTATGAATTTCCTGTAAATATTAAATATGCGACGCATATAGCTGCTGATGCCATGGTAAGTAATGCAACCAAAACATTACTTATAAAGCGAAATGCGAGATTTAGCCAAAACCAACTGCTTACATTAGCCAATCATGAAATTGGGGTGCACCTGGTTACTACGTTTAATGCTGCACTTCAACCATTAAAAATATTTTCCAACGGGTTTCCCAAGAATGTCGAAACCCAGGAAGGGCTGGCTGTTTTTAGTGAATATATGAGCGGAGCACTAACAATAAAAAGACTCAAAGAATTGGCGTATAGAGTTTTAGCATCAGATAGTTTAATTAAGGGTTATAGTTTTGCTGATACCTTCGATCTAATACATAATCAATACAAACTGAACAGAAATGATGCCTTTTCAATAACCTTAAGAGCCCACAGAGGAGGTGGGTTTACCAAAGATAGGTTATACTTAAGTGGGTTAAAAAAAGTCTACAGACGATATAAAAGTAATGAGTCAATGGATATTCTACTTACCGGAAAAGTAGCATTAAACAACGTTGATCAAATTAAATACTTGCAAGACTTAGGCCTGGCGCAGCCCATAAGTTTCAATAATCTCGCTTTTACAGAAAAACTAAGCACCAATGCCACTCTAGATTTTATATTGAATAATCTAAAATAGCTTAATCCAGAAATTTTGCTTTTAGCTCCGGGGTAGGTACCATACATTCATTTTGTTTTCCAAACCAGCTATACCTATTTTTTGCTACAAAATCATAGATCCAATCCCTTATGGGTTTTGGAATCCATTGAAAAATACCTAACAGACGCCAAGCACCTCCAAAAGACTTGCCAATCTCCAAAGCTGCAGTTGATTTAGTATAATAGGCAATATTAGGATCAATGAGAATGATTGAATCTATTTGTGAGGAATCAATTCCCCTTTCATGAAGAAGCAATGTAGCTACATCATTTTGCAACGCGGCAAACTTGTAGACGTTTTTTTTATCACGCTTAATGACAAATTGAATGGCACTATTGCAAAGGTTGCAAACGCCATCGAACAATATAATTTTTTTATCCTCTTGTGATGTCACAAATCAAAAATAAAGCCTAATAATTAGATTCCGAGATGTTTTATAATGTCTTTAAGAAATTCTTTAGCCCACATACCATTGAAGATTTGATTAAAAATCAATTCGAAGGCAATTATAAATTTCATTTTCCTAGGAATGACTGTTAATAGTTACTTTTTAACTTCAACCAATTCCAATTGATCCACACTTACATTGGTGGTAAACATTCCGTAATTCACTACAGCTTTATTTTTTTCGAGCTTGTCAATGCTGCCAATTGCCCTGCCCTCAAACAGTCTAACCCGGTCTCCAATCTTAAAAACTGGTCTCGGTTTATTTTTCTCTTTTAAACCTGCCTTTTTCTTTTCTACCTTCTTTTTCTCACGAATAACTTTTACCTCTTTCTGTACTTCCTGAGCTGTTTCAACCTTTTTTTGTCGCTCCATTTTGGCCTGAGCAGCAGACTTTTTCTTGCGTTTACTATTTTCAGTCTCCACGATTCTTATAAGTTCGGAAACCAGAATACGTTTCTTTTTATCCTGAAAATACTTCTCGGCAATAGTATTTACTTTATTACCCAAATGGATCATTCTCTGGTCATGGTCATACAATTCCTGATAATTCTCCAACTTCGATTTTACTTTGGCATTCAGTTTTTCCAACCTCATTGCTTCATCCCTGGCTTTGGATTCTTCTTCCTGAAGCCTGGTGCCAGTTTGAGCCATTTTACTCCGCTCTTTTTGCATTTTGGCAATGGTTGCATCAAACCGCAATTTCCCCCGTTCAACCTTCTTCTTAGCTTTGTTTATTAAGTTATATGGGATCCCATTCTTCTGAGCTACTTCAAAAGTAAAAGAGCTTCCGGGCTGTCCTAATTCTAATTGAAAAGTAGGTTCAAGAGTCTTGGAATTGAATAACATATTCGCATTTGTGGTATGTGGTAATTCATCCGCTAAAGCCTTTAGATTGGCATAGTGGGTAGTAATAACACCAAATGCTCCCCGCTCATAGAAGACTTCTAAAAAAGCCTCTGCAAGAGCACCACCTAATTCAGGATCACTTCCGGTTCCAAATTCATCAATAAGGAATAAGGTATCCTTATTACACTTCTTAAGAAACCGATTCATATTCTTAAGTCTGTAACTGTAAGTACTGAGATGATTCTCAATAGATTGATTATCACCTATATCTGTAAGAATATTTTTAAACAGACATAAAGAACTCCGTTCGTGAACAGGAATCAAAAGCCCGCTTTGCAGCATAACCTGAAGTAATCCTATTGTTTTTAGAGTAATACTTTTCCCTCCGGCATTGGGCCCGGAAATTACAATTATCCTTTTCTCTGGATGTAGTTCAATGGTCTGCGGCCATGTCTTTTGTCTACTTCTTTTGTTGGTTAAAAAAAGTAAGGGATGAAAAGCATCACGCAAATAAAGCCTGCCATTCCAATTTATCTCAGGTAATAACGCATTCATTTCACTTGCGTATTTGGCCTTGGCAGCTGTAATATCAATCTGTGTTAAAAAACTCTGATATTCACGCAGGAGATATTCGTAAGGCCTGATCAGATTTGTCAATTGATTAAGAATCCTTTGAACCTCCTCTTTTTCATCAAATTCAAGGTTATTTAGCTCTCTACTATTTTTTAACGAAGCTTCCGGTTCTATATAAACTATACTTCCGGTTTTGGAGGTTCCCATTACGGTACCTTTTACTTTCCGCCTGTACATGGCCTTAACCGCCAGCACTCTCCGATTTTCTACAACAGACTCGCGGATTTCGTCCAAATAGTCCGCAGACTGACAGGTGTTAAGGGCAACAGCAAAACTTTGATTAATTTTACCCTTAACCTGGTTTATTTGCATGCGTATTACTTTTAATGCTCCAGAAGCATTGTCTTTCACCTCACCAAAACGATCGATAACCAAATCTATATTCGAAGTTATCTCGGAATTGGATTCTATTTGTTCTGAACTGGCAAATAGAAAGGGGTAATAATCCTTAAATTTTTTAAAGAACTTTTTATGGGTATTCACCGTAATACAGATAATGCCAATTCGTCGAAAACCCGAAATTTCCAAGGTTGTATTCTCTATTTTGAATAGCTGCAATTCTTTGTTTATAGAATCAAAACCGTGATTAGGAATCCGATTGTCATTACTGAAAGAAGCCAGATATTCAGAGGTTTGCCCTAATACTTCCATGAGATCTTCTTTTCCGGCTATGGGTTGAATAGCCTCAGCACCTATCTTTCCCAGCTCAGTACTACAGCGGTCTGACAGTTGTTGTAACACCAATAGGAACTCTAAATCTTGTAAGGTTTTTTTATCTATTTTTTGCATCACTAAGAATTGCAGATGGCAAAGGTATGGAATAGGGGTGATTTTGAAAATTCTATTGTACCATGAGTTAAAATAACCTTATGCGATGGAATAACTCTAAAAAAGGTTTGGTCTAAAAGCGTACTGAATTTAGCATTTAGGACAATAATCCTATATAAACAGGTGTTTAGTAACTATAGAACAACTATTTAAATATAATTCTAAGGATAAAAGCTGTTTATATGAGAAGATATTACAATAGTACTGTCTTACTGTTTCTATTTATGATTATAGTTAGTTGCAGCACAACCAGGAATGTTGAAATACAGACCATGGAGCCTGCTCAGGTTTCTCTTTCAAATGCCATTAAAAGAGTTGGAATTATAGGAGGTAAGGTACATTTAAAGGAAGAGAAAGAGCAAACCGGACTAAACCAGCTTATTTCCAGAGAAAATAAACAACTTGCCATAAAAGCAAGGGACGCAGCAATAAGTGGGTTGTATAATGAACTTGTAGGTGACAAGCGTTTTGACACTATAATATTGCTGGCAGATATAGTGCAAAATGAGGCAGATCTTAATAATTACGGCAACTACTTAGACTGGAACACAGTTGAGTCTTTATGTCATAAATATGAGGTTGATGCCATTTTTTCAATGGCTTATTATGATTCAGATACCAGGGTTTCTTTAAAAAAAACCACGATGGAGCAACTAAATTTGCTGCGTGTAAAAGAAAAAGTTGCTGCACATCAGATTACGCTTGAAACCTTGATTGAAAACGGATGGCGGATTTATGACCCCTCGAGTAAACTTCTTATTGATGAATTTACTTTTAACAATCAGATTGTTTCAACAGCAAAGGGGCTCGATCCTTATGAGGCCCTGCAGGCAATAGAAGACAGAACGGAAAGTATAGTGGAGCAGAGTGAACAGACAGGAAGTTCCTACGGTGCCAGATTACAACCCTATGAGCATAGTATTATCAGAGATTATTATGTTCGCGGTACTCCAGGTTTTGAACAGGCTGAAATTTATACCTTATCTGGTGATTGGGAAGCCGCAGAGGACCTTTGGAAAAAGGAGGTGGAAAATAATGACCCAAAAATAAGTAGCAAAGCCTGCTATAACCTGGCGATTTTAAATGAGCGTAACAATAATTTGGTAGTGGCAATGGACTGGGCAACCAGAGCTTATTCTCAATACCAGACAAAAAAAATAACGGAGTATATAGAAGCTTTAAAATACCGGCAGCAGCAAAATGAGTTAATCATCCTCCAACAATCAGAACCCTTGACTTCCAAATAGTTTTCCAGACCGATTGGAATGTTATTTATGATTTGGTAAAGTGGTTATTATTGGTTTAATTTTACTGCTGGTAATAAGCCCTGTATTAAATGAACGTTTCCATTCATCCGAGCTGGCAGAGTCAGCTGCATTCTGAATTCCAACAAACTTATTTTGATTCACTTGTGCGGTTTGTTAAAGATGAATATACCTCAACTATATGTTATCCAAAGGGGAATAAAATTTTTGCTGCATTTGACCACTCAAATTTTGAAGCAACTAAGGTGGTTATCATTGGTCAGGATCCTTATCACGGACCTAATCAGGCCAATGGTCTCTGTTTTTCGGTAAAAGATGGAATCCGTCATCCCCCATCATTAATAAATATCTTTAAGGAAATAGAAAGGGATATCGGCAAACCATACCCAAAAAGTGGTAACCTCGAACATTGGGCAGACCAGGGTGTTTTGTTATTGAATGCTACACTTACTGTGAGAGCGAATAGCGCCGGCAGTCATCAGAATAAGGGATGGGAAGTTTTTACTGATGCCGTTATCCGGAAGCTTTCAGCCGAAAAGGAAGGACTGGTATTTTTGTTATGGGGAGGATTTGCTAAAAAGAAAATCGCATTGATAGATACTTCAAAACATCATATTCTTACCTCTGGTCATCCCTCTCCTTTAAGTGCGAACAGGGGTCTTTGGTTTGGTAACAAGCATTTCAGTAAAACAAATGAATTATTAAAGAAGATGGGCAAAGAGCTTATAAACTGGTGATAAGTTTATCAACCTCAAGTTTGTTACTTATCAAGTCTAATTTAAACAGATAATCCTGAACATTCTCAATTGTTTTCGCACTTAACTGTGACTGGCTCCATTGGGTCATTCTTAACCATTCACGCACATCTTCTAACCCTTGCCCATATTTATTGGATAATGTCCTGTCAATACTTGGAATAAGTTTAAATTCTGATGTGTAAAGATTAATAACTTCTAAAATATGGCTAAGAATCTCCTTATTCTTTATGAGAAATGATTCAGTAGCAGCAATAACAAAACATGGCCATGGAGTAGGGCAGTCTTCTAATCTTCTGAATATCCCTGCATCAACAATGGGTTTTGTTGTAAAGTGTTCCCACATAAAATAATCTGCAGTTCCTGATTTAAGAGCTTCTATAGCCCCATCCAGGGTATGAATAATCTCAAAATTTAAAGAAGTTGTTTCCCAACCTTGATTTTGGGCATTTACAAAAGACATTAAGTGGCTACCACTTCCAAATCTGGAGATGGCCGCCGTGGTATTTTCCAAATCTGTTACCGTCTGGTATTTACTATTAGCCGCAACATGTATTCCCCATTGAAGTGGTGTTGCAATATATTCTTGTACTATTTTTACGGGGTTACCTTCAGTAATGCTTTTCACAATTCCTTCTGTAAGAATAATGGCCAATTCTGCCTGACCATTCTCTAACATTGCACTCATTTTTCCTGTACCTTCCGGGATATCTGTCCATACCAGGTCTATTCCTCTTGTTTTAAACGCACCTTCTTCTATAGCCATTAGCCAGGGAAAATTAAAGTGTTCCGGGACGCCTACGATCTTTATTGTTTTCAATAGGCCGTAAGTTTTTCAAGTGTATACTTAATAAGGGCATCAATAGTTTTAACAGGATCCCTGGAAAATTGGCCTGTACTTCTGTTTGCTAGTACACAGTTCATTGATGCTGCTCTGTGCCCCATTAATTTTGCAAGCCCATAAATTGCTGATGTTTCCATTTCCAGATTAGTGATTCTCATTCCATTGTATTCAAAAGAACTTAATTTGGAATTTAGATCATTATCTTCCAATAATAAGCGTAGCCTTCGACCCTGGGGTCCATAGAAGCCAACGTTTGTACCTGTGAAGCCTAATATAACGCTGTCTGAGCGTAGTTTTTCTGTCAATTGTAGATCTGACTCCACCACATAAGGAATGGACTTGAAAACGGACCAAGATGCATGATCTATAAAAGCAAGTTGCATTTCAGGGTGTTGAATATGTTCACTCTCGTAGAAATGAAGCACATTGTCAAAACCAATGGCATATTCACTTAATAAAAAGGAATCTGTTTCTATATCCGGTTGAATTCCGCCTGAAGTGCCAATTCGGACTATGTCCAGGCTAGTTTTGTCTTCTTTTATAGTTCTTGTCTCGAAATCAATATTTACCAAAGCATCCAACTCATTCATGACAATATCAATATTGTCGGTTCCTATACCAGTAGATACAACTGAAATCCTTGTTCCGTTAAGCGTACCCGTATGTGTAATAAATTCTCTTTTTCCTTTTTCTATTTCAAGGGTATCAAAATATTTGGAAACTAATGGAACCCTGTTTTGGTCGCCAACAACTATGACAGTCTCTGCCAGGTCTTCGGGGAGTAAATTAAGGTGGTATATACTATTGTCAGCATTAAGAATGAGTTCAGATGCACTCAGCTGCATACTACAGTTTTAAAATTCTGTCGGACTCAGTGTTATATAAGAAGTTATATTTTAACGCACCTCCAAGATAATCTTCGTTGTCCCGTATTTGGGAATAATAATTGGTTTTTCCTTCAAGAATTTCTTTTCCTTTCTTGGTTAAACGCACTGGATTGAAAGTGGAAAACAGTGGCCTTAAGTTTGAAATTACACGCTCATATTGGGTGTCGCCAAAACCATAAAAACCTTGATTTTGAATCAGGGAACTTAATAATTCCTTTTTAGATTTTGGTTTCTGCTGAAGAGAAAATTCCAAAATCCGATTCTCCAATTCGTTTAATCCATTTTTTATAGTCGGAAATCTGCGTAGGTGAACTTTGATGGCATCTGAGAGATAATCAAATTGATAATTATCAAAATCGATTAGATTTTCTAATCGGATAGGATTATCACTGCAGTACAATTGCCAGACATAGTCTGCATATTCAATATCGTTCTGAGAAAGTTTTACTTTATTCTCATAAGAATTCAGTAGTTGTTCGTCACTTAAATCATTTAGTCTGTATAAGCGATTTGTTTCATCTTCATCCCCACTGCACACCAAATAAATCTCGGCATATCGCCGATGCTTCTTAAGCCAACTTAAGACGGCCAGCATATTTATCTGGCAAAAAAGGTCATATTCAAACCAAAGTACAATCTGATCTTGCTGTTTATGATTACAGAGAGAACGATATTCTTTTAATGTTTTTTCAACAAACCAGGTTTTACTTACCTTATAATTTTTATGAAGAAAATCGAATCGAGTTTTCCAAAATGATTCACTGCCCACATTGGTTTCTGTTTTCCCCTCACATAACATTTCGCGCCAGGTGATTATTTCGCCCTTAAGTTTTAGCGATTTCAACTTTTGGGTGAAACTATCCCCGTTGGTGATATGCAATTGGGAACTCATTATTAATGGGTTGTTTAGTTTATAACGTTTAAAAGTAACATTTAATCGAAAAAAACAAAAAAAATTAACAGAAAAACCTCATGAAATTTTGTTAAAAATATTTTTGGCTTATTCCGCAGGCGTCAAGGGCCTTATTTTGTCAACCTCCAACACGTTTTGTCTTAAATCCCATTTCCTGTAATAAAATCATTATTTTGTCTCTGTAATCTCCTTGAATTATGATAGAGTTGTTTTTAAACGTCCCACCAACACTTAATTTCTTTTTTAAATCCTGGGCCAATTTCTTAAAATCTTTCTCAGCGCCATTATATCCCTCCAGGATTGTAATTGGTTTTCCTTTTCTTTTTTCATATTTACAAATTATGGGCTCTTTCTGAAGCCATACTTCGGATTTCTTTGCATTCATTTTTTCTACTTCAGAAGAGATGTGTTCTGGAAATAAGTTTTTTAATTGATCTTTTAAATCCATTTTAAGACTTGAGTGTTTTTTGGTAAAACAAAAATTATTTCAAAATCAAATATATTATAATTAATTGAAATAAAATTAGTTACATAATTTTATCTAAAGTAATAAATCATTTTTTAATTAATCCGAGTTCAATTAGGCGTTCATTTAAAAACTCACCCGCCGTAATATCTTCAAATTGCTTGGGATGTTCGTCATTAATACAATTTACGAGGCAATTAAGTGGCATGCCACTGATAGGGTGCATGAAAAAAGGAATTGAATATCTGGATGTACTCCATAATTCACGTGGTGGGTTGATAACCCTGTGAACAGTCGATTTTAATTTATCATTGGATAAACGAGAAAGCATGTCACCAACATTGATCATTAATTGATCTGAACTGGCTATGGCATCTACCCATTCTCCCTTATGATTTTGAACTTGAAGGCCTCTGCCGTGAGCACCCATTAAAAGTGTTATAAGATTAATATCTCCATGAGCAGCTGCTCTGACAGCGTTTTTAGGCTCGTTCACAATAGGGGGATAGTGAATTGGCCTTAAAATAGAATTACCATTTTTAATATACTCATCAAAATAAGTTTCAGACAGATTCAGATGCAGAGCCAGTGCTCTCAGGACATACTTGGCGGTCTTCTCCAGCATCTTATAAGTTTCTTCGCCAACTGTATTGAATTCTGGCAATTCTTTGACGGTCACATTATCAGGGTATTCAGCTTCCAATTCCGAATCGTCCTCAACAAACTGACCAAAATGCCAAAATTCTTTTAAGTCTCCTTCTTTTCTTCCTTTGGCATGTTCTTTCCCAAATGAGGTATAGCCTCTTTGTCCGCCTATGCCCTTTATATGATAGGAATCCTTTACTCCTTCAGGTAAATTAAAGAACTTTTTAACTTCACCATACAAATCTTCAACCAGATTATCAGAAAGAAAATGACCACTCAGAGCCACAAAGCCAATATTTTCAAAAGCATTGCCTATTTCTTTTATGAATATTTCTTTTCGTTGCGGATCACCACTTGTATAATCTCTCAGGTCTACACTGGGTATACTGCTCATTATAATGGTTTTTTAGTACTTCCAAAGTTAATAAATATAAAGTGCAAATATGCATCCCATTTATACTGTTTTATTGAGGGCAATTTTGTTACATTTATACCCAAAATAGGCGTACAATCTATTCGTTGAAATATGCAATATTTAAGCAAGGGGATTAGCAAAGAAAAGCTGTTGGAGCTCTACCGGGCAATGCTCAAGCCAAGGATGATCGAAGAAAAAATGCTTATTCTCTTAAGACAGGGAAAGATTTCTAAATGGTTTAGTGGCATAGGTCAGGAGGCTATTTCTATAGGTGTTAGCAGTGCTTTAAATGAGGATGAATATATTCTTCCAATGCATAGAAACCTTGGTGTTTTTACCACGCGAGGGATACCTTTATTTCGATTATTTGCACAATGGCAGGGAAAATCCAGTGGATTTACCAATGGTCGTGATCGAAGTTTTCACTTTGGAACACAAGAGTATAACATTGTGGGAATGATTTCTCATCTGGGACCTCAATTAGGAGTGGCAGACGGGATTGCTTTGGCTGATCTTCTAAAAAAGAGAAAAAAAGTAACTGCAGTTTTTACCGGAGAAGGAGCAACCAGTGAAGGAGACTTCCACGAGGCTCTTAATGTCGCCGCTGTTTGGGATTTGCCGGTACTATTTTGTGTTGAAAACAATGGTTACGGACTTTCAACGCCAATTTCAGAGCAATTTAAGTGTGAACATATAGCTGATAAAGGCAAGGGCTATGGAATGGAAGCCCATATTATAAATGGGAATAATATTCTTGAAGTTTATAGCAAAGTTACTGAGATATGTGAAAGCATCAGGAAACAGCCCAGGCCTGTTTTATTGGAGTTCAAAACATTTAGAATGCGGGGACATGAAGAGGCCAGCGGTACTAAATATGTTCCAAAGAAACTATTGGAGGAGTGGGCAGCGAAGGATCCTCTAGAAAATTATGTGGAGTATCTGCACGCCCAGGGGGTTTTATCTGAGGAATTGGAAGTTGAATTCAAAAAGGAGATTATTCACGAAATAGATGAAAATCTACGGTTGGCTTTTGCGGAAGGACAAGTTCAATTAGATGAAAGTAAAGAATTAAATGATGTTTATAAAGAGTTTAATTATCAAGAAATTAAACCAAATAATGAATGGCATAACATACGACTGGTTGATGCAATTTCCGAGGGTTTAAAGCAATCCATGGAAAAGCATGAGGATTTGGTGATACTGGGCCAGGACATTGCTGATTATGGTGGTGTTTTTAAAATAACAGAGGGTTTTGTTGAGGCTTTTGGAACAGATCGGGTGAGAAATACCCCTATCTGCGAATCTGCAATTGTATCTGCGGCAATGGGGCTATCGATTAACGGAATGAAGTGCGTTATGGAAATGCAATTTGCCGATTTTGTGAGTTCGGGCTTTAATCCCATAGTTAATTATCTGGCAAAAGTTCACTATCGCTGGAATGAGAACGCAGACGTTGTAATTAGAATGCCTTGTGGCGGAGGAGTAGGAGCCGGACCTTTTCATTCTCAAACCAATGAGGCGTGGTTTACAAAGACACCCGGGCTTAAGGTAGTTTATCCAGCTTTCCCTTATGATGCAAAAGGACTTTTAGCCACGGCTATTGATGACCCAAACCCGGTCATGTTTTTTGAACATAAAGCGTTATATCGAAGCATTTACCAGGAGGTTCCCACAGCATATTATACCTTGCCATTTGGGGAAGCCGCTCTGCTAAAAGAAGGAAAAGACGTGTCTATAGTCACCTATGGAGCAGGCGTTCACTGGGCATTAGAATGTTTAGAGCAAAATCCGGAAATAGAAGCAGATTTATTGGATTTGCGTACGCTTCAACCTTTGGATACATCCTCAATATTTGAATCCGTAAAAAAAACCGGGAAATTAATTATTCTACAGGAGGACAGTTTATTTGGGGGAATTGGGAGTGATATATCTGCCCTTGTTATGGAAGAGTGTTTTGAATTTTTAGATGCTCCCGTAAAACGGGTTGGGAGTTTAGAAACTCCGGTACCATTTGCCAAATCTTTAGAAAATAATTATCTGCCAAAGGAAAGGTTTTTGACAGCACTAATTGAACTATTGGAATATTAAGATTTTTATGGTCATTTATGTTAGAAAACCATGCATATTTTTTACATTAGTAACTCGAAAAAATTTACAAAATTTATTTTATGAAAAATACAATTTATTTGGTCCTGGCCATGTTGATAGTTTCTTGCTCAGCAACGACTTCAGCCACTTCTCAGTCAACTGCAATGAAGAAAAAAACGCTTAAAGGCACCTGGTCCCTGACGGATATTCGTTTTATTGGGGAAGAAGGACTCTATAAAGCCGATTTATTTGGTATTGCAGATTCTCCTTGCTATAAAGGTGGTGAGTGGATGTTTATCCCAAATAATGGAACCGGAAGGTTCTCCATCAATGGAACCGATAGGTGCCAGGAAGGAACACATCGCATTCTATGGTCTTTCTATGAAACTGGTGATGGAAGTACACAACTTCAGTTTAAATTAGTGGATACAAAAAACAAACCGCTTAGCGGAGATAAAAGCGGCTATCGTATGATCATTAAAAGCCTGACAGAAACCAAGACGGTGTTTATGGTTGAGGTAGACTATAAAGGGAAACCTTTTGATGTAGAGCTGACCTTAGACAAAGTCTCCAAGGATGTAACACTTTAAAACATAACCATAATAAATAATATTGAGATGACAAGAAAATTTACGAGTTTCCTATTAGTAGGCATGATGTTTCTTTCTTTAAACACTGGCTGTAATGCTATAAAAAACTCCAATAAAACACAAAGGGGCGCTGCTATTGGTGGTGGCGGTGGTGCGCTTATTGGTGGGCTTATTGCGGGTAATATTGGAGGAGCATTAATTGGGGCTGCCATTGGTGGAGTTGCAGGTGGCCTTATTGGTAATAAGATGGATAAACAAGCCCAGAAAATTGAAACTGAAATTCCAGGAGCAGATGTAAAACGTGTAGGCGAGGGCATTCACATAATTTTTGACGATAAAAGTGGTGTGAACTTTGCGTTTGACAGTTCAGATTTAACTGCAGAAGCCAAGTCTAATTTAGATAAGGTTGCTGAAATATTTATAGAATTCCCGGATACGAATTTAATGATACAGGGCTATACAGATAGTGTAGGTAATGATGATTATAATCTGAAATTATCAAAGAAACGAGCAGACGTTGTTGCTAAATATATAGCCAATGCAGGTGTAGCATCCAGTAGAATGACTGTTGAGGGTTTTGGGGAGGCAGCACCAAGATTTGACAATGCAACTAAAGATGGGCAAGCTGGGAACAGAAGAGTTGAAATAGGAGTTTCTGCTAATAAGCAAATGATAGACGATGCAAAGGCTCAGGCTAATTAATTGATTACTCACAAATAATAGTTTTAATGTTTAAACCCGGCTGGTTAGTCGGGTTTTTTTGTTTAAAAACTCCTATCTTCCAAATGTGGATAACTATGATGTTATTATAATAGGTGGTGGATTAGCTGGTCTCACCGCTGCAATACAATTGGCGACTGAGCAATATAAAATACTGCTTCTCGAACGCTATGAATATCCCCACCACAAAGTATGTGGAGAATATGTTTCTAATGAAGTAATGCCATATCTGGCAGACTTGGAGGTGCCACTACCCAAAACAGTTTCAATAGATACCCTGCAGTTGTCAACACGAAGAGGTAAATCACTTCAAACTAAATTACCCTTGGGAGGTTTCGGAATAAGCAGATATACTTTTGACCAAGCCCTTTATAAAAAAGCGCTGTCTTTAGGAATCTCTGTTAAATTTGAAACTGTAAAAAATGTCACTTTTTTAAAAGATACCTTTAGTGTGTTTACAGAAAAGGGAAATAGTTATTCAGCTTCAGTAACTTTAGGAGCTTATGGTAAACGATCGGGATTGGATAAACAATTGAATCGAAAATTTATAGGTAAAAAAGCTCCCTGGATAGGGGTAAAGGCACATTATGCATTTCCTGAATTCCCCGACAACCTGGTAGCCCTGCACAATTTTGAGGGTGGATATGGAGGCTTATCTAAAACAGAATCCGGAGCAGTGAATTTTTGTTATCTGGCCTCATACAAAAGCTTTCAACGCGAAAAAAACATCGAAAATTTTAATTCGAAGGTGGTAGCAAAGAACATATTCCTAAATCAGTTCCTTGAGCAAGCACAACCACTTTTTGACGAGCCTATGAGTATTGCACAAGTGTCATTTGATCGCAAACAGCTGGTGGAGGAACATATTTTAATGTGCGGGGATACTGCGGGCTTAATTCATCCGCTCTGCGGCAATGGAATGGCAATGGCGATTCATAGCGCCAAAATTGCATCAGAAAGGATTGATAATTATTTTAAGAATGCAGAATATGGACGAAGTGAAATGGAATCGGATTACAAAAAAGAATGGACCAATTCCTTTAAGCGACGATTGCAAACAGGAAGGATTTTACAATCCGTTTTATTGAATCCACCGGCTTCCAACCTGCTTATGGGAACTATAACAAAATCACCCGGACTGATCAGATTGCTTATTAAAAGCACTCATGGCAAACCAATATCGCTATGATAGATTTGCGAGCTAGAAGTACGGAATCCGAATTAATGGACGACCCAAATGTGGCTATTGAAACACTGCAATTGGTATTTAAGGATATCAATAAGAGTAACCGACTTTTAGGGGGTAACTCAATAAGCTTGGGTAAAGTACGTGAGCTGATAAAAGAGTTCCCTAAAAAGCAATATACCATAGTAGATATCGGTTGTGGTGACGGAGAAACGCTAAGAAAACTGGCAATTTATTTTCGAAAAACAGCTATAGATGTTGTGCTAATAGGTTTGGATCTTAGCGAAAATGCCTTATCAATTGGACGGACATTATCAGTTGATTTTCCTGAGATTACATTCTTAAAACAAGACATTTTAACCTTGAAGCCAGTAGATTTAAACTGCGATATTCTGTTGTGTACGCTCACTATGCATCATTTTAGTAATGAACAAATTCCACTATTCTTATCCCAATTTACAAAATTGGCCAATATTGGCGTAATTATCAACGACTTACAAAGAAGTACACTTGCATATTATCTTTTTAAAGGGTTTAGTGCTATTTTTATAAAAACAAAAATTGCGAAACACGATGGTCTCATCTCTATTAAAAGTGGATTTAAGAAACAGGACTTAATATCTTTTTCAAAAAATTTACCTAATACAACTCATACAATTAATTGGAAATGGGCATTCAGATATGTATGGGTGATGCAGACCGCACGATTAAGCCAATCATATGAATAGTGTACGAATAGCAACTGTGGCTAAAGCATTGCCACCTTATTGCAGAGAAACTAAAGATATCTTGCCTTTTGTTGAGCTATGGCTTAGTGGACAGGAAGAAAGATTTCGAAGAAAAGTGATAAAGATATTTGAGGGTGCCGCGGTAGACAGACGCTATGGGATTATGAATATTGAAGATGTATTTACAGCCACAAGCCTGGAAGCAAAAAACGACATTTATGTAAGAGAAGTAAAAAAATTGGGAACAGCTGTGCTTCGAAACGCACTCAATGATAGTAATTGGAGTCCCGATTCTCTGGATTATATAATTACAGTAAGTTGTACGGGAATAATGATTCCTTCTTTAGATGCCTATATTGTTAATGATCTTCAATTAAGGCAGAATATTATCAGGTTGCCGGTTACTGAAATGGGTTGTGCAGCGGGTGTTTCGGGACTTATATACGCAGCGAACTTTTTAAGGGCAAATCCTGGGAAACGAGCTGCCGTAATAGCTGTGGAAAGCCCTACGGCAACATTTCAACTCACAGATTATTCCATGGCAAATATGGTTAGTGCTGCAATATTTGGTGATGGGGCAGCTTGTGTTTTACTGTCTTCTGAAGAAGACGCAGTCGGACCCGCTATCGTTGCGGAGGAAATGTATCATTTTAGAAATGCCACGCATCTGATGGGTTTTGACCTTACCAATACCGGGCTTAAAATGATCCTGGATCCATCTGTTCCTGAAACCATAGCACAGCACTTTCCTGATATTGTACATCCGTTTTTGAAAAAGAACGGAACGTCTATTGATCATGTAGATCATTTAATCTTTCATCCCGGTGGAAAGAAGATTGTGCAAACCGTTGAAGAATTGTTCGGAAAATTAGGAAAAAATATAGATGATACGCGTGAAACATTGAGGCTATATGGAAATATGAGTAGTGCTACAGTACTTTATGTGCTCGAACGGTTTCTATCCAAAGAAATAGCCAAAGGAGAGCAGGGACTGATCTTAAGCTTTGGGCCCGGATTTTCCGCACAGCGAGTTTTGTTGGAGTGGTAGATATAAAAAATAGTCAAGGTGGATAAAGTAAAAACAAATAATTGGGCGTTAATTCTGGGTGGAAGTAAAGGCCTGGGACTTGCAACGGCCATAAAACTAGGCAGTAATGGGTATAATATCCTGGTTGTCCACCGGGATCGTAACCTGGATATGCCGGGCATAAAAAGTACCTTTAAAGAAATTAGTTCAGCCGGAGTGCTGTTTAAAAATTTTAATAAAGACGCTATACAACTGGCAAGCAGAGATGAGTTAATAAGTGAAATTCAACACTTTCTTCCCAAAGGTCATAAGATCAAGGTATTGGTTCACAGTATTGCAAAGGGTAACCTAAAACCAATGTATTCTTCCAATGAACAAGAACTTAGCAACCAGGATTTTCAAATCACGATTAACGCAATGGCTATAAGTCTATATGATTGGGCACAGGCATTAATAAAAGCAGGCCTTTTTGCAGAGGATTCACGGATTATTGCATTTACTAGTGAGGGATCTTCGAAAGCTATTTATAATTATGGTGCAGTTGGGGCTGCAAAAGCCGCCTTGGAAGCTATTTCCAGAAATATGGCGTTGGAATTTGCAGCTCTTGGCATAAAAACCAATTGTATACAGGCGGGGGTTACAAATACTGAATCCCTAAGGCGGATTCCCGGAAGTGAGAACCTTCTAGAGCAGGCTAAATTGCGGAATCCGAACGCACGCCTTACCACGCCAGAAGATGTAGCTGATGTGGCCTATCTTTTATGTACAGAAGAGGCAAAATGGATTAATGGAACTGTAATTAAAGTAGATGGAGGTGAAAGTTTAAGATAAATTATGGATGTTAACAAGATCATAGAAAAACTACCGTATACTAAGCCATTTCTATTTGTGGACAGTTTATCTCACATCGATAGTAGTGGTGCTGCAGGTAGTTTTTGTTTTCAGAAGGATCTTGATTTTTACGAAGGACATTTTAAACAACTTCCGGTTACACCCGGTGTTATACTTACCGAATGTTGTGCTCAAATAGGATTGGTTTGTCTGGGAATATTCTTGCTTTCGGACAGTCCGGAAAAAGACATAAATGATCTTGCTGTGGCCTTCAGCAGTTCTCAAATGGAATTTTATATCCCGGTATACCCGGGAGAGACAGTATATGTGAGTTCAGAAAAGCTTTACTTCAGATTCAATAAATTAAAGTGTAAGGTAAAAATGCATAATGCAGCTAAGGAGTTGGTGTGCAAAGGGGAGTTGGCAGGAATAATAAAGTATTCATCTAATGGAGCATAGAGTAGTGGTTACCGGTTTAGGCATTTGTGCCCCAAATGGTGTGACAATTGCCGACTTTACAAAAACCCTTCAGGAGGGTAGCAGTGGGATAAGTTTTCAACAAGAATTAAAAGATCTTAATTTTGGATGTCATGTTGCTGGAAAACCGGAACTTACATCAGAATATATCAATAAATACTTCACCCCTTTACAGCTAAGGGATTTAAATGCAAGTGGTCTGGTTTATGGGGTGATAGCAGGCACAGATGCATGGACTGATGCCGGTTTAAGTAAAGCAGAGGCAGATGAACCAGATTGGGATAGTGGTATCATTTTTGGAACAGGTATTTTAGGGGTGGATAAATTTCGAGAATCTATTCATTTGGTAGATGCCGGAAACACCAGGAGGTTGGGAAGTACTTCAGTTATACAAACCATGGCAAGCGGTATAAGCGCCTATTTGGGTGGTATACTGGGTTCCGGCAACCAGGTGACAACTAATTCGTCGGCATGTACAACAGGCACAGAGGGCCTGATGATGGCTTATGATCGTATACAAGCAGGAAAAGCAAAACGAATATTAACCGGAAGTTGCAGCGACAGCGGTCCATATGTCTGGGGTGGTTTTGATGCTATGCGCATACTCCCGAGAAAATACAATGATACACCATCTACTGCCAGCAGACCTTTGAGTGCTTCAGCCTCTGGCTTTGTTCCCGGAAGTGGGGCAGGGGCATTGGTTTTAGAATCATTGCAAAGTGCCAAACAAAGAGGCGCAAAAATATATGCGGAAGTTTTGGGTGGAGCCATCAACAGTGGAGGTCAAAGAGCAGGTGGCAGTATGACGGCTCCTAATAGCATATCTGTTCAGAGGTGTATAAAAATGGCCCTGAAGAACTCTGGAATAGCAAGCAAAGATATTGAGGCCATAAACGGTCATTTAACGGCTACTGGAAAAGACCCTGTTGAAGTGCTTAACTGGAGTCTGGCCCTGGAACGATCAGGACTCGATTTCCCATATATTAATTCTTTTAAAGGAATTATGGGGCATGGCCTTGCCGCCTCAGGAAGTATGGAATGTGTAGCAGCAGTATTGCAATTTAAAAAAGGACAAATTTTTGGAAATGTAAATGTTGAAGACTTGCATCCCGAAATAGAAAAAATAGTAGATAAATCCCGTATTCCCGTAAAAACAATAGATTTTAAACCAAAAACAATCGCAAAAGCTAGTTTTGGCTTTGGAGATGTAAATGCTTGTGTTATTTTTAGGACCTTTATGGATTGAAAAAACACTATGAAAGAAGAAAATTATTATCAACAATTGAAAGGTATAGTTAAACCCTATTTACCGGAGGACATGACAGTAGATGATATATCACCTGACAGTCATTTTATAAATGAACTCAATATAAATTCTGCCAACCTGGTAGATATTGTTCTGGATGTTGAAGATGCTTTCGACATTACCCTTGAAAATGATGATATGGACCAGATGCAGACAGTAAATGACGCAATGGCCATTATTGATAACAAACGAAGTTCAAAATAACTATGGAATCGTTTTATTCCTGGGTCCTGAACAAATTAAGGGTAGATAGCAGGCTCATATTTACATATTGCATAGTTTATTTTACATGGGGAATGTTGATGAACTGGTTTGGCAATGAGGTTGAAATTGCTAGGTTTACTTACTGGTGGCAGGTAATAACTTGCTATATTCTCTATATGGTACCCATCTCTTTATTGTTGCGAAAATTCCCTTTTCATATGCAATATGCGTACGGACTTGTGGCTATGGGTCTTTTAGAATTTGGCGGTTACTTTTTTAAAACTTCCTATGCTTTTCCTGGTAATATTCTGGATGAAATGTTTGGGATTCGAAATTTTACCTTGGGGATGGCACTTTTCTTTGCCTTTTATTTTCCAATTGGAAATTGGGGCGTAGGTAAAATATATGAATTGATTTTTAAAGGAAAAGAATAAATTCAAGGGCTTTTTTAGGGATTTTATATCTTCTGAAATTAGGAATACTAACCAAGTTCAAGAATTAGGTTTATTTCTACCTTATTTTCCTGACGACCCTTTTTTATATTGATATTAAAATCAGAACAAAAAAGGGTAGCAGATCCTCGAAGTGTATTTCCATCTTTCTCAAAATACCATGTTAGTGTTTTAGATATCCCCTTTATGGTTATGGTTCCACTAACCTCAAAACCAGTCTTATTGTAGATAACCTCCGTACTTTTAAAAGTAATCAGCGGATAGGCTTCTTCATCAAAATATTTACTGTTTTTTAAATGCCAGTCACGCAAAAAATTACCCGTTTTTAAGGTGTTAACAGCAACGGATCCCTCGAATACTGAACTCGTGAGCTCTTCAGGAATAACTTTAGATGAAGACTGAAATCCTTCAATAGTTCCATCAACATCCTTAGAAACAAATACAAATTCAATACGCGCAGAGGTAATAGATTGCTGTGCACTTAAGGCATTGGCTAACAGCAGAAATAGTATAAGGAATTTTGAATATAATTTCATAGCGTAATTTATTTTTAGACTCTTTTCAAAGGTAATTAAATCACAAAAACGCTAAAGTGCTAATTTAAATCGATTTTCGGTTCATTAACTAAAAATATATTCTCTTGCATTTCACTAAAAATCAGTACTTTGCAAAACAGAACCCTAATAATGAAATTTATATCTATATCTCTTTTAAGAAAGTTTGGTCTTTTGATTTTTTTATCAACTTTGCATACTATAGGATATAGTCAGAAGGAGAATAAAAACTGGGATAAGAACGAACTTACGGTTGAAAAGAGAACAGTCCTTGAGCGATTTGATTCAGATCTCGTCATTTCGCCAGAAGCGAGGATGAAACTAAAAATGGAGCGGGTTGCAACTATTAAAAAGAGACTGGAAATTATTGACACATTAAATATCTCTGAAAGACAGAGGCGCAGGTTGCTAAAAGAGCTCTATCTTTCCCCTTTTTCTGACAAATGGAACAAGGTGATAGTAGATCTGGAGTTCGAGGAAGAAACGCATTAGTTTATTTAGTTTTGAAAAATTCCAATTAAAAACTACGTTACCGGATGCACGGGCTTAATCGAGGATTAAACCAAATTGGCCTTTTAAATTCTTCTAAAAACCTTTTCTTCACTTATATTTTGCCACAGCTATAAAAAAGTTAAGTCTTATAAAAATTAGTTAAAATTCCAGTTTGTGATTCCTTGGCGCTCTTTTTTGTCAAAATTTTCGTACCTTAAATCCACCAATTAATAAATCGAGTACCCCCAAAATCAAATTATAATGACTGCAACAGGACCCATTTCACGTGTTCCCACTAATTCTGGCAGTACTAATGCCTTATTGCGATTGGAACGCAACAACCGAAGTTTACTATCACTGGAGGAAAAATTAAAATCGTATGTCTGCGAGCCTAAAACTCGCAGCCTTCACAATCGACTGGAATCATTAAAACATAGTCTGGCTAATTTAAAAAATTCAAACCTGGAGATTATAAAGGCATTGAAAGATCATACGCTGTTTTTTGAAGATGCAAAAGAGCGCATTAGGGAACAATTAGTAAATTATAAATCTTTGGAGCTAAAAGTGTTCGAATATATTGGCATGGCCAAATTACACTGCTAAAGGCTATTTTTAGTTGTCTTCTGTGACCTCTTCTTTTTGGGGAATTAATAAAGAAGTTACAACACCACTTAACAACGATACAACAATTACCGTAAGGGAAACCCATTCTGAGGGGTGAAACTTATGAGACAACAACATTTTAAATCCTACGAAGGCTAATATCACCACCAGGCTGTAGTGGATGAACCTAAATTTAGCAAGCATCCTTGAAACCAGAAAATACATAGACCGCAAACCTAATATCGCCATGATGTTAGAACTGAAGACAATAAAAGGATCTGCCGTTATTGCAAGAATGGCAGGAATACTATCCAAGGCAAACATAACATCTGTTATTTCAATTACAACAAGAGCCACAAACAAAGGGGTGGCTACGGTTAACCCCATCTTCTTTATAAAAAAATTATGCCCGTTAATAACTGTGGTGATGGGATAAATTTTCTTGATTTGTTTAAAAACAAAAGAATCCTTAGGGTTAAAATCTGTATTTCCCGTGCGTAACATCTTAAATGCAGTGTAAAGAAGGAAAATACCGAATACATATATTATCCATTCAAACCTATTTATTAGGGCAACTCCAAAGAGGATCATAAAGGCCCTAAATACAATTGCACCAAGTATACCCCAGAATAAAACCCTGTGCTGATAAACAGGAGGAATTCCCAATGCCGTAAAGATCACAGCTATCACAAAGACATTGTCAATACTTAATGAGAGTTCAATTAAATATCCTGTAATATATTTTAAAACTGCATCTCCAGGGGTTAATCCAGTTGGATTATCAATAATACCGCTCGAGAATAGCCAATAGATTATCCAGCTAAAACTCATAGCAACAGTAACCCAGAGAGCTGTCCATATACCAGCCTCTTTAGAACGGATTACATGATCTTTTTTGTTGAAAACACCAAGATCAAGTGCCAGGAAAATAAAAATAAGAAAGATAAAGGCACCCCAGATTAGCATACTCATAGCAAATTAGTTGCTAATATAAGAATCGTTTTTATACTTTTGGAATGGTAGTTGTATAATAAAAATTATGTTAACTTCCCATTAGGATTCAGCTGATTATAATTCTTAACTTGGGAGACAAAATCACTATTATGACAAACGTATTTAGAAATTTAATAAAGGGCTTGCCAATTATTCTTGCCCTGATGTTTAGTAATATCACCAATGCTCAATTTGTACCCAAGAACGATGTGGAAAAGCAAGCTGCTAAACTTGTTCAAGCTTATCAGGCCGACGTAGGGATGACAGTTGAGCAGGCATCAGCTGTTTATGAAAAGATTGCTGAGACAATAGTCAAGGAAAACGAGATTAACAAGAGTTCGGCTACTCCGGAAGAAAAGAAAAAAAGCCTTACCGCTTTGTCAAAGCAGGAAACAGAATATATGAGTACCATTTTGGACCCGAAACAAATGAAAGAGTATAAAAAACTGAAAAAGACATTGCAACCAATCAAATAATAGTGCAATAGAACTTCAGTTTTTATCTTGTAATTATATAAAATACTTACTAATAGCATTTTATATTAATTTATATATATTAAAACTTCTCTATTTTTAAAACCCCAATTATTTCAAGTCACCTTTGGCGGATACATCTTTTGGCCTTTTAAATGAATGTTTAGATGCCTTTATTTCATCGTATTTTTAATACTTAAAGATGAAAAATTTATTAAATTTTAATTACATTCGGGCTTCTAAAACTTATACATTTATGAAGATCAGCAGATGTTATGCTCTTGCATTTATTTTTGGCCTGGGATTAGTATTTAACACCCGGGCTCAGGAAGCTAAAGAAGACCCTTATCAAGGATTAAATTTCCGAAGTTTAGGTCCGGCGTTTACCTCCGGCCGTGTGGCTGATATAGCTATTCACCCTAAAAATGAGAATGTTTGGTATATAGCCATTGGCTCAGGTGGGGTTTGGAAAACGACTAATTCCGGGACTACCTGGAAACCTGTTTTTGACAAGCAAACTACTTATTCCATAGGTTGTGTCACTATCGATCAATCTACTCCCAGTACTATTTGGGTGGGCTCAGGCGAAAATGTAGGAGGCCGTCATGTCGGTTTTGGCGATGGTATTTACGTTAGTCACGACGACGGAAAGACATGGAAAAATATGGGCCTGAAGAAATCTGAACATCTTTCTAAGATCATAATTCATCCCGAAAATTCGAATATTATCTGGGTGGCTGCACAAGGCCCGCTCTGGAGTAAAGGCGGGGAACGCGGTGTATATAAATCTACCGATGGCGGGTCTACATGGAACAGAACCCTGGGAAATGATGAATGGACAGGTGCCACCGACCTTCTGATTGATCCCACAAACTCTGATGTGCTATATGCGGCAACATGGGACAGACACAGGACGGTTGCTGCTTATATGGGCGGAGGCCCCGGTTCAGGAATTCACAAAAGTACTGATGGGGGAGAGACCTGGGAAAAATTGACCACCGGAATCCCAAAAGTAAGACTTGGTAAGATTGGCCTGGCCATGAATCCATTTAATAATAATATGATCTATGCTGCCATTGAATTGGAACGCCTTACAGGTGGTGTTTTTGTGTCCACCAATGGGGGACAGTCCTGGACCAAGAAATCCAATACTGTTTCGGGAGGTACCGGCCCGCATTACTATCAGGAATTATACGCTTCCCCACATAAGGAAGGAAGGTTATACCTGATGAACAACTATGTTAAAATATCGGATGATCACGGTAAAACGTTCGTGAATATGAACGAAAAAGGAAAACATGTAGATAGTCATGCTATGGCCTTTAAGGCTTCTGATCCCAATTATGTGCTATTTGGTACTGATGGTGGCTTATATGAAAGTTTTGACCTTACAAAGACCTGGAAATTTGTTTCAAACCTTCCGGTGACCCAATATTACAAGGTGGCTGTAGATGATAGTAAACCATTTTACAATATTTATGGAGGAACACAGGACAATGGGTCTCATGGTGGTCCATCCAGAACCAGAAATGAGGCCGGGATCTTAAATTCTGACTGGTGGATTACGCTGGGAGCCGATGGTCATCAATCCGCCACAGAACCCGGGAATCCTGACATTACTTATGGGGAATTTCAACAGGGTGTTCTATGGCGCGTAGATCAGACCACGGGTGAGACGGTATTCATCCAACCACAACCCGCTTTGGGAGAGCCGGCAGGGCGTTTTAACTGGGATGCACCTATTTTGGTAAGTCCACATAAACCCACCCGTATCTATTTTGCTTCACAACGGGTCTGGAAATCCGAGAACAGAGGAGATGAATGGCAGGCTGTTTCTAAAGACCTTACACGCAATCAGGAGAGGCTGGCGCTTCCTATTATGGGCAGACAAATGAGCTGGGACAATGCCTGGGATGTAAATGCCATGTCTAACTATAACACGATTACTTCATTAGCTGAATCTCCTAAACAGGAAGGTTTACTTTACGCAGGTACCGATGATGGAATTATACAGGTGTCAGAAGACGGAGGTACTAATTGGCGTAAGATTGAATTAAGCGCTATAAAAGGTGTACCGGCAACACCATTTGTAAATGATGTACGAGCCGACCTGTTTGATGCAAATATTGTTTATGCAGCCTTAGATAATCACAAATACGGGGACTTTAAGCCTTATTTGTTAAAAAGTTCCGACAAGGGTCGTACCTGGAGTTTAATGAACGGAAATCTCCCGAAGAGACTGCTTACCTGGCGTTTGGTACAGGATCATATCAAACAGGATTTACTTTTTGCAGCAACGGAAAACGGCGTCTATTTTACTGCGAACGGAGGAGGTAGCTGGAGCCAGTTAAAAGGAGGTTTACCCACTATTGCCATACGTGATATTACTATCCAAAGAAGGGAAAACGATTTGGTTGCCGCATCATTTGGAAGAGGTTTTTACGTTCTGGATGATATTACCCCGCTACGGGAGTTTGACAACAATGTAAAAAACGCAGAAGGAACATTATTTGATGTAAAACCAGCCTACTGGTATGTACCCAAGTCTGCGCGCTACGCACAAGGCAGTAATCAGTACGTGGCTAAAAATCCGGAATTTGGAGCTATTTTCACCTATTACCTAAAAGATTCACTTGTTTCTTTAAAGTCTGCCCGTAAAATTGCAGAAAAGGGTAAAACCTCGATTCCTTTTCCCGGATGGGACGCTTTGGAAGCTGAAAAGGTTCAGGAAAAACCCGGTTTGTTCCTTACCGTAAAAAACAGTAAGGGCCAGGTAGTTAAAGTGGTAAAGGGAACCAACAAAAAAGGTTTTAACCAGGTCAACTGGGCATTGGATATCGCCGATAGAAGCGGGGAGGACCTAAATCCGCCTAAGGCTACAGGGAACAACTATGACCGTAGTATTATGGTTACACCCGGTGACTATTCCGTTACCTTATCAAAAATGGTGGATGGTCAGATGGTACAATTGGGCAGTACAAAGAACTTTAAGGTAGTTCCTCTTGCCGAAGGGGCTCTAAAAGGTGCTTCTTATGAAGAGATAGCCGCGTTTACAGAAAAGTATCAGGCTTTTCAGCAAGACCTGAAGGCTACAAAAACGGTTTTAAAAGAGAGTACTCTGAAAGTTAATGCCATGCAACGCGCTTTACAAAATGCAACATCGCCTTCCGCTGAACTGGTTCAGAAATTGCACGATGCTAGGTCTATGCTTCAGAAAATGGATTCCAGGATAAATGGTAATCCGGCTAAAAATGAAATTGGGGAAAGGAATGCGCCAAGCCCTAATTCAGGGAATTCCATTGGCCGCCGGGCCCTATCTACAAGCACTTATGGTCCAACCGCTAATCATAAAGCGTCATTTGGAGTGGCTCAGTCAGAGTTAAAGACTCTTAAAGCAAATCTCAATGGCTTTGTGAATTCAGAATTACCTTCCCTCGAAGCCCAGCTGAAAGCAGCAGGAGCCCCCTGGATAGAAGGTCAGGGAATGATTGAAAATTAAAAATAATAACATGCTTAAATAGCCCGTGGTAATTAATATACCATGGGCTATTTAATCATCTTTCCAATAACTGGTTATTGTCATTTCCTGGTTATAGCTGAATATTTATCGCACCTTGTTTAATTTTATTACATTCCAGCCAAACATCATGGTAGGAGTACAATTTTTATAACTAAAAGTTGTCCTTTCAAGGAATTCCATAACATCCGGTGTGATATCAATAACTTCCCCATTATAGCTTCTATATCTAATGTGCGTGTTAGCTAAACCCAAAGTTGCACCTGAAAGTTTAAACTGTTTAATAGAGCCGGGGTTTTCCAGAGGAATCATGCATGCAGAGAGCGTTCCTTTGTGTGACCTGTAATTTGCACTTTCACGTCGGGGAATTTTAATTTGAAATTCAGAGGTCACCTGCCCAGTAGGGTTTTCTTCAAAAGTTATTTCAATAGTTCCGGTTACATCCCTTTCCAAGGTGCTTCCTAAAGTGGCAATATCAACCTCCCAAGTGCCAATTAGACATGCATCAAATGTTCCGGAATATTCACTGCAGCAATCCGTTTTAGCCTTTAGTTCATAATTTATCTCCAGATTAGTTAAAGGAATACTATTTAAATGAGACATTAGAACATGCATAGACATAGAATAGGCACAGTCTCCCTCAATTGTTACGGTTGAGTTCCAGTCCTTTAGCGCTACACCCCCTTCTACAACAAGTGACTGGAAATATGAATAATCTGTCCCTTCGGGAGGGTGTAAGGTCAATTGATGTCCAGGGGGAATAATGATTTCAAACAGTTGAAGACGTTCCGGTTCAAGATCTGGTAATGAGATACTGGAACCGCTGGTTACAGGATCATATTGTAACCGAGCTGTGGGTCCTTCATTTGGAATGTAACCTCCTCCGGAGTCGTGTATAGCGAGTTGATAAAAGTCAAAAAGAAAATGTTGATAGAACTGATCAAAATCTGAGGATCTCATAAATTCAAGCCGTTCCCCTCGGGTAGTTCTTTGGGTGAGTTGGTTCATTAAAGGGACAACAGCAGATTTACCATATTTGTCTGCGTAATATTTCCAAAGTACATAGGCGTCATAAGGTTGCGTAAAGGCTTTTCCATCAAGATCAAACGATATTGCACTGCTATGTTCGGTATTCACTTCCTTGTATACTTCAGAAGCCAGATACTCTGCAACACTTTCGTCGAACCAGGCATTCAAAGACCTGTAAAATTTCACGAGGTATCTGACATTTTCCATGACAAAGCAATGTCCTATTTCGTGCGCAAAGATTAATTTTCGTGCATCCCCGGTGCTTCCTTCCAGAGTGGGAACTCCAGATTTCATCCAGCAACTGTCATCTACGATCCATTTAGCTATTCCGGTATGGCTGTAATTTAAGTTATCCAGTAGGTAATACAATTTATTTTCCATAGTACCATAATTTACATACTCTGCTCTTGCATCACTTATGGCGTCCATTGCGTCTTTTATTAAACCTTTTTTTGCTAAGGATGGTTCTCTTCCCCAACTGTATGGAGTTATTACAAAATCCTTTCCATTGGGGTGATGATGGGCATAGCAGCCAAGACCTCCGATACCTTCATCATCTTCCTCATAATAAATTTTCAAGATATCTTCACCGGGTGAATCTGCAGTTGTCGGTGTAATTGGGCGAAGTTCGAGTTCTTCACAAGTAGAAACCTGATATTGCGCTGTAAGGTGTAAACCAATAAATGTAAGAAGTACGAAAAGATATATTTTCTTCATAGTCAAAAGTTGTGTTTTCAAAATTAAAGGGGAGCTGTTCGAATGAGACGAAACTTAGGTACACCGGGGTGGTGTAAAAGCCTTCTTAAGGTACCGAAAATTTGAGACTTTAACAAGGGTGTCAGCCTATAACCCAAAAGCAGATCGCTGGGGGATCAAAACTTTAGGTAGTTAAAACGGGCTTGGAACACCTCTTTTCCCCAGAAAGAAATAGGCCAATACTCCAAATGAGATTAACCCGCAAGCCAAAAACCCTATAAACATTGGAAGAACACTATCTATTATAAATTGACCGATATAGGCGCTAATAGCAACACCCATAATTGTCGCAATAAAGCCTGTAATAGCTGCACCTATACCCGCAATATGACCAACCGGTTCCATAGCAAGGGAGCGCAGGTTGCCAAATAGGAAGCCAACTGCGAAGAACTGTAATGCAAAAAAAGTGAGCAGGATTCCAAATGGGGGATTCCCGGTTCTGGCAAATAAAACAATATAGACCAAAGAGATTAGCACGGAGGCTGCCATAGCAACGGTTACTAGTCTAAGCATACCATAACGCAATACCAATGTGCCGTTAAGCAGAGTTGCAGCACCAATAGTAATTGCCAGAGCCGCAAAAATATATGGGAAAGACTCTTTTAAGGCGTATTGCTCCTGGAAAATTTGCTGTGAGGTACTCAGGTAAACTAAAAAAGAGCCAGTTATAAAGCCCCAGATAATAGTAAACAACATGGTCTGCCTGTAATTTAACAATTCACGGTACCCGTCAATAAAAACACCCCAACGGAAGGATGTTCTTTTCTCAGGAATTAATGTTTCTGGTTGTCTCTTCCAAAACCAAAACGAAACCAGAATACTGAAAAAGACCTGTACATGAAAAATTGCCTCCCAACCGTAAAAATCCAGGATCCATTTACCCATTGCTGGAGCAATGATGGGTACAAGGATAAATATTACAGTAACAAATGACATGATCCTCGCCATATAATTACCACTGTACGTATCTCGTATCATAGCAATACTTATGGTACGTGGCGCGGACAATGAAATGCCCTGCAGAATGCGTCCTATGATCATTAGTTCAAAGGTTGGTGCATAAACACAAAGAAGACTGGCAAAAATAAAGAGCCCAAAACCCATGTAAACAACTGGTTTACGGCCAACACTGTCTGAAATAGGGCCAAATAACAAGGGTCCTACACCCAAGCCCAGAAAGAATAACAGAATTAGTAATTGGTTTTGAGAAGGATTTGTTGCACCTACTGCAATTCCAATAATATCAAGGGCTGGTAAGATGGCATCCAAAGCCAGGGCAGCAATAGACATTAATGCTGCCATCAGGGCCACAAATTCCAATTGGGATTGCTCTTTTTTTACCATCCGGCAAAAATACACCAATCCCAAGAAAGAATCATATAAGATAGATGGGATCTACAGGAATAATTTCATGGGATAAAACTCAGAATAATTCAAAGACATAACCCAACAGCCAATACAGTATAATAAATACTACTACGGTTCCAATACAACCACATCGTCCGCCTCCTATTTTTCTAGCACCAATAGCGGCAACAATGGCGCGAACCAGATTCTTCATAAGATTCAATGTTTAAGGAACTTAAGATACGAAAATTGTGCTTATAATTCCAGATGCCTTAAGACTTCATAAACAATAAATGCGGGCCATAATAGGGCCTTAATAAACCCTATGACTCCGGCCCAAAAGCTTGTGGCCATTTGAATATAATACACTGCAGCCCCTACAACGCCCAAACCGTAAACAGCATTGGTAGCATGGCTGGTTTGTGTAATATTTTTAGTAGTCATAATCATATCAGTTTAGAGTACAAAATTCTCTCCTATGAAGAAGATCACCTATGACATTTGTCAGCTTCCTCTCTTAATTAATCTCTTAACAGTTAAAAGATGTATAAATCCGAATATGTTGTACATTTAGGAAGAGATATTCTGTACAACCATGAAGATTAGGGTTTTAGGCAATTCGGTCCGTTTCAGACTTACGCGTTCAGAGGTGGATACGCTTTGTACCAAAGGGTATATAGAGGATCGGACCGCTTTTGATACTACAGTCTTTACCTACGCCATAAAGTTGGTCGCGGACACTGAACAACTTACCGCCCAATTTGAGAACAATACTATTTCCCTGAATCTTCCCAAATTCCTCGGAAATAATTGGCACCAAACAGAGCAGGTTGGTTTTAGTGAAACCATGGAATTTAAAAATAATGACAGTTTATTTCTATTATTAGAAAAGGATTTTACCTGCCTGGACGAGCGTCAGGAGGACCAGTCCGATAACTATCCTAATCCTAAAGAATTACTTTAAGTATATGGCAGAAAACAATTCTAAAAGAAATGTTTGCGTCAGGGGTCCGGATGCATTTTCAGAGATCAAAGTAACAGAACCCAAGCCTTATGCCGCCGGAAAAGAAGGGATTTCGGCCGCCATGAAACATAGCTTTAAGGAAATGGGGTTTTTTCGAGCTATGACCACCTTAATGCGTATGAATCAGAAAGAAGGTTTTGACTGCCCCAGTTGCGCCTGGCCAGATCCTGAAAAACCATCCAAAATAGGGGAGTACTGTGAAAATGGTGCAAAAGCCCTGGCAGATGAAGCAACTACTTCCCATATTGGAGCTGCATTCTTTGAGAAACACTCCGTAGAAGAATTGTCCTTACGAACCGATTATGAATTAAACAAACTTGGCAGGATTACGGAACCCTTGATTTTAAGAGCAGGAAGTGTGCATTATACATCTATTTCCTGGGAAGAAGCCTTTGCGCTTATTGCGGATGAGTTACATAATTTAGATAGCCCTAACGAAGCTATTTTTTATACCTCGGGACGCTCCAGTAACGAGGCAGCCTTTTTATATGGACTTTTTGCAAGAGCTTTTGGGACCAATAATTTACCAGATTGTTCCAATATGTGCCACGAATCAAGTGGGGTGGCCCTGTCTGAAACACTGGGAATAGGAAAGGGATCTGTGAAACTGGAAGATTTGTATGGTGCAGAAGTGATTATCGTAGCCGGACAAAATCCAGGTACAAACCATCCCAGGATGCTCTCCGCACTAGAAAAATGCAAAGAAAACGGTGGGAGCGTCATTAGTATAAACCCCCTGGAAGAATCGGGTCTTGTGAAATTTAAAAACCCGCAAAGCTTAAAGGGTCTATTGGGTTCAGGGGAGAAAATCACGGATCTGCATCTTGCGGTTAATATAAACCAGGACATTCCCTTACTAAAATTGATTCTGAAAAAGCTGGCTGCACTGGATAAGGTTGAGGGAAATGTATTCGATCACGACTTTATTGATAGGTATACCGTGGGAGCAGAAGCCTTATTGACTGACCTGGATGCTTATACCAATGAAAAGCTTTTGGAGTTAAGTGGTGTATCTATGGAAAGTGTAGATACCGCGGTAAAATTATTAGCCAATAAGCAGAAAATTATCGTTTGTTGGGCCATGGGGCTAACTCAGCATAAAAACGGGGTGGAAACAATTAGGGAATATGTAAACCTTCTATTACTTAAAGGAGCTATTGGAAAGCCTTTTAGTGGTACATGCCCGGTAAGAGGGCATTCAAATGTTCAGGGCGACCGCAGTGTTGGAATTATGCACTATGTTGATAAAGCCTTTAATGAGCGAATTAAAACCCATTTGGGGTTTACACCGCCTGAAGAGCAAGGTTTGGATGTGGTAGGAGCTATGAGAGCCATGTACGAGGGAAAAGCTAAAGTATTTATGGCTCTTGGAGGAAATTTTTTAATGGCGGCCTCGGATACTGATTATACCGCCGAAGCTATCCAAAGGTGCCAATTAACGGTACAAGTAAGCACCAAATTAAATCGTAGTCACCTGGTTACCGGAAAAGTAGCCTTAATTCTTCCTACATATGGCCGTTCAGAAAAGGAAAACAATGATGGCAAAGACCGTTTTGTTACTGTGGAAAATAGCATGGGAAGGGTACGCCGTTCATTGGGGGTTCTAAAAGCGCCTTCGGAACAATTGAAAAGTGAACCGGAATTGATTGCAAAACTGGCAGATATCTATTTTAAAGGGAGGCACGTCATGGACTGGAAGGCTCTGGGAAGTGATTATCGCAGGATCAGGGAAATGATAGATAATGTAGCCAGGGGTTTTGAAAACACAGAATTAAGAGCCCAGGGAGTGGGTTATTATTTGCCAAATAATGTGAGGGAACTCGATTTTAGCAAATTATCAGGGGGAAGAGCACAAATTACAATTAACAAACTTCCGGAGCATAATCTGGAAGCCGACGAGTATATGCTGATGACAATAAGGTCTCACGACCAGTTTAACACTACGGTATATGGTATGGACGACAGATACCGGGGGGTATATAATGAGAGAAGAATAGTCTTTATGAACCCTGAGGACATGGCGAAAAATGGCCTGGAGAAAATGGAGGTTGTAAATCTGAGCAGCACTTACGATTCTTCAACCAGGACAGCTTATAACTTTAAGGTTTTGCCTTATAAAATCCCGAAAGGTAATTTGGCAGCTTATTTTCCCGAGACGAATGTATTGGTGCCATATAATCACTATGCGGATAGAAGTCAAACTCCAATTAGTAAGTCTATAAAAGTACGCGTACTTAAAACGTAATTATTTGGGAAAAACAAATAAAAAAACTCAGATCATTTATCGATACAATGAGCTATTTATCGAATAAGAAGCTTTATCAACCACAACTTATGGTTAGTTAAGAAAAATGGCTTAATTTGAATTCGAACATGAGACATTAAAAATGAAAAAAGTTCAATTGCTTTTATTTTGCATGGGGTTATGCGCTCTAAGTACAAATGATCTTCTTGCCCAGCAAAGGCCTCAAAAAGAGGCTAGATTAATGGCAGAAGAGGAAGAAGGCCCAATGCTCTTTACATTCGAACCGGATTATCTGGCTGCTGAGGAAGCACGCCGAAAAGAAATTCTTTTAATGAGGGCCCTGATTGATTCTCTGGAGATTTCCGAGAACAAACGCCAAAAACTTATACGTGATCTGTATAAGAATAATGGCTCCAAACAGCTTAATAAAATTTTGTTGGCTAACAACAAGTTTGAAGAGTAACTTCTTTGGCTTACCTAAAGAAACTAATCTTTTCCAATTGTTCCTATTTTTAATTACTTTCGGGCCAAATAATTGGAATTTATGCGGTTAAGAATTTCCATATTTATAACAATACTTGCACTTCTAATAAGTTGTAAAAAGGCCGTTAAGGACAAGTATTCTAGTCGTAAAGAAGCCAATAACTCCGAAAAAATTACAGAAGCTGCAAGCCAATTTGAAGATCTCGATGGAAATCCGATTGCAATTTCAGATTATAAGGGAAAAAGAATACTCCTTAATTACTGGGCTACCTGGTGCAGGCCCTGTTTAGAAGAGATGCCATCGCTGCTGCGTTCACAGGCTATACTAGAAAAAGAAAACTATATTTTCTTATTAGCCTCAGACCAGTCTTTGGGTGTTATTAAAGCGTTTAAAGAGGAACGGGAATTTGATTTTATATTTATTAAATACAGCGGCTCGTGGACGGATCAACAAATTAATTCCCTGCCAACCACATTTATTTATAATGAAGAAGGGGAGAAGGTAGAAAAAATTGTTGGAGGAGTTACCTGGGATTCCCCGGAAGTGATTCAAAAATTAAAAGATACTCATTAAATGAAAAGCTACACCTTTTGCGGGCTGGCCATTTTAATTGGTTTGCTGATATCCTGTTCAGAACCCCTAAAAAGAGATGCGGAATTAGTAAATCATATAGATTCACCGGCCGGGGAAAATAGTTCCTTACCTAATTTATTTTCCAACGGAGATAAGACCCTGATGTCCTGGGTAGAAAAAAAGGGGGATACCCTTGTTTCCTTGCGTTATGCAGAATTGAAAGATGGGGAGTGGCAGACTCCCCATGAAATCTTACAAGGTACTGATTGGTTTGTAAATTGGGCCGATTTTCCAATGATTGTTGAAAATCAAGGGAATTTATTGTCACATGTATTAAAGAAATCGTCTGCAGGTACCTATTCCTATGATGTAAAGCTAAATGTACTCCCTAAGGGATCTATAAACTGGGCTACCAATCTAGCCTTACATACTGATGGCACCCAGACTGAACATGGATTTGTAACTGCCGTGCCCTGTAAGGCTGGCTCCTTTTTTGTTACCTGGCTCGATGGCCGTAATACATTGGAAAAGGAGGACGGCTCCCGTGGTGCCATGACACTAAGAGCTGCTATAGTTTCTGAAAAGGGAGAAGTTAGTAAAGACACCCTCCTGGATAACCGAAGCTGTGATTGCTGTCAGACGACAGCAGCAATCACTACCAATGGACCCGTGGTGATCTACAGAGACCGTTCTGAGGAAGAAATAAGGGATATAAGCATTGTAAGACAGGTTGAAGGTAAATGGACAGCCCCTAAAGTTATACATAGTGATAATTGGCAAATAAATGGATGTCCTGTAAACGGCCCAAAGGTAGCGAGTTTGGGAAATAATCTGGCCGTGGCCTGGTTTACGGCTGCCGGGGATCAGCCTAAGGTAAATCTGGTATTTTCAAATGATGGAGGAGAGCATTTCGACCCTCCGATACAGGTAGATGAGGCCGATGCAATTGGAAGGGTGGATATAGTATTACTGGATGCGGATACGGCAATCGTAAGTTGGATGGAATCTAAAGATAGCAAGGCACAATTAAAGGCAGTAAAAATTGCCAGAACCGGAAAGAAATCTGAAGCTATAAGAGTTACTCAAATGGATGGGTCTCGTAATTCAGGATTCCCTCAAATGGAATTGGTAGGTGATAAGGTATACTTTGCCTGGACCGATTTTACCAAAGATGTTAGCAAGATAAAAACTGCCTATGTTTCGGTAGTGCAATTCTAAGGGAACTTTCTACCAGGGGCATCCCCAGAGATATAGGTGGAAATACCCACTTATCCTATCTTTGCCCATACCAGTTTAAACTCATTAATGGATTTCAAAAAGGCTGTTTATTTTATGCTGTTGAGCACCCTGGCCTTTACGGCCATGAATGGGCTTTTGAAATTCCTGACTACTTACAGTGCCTATCAATTGGTTTTTTTTAGGTCGCTCGGTTCTCTTTTCTTTACTTTTGGCTATTTGTTAAGCAGGGGTATACCCATTTTGGGAACCCATCGTAAACTTTTGGTATTAAGAGGTTTAGTAGGCTCTACTTCAATGGTTTTATTTTTTATGGCCCTGCATTATATACCTCTTGGTTCTGCTGTTGGAATGCGATATATTGCACCGATTTTTGCGGCCATTTTCGCCATTTTATTGCTCAGGGAAAATGTCAGACCCATACAATGGCTATTCTTTTTGATCTCCTTTTTAGGCGTAATTGTGTTAAAAGGTTTTGACCGGAGTATTCCATTTATTGGCTTGGGTTTAGTTCTTATATCCTCAGTTTTTAGTGGTTTGGTATATATCATTATTAGGCGAATTGGTAGCAGGGAGCATCCGGTGGTTATTGTAAATTATTTTATGTGTATAGCTACAATGATAGGAGGTATAGGATCCATTTTTGATTGGAAAACTCCTGTGGGAATCGATTGGTTTTTATTGCTGAGTCTCGGTGTTTTTGGATATTTTGGCCAGCTATTCATGACCAAAGCATTTCAAATGAGCGAAACAAATGTGATTGCGCCATTAAAATATTTAGAAGTCTTCTTTGCAGTAATTGTTGGGGTGGTTTTTTTAGGTGAAGAATATTTTATCTGGAGTTTTGTGGGGATGGGTATGATTATAGGGGGTTTGGTGTTAAACCTTTGGTACAAGCAGCGATTACTTCGGAAACGTTTGGGATAAGAGGAGGGAGGTATAAATTTTATAATAATTTTAATAATAAAATACATTATAATTCATATCTTATTGATTATTAGTATATTATAACAAAACGAGATGAGGTATCGATTAGTTATATTAGGTTTAATGGTGATTTTATGGAGCTGTGGAAGTTCTGAAAAAGCGGCAACAACGAGCATACAAAATCAGGTACTTGATAATCTGGTAGCGCAAAAATCGTTTATCATTGAATCCGAATGGGCCCAACCAATGAATACGAACGCGATGAACAGCGTTGCAAGTAGTGGGTTATTGCCGCCGGGAAATTCCGGCAGTAACATAAGTTTAATTGGAAATCCAAATTATCTAAAAGTAGAAGGAGATACTATTTCGGCGTATTTACCATTTTTTGGAGAGCGCCAGATGACAGGAGGTTATGGTGATAGAAATGCCATTGAATTTAAAGGGGTTCCCAATAAATTCAAGAGTTCAAAGAATTCAAACAAAAACACTTATACACTGCTTTTTAGTATTAAAGAGAAGACAGAAGTATACAAAGTAACAATAACTCTATTTAACAACTTAAACAGTCATATCCACATTAATAGTTCACAACGCAACTTTATCAGATACATAGGAAAAGTCTCGGAGCTTCCTAAAGAAGATGTTAGCCCGGAGGGTTTGTAGTAATATAACATCTTCTAATATCAACTTAGGTGTTTCCCGGGCCTGGAAAAAGTTTTGAGTAATAAGATAGTTACTCAAAAAATAAAACCCTGACTTTAAATACTGCCGGGGTTTTATTTTATGTTTTATATAGGGATATTTAATTTGCGTTGATACCAATATCTACCACAGCAATTAATTCGTCGTTTGAAGGACTATTCTCAATAGTTACATGGCCGTCCAGATTTAATAACTTATCAAAATCAATTGGGGTACCATCATCAAGCTGTGTTACAACAGTAGTACTTACGGCACAGGTGCAAGGTTCTAAGGTAATGGCAATAGGGCCACCTTCAGCTGCACTATTAAAGTTTACATAAGCGGGATGCTCATCGGTATTTGTATTGACCAGCTCAATTAAAATGCTGGTATTATCGTTACTGTCTCTGGTAAATGTGGCTTTACCGGTAATACCTGAGCCATTCATGGCAGTCAGATTGTAATCTATTTGGTCGACAATAATTTCATTTATGCCAGTGGGTTCAATATCGTCACCGCTACAACTGGAAAGCAGGGCAATAACAAATACTATCAATAGAAAAGGGGCATTTTTCATTTTGAATTAATTTTTGAGGGTTATTTTCTTACACAAAATTAAGGAATATTACTAAAATTTAATAGAAGAAACTAATTTTTTCGTCGAGACAGTCAAATATTCCGACAATTGGAAATTTCATATCTGCATCTACTTCTAGATAGGGACTTATTTGACTTTAGTAGTTTTTAACCACTAATACTGTGCACTCACTTTAACTGAATTCCAGAATTGCCCTAAAAAGATTTCTTTAAAATCAAAAACCCTGACTATTTTTAAAGTCAGGGTATATTTATATTTTTTATGGAAGGGATACTTAATTTGCGTTGATCCCAATATCCGCTATAGACACTAGCAAATCTGGGTTCGTGACACTTTCCTGGATACTTACGTGCCCATCCAAATTTAAAAGTTTATCAAAATCAATTGGCGTACCATCATCAAGCTGTGTTACAACAGTAGTACTTACGGCACAGGTGCAAGGTTCTAAGGTAATGGCAATAGGGCCACCTTCAGCGGCATTGTTAAATCGGACGTAGGCCGGGTGCTCTTCAGTATTGGTATTAGTCAGCTCAATCAGGATCGTAGTATTCTCATTACTATCTCTGGTAAAGGTAACTGTGCCAATAATTCCGGAGCCATTTACGGCAGTCAAATTATATGCCTGCTCATCTACAATAATTTCATTTACTCCAGTTGGTTCTATGTTATCGTCACTGCTACAGCTCGTAAGCAGGACCATAGTGAATAACATCAAAAAATAAGGGACATTTTTCATTTTCTTTTTTTTAAGGGTTCTTTTCTCACACGAATTTATATAAAGCAATTTGCAATATTATCCGAAGAATTGATTTTTTCGGTGAGCTGTATTAATAATTCGTTTAACGTAATATTAAGAGTTTGCAGGATTATTCGCCAGCACACGTAAGAAGCGGATGTATCCCTGGTGGCATTTAAACCGTTAATGGCTTAAAATAAGGGTGATAGGGTGCGGTTGGGAATTAAGCAAAACATGTTAATAAAGGGGAGAACAGAAATATTCTATTTGACATAATATAAATTATAGTTCAAATATGACTAATGTGCAAATCGGCGCATATCCTGTAATTGATATAATTGTAGATATAACAACATGTAAGTGTTTTATATCGTCGCAGCCGCATCAGCTCGCCGAAAAAAGTGATTACCCTCAGGGCAATCACTTTTTCTCGCGTATGTCAAAGCCGTTTTACTGGAAAGTTTGTTCATATTCGTAAGCTATAATTACTCACGAGGATTATTTATTACTTATTGAGGAGATCATGAATGCTTCGCATTTCAATTATAAAATATACCTCAATGATTTTCTTACCAAAAACACTTGTTCCTTTCATGGCTTATGATTAGATTTCCCTCCTAACAAACGATAAGAAGTTGAAACAAGGATTAAACAGCCTTCTTTTGTGCCTTCTGACACTGCCGCTGATGCATTGTACGCCTACTAAGGGTGATAAAGTGGAATTGATCAATCGCACTTTGGAATATCAATATGATGAAAATGTGTATCATCTCACTTTTGATACAGATTCTACATTGCACTGGCAAGCAATGAAAGGAAATGAAGCAGGGCTTAAAGGGAAAGAAATTTATATCGCTGAATGGATCTCCAATGACAAACTTTTTATCACCTGGGGTGAGGAAAGTGGTACGGGTGTAAGTCAGGTACTGGATTTTAAGAAAGGAAAAGTCTTTAACCATTTACTTTTTGGTAGAGAGTTGTACGCTGGTGAGGGTACTATTAAAATATTGGATAACAAATAATAAGCCTAACTCTCAGACCAGGATTTACCGCCGTACTTGTTTATTGGAATACATCCTTCATAAGTTCCTGGAATAGGATCATGGGCCAATGCCTGGGTAGCCCCTACCTCGGAGGTGAAATAGCCCAATAAGGTCGTGCTCCTCATGAGTTGAAAAAAAGACTCCGGGCTTCCTTGCCCGGCCTTACCGGACAAATCTAGTAAGACCTCGATTCTTTTATTATTGCTTAAATCTGAAAATCCGGTCTCTTGTAGTTCTGTCAAGCCATCCCGAACTGTCTTTTGTTCGCCTGGATTAAAATACCCGTCCAACATTTCGTCGATGAAGCGATGCACTAATGCGTCGGATGCTCCAGGCGTTTCAGTACGCGGAATGAGAATATCAACAATTATTTCTGTTAACATTGCCTCATCCCTGGTCATGAATTTTGGCGACCAGTCAAGTTCCTTTGGAGCTTCACAGCCACTAAGTACGCCTGTCCAAATTGAAGTAGTTAACACCCCTCCCAGCAATATGGAAGTCCTTTCTAAGGCCTTTCTTCTATTAATTTTATCTGAGCTCATAGATTTCCTTTTTTAAGTTGATCTACAGCATAGTCACATGCCCTGGCCGTTAGTGCCATATAAGTCAGTGAAGGATTCCCCCAACCATTAGAGTTCATACATGAGCCATCTGTCACAAAAATGTTCGGGATATCGTGTACTTGATTCCATTTATTGAGTACAGAGGTCTTCGGGTTTACACCCATTCTCGCCGTACCCATTTCGTGTATGCTCAAACCTGGCTCACTTGGATCGTCATAAGTATGGATATCTTTGAATCCGGAAGCATCGAGCATTTCTGCACTGGAAGTCATCATTTCCTTTCGCATGACTGATTCATTTTCACCAAATTCCATATCGGTGACCAACATCGGCAGTCCCCAGGGATCCTTCTTGTTGGGGTCCAAATAAATTCTGTTCTTATGATCGGGTAAACATTCGCCAAAGGCCAGAAATGTAAAGGTCCAGGGACCAGGTTTGGTTAAACCATTCTTCCATTCAGCTCCAAAATCATTGCCTCCAAAGCCTCTATCCCACCCCTCGCGACCAGACCAGCCATAGGTGCTGAATCCTCGTAGATAGTCTTTCCTTTTCGTCTTAGCATCAAGGTTTTGAAATCTGGGAACCAACACATCTACAGGACGCCTACCTTTGTGATATTGATCCTCAAGACCGTTATAAGTACCATATGCACCTACCTGGAAATGATTGTCCATCAGATTATGTCCCAACTCTCCACTCGAGTTCGCCAAACCATCCGGGAAACTATTGGCAACTGAATTGAGCAGAATACTGGTACTGCCAAGGGTCGATGCACATAGAAAGATGATTTTAGCATGGTACTTGATAGTTTCTTTTGTCTCGGTATCTACTATTTGTACCCCAGAGGCTTTTTTGGTATGCTTGTCATACAGGATGGTGTGCACAATCGAATTTGGTCGCAATGTCATGTTGCCTGTCTTTTCAGCAGCAATTAGTGTAACCGAATTACTGCTAAAGTAACCACCAAATGGACAACCTCTTCGACATTTGTTACGTGCCATACACTTGCCACGACCACCATGCGGCCTGGTGAGGTTGACAGTCCTCCCAATTGTCAATTTACGGTTAGTGAAATGTTCATCAATTTTGCCTGCTACATGCTTTTCCAAACAGTTCATTTCCCATGGCGGTAGAAACTTTCCATCGGGTACCTGAGGTAATCCGTCACTTGATCCACTCACACCAATGTACGACTCAACATAGTCGTACCAGGGCTCGATATCCTTGTATCTTATTGGCCAATCCAAACCAACGCCATCACGAGCATTAGCACCAAATTCTAAATCTCCTCTTCGATAAGCCCATCGCCCCCAGATGAGTGACCTTCCGCCAACTTGATATCCCCGTGTCCAAAGAAAAGGTTTCTTTTGCTCATATGGATTTTCATTGTCTTTGACAAAGAAATGTTTCGTTGATTGATCGATAGCATATGATGATCTACTTTGAACAGGGTAAATTTCTCGGCGTTCCTTAGGGGTCAATCGGTTGCCATAGGGTTGTTCCCAAGGGTTTAGATTCATTGTAGGGTAATCCTTAAGATGCTTTACCATTCTTCCTCTTTCCAGCACCAATGTCTTCAAGCCCTTTTCAGAAAGCTCCTTTGCCGCCCAGCCGCCACTTATACCAGTCCCTACGACGATAGCATCGTATGTATGTTGTTGCTTTGATTTGGTATTTAGGTTCATAAGTAAAAAATTAGGTGTTCAGGTAAAACTAGGAATAAAAAGAGGGAATAAAAATTTTATCCAGGCATTGAATAAGATAGAAAACTTAGTCAGTTAATCTCATTCTACACTCATCTTCGCCATGGCTGCGTGTGCTCCGCATTACTCATAGTTGCAATATTTTTCTTCAAAGGTATTTGTGAATCTCGCAAGCTCGGTTTCCCCTACCCTTTCGGGTGGCATAAAAGTGCTATTCGCGCACGTTATTTAATAAATAGGTACTCATAAACCGCAAGCGGTTTCATTACCTTTTAAAAGAAGTTTTTAGAAAGTAAAAAATCAATGAAGATATGATATGCCATAGCACTACCTGGCTCCTTCGTTAATATGATACCCCGTATCCTATTTTACCACCCGGTACAGGATTACTCAAATTTTATGAGGTTGCAATAGCATCTACTTCAATTTCAATTAACCAATCGGGATTAATAAAACGAGAAACTTGCATAATTGTATCAGCAGGTTTAATAGTTTTAAAATATGATGCTCTTACTTCGGCAGCAGCTTTCCAATCTTCAATATTTATCAGTAGCATTCGGGTTCTAACTACATCATCTAAGCTTGATCCAGCTTTTTCTAATGCTATTTTAATGGTTTCCAGACATTGTTTGGTTTGTGCTGAAATATCGCCAATTCCTACTGTATTTCCGTTTGTATCCATTGGAGCTGTTCCTCCAATAGTAATATATGGTCCAACACGTACAGCACGACTAAATCCTACGATATCTTCATAAGGACTACCACTTGAAATTAACTCCCGCTTCATTATATTACTTTTTAAAAGTTGAGACTAAAACTAATTGTTTTTCATTCTACGCATTTGTTCATTAGCTTTCTTGAAAATATTTCGGATTACATCACCATTAGAGGGTTCTTCCTTAAGTGTATCCGGATCCCACTGGCTTCGCTCAGTAGCAAAAAAATCACCCCCATAAATGTGAAGCCCTCCGGTAAATCTAGGTAGTGGGTTTGTCACAGAATGTATGGCATTTGTGTTTAATGTTGCGACATCTCCGGCAAATAAACATCGAACATCATGTGCTTCTAAACTCCCCTTATTTCGTTCCCATATTATATTGTCTTCTCTTCCGGTATATATTCCAATATTTGCCCACATATGATGGTTATGTGGCATTAGGTTCATTTGAGGTGTCCATGAAGCTGCAAAAATGGTTAAGTCTTTTGAGCGTAGAAACACCTTCAACCCTGCTTCTGTCGGTTCACCAATCGCTTTCATCATTGCTTGTGGATTAGAAACACCTCTGGCTAAAACTTCTTTCACCGCTTCCTGGGGATTAGACTCTTTGTTGGCAGCAATACATTCTTCAATAAATTTTTGCATTTCAATTAATTCATTTTTCCTAACCGGAATAATGTGTTCTCCATGATCTAAAGCATCTATAGATACTTCTGTCATTGCTGATGACATAAAAGAAGGAAGTGCTGTAAAACTGAGCCCTAACCCTAAAGTTTTAATCATTCCTCTTCTTGTAAGCTCTGGATTTTTTTGTTGATTGCTGTTGAGAGTTGTCATCTTTTTTGTTTTTTGTATTCGTTGTAAAAGCGTTCGTTAAAAGGAGTAGTTTTTAATGATGCCTCAATTTCATCAAGATGCTTAAGAATAGATAAATCTTCTTTTAGCATTTTGTATATAGCATCCTCGCAACTGTTCCATATTTGTTCTAATTCAGGAAGCAGGTCAATAGATTTTTGAGTTAGTTTTATATTTTGTTTTCTTTTGTCTATAGCATCCTTTTCAGAAACTATATAACCTTTAGCGGTCATTTTTTTAAGCATAACTACCATAGATGGATGTGTATAACCTAACTGTTGAGCTATTTCAACCATTGTTAGTATTTCATATTCCCGCAATAATTTGAATACTAAATGCCAACTTGGTTCAACATCTATATCAATTTGTTTGAAGAACTTTCTCGTGTCATGAGACATTCTATCGCTAATGCGTTTTAATCTGTTGTCTAAAGCCCTGTAACCGAGCTCTTTTATGAAATCTTTTTCCATTTACAATATTTATTATAACAAATATAATAAATATAGTTAGTTAACTACATAGTTGATTAAATATATTTTTATAATGTTCATTTCATACACATTTATTCATAGCTGGGTATTCTTTAAATAAGGAATTCATGAATCTCAAAGCAAAAAGGCTTTTCGGTTTTACTCCCCTCCTCCCGATAGCTATCGGGACATATAATGAGTGTTTAGTGCTTGTCTATTTTTCCATTAAGGTATTCACGAACCTCGTACCCGGGTTTTATTACTTTTTTCTGCGAGACGGAGCGGTGGCAATGAAAAAGAAGTGCTAATTACGCCAGTTTACGAACCCGCCGTCTCATATAATCATCCACCAGATAGATCTATTCGCACACCTCCCTTCCATCAGTATATGTTAAATTATGTTAAAAATTACATAAAATAGTACCTTTTTATGCATAGTACTGTAACAAAATAATTTTTCTGTCGTCTATACCTTAAAGAGAACAAAAAAGAAGACCAATGTATCATCTGTTAATCCTCATAATAACCAAAGCGATCAAAGTGTTCGGAATTACCTCTGCGGTTTATGACATTTACACAAGCTTGTTCAGTACGATGGAGATTAATCTTAGCCTCTTATTTTACACCCTGGCAATTGAAACCCTTTTTATCTATCTGAAATCTTCTCCCATAAAAATTCCATCATGGCTGGAAGTTATGGAAGATGCTATTTAATTATCTAATCAGTATATCCTTTTTCTCTGTTACATAATATTCCATGGCGGCTGTATGTATCTATCTATGTAGCAACCAGAACATATTGGAATATTGTACAAATATTTTGCTTTTGTTTACATTTACATAAACGGCTGTTAATCCAAATCCAATTTCTAAAATGAAAACCAAGCAAACAAGCTTTCCTGAGCGCCTATTTGCCTGCTGGCACCCCATTGGATATAGTCATGAAATAAAGGCTGATGTACCCTATGGAACGGTTCTTTTGGATGAACCCATTGTTGTATGGAGAACTTCTGATGACCGCCCACATGCTATGCGCGATTTGTGTATTCACCGGGGAACCGCCTTGTCCTTAGGCTGGATTAAAGAGGATTGTCTGGTATGTCCCTATCATGCCTGGCAATATGATAAAAAGGGTGCTTGTGTTTTAATTCCTCAGGCTCCGGATGCCGAGATACCGGGTAAAGCAAAGACCCCCACCTATTATTGTCAGGAAAAATTTGGTTTGGTATGGGTTGCCCTGAAAAAGCCTGAATTTCATTTACCTGAAATACCTGAATATGAAAATAGTGACTGGAAATTGGTAAATACCGGTCCCTTCGATTGGAACAGTGATAGTTCCCGGCAGGTTGAAAATTTTACAGATTTTGGTCATTTTCCATGGGTACATCCCGGCTTATTAGGAGACCCGGAACGGCCTGTGGTACCCGATTGTAAGGTAACAGTAAAAGATGCTGTGCTGCATTATTCGGTAGTAAGACCAGAAGCTGCCAATAGTGATGATTTTCCCATTTTTGCCAATGAGGAGATAGTTAAACCAGAGCGACGCAGTGTTTATGAGTTGCACCTCCCCTACACAATTGTTCTCCGTCTGGGTTGGGGAGGAGAAAAAGGGATGGTTTATTTCTTTGCTTCACAACCCATTTCACATAACAGCTGCCGTGGATACTGTATTATTGGACGTAACTATGACCACGATGAACCTGAGTCTATTTTACAGGATTTTGAACAAGTTATATTTGATCAGGATAAACGTGTTGTAGAATCACAAAGACCCAAACAAGTACCTTTTGATTTTACGGAAGAACTTCATTTAAAATTTGATACAGTAGCCATGAACTACCGCAGGGCAATGAAAAAGCATAAACTTGATTTATAAAAAATAACTTTGAATCATATTTTTAAGAGCATATGTACAATTTTGGATACATTAATGCACCAATAGTTCTTAAAAGACATCCACAGATAAGTTAATTGCTACCTCTTTTCTTGTATAAAGAAGGCGTTGTGCCTTCAAACTTTTTAAATGCGCTATTAAAAGAAGACAACGTACTAAAACCTGCATCAAAGGCTATGGTAGAAATTGTATAGTTTTTGGTAGTTACATCTAACAGCATTCTTTTTGCGTCCTGTATTCGATAATAATTTATAAAATCGTTAAAGTTTCGTTTAGCGTATTGATTAATAACTTCTGAGGTGTTTTGAGTACTTTTCCCCACCAACTTGCTCAAACTTGATAGCGATAAATCAGATTCAAGATATAGTTTGTCATTGATAACTAATTCAGATATCTTGTTGTATAACCATTCGTTATCATTCTTCTTAAACGCATCTCCATCAATTTCTGTCGTTTTTAATTGAAACGCTTTATAGCTTAAAAAATAAATAACAACAGAGTATACAATTGGCCCGACGATATAGGGCACTGTGTCTTCTATAATATTTAAAAAGTAGGAAATCCAAATAGCAATAAAACCAATAATTACTACTCGTAACCATTCAAATATTGCTTTTTGAGATTTTGTTTGTAATACGTTCCTATACGCTCTTTTTACTTTTTGTATCAACCTGCCCGAAAGAAAAATATAAAATGCAAAATGCAGGTAAATAAAAATAAGAGCACTGGCAAAAACAATAATTACTTCCTTATTATTCGTCTCAAACCACTTCCTGGATACAAAAAAACTCATCACAAAGACCAGCGAAAAAGGGACTAACTCTGCCAGGTAATTCTTTGAAAATTTAAAATTATGGCGAGTCATTGCTAAAACATACCATCTTAAAAGTGGGCCAATGAGCAACAAAAATGCTAATCCGGCAAAAATAAAAATTGGTTCCAGATCATTCCCGAAATACAACATTACCGACTTACCAATCCTGAAAGCCATAAAAATGAGTATTAACCCCAATAATAGATTTGGCAATGTTCTCTTCTTCTTAAAAAAGCATAAATAAACAGCAAATAACACCCCGTGCAAAAGTCCTGCAGTACTTATGATAATGAGAAGAATATCTGAAAAAGACAATAAAATATTTTTATCAAATTTAAATATTATTTATTCAATTATAAGTCATGTTTTTTTGCGTACGAAACCAAACCAATGATATCAAAAAATCGGTTAACATCACCTTTCATGGCAGCCACAATACTATGCATAGCTATAAGTACTCTATTGATGGGTTTCTTTTCTACCACAACCATTCTGTTAATCATTTCTTTGGCTTTTTGAGATCCCTGGGTTTCATATATTGCTAATACTTTTACAGCATTTTCTTCATCAGTAATTTCCCTGTATTTTGGTTTGTATCCCAACTGCTTAATCATAGTTTCAGCCAAAATCCAGGTAGACCAGGGGTTTTGACCGGTAATTAAATTGTTATCGTGACTAATATTTTCTAAATACATTGTTCCTTCATTAAAACTTGCACCTTGTGCAACCAACTTATCTTGTAAGAGAAAAGGAAAAATGGATTTTGCATCCGATATAAGGAGTAACTCTTCTTTATTAGTAAAACCACTTACCTTTTTATTTTCTAAAAGCTGATGACCATTATCTAAAGCTACATTAACCAGTGCAGCCGGTCCGTGACATACAGCGCCTACAACCTTGTTGGATATATAATACTCACGTATAATAGATTGGATGGCTTTATTATTTGGAAAATCAAACATGGCCCCTTTTCCACCAGCGAAAAACACAGCTTCATAATCTTCGGCAACAACATCTTTTACCGGGATTGTGTTACTTGTTTTATACTGCGCTATGGAGTCATTTAAGAAAGCAAAGTCATATGCACCCATATCATCATCATCTATAACTACAGGTGGCTTCCCTCCTAACGGACTGGCTATATCTACCTCAAAACCATTTGCTTTAAATACATAATAAGCCCGTGCCAATTCTGTTAATTCATAACCAGTGCTTTTCCCGCTATTTCCCATGGTATTCGTACTTGTAACTACAGCTAAAATTTTGCCCCGTAAAGGTTGAACGTTTTCTGCCAAGTAGGGTAAATCTTTAACTTGTATAGTTTCTAGTGTTGTATTCTTTGGTGGTATGAGACTCTTAAACCAAAGTCCAAAAGAAAAGATTATAACAATTAAACCAAGTAAAGTGATTCCTGTCCATTTAAGGATTCGATATTTTTTAAACATAAGATTTCTTTTATAATTATGGGGCTAAATAAGGTAAAGTAGCTTACAAAGACTGTTGAAATGATAATTTCGTCAGAGTGAAAATTATTCTGTAGGATAGATTAAGGTTTTGAGAATTATCCAAACCGTTATGAATATGAAGCTCTGCTTTCTCCTCACCTATGGTGATGTCACATAATAAGTTTGCACACCAATAGTGGGTGTCTGTTCATTTTCTTTGCCTGATTGAAGAAACCAAAGGATGCTGTTTATGAAAGTCCGTGTGTAACCATTTTTTTATTGATTTGCAGCACCAGTCCCCTTAAGAAATTTCCGGGGCCAATCTCTGTAAATTCAGTGGCCCCATCTTCAATCATATGGAGAATAGTATGCCTCCACATTACAGGGTGTGTTAATTGATCAATTAAGTTTTTCTTGATCAGATCCACATCTTCTGTTGGTCTTCCGGCAATATTCTGATAAATAGGACAAATAGGTTTATTAAATTCTGTTTCCGCTATGGCCTTGCTGAACTCTTCAATAATGGGCTCCATAAAGGGTGAATGAAATGCGCCACTTACCGGTAAGTTTACAACTCTAGCGGCGCCTGGCCTTAATTTTTCACAGGCTTCTTTCAGTGCTTTCTTTTCTCCTGAGATCACCACCTGTTGTAGTGCATTATAATTTGCAGGGACCACTACCCCATCTACCTGATCACAGATATTCTTAACAATAACATCATATAAGCCAACCACCACCGCCATTCCGGTATTTTCAACTTCACAAACTTTCTGCATAGCCGAAGCCCGCTTGGAGATTAGCCTCAGGGCCGATTCAAAATCTAAGGCATCAATGGCAGCGAGAGCTGAGATCTCGCCCAGGGAATGCCCGGCGACCATATCGGGCTTAAAATCGGTACCCATGGTTTTTGCAAGAATATAGGAATGTAAAAAAATAGCAGGCTGAGCATACTTGGTTTGTTTCAGATCCTTAGCAGATCCTTCAAACATTACATCGGAAATAGAAAATCCTAATATTTCATTAGCGCGGTTAAAATAGTCCTGAGCCAATTCAGATTTTTCATATAATTTTTTTCCCATCCCCGGGAATTGTGTGCCCTGACCAGGGAATAAGTACGCATGCATAAATACGATAGATTATTAAAAGTTTTAACAAATCAATTTTGATCAGAAACAGAACCGATAAGAAAATAAACACCTTATTGATAACTGGAATCTTATTTATACCTGTCAAGAACTAAAAATGATAATCATAGGATATTAAACTGGCAGATATTGTATAAAAATAGACTTTAATACAGAATAATGTTCTAATTCTTTTAAAATTTCATAAAACCGGAACAACATTCTACGTTACATACTATTCTTCCATATTGGACGTAACTATGACCAGGATGAACCCGAGTCTATATTACAGGATTTTGAACAAGTTATAATTGATCAGGATAAACGCGTGGTAGAATCACAAAGACCCAAACAAGTACCTTTTGATTATATTGAAGAACTTCATTTGAAATTTGATGTAGTAGCTATGTACTATCGCAGGGCAATGAAAAAACAAAAATTGGACTATTAAAAAAACTATGGAATTAATTTCAAAATTCAAATCTAATACCTACGGCGACTTCTATTCCTGTTCTTATGGTTATTTTGAGTTCCGCTACTATTTGAGTTTCGATTTCTGTTACGATTTGAGTTGTAAGATCGTTGTTGCCTTTGCTCCGTTTTGGTCTCAACTTTGTCTTCCTCATCTATAAATGGGTGTTCCGGCATGCGAGGGACTTCCTGTTTGATGAGTTTTTCAATATTCCGAAGGTACGGTCGTTCTTCCAGGTCACAAAAAGATAATGCGATCCCGCTGGCACTCGCACGACCTGTTCGCCCAATACGGTGCACATAGGTTTCTGAAACATTGGGAAGGTCATAATTGATGACTAATGAAAGTTCCTCTACATCGATGCCCCTTGCAGCGATATCAGTAGCGATCAATACTTTTAGTTTTCCATCCTTGAAGTCACCTAAGGCCTTCTGTCTGGCATTTTGTGATTTATTACCGTGAATGGCCGCCGACCTTATATCGGCTTGCCTTAATTTTTTGACGATTTTATCGGCACCGTGTTTTGTTCTGGAAAACACCAAAACTGAATCAGCAGGTCTCCCCTGTAAAAGATGTACCATTAATTTAGGCTTGTTGCCCTTACTTACGAAATAGACACCCTGTTCTACTTTCTCAGCGGTAGCTTGTTTCGGTTTTATGGTCACCCGCTCATAATCGCCCAGTATTTTTCTTGAAAGTGCTACAATAGCTTTGGGCATGGTTGCCGAAAAGAATAGCGATTGTCGTTTTGGAGGTAGCTTGGCTATGATCTTCTTAATGTCATGAATAAAGCCCATATCCAACATATGGTCTGCTTCATCAAGTACTACGAATTCTAAGTCCCGAAAAGATATAAAACCCTGGTTCGTCAAATCGAGTAACCGGCCTGGCGTGGCCACAAGGATATCAACGCCATTTCTTAATGTATTTACCTGTTTCCCTTGTTTGACACCACCAAAAATAACGGTGTTTCGCAAGCCTGTAAATTTTCCATAAGCCGCTAAACTTTCGCCTATTTGTATGGCCAGTTCGCGCGTTGGAGTTACAATCAGGGCCTTTATCCGTCGTTTACCCTTTTGTCCGTTTTGCGAATTATACAAATGCTGAAGTATAGGAATTCCAAATGCTGCGGTTTTACCCGTCCCCGTTTGTGCTACACCCAAAAGGTCTTTGCCTTTGAGGAGAATGGGAATCGCTTGTACTTGAATTGGGGTGGGGTTTTCGTAGCCTTCTGCCTGAAGTGCTTTAAGTAAAGGGTCGGCCAGGCCGAGTTCTTTGAAAGTCATTTTGATAAATAAGCCGCGAAGGTACGCTTATTTAAGCAGAGAACGGTGAAGTTAGATCCCTATAACTATCGGGAGAAGGGAAAATAATTTATAACCCGGCAACAGCGGCTTCTGCACAACGCTCACCATCCATGGCAGCTGATACAATGCCACCTGCATAACCAGCACCTTCTCCGCAAGGGAACAAACCATTGATTTCAGGATGCTCTAATTGTTCGTTTCTGGGGATGTTTACCGGAGATGAAGTTCGCGATTCTACTCCCACAATATTGGCTTCTGAAGTGTAATAGCCTTTCATTTTCTTCCCGAACTCGGTAAACCCGGTTCTTAAACGGCTTCCAATCAACCTGGGAAGTAACGAATGCAAGGGTGCCGATTTCAGCCCCGGTTGGTAGGACGTTGGGTTTAATTCTGGAGACAAGTTACCCTCAACAAAATCCGTTAACCGTTGGGCAGGAGCCGCCTGGGTCCTTCCACCAGCAGTAAAGGCCAACCGCTCTAAATCTTTTTGGTATTCCAATCCTTTTAAAACCCCGTACTTCTCGTATTTGGGTATATCTTCCTCCACGTTTATTTCAACAACAATGCCTGAATTCGCAAAAAGGTTGTTCCTTTTTGAGGGCGACATTCCATTGACAACCACTTCTCCTGGTGATGTTGCCGCCGGAACGATAAAACCACCCGGGCACATACAAAAGGAATACACTCCGCGATTCTTTACTTGTTCTACCAAACTATAGGATGCCGCCGGAAGCAATTCATTTCTCTCCCCTTTGCAATGGTATTGAATGGAATCAATAATTTGCTGTGGATGTTCTACACGAACCCCCATTGCAAAAGATTTGGCTTTTAGGGCAATTTTCTTTTTTTGAAGAAGGTAAAAAATATCACGCGCAGAATGACCAGTTGCTAGAATAACTCTGGACACATTCATTGCATTACCATCTTGTAAAATAATGGTTTTTAATTGATTATGTTCAATTATAAAATCATTTACTTTAGTATTGAAATGTACCTCCCCACCATATCTAAGTATTGTTTCCCGAATGTTCTGAACAATTTTCGGGAGTTTATTTGTACCAATATGTGGATGTGCATCAATAAGAATTTGCTCTGTTGCACCATGGTGTACCAGGCTTTCAAAAATGCGTCTGACATCACCACGTTTTAGACTCCGTGTATATAATTTCCCATCGGAATAGGTGCCTGCACCACCTTCCCCAAAACAGTAATTGCTATCCTCGTTTACAATATGGTCCTGGTTGATTGCTTTTATATCCTTGCGACGAGTTTGCACATTTTTCCCCCGCTCCAGAACAATGGGCTTAAAGCCAAGTTCTAAACACCTCAATGCGGCCCACATACCCGCCGGACCAAAACCGATGATATGAACGGGTTTGGCTTTTGAAACATCTTTATAATCAAAGGAATAGGTAGAACTCTCAGGAGGTTTTTCCTTAATGTAAATGGCAAGCTTGTAATTGAAATAAATGGTTTGTTTTCGCGCGTCAATGGACTTCCGGAGCACCCTTATTGTAAAATGATTTTCAGGAAACCCCAGGGTTTTGGCAGCTTTGCGCATAAGGATGCCTTCCTGGCCTTCTTCCTTCAATGGTATCCTTACCTGGATGTTTCTGATCATGGAGACAAAAAGTTCAAATTAAAGTAGTGTGTTTGACGTAATTGTAACTATAAGGACTTGTAACCATAAATCAATTAAATACAATAGTTATTTTCTTCTTTTACTTTTATTATAATTCTTATCACCTCTGGTTTTTGGTTTTTTATATTTGGCTTTTATCATGCGCTTATAAGATCCTCCTACATTTGTTTTCTTATTTTTTTCCGCTTTTTCATGAAAACTTGCTCCAGGTTCATGCTCATTACTTTGTTTATGGGGATTATCAGGTTCTTTGACTTTAGGTTGCTCTTCCGGGGTTAACCTTTTAGATACTTCTACGTCCCCTGGAAAAGAAAGTTGTTTAATTTCCATATTCATAAGGGTTTCAATAGCATTTTTATCGTCAATTTCTTTCTCCGTATAAAATAATAGGCTTTCTCCGTTCTTTTCTGCGCGACCAGTACGACCAATACGATGCATATAATTTTCAGGAAAATGCGGGGTGTCAAAATTTATAACATGAGTTATTTCGCTTAAATCGAGACCACGCGCCATTACGTCGGTGGTTACTAAAATCCTATTTATGCCTTCATCAAACTGTTTAATAGACCGCATTCGATAGTTTTGCGTTTTATTAGAGTGAATTACGCAAATTTCTTCACTATATAACTCTTGTAATTCTTCAAACAATCGATCGGCGCTTCGTTTATTTGCTACAAAAACCAGTACTTTTTTAAAGGTGGTTGCTTCTTTTAACAAGTGTCCGAGCAAATTCGCTTTTGTATAAAAGTTAGGAACGGCATAGCTACTTTGCGTAATATTTTCTAGAGGCGTACCGCTCAAAGCGACAGAAATCTTTTCTGTTGCAATAAAAAATTTAGCAATTATATCTTCTATATCTTCCGTCATCGTTGCCGAAAACATAATATTTTGACGCCTTGTTGGCAATAAATCGAATATATTGGTAAGCTGAAATCTAAACCCCAAATCGAGCATGACATCAACTTCATCGATTACTAACTTTTTAATCAATTTTAGTTGCAATGCACGACTTAAAATCAAGTCGTATAAGCGGCCAGGGGTTCCTACAACTATGTCCTGACCTTCCTCTAACAATGCTTTTTGAGTGTTTATATTGGTGCCCCCATAAACCCCCACTACCCTATTATTACTGTATTTACTAAATTTTTTAATCTCTTCAACTACCTGTACTACCAATTCGCGCGTGGGCACTAACACTAAAACTCTTGGATGCTTTTCTTTTGAAAATGTAAGCGTTTGTAAAATGGGTAACATATAGGCAAACGTTTTACCAGTTCCTGTTTGCGCAATACCCAAAACATCTTTACCTGATGAAATTACCGGAAAGGCCTGAGACTGAATTGGAGTTGGAGTCGTGTAACCTAAATCGGTTATAGCCGAACGCAGTTGGTTAGAGATTTTAAATTCATCAAACGATTGCATCTTCATCAATTTATATGCAAAAGTAATGTATTACAGCTACTGGCAGGTATTTATTCATAGCTGGTCACTTTATAATAGGAATTCATGCAACTCGTTCCTCAGTGTTACACCCCTCTTCCTTCCTACTACGCCGAAATTACCTCTTCAAACGATACTAATCCGTGTTTAATTCATCAACATGCTGCATATAGGTAGCTATGGTCTTCAGTTCTTCATCAGATATATCTTTTAAAAAACCGTCAATATTAGCCTGCATGATGGCCACCTGGCTGGAGGTGGTGTCTACGATGGGCTTAGCCTTACCCTTTAGAAATGCGACTATATCTCCATTTTTTTCTTTATATATATTCATGATTTCTTTGACTGAAGGTCCTATTTTTTTCTTGTTTACTTCATGACAGGTAATACAGGTTTTTTCTGAAAACAGTCTATTGCCTAGAAAAATTTGGGAGTCCCAGCTCAATTCCCCACGCTGGGGTATAGCTTTATCTATATTATTTATAGATTTTTTATCCACTTTACAGCTACACAACACAAGAAATACTATAAAAAATGAACCAAAACGCATAGGTTTGAGAAATAAATTATGATAATACTAAATATAGTGAAAAGGGTGCTTTATTTTCCATTTATTCAACTTTTTTCTCTTGTTATAAATGGAGTTCCTGTATGTTTTTCATTGGATGAGATATAAAAATATTGGCTATATTACACGTCTTTTGTGATTCTTCACAAGCAACCGTCAGTAACCCATGGCAGAAAAGAAGAAGTTTGGAACTTTTGCAGGAGTCTTTACCCCTTCTATACTTACTATTTTAGGGGTAATCATGTACATGCGTTTGGGCTGGGTTGTGGGCAATGCTGGCTTGTTGGGTGCCATTGTCATAATCATTATTGCCCATTTAATTGCAGTGACTACGGGTTTAAGCGTATCTTCTGTAGCGACTGACAAAAAGATTGGTGCCGGAGGCATTTATTATGTGCTATCACGGAGTATGGGAATTCCTATCGGGGGCTCAATTGGAATCGCTTTAGCTGTAGGCACCGCCTTTTCTATTGCCCTCTATTTGGTGGGTTTTTCAGAAAGTTTTAATGCGTATTTCGGATTTGGCATGTCGGTCAATGATATCAGAATAACAGGAACCATTGCATTGTTAACATTAACTGTGATTGCGTTAATAAGTACGTCTTTGGCTCTCAAAGCACAATATTTTATTTTGGCTGCTATTGCTGTTTCCTTGATAGCTATCTTTGCCGGATCATCTGATTTTGCACCGGAATCTGTACCCCTGTTATCAACCGAAGGTTCCGTACCCCTTGAGGTGGTCTTTGCCATATTTTTTCCGGCGGTTACAGGTTTTACGGCTGGCATCGCTATGAGCGGGGATTTAAAAGACCCTAAAACATCAATCCCCGTAGGAACTTTGAGTGCTATTGGTGTAGGGCTTGTAGTCTATCTCGTACTTGCTGTTTTTATGGCCTTTACCATCAATTCGGATGTTTTGAAAACAGACTATAACATTCTTATGAAGGTTGCCGTGTTTGCACCTGCCGTTGTTGCCGGAATATGGGGCGCTACCCTTTCTTCGGCCTTAGGAGGCATACTTGGAGGACCAAGAATTTTGCAGGCCATGTCCATCGATAAGGTAACCCCTAAAATATTTGGTAAAGAAAAGGGAACCAATAATGAACCGGTGAATGCCCTGTTAATGGTTTTTATTATTGCGGAGGCGGGTATTCTTATAGGGGAATTGGACGTTATTGCGCGGGTAGTCTCCATGTTTTATCTGACCGCTTATGGTTTTATCAATATTTCCTATTTCCTGGAAAGTTGGGCGAATCCTGATTTTCAGCCAAGCTTTAAAATTAAGCGCTGGATCGGTCTGCTTGGTTTTGTTGCCTGCTTTGGGGTTATGTTTAAGTTGGATATGATTGCCATGTTAGCGGCATTGGCTGTAATCGGAGGCTTATATTTTGGCTTGCAGCGAAAGGAAGTAAAGCTGCAATCGAATGACGTATGGCGAAGTGTTTGGGAAAATGTAGTAAACAAAGGACTAAAAAAGATAGATGCCCAGGTGGACGAAAATTCCAATTGGAATCCAAATATTATCCTCTTTAGTGGTAAAAGCGATCATCAAAACTATTTATTGGAATTATGTAAAACGGTCTCGGGACGTACCGGGATCGTTACTAATTTTAAGCTTATCGTTGACACCAAAGATGATACACCTTTGAAAAAAACAGAGCAAATTGTAAGGGATGAATCCCTCAAGGAACTTGGTATTTTTGGGAGGCAGGTAAAAGTGGATAACATCTATAGCGGTATTACGAATATTGCCACAGTTTTTGGGTTTTCAGGGGTGGAACCTAATACCATAATGATGGGATGGCCTAAAGGTTTAGAAAATTCAGGGGAATATGCCAAGATGACCGAGACCTTGTTGTATTTGGATTACAATTTATTGTATTTGGATTTTGATAGGAAAACTAGATTTGGCAACTACAGCACAGTAGATCTCTGGTGGAGGGAAACGGACAGCAAGAATGCCGAGATGATGCTGAATATTGCACGATTTATAATTGCTTCGCCTAAATGGAACAATACAATTATTAGGGTTTTATTCGTGAATAACAATAATGTGGATAGCAACCTAATACATTCTAAAATTTCTAAACTTGTTGAGGATTTAAGGGTTAATGTTGAAATTAAAATTATTAATAATGCCGTAGAGCAAGAACCTTTTTATAATATCATTGAACAACAATCTGCAGCTACTGATCTGACCCTGGTGGGGATACCAAATTTCAAAATTGAAAAACAGGCCGAATTTGTAATAAAAACCAACCAATTATTTGAAACCATAGGCTCTACCCTACTGGTAAAAGCTGCTAATAACTTTAATGAACTTGACTTAAATCTTATCGAGGCGAATACCGAAGTTATATAAAGCCGAGTTTAATTTCAATATTTTATCTAATTTATCACACCATACCTTTACGAAGCCACATCCGGTTGTTATTTATTCATGGCTTTTAGAGTCCATCTATGGGTGATTAAGGGGCTCTATATATTTATAATGTAACCCCTTAGACTGCATATTTTACATCATTTTAGCCGTAACAAAGTCCAGCATTTTATTTCAACCATTAATAATATGAATCCCTTTATGACTTATTTATAGGTAATTTTCTTATCCTTTGTCCTGTGGCTGCAAAAATGGCATTTGCCAAAGCAGGTGCTGCTGGTGGTAAGGGAGGCTCTCCAAGACCTCTTGGAGGCAACTCATTTTTAATAAACTCGACATGTATATCGGGAGCCTCACCCATGCGCATCCATTGGTAGTCGTGAAAATTGGATTGTAGTGTAGCCCCTTCATTTACCGTTATTTCCCCATAAAGTGCCGCAGAAAGTCCTTCAAGGATCCCACCTTGCACCTGTGCCTCAGCACCTGAATGATTGATCACCATTCCACAATCAACTACAGCATCAACTTTTAAAATTTTTACTTTTCCATTCTTATCCACACGCACGGTAACTACTTCGGCAATAAAAGATCCAGAATCTTTGCATGCCGCAAAGCCCCTTCCATGACCTTCGGGTAAGACTGTGTCCCAATTGCTATTTAACCTCACTTTCTCTATAACCAAAATCAACCGCTCCAGATCAAACTTGTAATCATCAACTACGGGAACCATTCTAGCAGGACCAAGGAATTCCAGAAAATAATCAATAGTGTCCATATTATTCAAGATTGCCAATTCATCTAGAAAACTATGTACGGCAAAAGCAGTTGCAGAATGTCCCACAGCACGCCATTGACCTAATGGCACATCGCTTAATACGTGACCGTATTCCAATTGCAGATTAGGGATAAACCCTGCTGGGAACTCGTATTCATCTATTTCTGTTCCAGCCGGATTTCCTTCTCTTCCCAGCGAAGTTTTGCGGGAGGCATTAGACAGAATGTGCTGCCAGCCAGTTACCTTACCTTTTTTATCAAGTGAGGCATTCATTTTATGCACGCTTGCGGGTCTATACCAATCGTGTTTTATGTCTTCTTCCCTTGTCCATGTTAGCTTAACAGGTTTTTTCATTTTCTTTGACAGCACAGCAGCATCCATGGCATAATCCACATAAAACCTCCTTCCAAATGCACCGCCTATTCGCGGTAGATGAATTTTAATCTGTTCCGGTTTTAATCCAAATAATTTAATCAATCCATCCTGGAGCGCTTCGGGATTTTGGGTGGGGGCCCAAACCTCACAAAAATCATCTCTATAATCAATGGTACAGTTCATAGGTTCCATAGTTACGTGAGCCAGAAAAGGAACTTCATAAACAGCTTCTACATTTGAAACTGCCCTTCTTTTTGCGATATCGATATTTCCATCCTTTCTTTCTATAGAAGTGCTAGTCAATTGTGAATGAAAACCCTCGAATATTCCTTCAGTATTTTCCTTTCTGGAATCCGCATTGTTCCATTCTACTTTTAGTTTTTCTGCGCCTTTGAACGCAGACCAAGTAGAATTAGCTATTACGGCAATCCCATTCACAAAGTTGGGGCTATTAGGACCAATGAGTCTTCCTCCATAGGCTTTATTGTCAAGTTCAATGATATCAATGACGCCATTTACCGACCTAGTAACGGTATCATCGTAGCTGCTTACACCTCCTTCAAAAACAGGGTTTTTCGAGACCGTGGCATAGACCATTCCGGGTAATTTTACATCGATACTATATTTAATTTCCCCGCTCACCTGCTTATACAAATCAACTTGGGGAATATTTTTGCCCACAATTTCAAAAGAGGTAATTGGCTTAAATTCTACTGATTCCGGTAATGTTATTTGCGAAGCTTCAGCAATTAGTTCCTTAAAAGGCAATGAATTTCCTGATTTAATATGTAGTACTTCGCTATTGATTGTCGATAGTTCCGATACTGGTCTATTCATTTTGTTTGAAGCAGCTTGAATTAGCACATGCCTTACTTTGGCACCGGCTGTCCTCATCAAATCCCAATTCAGAATAATTGCATAGCTGCCTCCAGCCCACTGTTCTTCGTAACCTTTATCATAATCGCCTTGCTCTACCTTTACTTTTTTCCAGTTGGCTCCAAGCTCTTCTGCCAATATAATAGGAAGGGCGGTTTTGATTCCCTGTCCTATCTCAGGGTTTTTAGCAATGAGCGTAATCCAGCCGTCGGTATCAATTTTTATAAGCGGCGAGAACTCATGAGCCGTTGCCGGTAATTTTTCAGGGGCGCATGATTGAAAGGACACCCCGGCAACTAGTGCACCACTAGCCGAAGCAGTAAGTTTGATAAAAGTTCGTCTATCCAGTGTGTTTATCATATTCCAATTCGTTTGATTTCTTTTCCTTCACTTATTTCATACACGGAGTTTACCTCTAAGTCCAATCCCGATTGCTTTCTACCAGAAGGCCATTCTACCTCAATTAGACTAACTTTTGCTGAAGTAGCAATACCAAAGTGGATTTCAGGTGCATTTTCACTTCCGTAGCCTGTTTCCCTAGAGAAATATCTTGTCAGAACTGTACCATTATCAAGTGTTAGTGTTATCCAACTGCCTATACCATAGCTGTTGGATTCTTTTCCCTTCAATTGAAACTTGATCCAATTGTTGGATTGATTTTGGTTGATATAGTAATCATTGGCCTCGGCATCACCGCCCCAATTGCAAAGATACAGGTCTAGATCACCGTCATTGTCAAAATCCCCGGAAGCAGTCCCCGCCGATATATGGCCTTCAACCGCAGGAAGGGTGTTGTAAACTCGATTGAAGCCATGATCGGGTTTCCCCAAAAAGAAAAAATTTTGAACCTCTGGATATCCTTCGGTGCCATTGGCTATGTAAAGATCTAACCAGCCATCGTTGTTGAAGTCTCCCCAGGTCTGCCCTTTGGATGGACGATGTAATTTATAGACACTTTCACTGTCTGTCAACTTCTTAAAAATACCTGTTCCCAAATTTTCATACAGTGCATTTACATCGGTAACCGATACATTGGTTATATAAATATCAAGGTCTTTGTCATAATCAAAATCAACAAATGTGACCCCATAGGAGGCATTCTGCTCTTCAACATGCACACCTAGCTTTTGTTCTTTAAAATTACCATTTACGGAATTCAAATAAAGGTAGTTTCTGTGTTTTCCTTTTACCTGACCATTGTTCTTCATCACAAAATTTGCCACATACAGATCCGGTTTTCCATCACTATTAATATCGCCCCAAGCACAGGATCTACCATCTCCCTTATTTCCTACCCATGGTCCATTAACGGCTCGAGCGAAAATTCCCTTGCCATTATTAATATATAAATTATCATCTTCCCTGTCCCGATTCACAATAAAAACATCTAAATCGCCATCCAAATCAAAGTCGCACCAGCAGGCACCGGGGGAATTGGTTTTATCTGTTGTCAAATCCCCTGCTTTTCGCAATGAAAATTTCCCCGAACCATCATTTATATAAAGTAGGTTGGGCACTCCAAACTGGGTAGTAAAAAAGATATCCAGGTCACTATCATTATCAATATCGACGGTATGCACAGACTCGCTCCATGCGTCCATATCATTATCTGCAACCGCAAATTTCCGATACCCGTATTCATGATTAAAATATATGGTATTTCCTAAAAGTCGTAATGAGTCAACCTGATTCGCCACAACAATATCGAGATACCCATTACCATCAAGATCGGCCACAGATACACCTCTCGATCCCTGATGATCATCATCCAAATTGAGATGGTCAAATCGCAGTTCTTGACTACTGGTTTTCTGCATTGGACATGCCAATAAAAAAAGTAGTAGCAATTGCATTATTCCTCTAATTTATTTGCGGCCAGTTGTATAGCCTTTTTTATTCGCACATAAGTTCCACAGCGACATATAATTCCAGCCATAGCCCTGTTTATTTCGTCATCCGAGGGCCTGGTATTTTTGGAAAGTAATGCGGAAGCGGCCATAATTTGTCCAGATTGGCAGTATCCACACTGTGGTACATCTAGTTCCATCCAAGCTTCTTGAATTGGTTGAAGGCCTTCTTCAGATAAGCCTTCAATCGTTGTGATGTTGCCTTCCAAGGCAGCGGCTATAGTTAATGTACACGACCGAACCGAATTGCCTTTATAAAGTATCGTGCAAGAACCACAAAGCCCTTTTCCACAGCCAAATTTGGTACCAGTTAAATCTAAAATATCCCTAAGAACCCATAGCAATGGGGTTTCGGGTTCGGCTGATATGACTTTTTTGTCATTATTGATAGTTAATGTAAAAGATGGCATATAGCTGTTTTTTTAATGGTGATTTGACAAAATTTTAATTGACCAATAAACTTAGATTGCTGGATATAAACCCACTTCATAAAATTAACCAATAAAGCAGACGAAAAAGACACTTTGCAGTGAATGTGTAAGGTTTTGATAGTGAATGGTTCTAGGAAGTCCTATTTCTAAAATAAAGATTAATTTCTTTGACAAAATTTCTGCTGACCTTTCTCCTGGTTCCATCCTTCATAATGACCTCAAGACTCTTGTAATCAACCCTGGCAAGTTCAGAAACATAATTTACGTTGATAATTGTAGACCTGTGAATCCTTTTAAAGATATCTTGAGGGAGGACATCTTGAAAAGACTTTAAGGGTTTTCGCATTACAAAAATACCTTGGGTAGTATAGAGCTTGGTATAATAGTTTTCAGAAACCAATAACTGAATTTGTGTTGGCTCACAAAAGTATTTGTTGCTTCCCCGGGTCAGCTCAAATAATAATGGTGGGGGCAATTCTTCCTTTTCAACTCCCTTTAGTTTGTCTATGATAAACCAGATGAGTCCGACATCTATTAGTGTCCAGAAAATAAAGAAATAACGGTATACCCCAAATCTGGAACCAGTTAATCCTAAATACGGGCTATAAGTAGAACTTAGAAAAAAGAACCATCCAAAATGCAGACCCACCCAAATTATGCCGGAACCCAATAACAAAAAATTCCCAAATTTGGTTTTATGAATTTTTTTGAAAGTTCTTTCCAAAATCTTAAAACCAATAATCCATGGAATCCAGATTCCAAGTTGCCATAGCAATACACTATAAAGAGTGACTTGATCTTGAGTAGCATTTTCTCTCAAATAAATCAGCAGACCAATTACTACAGCTATAGATATTGTTATGGCTACAAAATTTCTGGTCTTCATAGAATATTAAGGTAATGAAAAGATACTTTTTGACCTCTAAATATTTCTTAATAAAGTTAATCAATGCTCTCGATTAATCCACACCTACCTTTTATAATTTATTAGTAGTCTATAGTAGAGAAAGATCGGACTTTCAATATCAAACCCCTTTTTCGGATAATAAAAAAGGCCCATCAATTATGATGAGCCTTTGTGTTGAATTAGAAGCGTATATGTTAAATAACTTTTACGTTTACTGCATTTAATCCTTTTTTTCCTTCCTGTAGATCAAAAGAAACTTCATCGCCTTCGCGAATTTCGTCTATTAATCCGGAAATGTGTACAAAATGATCCTTTTCTACACCTTCTTCAGTGATAAACCCAAAACCTTTGGCATCGTTGAAGAATTTTACTGTTCCTTTACTCATTGTAATTTAATTAAATTTATAATACTTTTTATTTTGCAAAGATGGTACCAAAAATTTAAAATCCAACAAATTAGTAGATAAAATTATAGTTTTAGATCATTTATACTCCATTAAAACCGCGTATTACTGCTTTATTTAGTGTTTTTATCGGTTTTGAGTTGCCACGCACATATTTAATTAAAGTCATATTTCAAAAGATCATTACCCAGGTTTGTTATATAAAGTGTTTGGCCATCATTAGAGAAGAACATACCTGTAAGTAATCCCGGAAGTGGATGAAACAGATCTGGTGAAAGCAATTCTAGTCTTTCCAATCCCAAATGACTCCTTCTATTCCATTCGTTTGTAATCTTTAGATTATCCTTTGTTGAACCATCAAAAATTACATGCTGCGAATGATTTTCAAAATCTACCGCAATCACTTGATTATAGAGCGGTGAAGCTACGATTAACCGACCTTCACTATCTACTAATAAATTATCCGGAGTTCCGACATTCGCAGCTACTCCGGCATATTTGGCCGAACCACTATTTGTATCTACTTCAAATTTATGTACTCTATCCATCATAGTTTCAGAAATATAAAGATGCTTTTCGTCCTTGTCCATGATAATACCATTGGCAAAATAAAGACTGTCCATAATTTTAACAGGCGGACTTTTTAAGTCGGCCATTCTGAAAACGGCTCCATGTGGTACGGGAATATTTACATCGCGAAACATTTCTTCCAAATTAGTGCTCTCTGTAGATTGGGAAAACCATAATGCTCCTGTTTTATCCCTATAAATAGTATTAACACCATAAGGATGATCATAGATCATTTCTACATTTTCCGAATCTATATTTACTCTGTAAATCTTTCCGTCTGCAACATCAGACATCAAAATGTGTTTACCGTCGTATTCCAGAACCATGCCATTAGGCGATGCAGTCTGCTCTGGTGGAAGGTGCACAAAACCGGCTGCTGCGAAATTACCAAATGGGCGATTGGAACCGTCTTTGTCAATTAGTCTGAGACCCTTGGCCTGATCTACTACTACAATACGTCCATCCTCCAAATAAACACCATCCTCAGCCCGAAGTAAGCTACCATCTCCGGGAAACATATTTTCTTTTTGAAACGTTAAATATGGGAGCGGTTTTGTGGATTCTTCTTTATCACTAATCTTATCGGCCGGTTTAGGTGTATTACAGCCAATAAAAGTAAAAGCGAAAAGAAATAAAGTGTAAATGGATAGTTTCATAATTGAGTGGTTTGATATTTATAAAGATATAGGAATTTGGATTAATAGATTAGGGGAATTTGTATTCAAAGAAATGTTTGATTCTAACTGATTCTGTTAGTTCCATTTCAATTGGGTTCGCTCTTCCCAATACGTAGCTGGATCTATCTTAAACGCAGCCAATTCCTGTAACTCATCTTCAGAAAGACGGAAAGTATTAAATTTTAAATTTTCCTGCAATTGTTTGATATTACTTGCTCCGCTTAAAAGAATACCGGAGGGATTTTTTTGCCCACAAAATTGTAAGGCTATGGCATCTACTCCTACCCCATAATTGCGAGCCAATTGCTCCAGTTTATCATATAGATTATTATAATGCTTATAGGTCTTGTTTCTAAAAACCCTGCCATTAGCCAGGGCCTCTTTTAGGATGATTTTTTTCTCTTGCCGTACAAGTTCCCCTGATATCTCATTTAAACTTTGATCCAGCATATTGTAGGTTACCTGAAATGAATCAAACAGCTGTTGACCTCCCACGGTGACATCCAGCACTTTTTTAATGATGGCTAGCTGATTTGCCCCTGTTACAGTAATACCTATTTCTAAAAGATGTTCCTGTTTTATAAACGCTAAATGATCTAGTACTGCTTTATTTTCCAATACTCCGGATTCCAGTGTAGCCGAATGTATCTGATACACCCTTAAATGTGGTGAGAATGCCTTGGAAACATCCCATTGTTCCTTTAGTTTCTTTAAACTGTGTTCTTTTATTTCATGAATAGTGGCATTTACATCAAAATTAGCCACATAGGTATACCCCCATTTTGTGGCAATTTGTATACTGGGATCCTTTTTAGTTTGGAGCCATTCTAATACTAACTGTTCAGCTAAACCATAACCCGGAGCGGTATCAAAATAGCGAATGCCAAGATTATAGGCCTTTTCTAAAACAGAACAACCTTGCTCCTTAAAAGTCTCTAAATCTTGTCCTTTAGCTTTCTCCTGGCGCAGGTTAATATATTGTGGCCGTCCTAAAGCGGCAGTTCCTAATCCTAATTGCATGTATTATTTATAAAATTTTAATGTTCTCCAAAAAGTGAATCGCTTTCTGCTCCGGCATTTCGCAAGGTTTTAAGAGTTCTTTGTGCGAAGTAATATAGTAATTCAAGCTTATTAAATCATTACCTTGTAATTCCTTGCCATAAATTTTGAAAGACTTGCCATTATTAAAGGTTTCTTTTGTAATACTATACTTTTTTGCATTGTAAGTTCCTTCAGAATAGCCTTCTGGTATTTTTTGTATGTACTTAAACACTTCCATTACAAACCATAAGACAGTATAGAATTATTTTGAAAAGTACGTAATTTACAAAGTATTATGGAACTAGCTTGTCAGTAACTTTAGATGGTCTGGCAAAGCTATTTGTTTTTAATATCAGTAAATTACATTGGACTAATGTTCCCCTTCCATTTCACTCAACATCCGCCTCGCATTGTCACCTGTAGGCCCATTTGGGTCTAAGCTAATAGCTTTATTATAATATTCCTTAGCCTTGACAAGGTCTCCAGACTTCCAATAGCCTTCAGCCAGGCTATCCCAGGCATTTGCAGATTCCGGGAAAAGTTTGGTATTCATGTCAAATACAAAAACGGCACCTTCTAATTGGCCAGCATTCATCATTTGGTAACCAGCTTTATTGAATTCAGCCTCGAAATTAAAAAACTTATAGGTAGGATCTTTCCCCAAACGTTGGGCTTCTGTAGCCAACAACTCATACTTTTCATCCATAAAAAGCTGTGTGAGATAACCCATGGGATCTATGATAAAATTATCCGAAGAAAAACTCAAGGCGGTCTCCAGAACCGGATCTTCATTGGCACTATATTCTGCAAAGGTGGATTCTACCGCTAAATGAGGCACCGTATATTCTCCATTTTCCCATTGGGGCTTATCCTGCCACCAGGCAAAGGAGAGGTAAACAGGCATCTTGGAATTAGGTAGTTCTACACGGCGGTTGTCGCCATAGAAATTAATATTTTCACCGGTAGGTTCCCCTACAAAGATGGCATTGGTATAATTATCCAGTTCATTTACCAAATTCTGACAGGCAGAAAATGTTCTACGACCTATGATAACAAAAAATTTCCCGATCTGATTGATTTTTGGATGCTCAATGATACCAGTAACTATGGGCTTATTCTTATAGTTATTTCCACCACCATTTAAACGGACATCCAGGATTAAACGCTCAACATCATTACTGTCGATAAATTCAAACAGACGTTTGTAAAATGAGGGGATATTCTCTGAGGGATCGTCCTGGATCTGACTATGGCGAACATAAACCGCCTTTTGTTCCGGCAGGTATTCATAATAGTAGATCTTATCCAGGTTTTTAAGGTAGAGCGGATTTTGAGATTGATCCCTCACTCCTACCCAATCACTTTCAGGTTTCAGTTCGCCATATTGAACCGGGGTATCAAGATTGCCATCGGAATTGACAACAGAATTAAAAGACTTGCCATCTTTTTCGAGGCTTAGGCTAATATTCTGTTTTAAGGTTTCGGTGATTCCCTGGGCATGAAGTACTTCAGGTATTACCATATAGAGGCCAGCATATGCTTTAAAGAATTGTTCATTTTCTACAGGAACCACAGGGTAAATAGCTTTTAATGCTTCCTTCGTGGGCATGCCTTCAATGGCGGTTATTTTAGCACCAACCAAAGACGCATAATCTTTATAAGCCCCTGTAATATATAAGCCATCAGGGAATTGGTAAAGATTCAGGGGTAGTTTGTGATAGGTCACAGGACTTTCTGAAAAACTTACGCTTGTATGCCCGTATTTGAACATCCCTATGATCCTGCCAAAACCTACGAGTACCTCATGATCCTGCATTTGGGGGATCTCCTTATGAAATTCTTCAACAGCCTCATCAAAAGCAGCAGCGGTGACCTTTTTAAAAAGGAACGAATAATCCTTATGAACGGTTTCCTGAAGGAAACGCAAGTCCTCCTGCCATTGTGTACTCGAGATTTTTTGTTGCGCTGGTAATTGCCAGAGAAGTAAAAAAGCAGCTAAAAAGAATAGTTTTTTCATCGTCGTTTTGTTAAAAGGTTAGGCATAAAGAGCAAAATATACTCTTTATAGGACAAAATTTTTTGCTAAATGTTACAGTAAACCTTTGTTTCTGTCTGAATTTAAAATTTTACCTTCCATTTCAATTGCTTACACATAAGAACTTATCTTCTTTGAAAGGGTTCTAGCGATTTATAGTTTACTGGTTCTCATTTTAGATCTAAAGCCTGCGTAAAGAAGCACTACCAGGATGTATACCAGTCCAATAAACCAAAAACCAGGGGCACTAAAAAAAGAAAGATGATCTCCCCCGGCTGGGATAATAAATACAGGAACTGTTATGATTGCATCTAAACAAATGGTAATCAAAAACATAAAAAGGCCTAATTTAAACCCATTTGTTTGTGCTCCGTTTTTATAATAAAATTTAGTTCCAAGAATCACACTCGGTATCAAAACTAAAATAAGGACCACATTTGCCTGAAGTTCCGGGTTATCCATGAGCCTCACATAGTGAGATAAAATAAAGGCCGTAACGCCCAAGGTCCAAACTATTGCTGTAGCTATTATTGCTCTCTTGATTTCCATTATTTCTTTGTTTTTAGGTTTGTTAGATGTATTTAATCATTTCTATTGATGCCCTACCGCTACGGGGTTCCATACCCCCGTTTTTACAGCAGCGTTTGCATACTCCGTAAAATCTGTGGGTTTTCTTCCCAATACTTTTTCTATATCATTGCTGATCACAGCATTACTTTCAACCAAAACTTTTTCAAATAAATAGTTGATTAACCAGAGGTAGCCATCCGGTAAATTAAATTCCTGCATCATGGCATTGTATTCTTCCATACTTATAGGAGTAAATTGAATGTCCCTTCCTGTTGCAGTAGAAATTTCCTGTGTTACCTCCGAAAAAGTCAATGTACGTGGCCCCGTTAGTTCATATGTATACCCATTATGAGCTGCATTGAGCAATACTTCAACAACTACATCTGCAATATCATTGGCATCTACATAGGGAACCTTGGCCTCATTTTTTGGCAAAGCCACATGTCCGGCAAGAATAGGATCCAGGAAGAAACTTTCACTAAAATTCTGATTAAACCAGCTGGCCCTGACTATGGTCCATTCCAATCCGGAGTTTTTTACTATTTCTTCACATTTTTCTGCCTCTTTCTCGCCCTTTCCTGAAAGAAGCACCAATTTTTGAACTCCTGACTTCACAGCCCGGCTGGTAAACCCTTTAATAGCGTCACTCGCTCCGGGGACTGCCAAGTCTGGCTGGAATGTGATATACACACTTTCCATCCCCTCTAAAGCAGCTTCCCAGGTATTTGGATTCTCCCAATCAAATGAAGGTTCTTCACTGCGCGACCCTATTCTTACGGATTGCCCTTTTTCAATTAATCTGCTTGCAACGCGACGACCTGTTTTTCCTTTACCGCCCAATACTAAAATGTTTTGTTTTTTTCTCATGATGTTGATTTTTAAAATTTATAGATTATGTAGTTATTGTATTTGTTTTACTAAGACATAGGATAAGCAGTAATAAGAATGATAGGATTGAACTTACAGTTCTGATAAGGTGAAACCTGTTCCATTTTACTTCAAACTTATCCCGTAGGAGTTGTAATTCTTCTGCACTGGCCTGCATTAAATCTGTTTTGTCCAATAGCTCATTCAAGGGTACATTTCCAAAAATGGTAACCAATACTACCCCGACAATATAGAGGGCGGCTGAAATAATGACTATCCACAAAATGTCACTGGAAGAGGATTTAAGTAAAAAGACATTTGCCAGGTGTAAGAAAAGCGGCCCAAAGAATATGAGTATAAATGTGGGGTTAATAATGCTCCTATTCATCTCCTGAAAAGAGCGTAGATAACCCATATCAACCAATTGTCCAATCCCTGGTGTAACCGCATTGTTCCAGGTAAAACAAAGCCCTGCCATAAGTCCGGTTAAAAGTGTTGCCAGTACTACTACTATGGTTTGTGTATCAAAATTTAGAGTTGCCATTCTTACATTGTTTTAAGATTACAATGCAAATTTGTAACTAAACCAAATGACCTATTTGTTTGAAAAGTATTGAAATTTGTTCCAAAAGGATTATGACTTTACCTCGCTGGGTCGAAAGCCATATTTTTTGATAAAAGCATTAGAAAAAGAACTCAGACTTTCATAACCAACAGACCAGGCTGCTTCCTGAATGCTGACATCCTGAGTGCTCAAAAGATCGTGGGCTTTAATTAACCGTTCATTCTGAAGGTATTTGTAAACAGGAAAACCAAACAGTTCTTTAAAATTCTTTTTAAGCTTAAAATCATTGAGTCCAATGAGTCTTGAAAGTTCTGATATAGATGGAGGGGTCTCCATATTTTTGGAGAGTATTTCCCGGGCCTGATATAATTTTTCGCGGTCCTTATCTTTTATAGAGGTGTTATTATCCTTTTCCAAGGTGGAAACTTTCGCAAAGAAATGAGATAGCAATTCTGTAACCTGACTTTTTAGAAAAAGTGATCTGGCCGGACCTTCGTAGGTATTTGTAAAAATTTTATCGACCGCATTTTGCATATTATGGTCCATAAAAAAGGTGGGGCCCTCTACGTAATCACTGGTGGGGTTGATAAGTTCATTTAAGTAATCTGCATAGATTTGGCGTTCGCCATCCGGTAATTTATTTAAATTCTTAAGACTATACAGGATGACCACACAATGTAACTTTTTGGATTCTGAAACGGTATGTATAAAATCAACGTTTTTATTTGCAAAAAAGGACATTGCCAGCCCCATGGTGTTGTTGTATTTTTTTTGATTACTACCGTATGCTATATTTAATTCTACATTGCCCGAACCATAAAAGGCAAAGGCAATTACGTCTTCATCAAATCCGCATTTATCAATAGTCTCTTTTTTAGAATCGGCATATTCCAAAAGAACTACGAAGTCATTTATTTCTACGAAATCTCTAGTCATAATAAATACTAAGATACTATATTAGGCTATTCAAAACCATTCCACTGCTATTAGACAGTTTGAACCAAGGTTTAATACCAAAGCTTCAAAGTAATGATATGTAAGACCAGGCAGCTAAACAGCTTGAAGGCACAGCTCAATTCTTCTCCAGGCGCTCTTTATATGTTTCATAAGCCGCTTTCCCTTCTTCCTGCCAGAATTTGTCATAATGTTGCCATTTAGATAATCCTTTTTCTCGACACCTTTCTTTAAAACGCGACTTCATTCTTCCAGATCTACCTCCAAATTTATTTGAGCCGAAACCGCCAAAAAGTATTTTGGCTAGAACCAATATACCTACCGCTTGCCAAAATCCTATGGTACCCAGTCCGAAAAGGGCCGGCATAAGCCAATTCCATAAAAGCATTGTTACATAACCGAATACGAGGGCGAATGCCGCCATAGCGATTGTTCCAAATATTACCCAAAATATCACGGTGACTATCTTTTTAATCTTTTTCCTTTGTGTGTTTGAATGTGTCATTCCTTTTAATTTTTATTTGTTATTCTATTTTTTTCTAATTCTTTATATAGTAAGGAGAGTGCTCTGTGACGCCTTGACATTAGCGTTCCCTGGGGAACTCCCGAATCCAATGACAGCTGAGCATAGCTGAGATTTTCAAAGTCGATGGCCAGTATAACCTCCCTATAATTTGGTTTTAAGTGAAGGATAGCTTCTTTTAATTGCGCTTTTAATTCATCGGCATCTGCGAATGAGGAATCCCCGTGAAATAATTCAGCTAATTCTGCCAAACTCTCTTCGAAAGACTCATCCAGGTCTAGTCTTACCTTTTTGGTTCGCATAGTGTCTATGATCTTATTGCGTATGGATCGGTATACAAAACCAGCGATATTGTTTATCGGAGTCAGGTGATCTTCCCTGGAAAATATATTTAACGCCACGTCCTGAAGGATATCCTCTGCATCCCTGTCTGCAGAATCTTCAATTTTTGATCGAACATAATTTTTAAGTACATGATACTCTGCATTAAAAAATTGCTTCAGGTTCGTTTTATTTTCAGTGCTTTTAGCCATACAAGAGCGCTCTTAAAAATGCTCCTCATTTATAGAGACGAAGCATTTAGAATCTATTGCATTTTAAATTTATGGTTTCAAAAAGAATTATTGAGGGTAATATGGTAAAAACGCCAATCTTAATCCGGATAAACCAGTTTGCCGAGCGCAGTACAAAAACTCTTTTGCTCTTCACTGGATTGATATAGTAAAGGATTCATTCTTGAAAAGGCAATTGCGTATAGATTAAACTGCACCCTCTCCAGCATTCTTTGAAATTCAATACCAGCGTCAGCGTATTTGTCATTTAGTTGGGTTATTTTTTTTCTCCACCATTGCATATCAATTTTTTTTGGCTGGTTATAGTCTTCCGCAAAACGCTTAAAAAAAGTGCTGGTCCATTGCTTTTCTTTTTCGAAAGCCAAAGTTCTGTCACTTAAGGCTCTTTTATAAGATCTCCCTTTTTTAAGGATATTTAAACGGGCCATAACAGTATCCAGCGTATATATGGAACCATAAGTGGTTAGGACACGCTCATAATTTTCCGCTGCTTTCAACATATGGCCATTGATCTCAGCTTTTTCTGCGATTTCAAAATTTTGTTTGTAGCTTTTGTATATTTCATTGTTTGCTTTTATAATTTTTCCTTTTTTATGAGCCTCGATATCCAGCCAATCAAAGGCCTTAATAATCTCTTCCACAGGTGGCCAACTATGACCACCTTCGAACGTAATTAAGGTATGATCTTGGTTTGTTTGTTCCAGATAGGCTTCGACATCCAGCATTTCACGATAATTCATATCTCTATTCCCACATATGCCTACATAAGAGAATTCCTGTTTTGCGAGAATTGATGATGGGGTTTTCGAAAACCCGGCCCCACATGCAATCACACCGGCTATGTTCCCGGCTGCCAACGCTATGGCCCAGGCTAAACGAGAGCCACCAGAAAAACCAGCGAAATACAACTGACCTCCATTGATATTAAAACTGGAAAAAACATGATCGAAAAGGTTGGCTGCTATATTAAAATTTCGTTCATAAGGACCATTTCTGGAATTGTTGGAGCATACCAGGATATGACCATATGTTTCAGAAGCCTCTATAAAAGTTTCAACGCCCAGCCTTCCCCTGCCCCCTGGTTCAAAAATAAAAAGTATCGCCGAAGGTTGAGAAGCCTCAAAAGATGTGGGAAGGTATAGTGCAAAAGTCTCATTGGTGGTATTGGCGACAGGAATGGAATCTGTTAGCTTGCCTGCTTCAAAAGCCTGCTGTGCATTTGCCTGACAAAAGAGCGCCAGTACGAAAAGGTAGGAAATGAGCCTCATGGCCACAGACCAATTTTTCTCATGACAGCGATATATCGGGGATCTTCCTGTATAGGATCATCATTTCTAATGGCGAAATATGGCAGATCGCCACTATTGTCTTCATACATTTTTTCAAGCCAAAAAATCCTACCCTCCGTATCTCCCAATAATGTATACAATATGCTCATTTTACCGGCGGGAATATATCTTATTTCACTCTGTTCTGACAATTCCTCTACCGTATATCTCAAGGCAGCATTAAACCCACTTTGTTTGGCAACCTCGTCAATAGATTCCTCCAGGCCCAGAAATTTTTCAACATCAATAAATTTTTTCAATTCAGTTAATGCTTTTTTGTATTGAAAAGTTCTCGCATATTTCTGCAGCAGCCAGCTATTTGCCATTCTATGATCAGGAACCATGGCAGTGATTGTTTCAAATTTTTTGGTTGCACTTAGAAATTTTCCTTCCATCAAGTACATTGCACCACTAAATGAAATAACTAAAGGGTTTAGTGGATCAATTTCTAGCGCATAATTCATTTGTTCCCAGGCTTCATCCCAGCGGTTTAAGATCATCAGCAGATGCGCATATCCAGCTCTTGTCATGGATGCATTCGGATTTAAGGCAATACTTTTTTGAAAAGATTTTTCCCCGAGCTCCATGTCATAGTCAGTCCACACAGCAAGGCCGGCCTGCGCGGCCCATGCTACATCGTTGGTGTTGTCTAGTTGCATTGCCGTAGCAGCGTATTTTCTTATGTTTGAATTTGCCTCTTTTGGAGATATCAAACCCATTTGTTTTCTAGACATCCATGTAAATGATAACCCGCTATATGCTGCTGAGAAAGTGGAATCTATCTCAATTGATTTGTTTAAATATTCTTCCGCTTTGTCAAATCCATCTCTGGTCATATTGCCCACAAAATAAGTAGCTAATTGATAATATTCCCAGGCTTCAGAATTTATTTTTTTGTAAGAGGTTTTGTCTGTTTGATTGGAAGGAAGATTTACATCATTAATTTTTGAGATAAGGTTGGTAGCAACCTCGTTATATAATTGAGAAATTTGGGGAATTGAAACACTATAGGTATTTAGCCATAATGTTTTTTCTTCAGGAAACGGATTTATGAGTTTAACTGTCAATTCAGTGAAGGTGTCTTTTACACTAACAGAAGATTCAACAAGCATCTCAACATTCAGTTCTTGCGCAATGTTCTTTAAGGACTTTGTAGTATTTGAGTATGGTAAGGAGGAAGTCTTTGAGATGACACGAACAGATCCTCGTTTCCCAATTTCATTTATTAAACCTTCATGTATACCAGCAATCTCATATTTTTTTTCTTCACTTACATAATTGGAAGTTGGCAGTAATACAACAGAATTTTGGAAATCCTTATCCTGGGTTCCCCAGTCTAAATTCACCAATCTCAGCGAACCTGGATTAAAAGTCAACGGATTTATAAGGAAGTATACTATTGTAATGATTCCAATCAATAGATTCCCAACCAGAGCTAAAATAAGTTTGACCCGTTTACCCCTTAATAAAACAAAAATAAAATAGCCCGTTATTAAAAATACCAAAACCAAGGTTGCGATATCTACAAGTCCCTCATCCATGTTATTTTTTTTAACCAGAAAAGCTATCAATTCGATAAGAAAAGATGCCAACAATACAATGACCAGTGCATAAAGTAATGCCTTCCACCATTTTGCTTTGTTAAATTGTGAGCGTTTGTGTTGTTCTTCTTTTTTGACAACTACATAGGTTTTGATAGGATCCCTTAGATTCTTTAATTTAAATGTGCCCACATATTTGGTGATGATGTCTCCCCTACCTTTGATAGCGTTATGAACAGAATCACTCATGTATATTCTACCAGCTACTGCTTTTGATTCCAGACGAGATGCCACATTTACTCCATCACCAAAAATATCCCCGTCATTTTCGGTCACATCACCGAGATGAATTCCTATTCTAATTTTTTCAGCTAATTCTTTAGGTGCAGTATCCTGTATCTCCATAGCACACAATACAGAATCAGAGGCGCTTGAGAACCTGGCCATCATACCATCGCCCATTTCCTTAACGAAAACACCATACTTTTCAATAATGGGCTTTTGATGATTCCTGTTAATACGTACCAGATCCAAAGCCTCTTCCTCATTTCGGCTCGAAAGGGCAGAATACCCCACAATATCGGTGAACATGACCGCAGAAAGAATTCTTTGATTCATCACAAAAAAATTGATATTAAATTTAATGAAGTTTATTGACTTTACATTTCTAAGTAATCTGAAAAAGTATCCTCCGTCATGTTGTAAAGGCAGCTTTTTAGAAACTAGCTGCCTATGGGCTTTATAAAGTAAGTTTCAATGCGCATTTGTCACATCATCATGCTGTTCTAAAAATACATGTAATGGTAAAGTATTTATTTTTTAAATCTTCCCAAAAGAACTATTTTTTTCCTTGTATTTATAAAGTAAACGCCTGTAAGCAATATACTAGCTGCAGCAATGGATTGGAGGCTAATTGGTTCATTCAAAAAATAACTACCCAGGAACATAGCAACAATGGGGTTCACATAGGTATTGGTGGCCACCTTTTCCGGGGAAACTGTTTTCAGCAGATAATTAAAGGAGGTAAAAGCCACAATGCTGCCAAAAATGATGAGTAAAAGCATGGACCAGTTGGTTTTGGCACTCCAGGTATTTGGCAGGCTCCAGGTTTCGCCAAAAGCCAGGCTCATAAGACCAAGCATAAGGCCCCCGGTAAACATCTGGTAGCCGGTATTTACAAAAAAGTTTTTCGGGAAATCGGCCCGGCCCACAAAAAGGCTGCCATATGCCCAGGCCAGCATAGCCGAAAAGATCATACCAATGCCCAACAAAGCATTTTCCTGCTGGAGGACTGCCTTCTGGTTGATAAGTAAGTACATGCCAATGATCCCCAGAAAAATTCCTACTAAAGAGGTAGTTTGTATTTTCTTCCCCTGAAGGATCCACATCATTAAAAGGACTATGAGGGGTTGGGCAGAGATCTCCAGCGCCGCAAAATTGCTGTCCACATATTTCAGGGCCCACACCACTACCCCATTCCCAAAACTCAAAAACAAGAAGCCCACAAGGATTGTATTCCCTAGTTGTTTTCTGGTAATTCGAAGGCTTTTACCTAAAATAGCCGCAATGCCAAATATTAAGAGTCCGGCTGCCGTAAAACGAACGCCTGCCAGCATAAAGGGCGGTAATTCTGCTACTGCAATTTTGTTGAGCAAATAGGTTGAGCCCCAAATCACATAAATGGCGAAGAAGGCACTTATAATTAAGGGTACATTTCGTTTAGGCTCCATATGCTTTACAATAGAGAGCAATATTAGCTTTTTGGAAGTACATCCTAAAGAATTTTACCCAAAACTATGCGTGGATGGCTTTAAAATTATTTAATTGGCCTAAATAAAATAAATCCAACATGCACATATGTAATATATTATAGGTTATTATCTTAAGTATTGGTAAGTAAGTTTGGCTAATTGCTGTACAAGTCATTTCGGGATAAAATATTTCCATTAAATTTAATGGGAATTCCTACCATTACAGAATCTTTATCGTAAGCTGCAGCCTGAAAATGAAGATGGGGTTCCTGGGAAAACCCTGAAATGCCTACCAAACCCAGGGGTGCTCCCTGCTTTACGTAACTATCTTTGGAAACAAAGATCCCGTGTTGTTTAAAATGGGGGATAAAAATATAAGCACCATCACATTTTAATTCCACATAGTTACCGGTGCCATCCTCAGCGCTAACATTCATACTACTGCCTTCATTATCCTTGACAGTGGTTTTTGTATCTAAAATAATACCATCACACGGGCAATATACGGTGTCCGCAAAAATATGGTGATCTGTATTTCTGGCCGATAGGATTTTTTTTGAGGCACCACCATAGGCGCCTAACTTGTTGATATCCATGGCGTAGTGCTGTGCTGTGGGAATATCCCGAATGTGATTGTTGATTATTTTATGGGACCCTGCAGAGGAAACATAATACGTACCCCCTTTTAAAGGGAAGGTCAATTCAATTGCCTGATCAGTATAAAACTGGCCCCGTAATGCATTATAAACCATCATTATAACCAGGAGTGAAATTGCAATGGTTATCCCTATACTTATCTTCTTAAAGATACTTTTAGGTTTATCCAAGTTGGCTGATCTGAACCGGACAATAGCGCTGCCAACAATGCAGATAATGAGAAGCAGGAGTAGATATCTAAAATAATAGCTGCCTACCAAAGGCCATTGCCCCCACAGGTAAAGAAAAAAGAGAATAGCAGTGTATAATATGGTCCTTGTTATTAAACCAATCGTACTTTTAGGCTTTCGTAATAAAAAATCTGTAAGCAGTAATAAGGGTAACCCAAGGTGAATAAAGGCAAATACGATCTTCTCCATAAAAATAATGCTTTAAACGGCCCACGTTTAAAGTATAGATAAAGCTATTTGCTAATTGTTACAGTCCAAATCTTCCGCAGTCAATTCTCAACCAATACCATAGTTGGTATGCTCTTGCCTGAAAGAAGCCCTGTCATCAAAAGGATAGGTAAGAAGTAAACAGATAAGCAAGCTCTAAATTAAGATACCTGGTCTGGAATGAACTCTAAAGTCTAAAATCTTCCACTTTAAATCCATTGTTGAATTTTATATCCTTAAAAGTATACCTGCCATTTAAAAGATACTCTCCCTTTTCATTGGGGCCGTAAGACTCCCGTACCGTAGTCAGATAAATGCCATCAATGATTTCATAGGCTAAGGTCATCTTTAAAATGGGCTCGTTTATTCCCCAATCCGGTAATGAAAAATAGAAAAGATCTATTAAATGGGTGTCGGGGTTGAAATACAAGATGTACTCATCGTTCTTTTCTTTCTTTGTAATATCAGCATCATAAGTCAGGCTTACTTTATCATAGGTAATATCATTTACTTTTTCTGTTCCTAAATAACTGTAATTGGTTCCCGGGTTTTTTAATTTATACATCATAGTAAACCAATAGAAGTTCACTTTTCGTAAAAAAACGGTTCCATCAAGTGATTTTTGGTCTGTAATTGGCTTACCGTCCAATGTTAGTGCAGGTTTGCCACTTACCAATGATTGTACGGCTACCCCTTCCTTATTGGGTAATACATTGCGCTTATGCTCTTTGTAAGAACCCCACGAATGTTCTCCGTTAAAAATATGCCGTTCGGTAGAAACATCTCGCCCCTTATCCATATTGTCATAGATATAAGTAAACTGCACATCTTTTTTTGCGGCAATCTTTTGATAGCCCCCATTAACCTCTGTCATAGCGTTTACCAACTCTTTAGATTTAGCATCGACTTGTTGCCCGCTAAGGAGATTACCGGATCCTATGGCCAGCGCCAGTGTGAATAGTACGGCCGTTTGCTTCATGAATTTTGTTCTCATTTTTTTTGGTGTTTTTTGATACCGATTTTTATAATTAGCCTCTTCGTCGTTATAATGGGCTATAGCTTTCAGTTTATGCCGTTTAATTGCAAAAACGGATTCGTTATTGAACTAGAGGAATTTTTTAAGATATTTTTTAAAGTACACCGCACTGTCCTCAATACTACGCATGGAATTAACGGCATAATTACCTCCCTGTTCTATGTAGTAATACTGAAGCCCGGAAAGCGATAACTCTGGCAGCATGCTTATATAATCTATAGACCCATTACCCAATTCAGTATAATCTCTGGTAATTTTATCCATATCTTTTATGTGCCACATCACAAATCGCCCAGGTTGTTTATTCAATAATTCTGCCGGACTCAGCATGGAAGAATGCATCACCCAATACAGGTCTACCTGCAACTTTACTAGAGAAGGGTCTGTCTCCTTCAGAATGAGGTCGTAACCGTTTTCTCCATGATGATCCAGAAATTCAAAATCGTGGTTGTGGTATGCAAAACCCAGCCCGGATTTATTGACACGCTCTCCTATCAGATTCAGTTTGCCGGCAAGTATTTTATAATTTTCCATTGTTCTGAATTTTGGAGCGAGCCAGGGCCAGGTTATAAAATCCTGATCTAAAATATGGGCACCTTCAATACATTGGTCTACATAACGCATAAGATCTGCCTCAGACTTGTCAAAATAAGCCGGTAAGTTGTAATGCCCACTAGAGGTGGTAAGGTCATGGTCATCCAGTACTTTTTTGAATTCGGTAGCTTTAAAACCATAGTATTTACCCGTATCCCCATCATAACCATAGATCTCCAGGTCTTCGTAGCCCAGGGATCGTACTTGTTTTAAACTACCCAGCGGGTCCTTTTCCATGGCGTCTCTTATAGTAAAGAGCTGCAGTCCCATTTTATATTTACTTGAACCAGATAAGGCAAATCCTGAAGGAGTAACCATTGAGGCTGAAATTAGTAAACCGGATTGAACAATAAATTTTCTTCGGCTAATACCTTTGTGCTGTTGCATCGGGTTATGAGAATAAGTTTAAAATGATTGATTATTTCCTCCTGGCTTTTTTCCTGCTCGCTTTGGCCAGAGGGTTAAATGCCAGGGTAAGCTTTAACCAATACTCCAAATCTTTATCCAGGTCCCAGCCATCCGGGGTTACGTAAATATAACCTTTCATGGGTCTTCCTGTAAAATCCATGGGCAGACATGCTGCTTTCTCTATTTCTTTCGTATACGTTTCCTCACCTATTCTGGCCATCAGCAGACTGTCGCCATATTTTTTATCGATATGGATGCCACAAAGCATTTTATCGTTTACAGAGAATAATAGCCCGCCCATCATTTTTTTTGTGGTATGGGCTACTCCAAGACTTTTCAGGATTTGTTTTATTCTATCCGCTAAGTATTCATCGTAGGCCACAGCGCTTCCAATTTTTGTTTTACTAAGTTACCTAATAAAAAACAAAAGCTTAGGTAATTTTGTCCCACCACCTATGCCTTATCTCCTCGTGATGCGTATGCAAGCTCCCAAGGACAGGGTTACTAAATAATATTTGTTGCTTTGCCGCCTCTTTCACAAATCTATCAACAGGGTCGGTCCAGCTGTGCTGTGCCAAAGTAAATCCGGCCCAATGTACAGGCATAATTTTAGTAACTCCGGCATCTAAGGCAGCCTGTACACTTTCCTCTGGATACATATGAATCTGGTGCCAGTTTTTGTTGTACTGTCCGCATTCCATAAAAGCAAAGTCAAATGGCCCCAGTCGAGTGCCAATGTCCTTAAAATGTCCACCATAACCACTATCGCCACTGAACCATATATTTTCTGTAACCGTTTTAAAAGCCCAACCTCCCCAAAGAGACTTTGCCCTGTCTGTAAGACCTCTCCCGGAAAAATGTCTTGTTGGTGTAAAGGTTATATCTATGGTATTAAAACTTTGGTTACCCCACCAGTCAAATTCTGTAATATCATTTTTGGGGATACCCCATTTAACCAGATGACGGGCAACTCCCAGTGCCACAAAATAGTGTTTCACTTTCGGTTTTAATTTCTGAATACTCTCAAAATCTAAATGGTCATAATGATCATGAGAAAGCAAGAGGAGGTCTATCTGAGGTAATCCATCAATCAAATTCAGGGTCTTATCACTAAAGCGCTTTACAGGAAACGGGGCAATTGGCGCTGCATTAGGCCCCAACATAGGGTCTATAAATAAAGTGAGACCATTCATTCTTAGTAATACAGCAGAATGGCCGTACCAAACAAACTTTGTTTGTACCGATGGTTTTAAAAAGGCTTCTTTATCAAATGCTTTGATGGGCAATTTATTCTGGGGTGCCCTTCCCTCCTTTTCGCAAAACTGTTTATAGAGTAATTTAGGTATGTTTTGAAAATTAATGTCCATTGTCGTGACTTCCAGATTGTCAAACTTTGTTCCATCCCAATGATTGGATAGGGAATATTTTTCTAAATCTGCTTTTGAGGCTCTTGCACCAAATTGTTTTCTCATATTTAATTTAATTTGGGAATATTAAGTAGTGGTGTACTTTACTGAATGTGAAATTATAAAAACAAATTTTAAGGTAGTTAGATTGGAATATCGATTTTTTATATATTTGCTAACCATATGGTTAAACTAAATAGTTGACAATGTCCAAGACCAAAGATTCCAAAACCGAGCACATCATATTAGAAGCGGCAAAACGTGTATTTCAAAACAAAGGAATGGACGGTGCCAGAATGCAGGAAATAGCAGATGAAGCGAACATCAATAAAGCTATGCTGCACTACTACTACCGCAGCAAACAACTGCTTTTTGAAGCTGTTTTTAGTACTGCTTTCGCCCTTCTGGCCCCTCAGTTAAACGCTATTTTAAACGATGATTCCTCAGTGGAAGAAAAGATCAGAAACTTCACCTCAAATTATATTTCATTTATCAGCAAGCACCCTTATCTGCCTACTTTTATTATCCAGGAGCTCAACAGAAATCCCAATTTTGTTTTAAAAATGAAGGAGAAGAAAGGATTTCCAAATATTGAAAAATTTAAAAAACAGATAGCTCTCGAAATCCAAAATGGAATACTCAAGCCCATAAAAGGAGAACAGTTATTCATAAACATTATGGCTTTGAATATATTTCCATTTGTGGCTTCCCCTTTAATAAAGGCCTTTGTAAATATAGATGACAAAGCTTTTAAACAACTTGTGGAAGACAGAAAAACAGAAGTCGCCGACTTCATTATTAATTCCATAAAAGCTTAGCTCATGAAACAATTAAGTAACTATCTGATAGTACTAATGTCCTTGGGTGCTTTTGCACAGGAACAGCTCACCTTAAATGATTGTTATGATTTGGTAGATACCAACTATCCTTTAGCGCAGCAATCTGAGCTTTTTGAAAAACAAAATGCCATAGATATAGAAGCTATTGAAACCGAACGACTGCCAAAATTAAATTTGAATGCCCAGGCAACCTACCAGTCCGATGTAATTGTAATTCCCCTGCCGGATACTGGGATTGTGCCGCCCAATAAAGACCAGTACCGTGCAACGCTAACGGTGAATCAGTTAATTTATGGAGGCGGGTTAATTAATACTTCCATAGATGCGGAATCGGCCAGTTTAAGGACCAAACAAAAACAGGTGGAAGTGAATTTATATCAATTAAAAAAACAGCTTAACCAACTCTATTTTTCCATCTTATTACAACAGGAAAACAGGGCACTGTTAGTAGCTAAAAGAGAACAACTCGAAGCAAAGCTAAAAGAGGTGCAATCCGGTATCAGGAATGGTACACTGCTACCCGCTTCAGATAAAGTGCTGGAAGCAGAGCTATTAAAAATTAATCAGGGGTTTATAGAATTGGATTTAAACAGGGCTAGTTTGCTTCAAACCTTAGGATCCCTTATTGGCAGAGAGATCTCCTCATCTACCCTCCTGCAGAACCCGGAGATCACAACAGATTTAAGCCCCCAATTATTCAGACCCGAACTGGAATTATTTCAGCTTAAGAAAGCGCAAATAGAAACTTCAGATCAATTATTATCCAGGCAAAATCTGCCTAAAGTGTATGGTTTTGCAGATGGTGGCTATGGAAATCCGGGGTTAAACCCTTTAGATAATTCCTTTCAGGCGTTTTATGTTGTTGGCTTAAAAGTCAACTGGAATGTATTTGATTGGAATGCCAATAAAAAACAGCGTGAGTCCTTGTCTATTAACAAAGACATCATAGATACAGAAACCAATGTGTTTAATTTGAACACCAGCATAGAACTCCGGCAGCAACAATCTGAAATCGATAAAATTTCCGGATTTATTGCTTCAGATATAGAAATTATTAAGTTGCGAAAAGAAGTACTTAATGCGGCAGATTCACAATTGAGAAACGGGGTGATAACTTCCTCGGCCTATATCACAGAATTAACAAATCTTTTCACAGACGAAAACACATTAATTACTCATAAAATTCAATTGGAACTAGCAAAGGCAAACTATAATATAATTCAAGGTCAAAAATGAAAAATAAAACGGCGTATATACTGGGAATAATCACACTCGTGTTAAGTATGTCATCATGCGGCGGTGATAACGGCAAAGCAGATGGTTATGGAAATTTCGAAGCCACAGAAATAACTATTTCTGCAGAGAACAACGGCAAACTCATGCAGTTTAATGTAAAAGAAGGTGACCTTCTTGAAAAAGGGGCCTTTATTGGTTATATAGATACCATTCCACTCTCCCTGAAACGAGAACAAATGTTATCATCCAAAGCTGTGGTCTCTTCACAATCCAAAAGTGTATTGTCCCAAATTTCTGTTTTAAACGCAAAACTTAAAACCGCTAATGCGAACAAACTTCGGGCAGAAAATCTTATTGCAGACAATGCGGGTACCCAAAAACAATTAGATGATATTAATGGCGAAATAGATGTGATAAAACAACAAATTTTAAGTGTTGAAATCCAGAATGCCCCGGTGGTTAACGAACTAAAAAGCATTGATATACAATTAAGGCAGATTGATGATCAAATTTTAAAGAGTAAAATAATTAATCCGGTTAATGGAACGGTTTTAACTAAATATGCCGAAGCCAGTGAAATCACTTCTTTTGGTAAACCGCTTTATAAAGTAGCAGATCTGAGTACTATGAAATTAAGGGCCTATGTAAGTGAGACCCAATTGGCCGGACTAAAAATAGGACAGGAAGTTACTGTTAAAATTGATGATGCAGATGCTATGCAATCTCATATTGGTACAATTAGCTGGGTAGCTTCAGAAGCCGAGTTTACTCCAAAAATCATTCAAACCAAAGAGGAGCGTGTGGCCCTGGTATACGCTATAAAGGTAGATGTACCTAATGATGGAAGCCTAAAAATAGGAATGCCTGCAGAAGTATGGATGACTACTGATAACAACTAATGAGTATAGTTGTTTCTAACATATCCAAATCCTATAAAGGCGTAAAAGCTTTAAGCAACATTTCATTTGAGGTCAAAGAAGGTGAACTCTTTGGTTTAATTGGCCCTGATGGCGCAGGTAAAACCACTTTGTTTAGAGTATTAACCACGCTCTTGTTTGCAGACGAAGGACAAGCCAGTGTTGCAGGTTTGGACCTTGTAAAAGACTATAAAATTATCCGTGAAAGCGTGGGTTATATGCCAGGCAGGTTTTCATTATACCAGGATTTGACAGTGGAAGAGAATCTGAAGTTCTTTGCAACGATTTTTGGGACGACCATAGAAGAGAACTACGACTTAATTAAAGACATATATGTGCAGATAGAACCCTTTAAGAACCGCAGAGCAGGGAAACTTTCTGGTGGAATGAAGCAAAAGCTGGCGTTGTGTTGCGCTCTTATCCATAAACCAAAAGTACTTTTTTTAGATGAGCCAACTACAGGAGTAGATCCGGTGTCCAGAAAGGAATTCTGGGAAATGATTAAGCGCTTACAACTAAAAGGGATAACCATTTTAGTGTCCACACCATATATGGATGAAGCGGCATTATGTGATCAGATTGCATTGATTCAGGATGGGATTATACTGCAAATAGATTCACCCAATGCCATTATAAAACAATATCCAAAATCTATTTATAACGTACGTGGGGATAATATGTATCAATTAATTCAAAGTTTAAAAGCTTACGAACATAGCCATAGTGTTTATCCTTTTGGTGAATTTGTTCATTATACTGATAAAAGAACCGGTTTTAATCCGGATCATTTGAAGCTTTATTTAGAGGAAAAACAATTAGCCAATATTGCAATAGAAATTACACAACCCACCATAGAGGATGCTTTTATGGAATTAGCTAAATAATGGAAAAAAACAGCGTCATAGAAGCTAAAGAATTAACCAAGATGTTTGGTGACTTTACGGCTGTTAGTGCTATTACGTTTGATGTAAAAAAAGGTGAGATATTTGGTTTTCTGGGGGCGAATGGAGCCGGTAAAACGACGGCCATGAAGATGTTGATTGGAATTTCCAAACCAACAGCAGGTGAGGCAAAAGTTGCGGGCTTTGATGTAGCATCAGAAGCCGAAGACATTAAGAAGAACATTGGTTATATGAGTCAGAAGTTTGCCTTGTATGACGATTTAACCGTAAAAGAAAATATTACGTTTTTTGGGGGTATTTATGGTCTTACGAGAGCAAGAATCAAAGAAAAGACAAGTGAACTTATTGAAGAATTAGGATTACAGGATCACACTGATAAATTAGTAGGTTCATTACCCCTGGGCTGGAAACAAAAAATAGCCTTTTCCGTATCTCTGTTACACGAACCAAAAATTGTATTCTTAGACGAGCCAACCGGTGGAGTAGATCCTATTACCAGAAGGCAGTTTTGGGAAATGATCTACAAATCAGCAAGCAAGGGCACCACCATTTTCGTGACAACACATTATATGGACGAGGCAGAATATTGTGATAGGGTGTCTATTATGGTAAATGGTAAAATTGAGGCTTTGGATACTCCAAAAAGATTGAAAGAACAGTACAGTGCCAAAACAATGAATGATGTGTTTTTAAAATTAGCAAGAGGATAAGAACAGAAATGATATGAAACGTTTCAGAGGATTCATCATTAAGGAGTTTTATCACATTTTCAGGGATAAGCGGTCGCTGTTTATTCTGTTTGGAATGCCGGTTGCTCAAATTTTGCTGTTTGGTTTCGCTATTACCAATGAAATCAACAATGTGGACATAGCAGTTTTAGATCATTCCAAAGATGCAACAACAGAGGAAATTATTAATAACATCTCGGCTTCTGAATACTTTAGTATAGATCAGTTTATTGAGAGAGAAGCAGATATAGAAACTGCTTTTAAACAAGGTAAAGTCAAGGCTGTTTTAAATATCGAAAAAGATTTCAGTCAAAAATTAATCAAATATGGCAAAGCTCATGTGCAAATAATCACGGATGCCACAGACCCTAATACGGCGAACACAATCTATAATTACGTAACGGCAATACTTCAAAAATACCAGCAAAGCCAGAATGAATCCGGGGGGGTTCCCTATCAAATAGTTCCGCAAACACGGATGGTCTACAACCCTGAACTAAAAAGTGTTTTTATGTTTGTACCCGGCGTTATGACTATTATTTTAATGCTGGTATCGGCCATGATGACTTCTATTTCAATCACCAGGGAAAAAGAATTAGGTACAATGGAAATTCTCCTGGTTTCTCCCTTAAAACCCTTTCAGGTTATTGTTGGAAAAGTAGTACCCTACATTTTTCTTTCGGTAATAAACGCCATAGTAATTGTTGTTTTGAGCATCTTTATTTTTAAAATGCCAGTTGAGGGAAGTTTGATTTTATTGGGCCTGGAAAGTGTTTTATTTATTATTACCGCCTTAGCCCTGGGCATTTTAATCTCTTCAATTGCCCAGACGCAACAAACAGCCATGATGATATCTTTAATGGGGCTTATGCTTCCTGTAATCTTGTTATCTGGATTTATTTTCCCCATATCAAGCATGCCTTTCATCCTTCAACTTATCAGCAACATAGTACCTGCTAAATGGTTTATCATCATTATAAAAGGGATCATGCTTAAAGGTGTAGGGCTTCAGTATATCTGGAAAGAAACTTTAATATTATTAGGAATGACGGTGTTTTTTATTGGGGTAAGTGTTAAGAAATATAAAATTAGATTGGAATAGTGAAGATCATTGGATACATCATACAAAAAGAGTTTAAGCAGATCTTTAGAAATAAGGGCATGCTGCCTATAATTTTTGTTATGCCCATAATTCAGCTGTTGATCCTGGCAAATGCGGCAACATTTGAAATTAAGAACATCAAATTTGCTTATCTGGATAATGATCGTACACCAACCTCACGTGCATTACTGGAAAAATTCAACGCATCAACCTATTTTAATGTCCTCACTGATTATGCTTCCGAAAAACAGGCAAATTCTGCAATGCTAAATGGTGATGTAGATGTGGTATTAGAAATACCACCCTATTTTGAAAGGGTTTTGATTAAGGAAAAACAAAATGTATTAGGACTGACCATAAATGCAATAGATGGCGCAACAGCTGGTGTGGAAAGCGTTTACGTAAGCCAGATTATACAAAGTTTTAATAAGAATCTAAGAACTGAATTGATGCAGTCTTCAGATAAAATTAATAGTCCCTTACAGATCACAACAATTCCTTCCTTTTGGTATAATGAAACCTTAAACTATAAAACTTTTATGGTCCCCGGCATATTGGTATTACTGGTTACAATGATTACCCTGTTCCTGTCCGGGATGAATATTGTACGGGAAAAGGAAATCGGGACTCTGGAACAAATAAATGTTACACCTATACAAAAAAAGCAGTTTATCATCGGAAAATTGTTTCCATTTTGGGTTATAGGAATAGGTTTATTAACCATAGGACTCATCATTGCCAGACTTGTTTTTGACATTCCAATAGTGGGAAGTTTAGCCCTGATGTACGCCTATACATCCATATATATATTTGTTGTTTTAGGGATAGGCTTATTTATTTCCAATTTTACAAATACCCAGCAACAAGCCATGTTTATAGCCTGGTTTTTTATGGTTATTTTTATTTTAATGAGTGGGTTATTTACACCCATAGAGAGTATGCCTCAATGGGCACAAGCCATTACAGAGTTTAACCCCATCAAATATTTTGTTGAGGTAATGCGGATGGTAATGCTCAAAGGATCATCTTTTACAGATATTTTGCCCCAGATGCTAAAAACATTACTCTATGCACTTGTTATGAATGGATTAGCTGTCTGGAGTTACAAAAAACAAGAATAAAATTAAATCCTGGAATCATGAAAAAAGTTTTAAAAATTACCGGCATTATACTAGGAAGTATCGCTTTGTTACTTCTACTTGCTTATTTGTTTTTTACCGTTAAATGGCACCGCGAATCTTCGGCCAATATGGACTTGCTTGGAGAAGAAGCCCCTACCCTAACCTACGAAGGACATACCTACCGTGATCTTAATAAGAATGGGGAATTGGATGTCTATGAAGACAGCCGGGCGGACATTGAATACAGGATAACAAATTTAATTTCACAGATGAATCAGGAAGAGAAATCAGGTCTTCTATTCATTCATATGCTGATGATGGAAGAGGATGGTGAATTAAGTGAAATACCATCCCTGGGCAATCCGTTTTCTATGATGCTAGAGACTGCATCTTCTATGGTTGCCAAAAAGAAAATGACCCATTTTAATATTATGGAAACCCCCACCGCTCTGGCAACGGCAAAATGGAATAATAAATTACAGAAAATGGCAGAAAGAAACCGTTTGGGGATTCCTGTCACCATAGCCACAGACCCAAGACATGGCAAAGGCTTTAATGTTGGAACAAGTGTTGGGACGAGATTTTTTTCCAGATGGCCTTCTCCATTAGGTATGGGAGCTACACGCGATACTAATCTTGTACGTGAATTTGGAGATATTGGCCGGCAGGAATATGTGGCCCTGGGCCTGAGAGTAGCCCTTCATCCTATGGCCGATTTAGCTACGGAACCCCGTTGGGCAAGGAATAAAGGCACTTTTAGCGAGGATGCCCATTTAGCAGCAAAGCTTACCAAAGCATATGTTTTAGGCTTTCAGGGTGATAGCCTGGGTAAAAAAAGCGTGGCATGTATGACCAAACACTTTTCAGGAGGCGGCCCGCAGGAAGGTGGACTTGATGCCCATTTTGCCAGTGGAAAGGGACAAGTTTACCCTGGCAACAATTTTGATTATCATCTGATACCCTTTACCGAAGGTGCTTTTGAGGCTAATACGGCTCAGATTATGCCATACTATGGAATTCCGATTGGACAAACGAGTGAAGATGTAGGTTTTTCTTATAATAAAGATATCATTACTGGATTATTGAGGGATTCTCTGGGATTTGATGGAGTGGTATGTACAGATTGGGCTATTGTAACAGACATGCCCGTAAAGGATGCCTCGGCCTGGGGTGTTGAACAATTGAGTGAAAAGGAACGAGTTAAGAAAATATTGGACGCTGGTTGCGATATGATGGGTGGTGAATCCAGAACAGATCTTGTATTGGAACTGTTAAAGGAAGGTGCTATTTCTGAAGATAGAATAGATAGTTCCCTGAGAAGGATTTTAAGGGATAAATTCCGATTGGGACTCTTTGAAAACCCATATGTGGATGAGGAAAATTTGGATATCGTTGGCAACCCTGGTTTTGTTGAAAAAGGAAAAGAGGCACAGCGAAAAGCACTGGTTCTTTTGAAAAATGAAAACAATATTTTACCGCTATCCAATGACAAAAAAATATACATTGAAGGAATGGGCGAAGGTCTGGAAGATAAATTCCCCCAAATAGTTTCGAATATAGCTGATGCCGATGTTGTCATTCAAAAATTGGAAACACCTTTTTCTCCGCCAACCGGGGAAAGTTTTTTAGAACGATTTATCCATCAGGGTCGGCTGGACTTTGAGGAAAAGGAGAAAAACAAGATTCTGAAGCTGGCGAATACGAAACCCACGATAACCGTTCTTGCTATGGAAAGGCCACCAGTGGTTCCTGATATTAATGCAGCCAGTAAAGCCGTAATAGCAGATTTTGAATGTGAAGATGAAATAATTCTCGAACTGATTTTTGGAAAGTTCAATCCAAGTGGCAAACTTCCTATTGAAATACCATCATCTATGGAAGCGGTAGAGAATCAAAAAGAAGATGTCCCTTATGATTCAAAAAACCCATTATACCCTTTTGGCCATGGTTTGTCTTTTGATTAATTACAAAGCTTTGGATTAGTTTATTACATGTTCTTTAATTCACTAACCAGACTTGTCAGGGCTGCTTTTGCATCTCCAAAAAGCATTACCGTTTTATCGTTGTAGAATAATTCATTTTCAATCCCGGCATATCCTGCGTTCATGGTACGCTTATTAACGATGATATGTTTTGCGTTTTCAACATCAAGGATAGGCATTCCATAAATTGGACTTGAAGGATCGTTATGCGCTGCGGGGTTTACAACATCATTTGCCCCTACTACCAGGACAACATCCGTATTTTTAAACTGAGAATTGATGTCTTCCATTTCTACCAACAGGGAATAGTCCACATTGCTTTCTGCCAGCAATACATTCATATGCCCGGGCATACGTCCGGCTACGGGATGAATAGCATATTTCACATCAACCCCTTTCTTGGTAAGTAACTCTTCCAGTTCATGAATTACATGTTGAGCCTGTGCCACCGCGAGACCGTAACCCGGCACTATAATGACATTGGACGCATAATTCATCATAATTGCAGAATCACTTGGGTTTGTTTTCTTTATGGATCCTAATCTTCTATCCTCGTCGGATGCAGAATCTGTTCCGCCAAAAGAACCAAAAATAACAGCTCCCAAGGTTCTATTCATTCCTTTACACATAGCTATGGTAAGTATAATCCCCGCAGAACCTACCAGAATTCCTCCTATCAGCATCACCATATTGGAATATAAAACTCCAGTAATAGCAGCAGCAATACCAGTCAAAGAATTCAATAAGGAAATTACAACCGGCATGTCTGCACCTCCAATGGGAAGTACAAATAAGATTCCATATATTAATCCTGATGCTAATAAAGCACCTACCAAAACCTGATCGTTAACACCTGTTGATACCATGAAGACAGCAAAAGCGATAACCCCAATTAAAAATAGGTTGTTTACAATGTTGTGATATGGAATGTTTACTACGCTTTTTAGCGATCCGTTGAGTTTTCCCCAGGCAATCATACTTCCTGAAAAAGTAATTGCCCCAATAATAATTCCTGAGACAATTGTCGTAGCCTGCATCTTATCACCTGCATCCCGGCTGAATTCTACCAATCCAATTAAGGCTGCACTAGATCCGCCAAAGCCGTTGAACAAAGAAACCAATTCTGGCATCTTTGTCATTTTTACTTTGAACGCCATTAACCCACCAATTATAGACCCTGTGAGAATTGCTAAACCTATAAGAATATAAATTAGGGGAGGTACTTCAAAATCATGAATAAAAATTGTCCCTGCAATGGCCAACCCCATTCCTGCAGCGGCGATTAAATTTCCATTTTTTGCTGTTGTGGGATTGCCTAATTTCTTTAACCCCACTATAAATGATACTGTAGCTATCAGATATATAATGCTCAATGAGATGTTCATTAATTTTTCTTTTTAAACATTTGAAGCATTCTCCCTGTAACTGCAAAGCCACCAACTACATTTAAAATACCTAATACTACGGCAATAAATCCAAGCGTTAAGGAAAAATAATCCTCAGGATCAGAATTTAGCATTACCAATATGGCTCCTACAACCACTACCCCACTCAATGCATTAGCGCCAGACATTAATGGGGTATGCAAAACAGCAGGAATATTTTTAATGACCTCTACCCCAACAAATACTGAGAGGATGAGGATGTAAATCATTTCGAGATTATTACTGATAAATTCTAGTAATCCATTCATTTTAATTGCTTTTTATTTTCTTATGGTTCCGTTATGTACAATCAAAGTCTCATCTGTAATCTGTTCTTCAATATCCCATTTCAGGTTCGTGTCCTTAGTAAGATGTTTAATAAAATTGTACATGTTTTTTGCGTACAATTCACTTGCATTTGTTGAAACACTTTCTGGTGCGATACTCGTTCCAATTACCTTTACACCATTTAAGGTTACCGTTTTATTTAACTGGCTTATTTCACAATTTCCTCCCTGCGCAGCAGCCAAATCAATAATAACCGCTCCGTTTTTCATATTCAGAACCTGCTCTTTGGTGATCAAAAGTGGTGATTTTTTACCAGGGATACCGGCAGTTGTTATTACTAAATCTGCTTTATATAGTGATTTATTAACCGCTTCTTTTTGTCTGCGAATATAGTCTTCTGAAGCTTCTTTGGCGTAACCATCTTCAGATTCCCCGTTGGCTCCCTCAACCACAATAAATTTTGCTCCCAGGGATTCTACCTGCTCCTTGGTTTCTGGTCTTATATCGGTAGCCTTAACCATAGCACCCAGGCGTCTAGCCGTTGCTATGGCTTGTAAACCTGCAACCCCTACTCCAAATATCAACACCCTGGCTGGTTTAATTGTTCCGGCAGCGGTCATCATCAATGGAAATATCTTTTTCATTTCATAGGCCCCAAGAATAACCGATTTATATCCGGCCAAATTACTCTGTGAACTCAATACGTCCATGTCCTGTGCTCTGGAAATTCGGGGTACGGCATCCATAGAAAAAGCGGATGCTCCTTTAGCTGCGATTTTTTTGATTAATTCCGGTCTTGATTTGTGATACAAGTGACTTATCAAAACATGCTCCTTGTTAACTAATTTTAAATCTTCTTCATTAAAGGGATTAATTTTTATTAGCATTTGAGAGTCTTTAAAAACTAATTCTCTCTTTTCTACTCTTGCTGCAGCATCTATATAATCTGAATTCTTATAAGCAGAATAGGCACCTGCATCTTTTTCCACAACTACTTCAAAACCCTTATCAGTTAATTTTTTAGCAATCCCAGGAGAGATTGAAACACGTTTTTCACCTTTTTGAGTTTCCTTCAATATCCCTATTATCATAGTAGCTTTTGATTTATTCCCGAATTTTAATTTTTGGTATTGGTCTGTAAATTTAGGCTATTATTAAAAATAAAACTATCTATTTCAGGATTTGTAGACTAATAAAATCGTCTAACAATTATTAGTTATCGATATATATCCGATATAAAAAAACTGTTCTTAAGAAGCAATGAAAATATGCTATTTTTTTTGAATTCTGCATAAATCATGGAAAAAGTGTACCGAAACTCTTTTTACATAGTTGCTATTAGAAATACCCAGATTTAATAGGCTAATAGTTGGGATTAGACCAACTGAGCTGATCCTTAAAAAATTTTATTTGATTTTCACAACCATATAAGACAGTTTGGCAACAAAAATGAGTTCTACTTTAAAGAAGCTGCTAGATTTGGCGTTGTATAAAGAAACATCGGTACAAATGAGAAAAACAATATTAGCATTAGCTTTCACATTTTTAGGAATGGGATTGTATGCGCAAGAAGGTTTAAAGGTAGGAATACACGCAGGTTTGCCTATTGATGATTTTAATGATGAGATAAGCCTGATGGCAGGTATAGACCTGGGTTATATGTGGGCTCTTGGAGAAGTAGTAGACCTGGGTGTAAGTACAGGGCTTATCTATGGATTTAAGGAATCTTTTCAATCTGATATTATTGCAGAAGGACTTACAGATGTTCAGTTTGTCCCACTTGCTGCTTCCTTAAGAATATGGCCTTCAAATTCGTTCTCCTTTGGTGTTGATGGGGGCTATGGCATTGGATTGAATAAAGGCAACGAAGGCGGAATCTATTACAGACCTATAATAGGCTACTTAATGGGACCTTTGACTGAAATAAATCTTTCCTATACCGGAATACAATTAGAAAACAGAACCTGGAATACAGTTTCCCTGGGATTCTTGCATACTTTTGAATTTTAGTTAGGGTCTCCTTCAAGTGAACGAGAGATTAACTTTAAAATAAACCATGGTTACCAAGCCCTGCTTGTTCACATCTGAACACTAATATTCTGCTGCGGATAATTGATTCCTTTCAATTAGGTCTCCCCTAATAATGACCATATCGATATCGTTATATGCTTCTACATTTAACAAGGGGTTGGAGTTTAATATAAGTAAGTTGGCAATTTTCTCTTTTTCCACACTTCCATATAAATTCTGGAGATTAAAGGCAGCAGCATTATTAAAAGTGGCTCCAGAGAAAATGCGTTCTAACGGAATCCCGGCTTCATACCAATGTCTTATTTCCATTATTCCGTTATAGCCAGGAGGATTTGTGTACATATTCATTGCGGGGGTATCTGTACCTAAGATAAGGTTGGCATTGTTCTGAGCTAAAAACCTGGCAACAGTATTAAGTCGATGCCTATAAATTTCAAATGCCTTTTCCCACATCTTTTGGTCATCTGTGTGATTAGCCCGTAACGCGTTATAAAATTCAGGATTTGTTTTCTTCAAAAATTCAGATCGACCGAAGATTTTATTTTTCCCCCACTGTCCTTCTTCCGTTTTCAGTAAATCCATATAGCTTTTTGGATAAACATGCTCCAGGTTTTTATCCTTTAAAAAATCAGCAGAAATCAAATCTTGTTCTCCGGTGATTGTCCTAAATGTAAGCTGATATGCTATATCGTCATTATGCGCTATTTGGAGCAGTACCTGTTTATGCGCCTCACTTAAGTCTCGATTCCTGAAGTCTTTGGGATCCGCACTCCAATTCCATAGCCCATGAGCAAATATTTGAATGCCAGTTTCTAATCCTATCTGATGGCCTTCCAAAGATGGTGCGTGTAAAATTAATGGCAGTTGAAATTTCTGAGCTTCAGCTATTAAATCTCTTAATATCTCCGTGCTGGGTTTAGACCAGCTTACGGCTAAACCCGATGCCTCATCTTCATAAACTAATTTGGCACAGATACCTGATTGTTCCCTGATATTTTCAATAATTTTTTGCGGAGTATGCTCATTAGGAGAAATAGTATCGGGCAAGTTTATTTTGGAATTGTAAGTATCGTTCAAAAAATTAGAATCATATCTTTCTTGGCTAGAATAACCTTCCATTTCCATATTGAAATCATCCATCACCACAACCTGTTCTCCACAGGTATAAATATCTGGACGGATATTCGCATCCAATAGCTGGTTGATTAATTTGGGATGGTAGTTGTTTACATCGATTAAAGTAGTAAAACCAAAGTACAGATAACTTCTGGGCAATTGTTCAAAATAAAGCTGCATTAACTCAGGGTATTTGCTTTTCAAGGATCCGTTAAATCCCGCAGTATTGGCCAGATGAACATGAGAATCTATCAAGCCCGGGATAAGAAATTTTCCTCTCCCGTCTATAACTTCATAAAGGGTTGACTTTTTTGGTTTTTTCGTACCCACGTAATTGATCTTTTCATCTGCAATTACGACATGGCCTACCTGGCTGGTCACACCTCCATTATTAGCGGAAATTATGGTGATATTCTTTATCAGCAACTTCTGGGGATCACTTTGTGCTAGAATTTGGGTGCAAAATAGTGATAAGGCAATAATTAATATTCTGGTCATGCCTATATGTCTCAAAAGAAAATTTTTGTTACGGGTGGAAGTAAATTAACTATTCATTTAATTAGGCCCGAGACAAATTTACATCAATAATTAATCAGATAAGATTAGCCATTAGTCTTGTAAAATATTTTCAATTGATTTTAATTCCTCCGGGGTAAATTCCATATTATCCAGAATCTCAACTGCATCCTCAATTTGCGATACCTTGCTGGCACCTATTATTACTGAAGTAACTCTTTTGTCTCTTAAAACCCACGCAAGTGCCAGTTGAGCCATTTTTTGACCTCTGGATTCAGCGATTTCATTTAGCCTTTTAACTTTGGCTATCTTTTCTGGTGTGATATCTGAGGATTGCAGGTAGCTATGCGCCTTGGATGCCCTGGAACCTTCTGGAATACCATTTAGGTACTTATTCGTCAATAACCCTTGAAATAAGGGACTAAAAACTACCGAACCAACACCATTTTTTCCGAGCACATCCAATAAACCATCCTCTACCCATCTGTTGAACATACTATACGATGGTTGATGAACCAGGCATGGTGTACCCAGTTCTTTCAAAATATCTATTGCTTTCTGAGATTGTTCCGGGTCGTAGGAAGAAATACCTGCATACAACGCTTTTCCAGATCGTACAATCTGATCCAGGGCCATCATGGTCTCTTCAAGAGGTGTATTTGGGTCGGGCCTGTGACTATAAAAAATATCCACATAGTCGAGCCCCATTCTTTTCAGACTTTGATTACAACTGGCAATCAGATATTTCCTGGAACCCCATTCACCATATGGCCCGGGCCACATGTCATAACCTGCTTTGGAAGTGATAATCAATTCGTCTCTATAGGATTTTAAATCCCCCTTTAGAATTCTGCCAAAAGTCTCTTCTGCAGAGCCATACGGGGGCCCGTAGTTGTTGGCAAGGTCAAAATGAGTTATCCCAAGATCAAATGCCCTCCGCACCATATTCCTGCCATTTTCATAAACATCTATCCCTCCAAAGTTATGCCACAATCCCAGAGATATTGCAGGCAGTAATAAACCACTGTTACCACAACGATTGTATTTCATTTTGTCATATCTTTCGTTGTCCGCTGTATATTTCATATGTAAAAACCTATTATCGGTGTAATTTTTGACTTAAATTTCGAGGTAATTCTAAAAAAGATGGAAGCATCACTTGTTAGTAATTGTATGACCCACGTCTACAGCGGTTCGTACTTTCTTCCAATCCACCTCGCCTAATAAAGCACATTCCGCGCCTAAGATAAAACGATCCGGAGCTTCTTCAAGAACTGCAGTTACCTGTTGTTGAATCTCCTGATCTGTACCGGTAAGGATTGGGCCTCTTTTCTCCAGGCCACCCATTATAGGCCGTTCGCCAAACATAGTATACAACTCTTTTAAGGGAACTCTTTTACCTGCTATCACATCACTCATATTTACAATATGACCCGGATAATCAACAAACGGGCTCACATCGTCATAAGGACCTTCGTAATCACATATGTGTAGTACGTTGCAGATACAGCCATCATTAATTTCATTCTGTACCACCATATCTGTAGGTTTAATATAATCCAAAAATATGTTCGGATCCTGAAATCTAAAAGCTTCATTGCCCTGTGTTGGTGCTAAAAATCCATCGACACCAAGTTTTTTACATTCTTTCAAAAAGATCATTACACTATCTGTGATAATTTCAAGACCCTTTTTAACACTCTCAGGATCTTGTTTTAAATGTTCGGTAACCAATTGGCTTGTAACACTATGACCGGCGCACATGAATGGCGAATAAAAAGTGGCAATGACAGGAGCTAACTTTTTACCCTGTTTTACAAGTTCCTTAACCACATAAAGCTGCTTTTCGTAATAATCTTTCCCGTAAAATGGCATATTGGCCCAGTCTTCAGGTTTTTTTATGGTATCGATAGCCGGAAACAGCGCTTCATACTGGATTTTGATAAAATCCATATCAATAGCTTTAAAATATTCGAGATGCCTGGCTACTGCGGCATCACCCCATTGATACCCTTCACCAAAATGAACGAAAAATCCGCTAGGGATATAGTCCTGTTTTCCGGTTGATGTCAACAGATTTAAAACAGCTTCCCTTTTGTTGAATACAGGCGAAGGCTGGCAGGAACCAAGGCCAAAAGCTCCCAGACCTGCTGCATATGTTCCAGCTGAGATAAGACCCAGAGATTTGACAAAATCCCTTCTTTTAATAGTTTGTATGTCCATAAATCAGAATTTTAAAATTATGAATTCTTGCTAGTTGTTTTTTTAAGTTCAAAGGAAAGATAATCATAATTCATCTGTCCTTTATCAAGGGTATACAAATAGAAGATTTGCTCAAAAGTGGAATTTAATATTTTTTCGAGGATGGTTTGATTCATCTATACTTACAGAGTTGATTATGCAAATCTCAATAAATATAGTGCAAAATGTTCAAAGATTATATGGTGTCAATTAGAAGTCTGGTCATATATGATTTTGCCACTTCAAAACAAAAAAGCAGCATCAAAAAAATAGTAAGAGAGGTATTTTAAAAGTAAACTATAAAATAAACCGTTTCACCATCTTGGAATCATGTTTTAGAAAGACTTCACCTTCAACCAGGTCAATGGCATAATTTGGCTTCCTGTTTTTTCCAAGAGGAATACTGCTTTCACTTTCACCGGTATCTTTATTAATTTTTAAAAGTTCAATTCCATTTTCACTTTTAGTAAGGACCATGCAATAATTTCTTGCTTCTTTTGTGGCCTTGAATCTTTTATTAGCAGCATTAAAAGCCAATCCAGCTGCACTACCTGCCGATTTACCCATTTCATTGTAGGCAGCTCCCAACTCCGCAAATGTTTGCCCTTCAACAGTATCCAGTCCTTGTTGAGCTCCTGCTTCCTGCAGCACTCCCGAAGCCATTGTACTTGCTACAGAGACATAACCAGCATAAACTGCACCTGCGAAAAGCAATGCTCGTTTCCATCCTTCTTCTCTTGGTGAGGCGTAATATTTTTGATATAAAAGAGCCCCGTTATAATCGTACATAGCAAAATTTTGATCAGAGCTTAAGAGGATACCTTTTTCTCTTAACTCCAAAGTATTAGGGGATTCATTTTCTTCAAATTTAACAGGTTCTAAACCAGACATATCAATTGCCCCATTGGCAAGATTAACACTTATTACAGCCCCGGCTTTATAATCATAGGTGTATAAATGGTTCCCATTATGGTTTACTAACTTATAATGGGTTTTTAGATCTTTGTCCCATAAAAGTTCTCCGGTACCAGTATTTACAATATTCATTTCTTCAGCAGTGGCATAAAGTATTCCTAGCTCTGTGGTAAGTGTATAGCCTACATGACCTTTAACTTTAATAGTTTTATCAAATGTGAAGAGGCCGTTTTTGGTATCGAGATAATTTAAAAAATGCTTCTCATTTCTAGTGGTGATTACCAGCATTCCGTTTTCGGTAGGAGTGTAATCATAAATTCCTCCTTTTATACTGATGCCTTTTCCTTTTTTACCCCATAATCCGGAACCATCTTCCATAGAATATAGATTTACTCTGGAATTTTGCTTTCCATACGGCAGAACCAATAGATTGTTGCTTATCCAAGCTGTAAGCCCCAACTCTCCCTTAACCTGAATCGGATCTTTCCAAAATAGTTCTCCATTTGCAACATCATATGCTCTATAGGAAGAGGTATAGGTTATAAGGGCATTACCATTGGAGGTCATGGATTGACTTTCATTTCTTTGTTCTGTGCCTATGATAAAATACTTTCCTGATGGATGCATCTTAAAATCAAGTTTAATCTCGATGCCTTCTGCGGCAACTTCGGCTACTTCCTTCAACAGATTGCCAAAGGCCCCCATTTTACTAAGTTGTTTGGCCTCACTTGAATTTTCATTGCTCCAGATAACATCACCCGTTTTTGATTTAATTTTTACATTTTTCAGCAAAGTTATACCCAACAATTCATCCTCATTTAACTCAACCAGATTTACTAATTTACCAAAACTACCTTCTTTACTCCAGAGTACTTTACCGGAAGAAATATCAATTGAAAGAGCCATATCTTCACCTGATACAGATTTCCCTGTTACAACTATGGCATTAGATTGGTACAGGACAAAGTGCTGTTTCACATTTTTAATTCCATGCTCAAAAGAGTTGAATACTTTAGTCCCGTCAAACAGATTAATTATAAATAACCCTTTTTCTGTCTCAATTTTAGCAAAGGGCGAATTTTCAAGTTCCATGAATGAATTTTCATCCAAACGGCCAAAAGTTATATCGCTCCAGATCACCTCCCCGCTGTTATTATCAATTCCGAATAAGCCAGAATTTGTTTGTACTATATAATTTCCCAGTGCACTAACAGTCTGCCAATTAACCTCATTATCAAAAGTTGAGGTCCATGTTTCTTCCGATTGAGCGAACAAGGAAAAGCTGATTAAAACGAATGTGTATCCAATAATTTTTTTAAGCATTTTGGTAGGTATTTGGGTTGATTTTACTTGTGGAATAAAAACGCTTCCATCTCCAATTTATTGTAAACTTAAGGTGTTGAGTTTATACATCAAAAATGGGGAAGTAAAGTAACTGGCACTTTATCTTCCCCTGGTTATCTTAAATCCCTACTGTTCTATCAAAGAAGATATGAGGAATTTTAAATAAGGATGCTACTCTTTAGGTTTTATATTCTGGTTTACCCTAAAGAGATTATTTGGATCATAGGTTTTTTTGATTTCGGTCAAACGTTTGTAGTTGTGCTTATAACTAGCCTGAACCCTTTCCTGTCCCTCTTCCATCATAAAATTGGAATATGCCCCCCCGGCAGAATATGAATGCAATGCTTCCCAGTAGTCCTTACACCATTTGGTGATCTTCGGAGCGTCTTCCGGCTCGGGGGAAACCCCTACAATGACTCCGGCGTATTTGGCATCCCTATAAGCCCAGGGAGTATCCTCGTTGCCCACTCTACTAGCTGCTCCAGTTATGGGATATAAGTGCATTTGCGACAATGGGGTTGGAATAATGGATCCATATTTTAAATGAGCTGCCCTTGCTTCCTCCCTAATGTCATTAAAGAAATCTGCTCTCCAATACCACTGTAAGCCCGAAGGAAATAATCCGTCAAAAAGAGTTTGAATGGCAGGGTATGGCATCTCCCCAACATGCTCAAATACAGGATTTTTGTCTCTGACTTCTTGAAATAGTTTATCAAAGTCTGACGGCTCTCCGGTATAACACCATACAATACCACAAAACTTTTTATTGTGTAGTTCTTCAGGGAAAGGTGGTCCCGGGATAACCATGGTAGCAATAAAACCATTTAAGTCATCTGGTGCATTTGAAATAAAATCATGATACCATGACATAATTTCTTCTGTTTTTTCTATAGGCCATAAGGTGGGGCCACCAATAACGGTACTCACAGGATGTGCCTGGAATTTAAATGAGGTTATCACTCCAAAATTTCCACCACCACCGCGTATAGCCCAATACAAATCTGGATGGTTATTTGAATTAACCGTAACAAAGGAACCATCTGCCAAAACCATGTCAGCTTCTAAAAGATTATCAATGGTAAGACCGTATTTTCTGGATAGATGGCCTACACCTCCCCCAAGGGTTAATCCTCCAACTCCTGTTGATGAAATGATACCAGCCGGAACTGCCAACCCGAATGGATGTGTTGCGTGATCTACTTCACCCCAGAGGTTTCCACCTCCGACCCGTACTGTTTGATCCGCTAGATTAACCCGTACACTCTTAAGTCCAGATAAATCAATAACCAAACCTTCCTCGCATAGGCCAAGGCCTCCGCCGTTATGTCCACCTCCCCTGACAGCAACTAGAAGATTATTTTCCCTGCCAAAATTAACACAGGCTATCACGTCTGCAACATCTGTGCAGTAAACGATCATTCCTGGGTGTTTATTAATCATTCCATTGAAAATTTTTCTGGCATCGTTATAGTCTGAATCCGAAGCTTGTACAATTTCTCCCCTAAGGTTCAACTTAAAGTCTTCGATTAATGAAGTTGATAAATCTTTAATAGTTTCTTTTTTTTCCATTGTATTCGACATTGTTTTAGTTATTAATAGGTTGTTATATTTTTTTGATAGCATATTTCCTTTAAGGAACAAAGAGTGGGGAGTACCTCTTTTTTGGTGTTTTCTTGCCTAAGGTGTTGTAATCATATTACTTGTATTAAGGATTTAACGTAAAGTTAGATAGACCAAAACAGGCTAATAGCTACTATTAATTCAAAAAATTACACTTTTAATTCATCCTGATCTTAAAAGAAAAAGGTTTTAACTCTGATACATTTGGGCATATTTTGAAGGCAGGATACCAAATTTCTCGAAAAAGGATTTTGAAAAATAAGCAGGACTATTAAATCCGCTTTCGAAGGCAATCTCAGAAATATTCCCCTGTTGGTCATGGATAAGTTCCAATGCTTTATGTAACCTGTATTCTCTAATGAAGGTGATAGGTGATTTACCGGTAAGTTTCTTAATTTTTCTATATAATTGGGATTTACTATGTCCAAGTTCTTTGCTTAGAGTGTTAATATTAAAATTTGATTTATTCCAGGTACATTCAGAAAATTGTACCAGTTGAGTAACGAATAGCTCTTCCCGAGGGGTCAAGGTTCGGATTAATTGATCATCAATAACAGCATTTCGATTTTCGTTTTCATACAATGCCTTAATAGAAGAAGAAATAACGATTTGGCCCCTGATAATTTCACACATCTGCGTTGCAAGGAAAATGGATTCTGAAAAAATACCATCACCATCATTTGAAGTCACAGGTATACCCGTACTTAGTCCTATTTTAAGTCTCTGATTATCCCTTTCCAATTTAGGATAACTGTACTTAAAACTATCCTGAATCTTTAAGGCGCATAATACTGCATTGGTGACCGATTTAAAAGAGATTAAGTATGATTTATCATTTTCCCGAATGATGCTTCCTTCAAAATGTTTAACAGATTTCGCAACACTACGATGAAATTTCTGAGTGAACATGCTTAGTTGATGAGTATCCAGCCTGTGAAGATAATCGGAAGTTTCCAGAACCATGATCACTCTAAAGGCAGGATCATCTATAATATTTAATTCCTCATTTTCAGCCTTTTGAGGATCTTCAATTCGCCCAAGAAATGATTCCACCAAATGCGCATCTACCTCAATGATATCATGAGGAAATTCGCCGTGTGCGTGGTTGTGCATATTTTGAATGGCTTCTCTGTTAGGTGCTTCTATCAAACAGAAAGCAGTATGCCGTTTAGTATCACACCAATAAGTCATACCCTTACACCCATATAAATGCTCTACTTTCAGATCTTCCTGGTGCATTTGAGCAACGTGCTCTGCAGTAATTTCTTTCGGGATATCATGACGGTCCATGTATATTGGCATCGGCTTTGTTTTCATACAATTTAAGAAAAATAATTAAATTTTACCGATTTATTTCGGCCAGCCAATTCAACTAAACCCAAGTGAAAGAAATCATATTGGGGGAAATAAACCAACAGAGATTGTATTATAAAAGTCACTTAATTATTCAATAATAAATTGAGACGAGACACACGTGCAACAAGACTTTGTTACCTTGCCAACTCAAATGGATAATATAGCACTACACTTTAAGCTTTATAAACCCTGTGGTATAATAAGTCAGCTTAATTCTAAAAACCCAAGGGAATTACGGAAAAAGAAGTTTTTAAATGAGCTTTATGATTTTCCTAAAGGCGTGATGCCAATAGGTCGACTAGATGAGAAATCCGAAGGTCTGCTTCTTCTTACCACAGATGGCAAACTATGCGATGATATAAATCGCTCCGGTTTAGAAAAAGAGTATTATGCACAACTGGACGGGGAAATAACAATTGAAGCGCTTACTCTTTTGCGTAAAGGCGTTGAAATTGGATTTGAAGGAAAACGATACCTTACCAAAGCTTGTAAGACACAGAAATTAAGTACGCTGCCAAACTTTCCTGAGGCCGATAAGAAACTTCGAATAGGACGGCACAGGCCAACCAGCTGGATTAGTATTACGCTTACTGAGGGTAAATTTAGGCAGGTTCGTAAAATGACCGCGGCAGTTGGTTTCCCAACTCTACGTCTAATCAGGATCCGTATAGGGGATATGTCTTTAGAAAATTTGTCGCCGGGGGAAGTAAAACTTTTGACAAATCTCACTGCGACATGTGAACAATTCAATTCATAGGAATAACCTGTCCCGAGCCGGATATATCTATAGTTACAGAGGGACTGCCTTTGTAATAAACATTACCACTGCCTTCAATATTCACGTTTAAACTCTCTGTGCAATAGACTTCACAATCTCCTGAGCCTTCAATACGTAATTCTACATTGGCCGCCATAAACTCTGCGCCATTAATGGTTCCGGAGCCTACATTGAGAATAGTTAAGTTATCTGTGTAACCGGCAACGGCTATATTTCCAGTCCCTATATTCTCAATTTCCATAGTCCCGGAACTTTGTAATTCGAATACAGTAATATCTCCTGTACCTTCGTTTTTTATTTCATTTAGATCTGCCACCGTAATATTGGCTTCCAAATAGGTGTTTTTGTAATTACCATCTTCCAGGTATATCTTTAATCGGCCATCGGAAACTGTGGTTCTTACTCTGCTAATAATATTGTCATCAGCTATAATTTCCAGAGATTGTGTCGGCCCCTGAGTTATATTAACTACAAAAGTCCCTTCACTACTAATTTTGGTAAATAGATTTACGTCTCTGAATTCTGAAATCGCATTTCCTGATCCCGTATAATCATCTTTGGAACAGGAGGCTATTGTTATTGCCGTGATAGCTATTAGAAATAATCTTCTCATGATATATTAGATATAAGAAGTAATGTTATTTCTTTTTGTTCTTTTTGAAGAATGACTTCTACTCATACTCCATCCATAACCCATATGATAATTTAAGGTCCGTTTAATATAATTCATGTCAAGTGTTCTCATGATGATCGTTTTTTGATTGATGTACACTTAATAGACGTCCAGGTTTCTTTTTTGTTACAACATCATAACATAAATCGAAGTAATTGTTTTGCAATGACCTTAGACCTTAATATGGGCTACTACAAAAATGGGATAGAAGTTAATTATTGGTATTTGCTGAATAAATCTTGAAGAAAGAATACCGAATATGCCCGCGAAAGAGGTGGCAAAATGTGAAGAGCCTATTTTATACCTAAGATTCTTTTAAACATGCGAACCTCACATTGATAGAACTTACAGATCAATTCTATAAAATCTGAATACTTATTGTTTGATTTCATCTTGTGTTGTATTTACTATTTAACTATTAGTAAAGCCAAACACTAAAAAATCACAATTAAATCAAGAAAATTTAAAAATAAATGGGGAAATGGATGTTTTTAGAAGAAAGTCTGAAGTTAAACTTTCTTTACCCGAACGGCATTAAGCCCTTTCATCCCTTTTTCCAGTTCAAATGACACCTTATCATTTTCTACAATCTCATCGATCAAGCCACTTACATGACAGAAATATTTTTCATTGTTTTCAGAATCAATGATAAAGCCAAACCCTTTAGATGAATCAAAAAATGACACTTTGCCCTTTCTTACAGGATCTACCTCCTCTATATCGCCTTCTTCCTTCTTTGGAATACCAAGGATAATATCTTCAGCCTCAATTTCCACTTTCAGAGAAGGATCCGGAGGAGTATCTGTTAAATTCCCATTATGATCTACATAAGCAAATTCAATACCACCACCCTTTTCTTTGGCGGCTGCTTTGCGTGCTTCTTTCTTCTTTTGTTTATCCTCCCGCTTTTTGAGACGCTTTTTTTCTTTTTCGCCTTTGCTATAAGTTTGTTGCGATCTTGCCATTAATATTTTTTATTTGGATATTATAGTTTAGTTTAAAAAGAAGCTTGATTAAGAAATGAGCGCTTGGAAAAGTAAGTGTGGAACTGTGAATACTCCAAAAAATTAGCCAGAGCGATAGTTACTATAGGTCGGTAGTCATCTCATTAAACTATTGCGAAGATAACACCTTGCATTTTAATTTACAATTAAAAGGGATGGAAAGCTTGTTCTTTACTGCAAATATCGCTCATAAATTAGCTGGCATTTAAAGATATTCCATAGTCTATTTGTTTATTGAAAAACAGAATGCATATTGTTTTGTAAATGTGTATTTTTAAATACAACTTTTAAGCCACAGACTGATATTTTTTAGGCACTAGTTTTATTTAGTTAATTTAAGTAGCCTTATGAGTTTTATAACCACTAGATTACATCGTTTATCCTTGACCGTATTGCTATGTTTATGTTTGTCATGGTGTTTTCATTCCTGTAAAGAAAAACAGCACCAACAGTCCAAAGAGGAAGCCATATTTCTTTCAAACTCAATGGAGGAGTTTATTCCAATATTTGATGGTAAGTCTTTAGATAACTGGGAAGGAGACACGGCATACTGGCGTGCATCTAATGGCGTACTGATTGGAGAAGTCACGCCCGAAACACCTTTGGAAAGCAATACTTTTATTATTTGGCAGGGCGGGCAGCCTTCAGATTTTGAACTAAAGTTGGAATTTCGCATTGCTGAGGCCGGGAACAGTGGTATTAATTATCGAAGTGAACGCCTTGACACTATTCCTTATGCCCTAAAGGGATATCAGGCCGATATTGATGGCAAAAACACCTATACGGGTCAGAATTATGAAGAAAGAAAACGCACCACCCTCGCTTATAGGGGAGAAAAAGTGTTAATTAAATCGCAAGAAAGCCCACATGAACCAGGTTCTCTGTGGGCAAATGTGAAAAACAATGCCTGGCAGAACAGGGAGGTAACAGAATATCTTGGGAACACAGACAGTTTAAAATCCAAGATTAAAACAGAAGATTGGAATAGCTGCCATTTAATAATTAAAGACAATCGTATGCAGCATTTTATAAATGAAATATTAATGAGTGAGGTAACTGATCTGGATTCAATTAACCGGAAATCTTCTGGCTTTCTAGGCTTACAGGTACACGTGGGGCCACCAATGAAGGTAGAATACAGAAATATAAAATTAAAGGAACTCTAAGCAGATATGAAACCCATAGTACAAATATCCTTAGATCTTACAAATATTGATGAGGCTTTAGAAACTGCCGCATTGGCAATGAGGGCTGGTGTGGATTGGCTGGAGGCAGGGACTCCCCTACTATTGGCTGAAGGGTTGCACGGCGTAAAAAAATTACGTGAAAACTTTCCGGGTGTACCCATTGTGGCAGACCTGAAAACTATGGATGGGGGTTACCTGGAGGCCGAAATGATGGCAAAGGCCGGCGCTACCCATGTAGTGGTCATGGCCAGGGCACATGAAGAAACCATTAAGATTGTTGTTGAAGCAGGAAAAGATTTTGGAATACAAATAATGGGCGATAATCTTGGCTGTCCGGATATGGTGGCTGGTGCCCTACGATTGGAAGAACTTGGTTGCGATTATGTCATTCATCACATCGGTTATGATGAACGTAGAGGGATAGCCGCTCAGGGTTTTTCCATGCCAAGTCCTCTTGATCAGTTGCGAGAGGTGGTAGCTGCAGTGAATGTACCTGTGCAAGCGGTAGGTGGCCTATCTTTGGAGCAAGCCATTCGTTGTCCCGAATACGGGGCTCCCCTTGTTGTTCTGGGAGCTCCTTTAACCATAGATGCCGAATCATTTAGAACCGCCGATGGAGATCTTGAAGCATCATTAAAACTAATATGTGACAGAATACACGCATACGAGGATATATGATAATCAACCGTATATTAAAGATAAATAAATAGTTAAATGAACTCTATTGCCGTTGTGAACTATGCTCCGGAAAAAGGTAGTGTAGAAATCAGAGAAATAAACAGGCCTGCTATCAGTGATGACGAAGTTCTCCTTGAAGTGGCTAATGTAGGGGTTTGCGGGAGTGATTTGCACCAGTGGACAGCAGATCACAGCTGGCCTGTAAATTACCCTGTCGTTCTTGGACATGAATTTGGAGGCCATATTGCTGAAATTGGTAAAGGTATCAAGGATTGGAAAGAAGGTGATGCCGTAGTGAGTGAAACTGCTGCAGTTATAAATGCCCAAAGTCCACTGTCCAGACAGGGGCTCTACAATCTGGACCCAGATCGAAAGGGGTTTGGGTACGGAGTCAACGGGGCAATGACCAAATTTGTTAAGGTTCCAGCAAGATGTCTTCATAGCGTACCTGAAAATCTATCTTTTGAACAGGCTTGTTTAACTGAGCCCTGCTCGGTTGCCTATAATGCTGTAATAACCAATTCAAAAATACGTCCCGGCGACCGTGTTATTGTTTTGGGCCCCGGGACAATAGGAATATTGTGTGCGGCTATGGCTCAATTATGTGGAGCCCATGTGGCTTTGGTTGGTCTGAAAAAAGACGCTGAGAGATTATCAATTGCCAAGCAATACGGTTTTGATATAATTGTGGGTGATGCTACTCAATGGGCACTTGAACGTGATGGCCTTGGGGTGGATTGTGCTATTGATGCAGCAGGGGTAAGCGAAACCCTTAATTTGGCGCTAAAATGGGTAAGGCCTAATGGACATATCACTAAAGTTGGTTGGGGGCCCCAACCTTTTAATTACTCGCTTGATCCCCTTGTACAAAAAAATGTGACTTTGCAAGGCAGTTTTAGCCATAACTGGCCCATATGGGAGAAGGTACTTTCCTTAATGGCAACAGGTCGATTGGATGTAAAACCAATAATTGGCGGCATATGGCCTTTGGAGCAATGGAATGAAGCCTTTGAAGCCATGCATTCCGGAAAAGTGGTAAAGAGTATTTTGAAACCTAATTAAAAAAGTATGCGTTTAAAGAACAAAGTTATTCTAATTACCGGAGGTTATACCGGCATTGGGCGAGCCATTGCAAGGGCATGCGTGAAAGAAGGTGCTCAAGTCCTTTTAAATGGATTACGCAATGAAAAGGGCCAGGAATTGGTGGAGGAATTAGGCATTAACAGTGCCGTTGCAATTACCATGGATATAACAAAAGAGGATACTCCACAAATTTTGGTAAATGAGGCTGTTAAGAAGTTTGGCAAACTGGATGCTGTGGTCAATAATGCTGCAATGATCGTTTCTTCAAATATTAATACTACAGATCTTTCTTTTATGAGAAAGATGCTGGCCATAAATACCCTGGCGCCATTTGCAATAATTCAGGCTGCTTTACCACACCTTGAGGAAACCAATGGCTGTGTGCTAAATATTGGATCTATAAACGCCTGGAGCGGAGAACCTAATTTATTGGCATATAGCATATCTAAAGGTGCTTTGATGACCCTAAGTCGAAATCTTGGGGATAGTTTGTTTCGTGATCACGGGGTACGTGTGAATCAAATTAATCCGGGATGGGTGTTGACAGAAAACGAAAAAATAAACCAGAAGCAACAGGGAATGAATGATGATTGGTATAAAGAATTACCAAACCTGTTTGCGCCAGCCCAACGTATTTTTGAGCCACAAGAGATAGCATCCGGAGCTATTTATTTATTATCCGATGAATGCGGCCCTGTTAGTGGTCAGGTACTAGAGCTGGAACAATTCCCTATGATAGGCCGCAATCTACCAAAGAATTGGAGCGGATTTCGCAATAAATAGCATCATAAATAAAACAAAAAGTGCCGAAATTAGCCGTATTCCCTAAAGCCTATATGCAAGATCTTTGTAAAACAGGTGCTATGAAAGTAGCGGAGTGGATTGATTTAGCTGCGTCTTTGGAGGTCGATGGTTTGGAATGGTATGCGGGTTTCCTGGAAATGGCAGATAACTCTAATTGGGAATTATTCCGAAAAAGAGTGGAAGAAAAGGGAAAAGAGATTCCAATGCTCTGTTGTTCGCCAGATTTTACTCACCCTGATAAATCTTTCCGGCAAAACGAAATCAAAAAGCAAAAAAACTGGATTGCAATGTCACACGCCCTGGGCGCATCTTATTGTCGGGTCCTTTCTGGCCAAAAACGTCCGGAGTTATCTATGGAAAAAGGAATAAAGTTGGCTGCAGAAAGTATTGAAGCCTGTTTACCCTATGCCAGCGAACTAGGAATTACTTTAATTTTAGAAAACCACTACAAAGATGATTTTTGGGAGTATCCTGAATTTGCACAGAAAATGGAGGTTTTTTGTAAGCTTGTGTCTTATCTAGACCATCCTAATTTTGGGGTTAATTATGATCCCAGTAATGCCTTTCTGGCAGGGGAAGACCCTATGGAATTATTGAAAAGAGTTTCCTCCAGAGTAGTAACCATGCATGCAAGTGATCGCTATCTTCTTGAAGGAACCTTAGATGATCTCCGAAATGAGGAAGACGGTGTTTTGGGTTATGCTAAAAGACTTCGTCATGGAGAAATTGGCAAAGGTTTAAATGACTATGACGCCATTTTCACAGAGTTGAAAAGAGTAAATTTTGATGGGTGGATCAGCATAGAAGACGGCGTGGACGGAATGGATCAGTTAGTGCGAAGTGTAGCTTTTCTAAGAAAAAAGATCGCGGTGTACTGGCCTGAATTAGAATAAGTAAACATCTTAACAATGGGGCATTACCGGCTATTATAAATAACGGTATGTAAAAAGGGCGTTTTATTGCCCTTTATACAATGTTATGGATAGTTTTATTTCTTTGGTTGATATGGGTCAGTAGTTCCTGCTCTAATAGGTGGTTCTTTCGCAAAGGTTGCTAGATGTTTTACCAACACATCTCCGGCAGGCCAACGTATCCAGCCATTGTGATACCATTGAGAGTTCAAAGGATTTTCTTCTTTTGGGTCAACGTGCAAATCGTAAATTAATGGAACTCCATAGCTTCTGGTTGGGTCAGCAAAGGCTTTATCTATTTCTTTGCTCATCATTTTGTAGTTTCTCCATTTAACTCCATATAATTCATTTCCCACATAAACTATCACGGATTCTCTGTTTGAAGTATCTTGCTTCCCCATGAAAAAATCAGTTTGGTCAATACCATCTATAATTCTGTCTTCGGGTAATTGGTGATTAATGATATTTGAAAACGTAGGCATTAAATCCATTTCGTGGACAATTTCATTAGATGAACTCCCTGCTTGAATTTTTCCTGGCCACCTGATGATGAATGGAACTCTTAGGGATCCCTCTTTTCCAGTAAAGTAAGAACCACTCCAAGGACCAGAAAAACTCGAATGTGGCGTTGTTGGGTCAGGACCATTATCAGATGTAAAAATGAAAATTGTATTCTCTTTAATTCCTAAGTTTTCAACCTTTTTCATTAATTGGCCAACGTAATTGTCTGTTTGCACAAGCACATCGGCAAAATCACCATTAGTAGAGATGCCCCTGAATTCATCAGAAGGGATCACAGGCATGTGCGTTTGAGTGTAAGGAATGAAAACGAAGAAAGGCTCTTTAGCTTTAGCTTTTCTTTCCATAAAATCAAGAGATTTTTGTGTTATTACACCATCAATAGATTTGCGTGCTTCAGTATTGTATTTTTTAATTTTTTTAGGTTGTTCTCCTTTTTTTCCTTCCATTGTGTATTCAGAAACAGCAAATGGATGAACTCCATCTCTAAATCTAGTGTCATCCGGCCAAGCGCTTTCATCGCTAGAATTTGGAATACCGTACCATTCATCAAATCCTTGGTCAGTTGGGTATCTTCCTTCTGTATGTCCGAGATGCCACTTGCCAAACATCCCTGTTGAATAACCTGCATCAGAAAATAACTCTGCCATTGTATATTCCCACTGTGTTAGTCCATATACAGGAGTTTCTATGGGAATACTTGCATTCCCTGTTCGAATAGCATAGCGTCCTGTAAGAATAGCGGCACGACTTGGAGTACACTGCGCCTCAACGTTAAAGTTAAGTAGTTTCATTCCCTGGTCTGCAAGTTTGTCAATGTTAGGTGAAGGTGCTCCCCTTAGTATTCCTCCACCATAGCAACCAGGTTCTCCCCAACCATAGTTGTCCATAAAAATTAGCACAACATTTGGCTTTTCTTGAGCCAACAGGATATTGCTAATAACAAGCAGCATTATCAAGAATAATAGTTCAATTTTTTTCATGTCGAGATTTTTTTAATTCTCTACAACAGCTCGTACCTTTTCTTGCTTAAATAATTTCTTCAGGTATTCATTATATACCAAAAATTAGCTTCGCCTTTTACTTAATCAAATTACGGGTGGCTACCCATTCCTTAAGCTTCTCCCGGGCATCTGCAGCGGGATAGCCCAATACAGTTTTGCCGGCCGGTACGTCTGCCAAAACTCCAGAACCTGCACCTACTGTCGCACCGGAATGAATGGTAGTATGATCTTTTATCGATGCACTACCGCCAATAACTACTCCATCTCCCAGGGTCACAGATCCGGCTAATCCACTGGCACCTGCCATGATACAAGAACGCCCTAAAATACAATTATGTGCAATCTGAACCTGGTTATCAATCTTACAACCGTCGCCTAATATAGTGGAACTGAATTTTGCACGGTCAACCGATGAATTTGCTCCAATTTCCACGTCATTCCCAATAACCACATTCCCGATATGTGGAATTTTTACCAGCCCTCGTCCATCTTCCCTCGGACGATATCCAAAGCCATCACCACCAATACTAACGTTATTTTGAAAAATGCAGTAAGCACCTATCTCAGTCCGTTCCCTAATAACTGTACCAGACCATATAACTGTATGAGCACCAATTGTAGTTTCATCCAGAATAGTAACATTAGGATATATAATAACCGCTGCTCCCAAAACAACATCTTTTCCTATATAACACCCTGCTCCTATTTTACTTCCTTCACCTATTATGGCTGTTTCATGAATTACAGCAGTAGGATGTATATCAACATCAAAATGCGGTGTTTCCTTAATAAAAACTTCCAATAACTTCGCCATTGCTAAATCGGCATTTTTGACTTTAATCAGCGCCTTGTTTTCTCGTGGCTCAGCTTTGAGTCCTTCGTTAATAATTGCCGCTGCTGCCTTGGAATTTTCCCATTTTTGAGCATATTTTCTACTCCCAATGAAAGTGATTTGCGAATTTCCTGCTTTATCAATTTCTTCTAAACCTAATATCTTTTGATCTGTATTTCCCACAAGTTCTCCTTCGAGAATCGCATTAATTTCCTGAATTGTAAATGATTTCATATGTTATGGCAGTTAGCTTTTTATGTGACAATATATCGGATTTGACAAAGATAGAATTTATATTGAGAGGATTTATTTTAATGGACTTAACAAATGCACGCCAAACTATATTAAAAAGAATTGACTACTGTAATTCCTGATGAACTATTTTGATGCATCTTTGGTAAGTGAAAAGGTACTTCTTGCAGGGAAATAGTTTTCGTAATCATATTACCCAAAATAATTCCGGTTGTACTAATAAAATTAAACATTTCCGGATATTTATGGGCCTGCATCCCGTGACTTCCCAGGATCTCCAATTCGTTTGCCACAACCAGGGGCATTGGTATTGGAAGTGCAGCATGTGATTCTGTCATTAACCCTATCTGGATATGTTTCCCTCGCTTCCGAAGTCCGTTGATAGAATTTAAGCAGGTTGTACTATGACCTAAGGCATCCATAGAGACATGCACACCTCCTTTGCTTAATTCTTTTATGGCCTGTACTACATCCGTTGTAGTCGCATTAATGATAAAGTCGGCACCAAGTTCCCTGGCCAGCTTACATTTTTCATCACTTATATCGATAGCAATGACCCTTGCTCCAATACCTTTCGCAATTTGAATTGCAGAAAGTCCTACCCCACCACATCCATGAACTGCAATAGTTTGATCTGAGGTTAATTTACCCTGCTCCCTAACACCGCGGTATGCGGTAATAAACCTACAGCCCAATCCTGCAGCTTCAAGGAAATTCATCTCATCGGGTAACTCTACCAGGTTTACATCCGCATAATCAATCGCAACATATTCCGCAAAAGAGCCCCAGGCTGTAAACCCCGGTTGAAACTGAAAGTCACAAACCTGTTGATTACCTTCGAGGCAATAAGTACAGGATCCACATCCACCAACGAAGGGGACAGTGACTCGTTGACCTTCAGACCAATTTTTGACATTCCTGCCTATCTCAATTATGGTACCAGACAACTCATGACCCGGAACATGCGGCAATACAATGTCCGGGTCGTGTCCCATCCAGCCATGCCAGTCACTAAGGCATAAACCGCAGGCTTCTACTTTAATAACCACACCAAACTCTGAAGGGTTTGGATCACTGACATTTGCTATTGAAATTGGCCCCTGAAATTCGTTGTATATAGCAACTTTCATAATTGAAAATATAAGCAAAACCAAAGAACTTAATTCATGGGTTTACAGCCTTTTACAAACTAAAATAGTGATTTTTACCAATTATAAAGAATGGAATTCTGAATTTGAAGTAAACGCTTAGTTAGGTGTTTCTAATAAAAAAGGCGGAATATCACTATTCCGCCTTTCGGACTTAACCACTGTTCCTTATGGCACAGGAACCAAATCAAAGTCTTGAATTATTTTATTCCCAGCCACAATAGTTACTTCTTCCACAATTTGTGATTCATACCCTTCGAGTTCTACCATCACGTCATATGAACCTGCATTAAGCCCCATTACGGTATAATTACCATTCTCATCTGTAGGAGCGGTCATAATAGGATCAACTGTAGTGCCTGTTTCAAATACAGATACCGTAGCATTCTCTAACCCAATTATCTCGCCTTCCATCATAGTTGAAACCAATCCTGTTAGAGTACCTGCAAAAGACAGATTACTTGCTTTGATAACAGGTTTAAAGTTAAACCCATTAATACCAGAAATGTTTTTGATATTTCCCTTTGGTATAAAAGATCTGCCTACGTCAAAGTCTAAAAGTAAATCTGAACTTAATTCCCCACTTACTACAATTGAAGGTTTAATAAATACCTTAATACCAGTTTGTTCCCCACTAGGCACTTTTAAATCATATTTAGATTCGTCTTTAAGGACAACATTAACCCCTTTGACATAAATTCGGATAAGATCATATGAACCTGCAGGAACATCAATATCTGCTAATGTCTCAGTAATTCCATTAGTTAGGCTTAACAGATTAAAGTCCCTTTCTTCTTCCATTAAAACTATAAAAGAATTACCATCATCTTCAGTATTCTCATCACCTTCCATCGAATCGCCTTTATAACGTGCTTCTACCTTAAAAATAGTAACATTAGCCTCTGCGATTAGATCATAGGGAAATGGAGCATCCGTTAAATGCACTGTAAGTCTGCCCATGTTTTCCTCCGTGCTCAAGTCTTCAGAGCAACCTAAATAAAACAGTGACGCCAGAACGATAAAAGTGGATAAAAGTTTAATTTTCATAAGGGGATATGATTTTGTATGAGAAGTATTATGAAATAATTATTTTCTATTAATCCATACCATTTTAAAGTGCTAATTTCCTTATTTTAAAAGTAAGAATTGCATTTTTCGTTATTTTTTCGATGTAATACATGACGTGTCAAGCCTATTCAATGCAATTTTTATAGGGTTGTGTCTAATGTATAAAATACTGGTTATAAGTGTTTTATAATTTAAAATTGAATAGATTTTTTTACGTTTTTACCTTCAGGAGTACAGAAATCAAAAAAGAGCGCATATAGCGCTCTTTTAAGGGTTTTTTAGGTAGGTTAATTTACTTTGCCTCGAGAACCTTGGTACTTATATATGAACTAGATCTGACAATCTTACCGTCTTCATCAAAGTCGTGAATATATAAGGCAGGGAGAATTATTTTTTTGCCGTCAGCTTTTCTTGTCATTCTAAATTTCCACCAGGATTGTACCGCTCTGCCATCACGCAAATCGTATTCCAGATAATCCGGATAGCCAACAACGTCTATACTGCTTATCTCAAAATCTTCCATGATTTTACTATTGCGTTCTTTTACTTCTTCAAGGCTCATGGTTTCTCCATCAGGCAATTCTAAAGAATTAAAGCGGGCATCTTCCTTAAAAAAGCTATAGGCAGTTTCAAGGTCCATATTTTCAAAGGCATTCATCATCTTCCGAACTGAATTAATATTGTCATGATGATTATAAATGGTCCCGTTTTTTCTATCTTCAAAGCTTTGTCTTATTTCCGAGAAAACACGTTCATTAAAATAATTGATCATGGTTTCTATTTTATTGTCATCATTCAACTTAAACAACCGGTGGGTTGGCATATCAATTTTTACTCCGGTTGTATTATGCATGGCCTTTAAATGATTCCAAGTCTGAACCCAGATTCCACCATCTTTATATTCAATAGCGTCAGGATAGGCACCACTAGTGGGTTTAAACGAAATATAGGAAAGGTTTTCCTTCCAAAATTTAGATTGGCCCACAAACTGCTTCTTAGAGTTACCTTTGTTATCTTTATTAATGCCTGTACCGTTATAAGATTTAAAATCTTCTGCCAGGTATGAGGCCACTTTAGCGGTATCCCCCGCAAAGAATGCTTCAAGCATACCATTGACTATATCAATAGCCGGATGTTCATTAAATACTTTGCCGTTGTTTTTTTGAGAAAAACCCATAGCTACAAAAAGCATCAGGGCAATAAGTAATACATTTTTCATATTTGAAATTTAAATGGTTATGGCTGCGAATAAAAATAATCCGTTAAGAAGTACCAACACCAAAAGGACGAACATAGCGAATAACTGTCCGAATATCGCTGTTTACTGATCGAAAGAAAATATCAATCTTTGTTTTGAAACTTATAGTTTGTATTCTGCCTTATAAAATTTATCCATAATTGGTGCATAATTGTTATCTTCTGCACAAATTATGAATTACTTATTGTACTATGGAAACACAACCAACCAACGGTAAGAAATTTGGGACATTTGCAGGTGTATTCACCCCCACTCTTTTAACTATTCTTGGTGTAATAATGTACCTGAGAATGGGTTGGGTTGTTGGTAATGCAGGACTTCTGGGGGCCTGGTTAATAATTATTGTTTCATTTCTTATTACCTTGACTACGGCCTTATCCATGTCAGCGATTACAACCAATATTCGTATCGGCGCGGGTGGTGCTTATGCTATAATTTCGCAGGCACTGGGACTGGAAGTGGGTGGAAGCCTTGGTATTCCGCGTTATGTTTCCCAGGGCCTGGCTGTTACCATGTATATCTTTGGTTTTAGAGAAGGCTGGCTTGGTATTTTTCCACATCATATCCCTTTTTTGATTGATATAATTGTGTTTGGAATTTTACTAACCATAGCATACATAAGTGCAGACCTCGCAATTAAAACTCAATTCTTTATAATGGGTATTATTATTCTTTCGCTCATATCTATAGTTATGGCTGCATATTATGGATCCATGACCATTCCAACGGAAGATGCTATCAGATGGGGAACATTTCAGGGCTCACCCGAAAATGATTTTAGTGGCAGTACTTTCTGGATTGTGTTTGCCGTGTTTTTTCCGGCTTCAACCGGTATTATGGCCGGAGCCAATATGTCTGGTGAGTTAAAACATCCCAATAAGAGTATTCCTTTGGGCACTTTATGGGCAATTGGGATAAGCTTTGTAATCTATATGGTTTTAGCCTTTTGGTTAGCTCGATCTGCTACCGAACAGGAATTAATCTCTAACTATAATATTATAATTGACAAGGCTTATTTTGGACCCTTAATAATTGCAGGTATCCTTGGTGCCACCTTCTCTTCTGCCCTGGCCTCTCTTGTTGGCTCCTCTCGTATCCTTTTTGCTATGGGGGAACACCGGGTATTGCCCTATGGTAAATTTCTTGCAGGGCAAAGTGCAAACGGTCAGCCCAGAAACGCAATGATAGTAACCGGTATTATGATTTTTATTACCATGTTACTTCGCGACCTTAATGCAGTGGCACCTCTAGTAACGCTATTCTTTCTTATTACTTATGCAATGATAAATGTTGTTGTAATTATTGAACAAAATTTGGGGTTAATAAGTTACAGGCCGCTGTTTAAGATAAATAAATGGGTTCCCTGGATAGGTTTAGCATCCTCGGTATTAGCAATGTTTATTATTAACCCAACGATTAGTCTTATATCCATCAGTATTGTTTTCGTGGTCTATTGGTTTTTATCCCGACAAAACATTGAAACGCCTTTTGAAGATGTTAGGTCGGGGCTCTTTGTTTCATTTGCAGAATGGGCGGCCAAGCATACCTGGGGCATGAAAACCATGCAGCAAAGGGCATGGAAACCAAACCTGATGGTCCCGGTAAGAGATGTGGTAGGTGCAAAAGGGAATTTTCAGTTTTTAAGGAATATTGCCAGACCCAAAGGATCTATAAAGCTCTTGGGAATAGAGCCAAACGAGGCAGATAGTAAGTTGGACAAAGAACTTTCTTCTCTTTCAGAAGCCTTTAGAATTAAAGATGTTTTTTCTTCATGGACAGTAATTAAAACTGATGATTTTGCAAAAGGGGTTAATTATGGTAATCAGGCTTTAAAAGGAGCTTTCTTTAGACCTAATATTGTTTTTTTGAATCTACAGCAGCATGACAATTATGAAACGGAGATTAGACCAGTTATTAAAGAATCTATCCGTCTGGAAATTGGGGTTTTATTATACTCATCGCACCCTACGGCATTATTAGGTAGAAGAAACATGATTAACGTCTGGGTCAGTGACCGGACTAACAACTGGGATATGGGATGGGATATTGGTAATTTAGACTTGTCTGTCTTAATTGCGTATAAACTTAAAAAAAATTGGGAGGCAAAAATTCGATTGATTATTGTTATAAAAAACGAAGAAGAAAGAGAGAATGCCCAGAAGTTTCTGAAATTGTTGATTAACCTGGCCCGTTTACCCGAAACACTTACTGAAGTTAGAGTCGGAAATTTTAAGGATACGGTGGCAAACGCACCTTCGGCGGACCTTAATATTTTTGGGATGGACGAAAATCTAAGATTTGAATTTGTTAAGGAAATGACCTTAAGCACCAACAGTTCCTGTCTTTTTGTTAAAGACTCCGGTCATGAAAGCATACTTGCCTAAATACTCTTATCTAATTTCCATCAGAACTTTTCATTAATTCATATCCCTGGTTTACCCCTTTTTCTATTGCCGGGACTCCTCGATCCATCCATACGGGCAATTCAGCGCCTTTTAAATAATGATCGAAAAACTGGGCCATTCTAATATTAAAATCTTTGCGGTTTTGTAATTTTAGCGGCCAGTGTGGTTCTCCGTTATAATTGAGGAACCAGGATGGCTTACCCAATCGTCTTAAACTTACAAAGAACTCAATACCCTGATACCATGGTACATGACCATCCGCGTCATTGTGCATAATTAAAAGAGGAGTATTAATTTTATCAATATTAAAGATGGGTGAGTTCTCCATATATCTGATCGGATATTCCCATGGTGTCCCTCCTATCCTACTCTGCGTATGTTCATATTGAAACTGTCTGCTTAAGCCGGTCCACCATCGGATTCCACCATAGGCACTAATCATATTAGGTACTGGAGCTCCTGCTTCAGCTGCTTTAAAAATATCAGTTTTTGTCACCAGATAGGCTATTTGATATCCTCCCCAACTGTGACCTTGTACACCAATATTATCCTTATCCACAAAACCTTTTTCTATTAAGGATGTAATTCCGGGTATTACACAGTTATATGCACTTTCTCCCGGATAACCTATGCGGTAGTTCACATCCGGATTAAAAATAAGATATCCTCTGCTGGCGTAAAAACTATAGTTTATAGTGGAACGTCCCGGGTTTGGCGCCCTGTGATAATTTAACCTGTCAGTACTCTTTTCATAAAAATTTACGATCATTGGGTATTTCTTTGTCGGGTCAAAATTTTCAGGTTTTACCAACATCCCTGTTAATTCATCCCCATCCAAAGAGGTCCAGTTAACTAATTCTACAGTACCCCAATTATAATTATTTTGCTGGGGATTTGCATCGGAAATAATCTTTACGTTTTTAAAGCTGAGATCAGAGAAACGAATATCAGGAAACTCTTTAAAAGACTCTCTGGTATAAATAAGCGCATCATCTAATTGAGCTTTTATTGGATTTCTATAACGAAAAGGCCCTTTTAGTAAAGTTTTTAAGGTTTTATCTTTGGGGCTAAATTTGGTATATCCACCACTCTTATCGGTTTCTTTAAAAGTAGTAAACAACCATTTTTTATTGGTGTCCATATACCTTACTTCTTTGTCTAGTGACACATAACGATACCTGGTCACAGTTTCCCTGCCATTTGTTAATCGATCAGCTAAACCAGAGTTAGGATCAAATTTCCATATATCAAAACGATCATACAGAAGTAAAGCTTGATCATTTTCAGTCCAACCAGCAGCACCATAAGGTTCAGGGGGACTGGGGGAATCATGTAGTTCATCATAAAAAACTTTGCCTTTGGTCAAATCCAAATAAGCGTCTCTTTCAATGTTGTAAACAAACCAGGTTTCCGTCATAGAATTATAACCATAAATAAATTTACCTCCCGGGCTTAAGTTTACTTCTCCCGAAACTTTGGTAAGTACCTCTTTAGACTTACCCGTTAAAGTATTTATAATAGTGTAATCACGTGCCCTTCTTCCAGTCCATTGCCTTTCCAGGTCATAAGGCTCTGATCTCTTTATCAATGCAAACTTCGCATTTCCTTCATCTCCTAGCTCGACTTCTGGAAATGATTCTGAACCCAGTTGGACAATTCTGAAATCATCTTTTAGGAGTACTACCGACTTGAATGACTGGATAGTATCTTTTTTAAGTTGCAATTCTTGCACAGTATATAGCCTGGGCTCATTATATGTCCATACTTCAACATTTACAATTTCGTCTTCTGTAAGCATTGTATCCTTAATAATTTGTGGTTTCGACAAGCCAAAAAACAATTTCGATTCATCTTTCGAAAATAAAAGCTCTGCGTTAGAAGAGGGATGGTATGCGTTCGGAGTCAAAGAGGCTTCGGCTATTCTTTGGGCCTTATCCTGCCCTTTACGCCATAGATATAACTCAGTTGGTCTTTCCTGTACTTTGGTAGTATCATTGTCAACAATAAAACCCAGATTATTACCAGATTCGCTAAAATTTAACTGATAGTACTTTGCTTTTTTAGCAGTATGAACTTGTGCCAGGCTGGGTATTTCAAAATCTAGTATATAAACGCTGGAGCTATCTTTTTTATCTTCTCCAGTAGAGGTAAAAGCTAATCGCTTACCCTCTTTTGCAAATACATAATCTGTAACAAATTTAAAGGTATCCTTTTGCGCTGTTTGTATATTCTGAACCAGCAAGTGATAGCCATTCTTTTTCCCAACCTTTTTCTTTTTATCATTAACATCCTTTTCCTTTTCTTCTGTAGTGTCCTTTTCTTTCTTTATTTCCTCCAATTGAATAGCTAAATAGCCATCCCATTTTTCAGGTATCTTGTACGATTTTACATTGCCTATTTTGATGAGCAAATTATTTTTTAGATCTAATATACCCAGGCTGTCCTTCGGCAAATCCTTCTTTTTTATTTTGCGTTTTTTCATTGCCAGCACACTATCTTTCCAGGCATTAATGGTAAAAACGGCATAGTTAGAATCATAGGTAAACCGACCTTTTGAACCTCGGTCATATTGAAACACAATATTTGCCTTACTGTCCTTTATTTTCAAATACTGATCCGCTTCTCCCATTTCAAGGGAATACATAATATAATTACCATCCGGGGAAATAGATTTGTTTTTTATAGAATTCCAGATTTCAAAATCTGAATGCTCCAAAACCTTCTTTTGAGCTAGAATTACAGAACAGGATAATATTAATAAAATAGTGAGAATTGATTTCATAATCTGGTTTAAGTTCGAAGCTTAAATATACTAGGAAAATTCTTTTATTTATTGGTAGATCAAGTTTTCCTGTGTCTCTGCTTAAATGCTTAAAAATTGTTTATGGAAAACGAGACAATATCTTATTACATCCGAAAACTATCCAATTAGACTAATAATATGATCAGTACTCTTTGAAGTAGGATTGTTTTAATATCTTTAATTCTCAGAATTTAAGAGGTTTATTATTTAATGGTAGAGCACAAAGTGTTATAATAGCAATATAAAATGAAAGCGACTCTTTCAACATCAAGTACTTTAGAAGCTTATTTTCAACCTTTTAGAAAACAGGTTGTTGGCATAGATCAAAGTTTTGAATCTCCTTTTGGAATTAAAAAAATCATTTACGCAGATTGGATTGCAAGTGGAAGGCTATACCGTCCAATTGAAGAAAAGTTACTTAATCAAATTGGACCATTTGTAGCCAATACTCACACGGAAACCTCTGTTACCGGGTCGGCTATGACTCTGGCTTATAAAGATGCCCGTACCATTATTAAAGAGCATGTAAACGCTTCAGAAGAAGATATTCTAATAACTGTTGGGACGGGAATGACAGGAGCGATAAATAAATTTCAAAGAATTTTAGGATTGAAGGTTACAGAAAATCTCAAAGAACATACAAAGGTACCTGATGCTATTAAACCGATAGTTTTTATTTCACACATGGAACACCATTCTAATCAAACTTCTTGGTTAGAAACTATAGCTAAGGTAGAGGTAATACCATGTAATTCTGAAGGTCTTATTTGTTTAGATAGTTTTCAGGAACTTCTTTTGAAATATGAGCAGCATCCAATAAAAATAGCATCTGTTACAGCCTGCTCAAATGTTACTGGTATTATTACGGATTACTATGAAGTTGCTAAGCTTATTCATAGTTATAATGGGTTATGTTTTGTCGACTTCGCTTGCTCTGCGCCCTATGTGCCAATTGATATGCACCCAAAGGAGAAAGATGCTTATTTGGACGCTATTTTCTTTTCTCCACATAAATTTCTTGGCGGACCTGGAGCTTCAGGGGTTCTAATTTTTAATAAAAAATTGTATAAAAATTTGGTTCCGGATAATCCCGGAGGCGGAACGGTAGCCTATACAAACCCATGGGGGGACCATGATTATATAGACGATATTGAAACGAGAGAAGATGGAGGTACTCCAGGTTTTCTTCAAACCATAAAGACTGCATTGGCTATACGCTTGAAAGAGCAAATGGGAACAGAAAATATAATGGCGAGGGAACATCAGATCGTTGACCGAATATTTGAAAAATTGTCAAATATTCAGAATATACATATACTAGCCCAAAGGCATAGAAACAGATTAGGGATATTCTCTTTTTTTGTAGATGATGCCCATTATAATTTGGTCGTTAAATTGCTCAATGATCGATATGGAATACAGACCCGTGGTGGATGTTCCTGTGCCGGCACATATGGCCATTATTTGTTAAATGTTGACCTGCTTACTTCAAAAGCCATTGAACAAAAGATTCTGGAAGGTTGCCTCATTGAGAGACCAGGTTGGGTGCGCATGTCTGTCCATCCGATAATGACTGATATGGAAATAGATTTTATATGTGAGGCTATTAAGCAAGTTTCCTTAAATCATAACGAATGGGGCAAGGATTATGAGTATGATAACCTGAAGAATGAATTTATATATAAGGACGAAGAACCTGTAGAAAGAAAAATTACAGCTGAATGGTTTAATATAAAATAAAACTGAGCAGGATTCTCAATATAAAATGGAAACCTACCCAGTTTCAGCACTAAGTCAGACTTAGCAAATGTTTCGGTTGATAGCTGTTTAGACTATGTTAAACCAATTCTTCTTCTTTCTTTTTCATGGTTTCGACATACTTATCTATTAAATCCGGTACTTTTTCAAAAGCGGCGGCTAAACCATGAGCTTTTCCCGCCTCTAGGAAGGAAATTTCATTTTCTTTTGTTACCAAAAAGCCTAATGGTTCAATTCCTACGCCGGCTCCGGCACCCATGCCCTGACCTTTTTTAGCTTTTGCTTCCATACCTTCTCCTCCACCAGATCCAAATCCCATGCCTACCTTAATAACAGGTACACATTTAAATTCTCCTAATTGAAATTGTTCGCCAACAACAGTTTCAGTTTTTGCTTCTGTTTTGATAAAATCTGTGATTTTACCTAAAAATTCTTCAAAATGTAATTCCATGGTAAATTTTTTAAAAGTTAATAAATGATTTTATAATGTTTATAGGCCTGCTTTGCATGTGTAAAACCATGTTCACTCTGCCTTCAAAATTTATGTGAAAAGTGCCCAGATGGTGATTTAAAAAAGCAAATGCAGGATATAATTTTGCATTTTGTATACAATTACCGGTATCTAAATCTAATATCAATATCTTTACTTCAAACGCTTTTATTACTTGTAACCCTCGTTTAAAATTTGACTTAAAATTTCTCCTCTTCCTAGATTTTGTCTCAATCTTTTTCTTCTGTTCTTTTTTCTTTTTTCTTAAAGGATAGAAGTAAAACCTGGTAAATAATGTGTTTAGCTTTATTCGTAAGAATTCTTTATCATGACCTTCTACGGCGGCTTTGGCCAAACCCCGAATTCGAACAAAGTATTGGTTTTTAGTAATGTTTATTACGATGTCCAGAGGGACAAATAAAAGATACAGTATAAACAGAAATAGAAGTATCCCGAAAACAGTCCAGAGCATTATTTAATTTTTATGCAAAGGAAATACAAAGAACATTTTTTGGCAATGATTTGAATCAGTGCAATGCAACTATCTCATAAAAAGTTTGATGAGCAGTTACTGTCTATGGTCACTGGCTAAGCTAGCGTAAACCAGCATAAGTGAAGTTTAACATAATACTAGCACCTGCTTCGGGTCGTGATTATATTATAAGTTAGGTTTATAATATCCCTTCTCAGTCAGAAGATTCTTAACATTATACCAAAAAACTTTCAAAGCAAAATTTGGTTTTTTTGAACTGGATGAAAGCTCCAAAAGAGATTCCTTAATTTCTTGCACCTCATTATTCAATTGGGCATTTAAGGGATTGTGATAATAGGCCATTGCCCATTCCTTGAATGTTCGCGTATTCGTTTGACCCTCTGAAAGAACAGTAAAGTGATCATGGCGATCATCCAATTTTATACTATTAATTAAATTCATAACAAGCTGCTTTTCTCCCTCAAGAATCTGCAGGAAATATCCCTTATTATAAATCAGACAACCCGTTATGTCGTGAGCTGTATTATATTGTTTTGCCTGTGAAATGATTTCTTCAATTTCTGTAATGGAAAGTCCTGTCTTAGCTACCGAACTGTACGTAATCTGAAATACCATATGGTGGTGTACTGTTTGTAATTGAAAGTAATTATTTAAAGTTTCATATTCTACAATTAAGTTGAGAAAAATCGCTGCAACCATCTATATGTAGGGTTTTTCTGATATATCTTGTCGTATATAAAAATATTTTTAGCTTTTTACATGTCCAGGACCAAGTAAATAATTTTTGGGGTAAAATCTGGAATAATTGTCGATGTAGCACAGTTAATTCTTTAAATTATCTAATATAGCTTCCTGCATTGACATCTATTGTGGAACCTGTGGCGTGGTCCATCTGTCCACTGCACATTAGCACTACAAGTGGGGCTATATCATCAGGAGTGGTTAACTCTTTTAGGGCCATTTCATTCAGTATTTTTTCTTCACCGATTTTATTTATAACATCCTCTGCCATTTCAGTTCGAGTGAATCCCGGGGCTATAACAAAAGATTTGATATTGTATTTGCCAAAAGATCTGGCTACTGTTCGCGCAAGGGATGTAAGTCCGCCTTTAGAGGCGGCATATGCCAGATATTCCTCCGTTTCTCCACGGAATGCTGCCCTGCTACCAATGTAAACTAATCGGCCCCCACCTTGAGTTTTAAAGTGTTCTATACCCAATTTGGTTATTAGTCCCGCCGCTTCAAGATTAATAGCCATTGTTTGTCGCCATATTTCAAGCCATTTCTCGGTGGAATCTTCAATAGGCTGTGGAGAGAATACGCCGGCATTCAGAATAATAGTATCTAAATTTCCAAAATGTTCAATTGCATTCTTAAAAAGTAGTTGAACCTCATCTGACTGGGCAAGGTCTGCTTGAAAAGTTTCCGAAAGAGGATATTTATCCTTTATTTTATTAGCACCTGTTCTGCTTTTATTGAAATGCACCCCTACCTGTGCATTTGCTTTAAGTAAATGAATGGCAATTGACTTTCCTATGCCTTTGGAGGCACCAGTGACCAAAATGTTTTGCCCTTTTAGATTCATTATAGTTTATACGAATTACAAGTGAAAGTATTGAGAATCTCAAAGAATTCCAATTTTTCCAAGCTGCCTTCACCATTTTTAGTCGTTAACATTTTAGAAGTTTACGCCTCTTTATTCAAAGGAGTTAAAATGGCGATGTATACTTTTTTTGAACATGCATGGATTAGGTGCTTCCGGGATTAGTAGTTCAAAGAATGATTATTTGGGGCATTAAATAAAATTTTGGCTGTAATTTTGCACAAATGTCCAAATGTCATGAATAAAAATATTGCTCACCTCTTATATAATTATTTGATTGAACTGGGGATGTCCGAATCATTAGCGAGATATATAAATCTCGTCGGATTATTTCTTGCGATGCTTATTGTCGTAGGTCTTCTTGACTACATTATAAAAAAGGTCATCCGAAAAACCTCCATCTTATTTGCCCGTAAGACCAAAACCAATTTGGACGATATCGCCATAACTAATAAACTTCCAAGACTATTAGCGCATATCTTTCCTCTGCTGCTAGCTATTGAACTAATTCCAGTTGTTTTTACAGACTTTGCATATTTGGGTAGCATGGCTTTGAAGTTTGGAAATATTATAGCTATCATTCTAATACTGAACATTACAAAAAGTATTCTACGCAGCGTGCGGGATTACCTAAAAACACTTCCACGCTATAATGATAAGCCTATTGACAGTTATATACAAGTCTTTATGATTATTGGCTGGATACTGACCATAATGACCATTTTTGCAATTATTACAGATACTACTATCTGGAAGTTTATTACGGCACTGGGAGCCGCCTCAGCGGTTTTGTTATTATTGTTCAAAGATTCTATCCTTGGCCTGGTTGCCAGTATTCAGGTAAGTATGAACGATATGGTTCGGATTGGGGATTGGATCACTTTTGATAAATACGGTGCCGATGGCGACCTAATAGAAATTAATCTTGCCACTGTAAAAGTTCAGAATTTTGATAAGACAATTACAACAATTCCCACTTATGCCCTAATTACAGACTCCTTCAAAAATTGGAGGGGAATGCAGGAATCCGGTGGTCGGCGAATAAAACGCGCATTGATTATTAAGCAGAAGAATATAAAATTTTTAAACAGTGCAGAAATTGAAAAGCTAAAAAAAATACAGCTCATAACTAATTATTTGAATTCGCGAAATGAAAAAATATTAACTTATAACCAAGAAAATAATATTGATAAAACCCTGCTTTTGAATGGTCAAAATCTGACCAATATTGGTGTTTTCCGTAAATATATTGAGTCTTATCTTAGTAATCATAGTGCTTTGAACACAAACATGACAATGATGACCAGACAACTCGAACCAACTCCTCAAGGGATCCCCATTGAGGTATACGTCTTTAGTAGTGATAAACGATGGAAGAACTATGAATATATTATGTCGGATATTTTTGATCATTTGTTAGCGGCGGTTTCCTATTTTGATCTCGAAGTATTTGAGCTGCCCACTTCACTCCAAAAAAGTTGATGCATAGTACTAATAAAAATATTGAGTTTATTAAAGAATTGGTTAGGACAACTTAGTGCCAAAAACCAAATCTATAGATGCAATATCAAGTGAACGAGAATATTTGTCTATCTTGTTTATCCAAAAAAAATTCTGTGTATAAAAAAGTACTCTTCCTGGCCTTGCTGTTTACCATAGTGTATGGTTATACTCAAGAAAAGAAAATAAAAATAATTACCGAAGATATTCCTAACCGGATCTCATTTTATGCCATTAACGAAAATGAACAGGATCTAGATGTGATGTTTACCTTATCCGGAACCAATTTTAGGCAAAGCAGCGCAAGACCTCGATATATAAGGGTTCCGGCCACTTCGAAAGTACATATGAAGACTATAGTTCTTTTAAGAGGAAAGAGTCCTTCATACACCTATGAGTTAAAAGTGAACGATAGTCTTTCAACCAGAGCGTTAGTTAAGGAATCTGAACAAATCAAGATAAAGCCTCCTAAACAAATAACGGTTTATGTTCCTAATAAATGTGAGCAATGTGATAGTCTGGTAATTCCATTGAGTGAAAGCAAATACCTTTTCAACCTTATTAAACTCGATGAAAAACCGGAATTACAGGAGCAACTACAAGTTGCATTTGGTAAGGAAACACCAATAGATTCACTTAATTCTCCAATCGTAAATCTCGCCGGAAAACTGTATACTAATTTGATTACCTATCAACTGCTAATAGAACAAATGTATAAAGAGTGAAATTGGATTCTGATTACAGATTCAATATTGCAGTGGCAGATCGAAAAAATGAGAAATATTAAACATCTGGTCTGCCTTTAAGTCGCTTTTCCAGCTTTTTCTTAAGAACTGTTAAACGCTTCATTAGTTCCATTAAGGCTGAGTCTTGAGACTCCTTATAAAGCTCATTTATTTCCAGTATGAGTGATTTCACTTCTCTTGAAGCAACAATGCGGTCATTTGTTGTAAGCTTATTCCACTTACGTTCTTCAAACAAACGTGCTTTGTCAATTACGTCCATAGTAAATTTGATTCTTATTAATTAGATGAAAAATACTTCTATTCCTTACATTTTCAATAGACTGTATGCCTATTGCATATTAATTAGTCCTCAATGTAATAAAGGATAACAACATTTGCACTCTCAAAAGCCAAGTTTCTTATATTATTTATCCAAAAAAGCTATTTTTCAACGCTAAATTTATAAATTCTATTATATTGTCTAATATCTTTAACATATGTTTAAACATATTTTCTTGATTTCTGGATGGATTCTTTAGATTTTTGAAAATTATTCGATAAAACTATCAAAAATAGTCTTTTAAGAAGTTTCGACCATTTATAGACATTATCCTCGCTATAATTTCATCTGCATTGATTACATTCTCAGGGGTTATCAGTTTTTGGGATAACATATAATTATATGCATGACGCTCCAGGAAGTCTGCCAGATAAGGTAATTCTTCGGCGGTCCAGAAACCGTTTAGTGAATCTATTATGCCGTCAAAATCTGAACCAATTACCATACAGCCCCAGGCAAAGAGGCCTTCAGCATCTAATACTTCTGCAATGTGCCGTATCTGATTCCATAATAATTCTGATCGGTAATGCATTATCTTGCTTCGTTTTAAGGAATTTTTGGTCTTCTTCAGGGTTTTTTTATTAACAATTCTGCGTTCATCTAATTGCAGTCCAATTATGCCTTTACTTTTTGCAATACGTATAATTTCTTCGTCGAAAAAATTTATGGAAACAGGATTTAGTTTGCTTGCAGTATTGGGATGTCCCACAACCGGATCGTCAAAAGATCTCAGACCGTTACAAGCGGCATGACTTGCAATAACCGGGATATTCTTAAATTTTGTGTTTCCCGAATCCAACATTTCGTAGTATTCTTTTCTCGCCTGAATACTCATATGTTTAATATCGGGTACAATTCGTTTGTTATCGGTATCGTCAACAAGACGTTCCATTACTTTCCTTCCTGTGGAAGTAAATCCGCCGTTGAGTCCTTCAGACTGGTCTGCAAATTTCAATATGATTCCCGATAAACTTTCGGAATGTCCACATAATTGATTCCAAAAGTGATGTGCGATGGTCACAAAAAATGGGCGAAATTCCCAATTTTTAATTTTCTCCAGATTAGTTAAGACTTCAACTTCACTGAATGGTTGTCTTAGACCCGTATTGAGAACATGTAAACCTTCAATACTCAGGATGACACAGATAGTATGAACTTTTCCTCCAGAGGCATTATGATTTTTTATATTCTCAATTTCTGTAAAATTCTTTACTAATTTGTAGCGAAACTTACCTTCGGGAAGTAGTACTACTTTACCATCCAATTGCATGTAAAAATTATACTGGGCCTCAACATCCTTAAAATAATCGGTTATCCCCTGTATATGGTCAATGCGCTTATCCCCCACTCCCAAAGCAAAATTGGAGGCAAGATCCAGCAATAATTCATTGTTCATTTTATTCCGAACAAACCATTTTTCCAATGGATATAGCGATACACATACAATACCCACGCCACCTCTGACAAGGCTTGTGAAGTTTGCCTGGGAAAATTTGGTAAGTCCGGTAACGTAGTTTAATAACTTATCGAAAATTGAAGGAGGATCATAATGCCAAATACTTCGTTTACTATTCCTGTGGCTGATATGAATTCCGGAAGGTGTATAATTGAAGCTTTTTCCAAATGGCTTTAAGGAAGGATGACAATGAAAATCAATATACTCATCATTAAAATGCATTTGTACCTAATTTAAATCTCCATAAAATATTCCTACAGAAAATTACTACAATTTATTCTATTGGAAAACAAGAATGTATCAATAACCAGATATCATGTATGATCGGTTGATACTTTCACATCCCTTTCTATATATATTTATGAACTTTAAATTAGAATTGTAAATCCACAAAAAAACCATACCGATTGAAATATTACGATATGGTTTTCTTTAAAATTTATGTCTTACTTAACTTTTAACCAAGGTTGCCTGAATATTATTTGGAACTGCTTTAAAAGCGGAAAAGGACGAATTGAATGTTGCCTTACCCTGAGTAAGTGACCGCAAATTGGTAGAATAACCGTAAAGCTCGGATTGTGGCACTGCGCACTTTAGAATCTGATAGTGATCAATACTGTCTATTCCTTGTATGATAGACCTTCTTGATTGTAAATCGGTCATAACACTTCCTACCATTTCTTCAGGAACTTTAACGGTTAATTCTTGTATTGGTTCTAAAAGCTTAGGCTTGGCATTTAGAAAAGCCTCTCTAAAGGCATGGGCGCCAGCAATCTTAAAGGCGATATCGTTGGAGTCTACGGAATGCATTTTACCATCGTACACCATTACCCGAACATCACGGATATAAGATCCTGTGAGTGGTCCTGTTTCCATTACCTCCAAAATGCCTTTTCTTATGGAGGGTAAATAGCGTATATCTATTACTCCCCCTACAATACAGTTATAGAATACCAATTTCCCGCCCCAGGCAAGGTCAATTTCTTCCTTCCCTCGGATGTTAAACCCTTCCGGATCTGGCATACCTTCGTGCCAGGGTTCTATTTTTAAATGTACCTGCGCAAACTGACCTGCGCCTCCCGATTGTTTTTTATGCCTGTAATTAGCATTCGATGATCTTTGTATGGTTTCTCTATAGGCAATTTTTGGGGGTTCGAAGTTTGCTTCAACTCCATAAACATTGGTTAATATCCATTTAATAGTCGCTAAATGTAATTCTCCCTGGCAACCCAGAATTTGTTGCTTTAGTTCCTTGGAAAACTGAATTACTACCGTTGGATCCTGATTGTGGATCTTCTTTAAAGCATCGCTAAGTTTCTCCTCCTCATTCTTTTTGACCGCTGATATGGACTTACGGGTTCTCGGTTCCGGGTATTGAATGGGTTTAATAGTAATTGTCTTTCCGGCCACATGAAGTGTATCATTGGTTTCTGTACTTTTAAGTTTTAATGTGGCTCCGATATCACCTACTTCCAATTTTGATACTGATTCTCGCTTTTTACCATCCATTATATAAAGATGGTTCAGTATTTCGGTATCACCCGTTCTGGAATTAACCAATTTATCATTAGCCTTAACTTCTCCCGATTTTACTTTAAAAAAGGAAATCTGCCCCAAACTGGGTTGATAAACGGTTTTAAAAACAAACAAAGCTGTTGGCGCTTCTTTTTTTCGAACCAGCACATCTCCTTCAACAGTTTGTTCGGGTTTTAAATCTGCAGCAGCTGGGGCTACATTATCTATAAAGCCCATGAGTCTGCCAGTACCCATATCATTTAATGCAGAAACACAGAAAACCGGAAACAGCTCATGATTGAGCATTCCTGCTTTAATACCTACCCGCATTTCATCTTCGTTTAGTGTTCCTTTTTCAAAAAACAACTCTAATAATTCTTCATCATTCTCGGCAGCTTTTTCAACAAGTTCATTGTGTAACTGATCAGCTCGTTCCTTTTGATCTTCAGGAATTGGTAATTTTTCTGGTTTACCTCCTTGAGGTGAAAATTTATAACATTTCATCTTAAGAACATCAATGATACACTGAGAACCATCAATGATTAGTGGATATTGGATAATTACCGCATTGTTGCCAACGAGTGCCTTAATCCCCTTAAATGAGTTCTCAAAATCAGCGTTCATATGGTCTATTTGATTTACCACAAAAAGCGTAGGTTTCGAGTAGTTAGTGACATAATTCCAAATGATTTCAGTTCCAATTTCTACTCCATGCTGTGCATTTAAAACTGTAACAATTGTATCTGCTACTCGAATTGATGAAATAATTTCACCCACAAAATCATCCAGTCCGGGAGTGTCAATAATGTTTATTTTGTAATTGCGCCATTCGGTATGCAAGGGTGTGGCATAAACAGATGTTCCTCTTTGGTGTTCAATTTCATGATAATCTGAAACTGTATTCTGTGTTTCTACAGTTCCTCTCCTATTAATGAGACCGGCCTCGAAGAGCATGGTTTCCGCCAGAGTGGTTTTACCGCTATTATGCGCCCCTACGAATACCACATTTTTAATGTGTTTGTCATCATATATTTTCATATGTCCTTGTTTTTGAGAATAAAATCATAAATCTAATATGGATATAAAATATAGCATATGACTTTTGTTAGGTTTTGGTAAATCTGGTTTCTACAATATAAGTTTTAATTGCTTTTTATCCTTAATTTTTTCATCTTTTTTCCAATAATATTCATAAGAACAGAATTTAATGATAAATAATATTAAAAATGTCTTATTTATATAATACGTTGTATGTCAATCTTATAAGTGTATTTTTATACTGATTTGAAGGGTTAAACATGTTAAAAATTGTATAAAACAGTACTATTTTATACATAGTACAGTAACAAATAATATTAATTGTCGTCTATTAGTTATAAGTCTTTAAGATTTATAGTTTTTAAAAAAGTAAAACAAACAATATCAATTTAAAAATATAAACGATGAGAAATTTTAGCAATCAATCACCAACAGAATCAAGAAGGTATTCATTCTTTTCAAATTTTAAAAACAGCAAGAGGGTACGCTGGTCAGAAGCAAGACACTATACCACTTAATATAAACATCAAAAAACGAACAATCATGAGACATTTTATTCAAAAAACGCCAACGGAATCCAGGAGACATTCCTTCTTTTCAAATTTTAAAAACAGTAAAAGAGTACGCTGGTCAGAAGTAAGACACTATACCAACTAACGGCTATAGATCAAAAGATAAAAATTAGGTAATACATTAAAAATCAAAGAAATGAGAAATATAGCGCAACATTCACCAACAGATTCACGAAGGTTTTCATACTTTTCAAGCTTTAAGGATAGTAAAAGGATACGTTGGACGGAAAGTAGAAATTATGTACGATAGGAGTACACGAAGTACCGGCCAGACAAAGCCGGCGGAGATCTAAAAAAGGAGGTAATTGAAATTAACCTCCTTTTTTTATGTCTTTTTATAAACTTAATTATCCTTTCTTGTCAATGGAACAAATCTCACTGCCATAACTTCTTTAGTTTTGATCTTTCCAGATTTTTTAGTCATCAGAAGCAATTGTCGAATTCCATTATGAGGTCCGACCGGAATAATCATCCTCCCTCCTTCTTTTAACTGATTTAAAAGTGGCTCAGGTACTTCCTCGGCTCCGGCAGTAACTATTATTGCATCAAAAGGTCCTTTCTCTGGCCAACCAAGGTATCCATCTCCGGTTTTCACTATAATATTGTTATATCCTAATGATGAAAGTTTGTTTTTTGCTGTAAAAGCCAATGCTTCTACAATTTCTATGGTATATACTGTATCTACTATTTGTCCTAATATAGCTGCCTGGTATCCGGATCCGGTGCCTACTTCCAAAACCCGGTTGTGTTCTTTTAATTTTAAGACCTGAGTCATGTAAGCAACTATATAGGGTTGAGAGATGGTTTGCTTCATTCCTATTGGCAAGGGATTGTCAGCATAAGCATAGGGCTGCATGTCTGGTGGTACAAATTCATGTCTGGGAACAGTCCGCATCGCTTTAAGTGTAGCAGGATCGCTTATATCTCTTGCCAACAACTGCTCCTTTATCATGTTCTCCCTTGATTGTTTATGGTCTATTTGGCCATAGACGAATACGGAAGACAAGGATAATATTCCTATTACGAATGCCTTAAATACAGATCTATTTTTAATTAAATTAATCATTCGGGGCTATTTTTTTTACAAAAAGTATTGCAGGATATAGCAGATCTATGAGCAATTATTTCAGTTAGTATTTTCCTTTTTCAATGGCTTTTAAATACCCCGAATAACGAATAGAATTCCTGGCACTACTAATTACATTAACAGTGGTTTGACCACCATAGCCTACAGTCAGGGTAATATCATGGTGCTCCGTTCCGCTGCGTACACTAAGTTTTATTTTTGCTCGTCTTTTCGTATCAATATATTCGACATTATATTTATCGGGTACACCATTGTAGGTTATACCAGGATTATTATTATATCCACCAGAACCTCTAACAACCCCAAAGAAGGGTAAATCTATATCAACTTCTCCATCTTTAACGATGAAACGCCCAGTATTTGTAGCCAGTGATATCCCCCCTGATATCCTATTTGCACTAAACATGTAGTTGCCTGAATCAATAAGGCCTTTGGTAGCTTCATAAGCCACATTTTTTTGGTCTTCTTTTTCTTGCTGTTTTTCTTCTTTGGTCTGCCCAATCAAACTACCAGAGACCATTAGCAATATCATAAACTTAAATAATCTATTTTTCATGGTAATCTATTTTATTGACAAGTCCTGCCTCTTATACTAGAAGGCGTTAAATAATTATGATTGTGGAAGTGCACCGACCATCACCCATATTTTTTTATCCGGATCTTCTTCCCAAAAACCTAGTTCTTTTTCTATTGCGATCACTTCAAAACCGGCCTCTTCCAAGTCATTCTCAACATATTTTGGCGCAATAGTATGCCCTATGGTCTGCTCTTGTCTTGATTTTCCAATCAAATGTCGTTTAAGTTTTTCAAGAACTAAAATCCGACCACCAGGTTTTAGAGCCTTTTTGACATGTTGCAGGATTTCCCTATAGTCCTTCATTTCATGATAGGCATCTATAATTAATACTACATCCAGCGTATTTTCCTGTAATTTAGGATCGTCATAGTCTCCTAAAATGGTTTGGATATTTCGGATGCCTCTTTCGGAAGCAATATCATTTAATTTGTTTAAACGATCTTCCCTAACGTCTACAGAATATACTTTTCCGCTCTCACCAATAAAGTCTGCAAGCCGTATACTCATATAACCCTGGTGACAGCCTATATCCGCAACTTCGTTACCAACCTGGATGTTGGCAAATTGGAATATTTCCGAAACTTTCATCCATTTATCGCGAGCATTCCAATCACTCTCGGAATATTGACAATACATATCAGGGATAATCAGCAAAAATAAAAGAAAGCCTATGTTAATTGCTCTGAAACACATCTTTAAAAGATACTATTTTCAAAGATATAAAGCACTTAAAACTATCTTAAATTCTATATGTGCTATCGTTTTACCATGGGCAATCTGATTTGAGAAGGAAATTGTTTTGAATGATGCACACGGTTACGAGCAACTACTCCCTGTTTTTCATCGTAATTTTTTCCGCCAGTATTTAAATTTCTTGCGAATCTGGGAAAATTACTGCTCGAGACTTCGATTCGAATGCTATGCCCTTTTTCAAAGAAGTTACTAGTCGCCATTGGTGTTAAATTTATTTCATACACCTTGTCTTTTTCCATAAATACTTCCTTATCATAACCTTCTCTATAACGTACACGTTGTATGGTTTCATCAAGGTTATATGCCCGCCCATCCGGATAAACGTCAATAAGTTTAATTGTAAAATCGGTGTCTTTTGCGTCAGATGAAATATACAGCGTACTTTCAATAAATCCAGTTACTTCTATTCCTTCTTCCAAAGGTTCTGTGGTGTAAACAAGAATATCTTGTCTCGTTTCCATGGCTTGTTGATCGTAGGCTCCTCCTTTTACCGCATTCCCTGTACAACAAACATTCCCCCCATACGAGTTCACCGGATTCATTGGATCGTATTTAAAACTATCGGCTGTATTTTCGCCATCAGGCTCTTTTATACTAAGTCTTCCATCTCCGTATAAACTATTGGCTTTACCACCACTGCTCAAATAATAAGTTTTCAATTCAGAGCTTTCGGGGGGCCAGGTTTCGGCAGACTGCCAAACATTACTTCCCATAGTGTAATATTGAACTCTTGGAGTATCATCCTTAAAATTGTTATTTTCTCCTTTCAGCCAAAGATCAAACCATGAATATATTTGCTCGCTATAATTGAGTCGTGCGTCTCCCAGATTTCGTTCACCTACTATTGTATTCTCCTTAGCCCTGGTATATCTGCAATGTAATGTAGGTGCAATTACCAAATACTGATTATCCCGTATAAATTTGTCTTTACTATTATTTCTAACATGATTAAATAACGCCAGATTAGGGCTTATAGATACATCATACCATGAGGCAAACCAAAAGCTTGGTACCCCTATTTCCATATCGTCGTGGTAAAGCCCACCTTTATACCAATCATCATGATTAGGATTACGCCGTACCATTTTGTCAAAAACCTCTCGCTTCCCTTGAATATTCTGTAAAATATCTTGAATAGGTAAATGGGCTAAAGCTTCGGACATATCTACTGGTGGATTCTCCGGTGCCAAATCATAGAATCTGGAGATACGGATAAGGTCTTCCTGACTGGCTCCTTTAGGAATTCGGGGTTTATATTTATCATGCTCTACACCATATAACCATGCAAAAAATAGCAACTGCTCCGCACCACCTCTGTACCAATTACCCTGTTCATAGTAGTCGTCAACTCTTCCTACTCCAGCTCCAAAACTTTGAGGTACCATAGCAGCGTGCGAAGGATGATCCAAAGCAGCAACAGCCATCTGCCATTCTGCAGTGGATGAGCATCCAAGCGTTCCAATCTTACCACTGGACCAAGACTGATCTTTTATCCAGCTAAAGGCATCATAGCCATCAGTCAGAGGAATACCTAATATGTCCCATTCACCTTCTGAATAATATCTTCCGCGCTCATTTTGTACGACATAAGCATAACCATGTTGTACAACTTCGTATGCTTTTTCCGCTGTTCTGGTTTTTTGCTCACCATCGCCCCAGGAATTAAAATTATACGGTGTTCTGGAAAAAATGACAGGTACTTCTTTATCAGTTTTAGGTCTGTAAATGTCCGTTGCCAATCGTATTCCATCTCGCATAGGCATCATTACTTTCTGATCTATTATTGCAATTTCTTTGAGTTTTTCAAATATATCATCCTGCGCATAGGTCTGAAACACTCCCAAAGAAAAATTTATTATAAATAATAGAAAAGCGGTTAAAAATGTTCTCATTATGTTGGTTTTTTAAAATAAATATTGAGGATTAAAATTAGAAAAATACACTATCGCTTTAACATAAAAAACCCAACTTGCGAATTACCCTGAGAAGTTTCTATTCTGTACCAATAAGAGTCAGATGCCATGGGTTTTCCATTAAAACTACCATCCCAACCCTGATCCGGAAATAGCTGTTTCAATAATTGGCCATACCTGTTAAAGATATGTACCGTACTTACTTCTATTTCCGGAGTTGAACTAATTATCCACAGGTCATTAAAACCGTCATTATTCGGAGTGAAAAATTTCGGAACAGGTAATTCCTCAGGTGTAACAAGAAATCCAATTGTGGTAAATGTTTCTTCCCGGCAATTTTCTGCCAGCAAATTTATACTATAGGGAATAATAGTTACATATATAGTGCTTGCCTCAGGAAGTGGCTGTTCAAAGCTGTAATTCGTTGTATTACCTAAATCGAGTGCATTTACTAAATCTGTTCCTCCTGAAGAAGTTCCTACAGATAGAATGTAACCCAAACTATTATTTACAGATTCCCATTCCAAATTAGAGTTTACACTTATATTACCAGAACCATTTTTTGGGGTCACCAGATTCGTACAAGCCGGAGGAACTGGCCCTGCGCCGGTTGTAAAAGAAATTGGCTGACAGTTAGGAGCTGTACCCAGATCATTATAGGGTGTTATACGTACAAAATACACAGTATTACCTTCAAAATCCGGGGGTTTATAGTTGGTGCCGCTGCCAACATCAACGTTGTCAAGAATCTTAACCCCTCCTATAGACGATTTCTCTATGGTCATAAGGTAACCAGAGGCACTAAAATCTCTAATCCAGGTGATATTTGCAGTAACTGAAACAAATTCACCTCCGTCAACCGGATCTATTATTTCCGTGCACATAGGCGGGTTATTTCCTCTGGTCCTAAAATTAACTTCGACACATGAAGGGAATTCTCCTGCGCTGTTATAAGGTATTATAGTAATATAAACACGTTGGGAAAGGGGTAAATCAGTAGGAGGATCATAAGTAGTCACATTTCCTACATCTTCATTGTTTAAAATATCGCTTGCACCCGTGCTTGTGCCGATATTCAGAATATATCCTATGGCTTCTGACTGGCCAGACCAGATAATATTTGTATCTGGAGGCACTCCATATGATCCTGCAACAGGGCTGGACAAGGTTACACATCCCGGAATAGAATTGGCAAGTCCTGTTGTAAAACTTTCCTCAAGACAGTTTTGAGCATCGCCATTATTGTTATTGGGAATTACTGTTACATAATAGACTGTATTAGGCATCAGACTTGTAGCGGGTGTATAGCTAAGAAAGCTCCCCATTGATACCCCGTTTACTATTTCTGTACCACCCGGACTGGTACCAACAAAAAGGAAATATTGTGTGGCATTTGCCACAGCCTGCCATTGCAGTTGGATATTTACAGAAACCCCTGTTTCACCATTAGAAGGAGACGTCAAACTCGTACAAGCCGGAGGTGCCTGTGCAGACAAACTGAACAGCAACCCGAAAAACACTACAATCAATAGTATTTTCAGGTTACTTTTTTTAATTTCTAGTTTATATGGTACAATTTGACGATCCACCTTTAAAGATAGTAGAAATATTAAATATGGTCCTACATGTCAGGTTGGTCCTAAAAAATCGCAAAAACTTTCATCTTCAACTTTGATAAAATAACTTTACATGAACCATTAAGAAGGGCTAAGCGATTCCATTAAAATTTTCGATATTTCACATGTCTCATCTTATTGGCGGCACTGTTACCCTTAAATTTTTCGGAATCAGGATCCCAGTGAAGAGTTTCACCAAGGTCATAGGCAATATTTGCAATATTACAAACACTAGCGGATCGATGGCCCGTTTCTACATTACAGATAGGTTGGGTTCTATTTTTTATAGCATCCATCCAATCCTGATAATGATCCTTTTTTACTTTGTACAAACGCGTATCTGAATCTTTTAACTCCACGTCCAGAATGCTTGGAGGATCGGTTTCAAGAAAACTACGACTCACATCCATCTTACCTTCAGTACCAAAAAAGCGAACACCCCAGCCACGTTCAAAATCTTCATGAACGACTTCTATCCCGTTTGCATAGTACATTTTTAATCCACGAACCGCATTTTTATCAGTTGGAGGTACAAATTTCACGGGTCCGGTCTTGTCCATTCCAAGAGCCCATTGAACTATATCAAACATATGTGCCCCCCAGTCGCATAAACCACCCCCTCCGACTTCCTGATATAACCGCCAATCTGGCCAGAAATCAACATCATTGCTTGAAGGTGCAAGCCTGTGATTATAGCCTAAAAGAGGTGCGGGACCACACCAATCATTCCAATTGACTTCCTGAGGCATAGCCTCAGCCTGTAAATCATAAGGCTTCGCGGGATTACCAACATTTACCAAAATTTTCTGAATATCTCCTAAATAACCGTTCCTAACAAGTTCACAAGCTTTTCTAAAATTGTCCCATGAGCGTTGCATACTGCCGGTCTGAACAATTTTATCGGTCTTTTTAGCCCACTTAACCATCTTCGAGCCTTCCTTTAGGGTATGAGTCAGAGGTTTTTCGCAAAAAACATCTTTTCCGGCTTTCATGGCATCAATAGACTGTAATGCATGCCAATGGTCCGGTGTCGCTATAACAACGGCATCTATTTCCGTTTGATCCAGAAGTTCTTTGTATTCCAGATATGTATTTACACTGTTATAACTTGCTTGGTTACGGTGTTCTGCATAGACCTTTTCAACATGATCCTTAAACCATGCATTTTTTGTGGTCCAGACATCACAGCTGGCTATAATTTGAGCATTTGTATTCTGAACAAATTGAGCAGCAAGTCCCCTGCTCTGCTTTCCAAGACCAATAAACCCCAGATTAACTTTATCACTGGGAGCCACAAAACCTTTGCCCAAAACATGGCGCGGTATTATAGAAATCGCCCCTAAAGTGAAGGCGGAATTTCTAATAAATTTTCTCCGTGTGAGATTTGATTTTTTGTTTTCCTGTTTGGCATTGGAACTAAGTTTTTTTCTTGTCATACCGGGTATTTTTACTGTTAATTATTTAGATGAATTTCACTATTAAATTACAAGAAAAATTTAACTATACTATCATAAAACAGGCATAATTGATGCTTGGTGAAGTATAAATTGAATTTTATATTACCCTTCAACTTATTTATTAAACCAGTAAGTTAATTTTAGAGTAATTGACCAAATCCTGCCATCAAATGGCGCCAATAATTCATTGTTGGTGTAAACCAGGAACAAATCCGAAGCCGGTTTATAACGCCATTGTAACCTAGAGTTTAGATTAAAGTTTTTGGATTGTTCATTATATTGAAATAAAGTGGCAAAAAATAGTTTATTGGTAAAAGTAACATCTACTTCAGATCCTATTAGCCAAAATTCCGTTGTATTCCAGGGTTCAGGTAGTTTAATGTTATTATAACTAATACTAGAACTGAGGCTTACAAATGGTTGAAAGCGATAGCCCAGTTCACTTGTTAATGTTAATAGCTTGCCATCTTCATAGTAACCACCAACTCTTCCGCCTGCAGAATATGTAAACATGCTTTGTGGTCTGGAATTATATTCAAATCTAAAGGCATTCCATCTATGTTTGGTTCCTATGGCAAGAGAATCTTTTCCAGTGCCCGTGGGATCAAATGGGGCAAGTAATTCAACATATTCATTGACCCCTTCCATGCTTAAACTACTACGATTACGAAAGTTAAAGAGGTATTCAAGTGTATTTTGATGATCCGTTTCTTTGATCTCTTGGTCAAAATAAAAATTCAATTTACCAATGGGACCATGACTCAATACCGGCCCTGCTTTAGGAAAAAATAAATATCCTAAGAAGCCTCTGATATTAAAATACCCCTTTCTGGGTACAAAACCAACTTCAGCAGTATATGTACTATCCACATATTCTTCTTGAATGCCCCAATTCCATTTTCTACTCTTGTATTCTATATTGGCAGCTTGAGTAATGCCGTTTCCCTGTTTATCTGGTGTAAAGGATTTGAGTAAAAAGGCCTTTCCGTTCCACAAGTTATCCGGCGAGGCCAAATTATATTCCAATCCTAAATTCCGATTGAATTTTGGATAGATTGTGCGCAGAGAGTCATTATCCTGTGGATAATTAGTTGACTGCTTATTTACAAAAAGTAGTCCGATGGTAGATCTGCTAAACACCTGTCTTTGCAGGCTAATGACTCCAAAATTTTGACTTGGAAGTCCTGTTTCTTCGTCTTTTGCGGTTTGAATATCCATGACTCCCAAACGCCATTTTTCACTAAGGTTACCGCTAAGTCTTAATCCTGCATTAATTGGAATACCAAGTCCAATTCGTCTGGAAAAGAAAGGTCTGATAGTCTCATATCCGAAGTTGGCAAACAAATCGGCGTTTTCAAGGAAGAATTGCCTTCTTTCCGGAAAAAAGAGTTCAAATCTATCAAGATTTGTAACCTGCCGGTCTACTTCCACTTGAGAAAAATCCGGATTTATTGTCAGGTCCAGGTTTAGTGAGGAGGACAGACTTATTTTAACATCGCCACCAACTTTAGTCTCATAGTCTGTATTTCCATCTAAATCATAAGTTGTTTGGCCCAATACATAAGGGATTAGCGAAAAGTTGAAACGTGGTGTTGGAGGAGCCTCATCCCAAACTAATACTCCGGTATATGCTAGTGAAGCTGTAGGAAATTGCCTTGGTATAGGTGTCCAACTAGATTTTTCGCTAGTTGCCAAATGAAGTCTGCTAAAATTAATACCCCATTCTTTAACCCCATCCTCATACCTTATAGATTTAAATGGAAGGGCCATTTCAAAAACCCATTTTTCCTCGTCCCTTGTTACTTCAGATATCCATTTGCTATCCCAATTGAGATCTACCTTACCACCGGCAAACATGGTCCCATCCCATTGTGCACCAGCAGCATTGGAACCAAAAGTGAAACCTGTAGTTTGGTTGTTAAAGGGATCTAGGAATAATAAGAAATTGTCATTTTTATTGAAAGAAAAATCACGCCTTAGAGACTCCACGAAATAACGTCCGGGAACACTGTTATAAAAAGTAGCTATTAAGTAAATGTTGGTGTCATCATAGGTCATCCGTATTTCGGACTTATCTGTTGCCTTATCAATATCCATGGGTATTACCATAAAAAAATCTTTGGCAACATCAGTTCCCTCCCAGGCTTCATCATCGGCAAGGCCGTCAATTTTTATAGGTAAATTTGTTTTTCGAATATTTAAGCGAAAATCTTCGTTCTTTTTTTGGGCATTAAGCTGTAGTAGTAACATTAAGAGAATTAAAGTAAAAGGAACTTTTTTCATAATACTTTTCTAATGAACCCAGCTGAATTCTTAAACACCGAATACGACCGTTAATTGGAGTATCAGTTAGATGAAACTTAGAATCCTGGATTAGGCATTCTAAAACTATGATAAAGTACATCAAAAATTGCAAAAGAACCAGAAATTTAACCATCATTAAGACAGTAAAAAAGCCCCGCGAAGCGAGGCCTGATTAAAAACGTGGAATATTAATATTTTAAGCTTCCAATTCCTTAAGAATATTTTCCGCAGAATTAGTTATGTTCTTGTAGCATTTATAACCCCACCTTGCAAAGAAGAACAAAAAAATTGCCATTAGTGGCAAGTAAATCAGCCAGATCCTACCTTGCAGAAAAAGATCCTTATTATTCATGATTTTACTAAATACGGGCAAGCATGTAAACATTAAGACAAAACTCAAATATATTCCTACCCTTTGCATAAGCAATAATTGATTCTTTGCCTTTGTATAACCTACAATAGTTTCTTTAAAACTATTTTTTACAATATTCATACGCTTAATTTTTCCCAATAATCCCAAAGTAATAATGGGTAAAATAATTAAGAAAGCAACGGTAAATATGCCGCAGGCAAGAAGATACCAGGTGTCTAACTTATCCATATTAACCAAAAAATAAATAGCCATAATAAAACATATCACTGCTCCTATGGATTCATAAAATGTGATCTTATCAAACTTTGTCCTATATCTTTCCTGTGTCATTTTCATAATTAGCTCATTGGTTAGTTTTTTTTGATGTTCTAATTGATCACTCATTTCTGACCAAATTGTTTGGATTTCTTCTAAGTCCATAACTTATTTTTTCAATATTCTTAATTTTAATTTTTGTTTTATTCTGGAAATCCGGGTTCCAACATTAGTTTCGCTTAATCCGGTGATCTCCGCAATCTCTTCGTACTTTTTACCTTCCAATAGAAGAAGTATTAAACCTTTTTCAAGTATGTTCAACTGATGTATGTGTTCATATACCATTTTCAACCGGTTTTCAATTGCTGTATCGTAATTTTCCGTTTGTTTCAGAACAACCTGATCTATGCCAGTTGTATTGGAGTGTTTCTTGCTTTTCTTTAATTGGCTAATTGCCGTATTTAAAGCGATACGATACATCCAGGTACTAATTTTGGATTCATTTCGAAATGAATCAAAGGACTTCCACAATTGATATACAATTTCCTGATACAAATCTTTTTGGTCCTGCCCGTTTTGCGTATAGATCGTGGTGATTTTAAAAATCACACCTTCATTTTCCCTGATTATCCTGGTAAATGATTCTTCTTTACCCATATTTTAACAACTTCTGCTTAATTAGTAGATCAACATCAAAAAAAATCACACTTTCCTTAAAATACTTTTGGAGGCTACGAAAATGGATAATTTATGGACAAGTTAAAAATTGAATTTCCAATAAAAGGGTAGTAAAGATTTAATTGTAGTACTAATTAGACCCAAATGAATTAACATCTCCAGAAAATCTTATAGTTTATTAATCGAACAAACTTTGATCAAGTCCTGGCAGTAATTTTAAGGCATTTTTATAGTAGACTTTTCTCAATACTTCGTCCGGGAGATCCAAACCGTACATAGCCCAGAAAGCGTGATACTTTTTGTAATAAGGAAAATATTCATCAGCGGTTTCCAAAACCCTGAAATAGGTTGGGAATTCATCAGGCTGATAACTGTCTTTACCAAATAAGATTCTATCCTGATGCACGATAAAGAACTTTTGGGCAGCACGAGGCTGTCTTCCAAGCTCTGCTATAACTGCACCAATACCCACATACATATTTGGCATTTGTTCTAAAAGTTCGTCCAGCTTTTGTAAATTATTGCCATACCATCCCATATGCGCATTAATGAATTTCGTTTCCGGATGCTTCTTAATCATTCTATGTTGCTCTGCTATTATTTGTTCCCATGGAGCGGGATTATCTGCAGATCGCTTCCTTCGCGGTCTGGTTTTTAATTCTAACCAGCGTTCGTTATTACTATCATATGGATCCCAGAACGACTTTGGATCTGCTGCATGTATAAGAACCGGAATACCCAATTCCCCGCATTTGGACCAAATAGGATCTAAACGGCTGTCATCAATTGCTATTCGTTTCCCGTTGATATCCTTATTTCTAAGCCCCAGGCTTTTATATATTTTGAGTCCTTTAGCACCGTTTTTCACATCTTGTTCTAAATTCTTCACTGCATTTTCTGCCCAATCTGCATTTCCTACGCCTTGGAAATTTACGTTGGCAAAGACTACAAACCTATTTGGGTAATTTTGATTTATATTATTCAGCATATTGCTGAGACCTTCACCAGACCCTCCACTTAAGTTAACCATAACGGCCATATTAAGATCATCCATAGAGGCAATTAACTGGGATAAGTCCTGTGTGGCCATCTTAAACTGATGACTATGAATATCAATAAAAGGATACTTTGCTTTCTCTACTATATTTTCGGTAACCACGAGTGTAGATTTCGGATTGTACTCTTCAAAACTCATCTCCTGGGCGACGGAAGGGATCGAGATTAGTACAATTAAAATATAATGAATCTTTAACTTATTGATTATCATCTTTTTTACACTTAATATATTACTAATTACTTTAATTTTTTTACTGCTTTATAATAATCATCCAATGTGTCCATATCCTCGGCTTTTCCTTGAGGATCAAGCAGGCTTACCTCTTTTTCATACTTTTTAAGTAAATCCCGGGCTCCCTGGTCTGTATTTAATTTTTTCAATTCTGGAAAATAAGTCTTATCAAAAATAGCGGGTACCCCTGCCTTATCAAAATAGTTTGTGGCAATTATCCCATTACCGCTGTTAAGGTAGTTAGTTATAAGCAAATTTAAATAGGCAGTGTCTATGAAAGGTTGATCAACCAGTAATATAAGTACAGCTTCATACTTCATTTCGTTTTTTTCTAAAGCTTTAATCCCACAGGATATAGAAGACCCCAAACCAGATTTCCAGTTTTTATTAAACACTATTTGAACTTTTTCGTCCTCGACTTGTTTTTGAATTGTATTGGCATGAGAACCCAACACGATGGCAACAGTACTACAAGATGCCTGCTTTGCAGACCTTATAGCGTTGCCCAGCAATGTGGTATCCCGCCAGGGTAATAATTGTTTGGTAGTGGATCCCATGCGGTTCGATGCCCCTGCACTCAATATCAGTATAGCTATTTTTGTTTCTGAATGGGTCATCAATAAAGGAAACCTTAAAGAAATTAAGAGTAAAAGGTTTTACACTGTCTTTCCTATGTATAGTGACGGGTTTTTGTCAAAACTTACCTTGCATCCATCACAACAGAAATATACCTTTTCTCCCTGATATTCTACAACGTGTTTAGGATTTTTTTTTGAAACAGGAACTTGACAAACAGGATTAATATAATATTCTTCTGAAAACTTATCTTGTTCTTCTACAGCCGATGTTTGTTCCGATGTTTTGGAACCGCAGCACGAAGCCTCAGATTTATTTTCATTCCTAAAATGATCAATAACTTCTGCTAAGATACTTATAGCCACTTCACTTGCCAGTTTTGCATTGATATCCAACCCAACAGGACTTTTTAATTGTGCTATGCGCTCCTCGGAAATACCCTCTTTGGCGAGATAGATTCTGATGTCTTCGGCTTTTTTGGCACTGGCTACAAATCCTACATACTGTACCTCGGTTTGCAGGGCTTTTTTAACTGACAAATCATCATCATCCCCTTGTGTGGTAACAATAATATAGGCATTCGCGAGACTTTTAAAAGCCCTGAAATCTACTTCTTCCAATACCTGATGTGCCGTTGGAAACATATGGGGGTCCACATCATTTGCCAGCACAGTAACCCTAAAATCGGCCGCAATGGAAAGTTGGGCTAGTTTTCTAGCAATATTCGATTTACCTACAATTAGCAATTCTGGTTGAGGAATAATGGGTTCTATAAGTACTTCCAAAGTACCTTTACTTTGACATGACATAACGTATTCTTTATAATTTGTAGTTTCCCGTGTTCCGCCTTCCGGGGAAATACGAACTCTTCTATAGCGTTTTGATTTTATAACATCGATTGCTTCTTTGATGACTATACCTCGCACGCAACCACCACCGACCCAGCCAATGAGTTCACCTGTTTCAAGGATAATGGCCTTGTCCCCAACTTTTCCAGAGCTAGGGGCTATTCGATCTACGACCTGCGCTATGGCAAAGTTAGATCCCTTGGCCAAATGCTCTCCTATTTTAATTGCTAGTTCGTTAAACATCCATCAATAATTTTTCCAATTTTAATAAACTATCCAGGTTATGGGCAGATTCAAAGGCATCTAAATGGGGCATTACATTGACCATTCCCTTTTGAATAGGTTGATAATTCTTCATTCCCTTAAGTGGGTTAAGCCACACCAGAGTTTTACACTTTCTGTGTATGGTCTGTACTGCTTCTTTTAGCTGGGTTACGTTTCCTGTTTCCAAACCATCACTCAAGATGACCACAATATGCTTTTGGCTTAAAAATTTACTTCCATAGACCGAAAGAAACTCAGTTAAGGATTCCCCGATCTTTGTTCCACTAGACCATGAATTGACATCTTTTCCAATTTTTTTTACTATTTCCTTCTCATTGTTTTCGCGCAACATAGGTGTTATATAAGTAAGCTCGGTACTAAAGGTAAAGAACTCCAATTCTTTAAAGTATTTTTTTAACACAAGAATATACTTCAAAAGGTAAAAACTGTAGGTATCCATTGAACCACTTACATCTAAAAGGAAGACAACTTTTCGCTTTTCCTTACGCTTTTTTTTATATGATAGATCCAGCATCCATCCTCCTTTAGGTACATTTTTCCTAATTGTTCTTCTAATATCTATGATGCCTTTGTTCGAGTTTTCCTGACGACGTTTAAAACGCATGCTCATTTGATGAAATAACTCTTCGGCCAATTCTTCCAAACGTTCTTTGTCCGTTACATCTACTTTGGTAAAATCGGTCTGCCGTAAACGGGTATTATCATTGGCGCCTTTAGTCTGTTTGGCTTCTTCTTTCTTCTCTTGATGTGGTTTATTGAATTTTGCTCCTAAAAAGATTATTGTCTCAGAATCCGGTTCTTTCATTTTCTGTTTTATCACCGACTTTCTTTGCTCCAGCTTCTCCTCATAATAGCGGCTCCAAAAACGATTGAACATTTCATCAAAACGGTCAAAATGCTCTTTACGCTTACAATAAATGGATTTGAGGCTGTATTGAAAAAGTTTGCGATCCAAGAAATACCCCTTCTCTGAAATCTCGAAAGCATCCCTAGTTTCCTGAGGGCCCAACACAAACTGGCGTTCACGACAATACATTGTAAAATCTATCAATCGCTCTTTAAATGTTTTATCTACCTCCACCATAATGAAGCCCTGAAATGGGATTATTAATCAATAGGATATAAAAAATCTTGCACCGTTTTGTTTCTTACGAACTCGATATCATCTTTGTGTTTTAACACACTACCTATGGTGTTTTTTACAATCTCATCGGTAATATTCGCTTCGTTCAAGAGCAATAAGGTTTTTGCCCAATCCAAGGATTCAGCAATACCCGGCGGTTTGTTGAGGCCTGATTTTCGCAAGTGGTGAATAAAAGTAACCACTTGGTTCGCCAAATCCTCATCGATATTTGGTAATTTCTTGTGAATGATATCGATTTCTTTTGATTTGGATGGAAAATCTACCCAATGATACAAACAGCGACGTCGTAGCGCATCACTAAGTTCGCGGGTTCGATTGGAAGTAAGGATAACCAAAGGCTTTGAGACTGCTTTTATGGTACCCAATTCCGGGATACTTATTTGAAAATCAGACAGCAACTCCAATAGATAAGCTTCAAACTCCTCATCTGCACGATCAATTTCATCTATTAAAAGCACCACAGGTTTCTTAGCGCTTATAGATTGCAATAAAGGTCGCTTCAAAACATAATCCATCCCAAAGATTTTACTTTCTATGGACTCCCTATTATTTTCTTGCTCAAAAAGTTTGATATGTAACAACTGCTTTTGGTAATTCCATTCATAAATAGTTGTATTTACATCCAAACCTTCATAGCATTGTAAGCGTATAAGGTCCGTTTTAAGATGAGCTGCCAAGGTTTTTGCAAGCATTGTTTTTCCCACTCCGGGATTTCCTTCCAAAAGAAGTGGTTTTTCCAAGTTTTTCAAAAGAAAAATCGAGGTGGCCAGTTCTTCATTCAGAATATAATCATGCTCATAAAAGTCCTTAATAAGTGACTCTATTTCTTTGTTCAATAATGTAATTTTAAAAAAGCTATGCTTTGAAAGCATAGCTTTTGTTTAAAAATTAAGATACTATTTAAACTGCAGCTTCTGCCGCTTTAAGTTTCTTTGAAAAGTTCGTAACAAATTGATTGAACAGCTGATTGGAGACCGTGGTTATCAATCGGGAACCGAATTGGGCAATTTTACCATTGATCGTTACATCCATGATGGCATCCAATTTTACCCCGCCATCCTTACCATCACTAAGGTCTATGGTCATTTTCATTTCCGCATTTCCATGTCCTTTTACATCAACACCATTTCCTGTCAATTCAATTTTTCTGTTTTCAAGGTCGATTTTATCATAATAGATATCAGCGTCATATTTAGCCCCAATTGGGCCAAATTTCATACCTACCTTTCCTTTATAATGATTATCACCCACCTTCTCGTCAATAGATACCCCTGGAACGCAATCCATTATTTCTTCAGGATCAATTAGATGTTTCCAAACCAATTCGGTTCCTTGTGGCACCTCAAAAGACTTTTCTAAATTTGCTCTCATTTTTCTTTTCTATATTATTTTGAATGCGCTTGAATAGCCTCCCAAACCTTTGCAGGTGTAATAGGGATGTCCAAGTGCTTAATTCCCAACGGTGTTAGAGCATCTATAATTGCATTTGCAATCGCCGGTGGAGCTCCGACAGTTGGAGATTCCGCAACACCTTTCGCACCCAATGGGTGATGAGGTGATGGTGTTATGGTATGACCCGTTTCCCAATGTGGGGATTCCACAGCCGTTGGCACAAGGTAGTCCATTAAGGTACCGTTTAAAACATTACCCTCATCATCATATTCGATACCCTCATACATGGCAGGGGCGATACCTTGGGTGAGACCGCCATGAATTTGCCCTTCAACAATCATCGGATTAATAATATTACCGCAGTCATCTATGGCCACAAAGCGTTTTACATCAATATGTCCAGTTTCCTTTTCAATTTCCACAACACAGATATAAGCTCCGTTAGGGAAGGTCAAATTAGGTGGATCGTAATAATGCGTTTCTTCGAAACCTGGTTCCATACCTTGTGGAAAGTTCGTATAGGCGGCAAAAGCAACATCCTGAATGGTCTTGGACTTTTCCGGGGCTCCTTTTACGAAATATTTACCAACTTCCCATTCGATATCCTCTTCACTCACTTCTAGAAGGTGGGCTGCGATTTTCTTTCCTTTGTCCCTGAGTTTACGCGCAGCAATAGCCGCAGCGGCACCGGCCGTAGGCGTGCTTCTACTTGCATAGGTACCCAACCCATAAGGAGCTGTATCTGTATCGCCCTCATCTATTTCTATATCGGTATATGGAATTCCGAGTTCTTCTGCCAGAATCTGGGCGTAAGTTGTTTCATGGCCCTGTCCTTGCGATTTGGTTCCAAAACGTGCCAATACTTTTCCTGTAGGATGCACTCGTATTTCGGCACTATCGAACATGGCAATACCAAGAATATCAAAATCTTTTGATGGTCCTGCACCTACTACTTCTGTAAAGGTGCAAATTCCTATACCCATCAATTTTCCCTCTTTGCGTTTTTTAGCCTGCTCTTTTTTGTAATCGTCATAGCCAATCATCTCCATGGCCTTTTCCAGAGTGGCTTTGTAATCTCCACTGTCATAACTCCATCCCAAAGGAGATGCATAGGGAAATTGCTCTTTCTTGATAAAGTTTTCAAAACGCAACAAAGCCGGATCTTTTCCAATTTTGTCAGCAAGTTTATCAACCATTCGCTCGATGGCATGCACAGCTTCCGTAACACGGAAGGAGCATCTGTAGGCAACTCCTCCGGGAGCCTTGTTGGTATAGACCGCATCCAATTCAGCGAACGCATCTGCATAATCATATGAGCCCGTACAGATCGAGAACATTCCCGTAGGATATTTAGATGGGTTGGCCGAAGAATCGGTATATCCATGATCCGCTAAAGTCGATACTTTAAACGCTTGTATTTTTCCTTCCTTAGTCGCTGCCAATTCGCAATCCATATGATAATCGCGTGCAAAACCATTCACTAGGTTTTCAGAACGGTCTTCGATCCATTTAACCGGTTTACCGATTAGGAAAGAAGCCGCAATGGCAACAACATAGCCAGGATATACGGGTACTTTACCTCCAAAACCACCTCCAATATCCGGTGAGATTATTCGTATTTTTTCTTCAGATAATCCCACATGCCCAGCCACCAGGGCCAATATTGTTCGGATTGCATGGGGAGCTTGTGTAGTCATATAGACTAACATTTTCTGGGTATCCTTATCATAGGAAGCTACACAGCCACAGGTTTCAATGGAGGCCACATGTATTCTTGGAAGATAGATGCGTTCCTTCACTACGACATCGGCTTTTGCGATCACCTCGTCTGTTTTTGCCCGATCCCCTCGTTCCCAATGGTATATGTGGTTATCTTTTTGACCTTCCTTATCCGGTCTTAAGAGGGGAGCATCTTTATCTAAAGCTTTCCAAGGATCAACAATAGCCTGCATTGGTTCGTAGTCAACTTCTACAGCTTCTGCTCCGTCTACCGCAATATACCTGTCTGTAGCAATAACTGCACAAACTTCCTGTGATTGGTGCATTACCGTATCAGTTGGCAATACCATTTGTGTATCGGATAATAAAGTGGGCATCCAATGTAAATTGTATTCTGCCAAATCATAACCTGTAATCACAGCGAGTACCCCTGGAATTGCCAATGCCTTCTCTTTGTTTATGCTCTTGATTTTGGCATATGCATACGGACTTCTCACCATTACCATGGTAAGCATTCCCGGTAGCTTAACGTCATCGACATAATTTCCTTTGCCATGTAAAAATCTGGCATCTTCTTTTCTTTTAACAGAGTGACCCATTCCGCCTACCTCTGCTGATGTTTTACATTTAAACATAATTGTTTCTTTTTTTATGAGGTTAGACTGGTTCTTTTTTAAGTTCTTCTGCCGCTTGTTTTACCGACTTTACAATATTGTTATACCCTGTACATCGGCACAGATTGCCAGAGATGCCCCAACGAATTTCCTCTTCTGTTGGGTTGGGATTACTCTTTAATAAATCAATGGATCGCATGATCATACCAGGGGTGCAAAATCCGCAATGCAGACCGTGTTGATCGTGAAAGGCTTGTTGCAAGGGGTGATTTGTACCTTCTGCGGTTATCCCTTCAATAGTGGTAATTTCAGAACCATCTGCCCGAACGGCGAGATAGGTGCATGATTTTACAGACTTACCGTCCAATAGAATAGTACACGCTCCACAATTAGATGTATCACAACCTATATGGGTGCCTGTAAGATCTAGATTTTCTCGAATAAAATGTACTAAAAGCAACCTTGAATCTACTTCTGCAGTTACACTTTCGCCATTAATTTTTAATGTTATTTTGTGTTTCATAGTACTATTTTTATTTTTTTGCCCTTTCCAATGCCGCATGAAGCATACGCTTGGTTATGGTATTTACAATAGATCTTTTATACGCCTCGGACCCTCTTAAATCTGATGTGGGTTCACAGTCTTCACTTGCTATTACCCCAACTTGTTTTATTAGGTCTTCCGTTATTTTTTTGCCCTTAAGCAATTCTTCCCCTCTTTCCAAACGCATAGGTACAGCACTTACGTTAGTAAGCCCAATTCCTATTTCTTGGCAAACACCATTATTATCCAACTCCACATGCACCGCAATACCCGCCGTTGCATAATCCCCCACTTTTCGTTCTACTTTATGATAGGCACCTCCGCTTCCTTTTTTTCTTTTTGGTACCTGTATTTCGACCAACACATCTGTAGGTTCCAAAGCGGTCATATAAAAACCATGGAAAAATTCATCAATAGGAATTGACTTTCTTCCATCTACTCCCTCTGCAATAATTGTAGCCCTCATCGCAAGCATTAAAGCAGGTTGATCATTAGCTGCATCGCCATGGGCAATATTACCCCCAATGGTACCTACGTTTCGTACAGAGGGATCAGCAGTTAATTTAATGGCATCCGTAAATATAGGATAGTTTTCTTTTAGCAGGGAAGAATGTTCCATCTCCGTTTGAGTGGTCAAAGCACCTATTTTTAGAAGATCTTTATCTTCCTTAATATAGGATAACCCCTCAATTTTACTGATATCTATAATATGTTCTGGGGTGGCAAATCGAAGTTTCATCATTGGGAGCAAGCTGTGCCCGCCCGACATGAATTTGGCTTCTTCACCATGTGTTTGAGATAAAGCAATCGCATCTTTTACAGATGTTGCTTTGTGATAGATGAATTTGGAAGGAATCATAATTTTTTAAATGTTTATTTATGAAGTGCCTATTAAAAGTATCATTTTTATTTCAATTTACAAACCAAAATAGGTGTTGATTAACATTTTAATAAACCTTTACAATTGAAAACATTTTCCTAATACGACCAGAGGTCTTTATAATTCTTATTTTGATATAATCCGTACCTTTAACTGCACACAAAATGGTATATAAAAATGTATTCTCCACTCTATTTTGATTACAATGCAACCACACCTTGCGCCATAGAGGTGGTCGAAGCAATGCTACCCCATTTTCATCATGATTTTGGGAATGCATCCAGTAATCATCCGTATGGTTGGTTGGCCAAAAGTGCTGTTGAAGAGGCCACATTGCAAATTGCAAAGACCTTGGGGGTGCCGGCCAATAGTCTGATTTATACATCTGGTTCAACAGAAAGTATTAATATGGTTCTTAAAGGTGTTTCCATAAAAATGCGAGCTAAAGGGAACCATATCATAACTTCAAAAGTAGAGCATAAAGCAGTATTGGACAGCTGTGCATTCTTGGAGGATGAAGGATTTGAGGTTACCTATTTGGATGTAGATTCGAAGGGGTTGATACATCTTGGGCAATTTAAAAATGCACTACGGCCAGATACTATTTTGATTTCAATACTCTATGCCAACAACGAAACCGGAGTAATTCAGCCCCTGGGTGAAATAGCTAAATTGGCACAGGCTAACGGTACCCTTCTTTTTTCCGATACTACACAAGCTTTGGGAAAGATCAGGTTGGACAAAGTTTTGGGATTGGTAGATTTTGCCTGCTTTTCAGGACATAAGGTATATGGGCCAAAAGGGATTGGACTTGTATACATAAAGAACAATGATGACTACGATGTACTACCAAGTTTTATTCAAGGCGGCGGTCAGCAAAAAGGACAACGAGGTGGTACTATAAATACCCCAGGTATCGTAGGAATTGCAAAAGCAATACAGCTTGTCTATGTTAAATTGGAGGAAGAAAGACTAAGGATCCAAGCTTTACGTGATCAATTGGAAGAAGGCCTCTTGGTCATTGAAATGTCCGTATCCAATAACAATAATACACCGTTACGTTTACCTAATACGGTCAATGTTTCATTTGAGTATGTTGACGGTGCCAACCTGTTATCCGGGCTTAGTAAATATATTGCTGTTTCTAACGGTTCTGCGTGCAATTCGGCTTTAGAAGAACCATCCCATGTGTTAATGGCCATGGGTGTTGAACGCAGCTTAGCGTATGCCTCCTTACGACTCAGCATAGGCCGTTATACAACCCAAGATGATATTGAAAAAGCTATTAAGATCGTGACCCTTGAAGTATCAAAACAAAGGGAAAATAATATTCTTTGGGAACGTAGATAAAAGCAAAACCGTTATGCGCTAATCCCTTTCGTGAATCGGACCTTTTTTATCCCGTAACATTCCACCGGAATTTCCAGAAAAAACACCTAGAATTTCCGCAAAAATACTGGTCGCTATCTCTTCGGGCGTATTGCCTCCAATTTCAAGACCGCAAGGTGCGAAAATGCGTTGTTGTTCTTTGGCTGTGAATACTATTCCTTTTCCTTTAAATTCATCCATCATTTTTTCATATCGTTTTCTAGGCCCTAAGGAAGCTATATAATGAGCCGGACTTTTTATAAGATTCTTTAAATTTGAAGAATCGGTCTTATAATCATGGGCCATCAAGATAATTGCGGTTCTGTTGTCTATTTCAGGTCGTTCTTCCAAATTCTTTGGATATAAGTTGGCGACAGATTGTAGTTTTTCTTTCTTGAGCTTTTGAATATTGCCCACCAAACTAACTTCCCAGTCCAATACTTTTGCCATTTCCAACATAGGATAAACATCATAATTATCACCGTAAATGGCCAAATGGAATTGAGGCGGAATCAGTTCAATAAAAACACTGACTTTTACATCTTCCGATATAAAATGATAGGTCCTGGATTTTTTACCTTCCAACACGTCGGTAATACGATCCAACATAAACTCCCTTAAACCGCTGTGAGCGCAATCCTTTAGTGTAGACGCATGGGCGTCATAATAAAAACTCCTTCCTAAGTAAATAGATTCAAAAACACCATTTAAAGCTGTTACCGTAGCAATAACATGTTCCCCCCTGTGCGAAACACAATGTTGCAACATGGTCATAATATCGGATTCTTCTGATATTGGAGAAATCAATACATCAATAATGCCATTACATCCCAACCCAACCCCTATTTCCTTTTCTTTTGAGGTATCATAAGTAACTATTGAGGGCTGTTGTTTTAATATAGCAACCTGTGATCTTTTCAGGGCATCTCCTTCGAGGCAACCACCGCTTATACCCCCCTCAAAAACTCCTGATTCAAAGACAAGCATTCTTGCTCCTTCCCTTCGATAAGATGATTCTTCTACCCTGACTACTTGGGCAATAGCCGCTTTTTCGTTGGTAGACCTTAATTTATTATATAGAGATAAAATGGATTTAATTTCCTTCATCCTTTAATATTTTATTAAATTCATTCTAAAGGTGTCATTTCTATTAACAAATAATTTGCATACTTTGGATTATTTTTTGTTGTATTTTTAGCAATTAACCCTGAACAATATTAATTTTTTTTTTGATTTTTAGTTCTAAAATTTAGGTTAAATATTTGAGTCCGTTCAAATATCTATTAAATCATTTATAAACATGCAGCTTAAAGACAGTCATGACAGAATTATAGATTATGTAAGAATTGCTGTTACTGACCGCTGCAACTTGCGATGCTTTTATTGCATGCCTATGGAAGGTATACAATATGAACCCAAAGCGCATCTGCTTACTTATGAAGAAATAACACGAGTCCTGTCTGTCTTGGGTGATATTGGGTTTAGAAAAGTGCGATTTACGGGTGGAGAACCTTTTTTGCGAAAAGACTTTATAAAGCTTTTGGAAAGCTCCCATAACCTAAACAAGTATGACTCGATTCACATAACTTCCAATGGCACATTATTAGAAAAGCATATTCCAAAACTGAAGGAACTCGGTATAAATAAAATAAATTTAAGTCTGGACTCCTTAGATGAAGAGCGTTTTAAAAAAATAACTCGAAGAGATGATTTTGCCAAAGTAATTCATGTCTTGCATAGGTTAATTGATGAGGGTTTCGAACTTAAAGTAAATGCCGTGGTAATGTTTGGGATAAATACCCAGGATATTATTCCCTTGGTGGAATTTTCTCAATCCCATCCCGTAAATATTCGCTTTATAGAAGAGATGCCCTTTAATGGAGGTTACAAAAAAAACAAGCAAGTTTTTAAAGCAACCGATATCTACCGAATTATTAAAAACGAATATCCTAGCCTGTCTGCACAAATAAGCAAGCATGGTGAAACCGCAACTAATTACATTATAAATGGCTTTAAGGGAAACATTGGAATCATCCCTGCATTCTCACGCACTTTTTGCAATACTTGTAACAGGCTGCGTATTACTTCGAAAGGTGAAATCAAAACTTGTCTCTATGATAGTGGGGTTTTCAGTATAAGGGACTTTATGCGCAGCGGCGTTTCTGATGAGCAATTGACAGCCAAGTTTATAGAACTTGTTAAACTGAAACCTAAGAACGGCTTTGAGGCCGAAAAACACAAGAAAAATTTATTGGGTAGAGAAGAAAGTATGAGTTCAATAGGAGGATAAGCGGCATGGAGAAGACATTTATTACATATGGGGAAGCATTACATATTTTAGAAGAAAATAAAACTGCTTTTCCGACGATTAAAGTTCCGATCAAGGATTGTGGAGACTATGTTCTTGCAGAGGATTTGACTGCGGACCGTGATTTGCCTCCATATGATCGTGTGACTATGGATGGGATTGCTATTGACTATGCCTCATTTAGAAATGGGCAACGTGAGTTTCCTATTATGGGTATTGCTCCAGCAGGATCACCACAGCAAACACTTTCGGATGAACACGCTTGCATAGAGGTAATGACCGGTGCTATTTTACCCAATAAATCAGATACCGTAATTAGATATGAAGACATTGCCATAGCCGATGGAAAAGCCTTTATTGACATAACGGAAATTAAACACCGCCAGAATATCCATTTTAAGGGAAGTGATGTTGTAAAAGACTCTGTAATTAGTAAAGCAGGTAATCTTATTTCAAGCGCAGAAATTAATGTAGCCGCTGCTACAGGAAAATTCACTGTGGCTATAAAACAAATGCCAAAAGCGGTTATAATTTCTAGTGGAGATGAGCTGGTAGACGTACACGAAACACCGCTTACCCATCAGATCCGGAGGTCTAATGTTTATGGTATTCAGAATACATTAAAAGAGTGGGGAATTCCTGTAGAACTCAAGCATTTACCGGACAACAAGGAAGAAATGAAAGCTATATTAGCCACTTTGCTGCAGGACTACGATTTACTTGTAATTACCGGAGGTGTCTCTAAAGGAAAGTTCGATTATTTACCTGAAGTATTGGCTTCGCTGGACGTAGTAAAACATTTTCATAAAATACAGCAGCGCCCTGGAAAACCATTTTGGTTCGGAACTAGTAAAAATAATAAACGGGTTTTTGCCCTTCCGGGTAACCCGGTATCCTCCTTTGTTTGCGTTTATATCTATTTAAAATTTTGGTTGATTAAATCACTTGGAATGGAAGAATCAATGCTTTATGTTATTTTAAACCAAGACGTGCAGTTTGAACCAAACTTGATTTATTTTTTAGAAGCGACATTAGAAAGTAATGCCAGTGGTTCCTTAATTGCATCTCCCGTAAAGGGCAATGGTTCAGGAGATTTTGCTAATTTAGTTAACGCAGATGGTTTTTTGATTTTGCCTCAAAATAAAACAATTTTCACGAAGGGGGAAGTATATCCTTTCGTACCTTATAGAAATAATCTTTAAAGAAAGATGGGAAACATAAAATCTACCTGTTGTAAAAAAGTCCACAGTCCAAGTAAAATTGCTGGTGGATCAAAAGGTTTTATTTCTTTTATCTCTACATTACTGTTAATTCTGCTACCCAAATGCCCTTTTTGTGTAATTGCATATACCGGGGCAATTCTTATGTTCTTTGACATAGATAATTCCCAATTAGCACCTTTTCTGTTGCATGCAAAACCAATTTTGGGAACTATTATTGTTTTAATGATTCTTCTTAACAATAGAGGTCGGAAAACATTTATTGCCACAGTTATTTCCGGAACTGCTTTGGTCCTATTGATTTTGAGTGCATACTTTTATATTCAAATTATTCCTGAGTGGGTCTTGTATACAAGTTTTGTTTTTGCAATCTGGTATAATGGTAACTTTGAATATTTCTTTCGTTATCTAGGTTTTAGAAAATAATAATCAAGATTTTTAGTTTTAAAGAACTATTTGCATCTGGAAAGGGTTCTCCAATTTATTTTATTTAATATATATTTTTTGTTGGGATAAAAGGTACAGGCTCTCCTTTCTGAAATAATTTTTTGTTAGAAGAGAGGCGAATAAATCCGTGTATTTTGGACAAACTGACCAGATCACCAAGGCCATTAGTAGCAACGGTTTTGGCCAAAACACATCCATTTTCCAATATAATTTCAACCCCTACAAATTGAGTTAATTCCTCTGCAACGACTATTGCATCTTCTAATAGAACATTTATTTCATTTAAAGGCAGCTCAATAGATTTATACAGCCAATCCCTGAAGTAAATATGAAAATTTAAAAAAATGGAAACTGGATTTCCAGGAAAAGAAAAAACAACTGTATCCGCATTATTATGGGTTCCAAACCAAAATGGTTTGGCCGGATATTGATTAACCCAATCGAACAGTTTCTCTACACCTAATTCCTCTAATACCTTGGGAATAAAATCAAATTTTCCTATTGAGATTCCACCACTTATTAACAGGACGTCCATAGCTTCTATGGCATAAGCCAACTTTTGCCGTATCAAATCCTTATCATCCTCTAAATACAATAACATCGGCTTAATACCTAATAGCTCCAGGGCGCCAAATAGCGAATAATTATTGGACCTCCTTATCTGATGTTGTAGCGGTTGTTCATCTATTTTTACTAATTCGTTTCCCGTTGCAATTACGGCAACCCGAGGTGTCTTTTTTAACCAAACATTTTTCTTACCAACACTAGCCAGTATTCCCATTTCAGAGGCCGTAAGTTTGGTGTTTTTTTTTAATAACCTTGCCCCTTTTAGTTGATTACTTCCACGCAGACATATATTTTGACCCCTTACAGGTATACTATTGACTGTTACAATATCTTTTACAATACTAAGGTCTTCATACATAACAACTGTATCCGCTTCGAATGGAACCACAGCACCAGACATAATTTCAATACATTCTTCAGTTTCAAGGAAAGGAACAGTAGGTTTTCCGGCTGCTAGGATGTCTTTGATCTCAAATGATCTTCGGCCATGCTCAATAGCATCAAAATTTATAGCAATACCATTTTTTGTGGCCCTATTAAAAGGAGGAAAATCCCTATCAGCATAAATATCTTCTGCTAAAACCCTTCCCATGGCATTTATCATAGGAACAGACTCTGATCCATAATCCCGAGATTGATTAAGAACAATTTTATGGGCTTCCTCAAATGAAATCATAAACTGTTGATTAGCTTTAAATTATGGGTGAATTAAACTGTCTAATTACGCGTCTGTGCTTTTTGTCCCTAAACTACGTCGTCTCATTCAAAAGAGTTATTTGCCAATTATGTTGATTTTATTAAGCTATTCCAGAGGTTTACGCCTCCCATTATTGAATGAGATTCACAATCAGGGTATTGATTTCTCGCAATGCTTACTGCCTTAAGACTTCGGATTCCCGATTGACAAATAAAATAAAGTGACTGTTGGGGCTTAAGTTTATGAATTTGTATTTCCAAATCGGACAATGGGATATTAATGGCTTCCTTTAGCGGATCTAAGGTAAATTCCTCTTTTGTTCGTACATCTATTAGTTGCCATGAATTGCTCTTGTTCTTTATCTTATGAAATGCCTCTATAGATACTTCACTTATGAAATCGCAATTGGGAATTTCGTAGGAACTCTCGAGGCTGGAGCGTACTAAATTCTGAGGCTCTAATTGAAAACCTAATTTATAAAAGGATTGATTTAACCCATTGTATATTAATAACTTACCAGATAACACTTCATCTATGGCCGTAATGCATTTAACCGCTTCTAAAGCCTGTAAAGTACCAACTATTCCCGGAATTACTCCTAACACTCCATTATCATTACAATTAGGAATAGATGAATCCTCAGGCGGTACGGGAAACAAGCACCTATAAGAAGGGCCTCCCTTATAATTAAACACGCTAATATGTCCTTCAAAACCGTGTAATGCCCCATAAACAAATGGTTTGTCCAGGATAACACAAGCATCATTAATTAGATAACGGGTTGGAAAATTATCTGTTGCGTCTACTATAACATCATAATCAGCAAGAATGGTCAAAGCGTTATCGGGTGTCAGAAAGGTGTCATGCCCTATTAATGTGGTACCAGAATTTTGTGATTTTAATTGTTCTAAAGCTACTTCAAGTTTTGCTTTTCCAATATCTTTTTCACAATAGATCACCTGTCTTTGTAAGTTGGTAATCTCTACCTTATCCCCCTCTACAATCCCAAGGGTTCCAATACCCATTGCATTTAAGTATTGCAGCACAGGTATACCAAGGCCACCTGCTCCTACTACCAAAACGCTAGATTTTAGTAATAAATCTTGTGATTTCTGGCCAAATTCTTTGAGTGAAGTTTGACGTATGTAGCGATTTGTATTCAACTGGATTCTAATTTGGATAATACTTCTCTATAGTCTTCCTCTGAGTTTGCATTCATTAAAACAATATCATCCTTAGGAAAGACCAATTTAATCTCCGAATTAATCAAAAATTTCCTTGGACAACTACTAGTCGCTTGCTTTAAATAATCTATCGAATTGGCTAATCCTCGAGGTTCCCATATTGCAGCCAACGGTTCAGGTAAACCACTTTTCCTTGTAGCGAATGCTGTTGCATCTTTCTTAGTATCTCTTGCAGCTATCAACTGATTTATTGCTTTCAGATCTATTAACGGAAGGTCACAGGCTAATACAAGCCATGCAACTTTAGGATAGGTATAATGAGCGCTCAACAAACCATTAAAAGGGCCTTTATATTCATCCATGTCGATTACTGTAGATATACCCTCTGAAATTTCTGATTCCTGCTCTTTTCGTATACTTAAAAATGTTTTATTGCAAACCTGGGATAGCAAATTATATATATGCTCTCTCTGTGGGCGATCATGATATTGTATTACACTTTTATCCTGACCCATCCGGGTACTTCTACCTCCTGAAAGTACCAGTCCATATAATTTCATTTGTGAGTTTCTATTTTCGATTTCAATCGTTCTTTAGAATTACCGATATAAGGTTATTAGTTTGGCCTTTTAATCTTAACCACCAATAGAGGTCATGGAATTATCAAATACTCCTTTGTGTTCCTTCTGAGCTTCAAAGCCAGTAACTGCTCTATTGCCAATAACATTTTGTATTGCACGTTTAATATTATATTCGGAAGAATCACCCCTTATTGTTTCTCTGAGATTAATTTTCGGAGGGCCATATAAACAGGTAATAACATCTCCCAAAGCAGTTATTCTTAACCTATTACAACTACCGCAGAAAGTTCTGCTAAATGAAGGAATAATTCCAACATTACCTTTATGACCCGCTATCTTATAATTAATTGAAGTGGAAGTTTTTGGGGATGGTATTAATTGAATGGAGGGATATTTATTACTTATATGGGTTAAGATAGCTTTATAGTTCCATAATATAGTATTGAATTTTTTAGATCCACCATTAAATGGCATTTCTTCCAGGAATCGTACACTTACCGGGTAATGCTTTTGTAATTCCAAAATTGGAATTATGTCCTGTACATTCTGATTGTCGAGTACAATAAAATTAATACGGACGTTAAAACCTTCTGTTATAAGCCGTATAAGGTTATTATAAACGATATCGTAGTGATCACGACGCGTAATACGTTCAAAAGTATCCTTATTTATAGCATCCATACTTACATTAACATCCTTAATACCAAGCTCTTTTAGTTCATCAATATAAGGACCAATCAATGTAGCATTTGTGGTTATTGAAAGTTCTTTAAGTCCCTCATTATTCTTAAGGTTTCTGAGAAGGACCATCAAATCTTTTCTAACAAAAGGTTCCCCGCCAGTTATTCGAATTTTATCAATACCCATTTGAACAAGTACATCACCAATTTTTGATAGCTCCTCGATACTCATTAGCTCATCTTTCTTAGCAAAGGCAATACCTTCAGATGGCATACAATAATTGCATCGCAGGTTACAACGGTCTGTTACGGCCAGGCGCAGATAATTTATATTTCTATTGTGATTGTCTATCAGCATTTAAAATACCATATTTGGTTTAACTTATTTCATAGACACTAACCTCCACTTACCGGCGGAATCAATGCGATTTCATCATAACTATTTATTGCAAAATCATCAGTTGCATAACTGTTATTTACAGCTACTGCCAGAGAACTTAACCTGTTTAACTCAGGAAATGTACTGCCAAGATAAGATTTTAATTCTCCAACTGTATTTAACTTTGCAGATTTTGCAACAGGCACCGACAGGGTAGAACTACCAACAATATCCTTGGTTATACCAAATAATAATATCGTCATATTAACCAATTATCTCCTTCTCAGGACCTTTAAGCAGTTCCGGATAATTGCTAAAGGGTTGTTTATACAATCTCTTTCCGGTTGCCGCTTTAAAGGCATTTGCAATTGCACCACCCGCCGGCGGCAGAGTTGGTTCCCCAAGTCCGGTTGGTGAGAACTCATTCTTCATTAGATGAGTTTCAACAATAGGTGCCTCTTTCATCCGTATAAGTCGATATTTGTCAAAATTGGTGGCCTGAGGTACTCCATTCTTAAATTCAAAATCACCATACATTGAATGGCCAATACCATCAATTACACCTCCTTCTATCTGATTCAATGCCCCCAATGGATTAATTACAATTCCACAGTCTACAACACAGGTAATTTTTTTGACTACCGGGTTACCATTCTCTAATACTACATCTGCTACTTCTGCGACATGACTGTTATGGCAATAATAATTAACAAATCCCTGGTAAACTCCTTCAGGTTTTGTTCCCCAGCCAGATTTCTCAACGGCCGTCTTGATTACTTTTTCCATTCGTTCCGGTGAATACTGAATACGTTCATCAGTTGTGCCTTTTACTTTTGCCAGCAGGTCTAATCTGAGTTGAATTTTATCTACTTCCATCATTTCGGCCAATTCATCAAAGAAACTTTGTTCTGCAAAGGCCAGGAAGTTTGTATAAGGCGCACGCCATGCGCCTGTTGTAATATTACTCTGATATTTGGCTACATCAACCTGGTAATTTTCAATTGCGCCTGCAGGAAAAAAGTTAGGTATCAAGCCATACATATTAGAATTAATGGCGGCTTCTTTTAAATGATATCCGGTAATTTTCCCATCTTTAACCGCTGCTTTTATTCTATATTTTATTGCAGGTCTGTAAATGCCATCCGCCATATCATCCTCTCTTGTAAATACAACTTTTACCGGTTTTTTGGCCTTGTTAGAAATCTCCGCTGCTTCGACGGCAAAATCACCATATAACCTCCTGCCAAAACCACCACCAATCCTTGTCATCTCTAAATGGACATCTTCAAAATCACGCTCCAATACTTCAGCGATATGTTTGGCTGTTCCTTCCGGTGTTTGAATAGGGCCTACCAAATGTATCTTATCCGGAGTAACGTTCGCATAAAAGTTCATAGGTTCCAAACAATTGTGGGGCAGGAATGGAGATTCATACGTTCTTTCCAATACTTTATCTGCCTGTGCAAAAGCTTTCTTAATATCACCGTCTTCCCTGAGGGTTTCAAATTTATTACCGTCTAACAATCCCAGTAATAATTTATCATGATCTTCAGTACTTTCTAATTTGGTATCTGTCTTCCATTCTGCCTTTAATGCCTTTTTTCCTTTCATGGCCGACCAGGTATCTTTTCCCAAAACGGCAATTTTATCTCCGAACCTGAGTACCTCGGTAACTCCATCCACAGCTTTCACGTCTGCATCATCAAAGGATTCCAGTTTTTGACCAAACGCCGGAGGGCGCATTACACAGGCAATGAGCATACCTTTAGCTTTATAATCGAGCCCATAAAGATTTTCACCTTTAATTATTTTATCAATATCAACATTGGTGATATCGCTTCCGATTATCTTATAGTCTTTTATCTCTTTTAGAGTAACATCTTCAGGTATCTCAAGGTTTGCAGCTTCATTAACAACTTCGCCATAACTCAATGTTTCTCCTGCAGCATTACTGATAACACCTTCACTGGTGGTGCATTCAGATGGATCAACCCCCCATCTCGCCGCCGCTGCATTAATGAGCATTTGTCTTGCTGTTGCCCCGGTCTCCCTTAAGGCATCCCAGCCAAATCTAATAGACTGGCTTCCTCCGGCCACCTGCCTGGTGTAATTGTTGGTATCCAATACACCCTGCTTCACATAAACGTCTTTCCATGCCACGTCTAATTCCTCGGCAATTATCATAGGCATTGAGGTTTTAACTCCTTGTCCAACTTCAGGATTAGGTGAAAAAATAGTCACAGCACCATTATCTGCTATTTTAATAAAAGCGTTAAAATCATTGTAGTTCAATTTTGCCAAATCAATTGGTGGTTTGGCATTCGGTTTACATGCATTAAACAAGTTAAAACCGATTATTAACCCACCTCCAGCCAGGGAGCTGGTTTTCATAAAGGATCTTCTGCTAAATGTTATTGATGTTTTTTGTGTAGACATTTTGACTTTTTTTGCTGGTTCACTATGCCAATTTATTGGCGGCTATTTCCACTGCTTTATAAATTCTCGTGTAAGATGCACATCTGCAAATATTACCCTGCATAGCATCTTTAATTTCGTCTTCAGTTGGATTGGGATTGTTCTTAAGAAATGCTGAGGCAGTCATTATCTGGCCTGCCTGACAATAACCGCACTGAGGTACATCTACCTCTTTCCAGGCCTCCTGAACAGGATGGGTACCATCCTCAGAGAGTCCTTCTATGGTAGTTATAGATTTTCCTTCTACCTGAGCCATTGTTAAAGCGCAACTTCTGACTGCTATTCCATCCAGATGAACTGTACATGAACCACAGACTGCAATACCGCAACCATATTTAGTTCCTACTAAGTTTAAATTATCGCGTAAAACCCACATTAACGGGGTGTCTTCGCTTACTTCTACTGACCTTGATTCACCATTAATATTTAGTTGATACGTTGGCATATGTATGTTGTTTTAGTGAATAATTAGAATACTTCTTAAAGTTATCAAAATTATAATTATCTGATGCTCATTTAACAAATTGTTAAATGTTAAAAGATAAAAGTTTATTCAATGCTTGTAATTTTATCTCTCAATTCTCTTCAGCCAAACGGTGCAATACTTTCTTAGTGTTTAAATTCAGAACATTTATTGCTGATAACAAAATCACAATCCCGGTTGAGCTGCTAAATTTTTATACCATGTTTTAACAAGATTTAACAAAGTTTTTAAATCCATTCATAATTTTAAATAAAATTGGTCGTTGTGCTGTTTGAACAACAAAACTTATGAAAATGAAAACTTATCTGAAGTTTCTATGCCTTCATTGTGTGGCTATCCTATTTTTTTCTTGTGGAAATGCTGATGATGATGTCAATTTTGACATCAACCAGGCAGGTTCTCTTGGCTTAGGTAATCCTGTTGATGAATGCCTTGACCTTGGCGAAAGCGATCTTGTGTTATCTATACAGGATCAATTTACCACCTTACCTGGCAAAGTGTCCATTTTTTTTAAAGTCTCTGATAATATAGGAAATCCAGTTCCAGGATTAACTGCAGAACAATTTACCATCTATGAACAAGGAAGAAACGATGAATGTTTTAATACCATATCTGCTTCCGAGTCTTTTGCCCGTATTTCACCTAATTCACAAATTTTTAATAACAGTACTTTATTGGTTCTAGACCTTAGTAATAGTGTTCTCAGTAGTAGTCTGGAAGAACTGAAATCTGCCACAACTAGTTTTATAAATAATGTTATGCCAGCGGTGGGTGAAGACTCATTTCAAATGGCTATTTATTGGTTTGATGGGGAAGATGATCTACATTTATTGAATCCCTTAACTGCTTCCAGGGACGAGCTAATAGCTGCAATAGCAAGTATAACAACTACCATAAGTAATGACCCATCAACAGATTTATACGGGGCAGTTATTAAGTCGACTAACATCGCCTCTGAACTTCTTAACGATAGTACAAATAATGGTATAATTGGTGCTACTTCGGTGGTAGTTTTTACTGATGGTACCGACCAGGCTTCCCGATATTCTGAAGAGGAAGCCCTCAAAAAAGTAAATGAGTCTAATAGTAATATTTCCTTTTTTGCAATTGGCTTAGGATCTGAAATAGATACTGAAATACTTATGAAAATTGGTAAAACATCTAGTGTTTTTGCAGGTAACAAGGAAGAACTTGAAACAACTTTTAATGATATTTCATCCAGGGTTACTGAACAGGCAAATAGTTTTTATCTTTTTGAATATTGCACCCCAAAACGAGATGGCAGTGGTGAAAACAACCTTGCTATACAGGTGAGCGATGGCAGCCTGCAAGGGGCCGTACAAAGCAAATTCGAAGCTACAGGATTTACGGGAGGCTGTCAATAAACGGCTAATAAAACTGAATATTTAAAGGGGTGCCAATTGGCGCCTCTTTTTTTTTGGATTATCAAAATATAATGTTTTAAAGTAGGGTTTTTGTAATCCTACTTGTTTTATAGATAACAACACCAAATAACTATTGCAACTTAAATATCATGTTAAAATCTAAAAAAATTGTTTAACGCTAAAAAAAAGAAATCATGCATATAATTAATGAAATTATCCGTCAGAGTGCAATAGGCCCATTATCTAAATGGTATCAGAGTGCCATACTTCTAGTATTTTCATCAATAGTAGTTATATTGTTTACTATGTTGGTTGTACTTATTGCAAGTGCTTCTCAGCTTACAACTAATTTCAGTTACCTGTTCAACGGAAACATATAGTCTTACAATTGCATAAAATCGAGGTTTAGATTTTAAGAATTAAGATATAAGACTTAACCTACTTATAGATCATAGCATTTACAAAATCGCTATTACCGGTTTCTAAATCTATCAAAAATCCATTGATCACCGCTTTTGCAATTTTCTGATCTTTGGTAAGCAGAAAAGTTGGATTTTTACCAACGGATAGATTAAATTTTGGAAGTTTATAGGTTGTTGAAATAATATTTATAGGTATTGGCGAGTTTAAGGTATTTTCTTCAAGTTGTTCCACTCTTATATAGGTGTATCCGGATTTTAATAGTTCAGTTGGATTCAGCTTATTCAGTGCCTTAATTGATTTTACTGTCTTTGGATATACCTTTCCTGGTTTAAGTATATATCCTGCGGCATTAAAAGTCTTGTATCCATAGTAGGTAGAAAGATCGCCCAGATCTATTATTCGGCTGCTATACCAAAAATCGTTATGACCCTGCATATCAACTTCAGGTCTTTGAATACCCAGATCAAGAATATATTTTGAGCCCATCAAATCATAACTCACTCCTTCAATTTTCAAATCAAAAAGTTTACGATCATTTTCGGGTATTTTTTCATAGTCCTCCAGACTAATATCTTTATAATTTTCCTTTGCTATCGTATAAATTGCAGACAGAATAGAGACGTAATTCAACTTTCTTATTTCCTGTTTTTCAACATCTTCCGGATAGCCGCCAGATTCAATTAAAATTGTGCTTGTCCCCCACTTTTGAATATTATCTCCAAAAGCTCTTGGTTCAAAATCGTCGTTATATCTGCCCACTTGTCCTGGGGCATATTTCTGAATGATATTATTCATATATACAATTACTTTCATAGCATTACCTCTAACCTCATTTATATCTTTCTCATAATTATAGGCAGGTGCCAGATATGATATGGTAGCCGGTTTGTTAGTTCGTTCAGCATTATAATACGTACTCTGGTCATGAAGATTAAATCCGAAGTTGGCACTTAAACTATCACGAACTCTTTTAAGGGTTTTGCTTTCGGGAGATTGGAGTCGTAGTGCATCCCTGTTTATATCTATTCCAAGAGTATTTCTTCTTTGAAAGACTTCAGCTCCATCCGGATTTAGCATGGGTAAAAAGTGAAGTCTTAAATTTTTTAATATCTCTTCTTTTTCATCTTTAAAATCATCACCATCCAAAAAGTTTAAAATATCAAATATGGCTTGAGTTGCTGTTGGTTCATTACCGTGCATTTGTGACCATAAAAAGACATCGGTTTCACCACTGCCTATACTGATAAGAGATAGTGTCCTGCCTTCAATTGAGTTTCCAACAGTGTTAACATCAAATTTGGGATTAATTCGGTATCTATTTACAAGTGGCACCAACTCTTGATGCTTAATGCGTCTTTTATTCAGAGTAGGTTCTTTATAAGAATCATATGTCTCATATAGGGAATTTGTTATATCTACAGGTTGAGCATATAGCTGTGTAGTTATTATAATGAGAAGAAGTACATTTATATATTTAATAGCCATTATTTTCTGATTTTTCCGGTACGGGTTTAAAATTAAGATATTTGGTTGCTTTTCTAACTCTTTCCATAAAATCTTTACCAGGGTCTGTTTTATTCGTTCTATACGAATCGTCTTTCTCCAACCATAAAGGATGGTCAACAAAATTTGTATACTCATAGTGTCCAATTAAATACTCTATTGGATATTTATTGAATAGGTATTCCACCAACCAAATATTTGCTTTTAACTGGGCCCTGGTTAGGGGCAGATCCTCCGTGCCGCCTATATTTTCAATTCCTATGGCACAGTGATTAAGCCCAATGACATGCCTTGCCATATTTGTTTCGGGCATTAAACTATATATGATGCCGTCCCGGTCTACCATAAACTGTGAAGATACATTAAGTCCGCTTACGCTTACTATATCAGGACGCCAATTAGGCAAAGTCGGCGCATCAAAGGCATCAAAGGCCTCTTCCAATGTCGGAATTACCGTCCAGTGTAATACAATCATTTTGGGAGAAATGCCAGGAGATTCTTGTTCAATTCCATATCGTTCTAGAAGATATGCTCGTGTTAATTCTACTCGCTCCTGATCAAAGATAATTGGCTTATCTACAATTTCTTTGGAAGTTGAACATGATAAAAACAGTATCACAATAAGTATGTGGAGTACTTTATTCATTTTGTTGGACTGACTGCATATGATATTTTTGTATTATTTTTTAATCGGAGATAATTATTCTCCAGGTCTAAGGGAATATTGAATGGTGACTTTTTTAGTCGCCAATATCCCTGGTCCTTTCTTCAATAATCAATCCTATATTAGACATTCAATCAATTTTTATATTCTAAATTAATGGGTTATTAATTTAGAGTTAAGTTAATAAATTTCAGTAAAAGATTATTCTGCTGAGTTTTTAAGGAAATTATAGCAGCCATCAAATAAATGAGACTCCATTTAATGATTATATAACAAGAATTGCTCTGTTTACCACAAATCTATGATCGCTCACAACAATAATTATATTTTCGGAAAGGATGGCTGTATGTTTACAGTGTAAATAACAAGAAGTTAATTTTTTCATTTTCATATAGTGTTCTCGTAAAAGGGTCCTGATCGTAAAGACAGGGCTCTTTTTAGTTTTAACAACTTTCAATCTTAGTGCTTTCACGAATACCTATAAACCAATCGGATAGAATAACCGATTATCGCAAATAAATTGTCTTTGAATCAGAACCCCATAATGGTTAAAGCTAAATTCGAAATTGCAATAAAACTTTCTTGGCTTTTTAAAAGGAGTTAACTAATAAAGGCTAAAACGTAACTGCCCCAATCCTATAATTATGGAATCCATTTATCAGTTCCAAAATCGGGCTTTCGTTTTTCTAAAAAGGCGTTTCTGCCTTCTTTTGCTTCTTCAGTCATATAAGCCAGTCTGGTAGCTTCGCCCGCGAACACCTGCTGACCAACCATGCCGTCGTCTGTGAGGTTCATAGCAAATTTTAACATTTTAATTGAAGTAGGTGATTTTGCCAATATTTCCTGAGCCCATTCATAAGCAGTATCCTCTAATTCTTCATGTGGAATTACAGCATTTACCATACCCATTTCATATGCAGCCTGGGCAGTGTAACTTCTTCCTAAAAAGAATATTTCACGGGCTTTTTTCTGCCCAACCATTTTAGCCAGATAAGCGGAACCATAACCCCCGTCAAAACTTGTAACATCAGCATCCGTTTGTTTAAAAATCGCATGTTCTTTACTTGCCAGGGTAAGATCACAAACCACATGCAAACTATGGCCCCCTCCTACAGCCCATCCGGGCACTACTGCAATAACCACTTTTGGCATAAAACGAATAAGGCGTTGCACTTCAAGGATATTCAGTCTGTGCATCCCATCATCTCCCACGTAGCCTTTATGTCCCCTGGATTTTTGATCACCTCCACTACAAAACGCATAAACCCCGTCTTTAGAGGACGGCCCTTCAGCAGATAGCAATACTACGCCAATAGAAGTGTCCTCCTGTGCGTCATAAAAAGCTTCATATAACTCGCTTGTGGTTTTAGGCCTGAACGCGTTTCGTACATCAGGTCTGTTAAAAGCAACACGTGCTACTCCATTGCTTTTTTTATAGGTTATATCTTCAAAGGTTTTAACGGTTTTCCAGTTTATATTCATCTCAAAGAATTTCTATATATGCAATAAAGATAAGACTTGTACACTTAATGTCCTTTCCTTTTTATGAGGTCTTTTTCTTATCAGTATCGAGTTTTTTATTGTTACAAATTGTTTTTGGCTTCAATCCATTTGGACAAATATTTTGTGCTCTGCAAAGTATGATGTGCCAATATGCCCCCAACAATATTTGTTGCTCTATGTTGATCCAGATTTTTATTTAATTCTATAATTTTCTTATAAAGCGCTTCTTCAAAACCTACTTTGTTAAAATGTTTGTTTATCAAATCTGTTCCCATATTTTGGGTTTCCTTCCATTTATGGCTATTCAGGTAAAGTTCAATAGCGAGATTTGAAAAGCCTTTGGGTTCGTCCTGAGTAAAAAGATTTAATTCATTGGAATTGCCTATCCCTTCCATTCCAATAGATGTTGTAACAGAAGGTGTTCCGTTTCTAAAACCATCCAATAGTTTTCCTTTTATCCCAGCCCCAAAACGCAGAGGCACAAGATTAATTTTAGCCTTAGACATCACAGAATCCACATCGTCTACCCATCCCATAATTCTAAACCCTGTTTTAGCACACTCCATTTTTCGAATTCTTTCTGGCATATAAGGACCATAAATATGCAATTCTGATTCCGGTAGCGATTCCCTAATTAAAGGCCAAATGTTGTTATTAAGCCATGAAATTGCATCTATATTTGGAGCATGTTTCCCGTTTGCGATGAATACAAAGTGTTGTCTTTTTTCAAAGGGTGGCCAATTCTTAGTATTACGTTCGTTTAATTGCTCGTACATAAAGGGAAGATGGAAAAGTAAACTCTCATCTACCTTAACGATATCTTTTAGTAGTTTAATCTCGAATTCCGAAATTATCAACGACAAATCTGAACGGAAAATACTTGCCAGTTCTCTTTTTGTAATATCCAACCTTAGCCAATCGGAAATATTAAATTCTTTTTTTAGAGAGAGCATTTTTTCTCTAGAGGATCTGAGCGAATGAAGGTCTTCCGTATCCAAAATCCGAATCGCCTTGGGTACATTTTCTGCTACTCTCCAGCCAAATTGTTCTTCCATAATAAAACGGTCGAAAACCACAATAGAAGGATTTAACCTACGAACTAATTCATCAAAACTATGATGGTTTAGCTTTACGGGCTGCTGTTCAATACCATATGCGGTTAAATTTTCAGAATAATCAGTAATGGCAGCTATACTGGCAAAAGTAATTTGAAATTTCCTTTCTAAAAACCAATGAATTAATTGCATCATCCTGATTCCCGCCCCTGTTGCCTTAGGTTCCGGCCAGGTTAGACCAAGAATCAACACTTTATTTGAATGCATAACTTTATATACGGTTAACTAAGAAATATACCCTAATGCATTAATTAACATTCTCCAGGTTTATTATGGCTGGTTTAAGCTATTCATAGCCGAAAAATTACATTCTTGATGCAAATTTTTGAGATATATTTAAGCGGAGTTTACGTTCGTAATCTTCTTCCAACCATTCTTTATAATTCTTTGTATTGTTCATAATACAATATGAATATTGCCTTACCCTATAGGAGATTTCTTCTTTTAGCTTTTTGGCCAGAATTCTTGCATCAAAAACATCTTCGCTATTTTCAACACATATTTGAGCATGCTGTTCTATACTGCGCTCGAGTACAGTTTTAGACTTCAGGCCTTGTGCAAACACTTTTTTATATTCGGCCTTAACATCAAAATCAATTTGGGTAGAATTAGCAAATTCGGCCTTGAGTTCGGGAGGCATGGTATAGACGAATTCACGTTCAATATCTTCATCATTCTTAATGTTTTCAAGGAAAAAATCTGGAAAGTGAAATATTTCCTGCCAGTCAATGGGTGCATCCCACATACCAAAACGGGACGTATTATTTCCCATATCCACAACGGTGAAATCCGTTTTATTTTGAAGAATACGAGATCCTCTTCCAATCATTTGAAAATAAAGAGTCAGCGATCTTGTTGCCCGGTTTAGTATAATGGTCTCCACGGTTGGTTCGTCGAATCCTGTAGTTAAAATACTTACAGAAGTCAAAATGGCATCTTTGGTTTCTGAAAACCATTCTAAGATTTGTCTTCGCTCTGTAGCAGTATTTTTATTATCTAAGTGTTTTATAGGATAACCAGCCTTCTTAAAAGTTTCATATACATAACGAGATGTGTTTATTCCATTATTAAAAATCAATGTTTTTGTTCCTTTAGCAATCTCTTCGTAGGCATTTAATAATTTAGCCAGCATACTTTGATTACCGTACAATTCATCAGAAGATTTTACGGTATAATCTCCACTAATTCCCAGCTTTAATGAGCGTAGGCTAACATCATAGCTATACATATTGGCATTGGCTAGAAACTTCTTTTTTATAAGCGATTCTATTGATTCTCCAACAATTAGCTTACTGTAGTTATCCTTCATTGGAAGCTTAATGTTGGAACTTAGCGGTGTAGCTGTTACGCCTAAAATAATAGATTTTTCAAAGTACTTAAAAAGCTTTCGGAAAGAATTATAATGTGCCTCGTCAATAATTACCAAACCCACATTGTTTAACTCAATCATCTCCTCCTGAAGTCTGTTATTCAGGGTTTCAACCATAGCCACAAAGCACATGAAATTATTTTGGTCTCGTAATTCCTTAATTTCACTATTAATGATCATGTTCTTAACTCCAAATCCACTTAACATTCTGGAAGTTTGGACGCTTAATTCTATCCTATGGGTAAGAACTACTACCTTTTTTTGGGTATTGGCTATAAATCTTTTGGCTATCTCAGAAAATACCACGGTCTTACCACCACCTGTCGGTAGCTGATAGAGCAGATTTACGTCTTCCGGAGCTTCTTCCAAAAAGGAAAAAATTGTATTCAGATCCTGTAATTGGTAGTCGTAAAGTTTTTTTTCTATTTGATCTGTTTGTATCTGCAAAAGTGAAATTACATTGAAAGATTTAAGGAAATACTATTCTTGAAGTTGTCGTGACTCCAATTTTGCAAAATTATATGTTTTTTATACTTAAATGAAATTATAAGGCTGAAAACTACAAGTTAATATCCCTTTTCACGATTAACCATATTATTCAAAGGCAATCCATCTGTTAATCTTCTATAGTTTTCTAATAATTGTGGTATTACAGATTCAATATCAGAAACGCTGGCAACATGCGGTGTAATATGTATTTTTGGATGAGTCCAAAAGGGATGTTCGAATGGCAGTGGTTCCTCGTGAAAAACATCTAATCCCGCTCCGGCCAGATGTCCGTTGTTAATATATTCCAACAGGTCTTCATCTACCAAATGACCACCCCTTGCAACATTAATAACATAAGATTGTTTTGGTAATTCTTTAAACAATTTATTGTTTAATATCCCTGTAGTTTCCTGAGTTAGTGGTAACAGACAAACAAGGATATTACTCCTGGAGAGAAAGGTATTTTTTTCGTTATAGCCCGTGTATACTTCTACCTCAGGAATTACTTTCGTTGAAGTTGCCCACCCAATTACATTAAATCGGTTTTTAATAAGGTCTTCCGCGAGCTTTTCACCCAAAGCTCCCATACCCATGATTCCAACTGTAACATCAGAAATCCTTTTGTATTCCTGGGGGTACCAAACCTTTTTTAATTGATCTGTCTTATAGGTATTAAGATTTTTGAAAAAACCAAGTATTAAAGCCAAAACAAATTCAGACATATCACTGGCTAAAACGGGATCTATTACGCGAGTTATCGGGATATGTTTAGGGACAGACTGGTCTTTGAATATAAAATCGACTCCGGCGCCAAATGAAGCGATACATTTAAGGTTGGGATATTGTTTTAGAGAATCTACAGGCTGTTTCCAAACGCATGCCAGAGTAATTTCTTCTTTTGGATGTTCTTCCAAATAACTGTAAATAGAGATGTCCGGAGCTTTAGCCATTAAAGCTTTCTTCCATGAATCTATCTTGTTGTCTTGTCTAATAACTACAATTGCCATTTACTCTTCAAAATTTTGTAAATAAACTAACATTCGATTTGTTTTCAAAGCTTTAATTTTCTAGACTTAATCAATTATATCAAGTGCCCTGGTAAAACCTTCTGAATACTCCCATTTTTCTTCCAAGGTGGCATTATATACTTTTATAATTCGATCTTTAAAGTCTGGGAGCAATTCATAGAAAGAAACATGTTGTATTAGCTGTGTAAATGAATTAAGCATGCTTTTATAAAACGCATCAGGAACGTTGCGTTCTCGTGAAAATGATTGTGCCACTTCAAGGTTAAAGAGCATAACATCCGCTATTAAATACGGAGCCATACCTAATTTTAAAAACTGTTTTATATACTTTTGTGCGACTGACCTTCTGGCCCTTGCTTTTTTCCTTTTAAGAGGAAAATACTCATTGGAAATTTTTTCTTTAGCTTCCTGTACCCATTTATCTTCTCTGGGATTAAAAACAAAATCATAGTATTGTTTAACAGCCGGAAAACGGTCATATAAATCAACCATTTGTTCTTCCAATTCCGGTTTTTTAAGACCCGTCAAATACTTTTTAAGCGCTCGTCTACTCATTATACGGTTATAAAGATAGCATTGTTAACTTTAATCAGCATAAAAAGTGGCGCAAAATAGGTTTCAAATATCATAAAAATAAGGCCCTCAACGGATATTTAGAATCGTCATATTTTATGTAAAACATTAGTGGTTAGGGTTTGGAAAAGACAGAATAAAACACTATACTGAGAAATTATAACTAATAATCTAGACATTATATATGAGGCAACTTAAGATTATCAAGCAGGTAACTAATAGAGAATCAAAATCATTAGATAAATACCTGCAAGATATCAGTAAAATAGAACTAATTACGGCAAATGAAGAGGTAGAATTAGCACAGAAGATCAGGGCCGGAGACCAGGCAGCACTGGAAAAATTAACAAATGCCAATTTGAGATTCGTAGTCTCCGTGGCAAAACAATATCAAAACCAGGGATTAAAACTTCCCGATTTAATAAATGAAGGTAATGTAGGTCTTGTAAAGGCGGCCAAAAGATTTGATGAAACCAGAGGATTTAAATTTATCTCCTATGCGGTTTGGTGGATACGTCAATCTATTTTACAAGCATTAGCCGAGCAATCAAGAGTGGTTAGATTGCCTTTGAACAAGATAGGATCTATAAATAAGATAAAAAAGACCTTTTCCTATTTAGAACAAGCACATGAAAGACCTCCTTCTGCCGAGGAAATTGCTTCGGAACTGGAAATGAGTGTTAGTGAAGTACGACAGTCCATTAAAAATTCTGGAAGACATGTGTCTATGGATGCACCTCTCAAAGAAGGTGAGGATTCCAATTTATATGATGTAATGAGATCTGGAGAGTCGCCCAAACCAGATAAGGACCTGATGCAGCAATCACTAAATACAGAAATAAACCGCGCTTTAGAAACCTTGTCCCCAAGAGAAGCAGACGTCGTTAAACTTTATTATGGGATTGGTGATCAGCAGTCAATGACCCTTGCGGAGATTGGACAAACATTTGATCTTACCAGAGAACGGGTCAGACAAATACGGGAAAAGGCAATTCGAAAATTACGTCATAATTCCAGAAGTAAGCTACTTAAAACATATTTGGGATAAATACAAAATTAAAGCCCGGTCTTCCCGGGCTTTTAATAACAATCTATAAAATAAAACACTTAAGAACAGCTTAATTTGTGGATATTGTAATCCAATAGAATTTCATTAAGATCCTCAATGAAATTTAAATACGCGGTATTGTCTTGATTCTGGTTTGCCATAATAATAATTTTTAAATAGGAAAAAGCCGAGCGGTCTATAAATAGTCCAATTCGGCTAATTCGTTTAAACTTAAAATTTCATTCAAATCTTGGAGGAAATTTAAATACTCCTCCCCGTAGGTGTCGTATAACATGGTAAGATTGGTTTTTACATTATTGAGATTTGGGAAACAATAATCATATAGTAAACGTAAAAAATCCAATAATATTACCCAATTAAATGTGGTGAAGCCAGCATATTATGTTGTAAACCGCGAATTTGAATAGGTCAGGCAATGTATTAGAACTTTGTATGATATCTAAATCCGGCAGAAAGCGCCAAAAAGAATTCACCCGGATCAAAGACCAATTCCTGCCTTGTTATCCCGAGGCTGGCCCTGTAACTGTTAGTTAAACTATTGCCTGTAAACTGGTATTCGAAAAGAAGTTGCTGAGATTCTACAAAAAGCAATGTCTCGGCCAGGATGATATCACTATCAGATATGAGTTGCTTAATTTCAGGAGAATAGCCCATAATCAGGTTTATCCCAAAATAATTTTCACGGTCCTGAAAATATTTTCGGGCTAAAAGGCTTCCTGAGAAACCGATAGGTCCATCAGTTCTCGGGGTAATGTAAGGTCTCAAAGAAAAATAATAGTTTCCTTTGTAAAGCCCTACGGAACCGGTATAAATAATTGCCTGGCTGGTTACAAAATCTAAATAGCGTATTCCTGCCGATACTTCCAATGCTTTTGGGAGATTAGCATAAAGTTCTGCCCCTGCTCTATGGTTTGGAAAAATCCTCGAATTGGAATAGCCATAATTAGTATAGGCATAGAATGTTTTTGAAATTTTGGGATAAAAATCCATCTCATATTGTAATCCATTCGTGTTAAAACGGTTGCTAAAGTTTATTCTGGGGATTATTTTTCCTATCTCAGTTTCGCGAATATATTCCACGCCGGAATAAATCATAGGGTCATATACGACATCAAATACATCAAGGGAATTAACAATTCCCAATCGGTTCTTATAGGATTTAGCCTCTGTTTCCTTTAATTCTTTCTCAGTACTCTTTTGAGAAGCATTTTGCTTTTTGTGAATCTCATTTATAATTTCATCGTGCATTATTTGTAAATCCGGATCAGCTTCCATAAAAATTAACGCTTTGTTTGCCAAACCCAAGGCGATTGAATAGTTCTCTGCATAAATTTCATTTTTTACAGCAGCTATCCATACTTCTTTATTCTGTCTTTCTACTGAAGTTATTTTATTAAAGTGTTTTCTTGCTTCATTGTGATTACCATCCCAGCTATATGTTTTAGCAAGAAGGTTTCTGACATCGGTATAATCCGGATATCTAGAAAGAATTAGCCTTAAAGTATCTCTAGCGACACTGTGGTTCCCTTCAAAAGCAAGATCCCTGGCAACAAAGAAAGAAGTGTCCGGATTGCCCTGATATGCCAATTCCTGTGTTATCCCTTTTTGAACGAAAAACAAAAGAAATAATCCTAAATATATGATTCGATATAACATTAGTTCCTATTAGAAATTAAAGGTGATTCAACAATAGATTTTTTTAACTTTTTTTGAGTGTTTTCCAGTTCTTTAGCTTCATCAATTTTTTGCAGAGCCCGCTTCATTTTGTTTTGTACTTCTTTATTCTGGATCTTATTCCTCTCTATCATACGTTGAAGAGACAAAGCACGATCGTTATTATCTGACCAGTAAAAGACATCTAATAAAGCTGCATACCCATCAGCATAGACAGGGTATTTTTGAATAGCTCCTTCCAGAATATCAATTGCTATATCATACTGTCCCTCCCAAGCATGAATTCTTCCCATTAATATTTCCGTATCTGCATGGCCCGGTACCTGAGATAAAATATATCCACTCAAAAGAAGGGCACGTTTCGTATCACCTTTAAAGGCTAATTCTTTTGCTGTATTGTATGCATTATCATAGTCGTTACTATTAAAAACACTGTTAATCCAGACCATCTCCTCTTTCGAAGGGTTACTTTTTAGCTGAGCAAATAGGTTTAATGAGGAAGGAATAATTTTGTTGTTTTTCATAACATATTTATTGACTGCTTTGAAATACTTATAATGTTCTTTTACCTCTTGTTTTAAAACTGAAGGATCAGGATCTATTAATTTCAGTTCACTGTCAAGATCAAATAAATTACCTCTGGTAAGAAAATGATTGCCGTAAACAAAATCCTGAATATTGCTATTATGTCTCAAAAGAGGAATCTTTTTAGTTGAGTCAAATACCCCATCATGAATAAGTCCTCTCCCCAGCCAAGCAACTTCAGCTGGAATTGTTATATCATATCGCGATTCTAATAACCCCAGGATTGCCGGTGAAACGTCCTCGTGGGAAACCAAAGAGGCTATCTTTGCGGGTTGTTTTAATAAAGGGCTGTACATCATTAAAGGTACCTTGTATCTTCCTAAATTATCTTCCTGTGGCAGGTCGGTAAGGTTATGACTGCCTGTAATTATAAAGATGGTGTTGGCGTAATCCTGATTTCCTGCATATGAAGAGAAAAATGATTTTAAGGCACTATCGGCGTATAAAATACTGGCAAAAACCTCTTTATTTTTCTTTACTAACTTTAAAGGTCTAGGTGCCATTTTTTCTTCAGCCAATATTTTATTAACCTTACGTATGTAAGCTTCTTTTTCAGGAATAAGAAAAGGCTTTTTAGAGCTTAATGTAAAGAAGACATCTAATCTTGGTTTTTTTGAACTAAAGTGATCATTGTGCCATTTCTGAAAGAGTTCTTTATCCGGATACCCCAGGGATATTCCTGCTGCATCTTCATTTTGTTTTAGATATTTGCTTCCAAACCCTTTGCTGTCCAAAATAAAATCAACTCTTTCTTCATAGAGAAATTTGTCTAATTGATTTAGTGCACTATTACCACCGTAGTTAAAGGAAGTTGTGTAGTTATTTTTTTTAAGGATCCCAAAAATAGTCTGTCTGGCAGGAGAATCAGACGAATTGGTAAAACCATTCTCTCCAAACGGTAAAGAACCTAATAAACATGGCAGTGCAGCATGGCTTTCTCCAGCATTGCTCAAATAATTGTTCCAAACCAAGGATTTGGCCTGTAGCGAATCCAAAAAAGGAGTAAATCCACGATATATGGCCTTATCGCCTACAAAATCTGAACCCAGACCTTCTACTATTATAAAAATCAAATTGGGTTTTTTATCCTTTAAATTAAAGTAGGGAGCAAGGCCTTTATTGGAAACATAGCTGTGTAATAAAGGATACTCTGCTTCTCCTTCATACTTATTAAAATCAAAAACCTCATCAGCTACACTATACGCTAAATGCTGTAGTTTATTTTCGTTAACTGGGTTTTTATCGGAAGTTAAAGTAGCTAGAAATAAACTAAAAAGAATAATAGTCAATGGAAACATCCGGCTAATGGTACCATATACAGAAACGGTAAATTTATAAAAGAGGTATAGAAACCCTGTCATAACGGGTAGTAAAAGTAAGATAGAGAGTATCAAGGTAGATCCAGATGTCCTGCTGCCATAGACTTCTAAAAATCCGGCACCAAGTATATCGTAATTTCTCACATAGAACTCTATTAGCAGGCCCTCAATAATTAAAATAACGATGAGAAGTATGTATGTCACCTTAAATCCCAAAGAATGTTTCTTTTCCTCTAAATAATTAAAGATGAAAGCCATAAAAAGGCCGATCATTGCTGTAAACCCAGAATGATGTACAACTAAAAGTAATAGGCTTTTTGTCAATACCCCATCAAGAACACCGGCCATATACAGGCGTATATTTTGATAAAGTGACAAAACCACCAAACATAGGAAAAAGGCCAATATAAGGCGTATAAAGTCCCTTAAGGTCTTTCGCCCGGCATTTTCCGATATGTTAGTGACTATCTTCATTTTATTATGTTTTGGCAAATCCTTTTCGTACCTGCGATCCCCAGCCCGATTTTACTTTAAACAGTTTCTTGTAATTACCCCGAATGGCGGACCATACCACTAAAGGGTGAAATGTAATTGGTTCAATTATTGCACAAAACATTAGAATAAGTATATCCTTGGTCTTGGTGTATTGATTATAAGAATACAGATCCCATAGAATTGCATAAAATGAGAACATAATGGAAAAAGCATAGACTGTCATGGTAATGGCAAGAAAGAAGTCAAGGTTTAATATTCCCATATAGTAAAATATGATAATGGAGAAAAAACCTATGAATTCTAAAATTGGGGCTAGCCATTCATAAAAAAACCAATAAGGATAACTCAGCATTCCAAGGCGGCCAAACTTAGGATTAAAGAACATATCTTTATGTGTAAACAGGGTTTCCAGGTTTCCACGAGCCCATCTATCTCTCTGATTCACCAGGTTTTTTATGCTTTCCGGAACTTCTGTCCAACAAAGTGGATCCGGGATATATTCAATCGTATAGGGAAGTTGGCGCTCATGCATATAACGCCTCATTCTAAATACAATCTCCATATCCTCGCCTACTGTTTTTGTGTCATAACCACCTACTTCCAGGGCTATTTCACGATCGAAAAATCCAAAAGCGCCTGAAATGATAAGAAGGCTATCTATTCGGCCCCAAGCCATCCTTCCTAAAAGAAAAGAGCGCGTATATTCTAATAATTGGAATCTGGCCAGCCATTTTTTTGGTAGCCTTATCTCCTCTAGAGTTCCCCCTGAAATTTTACTGGAATTGGCTACACGAATTACACCGCCAACGGCAATTACCCTTTTTTGAGTTCTTTGATAAAATGATTTTACAACATGCAATAAGGCATCAGGTCTTAAAAGGCAATCCACATCTATGCAGCCTACATATTTATTTTCTGATAGTTGTATGCCTGTATTTAACGCATCAGATTTACCACCATTTTCTTTGTCAATAACTGTAAGTTTTGAGAATGAGCGCTGCCTTGATTTGTACACTCCCCGTATTGGTTTTGAATTCCATTCAGGATCTATTATCCGCTCCACTTTCTCCAGATCATAGGCGTCTATCATTTTCTGTAAGGTGTCATCCTTACTTCCATCATTAACCACCATTACTTCATAATTCACATATTGAAGGGAAAGAAGAGACCGAATGTTTTCAACAATGGTCAACCCCTCGTTATAGGCCGGAGCAATAATAGTAATGCTTGGTGCCAATGGTGAAGCCATTATCCTGGATAGGTCAACGAAGCTATTTTTATTTCTATAGTGGATAGAATTTCTCGTGGACAAGTACCCCATAATACTAAACATGGCGAATAGTACCAGTGTAAACACAAGAAAAACAATGTTTAAATATTCTATGAATATTTTGAATAAACTACTATCCATTAAACTTCTACTTAAATTTTTTCGGGAATGAAATGATATTTCTAATAAACGAACTCAACACCTTCTCTTCCTTCTTATTCACTTCTTTTTTATTGATTTCATTTATCTCCTGGTTATCTTCTTTGTCCTCTATTGGAGTACCCACCAACTCAAAATCTAACTCAAATTGAGGCATTTGATTATTGTCGTTTTCACTAATTAAACCGTTTAAAAAACAAAACTCTAACGACTTCAAGCTATCCTCTTCTTTATTCAGGGTGCTTACATCTATTGTATTTATCTGGCTTATTGACTCAGGTTTTTCTTTATCTAAATTGGGTTGTTGAGCTTCTAATTCATTAGTTTGTATTTGTGCTATAGACTCCTCGGCTTCTATTTCAGGAGATAAGAGTGCCTGTAATTCCTTTAATATAATTTCTGATTTAGCCCTTACTTTTTTGTCGCTATCGTCCTTGAGTGTTTTTAAGAAATTTACTTCTTTCTCATCGCCTACAGCCAAAATCTCATCTAATAAGATAAGTTTAGATTCTACATCACAGGTTCGGAATAATTCCTGAAAAATGCTGAATCCATAAAAGTCAGGAATAGGATTATCATCTTTATCTTCATCACCCGTATAATTTTCATCCCAAGTTGATGTGTTTGAAGCGGAAGTTTGAGTCATAATACCGGTTCCTTCAGATTCGTTTACAAATGCCATCCAGTCTATCGATTTTTGAGCTATAGTTTCTGAATTTTCGAGTTCTTGCTTAGGTAACCAATCAACTTCGAGGAATTTATTATACAGATTTGAAATTCTTTGTTCTTTAATAACTTCCTCTTCCTTTACTTCCATAGCTAATATGTCTTCATCCGTAGTAACGATCAAATCTTCTGAATCTTCCTCTACATTGCTTTCGACCACCAATGGTAAAAATTCCAATTCTGAATCTTTCTCATCTTCAGTCACAACATCTTGATCATGAGCTTTGATTTTATCAAGAATTGCCTCTAATTCTACTTTAAAACTTTCTTCTTCCAGAATTTCTTTACTTTCAACATTACTATTCTCAGTAGTTTGAGGGTCCACAGTTGACTTTAATTCTTCTACTTCTGATACCATTGGCAAGAAATCCAGGGGTAAATAGTTCACTTCCTGATCCTCCGATTCATTAAATTCCGTAAGGATATCTTCTAATTCCTCCATAAAGCAGAGATCAAAAATTATTTCATCCTCCAATTCCGGATCCAAATGATCCTGCATGTCTATTGAATCTTCTTTATGGTCTGAAGCTGGTAGACTGTCGTCCTTATTTAACTCGTTATTATTCATAACTTCTGATAATTGAGTAGAATTGTCTTCTACATTAGTTTCAAAACTTTTCGTGGTAATGTTTTTATCAATTCCTTCCGTTGGAACATAGGTTTCTGGCGCTATGGTATTAATTGTACTTATGGCTTTGCTTTTTACAAGGAAGTTTGATTCTTTACTTACTAAAGTTTGAAGAAATTCTATATCTTCCTCTTTCCCTAATGAAGAAATGGTGTCAAGAATCTGTAATTTAATATCCACCCTACAGTTTCTAAAGACAGATTTTAACGTAGCTACAGCTTCAAAAACACCGAAATCCTTGATACATTGAATGGCTTCTGATTTAATCTGATCATTCTTATGCTTTACTAATTCTATCAGAGACTTATTAGCGTCATTTTGGTTATAATGCTTAATAAGCCGTAGGGCAAATAAAACCACATCCCTGTTTTTGGAGGTAAGCCATGCCTTAAAACGCGGAGGTGTAAAGTCTTCAAAATTCCTCAGTACATCAAGTAGTTTTAATTGTTGCCACTCTGAGATTCCATATCTGGTAGTATCCAAAAAATACGAAATGCCTTCATGTTTTAACGTAACCGTTGCTATTTGTGCTTGTTTGCGTACTACCCCTCTTTTGTCATTAATAAACTTTTTTATAAATCCATAAGCAGCTAATACTCTCATTTGGGTTAATTCAAGTATTCCCTTGGAAACAATCTCCCAGCGCCAGTTCCTTAATTTTTTAAAGGCATCTAAATGCAGTTCAAGGTTCTGGTATAATTTAAATATACGATTACGAGAATCTCCTGAAAGGTCTTTTTGAAGGTCTAATAAGATTTCTGTTAATACTAAGCGGTTAAATTGTATTTTCAATAGATCACGAATTTCAATTTTTAGTTTTATGTATTCATAATTTTCCTCCTTAGTGGCATCTGTCTCGTAGAAGAGGAAATTGCTGATGATAGGTGCCAGGATTTTTTTTTGACGGGCTATTTTTAATGATTTAGCAGAAAGACGGTTTCTGAAGATAAAAACAAATGCAAAAAATAAGATTCCGAGACCGGAAAACAATATTGTTAAATCCCACAAAAGATCCGTATGGATCTTTGGTGCACTAATCAGCATAATGCTGCGATATGTTTGTGAGATTATTTCCAAAAATTATGTTTTATTTAGCTCCCTTCCCACCCTAACCAAAAGTTCCGAAGGACTCACTGGTTTAGATATAAAGTCATTGGCTCCTAATTCAAAAGCACTAAGAACATTCTCTTCATTTCCTGCTGATGAAATAATAATTATTGGAATCTTTGAATTCAATTGGTTTCTTACATAATCTATAAGTTCAATTCCAGAGAAATAGGGCATCATTATATCGCTGACAATAATATCAGGAGTTGCCGTTTTAAGATATTCTTTTACATCCCTGCCATCTTTTGCTAAATGGACATTATAGCCCCCTTTTTGAAGTCTATAATCCAATAAAGATGCCAACAACTCATCGTCCTCCGCTAATAATAGATTCTTCTTTATCATCCTACTCGTTTCCGTTTTTCTTTAATCTTCTTAATTCTTCATCAATCATCTTTTCTGCTTTCGGATATTCCTGAACAAATCTGTTTAGCAGAAATTGCATATGATTTTTATCTTTAGTTGTCTTTGCGGTTGTATTTAATTGCTCAACGATGGAAAATAGCTCCATTGTCTGCATCATTTTTAAACCACATTTAATCTTGTGTGCTGCGAATGCAACCCCTTCTGAATCGCCATCCTGGAGTTTCATTTTAACATTGCCAATAAATTCAAGGGCATTTCTTTTGTAAAGGCCTATCAGCTCCTCCAGCATTTCTAACTCACCCATGCAGTCTTCTAAAACAGAATTAAGGTCAAAGCTTGAATCAGATACCGTGTGATCAATCTGATTACCATCCGATGTGGCGTTTAATTTAAAATTAGTTTGGATGTCATTCCTGTTTTTAATCAATTTTGAAAGTAGTTCCTCCGGGCTAAACGGCTTAAGGATAAAATCATTGATTCCATTTTTTTCACATTCGTTTTTATCATCAAAAGTGAAGTCTGCCGTGAGGGCTATTATGGGGATCTCTGCCACTTCTTTTTTAGTGCTCTTTCTGATTTTTTCTGTTACTTCAAATCCACTCATTATGGGCATTCTGAGATCCATGAGTACAATATCAATTGGATCCGTTTCAAGGAGGTTAAGACCGTAGATGGGATTTTCCGTAATATAGGTTTTGCAACCCCATGAGTTTAGTCGACGTTCTATAAGTCGCTGATTTAACTCATTGTCTTCAAATACCAGGATCCTCATTCCTTTTACCTCTTCCGAAGAGATTTCAGTTTGTTGAGATTTAGATTTGGCAGTAGATGAACCAGTTGTATAGGGCAGGGTGAACTTAAATGTTGTACCAACACCTAGCGTACTTTCAACTTTTATATCCCCGTTTAGTTTATCGACGATCTGCTTCACAATGTTTAATCCAAGCCCGGCGCCACCATATTTTGAAAATGTTTGCTGATTTGCTTGCTTAAATGAACCGAAAATATGTTCTAAATCCTCTTTAGAGATTCCGATGCCAGTATCGGTAACAATAAAATCTAATACAACCTTTTCTTTGCCCTGTCTGAGTAGCTTAATTTTCAGCATTATCTCACCCTCTTCCACAAACTTTATAGAATTCCCAAGCAGGTTTAGCAATATTTGTGATAGTTTAGAAGGATCACCAATAAGATTCTCAGGGATGTTCTTGTCAACGTCAACTTCGAGTTTCACATCTTTACCCAACATAAGCGTATTACAGAGATAAACAACATCCTGTATAATGCTGAAAAAATTAAAATCCAGCATCTCAAAATTTTCTAATCCAGCTGAAAGTTTAGAGTATTCCAAAAGTTCGTTGATAATATCCATAAGGGAATTGGAAGCAGATTGAATGGCATTTACCTTATGCTGTTGGTCTTCGGAAAGTTCCCCTTCCTTTAAAAGATCTGCAAATCCAATTATACCGCTGAGTGGGGTTCGTATCTCATGACTAACAGTTGCAATAAGCATTTCCTGTGCCTTTTGCAATTGTTCTTTTTCTTTTAGTGATTCCAACTTAGAATCATGATCTGGTGAAATATCTTCTCCCCAAATCCTTTTTTCAAGATGGGTTTTAAAGGCTTCAAAAGATTTTTTAAGACGGGTGGCTTCATCTGCAGATAATTCTTCAAATGAAAAATTATTAAGAGTCGACTCCAGTTCTGACAATTGAGAAAGTAGGTTTTTTGGTTTCAAGGGGTACTTTTAGGTTAATTATATAATTGAAATTTCAAAAGGAGGATTCTATTCAGGGCCTTCTCAAACTTCAATTTTCTAAACTTTAACATGTCTAAAAATCCCTATTTACAGACCCTCATGCAATTAAATGTTACCTAGGGCGCGTATTATGTTGTCAAATTGCTTTATTTGTAGGTATAAATCTTATCGTATGCGACATATTATCGGCTTTTTCTGTCTTTTATCGACCTTTGGGTGCAATGAATCCAAAACTTCAAAAAAACCAGACCTTGAGGCAACCGCCAGACAGATCCATGAAAATGTAATTACGATTGATACGCATAATGATATTAATGTGAAAAATTTTACTGACAGTATAAATTACACACAGGATCTGGAGACCCAGGTTAATTTACCGAAAATGAAGGCGGGAGGGTTAGATGTGGCATGGTTTATTGTCTATACCGGTCAGGATTCCTTAAACCCTGTGGGTTATGCCAAAGCAGAGGCAAATGCCATGGCCAAATTTAAAGCTATTCACCGTTTGTGTGATACATTCGGTTCTGGAGAAATTGATCTTGCCAGAACTTCCGAAGAGGTTAGGGCTATTCATAAATCTGGTAAAAAAATAGCTATGATTGGTGTGGAAAATGCATATCCGATTGGTGAGGATCTATCCAAATTTGAACAATATCAAAAATTGGGCGCAAGATATATCTCCCTCGCCCATAACGGTCATAGTCAATTTTGTGATTCTAATACAGGAGAAAAAGAAAATATATGGTTATATAATGGTTTAAGTGAGCTAGGTGAAAAAGCTGTATATGAGATGAATAGATTGGGTATTATGATTGATATATCACATATTTCAAAGGAATCTATGATTCAGATTGTATCCTTATCCAAAGCTCCTATAATAGCTTCCCATTCTTCTGCACGCAGGCTATGTGATCACAGCAGAAATTTAGATGATGAGCAATTAAAATTACTCAAAGAAAATGGAGGGGTAGTACAAACGGTGGCCTTTAGCTCCTATTTAAATACGGCAAAGCACGATACCAGATCAGACTATATGAAAGAAATATATAAGCAAGTCGCGGATTCAATGGGAATAGAATGGTTTGAAAGATCTGAATTTAAGACGCTAACGGAAAAGCAACAGAACGACTATTTAAAAAACTACCCCAAAGTATTAGGAAGGGCAAGAACTCTGGTTGCTAAAAGGAGTGATGTGCCTCCTGAAGTGGACGTTTCCGACTTTGTGGACCATATTGACTATATGGTTAATCTGATAGGGATAAACCACGTAGGAATAAGCTCTGACTTCGATGGCGGCGGCGGCATTAACGGTTGGTCGGATGCTTCTGAAACCTTTAATGTAACTTTAGAATTGGTAAAAAGGGGATATTCTGAATCCGAAATTGAAAAGTTATGGGGAGGCAATTTGCTCAGAGTACTGGATGATGTTCAGAAATATGCACTTTCTCAGAAAAAATGAACCCGCGTAAAGCAGTTGTAAATAGTTTGAACTAAATTTTTGATTTAGACCAAAAGTGAAATTAGATTTATATATATGTCTGAAAAAGGCAAAAGTGTTAACAAATAATTGGGGAAGAATACTAAATAATGTTAAGCTAACAATAAACTTTTCTTAAATGCTTTTTTGTGAACTATGAAATTGAATAGATTTAAACAACCTAAACAAATTTCATCATGCAAACAATCAGCAAATACTTCGTGGCCCTCCTTCTTTCTTTTTTCTCCAATTATGTCAATGAGCCTCCAACTGAATCTGAAAAGCAGGCCGGAATTCATGAAACCCATATTCAACTAAAGAAACACTCTGACTGCAATAAGGTGAAAAAGACTTTTTCTGAATTCGAAAATTTTAGCTAAATCATCATGGAGCCGGCAGGAATAGCCTATCACAATTCCGATCCTTTTTTTACAGTTTTCAAAATACCGCAGTGGCGAGCTAATCTATACAAATTCTTGTCTGTTAAATTTTGGGGGAGTTTGCCTGGCAATTGGCAGCGAAGATTTTCTGCTTTCTATTCCAGGGTTTATGACAAGCCTTTTACTAAATATATTATTGGTCCATATATAAGATATTATTATAAGGATCCCAATTACAAAGACAAATTTCTCCCTCCGGAAGGGAAAAAGGATTTTGGAAGTTTTCAGGATTTTTTTATTCGCAGGTTTAAGACGCTTCCCACAAATAAAAGTCAGTGGGTTTGGCCATGCGAAGGTTTGCTTTGTGATGAAGGCAAAGTCTATGAATTTGGAACATCAAAAGTTAAAAGTGATAAACGCAATTTAGAGACAATTTTTGGAGTCTCTAAAGAAGATATTCCCTCCGCTTATAGTTTTACAAACGTATTTTTGCATAACAAAAATTATCATCGGATACATGCTCCTGTAAGCGGCACTATTACCAGAATCCAACATATACCGGGAGACCTCATAGTGCTGCGACCATGGATATACAAGCAAAATCCATCCTTACCTGCTTTCAGAAATGAACGTTACAATATTGATATTACAGATAATAAAGGCAGAATTTGGTATTTATCCATTGTTGGGGGACCTGCTGTGGGAACTATAAAACTTCCTAAATCTATAATTTCGAATAATAAAGTTGAAAAACTTGATGAATTGGCTCTGTTTTATCTGGGCTCCACCTGCTGCATGGCTGCTCCCGAACACCCTAAGTATCACTGCAAAAACACCTTTGTAGAAGTAGGTGCTACCTATTGATTATTTGGCTTAAAAAGCAAGGGTTTTTGGCACATTGAGCTTTATCCTGAATTTTTCATTTATCTTCCTTATAAAGAAAGCGGACAACAAAGGAGATTCCAACTCCATGTTCTGATGAATAAAAAAATGGATGTTATTTAATCCCAAGGTATGCCATTCCCAAAGCCGTTCTACCCATTCGTCAAGACGGTGATAATCACTACTATGATTAGCACCAACAAAACGAACAAATGCCTCGTTGTTCGTGAGTTGCATATGCATAATATCCCTTCTTCCGGCGGTATCTACCAGAACATTGGCAATATCCTTTTCTTCCAATAAATTATAGAGCTCATTAGCCACGTAAACATCATTAAACCAATCTGTATGCCTGAATTCCAGGGCAAGAGGAAACTCTTTTGGCCAGTATTCCACCAACCGCACTACCCTATCCCAGTTTTTTGGGCCGAAGTTGGGATGCATTTGTAAAAATATAGTTCCCAATTTATCTTGGAAGCCTGCCGTTGCCATAAGAAAATTGTCCAAAGCAGGGTATGCCATATCGTTTAAGCGTCTTAGGTGGCTTACATTTTGAACAACCTTAGGAAAAAACTTAAAGGTATCTGGCACTGTATCATACCAGGTAGCATATTGTTCAATTGGAAATATGCGGTAAAAGGTGGCATTGAGTTCTATACAATTAAATTGGCTGCTGTAATATGGCAATTCTTCCTTTGTTCCACGGGGATAAAAATTTTTAAGTTCCTGACGATTCCACTTGGCGCAACCTACAAATATTTTTAACGGACCATTACTATCAACAGAAGCTAAGACATCTGCTAAGTTAGGATGGTCTTTGGGAAGGGTAAAATCTATGAGATCCGGGCGGTCTACTTTACCAAATTTCATACTGCCTCTTATTACTTTTAAGTGGTGTTGAAATTACATATAATTAATAATACATTAGAAAACGAGTTCATTCAAATGGACTATACCTTATTTTCATTGAAATTCTACATGTTCATAAACCAGTTAACAACTAATTGTTCTCCAGGCTTAGTATAGCTGGCGTATTATCTAATTTTATAGAAACTCCTTCAGATGAACCAAAGATCTGCTGACCTCCTTGGCTTAAGGCCGGAGATTCCCAACGCCAAAATTACCCCTGATATGAGTAAAGACGAACAATTCCAGAACGGAACCTTACGTCCCATAATCAAATTTCAGAACCCATTATTAATCGAGGCATTTAAAAACTATATTGTTAAACATAAGAATGGGTTTTATGAATTGAGCATTGAAAAACGTCTGGATTATATAGAAAATGCTATCCAAAAAGACATCAAATTCCGAAATTCCCTCAAGGGAATGGTTATTGGCCAGTTTACAGTTGAAGAATATATGGCCTATATTCAAAACTCTTCGGCTCTCAACAAACGGATGATGAATATGGTAGTTGAACGTCTAAAGGACCAGGCTCAAGCTTTCGAAGCTTCGGTATTAGTTTAGAAGGGATTCTCCGTTAAGATTGGTTGTCAGGATTTCGCTCATTAGATTAAAATAGGGTCTGATTTCTTTAAAGGATTTATTTACTTCTTCCATAAAATCCTTATTCAACACTTCTTTATCGGTAAAATTTCGCACAAAAATAAAGGCTTTCTTTCTTATCAAATCAATGTTGGGGTCTTCCTTATTAAATCCTTTAGGAGCTGTTTTTACTTCGTCCCCTACCATTTCTCCCCAAGTATTCTTAAAGGCAGGCTTACTGATTAATTCTCTAAAAGCTGTTGCATCATGTTCCAACTCTTTACGGATACGCAAAAGATCTTCTTTATTGGGTTCCCAAAAACCGGCCGCCATAAATGATTCTCCTGGTCGGATCTGCAAATAATAACCACCTCTAAGCCGTGCACCAGCCCTCGAAAATGAACCTGCAAAATGAGATTTATATGGAGTCTTGTCCTTTGAAAATCTTACATCCCTGTAAATTCGAAATATTTTTAGCTTTTCTATTTCATCATGTTCCTTCATCTTATCCATCAGGCTATTGTAAAATCCTTTTACGTCAGTTTCCAAAGATTTGAATTCAGACTTATGTTGTTCAAACCATTCGCGATTATTGTTTTTTTTCAATTCCTTTAAAAAACGCAGCGTGTCTGTAGTAATTACTGTATTTGCCATTCGACTAAGAGGTATAAAATTTATGCTAAAGTTAACCATTTTGGGGTAGATGCTTTTTATATATTGGTTAATTTTGATACTCAACTTACTACAATGGACAAGTCACTAATCGTAAAGAAAATTATCGAAAATAAAAAACAACCCAATCTGAGATACCGGCTTAAACGGCGTGTGGAAGATTTTACAGACCTTCTATTCCTTACTTTATTTGATATTGAAACTCCTGTTGAGACTAATATTGAAGCTCTTGAAATTCAATTTGATGAGTTGATAAATCTTGCTTGTTGGGATGTTGAGAAACCTTGTTCCAAAATATGGGGAAATTATTTGGAAAGACTGCCAATGGTCCTCGAAAAACTGAATTTAGATGCAGAAGCCATAGCCAGTTGCGACCCGGCTTCCTTATCTATTGAAGAAGTTTATATGGCTTATCCCGGCTTTTATGCAATAGCCATATATAGACTGGCACATGAATTATATAACAAGGGGTTTCCGCTGGTACCAAGATTAATGACCGAATATGCTCACAGACAAACTGGAGTAGATATAAACCCTGGTGCCCATATAGGAGAATCCTTTTTTATTGATCATGCTACTGGTGTGGTCATTGGAGAAACAGCAATAATTAAAAATAATGTAAAGATCTACCAGGGCGTGACATTAGGAGCATTATATGTAGCTAAAAATTTACAGAGGACTAAGCGCCATCCCACTATAGAGGACAATGTTACGATATATGCAAATGCGACTATTTTAGGTGGCAATACTATAATTGGGGAAAATTCAATAATTGGGGGAAATGCCTGGGTGACTTCATCCGTGGCCCCAAATTCTAAAGTATTTCATAGCGCCGAAATAACAATAAAAACTTCACCTAATGTCTAATAGTATTTTAGATTTAATAGGGAACACGCCTCTTGTAGCCTCAAGATCTTTAAATGTAAACCCTGGTGTTACCCTTCTATTTAAAATGGAAGGTCATAACCCAGGGGGTAGCGTAAAGGACAGGGCCGCTTATAATATGATTAAAAGCGGGATAGAACGTGGCGAGATTAACAGCGGCAGCAAATTAATTGAGGCAACCAGTGGTAATACAGGTATTGCCCTTGCAATGATTGCCGGTATGTATAAGCTGAATATTGAATTGGTAATGCCCGAAAACTCAACTAAGGAACGGGTACAAACCATGCGTGCATATGGAGCAAAGGTTACTTTAACCAATGCGGAATTGGGTATAGAAGGCGCAAGGGATTACGCAGAATCAAGGGTAGTAGACGACGGTTATCAAATGCTTAACCAATTTGCAAACGATGATAACTGGAAAGCACATTTCGAAACTACTGGCCCGGAAATATGGAGGGATACAGCAGGTAAGGTAACTCATTTTGTGTCAGCAATGGGAACAACCGGAACTATTATGGGTACCTCGACCTATTTGAAAGAACAAAACAAAAATGTAAACATTGTAGGTGTACAGCCAAAGGATAAATCTAAAATACCCGGAATTAGAAAATGGCCCAAAGAATACCTTCCAAAGATCTTCGACCCTTCAAAAGTTGATCAGATAATGGAAGTAAGTGAAGATGAAGCAAGAATTATGGCTAAACGCCTGGCTAAAGAAGAAGGTATTTTTGCAGGTATGAGTAGTGGAGGAGCAACGGCAGCCTCGTTAAAACTTGCTGCGAGCCTTAAAAGTGGTTTGATTGTTTCTATTATTTGCGACCGGGGCGACCGCTATTTATCTTCAGATTTATTTGACTGATAAGAGGATAAAATTTCCTGAACCCCATCACGATAGACCTGGAATTCCTTTAAATTATTATGTTGCCCGCCCTTTATTGTAAAGAAGGTATTTTTATTGACTAAGACGGAATTAAAAAGGCGTAAACCGGAATTATAGGGCACTACTCTATCTTCTGTGCCATGAAAAAATGCTATTGGACAACTTACTTCTGAAATGTACTCATAAGTTTTTAATGGATATTTTAAAAACCATTGAACTGGCAAATACGGGAAACGGTTTTTCCCCAAATCTAAAAGACTGTAATAAGGCGTTTCCAGGATAAGGCGAAATGGGTTGTTTTGTGATGCCACCCAAGTCGCGATCCCAGTACCCAGTGAACGACCGTATAATGTAATTCCCGTCTCCTCATAATGTTTTAAAGCGTATTCATAAAATAGCTGTCCATCATTAAAAAGTGATTTTTCACTAAGCTTACCGGTACTTTTACCGTAGGTCCTATAGTCCATAATAATTACGTCATAGTTCTTTTCAACAAAAAAGAGCGCAATATTTCCCCAACGTGTAAGGTCGCCAGCATTACCATGGTAATAAACAATAACTCCTTTAGGTTGCTCCTGTTTAAAATGAATACCATTTAAAACGGCGCCGTCTGTGGCTGTTAAATAAATTTCCTCAAAAGGTTGGGTGAAAGAATACGTATAGTCTGAAGGTAATTTGGAAGGTAAAAAGATTAGTTTTTCCTGAAGTAAATAGAGCATAGTAGATATAAGTAGATAAGCCGATAACAGAAATAGAACGGCTTTTTTTAGTTTAACCATTTAAACCTTTAAATTGTGTTTAACATGAATACTGGAACCTTTGAGATCAACTTTTATTGGTCTTTTCGTTATGATTTCACTTAACATTTTGTGATAGGATTCGAATGTATTCAAATTCTTGTGTCCTCCACCTATCACTGTATATAGAGTTGTTGAAGTTGGCTTTATTTTAGAAAGTTTTACGCTGGTCTTGTAAGGAATTAACTTGTCATCTGTACCATGAATAATATGGATGGGGCAATTTACGTATTGCAGCCATTTATAGGTAGGCATTGGAAATTTAAGCAATATTGAAAGAGGCATAAAAGGGATGTATTTTTTGGCCACCTTACTTAAGCTGTAGTAGGGAGCATCCAGAATCAACATTCTTGGATTGTTCATAGATGCGAGCTTGGCAGCAAAACCAGAACCTAATGAGCGACCGTAAAGAATGATATACTTCTCGTCTACGTTTTCCTTTATTTTATTATAGATAACCTGCATATCCCGCTTAATAGCCTTCTGTGTGCGCCTACCGGTACTTTTACCAAAACCCCTGTAATCTACCATTAATACATCATAGCCATGCCTTGTAAAATCAACCGCAAACTTCCCCCAGCCTTTTATACTTTTGGAATTTCCTTTTAGATAGAATACAATACCCTTAGGCTGCGGTGCTTTAAATCTTAGTCCATTTATTATTGCCCCATCCCTTGTCTCAACATTATATTCCTCTATTTCCTGGTGCTCATATTGAAACAGAAAATCTGCAGGTAATTTTTCCGGTTTAAACATTAGGTAATCCTGCAGAAAATAAAGTAGTATGTTAATTAATACATATGTTAGAAGTAACAAAACAACAATATATACCCAATTTGGCATAGAATTACATTTGCTTCAATGTACAAAAAATCTGGTTACAGGACTTATTCAAATTCGAGCTGATGCAATACAAGGCCAGAACCAGGGGCCACATAAGAGATCTTTATTTCTGTGTCTTCAAGTAAAGATGATTCAATTTCATGAATGCTAAGCAGACCTCTACCTAATTGGACTAAAGCGCCCATAATCATCCGAACCTGATAACGCATAAATCCTTTTCCGCAAATTCTAAGTATATAACTGCGCTTTGGAAAAAAACTGGCATTAATTTCTGTATTCTCTATTATTTCACAGGAAGTTATCGTTCTTGTTAATTGTTTATTCTCACCTGGTTTTGCAGTATAAGCCTTAAAATTATGAGTGCCTGTATAAAGTGCTGCTGCCTTTATCATAATGTCTATATCGAGATCATCTAAAATATTTGCCATGTAAGGAGCACAAAATGGATGGTTCTTTTCACCAAAAGAAAAAAAATAGCGATATTCCTTAGATTTACTATCTTTAATAATATTAAAGTCTTTATCTATATATTTTACTATAAGTACTTTAATATCAGACGGTAAGTTATTATTAAACAAATTAATGAAATCTGTTATATTCGAAATTGGTGTTTCTTCGACGATCAATTGAAAAGCCGCATCTAGTGCTGAAACTTTTGCGTCAGTTCTACCGGCACCTAAGATTTTAAATTTCTGCTGGGGAAGAATAAATTTAAGTGTTTTATGAAGCATTCCTTCTATAGTTCTTTGTCCGGGTTGCTTTTGCCATCCACTATATCTGAAACCTAAAAACTGCACTCTAATCAAATAATAATAACGTTTTCTCATAAGAGTTAAGATAAATAAATGTAATGTTTCTAGATAGTAATTTCCAAAAATTTGACTTTATTTATGCAACCTCCTGATACAGTAGTTTTGGTATTTATGTTTTTCCTTATCCCGGGAATTCACAGATTATTTAAAGCAAGAATTACATTTTTTTGTATTTTGTATAGTATAAAACAACCTAAACTGAAATAAAATGAGTGAAAAATCAAACACAAAACCACCTGTTTGGTTTTGGATTGTGAGCATTCTCGCGCTGTTGTGGAACTTAATGGGAGTTATGTCTTATCTGGAACAGGCATACATGACTGATGAGATTAAAGCGCAATACACTGCGGAACAATTGACCTTAATGCAAGGGATTCCGGCGTGGGTTACTGCTGCATTTGCCATAGCTGTGTGGGGTGGACTTCTGGGGTGCATTGCCCTTTTATTTAGAAAAAGATGGGCCAAACCTTTACTAATGCTATCCCTTATTGCTATACTAATACAGATGGCATATTCATTTTTCATGACTAATGCTGCGGAAATTTATGGTCTGATACCGGGCATAATTATCCCTCTGCTTGTTATTATTATTGGAATAGCCCTGGTCCAATTCGCCAGGATTGCAGAGAAACGTAATTGGATTTCTTAAATAGATTCTATTCCATCCAAAAAAGGCACATATTTAAATATGTGCCTTTTTTTGTTTTATTATTACCTTACTTTATCATAAGTGGTTTATAACAGATCTGGCAAAGCTTAGTTTTTTTGGGATGCAAATACTTTTGCGGACATCCTCAGAATAATGAATAAAAGTAGTTAGAAAACGAAAAGTTATTGTTTTCGCAACAACTTTTTGAGGTTACTCAACATTGTTTGCGCTTCATCGAATTTTTTCAAATAAAGAATATAGGCTTGCGTTAAAAACTGCAACGAGGTTCCCCAAAAGCCTTGCAACCTACTTATATGAAGGCGATTTTAAGATTTTTTTCCTGGAGAAAATGTATGCTACTATCTATTGCAGTTATTGCAATGCTTATAGTTTTCAACTTTTACGGTTTATATACCAATAAGTTTTACTTTTTCAAATTTGACAACTATATATTTCCATTGTTTACGATTGTTCATTTTATTTTTCTTTATGTCCTGTGGTTTAAAATAAAAGAGGGGGAATATACAGATCCACAAATGCGAAATCTGGAATATGCCATGTATGGAATTTTTCTTATTTACATATTTAAAATAATGGATACGGGATATATATTGCTCAGTTATTCTGAATACCAGGATCATATTATGCCTAATACATTTATACCTGTTGGTATGGTAATTATCCTTTTGCAGTTCCTTTTACTTTTTCTAACCATAATGACATTTAAACACAGAATATTAATGGTTGGCCCATATAACTTTGATAACATTAATGAGAATATTGATTCGTGGCAATAACAATTTTCTATTATGTTATGGCAATGCAAAGGACCTTGGATGAATTTCCAGGGTCTTTTCACTTCAAGGCAATCAAGCCCTAATCTGTTATAATTTTCATGATTACATAACAAATAAAAGTGATAGGGATTTAGGGGAGGTCACATACTTCTAAAATTTTGAATGATGTTCTGTAAGGAAAATGTGATTGTTTCGGCTATTATGATAATAATGGAACTTTATGATACCACTATTAAAGTATTGAGCCGCTCGAAAGAAGGTAACTCATTTATTTTTAACCTTACAATATATGGAAAGGGTTAAGAATTGCTATGAAGACAAAAGCCCTTGATTTTAAGGGCTTTTGTTATTTAAATGCAGCTTACAATTTACTTATAAAACTCCCATAAAGGTCTTTAAATTGATATCCCTTTTGAAATCTGCGTTTACTTAACTTTTTATTGGCAACAAGTCCCCACAATAGAAATTCCTTAAGAAAAAATGTATCTTCTTTGGAAATATCTGGCTGATGCCTTTTAATAAGTGTGTTTAGTTCAGGAATACTATTAAGTGTAGCTTCATATTCATTATTGCTTAAATTGTCCATCAGATCCAATCCCTCGCTTTCAAAGAACCAATTGATCAAGTTATCATATGGGCTTTCGGTATCTTTATGTTCCAATTTCTCAATTTTTGGAAAATAATTGGAAAATAATGTTTTAATGGCATCTTCAAATAGAATAAGTGCAACTGTATCTGCACCTTCCTGCTCACCTTCATATACCAGTTCTATTTTACCGGTAATAGCCGGAATAACTCCCATAAAATCACTAAGTCTTACCTTGGTCTTATCTTCACCGGAGATCAACGCCCTTCGTTCTGCAGTGCTTAACAGATTTTCGAAGGCCGTAATGCTTGTTCGTGCACTAACCCCACTCTTTGAATCGACATATTCACTTTTACGTGCCTCAAAACTAATCTGCTCAAGTAGATCTTTCGCTAAGTCTGGCACATAAATAGATTTTACCTGCCTCTCATCTAATTGAGCCTCCTGCTCGGTAATTCTTCTGGCAATTTCAATTTCTTCCGGGTAATGCGTAAGAATTTGAGATCCTATCCTGTCCTTTAACGGTGTAACTATACTACCCCTGTTAGTATAATCTTCGGGGTTAGCCGTAAAAACAAACTGAATATCCAGGGGTAATCTCAATTTAAAACCTCTTATCTGAATATCTCCTTCCTGTAAAATGTTAAATAAGGATACCTGAATCCTGGATTGGAGATCCGGTAGTTCATTGATAACAAAAATGCAGCGGTTTGAACGTGGGATCATTCCAAAATGAATAACCTTGTCATCTGCATAAGATAGTTTCATATTTGCGGCCTTAATAGGATCTACATCACCTATTAAATCTGCTACAGTCACATCTGGTGTAGCTAGTTTTTCATAAAAACGATCTTCTCTGTGCAGCCACGAAATAGGCGTTTTATCGCCCTTCTCCTTAATAAGTTCTCTACTGAACCGTGATATGGGCTTAAGAGGGTCATCATTTATTTCTGATCCCTCAACAATAGGTATCCATTCATCCAGCAGGTTTACCATGAGCCTTGCCAATCGCGTTTTTGCCTGACCTCTAAGTCCTAATAAATTAATATTATGGCGTGATAAAATGGCACGCTCTAACTCAGGAATTACCGATTCTTCATACCCCCAAATACCGTGAAAAGTCTCTTCTCCTTTGCTTATTTTATCACGTAGATTCCATCTTAGTTCATCCTTTATACTCCTGCTCTGATAGCCTGAAGCCTTGAGTTGTCCTAAGTTGGAAATTTTTTTAAAATCTATTTTCATAATTACCTAAATCTTTATATAACAATTCTTTATAGGATTATTTTAATCCTTTACTTTAATCTTTTTTTTCTATTTTGTTCATAATCTTCAAAAATCATTTCACCTAAACCATCCAGGCCTGTAAAAAATGCTTTTCCATTATTAGCTTCGGTAAAATGCCTTATGAATTGTCTCAAATAAGGATCTTGTGCTATCATGAAAGTAGTAATGGGAATATGTAATTTTCTTGCCTGCCTTGCTGTATTGTAACATTTTTCAACAATAAAATCGTCGAGGCCAACACTATTTTTATAATAAGTACCATCCGGCATTCGCAAACAACTGGGTTTACCATCCGTGATCATAAAAATTTGTTTGTTGGTATTTCTTTTTCTCCTCAACATATCCATAGCAAGTTGTAATCCTGCAACAGTATTGGTATGGTATGGTCCTACTTTTAAGTATGGAAGGTCCTTAATGGGAATGGGCCAGGCATCATTGCCAAAAACCAAAATATCAAGAGTATCTTTCGGGTACCTTGTAGTAATAAGCTCGGCTAAGGCCATTGCGACCTTTTTAGCTGGGGTAATGCGGTCCTCGCCATATAAGATCATAGAATGACTAATGTCTATCATTAGTACGGTACTCATTTGAGCTTTAAAATGGGTGTCCTCAACTACAAGATCATCTTCGGTGAGGGAAAAACTATCCATACCATGATTAATCTGAGCATTTTTCAAACTTTCGGTCATAGAAATATGCTCTAAAGAATCTCCATAGCGATACTCTCTAAAATCACCAGTATGCTCGTCTCCTGGACCTGATTTCCCGGTCTTATGATTCCCGGATCCGCTTCTCTTAAGTTTACCAAAAATCTGATCCAAAGCACGCTTACGAATAATACGTTCCATTTTGGCAGTAATGGCAAGACCAGGTTCACCAAATTCACCTTCACCCTCACCACTACCCTCTTCCAATTCTTCCCGTAAAAATCCCTTTGCCTTCAGGTCCTCTATAAAATCATCAATGGTATAATTCTCGTCTGTAAGTTCATACTCCTTATCCAATTCTCTTAGCCAATCCAGGGCCTCATCCACATCGCCTGAGGTATGTGTAATAAGTTCCTGAAAAATCTCAAAAAGTTTTTCAAAAGGGGTAAGCTGTGGTGCCTCGTAATTTAAAAAACGAAAGCCTTTTCCTGTTTTCATGGCCATTAGCTAAAAATACTACATTTCATAAAATGCAGTATTATATTTAAGAAAACTTAAAGATTTTGGACTATTTTGTTGAATGCCTGCTCTTTAGTATGTCCACTACATCATTAAGTTGAAAACCTTTAGCCTGCAATAAAATAAGGTAATGAAAAAGTAGGTCGGCACTTTCTTCAAGAAAAAGCTTGTCATCATTGTCCATTGCTTCAATAACAGTTTCTACTGCTTCTTCACCAACTTTCTGGGCAATTTTGTTTATCCCACTTTTAAACAAGGAACTTACATAACTCTTTTCATTACTACTATGCTCTTTTCTATCTGATATTACATTTTCAAGCTGTGTAAGAAAACCAAAATTTTGATCATTCTTTTTATCCCAGCAGGTATCGCTTCCCTTGTGGCATGTAGGTCCAACCGGGTTTGCTGAAATTAATAAGGTATCATTGTCACAATCAATTTCCACATCTACTAATTTCAGATAATTACCACTTTCCTCACCTTTTTGCCATATCCTGTTTTTGCTTCTACTGAAGAAGGTGACTTTTCCTGTTTCTATAGTTTTTTTGAGGGCATCCTCATTCATATAACCAAGCATTAGGACATTTTTGGTAATATGGTCCTGGATTATTGCCGGTACAAGTCCATCTTTATTTTTGTCAAATGCTACTTCCATAGTGTAATTCTTTTATCGCTGATTAAAATTTGGTTATAATCTAACAGGAATGCCATTATCCTGTAATTCCTTTTTAAGATCTTTTATCTCCATTTCCTTAAAATGGAATACACTAGCTGCCAGTGCGGCATCTGCTTTACCATAATTAAAAGTATCTATAAAATGCTGCATGTTTCCAGCGCCACCTGAAGCAATTATGGGGATATTCCGTTCTGTTGAGAGTCTTGCCAGTGTTTCATTGGCAAATCCGTTTTTCGTGCCATCATGGTCCATCGATGTAAATAATATTTCCCCTGCGCCTCTTTCTTCAACTTCTTTGGCCCATTGAAACAATTCCAACTCTGTAGGTACTTTACCCCCTACAAGATGCACTTTCCATACCCCATTTATCTGCTTTGCGTCTATAGCCACTACTATGCACTGAGAACCGAATTTAGCCACCAGTTCATTAATTAAATCAGGGTTTTTAACCGCTGAGGAATTTATAGAAACTTTATCTGCCCCATTATGCAGCAGAATATCAACATCTTCTACTGAAGAAATACCGCCCCCAACTGTGAAAGGGATATTAACTTTTTCTGCTACGCGTTTAACCAAATCAGCAAGGGTCTTTCGCCTTTCCTCGGTTGCAGAAATATCAAGAAATACCAATTCGTCTGCACCTTCATTTGCATAAACTTCTGCGAGTTCAACAGGGTCTCCGGCGTCTCGTAAATCCACGAAATTAACACCTTTTACCGTTCGGCCGTCCTTTATATCCAAACAAGGAATTATTCTTTTGGTAAGCATTTTCTAAAGTTCGTTTTTAATATTCAAGTCCCTTCCATCAAAAAACCCTAAATCCTTGTTGGTCATTAATTTAGTCCAAAATGCAATTTGACCTGTATGATAGGAATAATGTTCAACTGCATGAATTACAATTCCTATTCCCGAGAGTTTAAATCCCTGCACTTCACGTATTTTAATTAATTGTTTTTTGTTACATTGTTTTAGTATAATCTTGGCTTCTTTAACGGTATCTTCCAGTTTTTGAATGAGCTGGCTTTTAGTAAAACCACCGGTCATTGAGAATTCTTCATCTCTATTTCTATAGTCATCTCGTTCTCCTAAAGATGCAATAATATATTGGGTCATATTGCCACAAATATGTGCTATTTGGTTACCAATACTATTGGACGATTCATTTGGTTTTTTCCAGATATCTGATTCTGAAATAGAATCAAGACTAATTTTAATCATTCGGGTACCCTCATCTAATCTGTAACTAGAATTTTTCAAAAATTCTGACACCAAATCATCTTCTATATTATTCATGCTGATAAAATAAACTGTTCTAATCGCTCTAAACTAATCTTATTCTCATAAATGGCTTTGCCTAGTATAGCACCTTCGCAACCAATTTCTTGCAATGCCTGTAAATCTTCAAAATGCGCTATACCGCCACTGGCAATAAGATTTATGCCTGGAATTTTCACATCTTCCACACCACTCATACTCACCACCGTCTTATTTAACTTCGTTTCTTCAAGAAGCCGCTGGTATAATTCTATTGCCGGCCCTGCCAACATCCCATCCTTTTTAATATCTGTACAAATGATATATCTGATCCCTTTCTTATGGTAATCCTTAACAAATGGTATTAATTTCTTATCCGATTCTTCCTGCCATCCTGTAATTGCAATTCGTTCGTCCTTAACATCTGCTCCCAGAATGATTCGCTCTGCTCCATAAGTTTCAATCCATCCCAGAAAAGTGTCACGATCATTTACTGCGATGCTGCCTCCGGTTATTTGCCCCGCGCCACATTCAAAGGCAATTTTTAAATCTTCATTGGTCTTCAGTCCCCCTCCAAAATCGATTTTTAAATTGGTTTTAGTAGCAATGGTTTCTAAAACCTTATAATTTACAATATGTTTTGCTTTGGCACCATCGAGATCTACCAGGTGAATATATTCAATTCCATGAGCTTCAAATTTGAGTGCAACTTCCAATGGACTTTCGCTATAAACTTTTTTAGTAGTGTAATCTCCCTGTGAGAGCCTGACACATTTACCTTCTATAATATCTATTGCCGGTATCAATCTCATTTATCTTATTTTTTGCATCCATGTTTCCGGTTCAGAAATTTTGTGAAACCCATATTTTCTATAAAAATCATGGGCATCTTTTGTTCTTAAACCAAACTTATTTACTTCCCGAAGTTCGGGCAAATTCATAATATAATCCATTAAAAATCTACCTGCTCCTTTGCTCTTGTGTTCATCTATAACAAATACGTCCATTAACCATCCGAATACTACATAATCTGTAACGAGCCGTGCAAAACCAATTTGCTCTTTACCTTCAAATACGGCAAAGCAAATAGCGTTGTCCATAGATTTCATGACTTCTTCTTTGCTTCTCCCTTTTGCCCAGTATGATTGCTTTGATAGATAATCATGGATCAAAGTAATATCCATTTCACGAATATCTGTGCTGATTCTGAATTCTTTCATTTCCCACTATAACGCTAAAAAGTTTTTTAAAATCCGCGCTCCAACTTTGCTGCTTTTTTCAGGGTGAAACTGAACCCCATAAAAGTTATCTTTCTGTAAAGCACTACTATACGCCATTTCATATTCCGTGACCGCTATGGTCTCTTCACAAATTGGGGCATAATAACTGTGTACAAGATAAATATGATCTTTTTCAATTACACCCTTAAATAATGCAGATTTAAGATTAGTTATTTGATTCCATCCAATTTGTGGTACTTTAACACTGTTTGTAAATCTGACAACGTCGGTATCAAAAATACCTAAGCCCAATGTATTTCCTTCTTCAGAAGAATGGCACATTAACTGCATCCCCAGACAAATACCTAAAACAGGCTGTTGTAATTCCGGAATTATCTTATCTAAACCACTGGCCTTCAATTTATTCATTGCACTACTTGCCTCCCCAACACCTGGAAATATCACACGGTCAGCGGCCATTATCTCTTCAGCCTTTTCACTCAATATGGCCTCAACCCCAAGGCGTTTGAAAGCAAATTTTATACTTTGGATATTTCCTGCACCATAATCTACTATAACCAATTTCATGTGATTCAACACTTTAGTGATTCAATATTTGAATTCCCCGAATCTATTTCTAGAGCATTCCTTTTGTTGTTGGTAATAACATTTTATCCACATCTCGCCTTACAGCCATCTTGATTGCTTTGGCAAATGCCTTAAATATTGCTTCAATCTTATGATGTTCGTTGGTTCCTTCTGCTTTTATATTCAAATTGGCCTTTGCTCCATCCGAAAAAGATTTAAAAAAATGATAAAACATTTCCGTTGGCATCTTACCAATCATTTCCCGTTTAAACTCAGCCTCCCAAACTAACCAGCTACGTCCGCCAAAATCAAGAGCTACCTGAGCAAGACAATCATCCATTGGCAGACAAAAACCATAACGTTCCATTCCTAACTTATTTCCTAAAGCTTTGTGGAATACTTCCCCCAGGGCAATGCCTGTATCCTCTATGGTATGGTGTTCATCTACTTCTAAATCGCCCTTTACACTAATATCCAGGTTCATTTGACCATGCCGGGCAAGTTGATCCAACATATGATCAAAGAATAAAATCCCTGTAGAAATATTGCTTATTCCTGTTCCATCTAAATTCAGATGAATACGAATATCCGTTTCTTTAGTTTTTCTTGAAATTTCAGCGACTCTGTTTTCTAATTTTAAGAAATCATAAATAGCATTCCAATCTGCCGTTTCCAGAACAATTACCTCTTTTAATTCCTCCTCCTCTACAGTGATCTCATTTGTTCCCAAAAACGTATTTGTATTTATATAAATTCCTTTGGATCCCAAATTTTTTGCCAGTTCCATATCGGTTAACCGATCGCCAATCACAAAGGAGTTTAGCAGGTCATATTCTTCAGAAAAATACTTCTTCAGCATTCCTGTCCCTGGTTTTCGGGTCTCCGCGTTTTCTTGTGGGAAGGTTCGATCTATGTGGGTTTCTGAAAAGATGATCCCCTGGCCCTCAAAACACTTAAGAATAAAATTATGAGCCGGCCAAAATGTTTCTTCGGGAAACGTCTTTGACCCAAGACCATCCTGATTAGTCACCATGACTAATTCAAAATCCAATTCCATAGCTATTCTGCTCAGATAGCTAAGGACACCAGGATAAAATACTATTTTTTCTAGACTGTCTGTTTGTTCGTCTGCCGGTTCTACGATAAGTGTACCGTCACGATCAATGAATAAGACCTTTTTCTTGGCCGGTTGTAGTTCCATTACAAGGAGTTTAATACTTTTAACAATGTTTCGTTCTCTTTAGGGGTACCTATTGTAAACCTTAGCGTATTAGCACAAAGAGGTTGCGTTGATCTGTTTCGAACCACCACCCCTAATTCTAATATTTCCTGATACCTTTTATCAGCATCATCTACTTTTACCAATATGAAATTGGCATCTGAAGGAAATATTTCTTTTATATAATAGATTTCGGCTAACTGTCCTGCCATTCGATCTCTTTCCACCAAAATTTCAGTAATCTGTTCATCTATTAAAGCAGTATTCTGAAGCATCTGTAATGCCTTTCGCTGAGTGAGTTCATTTACATTATAAGGTGGCTTTATTCGGTTTAAGATAGCTATTATATCCTCAGACGCATAGCATACTCCTAAGCGTAAACCAGCCATTCCATAAGCTTTGGAAAATGTCCTGGTTACTATAAGATTAGGAAACTGTCCAATTTTATTAAGCCAGCTACTCTGGGTTGTGAAATCAATATATGCCTCATCAATGACTATTAAACCTTGAAAATTATTCAGCAGGTATTCAATATGTTTAACAGAAAAATTATTTCCGGTAGGGTTATTAGGTGAACTCAGGAAGATAACTTTGGTGTTCGAGTTTATAGACTCCAATATCTTATCTACATCAAGCTCAAAACTTTCCGTCAGCAGAACCTCCCTGTTCTCAATTGCATTAATACCTGCCAGAACTTTGTACATTCCGTAGGTAGGTGGCATTGTAATGATATTATCTTTATTTGGTTCACAAAAGGCTCGGTAAATAAGATCCAATACCTCATCACTTCCATTTCCAAGAAGAATACTAGCCGGAGATAAAGAAAATCTTTTGGCTAAAAGAGTTTTAAGCTGACGTTGCTGCGGATCCGGATAACGATTGATTCCATTAGTATAAGGGCTCTCATTGGCATCAATAAATACCATTTTAGAGCCGTCAGAGGTATATTCATCCCTGGCAGATGAATAAGGTTTTAATTCCCTTACATTTTCCCGAACTAATCTATAGAGATCAAATTTCATAAACCGTATTCTTATAGCACCTATTATTGCCTTTTTTCTAAACTTTGAAGTCGCAGCGATACTGCATTTTTATGAGCCCAGAGGCCCTCTGCCTCTGCCATGACTTCAATGGTATTTCCAATACTGCGTATTCCTGTTTCAGAAATCCTTTGAAAAGTAATACTCTTGGTAAAACTGTCCAGGTTTACACCACTATACTGTTTAGCATATCCGTTCGTCGGCAAGGTGTGATTGGTGCCGGAAGCATAATCCCCCGCGCTTTCCGGGGTATAATTCCCAAGAAAAACAGAACCCGAATTCACCACGTTTCGAATATAATATTCCTCGTCTTTACAACAGACAATAAAATGCTCCGGTCCATATTCATTTATTAGATCGATGGCAATTTCATCATTTTCAACGAAGATCAATTTACTATTTTCAATTGCCTTTTTAGCAATGGCAACCCTGGGTAGTTTCATAATTTGTTTTTGCAATTCCACCTCGACTTCTTCCATAAGCGATTTGGATGTTGATACGAGTATTACCTGACTATCTGTTCCATGCTCTGCCTGACTTAAAAGATCTGAGGCTACAAAAGCTGCATTGGCAGAATTATCAGCGACTACCAAAAGCTCGCTTGGACCCGCAGGCATATCTATAGCAACGCCAAATTTGGTTGCTATTTGTTTAGCTACGGTAACAAATTGATTCCCTGGTCCAAATATTTTATAAACCCTAGGTATACTTTCTGTTCCAAATGTCATCGCTCCTATTGCCTGAATTCCGCCAACTTTAAATAGCTGCGTAATTCCACAAAGTTTAGCGGTGTAAAGAATGGCAGGGTTTATTTTTCCGGATTTATCGGGAGGTGTGCATAAAATCAACTCGGAACATCCCGCAATATTGGCTGGTATTGCCAGCATTAAAATTGTGGAAAACAACGGAGCTGTGCCTCCCGGGATATAAAGGCCAACTTTTTGAATTGGCCTTTTTTCCTGCCAGCATATTACACCAGGTGTAGTTTCTATTTCAATTCTGGACGTTTTCTGAGCTTTATGGAATTTTTCAATATTAGATTTTGCTGTTTGTATAGCAACTTTTAGCTGGTCCGATACCAATGCTTCAGCTTCAATAAACTCATCAGGGCTTACCAATAAATCAGAGAATTCAACTCCGTCAAATTGCTTCGTATATTTATGTAAAACCCTATCGCCATCTGCCTGCACTTCATTAAAAATCTGCATTACTGTACTCTCAATATCTTCAACGGTTTGAGTTGGACGCCTCAGAACAAAAGGCCAGTCTTGTTTTTTAGGACTGAATATTTTTTTCATAACACCATTTTCTCAATCGGGCATACTAATATTCCCTCGGCACCTGCCTGTTTCAATTCATTTATGACTTCCCAGAATTTATCTTTATTGATTACGGTATGTACTGAACTCCAACCCTCTTCAGCCAGTGGTAATACCGTTGGACTACGCATTCCGGGTAATATTTTAATAATATCTCCCAATTTGTCATTAGGGGCATTCATTAAAATATATTTGGATTGCCTGGCAACCAGAACCGATTTTATTCTAAATCTCAGATCATTCAGAAGCTCTTTCTGCTTTCCTGCTATCAAAGGTGAAACAGCCAAAACAGCTTCACTTTTGAGCATTACTTCTACCTCTTTAAGATTGTTTTTGAATAAAGTACTACCACTGGATACTATGTCGCAAATAGCATCAGCCAATCCAATATTTGGGGCAATTTCCACAGACCCGTTAATAATGTGAAGTTCGGCCTGAACGCCTTTATCCGAAAGGTATGCATTTAGCGTATTTGGATATGAGGTAGCAATTCTCTTTCCTTCCAAATCTTTAATCTCTGAATAAGGACTAGATTTTGGAACAGCCAGTGAAACTCTGCATTTTGAAAAACCCAGCTTTTCCTCAACCGTTATATTACTTCCTTTTTCTTTCAGCACGTTCTCTCCAATGATGGCAATATCCACGACACCGTCTTTAAGATACTGCGGGATATCTCCATTTCTAAGGTAAAACACTTCCATTGGAAAGTTTCGTGCCGAAGCTTTGAGTTGGTCTTTACCATTATCAATAGAAATACCACAGTCTTTTAGAACTTTTATTGAATCTTCGTTAAGCCTCCCCGACTTTTGTATGGCTATTTTTAATTTCTCCATTTGTTAAATTTCTTTTTCAAGCAATCAAAAAGGTTTAAAAGCAAAACCCGTTTGATTGCTCAAACGGGTTAGATATATTTTGGAATACAACAATACATTTCTACCTCGCCCGAGCGTAAGTGTACAAATGATGATGTGTATTTTTATTTCTCATTAGATTGTAAAATTAGAATTTATTTTTATTTCACAAAACTTAATGTAATTAATTATTTCCTAAAATAAGAGGCAACCCGTCTCCTCCTGAGCCTATGACCACCACTTTTGAATTAGGAGATTCTGCCATTTTTAAGGTAGCATCTATACCTTTATCCTTAAGGATTTTATCAGTTAAAGAAGCGCTAAGTATCCTATTCGCATCAGCCTTTCCCTGAGCTTCAATACGCACTTTTTCCGCCTCTTTTGATGCTGTAACTAAACGAAATTCATATTCCAGGGATTCTTGTTCCTGTTTTAGTTTTCTTTCTATGGCCTCTTTAATTGTGGGAGGTAGTGTAACATCACGAATAAGAATTTCATTCAATTGTATATACTGATCCTGAACTATATTCCTGGTTTCCTCAAAAATCTCTACTTGAATGGCATCGCGTTTACTGGAATATAATTGTTCCGGTGTATATCTGCCAACAACGCTACGGGCAGCAGATCTTATTGCAGGAAGAAGAATACGTTCTCTATATTGCTCACTCTTTTCCTGATGTAACTTCCCTAGACTAATATAATCGGGCTGAAACCAGGCCGAGGCGTCAAGCTGGATATCCAATCCATTACTGGAAAGGACTTTCATCTTCTCAAAAACTTCTTGTTGTCTTACTTCGTATATAAAAACTTTATTCCAGGGTGCAACAATGTGAAAACCTTCATTAAGAGGTGGTTCATCTGTTACCACACCGTCCCCAAAAGTTCTATACAGAACCCCCGCTTCACCAGAACCTATGGTCACTGCTGATTTAGAAATTAGTATAATCAATAAAATAATTAAAAACACTACTGGAAGTGCTATTTTAGGTAATTTATCCATTTGATATAATATTAAATTAGTCCGTTATATTTTCTTATAAACCACTCGGCAGTCAAAGCAGCCGCAATGATTCCTAAGAGAATTTTAAAATCTATCAAAGATACGACATTTTGCTTGCTTTTTTGGATTGGAATAAACCTATTGTCTTTAATTATGTCCTCAATAAATTTAGAGGTCTGAGAAGGAAAATAAAGTGTGGCATTGGTGCCATTTGCCAACCTTTCTAATTTCTTATAATTACTTGATAATAATTGCTGTTCCAAATCATATTCCAGAATTGTGAATTTTCCTGTTTTGGTAAGATTTTCGTCCTTAACACTGGCCGTAAAGTCGTAATCCCCTGATGGAAGTGTACGGATATCAGCTTCGTAATAGTCATTCTTAAGTAACATAGGAATTTGTCTGCTAGTGTTATTCTCAATGCTATTTAATATTAGATTTATTGTTGCATTATTATCAAAAACAAAGGTTTCATCAAAATAAGTAGCCTTTATGGTTGCTTGATTTAAACCCTGATAAATATTTTCGTACTCCAATGTAAGACGACTTCTTGGTTTGCTGTTTGCAAGGAATAATATAACCTTAGAAATAAAATCATCAAATTTTTTAAAATTCTGATCTTCCCTGTAACTCTGTACGCGCCATTTCCAAATATTTTCACCTAAAAGGACCGCCTCGCGACGTAAATTGGTTTCAAGTATTGTAAAAAGAGGTTCATTCAAATCTACTCCCTTAATGCGTTGACTCAGCATATTTTCATACGATGCCGTAATAAGTAATTCGCCTAAAGTGGTTTCAATTGGGGGAAATTCGGACACCACAAGATCTGTAATATCAAAACGCGTAAATCCTGCATTTAAAATAGGAGTTACTTCTTCTTGCTGATAATAACTATTCTTTTGAAAACTATTCTGGACTTTATTTAGAAAAGCCCAATCGGTTTTGGGACCGGTTATAGTAAAAATATTTGCCCCTTTGCTTTTTATATAAGAATATACCTTTTCAAAATACGTGTCTGGCTGATATAGAATAAAAAGATCAAATTGTTCCAGTTCATTGGGTGATAAGGATGGTTTTATAATTGATACCGATCGCTGCTCATTGCTTTCAATTGCTTTTTTCAAAGCACCCAGATCCGGATGAAGTATACTAGAGACTAGTGCAATATTGGTTTTTTCGTCAATTACTTCTATGCCTATTTGCCTGGAATTATTGGTAATGTTCCTTTCATTTTCCAATGGACTAAGGCTAATCTTTATATTCTTTATTCCAACACTGGTCGCATCCAGAACAGTACTGATAATTTGGGAATTCTCGATCTCACTTAGCGCAATTTGTTTTCTATATAAATTTTGACCAGCTTCAGAAATGGTTAGTACTGTTGAAGCGGTATTTTTGCCCTGGTAGGAAACAAAAATTTCTATGGGGTATTTGTTATTTAAAAAAGCGTATTTGTTTGTGTTTACCTGATCTATTCTGATATCCTGATAACTTGTTGTATCTCCAACTACCAAAGGGTAAATGGGGAATTTTTGTCTTCCTGCAAAGAATTCATAGTCTTCACCTAAGGTCTGGTTTCCATCTGTAAGAATTAAAATGGCTGTGGTGCTTCCAGCGAAAATTTCATTTAGTGATGAAAGCGCACGTCCTATATTTGTAGCTTTCTCTGTAAATGACAAACTGTCCAAAGAATTTAATTCGGTCCCAAATATATATTCAGAGACATTAAACTTCTCGGCAATATTAGTATTCTCATTAATCAGTTTTTTGGCATTAATAAGCTGATTAACTCCATTTGCCTGGCCAATTGAAGAAGAATTGTCTGCTAATATAATTAGATTAGCTTTCTCCAAAGAATATTGCTCTTTGGAGATTTTTGGATTTATTAGAAGTAAAAACACACAAAATAATGCTATAAATCTCAAAAAGGAGAGTCCTATATACAAAAAACCTTTGCTCTTGGATTTGTAGTAGTACTGAAATATTACTAACCCAAAAGCCAAGATCGCAGCAAATAATATCAGGAATACCGTTTGTAGTTGCATGAAACTTTTTGGATAACACCCTACGGCCGGAATACAATCCGGTCAATGGTCTTGTACTGGGATTAATAAATAAAGTAAGTAAGCATTATGTTAGCATACCGCCATCAACATTTAAAACTTGTCCGGTAATATAAGCAGACATATCTGAAGCAAGAAACAAACAGGCATTTGCAACATCTTGAGGAGTTCCGCCTCGTTTAAGTGGAATTGCCTCTCGCCATCCCTGTACAGTTTTTTCATCTAATTTATCTGTCATTTCCGTTTCAATAAAGCCCGGGGCTATTGCGTTACAACGAATATTTCTTGAGCCAAGTTCAAGAGCAACGGATTTTGTAAACCCAATTATCCCAGCCTTAGAAGCCGCATAATTTGATTGGCCGGCATTCCCTTTTACACCTACTACACTACTCATATTAATAATTGATCCTTTGCGTTGTTTTAACATTGTACGCTGCACCGCTTTGGTCATATTAAAAACAGATTTTAGATTTATTTCGATAACGGTATCGAAATCCTCTTCCCTCATTCTCATTAACAGGTTATCCTTTGTGATACCGGCATTATTAATTAACACGTCTATGCCTTCGAAATCTTCCAATACCCGTGCAACCAGTTTTTCTGAATCTGTGAAACTTGCCGCATTACTTTTATATGCTTTTGCCTTAACTCCTTTAGAATTTAGCTCCTTTTCCAATTCAAGCGCAGGGGCTTCACTAGAACTATAGGTAAAGGCTACATTAGCCCCATGTTCAGCAAAAATTCTGGCAATACCCATACCTATACCCCGACTTGCACCGGTAATAATAACATTCTTCCCGTCTAATATTTTCATGTCATTGTTTTGTTTTCTCACTTGTATTCCAAAGATAAGTTTTGTTTCACATAAAGGCTAAAAAAAATCCCGACTAATTCGGGATTTTGCTCTCAGGTTTACCGAGAATAATTGTTATTCTTTTTGACTATCCAACTACTTCTTTAACTTTCTTTCCAATCTCAGCAGGAGAATCCACTACATTTATTCCACATTCACGCATAATACGTTTTTTGGCCTGAGCAGTATCGTCTGTTCCTCCTACTATTGCCCCGGCATGCCCCATAGTTCTTCCTGCAGGTGCTGTCTCCCCGGCGATAAAGCCTACAATTGGTTTTTTACTACCACTAGCTTTATACCATTTGGCCGCATCCGCTTCTAAATGACCCCCTATTTCGCCTATCATAACGACACATTCTGTTTCAGGATCATTAATCAGCAATTCTACTGCATCTTTAGTGGTAGTACCAATTATTGGATCACCACCAATGCCAATAGCAGTTGTAATACCCAATCCCTGTCTTACAACCTGATCTGCTGCTTCGTAAGTTAAAGTACCAGATTTAGATACAATTCCAATAGTTCCTTTCTTAAACACAAAACCGGGCATAATTCCTACTTTGGCCTCTTCCGGTGTAATTACTCCAGGGCAATTTGGACCTATTAATGTGCAATCTCTTTCTTTAATATAATTATTGGTCTTAACCATATCAGCTACAGGAATACCCTCAGTAATTGTAATTATGACTTTTATTCCGGCATTAGCAGCTTCCATTATTGCATCTGCCGCGAATGCCGGTGGCACAAATATGATAGTGGTATCTGCACCAACACTTTTAACAGCGTCCTCAACTGTATTAAAAACAGGTTTTCCAAGGTGTTCTTGACCACCTTTGCCCGGAGTAACTCCTCCAACTACATTCGTACCATAGGAGATCATCTGTTCTGAATGAAAAGTACCTTCACTACCGGTAAAGCCTTGAACAATTATCCTGGAATCTTTATTTACTAATACGCTCATTGTTAATTTGTCTTTTTATAGTTATACAAAAATATATTTTTGAAAACTATTTTTGGGTGGTTAATTACTTATTGTTTGTTTAAATCTTTTAAAATTGCTGGAAGACTACGCAGATGGGCTAATTCTCTGAATTTTTCTCGAGCTTCACCAGCCGGACTTCCCAAGTAACTTTTACCTCCTTCCAGAGATCTGCCAATACCTGCCTGCGCCATTATTACTGCTTTCTTTCCTATGGTAATACCGCTTATTATCCCAACCTGGCCCCAAATAGTAACTTCATCTTCAATTACAACACAGCCTGCAATTCCGGTTTGCGAAGCAATTAAACACTTTTCTCCAATTACTGTATCATGCCCTACCTGAATCTGGTTATCGAGTTTGCTGCCTTTCTTAATTATGGTATCGCCGGTAACGCCCCTGTCTATTGAACAAAGCGAACCAATATCTACATGGTCTTCTATTACAACACGTCCTCCGGAAAGTAATTTATCATAGCCCTCTGGCCTGTTCTTATAGTAGAAAGCATCTGCTCCAAGAACTGTTCCGGCATGAATAGTGACATGATCTCCTATGATACAATTATCATATATGCAGACATTGGAATGAATAGTACAGTGATCACCTATTATAACATTATTACCAATAAAAACATTTGGCTGAATCTGAGTATTCTTTCCAATTCTGGCAGATTTGGATATCAATAAATCCGATTTTTCAAAAGGCTTAAAATAATTAGTAAGTATATTAAAATCTCTAAAAGGATCCTCGGATATCAGTAAGGCTTTTCCAGGGGGGCAATCAACTTTTTTATTTATTAAAACTACAGTTGCTCTACAACTTAGTGCTTTGTCGTAATACTTTGGATGATCTACAAAAACAATGTCACCTTCTTCTACAACATGTATTTCGTTCATTCCATAGATAGAAAAATCATCCGTTCCTACATATTCAGAATTGATGATCTCTGCAATTTGTTTTAAAGTATATGGTTTTGGAAATTTCACAAAAAGTTTATCAAAATTATCATTTTAATAGATCAATTAACACTAAATATAAAATAGTCTAATATATTTAAATACAAGTATTTATCTATACTATACTATTTTGCTCTCTCCATATAAGAGCCCTTTTCAGTATCAACTTTAATTTTATCACCTTCATTTATAAAAAGTGGTACATTCACTTTGGCCCCGGTCTCAACAACCGCTGGTTTCGATGCATTCGTGGCGGTATTTCCCTTAAGTCCGGGTTCTGTATGAGTGACTTCCAAAATAACACTAGCCGGCATATCAACAGATAATGGCATACTATCCTCAGTGTTAAACATTATAGTAACCACTTCGCCTTCTTTTAAAAGTCCCGCTGCATCAAGAACACCTTCCTGAAGTGAGATTTGATTATAGTCATCCGTATTCATAAAATGATAGGTTGAGCCATCCGAATATAAAAACTGATAAGATCTTGTTTCCACACGAACATCTTCAATTTTATGTCCGGCAGAGAAGGTATTATCCAAAACTTTTCCGCTTGTTACACTTTTAAGCTTTGTTCTCACAAATGCAGGTCCTTTACCTGGTTTTACGTGTAAAAATTCAATAATCTTATAAATATCATTGTTGTACTTAATGCACAATCCTTTTCTAATATCTGATGTATTTGCCATAGATAATTAATTTGTACTAAAATAGCCTTTCATTATTCCCCTTTGGGAATCACGAATAAACTGTAAGATTTCATCTCTTTCAGGTGTAGCCTCCATTTCTGCTTCAATGATCTGTACAGCCTGAGTATTGTTATAATTCTTCTGATAAAGTATTCTGTAAATATTCTGTATCTCCCTAATTTTGTCTGAATTAAATCCTCTTCTTCGGAGTCCAACAGAATTTATTCCAACATATGACATTGGTTCTCTTGCGCCCTTAACATAAGGAGGTACATCTTTACGAACTAAAGATCCACCGGTTACAAAAGCATGATTACCAATTGAAACAAATTGATGCACTGCCACCAGACCTGCAAGAATAACATTATCGCCAATAGTTACGTGCCCCGCAAGGGTAGAGTTATTGGAGAAAATACAATTATTTCCCACAAAACAGTCGTGAGCAACATGACAATAGGCCATAATAAGGCAATTTTTACCAATCACAGTTTTCATTCTGTCATGTGTACCTTTGTGAATAGTAGCGCACTCTCTGATTGTGGTGTTATTACCAATTACCACCGTGGTTTCTTCCCCTTCATATTTCAAGTCCTGAGGTGGTGCTGATATTACCGCACCTGGGAAAATATTGCAGTTCTTTCCTATGCGGGCTCCTTCCATAATGGTGACATTAGAGCCTATCCAGGTACCATCGCCAATTACCACATTGTTATGGATAGTGGTAAATGGTTCTATAACCACATTTTTTGCAATTTTAGCTCCTGGGTGAACGTAGGCAAGCGGTTGATTCATACTAATCTCCTTGTTTTGTTTTTACGATTTGGGCCATTAACTCTGCTTCGGATACCAATTTTCCATTTGCATATGCATAAGCCTGCATATGACAGATTCCTCTTCGTATTGGCGATATAAGATCGCACTTAAAGATTAAGGTATCTCCGGGGACTACTTGTTGTTTAAATTTAACATTGTCGATCTTCATAAAGAAAGTAAGATAATTTTCTGGGTCGGGAACAGTACTTAATACCAGAATTCCTCCGGTCTGCGCCATAGCCTCAACCTGCAGAACCCCTGGCATAACAGGTGCTCCGGGAAAATGTCCCACGAAAAATGGTTCGTTCATGGTGACATTTTTTACACCTACCACATGAGAATCTGAAAGCTCCATAATTTTGTCAACCAATAGGAAAGGTGGCCTGTGAGGCAACATTTTCATGATTTCAGTGATGTCCATTAATGGAGGTTGATTTAAATCGAATTTGGGAACCTTATTCCGTTTTTCCAATTTAATAATTTTGGACAGTTTTTTAGCAAACTGAGTATTTACATAGTGTCCAGGCTTATTCGCAATTACTTTCCCTTTAATTCTTGTTCCCGCTAATGCTAAATCTCCAATTACGTCTAATAGTTTATGTCTGGCAGCCTCGTTTGGTTGATGCAATGTCAGATTATCTAAAATACCATTGGGCTTTACCGATAGTTTTTTCTTTTTAAAAGCCTTTTCCAGTTTCTTCATGGTAGGAGCAGAAATTTCCTTGTCTACATAAACAATGGCGTTGTTAAGATCTCCTCCCTTTATAAGCCCATTCTCCAATAACATTTCCAATTCATGAAGAAAACTAAATGTCCTGGCATCCGCTATTTCCTTTTTAAAATCTGCTATTTTCTCCAGGGTGGCATTTTGTGTCCCAAGAACCTTGGTGCCAAAATCTACCATAGTGGTTATTTTGTAATCCTCCGAAGGAATTAATGTTATATCGCTTCCCGAGGCTTCATCTTTATAAGTAATAACTTCTTTAACTACATATTCTTCCCGATCGGCCTCCTGTTCTACAATTCCGGCCTTTTCTATAGCCTCTACAAAAAACTTGGAAGATCCATCCATGATGGGCGGTTCAGGGGCATCCAATTCTATTAAAACATTATCTATCTCCATGCCAACCAATGCTGCAAGAACATGTTCTGAGGTTTGGATCTTAACTCCTTTTTTCTCCAGATTTGTTCCTCTTTGAGTGTTAACCACAAAATTCGCATCTGCTTCAATAATTGGTTCCCCTTCAAGGTCTACGCGTTTAAAAGCAAAGCCATGGTTCTCGATTGCAGGAACAAATTTCATGGTAACATTCTCACCGGTATGCAAACCCACGCCGGTTAATGTTACTTCATTTGCTATTGTACGTTGTTTTGTCATACTTTATTTATCGTCACTTTTTTTTTCCAAATCATTAATCCTATTGACCAGTTTTGGTAGATTTTTAAAATGAACATAGGACTTATTGTAGTCTGCGTAATTAAATGCAGGTGATCCCTGTATGAATTCATCGTCCTTCAAATTCCGACCTATACCAGATTGGGCCTGTATCCTTACCCTGTCGCCAATAGTAATATGCCCAACAATGCCAACCTGACCCCCAATCTTACAATTTTTTCCAATTTTTGTAGACCCGGCTATACCAGTCTGAGCTGCAATAGCCGTATGCTCTCCAATCTCAACATTATGAGCAATTTGAATTTGGTTGTCAAGTTTTACACCATTTCTAAGAATGGTTGATCCAAGTGTTGCCCTATCTATTGTGGTTCCTGCGCCAACGTCCACATTTTCCCCCAGAATTACATTCCCGGTTTGAGGTACTTTACTGTATTCACCATTTGAATTAGGGGCAAAACCAAAACCATCTGCACCAATAATAGCCCCACTATGAACTACGGATCCCTTTCCGATTATTGTTTCCGAATAAATTTTGGCTCCTGCAAAAATCAGAACATTATCCGCTATTGTTACATTATCACCTATATACACATTGGGGTAAATTTTGACATTATTACCAATTTTTACATTGTTTCCCAAATATGAAAAAGCACCCAAATAGAAATTTTCTCCGTAGCTGGCAGATTCTGATAAAAATACTGGCCTCTCCAGTCCCGTTTTGTTATTCTTTACCTGATTGTAATATTCTAATAATTTTGAAAAAGATTCGTAGGCATCATCAACCTTAATCAGAGTTGTAGAAATGGTCTGTTCCGGCACAAAATCTTTATTTACAAGGGTTATTGATGCTTCGGTGCTGTATATAAAAGATGTGTATTTAGGGTTAGCCAAAAAAGTTAATGAACCAATTTCTCCTTCTTCAATCTTAGCCAATTTATACACAGCAACATCTGGGTTGCCTTCTATCTCACCCTCCAAAATACCTGCAATCTGACTAGCTGTAAATTTCAAATTTTTAAATTATTTAACCCTGTGCTTAGATTCAGACAAAAGTAAGAAAAATTGATTAATGGTATTACGCCATATTCATGTGTATAAACACCTGTATATTAGTGTATTAAGACTTTCAAAACGCTTTTTAGAAATTGGAGGGAGCCAAAATTCAGAATATTAAAGCTAAAGATCATCTTTTGGGAAACATATATAATATTTTGTTACCGTCTCAGATAGAGCGGTCAAATTTAGATGATCCGATGCTTTGGCAACATCCATCAATTTACCATTGCTACGCAAAATATTTATGTTCTGACTATATTGGTTATAGGCCTTATTCTCTATAATTCCCCGGAATACAAAATAAGCCGTCTCTGAATCACTCAACTTATATTTTGCTTTAAAACCCTCAAAAAATTCCTGAAATTTATTTTCCTTTTCAGGTTTGTCCTTAAGTCTTATATTCAGAAGTCTTCGATTCAGAATCATCCCGCATAATTTTGACAAAACAAAGTCAGTATTGTGCTGCCATTGTTTTATCGCCGCTAATATATCCGTGTCATCAAGACTTGCAAAACGATCCAAAACCTCCAGATTAAAATTCTCCTTATCTATTTTGTTTTTCAAAAAGAACATGAGAGGTGGACTACAATCCAATTCAATATTCATATCAACCAGTTCCTTTGCCCTCTGTAATGTTTTAATTAGCAATTGCTCGGCTACTATTCCTGTTTTATGAAGGTATACCTGCCAATACATAAATCTTCGGGCCATTAGAAATTTCTCTACAGAATAGATCCCTTTTTCCTCAACAACCAATGTGCCATCAACAACATTTAACATGGTTATTAAACGTTCTGCATTTATATTTCCTTCTGCCACTCCGGTATAAAAACTATCCCGCTTTAAATAGTCTAATCGGTCCATATCTAATTGACTACTGACCAGTTGATTCAGAAATTTTTTTCTATAAGTGCCTCTGAAAATTTCCATTCCCAAAGTTAAACTTCCGTTAAACTTACGGTTTAGCACCTCCATAAATATCTGAGAAATTGCTTCATGATTTATTCCTTCTACCAAACTATGTTCCATAGCATGTGAAAAAGGGCCATGGCCAATATCATGTAATAAAATAGCACAAAGTAACCCTTGCGCCTCCTCTTCTGTAACCTCAATCCCCTTAAAGCGAAGTAGTTGTATTGCTTCCTGCATTAAATGCATACTACCTAATGCATGATGAAAACGAGTATGATGCGCCCCAGGATAAACCAGATATGAAAGCCCCATTTGGGAAATACGGCGAAGCCTTTGAAAATATGGGTCCGCTATCAGGTTAAAAATTAGAGCATCTGGAATTCTAATAAATCCGTAAATTGGATCGTTGAATATTTTAAGCTTGTTTGATTTCGACAAAATAGCTATTGTTTTCAACGGTAAAGATAAGGACTAAATGAACAAGATAACAATCCTTTGGGTAGATGACGAAATAGATTTGTTAAAGCCCCATATTATTTTCCTGGAAGGCAAAAATTATCAGGTAGTAACCTGTAAAAGTGGTCAGGATGCATTGGAAGAAATTAGAGCCCGGAATTTTGATATTGTTTTTCTCGATGAGAATATGCCGGGAATTTCAGGTTTGGAAACATTAACTGAAATTAAGGTTATAGATGCAACCATTCCTGTAGTAATGATTACCAAAAGTGAAGAGGAGTATATCATGGAAGAGGCCATTGGTTCAAAAATTGCCGACTATCTTATAAAACCTGTCAATCCTAATCAAATACTTCTTTCTCTTAAAAAAAACCTGGATCACTCTCGTTTAGTATCAGAAAAGACCACTTCTAACTACCAGCAAGAGTTCAGAAAGATATCGATGGACCTATCTATGGTCAACTCCTATGAGGAATGGGCAGATCTTTACAAGAAACTTATTTATTGGGAGCTTCAATTGGAAGTAATAGAAGATTCCGGGATGTTTGAAATTTTGGAATCTCAAAAAATTGAAGCTAATAATCAGTTTGGAAAATTTATTGAAAAAAATTATGCTGAATGGTTTCATGATGGCGATGGACCGGTAATGTCTCATACGCTGTTTAAGGAACTAATTCTGCCAGAAATCAAGGATACCCCTACCCTCTTATTGGTGATAGATAATTTAAGGTATGACCAGTGGTTTGCATTCGAAGATGTACTAACACCTTATTATAAAAAAAGTAAGGAAATGCCTTATTACAGCATTCTGCCTACAGCAACACAATATGCGCGAAACGCTATTTTTTCTGGCCTTATGCCTCTTGGAATGGAAAAAAAATACCCCAAATGGTGGAAGAACGATACAGATGAAGGGGGAAAGAATTTATTTGAAGACAAATTCCTGGGAGAACAATTAAAACGATTGGGACTTGATATTAAATGGGAGTACCACAAAATAAGTAGTCTGAAACAAGGCAAACATCTTTCTCAAAACTTTCGTTCCCAAAAGAAAAATGACCTTACGGTTCTGGTTTATAATTTTGTGGATATGCTTTCACATTCCAAAACTGAGATGGACGTTATTAAAGAATTGGCGTCCAATGATAAGGCTTATCGCTCCTTAACCAATAGCTGGTTTAAGAATTCACCACTTCTTGAAATCATACAACAAGCTCAGAGTATGGGTTTAAAACTTGTTATTACCACTGATCATGGTACTATAAATGTGAAACAGCCTTCTAAAGTGATTGGAGACAAAGAGACCAGTCTTAATCTTAGATACAAAACGGGCCGAAGTCTTACTTATAATGAGAATGACGTAATAGAGGCCAAAGACCCTGCTAATATTTATTTACCAAGTATAACAATGAGTAGTTCATTTATTTTTGCAAGAAACGATTTGTTTTTTGCTTACCCCAATAATTATAACCACTACGTGAGTTATTATAGAAATTCTTATCAACACGGGGGCGTTTCCCTGGAGGAAATGATTATACCATTTGTGGTTCTGGAGCCCAGATAATCATATTTGTATTTTTACTTGGATAATTTGACTAATCAGAAGGCATCTGCAAAAGGCTTCTAGTAATAAAATGTATTTTATCAATTGATTGATAATTATTGATTTCTAATTAGGCTAGCTATGACTAGACTTAACACCCTAAGGGTTATCTTGAATCGCTTGGTCAAGGATTCCCTTGGTAAATAAAAAGGCTATTTCGGACATTTAATGTAAGGCTTCGTCCTTAGTTATTGTCTAAATCTTTGAATTTCAACTTTATTTGGGTATTAAACTTTGAAGGTCCGACGTAAAGCGATAAATATTCTGGACTTTAAGGTAAACACTATTATATACGTGTATACTAATTTTAAAACAACCATAGAATGAGAAAAGAAATTACATTTTTAGCGGTATGCATTTTGAGTTTTCAATTTGCACTGGCACAGTCCATCACTACCCACCAATACAGAAGGGTGGCACCTGAAAATATGCAGGAATATTTAAAAAGAGAAACTACATATTGGGCTAAATGGGCCGAAAAAGAAGTTACAAAAGGGAATTTAACATTTTGGGCCATTTTACAAAGGGTCGGGGGTGTAAACCAGGATACGAGCCCGAATATCCTAATTATAAATACTTTTAAAGATATTGACAAAGGAGCAGATTGGGGAAGTATAGACGCAATGTTTCCGGATGTTAAAATGGAAGATATTGGAACAGCAGACATTAGCACCAATATGCATCACGTATTTCTGAGCAATCTTTCCAACCATATCCGTGCAGAAAATTCAACCAATGATGATTATAAATTTGTGCGAATCATTTATCACGACACAAAAAATTCAGGGCAGCACCTTGCTTTTGAAGCCGAAAAATGGAAACCTATGGTAGAAAAGGCCATGAAGGAAGGGCAAACTAACATGAAAGGCTGGGGTAATCAGGCCATCATTTCTCCGGTTACTTCTACCTTCACCTATAGCAGCTATTCCTATGATATATTTTCCTCCCTGCAAGAAGCACTATCACCTGCTTTTAGCGATGACTGGACCGCGCCTGAAGGATTCTGGGATGGCTTTCAGGAGAACTATAACAAACGTAATTCTAACGTTTACAGAATTGTTGTAGGTGCATCTGCCCCTGCCGAGTAAACAAACCTGAAAGGATTAAGGACAAATGGAAAGCCTTGAATAAATATTCAAGGCTTTTTTTGGTAATTAAATAGATAACAATTTTTTTCAAAGAGCACATTTTAATTTTTAGCATATTCTGGCCTTTGATAAATAAAGAATATTATTCGGACATTAAATGAAGGCTTTAGTCCTTGATGATTTGCTGTATATTATTATTAATCACCAATTTAGACATATCTGAAAAATAGATTATTAAGTTAAACTCGAAAATAAATTTTACAGTTATGGAACTAGATGAAAATAAATTACATGCATTATTAGGCCAAGTTGTAGTGGAAATGGGCGCTGCTGCGAATGGTCCTCTTATTACTATTGGTGATAAGCTTGGGCTATACAAATCACTATCAGAATTAGGGCCAATGTCTGCTGCTCAATTGGCCAAAGCAACAGAAACTGCAGAAAGATATGTCAGGGAATGGCTGGCAGCTCAGGCGGCATCGGGCTATGTAGAATACGATAATGTAAATGATACATTCTTTATGACCCCGGAACAAACAGCAGCTTTTGGTGATAAAAATAGCCCTGTGTTTATGACCGGTGCGTTTTATGCAATTACCTCGCTGTATCACGATGAGCCCAAAATGGTAGAAGCATTTAAATCAGGAGAAGGTATTTCCTGGGGAAATCATAATAAATGTTTGTATTGCGGAACTGAGAAATTTTTTAGCCCCTCATATGAAGGCAATTTAATCTCAAGTTGGATTCCATCACTTAGTGGTGTTGAAGAAAAACTTAAAAAAGGTGCAAAGGTTGCTGATATTGGTTGCGGACATGCAGCTTCCACTATTATAATGGCCAAGGCATTTCCAAATTCCACGTTCCTTGGGATTGACTTTCACGACAAATCTATTGAACAAGCTAAATTAAAGGCAAAGGCCTCAGGAGTGAACAATATTTCCTTTCAAGTTTCCACTGCTAAAGACCTTCCAGGCGATGGCTATGACCTTATTACGTTCTTTGACTGCCTTCATGACATGGGAGACCCTGTTGGAGCATGCGCTCATGTAAAAGAAGCCTTGAAAGCTGATGGTACCTGCATGATTGTTGAACCATTCGCTCATGACACTTTAAAAGATAATCTCAATCCGGTGGGTAGGGCTTTTTATGCATTTTCCACACAGCTTTGCGTACCTTGTTCTATTAATCAGGAAGTTGGGTTGGCACTCGGCGCCCAAGCAGGTGAAAAACGGTTAAAGGACGCTATTACTTCGGGTGGTTTTAGTCATTTCAGGCGTGCAACTGAAACCCCATTTAATCTAATTTTAGAGGCACGGCCTTAAAGAAAAGAAATCAAAGAATCAATATTCATTAAAACTATAAACCAAAACATTTTAATAATGGGAAACATACAGCTCACCGCAAGATTTCTAATACATGAAGGCAAAGAGGAAGAGTTTAAAAGTATTGCAGTGCAGTGCCTGAAAATTGTTAATAAGAAGGAGAAAGATACCACTTTGCAGTACGATTGGTATTTTAATGCTAATGGAAGTGAATGTGTAGTAAGAGAAACATATACAGATTCTAATGCAATATTTCTTCATTTGGGAAACCTGGGAGAATTGCTTGGTCAACTTCTTCAGATAGCAGACTTTTTCCCTGAGATTTACGGGAGTCCCTCTGAAGAATTTCTGAGTGCCGTCAAAGATATGAACCCTAAAATTTATTCTTTTTACCAGGGCCTTTAATTTGATTAGAACTTAGGTCTAAAGCTGCTATTGCTTTGCAAAATTGATTGTTGTGGTTCACTAATTTAGAACCTAAAGTTTATTGCTTTGAGATCATCATAACAGTCTTTTTATAAATCCGAAGTTTTTTCCGGATAAATATCCCTTTGTTGAAAGTTTATCCTGGTTAATTAATAAAATTTAACATAATTACTGATTATCTTTGAATAGCGCAGTTCTGTGCATATGTCAGGATTCAAACTTTAATCTCAAAAGATAACAAAATTATGATTAGAATTATCGCTATAACCGCCCTGCTTTTTTTTAACGGATACCTTCTTAGAAGCCAATCTGATAAACCGAAATTGGTTGTGGGAATCGTAGTAGATCAAATGAGATTTGATCATCTTTACAAGTATCAGGAGAGGTTTTCTAACGGTGGGTTTAAACGCATAATGCAGGAAGGATTTAACTATAAAAACACTCAGTATAACTATATTCCAACGGTGACTGCTGCCGGACATGCATCCATATATACAGGGACAACCCCGGCTACTCATGGAATAATCGGAAATACGTGGTATCAGCGGAGTTCAAAACAAATCATTACAAATATTGGAGATTCAAACGAACTTATCGTTGGAACAACTACCGTTAACAGCTATGGTGCGTCTCCAAGAAATCTGTTAACAACAACGATTACGGATCAATTGAGAATGGGTACCAATTTTAGGGCCAAGGTAATAAGTGTTTCCCTAAAAGACCGTGGTGCCATCTTACCAGGAGGAAATGCCGCTAATGCGGCATATTGGCATGACTGGAAATCGAGTCCGGGTTATTTTGTAAGCAGCTCTTATTATATGGATGAATTGCCTAATTGGGTTACCAAATTTAATCAATCGGAAAAGTCAGATTCATATTTAACAAATTCATGGAGCACCTTATATCCCATAGAATCGTATACTATGAGCGCCCCGGATGACAATAATTATGAGCGGGCTATTGCTGGCAAAACTAGTGCTACTTTTCCATATGATTATAAAAGTATGCGGGAACGCTATAAGACAATAGGTGCTGAGTTTCAATTAGTTTGGGTTACCCCTGTTGGAAATTCCTTATTGACAGATTTTGCCATAGAAGCTATTAAGAATGAAGGTTTAGGGACAGACGATGTTACAGATTTTATTAATATAAGTTATTCAGTTCCCGATGTTATTGGGCACACTTTTGGTCCTCAGTCTGTTGAGTTTGAAGATGTAATCTTAAGATTGGACAGGGACATTGAAAATTTATTAAAATCACTCGATGCTACTGTTGGTACCGGAAATTATTTACTGTTTTTGACCTCTGATCATGGATCTGTACCTGTAGCGTCTTACCTGGCAGATAATAAGCTACCTACTGGAATCGCTAATATTATAAAATATGATGCTGCTCTACTGAGTCATTTGAATACAAAATATGGTACAAATCAATGGATTGAACATTTCGACGGGGAGTCTGTTTATTTAAATCACGATCTTATAAAACAAAAGAAATTATCTCTTAGAGCAGTACAACAGGAAGCGGCAGATTTTCTGATAACTCTTGAAGAAGTTACAAGAGCAGTTACTGCATCCGATCTGCAATCACGTAGTTATGGTTATGGAATAAACCAAAAGCTTCAAAAAGGCTATCATTCTAAAAGATCTGGAGATGTCCTTTTAGTCTTAAAACCGGGGTTTATTCCGAGCCTGGACCAAAAAATAACAACTATTCAACAAATTAAAGGTACTACCCATGGTACCGGTTATGCTTACGACAGCCATGTACCCATGCTGTGGTTCGGGAATTCCATTCCTAAAGGTGAAACGGTTCGAAAAGTATCGGTAACCGATATTGCACCCAGCCTTGCACAGTTTCTGGATATACAATCTCCAAGTGGAACTACAGGAGAACCTTTAATAGAACTATTTGAGTGAAATAATTCTTTAGAAAAAAGGGAAGAATAGGGTCTTTGATTTAGAAAGATAACGGAGAATTAAAATACAATACAAAAAGGATTTTATTTTAACCTTGCCTCATTTAATATCTGCTTTTTGTAGGTGCTATCATTAGCTAGAACATCAAAAAAGTCGTTGATGAACCTTCTTGCAGTGGCAAATTCTTTTGGATCTTCAAAGCTTGATTCTAAATCGTTAACAATAGTCAACATTTTAATTTTATTATTCAGAAATTCTTTTCTCACGGATTGGTATACGGCTGGGTTGCGTTTAAAACCCCTATATAATCTATGAGTGACATCTGTTATACTTAGTACTTCACCTTGAACCTGTGAGACTACAGCATAGCTGGCATCTACCAAGCCGGACATATCAAAATCATATGGTACAGGCATAATTTTGCCATCAACAAACAAAAGCTTTTCATTATGCCGATAAGCTGATGAATAATCGGTATTGCCAATCATAAACTGAAAAAAGTCGTTTCTTACAGAACAAAGATCATCCTGTTGTAGCGGATGTACAGACCTTTTTATTTGTTTACCGTTACACCTATCTTTCACTCTGTCAATATCTTCTATAAAAAATCCTTTTACTGTATAGGTTTTAACTTTCTGTCCTTTTTCATCGGTAAAATCAATGTCTAATAACCTCGTATTAAAATGGTATGGAGAGACAAGTTCATACAATTTATAAGCCATATATTCCTTTATGACTTTATCATTATAGTCATTTTGCAGTACACAAGGAAGTACGAGTTTTAGTTTCTTATTCCCTTCAAATAAGGTTCCTGCGGTAACTGCTTTCTTAATTTTCATTTTCACAGGGGGGAAATAGCAATTCTCCCTCCTGTAATTGCCCCTTGCCCTAATTTTTACTTCCAAAGTTTTCCAGGAATCATCGCTTGACATATATTGAATTTCGCTATCAATATATGTGCTGTCATTCGTTTCTTTCCTTAAAACTTTATTGGAATACCTTAGTTTTACGGGTATTGGATCATTAGTAAGAAAGAGCTCAGTGACCTGATTATCCTGGTCAGTATTCACGATTTCCTGTGAAAAAGTGGCTCCAACAACATAAAAAAATGTAAAAAGGAATAGGTATATCGTTTGCTTATTCACTAGATTGTAGTTAGATTTACTTTGATAAGTTAATAAATTTTAGGCTATTAGACGATATCTTTCCATATTAAATTACAGAACAATAATTGTATTGATAGTTTCAATAGTCATTACATTTCTGGCATTTAAATTTAATTTAAACTTCTATGTTGATCTTACTATGTTAAGTATTGCCATAATATTTCCTTTGGTTTTTACCATACGTGGCTCCTTCAGGCGCCGGGAAAAGGCACTGCAACATTTGAGTAAATTCAGAAGTGCTTTAAAGACAGTTCACTATTTTGTAATGAGTAACAAGGAACTCTCTGAAGAAAGTAAAAAAGAAATGACTGATATTTTGGTTAATATTAGTGAGCAAACTATGGATCAACTAAAAAACAACGACGACAGCACAAAAGATCTGGATGAAATCATTGATAAGGTGCTCACATTTATCGTAGCTAACGATGAAACCGTTTCGAAAAATTTAAAGGACAGGACTTTTCGTTATATGAAAGATCTCCATGAAGCCATAGAAAACTTACACGCTATTAACACGCACAGGACACCAATAAGCTTAAAGGCTTATTGTCTTGTATTCATCTATATCTTCCCCTTGATTTATGCGCCAACCATTATCTTTGATGTGGGATTGGAAAACAATCAGGGAATAACCTATTTTATAGTATTACTAACGGAGTTTATACTTATATCTCTTTATAACATCCAGGATCAATTAGAATATCCGTTTGATGATATTGGTTTGGATGATATCAATCTTGAGGCTTTTAAGCTTAACAGATAAGCAAATATAGCGGAACTACCTATTTACACAGCAGAAGTGCAACCACTTTATCATGCTGCCTCCTAAAATTAATATGGATATGAATTTAAAGATTTAAGAGTCCATCTTAAAATTTACAATTGAGAATAGGACATAGGTTTTAAGAATACCCTGTATATATTTGAAACCGTATTAGCGTACTCCGGCAGTTTTACTATCCTTTGCCATTCCGGGTTGGGGCCAAATTTTGCCCAATTGGCATCACGTTCTGCCATGTCTTTAAAAGCAAGTAAATAAGTTAGACAGGGCATTTGTGGACCTGCAATTTTCTCCCCAAAAAAAACGGAATGCAGTCCTACCTCATCAAAAATACTCAATTCACTCTCATTAAACATTTTTACTTTGCGCTGAAATGCATCTTCATTATAGGCTTCATAAGTTCGCAATTCAAACACCATGGACCCCTCTGTTGGTTTTACTAATTTTGGTATTCCATCGAATGCTGTAAACAATGACGTTACATACCGCTCTACCGGAAAAATTTCCTGTGCGGTTTTGCTGTATGCTTCAGATGCCTGTAGAAAGACTGAATCATCCTTTAGATTGTCCAGTACCTTCTGATAGTCCTCTAAATCATCATAGGTAATTAATAAATAGATCTTCTTTGGTAAGGCATCCCCAATTTCCTCAAATGCTCCGATATTTTTAATTCCCTGTTTGTTTAAAGCAGGTATCAAAGCATTTTCAAAATAATCATGCAAGACCTTAGCAGGTTTACCAAACTTTAACTCATATTCCCGAAATTCATAAATTTCTTTTTGGCTGAATCCAAAAGCCCCTAAAATTAGAAAAACCCCTATTGCAAATTTTTTGATCATGATTAAATTTTTGTTCCTAATTATTTTCAATATTATAAATCTAATTCTTATTTAACAAATACCTGGTTTGATCTGTCAGCAAATCCGATTTATTTTTTATCCAAGCTTTTTATAAGCCTTAAGTATATTTTCAATCCGCTGGTTTTCCTCCGGGTCAATAATTTTCTTTTCCGGGTTGTCATCAAGCCATTTCAGGGTCCTTTTTATACCTTCTGCAAAAGGGATTGTAGCTTTAAAGCCTGAGACAAATGTTTTTATTTTAGTATTGTCAAAAATCACACTTTCGGCCTTATCAGCAAGTAAAGTGCCTGTATAAGAGGGTTCTATTTTGCATATAAAATCTGAAGCAATATGCACCACTTTTGCCTTACAACCCAGACTGTCTGCCAGGATTTCGTAGATCATGTTCCAACTTAATATTTCGTCTGAAGTAATATGAAAAGCGTGGCCCACTGCCTGTGATAATCCCAATAATCCTACAAAGCCCTTTGCAAAATCTTCTGAATGTGTAACGGTCCACAATGAGGTGCCGTCTCCGTGAACAATTATTTCCTTTCCTTTTAGAATTCTATCGGCTGTAGTGTACTCTTTAAACCCACCAATAGCAATGGGGATAACCGTATCATAAGTCAAAGAGGGCCGCACAACAGTAATTGGAAACCCTTCTTCCCTGTAAGCTTTCATCAATCTATCCTCACATTTAATCTTATCATTGGAGTAATCCCATAAATTATTACACAGCGGTGTCGATTCAGTTATAATTGGATAGCTTAAAGGTGTCTGATAGCAAGATGCCGAGCTAATAAAAATATATTGCTTGGTTTTTCCTTTAAAAAGGGCAATATCCCGCTCAATATCTTCCGGAGTAAAAGCAATCCAGTTAACCACAACATCCCAGTTGTGAGCTTTCAATTCTGTCAGACTATTTAGATTATTGATGTCGCCTAATATGGTTTTCACCCCATTTATTTCAACCTTGTTTATCCCTCTGTTCAAGTGATAAAGCTCTATCCCTTTTGAAATAGCTAATCTGCTAGACGCACTGCTAATATTTCCTGTACCCCCTATAAATAATACCTTCATATATTTTTCTAAAGAATTACAAAGTACTGAATTATCCAGAACAGTCAATACTTCTGCCAAATAATATTGTCAGGTAGGTTTATTTTCGCTACTACAGATGTTAGAAGACTTTTATATTCAATATTTCTAATTAAGCTGTAAATGATAAATCCTTACCTTAGATATTTAATAATGAAAGAGTCGCTTTAAATGATAAATCTCGATAGACGAACTAAACAAGTTATACTTCTTCCAATAAAATTTAAAACATGTTATCACTTTACTAATTACAATTTTATTTCTAATCTTAACCGTACAACTTCGATTCTTAGCTTTCTGTTTGCGATCATTGGATTTACAGCTTGTTCGGGCACTTCGGAGAAAACATCTGTAGATACCCGACCAAATATTCTAATATTGGTAGCTGATGACCTGGGATATGCAGATCTGGGTTGTTATGGCGGAAATATCGCAACTCCCAATATCGATGGCCTGGCATCAAGTGGTATTCGCTTCAGCAGGTTTCATACTGCACCTATGTGTGCACCCACAAGGGCGATGCTTTTAACAGGCAATGACAACCATATTGCAGGTGTAGGAAGGCAGGCACTAAGCACACAGGTTTTTGGTTACGAAGGTTATATAACAAATAGAGTGGCTACTATCCCTGCCTTGCTAAAAAAGGATGGTTATCACACCTATATGGCTGGAAAATGGCATCTGGGTACTGGCAAAGAGGCCAACCCGCACCAAAAAGGTTTTGAACACTCGTTTGTCCTTCTTGAAGGTGTTGGAAATCATTATAACAGCCAGGGGTTATTTAAAGGTATTCCGGTTTCACATTATACAGAAGATGGCAAACCCACAAAATGGCCGGAAGGTTCTTATTCTACGGATCTTTACACCGATAAACTGATCGAATATATAGATCAGAACAAAGATGATAAACGTCCGTTTTTTGCCTATGCAGCTTATACCTCTCCCCATTGGCCACTGCAGGTTGATGAGGCTTATTGGAAAAAGTATGAAGGGCGGTATGATGAAGGTTATGATAAATTAAAAGAAGAAAGATTGTTAAGTCTTAAAAAGGCGGGGATGATTCCCGAAAATGCTGCCTTACCCCCTACTCACCCTTCCGTTAGGCCGTGGAATTCTCTTTCGGAGAATGAGAAAAAAAGAGAAGCACGAAAAATGGAACTCTACTCCGGTATGTTAGATAATCTGGATGTGAATATTGGCCGTATCGTACAGCATTTAAAAGATATCGGGGAGTACGAAAATACGCTGATTATTTTTATGTCTGACAATGGGGCAGCAGGTGAAGATTATTATAATAATCCCGGGATCAGACCCTATATCAATCCCTATTTTAACAATGACTATGAAACCATGGGAGAAGCAAATTCTTTGATTTCCTATGGCCCCCAATGGGCAGAAGCCGGCTCTTCACCATTCAGATATTACAAGGAATATGCAACCAATGGTGGTATTATAGCATCTATGATTATAACCGGCCCTATGGTAGAACAACAAAATGTAATTGCAAATGACTTTTTAACGGTTATGGATATTGCTCCTACGCTGTACGAAATAGCCAAAATTAATTATCCTTCCGAATTTAACGGGAATTCATTATTCCCTTTGAAAGGAAAATCAATTTTGCCATTTATTTCCGGAAAAGCAGAGGCTATACATAGCAACGACTATGTCTTTGGTTTAGAGCACAGTGGAAATACGATGTTGAGGAAAGGGCAGTGGAAAATAACAAATTTCAGCGATCCATTTAGTTTATCAGGTTTTGAACTATATAATCTAGATGAGGACCTGGGTGAAATGCATGATCTAAAAAGCACAAACCCGCAAAAATACCAGGAAATGTTCCAGGAATGGACCAATTTTGCCAGTGAAATTCAGGTGCAGTTACCTGGCATCAACTACGATTAATCTTTGGAAATTCCATGCCTTTAATCCCATTCTTTTTTTAGCGATTGGCAAGTTTTATTCACCACCTTCTTATGAATCCTCTTTTTTGGGTTTAGGAGGAAGTTTGAATTCCTCAGGTTGTGGATCTATAGGTTCTAATTTCTTTCCCTTTAAACCCGGATGGTCCGCGGGGATAAAGTTCGACCTAAATTGCCAGTAAGCCAAAGGCATTGGTGAAACTGGTTCTCCATCAGCATGATGAATATTCCCCCGATAGGGATTCAGATATTCCCAAACAATTTCTCCATCAGGGGTAACTTCAAAAAAGCGGCCTTTGGGCCCTTCATTGATAAACGTATTTCCATTTTGCATCCGCTGTGCACCCGATATGAAGCTTCCATAAAAAGAAAGTGTATCCGGGGCTATATACTTCCAAACAGGTTCCTCCGGTCCAAATTTACCGTCTTCCTCCCTTAAGTAATTACCTTTATTATCTGTTGGCAGTTCTAATTCCAATACTCCCGAATAATCCAGACTATCCGGACCCATTGGAATATCATTATTAAAGAGTGTGAGATGGCCTTCTCCCGGTAAACCTTTCTCAATCCATCGTACATCGTGCTGACCAAACAATTGCTGATTAGTAGAATCTCCCATGTTATAATTTTCAGGGTTTCCCCATCGGTATAAAAAGTCGCCACCATGGCCCATTTTGCCTCCAGTGTGTCCAGCAGCTTCTTCTGTAGTTGTACTGTGGTCAATAATGAAGATTTCATCCAAGCTTGGGGAGCTAAAAACGATTTGATCCAGTTCAGGATTGTAGTTAATAGCATTTAAATGATAAACATCGGCGCCCCTGTTTTCAACCGTTTGATTCCTCCATGCTCTTTTCATTTTATGTAATACCGCCATACTGTCATGGGAAATAAGCGGCGGTATTTCCCCATCTTTGTTAAAGTCAAGAAGTTCAGGATGTGCTGCAACATCGCCATAGTTATCCTTGGTTTCATCATAATCCTGTATTAAATGATCCCAGATATGCCATTCCCACACAATTTCACCTCCGCTTTTACCTTTGGGTTTAATTTCAACTATTTTATCAGGCCATAGCCCGGCTTTTGGAGTAAATTCTGGATTTCTCCCTGCCTGTAATACCTCTTCCTCAGTTTTCGCCTCCCAGGCTATCGCAAGAATATTGCCGTTTGGCAATAAAGCTATATCATGATGTGCAAGATATTCTTCATTGGCATATTCAAAGTCCCAAAGCATCTTACTGTCCCAGCTGACTTTTTGTAACCTGCCCGCATTACCTCCACCACCAAATACAGGAAAATCAGGATCTACAGAAAGAAGTGTTAGCGAACCGTCATCATTTAAATAAAAACTATTTACTTCATAATTCCCTTTCCATTCATGAACCACTTTTCCTTCGCGGTTAACCAGGTATGTAGAAGAGGAATTTGCCGGCCTGAAGATGACATATCCGGGTGTAAGACCTTCTGTGGTTTTTGTTAAGCCACGCGGTATATAAAGCCCGAACATATTACGATCTTTTTTTTCAGGTTCGTCAGCTATTGGTTTTTTATCGGTACAATGGACAAGGATGCCCGCTAAAATAAGGGCGATTAGATAATTCTGAAATTTTTTCATTTTAGAGCTTTGGTTAATTGGCTGGTATTTTTAAACATAAAGTCGTGAATTTAATAACTCTTAGTTAATTATTAATAAAATTATCTTCCAAATTAATTTTAAAAATTCATTGCCATTATTTCCAAGCTTAAATTTCATACTTCTTATCTGGAAAATCCACATATTCCATTTCCGGGATTAATAGTTAACTAACTAATAGGTTTCGCCTTAATTAGTTATCTTACATTTAAAATTAAATTTCCTCAGGCAATGAATCTCCTATACAAACTTTCAGTTCTAATTTTATTAATCTCATGTTCTCAAAAAAAGGAATCTATGAAACATATATTTTATTTACATGGTATGATTATAGAAGTACAAGGTATTCATGCGGTAAGTCCCCAATTTGGGCCTTATGAGTATACCACAATTGTTGATTCACTTAAAGCCACTGGTGCGGAAGTTCATGCTGAAGTACGAACGGAGAAAACCGATTTTAACGAATTTGGAAAGAAAATTTCAAAAGAAATAGATGACCTTATTGCAAAAGGAGTCTCCCCTTCTGATATAACTGTTATTGGGGCATCAAAGGGAGGCATGATAGCCATGTACATTTCCGATATGAATATAAATAAGGTGAATTATGTGCTTTTGGGGTCAAGCAGTGATTATTCCCGGAAGAATTTTGACTGGAACCTGCATGGAAATATATTAGGAATCTACGAAAAATCGGATACTGTTGCCGGTAACAGTTACCAATACTGGATTGATAAATCTACCAACGCAACAAGTTTTGAGCAACTTCAGATAAATACAGGCCTTGGCCACGGATTTTTATACACTCCCCATGCAGCATGGTTTGGTCCGGCCAGGAAATGGATGAATCAAACTGATTAAACTCAGATGATCATTTCGTCCTTAAAGAGAAGTAATAAACCAGAAAAACATTGTATCCCTGAAATGTGATGGTAATAGTCTATTTTTATTTAATTAAACTAAAAGTTAATTATAACAGATATAAGTAATTAACTTATAGACTAATACATTTAAGATCCTCTGCTAATATAATTATCCCATTAAATTCTGACCCTACAACTCTAACAGCTGTATCAATATCATAAAGACTAAATTGATTAGCTCGCTTATTAGTAGAATCTAATTTCATTAAGTGGCTTAAAACCAGGCGTTGAACACCCGATTCCTGCACTACTGATCCTATTCTGCTTGGTTTGGCATGAAGGTTAGTAAATGGTTTATCGGCTTCTTCAGAAATGGCCAAATGTAATACCAGAAGGTCTGCTCCCTTTACAAAATCGATAAAACCAGGACTATCAAGAGTTTGATCCGCTCCAAAAACAATACTCTTGTTGTCTATGGTCACCTTATAGGCCAGCGTAGGCTTATTGGCATGGTTTACCCCAATAGCATTTACCTCGAGCAGTTCATTCTTATAGATAGTTGTTATAGAATCTTTTTGTGGAGTAACTTCAATAGCATTGATTCTGGTAAAAGCATCAATAGGTGTTGCCATGTCATTTATAGCAGAAAGGAATCCCTTAAGTCCGTCAGATCCTCCGCCTTTAGGACCGGATACATTTAATGGAGTTGGCCGTCCTGAAAAAATGTCGGACCAAAGTAAGGCCGGTAGCTCAGAGGCATGATCAGGATGAAAATGGCTTATGCCCAGAAATTCAATATCTCTCATATGTACCCCTGCCTGTTGCAGTCTTAGAAAAGTACCCCCACCGGCATCTATCATGACCAAAGGACTGCCATTTACCCAGACCAGATAGCCGGTTGAAGCCCTGGCATCTCCGGCAGCAGGTCCACCTGAACCCAAAACCTGAAGGGTAACACCATCTTGAGGACATGGGGCATCAATCTCTACAGAGCCCTGTTCCGGTTCAACTTTTGGATCTGTATTGCAACCTATTGTCAGAGATAATAAAATCAGAAGTATCAGACAGTTTTTCATAAGAATAGATTTTGGTTAACATAGATAAGTATACTTTATCTGGTTTACCCTCTCAAATCACAACAACTCAAGAGTTAAGCCTATTTTAGGGCAAAACTAGACTCTTACAATAAAGATAGCAAAACATATATATATCAAATTAACCTGTATATCTCTAAGTGAAAAACCTTGGTGGGACCAAGCATATTATTAATTTGATATCTTTAGATAATGAATTTTATTGAAAACCCGGTTTATGTTTTAGGGGTATTGTGTTTAATGGTGATCCTGGCAGATTACACTTCTAAAACCAAAATTGGCAAAAAGTTTGGTGCCGCTTTATTAGTGATTCTATTTACGGCAGTTATTGCTAACCTGGGATTAATTCCTTCCGCATCAAATTCCATTCCTCTTTATGATGGTATTTTTACCTATTTAGCCCCCATTTCTATATTTTACTTATTGTTGGGAGTTAATCTCAATTCCATAAAAAAGGCCGGAGCCCCTATGATTATTCTATTTTTAATAGGTTCGCTGGCAACCACTCTGGGTATTCTATTTTCCTGGTATCTGATTTCGCCTCAGGATATTCTTGGTGAAGATGGAAAAATTATCGCTGGTATGTTAACCGGAACCTATACAGGAGGTAGCGTCAATTTTAACGCAATAGCCCTGGAGTACGATTTTCAGGAAAGAGGTATTTTGTATGCAGGTACAATTGCGGTAGACAATGTAATTACGACCGCATGGATTATAGTAACATTGTCCTTCCCGGTAATATTAAGAACCTTCTGGAAAGATAAAAAGGTAAAAACATACAATGAAACTTTACAAGCACAGGATAAAGAACAACTTAATTTTAATTCTCTAATATGGTTAGTGTTTCTCGGAGTTTTCGCGTACTACGTATCTGAATTAATAACTAACCTTTTCCCTCAAATCCCTTCAATCTTAACTCTTTCCACCATTGGTATATTACTGGCACAAACCCGTTTGGTGCAAGGCTTAAAGGGAAGCCACTTCCTCGGACTGTATCTTGTTTACCTGTTTCTGGCAGTCATTGGGGCATATTGTGAAATCAGTTCGGTTATAGAGCTTAAAGAGGTTGGACTTACTTTATTGCTGTTTGGTTCAATTGCGGTATTTCTACACGGGATTCTGGTAATTCTATTAGGCAGTTTTATTTACCGGGATTGGGAGATGATTTCCATAGTGAGTCAGGCTAATATTGGCGGAGGCACTACTGCTATAGCACTTGCTGAAACCTTTGACAGAAATGAACTGATCTTACCAGCAATCCTTGTGGGAACCTTAGGCAATGCACTAGGCACTTATTTAGGTTTTCTTGTAGTGTATTTATTGTGATACGTAAAATGGTGGCAATTCATGGTCCTTATTTTGATCTTCGAAAAATGCGATTAATTAGCTTTTAACCTTAATAATTTCAAAATAATTTTAAGATCATTCTACCTTTAAAATTGGTTTTAATAGTATTTTGACTACAAAACTTAGCAGTTGACCACATATTTTTTTTTAATTCAACAAAGTTTAGCTCCTTTACGGTCCCTAATCTTAAAATGAATTAAAATGAAACCTAATTTCCTTTTATCTTTTGTGTTTATGACGGCTACCTTATTTGCCTCCGCAAAATGCGACAACACCTATTCTTCAGCGTCTTATGCTTTAAACCACACCAAGAAATCAATTAGCTCGAAGAATTTTGATCATCAAAAATATTATGCCTATAAAGCTCTGGAAGCTTTAGAAAAAGTAAAAAACCAGATAGCAGTATGTGGTTGTGATAATGCCATGGATCCTATTTTAGATGGAATCGAAAATCTGGAAAAAGCTGCTGACCCTAAAGATTTTGAAATGGGTAGATATTACACAAAAAAGGCTTTTGGTGATATACAAAACCTAATTAGTCAGCTAGATATATATACTCAAGGTTTTGAGCAGACTATCCATACTGTGGATGTCTCAACAGACGAGGATAGTTCTGTGGAAGAAGCTTTACTTTCTGAACTGGCCGCAATAGAAAGTCAGAAAATTAAACTAGCCGAGAGGCAGGCACAACTTCTGGAACGGCAGAAAGCTATAGAAGAGGAGATAAATAGAAGAGGGTCCTAAGTAAACATATCTCTTTACAATATTAAGTAAGTCTTATCAACCTAAGATCTTTGGATCGGCCTTTAATTCATGATTTTTTACAGGCAGTTCGCGAATCCTAATACCAGATACGTTAAATATCGCATTTGTTAACGCAGGTGCGATGCATGGCGTGCTTGGTTCTCCTGCACCACCTGGCCAGTTATCGCTGGTAACAATATAGGTTTCTATTTTAGGTGACTCTTCCATGCGCAGCATCTGGTAATCATGGAAATTACTCTGCTTTATTGCTCCGTTTTCTATCGATATTTCTCCGTATAAAGCAGCCGTAAGTCCAAAAACAATACCGCTTTCCATTTGTGCATTAAAACCGTCGGGGTGAAATGCAAAACCAGGATCCGCCGCACAAACCACTCTGTGAACCTTCAACCTGTCCTCCACTATTTCTATCTCGGCCACCTGGGCCACAATGGTACCAAAAGATTGGTGAAGAGATATCCCTCTCCCCCAGTTAGCTGGCAGGGCTTCTCCCCAATTGGATTTCTCAGCAGCCAGATCCAGTACCTTTAAAAATCGGGGTGCATTGGTAAGATGTTCCCGCCTAAACTGATAAGGGTCTTTGTTGGCTTTGTTCGCCAACTCATCCATAAAGGACTCCGTGAAAAAAGCATGCATAGATGAATCTACACTTCGCCAATATCCCCAGGGTATATGTGTCTCACTATTCGTATAATGAATAAATTGATTGTCAACGCCATAAGGAATGTGTGGGGCTTCTTCCGGATCGTGCTTAAATACAAACTGATTGTTCCAAGCGTCTATTTGACCTTTATCATTAAGGCTTGCTTTAAAGCGACTCACGTTGGCCTCCCTGTAATGATCCTGTTGGATATCTTCCTCACGAGACCAAATGAGCTTAACCGGATAGTCTACCTCTTTGGCAATTAGAGCGGCTTGAATGGCAACATCGGGCACGGTTCTTCGACCAAATCCCCCGCCCAGATATTGGTTATGCACCACTACATTCTCCTTATCCATGTCGAGCACTTCGGCTATACTGTCTGCAAATCCTAAGGGGTTCTGACTTCCCACCCAGATCTCGCATCCATCTTCTTTTACCAAAGCAGTACAATTCATGGGTTCCATTGTGGCATGGGCCAGATAAGGCACCCTGTATTCCGCCTCTATCACATTGGTAGCTTCTTTAAAAATGTCCTTTATGCTACCTTTTTTAACATCTTTTTCTTCATTCCCCTCCGCAATTGCGATATCCATATCTCTTAAATACTTATCATAAATATCATTCAGTCCTACCGTATCGTGATCACTTTTGTCAAATTCTATAGGTAATGCGTTTAGTGCATTTTTTGCCAACCAATAGCCATCTGCAATTACAGCTATGGCCCCTTCAAGATTTACGATTTTGTGAACCCCGGGCATATCCTTAATAGCACTAGCCTCCAAAGACTTTGCCTTGGCTCCAAAAACAGGAGAAGCCTTAATGGTAGCATATTTCATGTTGGGAAGGACAACATCAATTCCAAAATTTGCCGTTCCATCTACCTTTGAAGGGATATCTAACCGTGGTGGCGAGGTTCCCATTATGGTAAATTCTTCTGATGTCTTAAGACGTGGTTTGGCCGGTTGAGATAAATTGGCAGCTTTAACTACAAAACTTGCAAAAGGTGCCATTCTATTACTCGCCGGGTGCGAAATAGTACTGTTTTTAACCACTAATTCCTCCGCAGCAACTTCCCATTCCTCTGAAGCAGCTTCTAACAATACCGCTCTTGCAGCTGCTCCTGCCACACGCATGGCAAACATGCCTGTAAAACGAACAGAAGAACTTCCCCCGGTCATTTGAAGACTGATTTGCTTAGTGGCTGTTAAAAAAAAGCCATCAACGGTTCCGATAAGTATGGAAGGGATATCTTTTGGTCCCATAAGAAACCCTTTTCCCATGGCGTAATTGGCATATTCCTTATTCCCCGGAGCTTCTAACATTTTAATGGTTTTCCAATCCGCATCCATTTCATCGGCCAGCATCATTGGTAAGGTAGTATGGACCCCCTGCCCCATTTCGGCATGCGGAACAATAACCGTAATGGTGTTATCTTCATTAACTTTCAGCCAGATATTTAGTACAGTATCTCCTTCCCCCGCAATTAAATCCTTGACTTTCCCAGCCCGGTTTCCCGGTCTAATGGCTACTCCAATTACCAGGGCACCCCCGGTTAAGACTCCTGTAGTTATAAACGCTCGTCTAGTCCACTTCCCCATTGTTCAAGATTTTAATAGTTGATGTGTTTCTCAATTCTTCTGCTGCCAGCTTTATTCCACTTTTGATTCGGGAATAGGTGCCACATCTGCAGATATTCCCATTCATTGCCATATCAATATCCTCATCTGTAGGGGATGTAGTTTTTGATAGTAGCGCATGTGCAGACAGGATTTGCCCCGATTGACAATACCCGCATTGAGGGACCTGTTCTTCAATCCAGGCTTTTTGTAAAGCATGTAACCCAGTGTCTTGATCTGAAATTCCTTCTATAGTCGTAATTTCTTTATCGGCTGCTGCCTGAATAGGTGTAAGACAAGATCTAATGGCCAATCCATCTAATTGAACCGTACATGCCCCACACTGTCCTATTCCACACCCAAATTTTGTTCCGGTCAACCCAAGCTGTTCCCGGATGACCCATAGTAAAGGGGTAGCAGGGTCAACATCCACCTCATGTATTGTATTATTTATATTTAGCTTCATTAAGTAGTATTAATTAACATTTCTGGTTTATTAAATTTTGCTTCATGTCTTTCTAAAACTACATATAATTATTGAAAAAGAAGTTTTACTTCATTGGAATTTGTGTCCAAATGATTAGAGGTTAATCTGGTTAAGTATTTATTTCGGATTAAATCTTATTCAGACCTATCCAAATTAACATTTGAAAAGCATAATTAAACAAGGAGGGCAGCAAGAAATAAGCAAAATACTGGATGGAACATATAAACTGGATGGAACATATAAAAGTGATGGTTTTAGGGCAGCTTTAAATGTTACTGCGGATGCCTTGGCGAAAATCAGTGACTCGCACCAACCTTGGTCAGGTAACATTATGCTACTATACCTTTTGATCTAAAACAGGGAGAAAGTATTGTATTGGTTAGAAAAATTGTATATTAGAAGAGATCCTGATCTTCCGTATTATGCCATTGTAGTACCCCTCACTAAAGCCTATCAAAATGAACCGCGTTATATAGAAATTATGGACGGAATAAATCTCAGGTAGAACAAAGTTAAACCTCATCTAAATAAGAAAAAAAATAGAAAGACCACTAACAATATAAAAGCGATAAGGCTTCATGAAAATGGGCACCACGCCTAATCCAGACGTTATCAGCAAGAAGAAATTAGTTTAAATAGTTTAACATTAAAAAATTAGATTATGAAAATCAACAAAGAAGACATGCCAATTGTAATGCAAACGCCCGATTCCATTATGAGAAACGCAACCGGTTATGGAGGAATGACCATAGCATTTAATGAAATCCCCAAAGGAACCGACTTTACACCTTTGCTTCAGGGACTTAAAAATAATAGTTGCCATTGCCCACATTGGGGCTACATAGTTGAAGGGGTAATACGTCTAATTTATGATGATAAATCTGAAGAAATTGTCAAAACAGGCGATGTTTTTTATTGGCCTGCCGGACATACCGCCATTGTTGAAGAAGATGTAAAAATAATTGATTTTAGCCCAGAGAAGGAGTTCGGTGAAGTGATGGAACATATAGGTAAAAAAATGGCGGAATTTGAGGAATAAATTCAAATAATTATTCAGAAAAAACCCCGATACCTATCTGCACAAAAGCAGTTTGGTATCGGGGTAATTTAGTTTTTAGCTGTTAAGGACATCCGCCCTTTATCAAATAATCTTAGTTATATTAATCATCCACGGAAAGGAAATTTCCTTCGGCGTCGAAATAGACCTCAAGACCATTATTCATAGTCACTTCATATTCTCCTTCATCTTCTACTTCTGCGTGCACAATAGTAAGGTCAGGGTAGGTTTCTTCCAGGTATGCCAGAACCATATCCGGTAATTGGGCCGGGTCTATAGTCTCTCCATCATCATGGCCATCTTCTTCTTCCCATTCATAATCTCCATCACCATCCTGATCGTTTTCATCAACACCAATACCTAAAAATCCACCGTTGGCATCAAAAATTAAAACGATGTCATCATTTAAAGTTACTTCGTATTGATCATTGTTTTCAATAGAGGCTTCCTCTATGTCTATCTCGGGATAATTCATCTCTATGTACTCCAATATAGCAGGTAATAGGGTCTCAATATTCACATCGGAGTCGTCAAAATCGCCGTTCTCCTCACTATCGTCATCAATGCCTAAAAAGTTGCCCCTGGCATCAAAAATAAGTTCATTACCGTCGTTTAACTCTACCTCAAAATTACCATTGTCTTCTTCCTCTGCCTCGTCGATAGTGCGTTCCGGAAATTCTCGGGACACAAAATCCAAAATCGCCATAGGTAAATCCCCTACTTTAACCTTAGCATCTGCTTTTAGGGCAAATCCTTCAGGTAAATCATTAGGGGTATCCTCATTGTCTTTACTACAAGATACCATTGCAAATACACTTAGTACGGCAAGTGATATTATTTTAATTGTTTTCATTTTTAAATTGTTTGCAGGTTTAAATTCACTTTTCATTTGGGGGGTACCATTTTTTTGTTTCATACATTTTAAATTTTAATAAGATTTGGGTTTATTTAATCCTTGTGTTAGAACATATAACAACTACCCTTAAAAAAACCCTACCACAAATCGTTAAATAGCTAGTTTAAACGTCTTTGGGTAGGTTTAAAACTTAATTTAAACACCTGTATTGTTGCCGTGAAGTATATCTAAAAACTGCTCTGGAAGCTTATTTTGTAGCATGGTATTTTATCTAAGGACCTGTCCTATGGGTTACGTATTTCTTCGAAGTAAGGCAATCATATTAACTTTTCGGAATCATTTATTAGAATACTATTATTGATAATTCAGTATCTTGGTAATGTTACAACCAACCACTTCTTCAGATGATCTATAAACCTAACTCAATATCAAAAATATGTCGTTGGAAAGATTGCATCGGCGGTAATAGAACTATTACTAAACTTATTATAAACGCTAATTTAAGAATGCTATTTACTTATGAAACTTGATTTACAATTTGTACGCTCACAATTTCCCGCGTTTTCGGAACCTTCACTGGAAGGATGGGCTTTTTTTGAAAATGCCGGAGGATCTTATCCTTGCACACAATTTATTTATCGATTGACCGATTTTTACATGAAAAACAAGGTACAGCCCTACTATCCTTATCCTGCTTCGAAGAGGGCCGGAGAATTGATGGATGATTCCTATAAGAGAATGGCTGAATATCTGAATGTTGAAGCCTCAGAAATTCATTTCGGTCCATCAACTACACAAAATGTATACGTGCTTGCAAATGCAATGCGTCCCATGTGGAAGGACGGGGACGAAATCATCGTCTCTTGTCAGGATCATGAAGCCAATGCAGGGGCATGGAGAAGATTGGGAGATCAGGGAATTAAAATTATAGAGTGGCATGTAGATCCGGAAGCGGGATTGTTGAGCTTAGATGAATTGGAAACTTTATTTTCTGACCGAACAAAGATGGTGGCTTTTCCCCATTGTTCCAATGTAATCGGTCATATTAATCCTGTTAAAACTATTAGTCAAATGGCCCATACGCATGGGGCCCTCTGCATGGTTGACGGGGTAGCTTATGCGCCACATGGATTTCCGGATTTTAAAAGTCTGGGGGCCGACATATATCTTTTCTCACTCTACAAGACATATGGGCCTCATTTAGGCTTAATGTATGTTAATAAAGATCTGATCGGAAAAATGGAAAACCAATCTCATTTTTTCAAGGAAGGTGTAACCCGGAGTATGTTGACCCCAGCCGGACCGGATCATGCGCAGATTGCATCAGTCAATGGGATATTGGATTATTTTGATACTCTTTACGAACATCATTATAAGGATGAGTCCACGCCTTCTGAAAGAAACATCCAATTGAATAAATTATTTCGCGAACATGAAAAATCTTTGATGCGGCCATTACTGGAGTTTATAAAATCTCGTGAAGATATAAGACTATTAGGTCCGCATGAGGCGGAAGGTAGAATGCCAACTATTTCGATACTTCCTCTTCGTAAAGATCTCGAAAAAGTGTATGCCAGCCTGACTGATCATAAATTGATGTTAGGTACGGGCGATTTTTACGCCGTGCGGCCGCTTATGGACATGAGAATCCCTTTAGAACCGGGCGTGCTGAGAATGTCTTTTCTGCATTATACCAGTATGGAGGAAATTGATCAGTTGATAGAAGGCCTAAAAATTGCTTTGGAAATATAGATCTATAGCTGAATTATTCACCTAAAAATTATTATATTGTATCCCCTCTTTATGTTCAATAAATTTAATCATGCTGATCTGGAAAGAAAAATTCAATAATTTTTCAGTGTGTATGAAATGTAGTTAGAAGGGCTTTTGAAAAAATCCAATATAAAATTTATTGTGGGAGAGAATACTTGCTTGGAAATCGATTGTACAAAAACCAAATAAAATAAAAGGGAGGCTGAAAACTTTATAGAGTAGGCACAATTAAACTAACCAAACCATGGGAGCACATTTTTTTAAAACGATTAAACACGCAATTAAACACTGGTATTTGTTTTTGATTGCAGGATTAGCATTTATAGCCGGAGCTATATGGGTATTATCTGATTTAGAGTATTCATGGGTATGGGCCGCATATATTTTTAGTTTGTCTTTTGTGGTATCCGGAGCAATTGAAACGATTTTCGCAATTGTTAATCGGAATACCTTAGATAATTGGGGATGGAAATTGGTTCTGGGGTTAATTACCCTTGCGGTAGGTATTGCTTTAATGAAAGATCCGGGGATTTCTATGGTAACATTGCCTCTTTATGTTGGATTTGTAATTCTATTCCGTTCAATGAATGCAATAGGAATCTCCTTAGATTTGAAGAGGTATGGGGTAAAAGACTGGGGAAATTTAATGGGTATTGGTATTATTGGAATACTAATTGGATTTATATTATTATTAAATCCTGTAATTGGAGGTCTTTCTATTGTGATATGGGCCGGAAGTGGCTTAATCATAATGGGGATTTTCAACATATATCTCTCTTTCAAGTTAAAGAAGCTGCATGATATACCCTCTAATATTTCTGAAGAGCTGAGTAAAAAGTTTCATGCAATACAAGATGAAATAAAGAAGGAAATTGAAAAGTCTTAATAATTATAATATTCAATGGGCTTCGCTTGATTTGTATTTATATCACGAAAATCTTTAATAAGATGAGCCAGGCCACTACGTATTCCTTTAAGATCTGTTGTACTATGCTCAATGGCAGCTTCAGGTTTTAAAGGATTTATTAATTACACCTAGCAGAACTCAATGAAATTCATGTATGTAAGTAACCAGGTCAAGGATGACCTATATTATTATCTGCCGATACTCCGTAATTTGAAGCTTAATAGATTTGCCCTTATGGCGGCTTTAGGTATTCTTACCCTTCTAAGCTGTGCGGGTCCTCCGGTGGCTACAAATGTGCAACTTGTCCCGAATCCGAATAAGAATGCTCCATTGGCAGGAATTCTGACCTTTACCTCAGATCGTCCGGTAAGTGCTACTCTAACTATTGATGATGGGGTGACACGGCAAATTGTTCAACCTGAAGATTCCTTAAAAACAAATCATCAGGTTTTGGTCCTGGGACTGAAACCAGGGAAACTGCATCAGATTACCGCAACACTCAAAGATGAAAATGGCAGGGAACTTGTGCTGGATTCGCTTTCTATTGAAACCCCACCATTGCCAGACGATTTTCCTTCGCTGGAATTGGTACAGGAGAAAACCGGTGAGATGGAGCCGGGTATAACGATGTTCACTGTGTTTCGGTGGAAAGAACCATTTGATGATGATTCGGACTGGGGATATGCCATTGCGGTAAATGAAGCCGGGGAAGTAGTTTGGTACCTGAAAGCCGATCATTGGATTGATGAAGTCCGCAGAAAACATAATGGAAACCTGATATTCGGAGGCGTGGACGACGGGCGTTTTTTCGAGTTAGATATGCTGGGTAATATTGTTCAGGAATGGTATTCTTCCGGTGCAGTAACCAAACCCATAGCAGAAGGAAGTATTGCTGTAGATACGGATATGTTTCATCACGATGTGATAGAACTTGCCTCCGGTAATTTCCTGGGACTGGGACTGGAGGTGCGTTCGCTGGAAGATTTCCCGGCTGCGTATCCTCCTTCTGAGAAGAAAGAAACTGCTGATGTAGCAGGCGATGTCATCATTGAGTTTACTCCGGACGGCAGTACAGTACGAAAATGGTCTTTAGTTGATATTCTGGACCCCAGGCGCCTTGGCGAAGGTTCCTTAGACGGAGGTCATTATTATGATATTTATAAAGATATTTATGATCCGCTGCCTCATGATATTACCCACAGCAATGCTATTTTTTACATTGAAGAAGAAGATGCTGTTCTTGTCTCTTCGAATTTCCAATGTGCGATATACAAAATTGATATGAAAACGGGCACCTTATTATGGATTCTAGGTGATCCGACTGGCTGGAATAAGCCATGGTCCGATAAGCTCTTAAAACCCATAGGCGAATTAACATGGCCCTGCCACCAGCATGGAGTTGAAATGACCCCACAGGGTACTCTCCTGATGTTTGACAATGGTGGAGCACGCTTTATACCGCCGAATCCGCCTATGCCGGAAAAAGACCGTTTTAGTCGAGCACTGGAATTACGTGTAGATGAAATTGCCGGGACCGTAGAAGAGGTATGGACCTACGGCCCCGAACAGGAACGATTTGTTTCGCCATTTATTAGTGATGCCGACTACCTTACAAACACAGACAATGTTTTGATAACCGATGGTGGGCGTTTTAAGGATAAGGAAGGAAACCTGATGCCAACATTCGGGGGCCATCAGTGGGCCCGGATCCTGGAAGTGTCAAAAGAACCGACTACAGAAAAAATCTGGGAGTTACATATTTATGATCCTGAAATACGCTATTCGGTATACAGGGCACAACGATTTTACAGTCTGTACCCTAATTTGGACCGCCCAACAGGATAAGAGGTTCAACAGGCCACCCATTACATGGATAAATAGTGCGATGTGTTTTTGTAATTTAAATAGTATAACTAACTACCACGTCCTTTCTTCCAATAAAATAGCCGGTACGAATTCTCTGTGGGCTTTTGTGCAATGATAATTATCATTTCCAATTTAGAGAATTACACGGATATTGCCTGCCTGGGTTATAAAAAAATAAACGTCTTAATATCCTACTTTTATAACTCCAATTAATTGTCGAGTTATTGATATATTTACGGTGGAAACTTGTCTAAAAAAGAATCTTGAACAAAAATATAATGATATGAAAAGTAGTTTTTTAAGTTTACTTCTCACCTTTGGAATTCTGGTGAGTTGCGATACATCTAACGACCAAACTAAAAGTACATCCTCTGGTGATCAGGAAATAGACCGTACTATTCTACCTATTCAACCTCCGGCGCATAATCCTGTTACCATAATGGATGCAAGAGATGCGGAGAAACCGGAACCTTTTAACATAGAAGCGCCGGAAGGTGCTCCAAATATTGTAGTTGTACTTATTGATGATATTGGTTTCGGTGCAACAAGTACGTTTGGTGGAGCTATCAACACGCCAACTTTTGATAGGCTGGCCGATAATGGATTGCGATTTAATCATTTCCATACTACGGCACTTTGTTCGCCAACACGGGCATCGCTTTTATCAGGAAGAAATCACCACAACGTAAATGTAGGTTCCGTTATGGAAGTTGCAACCGGATTTTATGGAAATCAGGGAATTCGACCAGACAATGCAAAGTATTTCGCTGAAACCTTAAAGCAAAACGGGTATAGCACAGCAGCTTTTGGCAAATGGCATGAAACTGCTACCTGGGAAGTTTCTGTATCTGGCCCCTTTACACGATGGCCAACAAATTCTGGTTTTGACAAATTCTATGGCTTTATTGGCGGGGAAACCAACCAATGGGATCCTGTAATTTTTGATGGGGTAACAAAGGTTTATAAAAATGATGACCCTGATTATCACTTCACCACAGACATGACAAATGAGGCTATTGAATGGGTCAAATTTCAACAAGCCATGACACCAGATAAACCTTTTATGGTTTACTACGCAACAGGAGCAACGCATGCACCTCATCATGCACCTAAAGAATGGATTGAAAAATACAAAGGCAAATTTGATACAGGATGGTTAAAACTTCGGGAGGAAACAGTTGCACGACAAAAGGCTATGGGTGTAATTCCGGAAAATGCACAATTGGCGCCTATGCCCTCTGATATAAAAGAGTGGGAAGCTTTGAGTGATGATGAGAAAAAATTGTTTTCGCTTCAAATGGAAACATTTGCCGGTTTTGCTGAGCATACTGATAATGAAGTAGGACGTTTGGTGAACGCCATTGATGAAGTTGGAGCACTTGACAATACCTTATTTATCTACATCATGGGAGATAACGGTTCAAGTGCTGAAGGTGGACTGGAGGGTACCTACAACGAGCTCGTCCACCTAAATGGAATCTTTGATGAAGAAACAGTGGAAAGTATGTTGGAACATGCTAATGATTGGGGTGGTCCAAATTCATTCCCACATATGTCGGCAGCCTGGGCTGTGGCCACAGATGCACCATTTAAATGGACGAAACAAATGGCAGCAGACTTTGGGGGTACGAGAAATGGAATGGTGATGCATTGGCCCAAAGGAATTGAAGCTAAAGGAGAAATTAGAGAACAATGGCACCACGTAAATGATGTAGCCTCTACTGTACTAGAAGCTGCTAATTTACCAGAAGCCAAATCAATTAACGGTGTTAAGCAAATACCTATGGATGGTGTAAGTATGCTCTATGCAGCGAAAGACGCAAATGCTGAAGACCAACACACTGTGCAATATTTCGAGATGTTTGGTAACCGTGCAATTTATAGCAATGGGTGGTTAGCAAGGGTAGTTCATATGGTTCCATGGGTAGGTAAGCCCCGGGCTGCTTTTGCTGAAGAAAAGTGGGAACTTTATAATACTGAAGAAGATTTCAGCCTTGTTAACAACCTTGCAGAAGATAATCCTGAAAAACTGAAAGAATTGGTTGATTTGTTTGAACAAGAAGCAATTGCCAACAATGTGTATCCCCTTGATGATAGGCTTTATGAGCGATTTAATGCAGCTATTGCAGGCCGTCCAGATTTAATGGGTGATAGAAAATCCCTGACCCTGGCACAAGGCATGGATGGAATTCTTGAAAACACTTTTTTAAACGTAAAAAATACTTCCAAAACAATCGTTGCCGATGTTTCATTAAAAGGAAAAGATCATGGAATCATTCTGTGCCAGGGTGGTAAATTTGGCGGATGGGCATTATATATGAATGATGGCAAGCCAGCATACACCTACAATTATTTTGGTTTGGAAAGTTATACAATTATGGCTCCTAAAGCAATAACTGCGAGTGATGCCGAGATTAAGTTAGAGTATGAGTACGATGGCGATGGTATAGGAAAAGGGGGAACTGCTAAAATTTTTATTGACGGTAAGATGGTAGCAGAGGGACGAGTTGATAAATCAATTCCTGCCGTATTCTCAGCAGATGAAACCGCAGATGTTGGGAAGGATGATGCCACGCAAGTTGCAGATAAAGTCTTCAACGATGTAGAGGATTCTGAATTTACAGGATATGTAAATAAAGTTACTATTAGCATTCCAAATTAAAAACATTAGAAGCATTTTAAAGAGGGCGTTTATACGCCCTTTTTTCTTACCCATTAATTAATAAATAAAACAAGAATTAATCGTAATTCGATCTGTATTATTAATGCGAAGCATTGCCAAAGCAAATGGTTCTCGCATTTCAGTAAGTTGTCAAATTTTTAAATTAAGGGAACACTCATAAGGGTGCAAAAGTGTTAGCAATGCGGTTCATGGCAATTTTGGCTGAAAATAAAACAGAAAATCTTTAAAGTCCACTACAAGAGAGTACAATCAAGAGCTTTGATTTCACTATTAGTCTTTGGGAATAAAAAAATCAATAACTATGAAAAGTCTAAACACAGAATTCTTTGAGATTTTATATATCTTGTTGCAAAAGAAATACTGTAGCCCCATTATTGGAAAGTTTCAGGTTTCTCAACGAATACTAACCAGTTCTATCCTTTAAAAAACCATAATGAAGAAAATCAGCATTTCCCTCTTGACAATACTCATTGTTATTGTCGGTATTCTCCTATTCAATACATTATCTTTAACCTCCAGGCAGGTAGAGCCAAAATCATTAGAAAAACTCAATATTCCGGACGCCGTATTCCAAAACCTTTCCCGGGCGGTGCAATACCCCACTATTTCCTTTAGCGAAGATGCTATTCCTGATTCCACAGCCTTTCATGGGTTCCACCAATTTCTGGCAGATACATTTCCACTCGTCCATGAAAACCTTTCCCTGGAAAAGATCAATGAATATAGCTTGCTATACAAGTGGGAAGGTTCAGATGCTTCCAAAAAACCAATCATTCTAATGTCGCATCAGGATGTAGTGCCTGTAGACCAGCCTACCCTCAGCGACTGGGAGGCGGGTCCTTTCGAGGGAAAAATTACGGACACTCATATTATTGGAAGAGGTACCCTGGACGACAAATGTTCCCTAATAGCACTAATGGAATCTGTGGAAAAGTTGCTTAGCGAATCGTTTACTCCTTCCAGGACCATCTATCTTGCCTTTGGCCATGACGAAGAAGTGGGTGGTCCCAATGGGGCTGCTAAGATTGCAGCTCATTTGAAAGAAAAAGGCATCCACGCGGCTATGACCCTGGATGAAGGTGGATTTTTGTCAGAAAACATGATCCCCGGTATTGAAAAGGACGTTGCCATGGTGAACCTGGCGGAAAAGGGTTTTGCCTCCTTCAGGCTTATTGTAGAAACAAGAGGGGGACATAGTTCTGCTCCTCCCCGGGAAAACACCATTGGAATGTTGGCCCAGGCCATCGTTGACCTGGAAAATAGTCAGTTACCTTATAAACTTGTAGAACCCATCAATTACCAATTTGAGTATATGGGAGCCGAACTCCCCTTTATGAAGAAGTTGGCTTTTGCCAATCCCTGGTTGTTTAAGGGCTCCATACTAAAAGGGCTTAATGCACACACTACCACTGCCCCAACAATTATTGAAGGCGGGGTGAAAAACAATGTGATACCTACTGTGGCGGAGGCTACCATCAACTTCAGGATTTTACCGGGGGAAACCATTGAGTCTGTAAAACAGCATGTAGAAAATACGGTAAGCGATAAGATCAGGGTGGAAGCAGCCGGTTTTCTAACGAACCCCTCCCCTGTTTCAGGGATTGATTCTGAGGCCTTTAGGATTCTGGAAAAAACTATACGGTCTGTATTTCCCGAAGCGGTAGTGGTTCCGGGTCTCATAGGCGGCGGTACAGATGCCCGCTATTTTTATGAGGTTTCAGACGATGTGTACCGATTTTACCCGATCAGACTTGGCCCTGAGAGCATGTCAATGTTCCATGGCATAGACGAAAAGATCAGCAAGGAGAACTACAAGGAAATCATTGAATTCACCTACCATTTGATCAGGGAATTCAATTGAAATAAAATAGGTTTAGCTTATTTTATGGAAGAACTCTTTGATAATTTTGAAACCCTGGACCCCAAAGATTGGGAACAACAACTAAAACCTTTATTTACAATTATTTTAAAGGTTTAAGGAAGTTTTCACTGGCGTATTCACCAATTTGGACTCCCAGTTTATTTCCTTCTACAGAATCATATCTAAAATGGATTCCCAGATAAAGTCTAGACATAGCTCCTTCAAGGGCAGCTTCAGAGAGACTATTGAAGGAACGTTCCGGAGGATCCATTTTCATTTTTTCTGACATCGGGCCGGCACTGTCCACTTCAGGAACGGTCATCGTAAAGGCATATTCATTACCCAAGCCTAAGGTATTCGCAATCACCGTCATGCCAGCACCACTACCTGAGCCATGTGCGGATGGATATGACGGAAAAGGATACGTATGATTATGTAAGGTATTCCATGTGGTATCCGGTTCAGTATCCGGATTTCCATCATTAGCTGCCCATCGAATAGCCGTATAAGGTCTCCAGTGGTTATAGAAAAACTTGTTATCAAAGACACATACATATGCATCGTAGATCGTCATGTTCAATAAAGCAAACGTTCTTGTTGTAGTCCATAGATCAATCTTTTCTTTCAAAACAAGATCACTCGCTAATCTATTTAAAGATATTTCAATAAATTCCTTCCACCACATGGCATAATGAGCTTGATCTTTAGTTCTTGTAGCACTTACTGTCGCGCCCACTTCTTTCACTTCGTTATAGGCTTTAGTATAACTATCACTCTTAATCTCAGGTGGTGGTGGAGACCTGAAATAATCCGAGCTCGGCAATAAAAAAGTCTTTGCCTTAGACCAGCCTGCCCCAAAGATAAATCCTTCAGGAGTGCCACTATGTTCATTAAATTCAGCATAAACTCCGGGAGCCATAGGATGCCAAGTGTATTCCGACTGCTCATTCCACGTATCGTCATTACGCATTTTTAAAATCGCTACGGCTGAGGCCTTTCCAAGATTTATTCCCTCGTTCTTTGAATCTCCATTTGGTACCGAACTCAGCCAATTATTAAGCTCCAGGTATAGTTCATTTTCTTTATCAGGAAATTGATCAACGGCCACTTCGTAGGCCGCCTGTGCAACCGCGGCAATCGGATTAGCCTTTGGCATATCTCCCTTATAAGCATAAGTAGTATATTTTGGTTGTATGGCATTAAGGGCATCGTGCATAGCCACATGCATCATTGATGTGGTTCGTACTCCTTTTAAAGTAAATAAATTGTCTTCGGCAATAGCTAAATCTATTACTTTCTTGTTCCAGGTATTTACAATCTCCCCCGTGTAATTAGAAATATCTTCCTTTTGGGCCAGACAACTATTTAAAAGCGGCAGAATTAACAAAATGACATAAAGGAGAAACCTTTGTGGTTTGTGTGTGATTTCCATATTGATTCCTTTTAAGATGAGAATACAATATTAGGAAATAGCCTAAAGTCAAAATGTACTCATCGTATCAAATGATATGCAAAAAAACTCAGTGCAATATTTAGTTAGACCTTGCTTAGTTGCTCTTTTTTAAATCTTAGGGGTGCAAAACTGAAATGCTCTTTGAACGCACGAATAAAATGCGAGGTGTTTTCGAAACCCGATTCAACGGTAATTTCATTAATATTCAAGTCTGTAGTTTCCAGTAGATATTTGGCGTAATTGAGTCTTTTACTTTTCAGCCACTTTCCTGGGGTGGTTCCATACAATTTTACAAAGTCCCGGTTAAAACTCGCCAAACTTCGGTTAGATAAATGGGCAAAATCCTTCAATTTTAAATTGAAAATAAAATTTTCTTCCATAACTAACTTCAAGGATTTTTTGCCTGTAATTGCAATTTCTTTGAAGCATTTTGTCGCTAATGGATTGTCTCCGCTTGTTGCTATATTGACTATAAGTTCCTTGAACTTAAGTTTGAGCAAACTTTTAGAGGGTTTTGAGGTTTGTGAAAAATAACCCATCAAAGAACTAAAATAAGCAAGCAGGCTTTCGTTTAAGGTTAAAGGAATAACAGAATCTGTTTCTTCTTCAAGATATTTATCAAGAATTAGGTTCGTTTCGTTTTTAAGAACCGAACTTATGAACTCATCGGGCATGAAAATCAGTAGTGCACAAAAATCCCCGTTGAGAATTTTAAATACCCTATGTACTCCCTTTTTCAAAAAAGCAGCATCTCCTGCTTTCAAGGTGTATTCCTCTGTCGGAGTTTTCCATCTACCCCCACCTACAAAAATATAACAGAAATAGTTCTTTTCGGTAGAGTAATCAACTGGAGAGCCCTCTAAAGGGCAGTCATACGCAGTGAACAAAACATCGTCCACTGCCATCTGCCTAAAAAGAGGGTTATGTTCTACAAATTTATAAAAGTCAATAATCTCCATATCCGAAATACCATTTTAATAATGACTCAGGGTAATCTAATGGGCTTGAGGAATATCTCTAAGATAGTTATTTTTTATGAGTATTATCCCCAGATCGGCTTCAGGATAGACCGCTCTGATTAAAGGCTGCGGGAAAATCTTTAAAAAAGATTGCATACCGTAGAGAAAATTTAACATCCAAAACCAGATAAAAATCATGTCTTTTCGTAACCAGGTCAGGGATCACCTTTGTTATTATCTCCTCCCTAATTCCTCTGCTCGTTCAATTATTTTTTCATAAACATCTCTCCCCAGATCAATGACTTCAAGTATGGCTGTTTTTTGATTTTCTTCATAAAAAAGGGCTTTGGTTTCAACCCATTCGGTAAGTCGATCCGTAATCTTTATGAATTTTTCGGCCGGCTTGGCGTACCCTGCTGGTCTTCCTTCAAAATTGATGTATACCGGATTGGAATGTGCTCCTTTGCAGCGTGCCGCAATCCATCCGGAATCCTTTAAACCAATCTTCGTAGACAAGTCCGTACCCGTGTAAATTACCTCTCCATTATAAACTATTTCAATCGGTATTTGCCCATCTGGGGTTAAAGCTTCCGCATCTATCTGAAATTGAACAGGACCGCTTTCAACATTAATTGAACTTCCGGCTTGCTCATCATTCACCTTAAAAAATAACATAGGACCAGTAGTTATAAAACTATTGCCTTTTTGTAGGCCCTTAATCCAATTATCCAGGTTAAAATCCTCATTTCCCAGATTAACATATACCCGTGGTGTATCCTTTATGTTCCAGTCCGGTCCGGCGGTTGCTGGAATTTTAAACCCACAATTCAGGATGTCATACCAGACATCCAATTTTCCGCCATTACCTGCAATTTCGGCCATTTGTATTTTCCCCAAAGCAATATCAACTGGCATTTCAAACCCTGTAGAGGGCCAAGCCGTTTGGATTTGATCTACACCTTCCGTGAAATTACCAAAATGTGCGGCAATAGTGGTAGCCCCCTGAGCCAACGCTTCCTCCAAAATGTATGAATTAGGAGGATAATCCGGACCTGCCAATTCACCGAGAGCGCCAGTGCTAATTGGTTGTATTAAAGATTTAAGTCCAATAAAAGCAAGATGACCATAGGGATTACTGCGAAACTCTTCCCCATAGGTTATAATATGATCCGAAGTACTAAATGCCCGCCTCTGCCCCATAGGAAATTCATTAGCATAAATAGCATGTGTTTCCCACTCTCCCTTTAGGGTTAAAATAGATGAGACATGAAGATCTTCTCCCTGGGAAATCAAAGGCCAGAATTTATTGAATTGAACAGGAATACCTATATCTGTGGTGTGTATATGTGTTTGTCCTGAGTACCAACCAAGTTTGGGCATATTGATCCATCGTTCCAGGGCGATATTTATATTACCCTCTTCAGGCACTTCCACCTCCACTGGCTTATATTCAAATCCATGATAGACCTTAGCCCGCTTTCCAACCGGGTTTACCCCTAGTTGGGCTTCACCCTGAACATAAAAATAGGGCCCGGGTTGATAATCCCATAAGGTTGTTCGCCAGCCCCAATCCGTATTTCTATTAACTGCATAAGATGATCCCCTTATTGGAGTCCAGAAATTATTACCCTCCACATCATTTACTTCTACCCTTGCAGCAATTGGTGTTCCGCTTTCTTTGTCGGTAATGGAAAAATTAATCGCTTCAGAAAAAATGGAATCTTTTTTAATCGGAATGCTCTTATAACCTGGTACTACAACATGCGTAGGGATACTGTCGGGCAACAGTACAAATGGAGCTTCACGCATTGGTATACCTTTCACACCAAGTGCTACACTTGCCTTATTACCAAGTTCATCACTAATGTTTATTGTATTTGTGATTTGGATTTCCTGTAGTGGAGCAAATACGACAAAGGTATAACGAGAGCTTCGCGCTTCTAATGAAAATTTCTTGTTCCAAAATAATATCTCATCACTGGGATTGCTTTTCATTGTGATATCTACTTTTGAATTTCTTTGATTTTTTACTTCAATCAACAAAACTTTAAAGTGCTGAACCTGAACTTCTAAGGACGGAGATTGCCAATTACTGCTAATAGATTGGTCAATTTGGAAATGCACGGCAGGTTCCTGTTGAATTATTTTAGCAAAGTAGGCACGACATTCATCCAATAACTGTTTTTGTTTAGCCCTGGCCTTGCTGATTTGTTTCATAACTTCTTCGGCGTTAATCAGTAAATTCTGCTCATCTGTCAGTTTGCGTATCTCCCAGGATTCATTCCTAAGTTCCTGCCAGGTTTCAAATATGGTAGCCGCAGCCGGATCATTTATCCTCATAAGCTGTATAGCCATGATATAATCATTTAGTTCCTGAAGAACCGGGTCTTTATGCCCTTCATGAGCATAAGAGGAAGGTCCAAAAACAATTGAAATTATCGATAAAATTATTGGTATTAGTGCTTTCATAGTTCCTCTAATTAAGGTATTGTGATCATAAAATTAAAAAATCCTATTTAAAAGATTGATCTTGAATTATTAAAATCCAATTGCGTAATCATAGCCTTGACACCGTCAATAGCCTAAACAAAAGACACCAGCTGTCTTTTCTATAGCTGTGGTCGTATTTACCCACGTTTCAGGATGATTAAATGATATTTTGAGGAACTCGTAAATTGGATTCATTATCTTAGTTAATATAAAAGATATATAGTTAATAACTATATCCAAATGTAAGTGTCAATAATGAAAAAGTTACTGTTTTTATGAATTTTCAAACTTTAAGACTTTTCACGCTTCTGATCCTTATTTTTTATCAACTTCATGGGGTTGCCCAAGAATCAACCGGGACCAACGAAATAAATTATGAACCCATTGATAAAGAACTTCATGATGCGATAGTGTCTATGGACAAAGAATATTTCGATGCTTATAATAACTGTGATATGGACATACAAGCCTACCTATATGCAGAAGAATTAGAGTTCTATCATGATAAAGGTGGACTTACTACCTCCAAACAAGAGGTCCTGGAAGGAATCGAAAAAAACATTTGTGGCAAGATTAAAAGAACCTTAATTGAAGGTAGTATTGAAGTATATCCCATAAAAGATTTTGGAGCAGTAGAAATAGGCTATCACAAATTTTTTAATAGTCAAGAACCTAATGCACCTTCCAAACCCAGTAAATTCATAATTCTTTGGATGCAAGTTGATGACACCTGGAAAATTTCAAAAGTTATAAGCCTCCATTGAATAATGAATGATAGGACCAAACTTCTAGCCATAAAAGTAATTCATACTTTAATCTGGCTGTTTTTCGTGTTAGTAATTTTCTTTATTCTTTATTCTGGGGTCAGCGGTAAGATAAATGCTTATACCTGGATAGGCATAGGATTAATAATCGTAGAAGGGCTAATTCTATTAATTTTTAAAACATTCTGCCCATTGACGCTTTTGGCAAGAAAATATTCGAATTCACAAAAAGACAATTTTGATATTTATCTGCCAAATTGGTTGGCACGATATAATAAAATAATTTTCACCACAATCTTCCTCATCGGATTTGTAATGGTTCTTGTTCGGAAATACTTTTGAGATTTAAATAATTGATAAAATTAAAGCACTACTTATAATTGAGGAATGTGTTGGAAACGCCGTTAAAGGCAAGTTTAGTAGTAGTCTGCTCATATACCTCTTTAACTATCTTGTACAAGTCCGGGACCACTGTTTTGGCAAGTTTGGAATTATTGTTTAATAAAACACAAATCCCCAAATCGGCTTCAGGATAGACCGCAATTTCATTTCTGAAATTGTTTACACTTCCACCGTGGTGCCAAATGGTTTTTTCCAGACCTGTATCGTCTTCTGCAAATTTATGGATCCTCCATCCAAAGCCGTAATACGAAGCTAAGTGTCCGGGCCAGCGCTGGTAATATTTGCTATGGCCTTTAATTTCTATAAACGGGTTAAAAGCTTCTTCTAAGGCCGACTTGCTCATTATCTCCGGATTATGCCCGAGTAAAAATCGAATCCATTTGCCCATATCAAGGGCACTGGCATTGATACCTCCAGCCGCTATGGCATTGTAATAATGGTCATTAAGTTTTTTGGGCCTCCACCCATTTCGCCTCTTTGAATGCGGCATAGCAACATTTTTTTCATGTGCCAGGGTTTCATAATCCATGGTAGTGGAGCACATTTCCAGTGGCTTAAAGAATCTATCCTCTAAAGATGTGCTAATATCCTGTCCAGTAACCTTATATATCATCTCTCCAGATAGCGCAAATAAGGCATTCTGATAACTATACAGCTTACCGGGATTACTTATTGGTGTTACGTCTTTGAAGCGTTTTGCAATATCTGTCAATGGCAATCCGGCCTCCACCAGATTGGTATAACTATGGTAAGGCGCGCCCGAAGTGTGCGATAAAATATTGGCCAGCGTAATTTTAGCTGTATTACTTCTGTCTCCCAGCTGAAATTCCGGAATACAATCGCTAACCTTATCTTCCCAATTTAATTTCCCTTCATCCTTTAAATTGGCAGCCAATACTCCGGCAAATCCTTTTGATAGTGATCCGAGTCTAAATATTGTTTGGCCGTCAACGCCATCGTTTACATCAATACTTCTTTTACCGAATCCATCTGAAATTACAATCGAATCCCCTCTTACGATGCTCACCCCGGCACCTACTATGACGCCTGATGTAATGGCCTTATCAAAATATGCTTGCACAGCAACTTTTAATTCTTGTTGTTGCAATTTATACAGCTGTGCCTCTCTTTGATCGACTAAAGTTTTCTTTGACTTATCGGCTGAAATAACATCTTTGGACTCAGAAGTGGATACAGGATTATCGACACTTTTGGTTAGGGCAAAAAGCGCAAGTATTATAATTGTAGTGCCTACCAAGATTTTTAATCTCTGCATAGGTAAATTATTGTATGGTATAAAGTGTGACAGGATGAATATAGGATTATTTAACTTATTAACCGATTAAAGACGTGATTATTATGTATTGCATTACTTTTTATACTGATTTAAATGCTAAATTTATGGCTCCATAGCATGTACTTCTGTTGCTTTTTACGGTGTGGAGGTCTGAATTAATCCATCCTAATGATTCACTCTCTCATAAATTTCAAATTCCAAAAATCAAATTCCCAGAGCCTAGTTATAACTCATAATTCTTTAGTCCCGATAGTTTCTCCTTCGTAATACTATGGAGAAGGAGCTATTGGGATGTGATTTGGAATTTGGTGCTTGATGCTCCTATAGATAATTCCGTAAATTGTAATAAAGAACCAACCTATTCAATCATCTTCAAGCTTTATACTCTTAGATGTTGATATCAATTTCCCATCCGATCCCAGCCCTTCAATATATAATATCATTCCTGCTTGATCCATTATAGGAATTTTTATAGTAGTGTGATTATTTTTATTCAAAATCACCTTAGGCAACCAGTTTAAGACCCCGTACATCTTAAATTCAAAGTTTAGATAACGGATATATCCAGGATCATAATACTCTTTGGGTCTGGCAAAACCACTATTAATAAGGTATGAAATATAATGTTTCTTTTTATCCAGGTTATAATGACCATACCTTAGCTCTAAAGAAATGAATTCTCTTTGCCAACTATCAAAGAATATAGACTGAAAGCCGTCCAATGACATCGTTAATAAATCTGTGCCATCACTTAATAAACCTCCAATAAATACAGGTACCGGAACTTTGCCAGTAGCCGGCCCTGAACCTATTATTCTGGACATAACTGTCACCCTTCCCTCAAGTATACTAATCCCATACCCTAAACTACTGAGGTAATGGAGAAGTGTTCCCCTTCTCTTAATGTCTTCATCCGTTATTCTCTTTCCAGTAACTTCGGCAGAATTAATAGGAATATAATTTGATACCTCTTTTGGACCTTTTACTACTACTTCATCCAGAGCAATGGTTCTTTTAGTAACAGGTAATTCACTTCCTGGGCTAATGGGTATATCTATATCAGTGCTAAATGTTGTAACAAAACGATTGTTACTGTTAAATGCCACAATGTCTATATTCTCTTGGGGACCCATAGCTGATAGGGGTGTAAATTCAATCTCGGCCTTAGGTTTTCTTAATTTCCCCTTAGTGTTCAAAACAGAAATCATCAAGGAATCCCCTTTAAATAAAATCGTATTGGCATTAAAGGTTTTGTCTCTTTTTATGTCCAATAAAAACGCAGTTGTTACATCCTTACTATAACCCCAAACTTGATTTTCCCGACCCAAATCTGCATCCAGTATTTTTCCATGAATATTCACTCCGGATTCAAAAACATACTTCAAATTTTGTTGCTCCCCAAAAATACGGTCCCAATTATAGGTACCCCATCCTTGATTAAGCAATAATATATCTAAGTTAAACATGCTGGTGCGATCCCTGTCTTCGAAATAAACCCCGGGATGTTCCACCGAAAAATTAATATAAGGCATTAATAAAAATGATGAAAGCAATGAATTATTGGGAGCGTAGGAGACCGTTTCATAGGGTAGCACAGAAATGCTCAATGACATGCTTCCATCATAAGCATTTTTTAAACTCAAATCAACCAGGAGTGAATCCTCTGTAGCATTCCATTCATATGCTAAACTTATATCCTCATTTATCTTATCAGACCCAAACTCATTGAAGAATAATCGTCTTATAATTGGATTATTCCGATGATCAAAAATAGTGATCGCATTTACCCCAAAAGGCAGCTTAGCCTTATCTAAACTAAAGGTCGTCGTTTCTGAATTTATAAAAAGTTCTTCTATAAATATCTGTTCATTTTGATGCACTGCCATATAAAATGTATTCTCATATATTTTATTCAAGGTTTCGGAGCTGATTTCGAGCTTTCCATAAATTTTTTCCCGATCAAATGAACTCAACTTTAATACTATTCCTTCAGCCTTCGCCGGAGGCAACTTTTTTTTGATAATAGGGCCATTATTTAAATTCGTTCTTAAGGAGTAAGTTCTTTCCCGTTCGTAAAAAAAAGTGACTTTTCCCATTCCATGCATATTAGTAACCAGATTGTTCTTAATGACCTCGCCCAAATCATTTTCCAGAATGATTTTTTTCACTTCAATACCATTACCTAAGACATCTGTAATCTGAAAACCAAAAGAATTTTCTATATCCTTGATCAATTTTCCTCCTTCAGGATATATTGCAATAGTTACATCTTTAATTAATTCATTTTCCGGAGGCCTCACTATATTTCTAAGCACGCTTATTTTTTGGATAAAGGGCTTTATTTCAGAAAAGTTCTTCATCCAATTGGTATATGATTTTATGTAGTACTCTGTATCAGTATAACTGGAGTCTATCATTATATTACCAGATCCAACCCCATCTTCTATATAAATAATTTTCTTCTCTATAGCTTGTCCCTGCTCATCAAAAATACCTACATATAGATTTGTGCTTTCACTAGATGGGAGTTGAGTATTTTGGTCGTAAACATAGGCAGTGAACCAAAGTTGCTCCCCGTTGAAAAAAGTGGTCTTATTTAAATGTAAATGCACATTTTCCCTCAAGGGATGGTAAAAGGCCATATTCTTTTCAACAATCCGGGAGGATTCGGTATTTTGAGCTGTCAATGAGCTATTAAAATGCGTAAAGAAAAAAAGCAGATATATAAAAAGTTTAACGCATACCGCTATTTGTAATTTTTTCATTACCAAATTATTATGCCTTCAGAAGATTCATTTAAAGATAGCCAATGTTTTTGAGGGGATGAAGTCCAGCCTACCTTTTAAATATAGTACTGTAATACAAGTACAGATAATTCAGTACCTTGGTGAGCTAACCGCCAACCATCCCTGCCATGATCAAATTCTTCCGTAAAATCTACCAAACTGCATGAATCAAAAAAAAGCCCCATGGCACTTCCTCTTACTACTCATTTTAGCCGGGGAGTCTGTATTTATTCTTCCATTTGTTCTTTCACGGGTCTTCAGGCCCACAGTGCTTGAAGCGTTTGGCCTGGACAATGTGCAGTTGGGTATTTGTTTCTCTGTATATGGCATAATAGCCTTGCTATCCTATCTCTTTGGAGGTCCTCTGGCGGATAAATACCCTCCTAGAAAATTGATTGCAGTGGCACTGTGGATGACTGCCTTAGGAGGGTTGGTCTACGCTACTTTTCCCAGTTATACAGTATTAAAAATACTTTATGGCTATTGGGGTTTTACAACCATTTTTTTGTTCTGGGCTCCTATGATCAAGGCGGCTCGTCTCTGGGGTGGGTCGTCATCCCAGGGCAAGGCGTTTGGATTTTTGGACGGGGGACGTGGATTAGTAGGTGCGCTGTTCGGAGCTCTGGGTGTGTTTATTTTTTCATTATTTATTAATACTGAGGTTTCAGAGGCCACCGTTACTGAAAGTCGTATGGCCTTTAAATATGTAATTCTGGTAACCTCAGGAATAGTAGTTTTTGTCGGCTTATTGGTTTGGTTCTTTATGAAGATGGATCGCAATGTAGAAAAAAAGATCATCCTCGATAAAATAACGATTTCACAAATAAAAGAAGTCCTGCGTTTACCTTCGGTATGGCTACTTATGATCATTATTCTATGTGGCTATGTTGGTTATAAAATCACTGATGTGTTTTCACTTTATGCCCGGGATGTAATGCTGTATGACCAGGTACAATCGGCCCAGGTTGGTACTTTTTTGTTATTTGTCCGCCCAGTAATTGGGGTACTAATTGGGGTATTGGCAGACCGTACAGAAACGACCTACTGGCTGGTAGTTAGTTTTGTAGTTACATTCTTTGGAGCTTTATTGTTCGCTACGGGCATAATTTCTGATTCGTCGACCGCATTGTTTTTTATATCTATTTTGGTCGTGGCAACCGGCGTATACGCTGCACGTGCCCTATACTTTGCGGTGATGGAGAGGGGGCAGATCCCTTTGCTGCTTACAGGGACTGCTGTTGGCCTTATTTCACTCATAGGCTATACACCAGATATATTTGCAGGGCCTGCGATGGGAGTTCTATTAGAGAATTCACCGGGTGCAGTGGGTCATCAGCATGTGTTTTGGATGTTGGCTTTGTTTTCCTTCATAGGCGGTATCGCTGCCTGGTATTATTTTCAATTATATGGAAAGAAGAAACAGCACTGATTCATGATGAGATGAACAGAAGATAAAGCCGCTATTCTTCAAAATGGTAGAGATCGGCCAATTTATAAACCAAAAAGTTAATGATTTCTGTATCAGAAGAACCTTTGCTAAACATTAAATAGGCTTTTTTTAATTGTTCCTGTTTAAAGAAATCCAGATCGTCTGAACCGTATTCACTAAATGCATTCCATGATTTCAGTCCTTCCAGCATTTTCCAGTGTGCTTCATACTTTAATTTTGCCATGGCTAGCTGTTTATTATACTCGGATCTATCTGGTCTATTTTTAGAAGTTTTGAGTAAGGTATTATATTCCTCTAGCAAGTGCTGATCGGCTTTGATTGCCTCGCTTATTAGATTATAATATGCCCTTGAAATATAAGAGTCATATAATTCAACAAATAAGCTGGCTCTTTCTCTTGCCTTTGGGGTCATTTCTGAAATAATAAACTGATTGTTAGAGTTATAAACGTCCTCAATTAATTTATCACTCAAAGTTGAAGTGCTGTTAAAGGAATTGATCCAGCTTGCTGATTGAATAGTTTCTTTCCAAACTTTTCTATAATCCTTTTTGAAGTAATTATGTGATGTGTTGCAAGCCGTCAATGAGATGACAAACATTATCAATAATACCCCTGAAAAAATACGCAGATAGTTATTTTCTTTCATTCTCACCAATAGTATTATAATCCTGGAATTATAATCGTCTTTTACCCTCCTGCTCTAAAGAGAAATAATTTTACCACAATAAAAGAAAAGATGGGAGTTTAAAAAAAAAATGTCCTCAAAGGGACTATATAGTCGATAAGTATGCTTTAAAAAACAATTTGAGATATGACAAATGCCAGGTTTAATGGTGGTCAATTATAATTCATTTTTCATCAATAATTAATTACATATCCTCGAAAACATCAAAAGGTTATTCAGCTCTAGTGAGAAATTATTCCGCCATATCCCAAAAATCGCTGCTAATGAAAATTAGAATATCCTAATCCTTTAAATTTTCTCACCTATTTTTTTTTCTAAAAGGGATTTATGAAAATACTGCAATAAATTACTTTTTATAATTGTAAATTAAGCATTTCTAAAAACTAACATTTATGCGATTTCGAAATTCTATTTATTCTGGCTTTGCATTAGCCTTCTTTGTACTAATGGCCTGTTCGGGTCCTAAAAAAGAATCTGCAACCCTGCTGATATATGGCGGACCTATTTATACCGTAGATTCAACCCAGGCAATGGTCGAGGCCGTAGCAACGAAAGACAATGTCATTCTTTTTGCCGGCAGTCTTGATGAAGCCGAGCAATACAAAAACGATCAAACACAGCTGATCAATTTGGATGGCAGAACCATGACCCCAGGCTTAATAGAAGGTCACGGCCATTTTATGGGATTGGGTTACAATGAATTGAACCTTGACCTGATTAACACTACCAGCTATCAAGAAATAGTAGATGCCGTAGCCGAAAAAGTTGAAACTGCAGCGCCCGGAGAATGGATTACAGGTAGAGGATGGCATCAAAGTAAATGGGAAGAAATGCCCGCCGAAACGGTAAATGGCTTCCAAACGCATGATATGCTCAGTGCAGTATCCCCGGACAACCCTGTTTACTTGAGTCATGCAAGTGGCCATGCAGGATTTGCCAATGCCAAGGCCATGGAAATCGCAGGCATACAAATAGTGTCTAAGGAAGGAATTAACCAATTTGAGGTAGAAGGTGGCGAGGTAATGCGCGACGCGCTGGGAAGGCCAACAGGCATTTTCAACGAGCGCGCCCAAAGTCTGATAACTAAACACATCCCGGCAAGCACCCCTGAAAAAGATGTCAAAGCTTTTGAGCTTGCTGTTGCCGCTTGCCAAAGAAATGGTATAACCGGTTTTCATGATGCCGGTATAGGCAGGGGAACCATCGCACTTTTTGAAGAAATGAAGAACGCGGCTAAAATGAACATCCGCCTGTATGCGATGCTTACCGGCAGGGATAAAGAGTTGCTCAATGAATGGTATACAAAAGGTCCATTGGTAGATCCTGATAATTTATTAACCATCCGCTCTGTGAAATTGAACTGCGATGGCGCCTTAGGATCGCGTGGGGCCTGGTTGTTAGAACCCTATACGGACAGACCAGGACACTTTGGTCTCGAAACGCTGCCCATGGATTTTGTTAAAGAAACAGCTTTGAACGGACTGCAACATGGTTTTCAGGTTTGCTCACATGCTATCGGCGATAGGGCTAACAGGGAAATACTAGACCGTTATGAAGTTGCTTTTGATGAATTACCTGACCTGGCAACCGATCACAGATTTAGAATAGAGCATGCACAGCATATACACCCGGATGATATTCCTCGCTTTGCCGGATTAAAAGTTATCCCAGCCATGCAGGCAGTACACTTGTCCTCAGACAGGCCCTGGGCCATTGACCGCTTGGGTGAACAGCGAATCAAAGAAGGTGCATATATGTGGCAGGCCTTATTACAAAGCGGGATCCCGATTGTTAACGGTACCGATGTCCCTGTAGAACCTTTGAATCCAATTGCCAGTTTGTATGCCAGTGTAAGTAGAAAGACTTTGAAAGGCACTCCTGAAGGCGGCTATGAACCTGAACAGAAAATGACCAGGGAGCAAGCGCTTAAGTCCTATACTTTGGATGCCGCTTACGGTGCATTTGAGGAAGACATCAAAGGTTCTATTTCGGCAGGTAAACTAGCCGATTTTACGATTTATAGCCAGGATTTAATGACGGTAGCGGAAGAGGAATTCTTAAGTACTGTGATAGCCATGACTATTTTTGATGGAAAAGTGGTGTATGCCAAAGGTGACTAAATTAATTAGGTATAAATGATAAAATTCTTTCGTAAAATCCGTCAGCAACTTCTTTCTGAAAATAAGGTGCCCAAATATCTAATGTACGCCATTGGAGAGATTGTTTTGGTTGTCATCGGAATTTTGATTGCACTTCAGATCAATAATTGGAATCAAAAAGAAAATGAACAATCCAAGATTAAGGAATATACCATTTCACTTATCCAAGACCTGGAACGCGATATAGCGATGGCAAATCAAATCATAGGGCAAAATGAAGAAATTGTAGACAGAATAGACAGCTTAAACATATATATTCAAAATCGCAAAATAGCAGATTTCGATAATCTAGTGATGTTATTTTATACGCTCAATAAACCTCACAGACCATACGTATGGAGTAGAACAACCATTACAGAACTTAAAAACTCAGGGAGTTTAGGGTTGATACAAAACGACTCTCTTTCCAAAATGATTTCTGAATATGATGCCTTCACATTCCATTTGGATGATGATTTTATTAATGACAGAACTCAATTTGAAAAAGCCACAGCTTTATCGTTATCCGTTGTAAATCATAACTATCCCAATTTTTATGAAATAAGTGAAAATTTTGTCCCTAATAATAAGGAAAGGGACCCTAGTTTATTTAAATCAAGAGTATATTTAGAAGCGCAAGCAATTAATTTAGGAATAATAACCAGAGATATAGCAGTAATTCAAGAAATGGGTAATAACTATAACATTTTACTGATGTACTTAAGAATAAGAATAGATGTAGAGTTACCTAGATTAACCAAAAATGCCAAAGAAATAATTAAGCTGTTAAAAGCAACATATTTGAATTGAAAAACAGTTGCTAATCGGCCTAAAAGTAAAGGCTGAAACGAATACAAGTCATACCCTTTTATTTAAAACGCTGTCCTTCAGCGTTCATCCCGGTAATCCCTATAGTTTCACCTTCGTAATACTATGGAGAAGGAGCTATCAGGATGTAATTTGAAACTTAAGCTATCAACACCGCCATAATTGTTAATAACTAAAATGTTAAAATATTGTAATTCAAATGGCAAATACGTAACTTCTGTCTCACTTTAAAGTGAAACAGAAATTTATAAAAAACCTTGTTCAGGAACCGGTGTCTTTTAGGCTGCGTTTTCTCTTTTAAAAACAGAATTTTTTAGTCTTTTCACCTACAAACAATACACGATTTTATAATAACACGAAGTACCTTTAGTTGTTATTAGTAAATTAAATTTTAACCGCCAGCCAACCCGCTATTCTGAAATTAAATAACCAGAATATACTTACCAAATAGACCACTGAAAGATAATTTACTTTTGTAAGGTATCATCCTCTCTTACTTAAGTTAATAGTTAAAAGCAGGATTAATTAAATACCATTAACTATGATTACAACAAGAAATCGTAACGAGGTAGAGGTGGAAATAAAAGAAACATTAGGACTGGTGCCTGGTTTCTTTAAAAGTATTCCCGACCAATATCTTGATTACGAATGGCAATTGTTCAAATCACTTGAATTGGGGGAAACCTTAATCCCAAATAAGTACAAAGAGCTTATGGGCGTCGCAATTCATGCGGAGACTAAGTGTGCTTATTGTACCTTATTTCACACGGAAGCAGCAAAACTATTTGGTGCTACCGAAGAAGAAATACAGGAAGCTGTTCATTTTGCTAAGATGAGTGTTGGTTGGAGTGTTTATCTAAACGGCATGAGAACAGATTATGACGAGTTTGCCAATGAGTTTACTCAAATTGGTAATTTTCTGGAAACTAAACAATTAACCCATGCAAATTAAAAAAGAGCAAAGAAACATTTTTCAGATTACATTGACGGGATATGAATTAGCAACCTTAATATCATCGGCCAGATGGATTGCTGAAGGAGCAAAAGGCGAATTAACTTCTGAAGCTACCAATAATCTTAAACAATTATTGAATAACTATGACAACGCAACAAAAATGCTGCATAGCCAATCACCTTCCTGATTAAGACCCATTCGAAAGTTGAAAAGGTTTCTTTTAACCCTGTATTCCATAGCTCAAAAGAAGAAAGAGATGTTTCATTGTGAAAATTTGTAGACAGATGTCAGAAAAAATCTGACATCTGTTTTTTTAGTGGTATTCTAATTACCTTGCTTACAAATTTTTACATTATTAGGGTTTACAATGTAACTAATGCATTAAAACGCCTTACATACTTTCCGTTAGCCTTCATTAGAGACAACTACTACCACATTTGTTAATCTATCTAATGTGAGGTTCTATAATTTAGTCCTTGCTTATTTAGTATAAAGCTATAAAAGATAATTCAGTAACTTGGTGAAGTAACCGCCAACCAATACTTCACTTGATCAACTTCTTTAGAGGGCCGAGCGGAAAGCAAAGGTCTGGTAGACCTTTGCTAACGAGAAGCCAGGTGGTGCGCTGGCCTTAAAGCAAAAAAACTATGATTAAGTTTTTCAGACATATTAGACAACGACTTTTATCCGAAAACAAGTTCAGTAAATACCTACTCTATGCTATTGGAGAAATTTTATTAGTTGTAATTGGAATTTTAATAGCATTAAGTATAAATAATTGGAATACAAACAGGAATTTGAGAAATTTAGAAAATGAACTTTTACATGATATCCGAGAAAATTTGGTTGCCTCCGTCGAAAATTTAGAAATTAACATCTCGTATAACAAAAAAACAGTAACCAATTACGAGAAAATCCTAAGTCACATTAAAGAAGACCTACCTTATACTAATTCATTAGATTCTGCATTTAGTTATATAAGTTATTGGTCAGAACCTAATTTTACCTATACAGCTTATGAAACTCTTAAATCAAAAGGATTAGACATCATTCAAAATGATACAATAAAGAAATCTATTACTGAAATTTATGAGCAAACTTTTCCATTTGTCGTTGATGAATTTAACGCAGAATGGGAATTATATCAAACTTTAGTTTTACCCTTTGTTGTAAAGAATATTCAATATATCAACACTGAAATTGCCAAACCAATTAACTTCAAAGGCCTAAAAAACAATAATGAATTTAAAAACTTGATGGGTTTGAAAATGGTAACTAGAAAAAATTCGATTCAATTTGCTGAAATGACAAAAAAGAAAGCAACTTCTTTAATAGTTAAAATTGATGAAGAATTAGAAAGAAAATAACAATAGGCTCAAAACTCTTATAACTAATAAACACCAATTTCCCTGCTCCGGCCTGGGCTAAGAAAGACCAACTATCTTTTAGTGAAAATTTCAAACTTCAAAACTCAAAATCCAAAAAAATAGGATCTATCTATAACTATTTGGAATTTGATATTTGGAATTTGGTACTTGTAATTTGGTGCTTATTTTATCCCAACCACACCACTTCTGTTACTCTGTCTAATGTGGTGGTCTAATAAAGGTCTCGAGAACTTACCCAAATACCTGATTAAAATCATTGCCCAAGTCAATAGGGTTGCCTAAGTTTTAGATTGGATTAGAATTCTAATTCTACGGTCATGAAAATGATTCGTAAATACAACGATATCAACACATGCAACAACATCGCCTGGTAGCAATCATGTTTACTGACATTGTAGGCTATACTGCCTTGATGGGATCAGATGAGGAACGTGCATTTGAGATGCTCCAGAACAACCGTGATATACATACCCACTTACTAGAGAAATATAATGGTGCGCTTATCAAGGAAATGGGCGATGGGATGTTGATCAGTTTTGATCTTGGCTCTGATGCAGTACGCTGTGCCATTGAAATTCAGGTTGCATGTAGAGAAAAGAATATTCCTTTAAGAATTGGCATCCATGAAGGTGAAGTAATATTTGAAGGATCAGATGTATTTGGCGATGGCGTAAATATTGCCTCCCGTTTACAGTCAACTGCTGAAGTAGGGAGTATTTCAATTACGGGATCTGTTTACCGGGATGTCAAAAATAAAACCGATATAAAAACACAATTTATTGAAGAGAAGTTCTTTAAAAACGTAGATGAACCAATTAAAATATATAATGTCAATTGCGAAGAAGTTCCTGCTACTTGGGGATCAGCCAAGTATTCAGTAAATAAAAATAATCAACGGAAGCCTATCATTGTCAGGCTACTTAAGACAATACCCATAATCATAATAGCCATCACGGTCGTCATCACTATTTTTATTATTTATGGCAGCACAACTATTCCCTTTACCGAGCGGGATTGGATTGTGATATCGGATTTTGAAAATCTTACCGATGAAACAATTTTAGACCACTCCCTGAATACAGCATTTATTCTTAGTATCAATCAATCTCGATATTTAAATGTAATAACCAGGCAGCGAATGATTGAGACTTTAAAGCGAATGGAAAAGGAAAATAGTACGAATATTGACGAAGAGACCGGTAGGGAAATTGCAATTCGTGAAGGAATTGAGATTTATGTCGTTCCCACTATAAGCAGGGTGGGCACCCAGTATATTCTTACAGCTAAAATCCTCGAAGCCCAAACAGCGAATAACCTAAAGTCTGAAGTCCTTTATGCCGAAAACCAGGATGAGATTATTGAAAAATTAGATCAGTTAAGTAGAAAGATCCGGCGTAGCCTTGGAGAATCAAGTTTTAGGATCTTAAACCAGAGTAAACCTCTTAAGAAAGTTACTACTTCTTCATTAGGAGCACTTAAACAGTATTCACTGGGAATTGAAAGTCATCTGCGCCTGGACTTTAAAAAGGCAAAAATGCATTATGAGAATGCAATTCGTCTTGATAGTAATTTTACCTCGGCGAAAGCTTCCTTGGGAAATTTGCTCTTTGAAAAATTTGATCGAAACGAGGGGCGCAAATGGTTGGATAAAGCTATTGTATCAATAAATAATCTTACCGATAGGGAAAAATTTGGCATTCTTGCTTTTTACGCCGTAAATGTTGAAAACGACCTGGACAAGGGTATCGAATATACGGAAAAACGTCTTGGACTATATCCCGATGATCCTGCCGCTCACAATAACCTGGGATGGTATTTTCAAAAACAGGGTCAGTATGATAAGGCTTTGGATGAATATAAAACTACACTTCAGATTAATCCATATATGATGCTTACCAATAGTGGTATAAGCTGGATATATCTGGAGTATTTAGCTCAAATAGATTCTGCCCTAACATGGTCTAATCGCATGATTAAATTTGCCCCGGATAATCCCTGGGGTCATTTTTATCTCGGCTCCGCTTATGTCGGTAAAAATGATTTTGTAAAAGCAGAGGAGGCTTATCTTAAAGCGGGTAGTCTAGATCCAAACTTTTTGATGAATCAATACAGATTGGCACATGTCTATCGGCTTCAGGGAAAGTTTGATAAAGCTATTGACGTTTTGGAGACAATCCTACGGAAAAATCCTCAAGAATCTTCTTCCCACTATGACCTGGGTGTTAATTTAAATTTAATCGGTCAGAGTGAATCCGCCAGGAATCATTTTCTTGAATATAGAAAAATAGCAGAAACCTGGCTGGATGAAAATTCGGATGATCCAAAATCATTTATTTATAATGGCATAGTACGTACGCGACTTGGAGATAAAGCTGCTGGTTGGGAAATAGGAAAAAAAGCATTAGAACTGAATGTGCCGATTTACTTTGAATTTGCTCAATTATTGGCAGTTCTGGACCGAAAAAGTGAAGCCCTTGACTATTTGGAAAAAGCACTTGAGAATGGCTATAAAAACCTGGTATGGATAAAACTCCATCCTGATATACAATTATTACATGAGGAGGTTCGCTACAAAGAATTAATACATACCTATTTTGGAAACCCATAATAGCCTTTTTCATCAAAACATAATTCCTAAACTTATGTCACGCTCTATAATGTAGGAGTCTAACAATTAAGTTAACACGACCACCCCCTCCCTAAATAAATTCCAAACGATATCCAGATAGTTTCACCTTCGTAATACTATGGAGAAGGAGCTATCGGGACCAAAACCCAAAAAAAAATTGGAATTTGTGATCTGTTATTTGTGATTTATTGCTTAAGCTATCCCAACCACCACTACTTCTGTTGCTTTCCACAATGCGGGTAAAAAAAATTGCATTTAAAGCAATTCATTTCATCTCCTATTATCTACGGTATAAATGATTATCTTAGAGTGATCCATGAATCTAAAAAAATACATATCAGAACTCAAAAGACGTAATGTATTTAAACCTGCAATAGCCTATTTAGTAGTGGGATGGGTAATTGCTCAGGTGGCAGATCTTGTTCTTTCAAATTTTGATGCACCACCATATATCATGAAAACCTTGATTTTTGTCTTGATAATAGGCTTTCCGATCAGTCTAATTTTTGCTTGGGTATATGATTTGTCCCCAAAAGGAATCAAGAAAACTAAAAATGTTGAAGAGGTGACATCGGTATCACCAAAATCAAACCATGAGTTCAATAAAAACAGTAAAAAACTGGCAGTGTTACCTTTTCGCAACGTCAGTTCGGAAAATGGCAGTGATTATTTTAGTGATGGACTAACAGAAGAAATCATTATTCGTTTGTCCAAAATCAAGAAACTTGAGATTGCTTCGCGAAGTACTTCCATGCGTTATAAAAATTCAGATTTGGAAATTGGCTTATTGGGCCGCGAATTAAAAGCAAGATACCTTTTGCAAGGTACAGTCCGCAAACGCAATAGTGATTTAAGAATATCAACAGAGTTAATTGATGTGGAAAAGGATTCTGAACTTTGGGCTGAGATCTACAGTGGAAAAATGACTGATGTATTTGAAATTCAGGAAAAGGTATCTAAGCGGATCGTAAAGTCATTGCAACTAAGGTTGAGTCCTAAAGAAAAAGTGGCACTTAGTAAAAGAGCAACGACGAATAGCGACGCATTTGATGCTAACTTAAGAGCTCGCGAGTTTTTGTTTCGATATACAGAGAGCTATATACTCTTGTCTATAGATCTATTTCAAAAAGCAGTTGATATTGACTCAAAATATGCTACTGCATATGCCGGTATGAGTGAGGCCTATGCTTTGTTATATGAAACTCATGATAAAAAATTAATATGGCTTGAAAAGGCCGAGGAAACAGCTTTAAAAGCACTCATCTATGATTCTGGATCATCTGAAGCCTATAGCGCTCTTGGTCTGGTTTATTACAATAAAAATTCACTCGACGAAGCATTGATAGCTGTTCAAAAGGCAATTTCATTTGACCCTGACAATTTTTTTGCCTATTGGATTAGAGGTCGACTTTATAGAATGAAGGACAGAGATTCTGAAGCGGTCATTGATTTTAATAAAGTGTTAGAACTTAATGGTAATTTCCATTCGGCTTATGGTGATCTGCAGATGTCCTATGAAAAATTAGAAGACAAAGAAAATCTACAGAAAACTATTCAACGGGCGGCATTATTTTACCCCGACTATTTGTTGCATAACCCTGAGGACGCCCGTGCGCACCAATTTTATGCTTTCACCTTAGAAAGATTGGGTCGAAGAAAAGAAGCTAAAGTAGAAATGCGTAAAGGGATTGAGATAAACCCAAATGACCTGATTATTATTTATAATGCTGCATGTTTTTATGCATTAACAGGTGATAAAAAATCATCAATTGAAAATCTAAAGAAAGCAATAGATAATGGGTTTGAAAATTTTGAATATATTAAACATGACCCAGATTTATATAGCTTAAAAAAGGAGCCAGATTTCATTGAACTAATACAAGGCAAATAACTAGTTTAAAATAAGTTCGTATAGGGTTTTTAGTCTTAGTCAATTTTATGAAGGGGAAATGAAGTTAACCAACAAGAAGTTCAATCTAGGGCTCATTCATTAGTGTGGGGACCCATTTAATTATTAATTAAATCAGCCTTAATTACAGCAAGACCTTGATATTTGGTTTAACGCTAGAGAAATTATTTTGAGATTGTACGCCGCATTTATGCTTAAAAATTTTTTAGACGAATACGCTACGATATTATTGAGAAAAAAAATATTTTCGCAATTCAATAACTGAAAAAAATAAAAAAACGATATAAAAAATCTATCATCCCTTTTTTTAATATTTCCAATAGTGGTAGGTTGTGCTGATAAATTAGATTAAACAGTTTGAATTTTTTGAAAAACTCGTTGTATGCATAAACGTTTATACCTTGTTATCTTTTTATTATTGAGTTGTTTAACAAAAGGGATGTCTCAGGAAGGTGAAAAATTAGGTTCCTGGTATGTCTATAATGGTTTTTTTAATTTCTCTCCTAAATTTGAATTGTTTGCAGAGACTCAAATTAGAACTTGGGAACCTGCGAACAACATACAGTCTTTTTTTATCAGACCTTTTTTTAATTTTAATCTCAATAAGAGCTTACAATTAGGGATTAGTCAAGAATACCATACCTCTTGGTCTTATGAAACAATATCAGAAAATAAAATAAGAACTGAAGAATATAGAACCACGCTTCAAGGGATACTATCTCACAAAATAGATCGTGTTTCGTTTCAACATAGGTACAGATATGAATTCCGCTTTTTGGACGAAAGCGGTAAGCAACGGACCAGGTATCGCTTACAGCTAGGGATTCCCATAACAAAAGATGTGATCACGAAAGGTGTTTGGTTTGCAACTGTTGGTAATGAATTAATGATTAACACGAAGCCTAAGTTCGATATGTCCCAGAATAGAGCTTATTGCATGCTGGGTTATCAATTTTCTAAAAGCACTAATTTTCAATTTGGCTACATGTATATTTCTCAACCAGATAAAGATAATTTGCATCGACTGCAGTTCTTTGTAACTCAAAAACTTTATTTTTTTGATCGAGGATAACTTTTCATAAGAAGTAAAAAAAGGCATAAAATATTGTGTAATGTACATATTTCTTTTTTGGAAGTCTATTAAGTTTTTTATGTAATGTTGAAGTGGTTTTAGTTTCAACTTTAAAAGGGAAGCTGCGAACAAAAGATAAAACGCATTTTATTAAGGTCGTTGGTGGTCAATAAAAGGTTACATATAAAACCTTGACATATTTTACTAAAAGGAAAGATTAAATTAACTTATGGCAGAATTCTAAAGAATGATATTAGATTCAAATGAACAAACCCACTAAACATCAGAGCAAGCAGCGCAAGCTTTCAGCTATCATGTTCAGCGATATTGTAGGATATTCCTCGTTGATCGGAAAGGATGAGCAAAAGGGATTGGAACTTCGCGAAAAAAATAAGAAAATACACAGGGAGCTTATTCTAAAAAACAAAGGTGTTTTATTAAAAGATATAGGCGACGCCATTTTAGGCAGTTTCCAAAGTGCCTATGATGCAGTTACCTGTGCTGTCGAACTTCAACAATCAGTTAAGGACATATCCAACCTAAGGTTGCGGATCGGGATTCATGTTGGTGATGTAGTATTCCAGGATGAAGATGTATTTGGGGATGGCGTAAATATCGCCGCTAGAATACAAAATGTTGCAAATCCCAATTGTATATGCGTTTCAGAGCGAGTACATGCTGACATAAGAAACAAACCGGAAATTGAAAGTAAATACATTGGAACCAGGAAGTTAAAGAATATAGATACCCCAATTGCAATGTACTCGATTGAATATGCTGGATTTGGTGGTACGCATCCCATAGATGTTATGCTAAAGCGTGCAAAATTGCGCAATGCAATTGGTATTATTTCCTTGCTTCTTATTATTATCCTTGTCACCTGGTATTTTACATCCTCAAGAAAATCTGATTTAACAAAGACTTCAATAGGCAGCGAAAAACCCCTTACTACTACCCGGAATGTATTAAAAATGGATGTTACATGGTCGCCAGGCGGAAACATGTTCGCTTATGCCATGCATAATGGTGAAAATGTTAATATCCAATTTGAATCAAAAGAAGGAGGGAATAGTATATCCCTCACGAATGAACCTACTGACGAAACTTTACCGCGATGGTCACCGGACGGATCAAAAATTAGTTATTTATCAGATCGAGGTTCTGGATTCGATCTCTTTTGGCGACCCTCCACTGGAGGTCCAGAAAGAAAAATAGCTGAAACTAATTTGCACTCCATAGAAAATTTTGGGGAATCCCTTTTAGCAATGGGTGCTATGCCCTGGTCATCTGATGGAAACAGAATCATTTTTCCCAAATTGAGTAAATCAGGTGAAATTAGTCTTTGGGAAGCTGATCTTTTGTCTGGCGATGAAAAGCAGCTGACTTTTCCTGAACCAGGTGGAATTGACCTATCGGGATCACGATCTTTCGATGACCAGCAAATTGTATTTATGAGAAATGGTAATCTTTGGCTCGTTTCTAAGGGAGGGAAGGAGATGCCATTGCTGGAAGATGAATTCCCCAATAGTCAGCCAACCTGGGCTACAAATCCCGATATCGTTATCTTTTCATCCAACAGGAATGGGGCTCCACAAATATGGCAAATGTCGATTTCTTCAGGTAAGTTAGAACAGCTGACCTTTGGTGAAATTTCCAAATTAGGTCCGGTAGTGAACAGAAAAAGCGTCCTTTCCTATCATAATTTTACCCACACTACCGATTTGTTTTTATTGAATATGAATGAAATTGAAGCAACCCAAATGACTTTTTATAATGGGTATAATTTTCATCCGAGAATTTCTCCTGATGGAGAAAAATTGGTTTATCAATCGGCTCGAACAGGCAATTATGAAATATGGATGTTCGATTTATCTTCTAACCAAGAAATTAAATTAACAGATCACAAGGGATTAGACATCAAGCCAGACTGGTCACCAGACGGTAAGGAAATTGTGTTTCTTTCCCAGCGGAATGGTGAATGGATACTTATGAAGCTTAACCTGGAAAACAGGAAAACAGTGCGGTTAACCAAAGAACCCATCGGGTTGCCCAATTTTATTTATGATTATGCTATGAATGTCCGTTGGTCACCAGATGGGAAATCTATTGGCTACCTGGCCCATAGTGATAAAGGCCGTTCTCTATGGACTGTTGATAAAGATGGAGAAAACCAAAAAGTTGTGATTGAAAACATTCATAGTTTTGACTGGTACCAGGGAAGTGATATGGTGGTATACAACAAAATTGCTAAATCCAGGTCAGAAAAATCAGAATTAAGGATACGCAATTTGAAGACAGCTAAGGATACAGTATTGTATAAAGAACGTTTGACGGAAATATTTGTCAAGGCAGATGGCACTGGAGTTGGTTTTATCCATGGTCCCGGCCATTGGAATATGGACGTTTATTTGCTTCCTCTAAAACGTCCATCACAAGAAACAGAATTTCCAACTCCTATAGGGAAACCTATTCAACTGACCAATGGGGAAGGGAAATGGCATGCGCACAATTGTGCCTGGTCTCCTGATGGAAACACAATGATTTATGTGAGAGATGAGGATTTCGCCAATATTTATCAAATAACTGGTCGTAAATTCTGATCGGGCCAAAAAAATAAGTTCATTGCCCAATTATAGACCTAAAACTTTGTAAATAAAAGCAGATCTTAGTGAAAATTACAACCCCCAGCAAAAACTATGAAGTAATACTACTCTATTGCTTCGTACTGCTCATAGCCATGGACGCTAATGTTCACTATGTCCAACCACGATTACATCCGTGAATCAATCTAATCTGGTGGTCTTATTTTTAAACGCATTGTAGGTATGCTATTAGTTATAGTATCTTAGTCTATATAAAAAATTATAGATAATAATTATATCTAGTTGTTAAACACACGCTTGTTCTTATCTTATTAGCCTAATTCTAATAGTATGTTTTATTGATAACTCTATGAAAAATGTGTTAATCTGTGGTGCAGGAATGTCGGCTACCGATCTGATTTCGTACATGCTTGAGCATGCCGAAGAATACAACTGGCATGTAACGGTAGGTGATATTTTAGTAGAAACCGCAAAAATGAAAATTGGTGGTCATCCAAGGGGGAAAGCGGTATACTTTGATTGCTATGATGATACAATTATGGAGCGTTATATTAGGGATGCAGACATCGTAATCTCGTTGTTGCCTCCTGGAATGCATGCTGCTGCGGCAAAAATTGCACTTCAATATAATGCACATGTGGTAACGGCTTCATATGCCAGTCAGGAAATGATAGATATGCATGAAGAAGCAAAAGAAAAAGGCCTCATATTTCTAAATGAATTAGGAGCTGATCCGGGTATTGATCATATGAACGGAATGCGTTCTATAGATAAAATCAGGAAAAAGGGAGGGAAGCTATTGGCATTTACATCATATTGCGGAAGTTTGGTTGCCCCTGAAAGTAATGATAACCCATGGGGCTATAAGTTTACCTGGAGCCCAATTAACGTAATCACGGCAGGTAGTGCTGGAGCTTGTTATTACAAAAAAGGTAATTTTCGTTGTATTCCCTATCATCGTTTATTTACAAATCCAAAAGTTATAAGTATCCCTGGTTTCAGAGAGTTTGAAGCGTACGAAAATCGCGATTCCGTAGTCTATAGAAAAAAATACAAGCTTGATGACATTCCAACATTTATTAGGGCAACATTGCGTTATCCTGGTTTTTGCGAAGGATGGAAGTTTTTTATACAATTAGGGTTAACGGCCAACAACTATCATATTGAAGGCAGTGAAAACATGACGTACCGCCAGTGGGTTGCATCGTATTTACCAGATGATGATACAAGTCTTGAAAATAGACTTGCAGACATCTTGCATATAGAAAGAGGTGGAGAACTGCATGAACAATTGCTTTGGACAGAACTTCTGTCTGACAGACCAATTAAGCGGATAAATGGAACGCCTGCCGAAATATTATTGGATTTACTGATGGATAAGCTGAAATTTAAACATGGCGACACGGATATGCTGGTTTTTTACGAGAGGATAGAATACAAACTCAAAGGTGAATTATTTGAACATATATCTTATTTGGTAACAAGAGGCATGGACTATAGGCATACCGCCATCTCTCGTACTGTAGGATTGCCTGCGGCAATTGGTGCAAAGTTAATCCTTAACGGAGAAATTAAAAGCCGTGGTGTGTTGTTTCCATGGACCAAAGAAGTTTATGATCCTATCCTGGATGAGCTGACGGAACTAGGCATTGCTTACACCTCGCAAGATAATAAGATTGAGCATTCGCATTATAAATAATGGGGATGTGTAGCTGCTTATCATCTGCTATTAAAAGCTTCCAGGAAGTTTTTTAAATGGAAAATCCTGATTATAGATTAGGACAATTAATTACTATTGCGATTTGTTATTTGTGATTTTCATCTATCCCTACAACTACTTTTTAATTAAATTCCAAAATACATCCCGATAGCTATCGGGACCAAATTCCAAAAGAGTGGGTACGCCAATAATTTATAGGAATTTGTTATCCCCCCGCCAGGGCAAGCGTCTATCATTGTGTGCATTTTTATGGAGCACAGAGCGACCCAATTAATTTACCTTCCCGGAACAAAGACATTACAATTGAGGACAAGAATGTGATTTGGCTACCATGGGTTACAGCAATTGGGACTGTACACCGTCCTAATGGAAATGGCGAGGAGGCCTTGTTTGTAGGAGGAACCAAGAAAGTGGGCAAGATTAGAATTACTGATTAAGAATAGATATTCAAATTCAAATAATCGTTTTTAAATTTACCTTCAGGGTCCAATTTTTTACACAGCGCAATGAATTCAGGTAGTTTTTCATATCTCGAAGCCAATATGGATGGGGATATTGAAAAAAGTTTCCCCCAATGCGGGCGGTATTGAAAGGGTTCCAGTTCCTTTTCAATCATAGTAATCAATTCCCCAACTTCTTTCGGGTTTTGCTTCCAGGTGAAATGTATGGCAACACAATCCTGTTGGTAACACGGACTCATCCATAAATTGTCAGCTGCTATGGTCCTGATTTCTGTAATCATCAATTGAGGATAAATTTCCTCTCGTCTTTTTTCCAAAGCCAAAATGGCCGCTAATGCTTTTTCTTTTGGTACAAAAAATTCAGATTGCAACTCTTCCCCACTACTAGGGGTAAATCCCATTTTAAAATGTGGTAACCTGTCATACCATGGACCTGGAACACCCATCTGTTCCGTGCAATTCTCTGAAGAAAGTTTGGTAATAGGATGTAAATTACGCTCTGCAGCTTTGGCTCCAAAATAATCATTCCCTAATTCTTCTATCCGGTCATCAACCTTCCTTTTCACCCAAACCTGACTTATTAAGTTGTCTTGCCAATCTGTAAACAGGCTTACAGAATAACCCCCGGAGAGTATGGCATCAAAATTCTCTTTTAAGGATTCAAGAGGTAGATTTTGAAAAACATCCTGACGCACCTCAAAAGTCTTCTCCATATCCAAAGTAACTTTTGTTATGATGCCAAGAGCCCCAAGATTAACAACGGCTGCATGCAGCATGTTTTCGTCCTCTTCCCTGCTTAACCTAATAATATCTCCATTTCCGGACACCAATTCAAGTCCACTAACGGCGGTTGCCAGGTTTCCATTACCTACGCCCGAACCATGGGTTGCCGTAGCACAGGCCCCGGCTACCGAGATGTGCGGCAGGGATGCTAAATTATGAACCGCATAACCCCTTTCATAGAGTTCAGGTGCAAAATCTCCATATTTTGTTCCTGCCCCAACCGTGACCGTCATTGATTCCTTATCAATTCCTATCACTCCCTTCAGGTTCTTCGTAGAAATCTGGTTTAAGGGACTATCAGCAATATTGTTAAAGCAATGACAAGAACCTAAGGCCTTCTGTGCCTGAAGCCTTTTAATGAGCCCTTGTAGTTCTTGTACCGAATTGGGCTCATAGAGGTTTTTAGCCTTATAAACATAATTCCCAGCCCAGTTCTTGCGCAATACTAAAGGTTTTGTTTCTTTTATCACTTTTTCCTTGTCCGATTTGCAAGAGGATAAAGGTACTAAGGCTGTTGCGGTGGCAAAAGTGGCAGTTGTTCTTATGAAGTCTTTTCTTTTCATGATTATGCCGTAATTATTTCAGTTCAATAATTAATTCTAAATTCTCATTAGAGCCTGTCATTTCCCAATGTCCTAAGGAGATAGGTATATTTCCAATACTATTTAACTTATCAAAAAAGTCTTTAAGTATAAATGGTTTTTCCTCCTCTTCCAAGTGTTTGGCATAGGCCGCCATGGCGTTTTCCAAAAGATACTTTCCTGTAATATAACTGCTGCCGTATCCTGGTTGCCGAAGGTACAGATGCTGTTCAAAAATAAGTAACTCCTTTTCCGTTTTCATCCATCCCCTGGGCGTATACTCCGAGTGTATTCCCCCGGCCTCTTCCATCGTCATTTCATTGGCGTGCGCGTACAATGACCCCAAACCTCTTGCAGCCCTCTGCGCGATCATAATATACACGATTTCCCTGGCCCTGGGACTATCATCATAAAGGCCGGCTTGCATAAAGATTTCTTCAACGGCGGTAGCTGTACCCTCATTTCTGGAATCAAAAATATTATATAACAATGGACCGCGACGTATTTCACTTTTATGAGGTTCAAACTCCATCCTGGCTAATTCAAACCAATGATAAAAATGTGAATACAAAGGCCTGGGGTCATAATGTTCTCCTATTAGGAAAAAGTTTCGTTTCTCCCTGGGAACATATTCACCAAGATGTTCGCGTAAGGCAGGCTCAAAATATGGCTTTACAGTTACTATTTCCTGCTCACTTAAAAAGCTGATTAGGCTATTCGCTGCATCATCTGCCAACTTCTGGTAAGCTTCCGGTGAGTTAGCATCTTCTAATGCCGGTAAATCTCTATTCTTATGTTCTTCCAATTTTAAGGAAGTCCAGGCCCTTGCCAGCTCTCTTTTCAAAATCATGACCTCATCCTCCCACGTCAAAGGAACAAGGTGTACATTTTGAAGGTACCATGTGTAATTTTCCTTTCCAATACCTGAAGGTCCGGTTTTAAAACCCGATTGTTCCTTTAACCACAATACGAAATTATCTGTAGAAGCAATGGCCTGGTCTATGACCGATACTATTTCTTTATCAGCTTTTATTTCTTCTTTTTCCTTAAACTTTTTTAGGACCTTACTTTGTTCCTGGAGTTCTCTAATACCCGTAATCCACAAATCTTTGGCATTACCGGTCAAATTCTTTCTAGCCTGTTCATTTAAACCGGGGATTACCTTAAGATCTTTTATAAGGCGTGTTCGCTCACTTTCGGATAAAGGATAACTGTAGGTCCATAATTCTGTAGTTCCATGGTGGGTGGGGCCTTCATGGGCCGGAACATCACTTTTATAGGTCCAAACAGACTTATAAAAAGCCGGATCTCGTTCCCAGGGCTTAAGAACTCGATAATTGAAATCATAGCCATTCATTTCGGCCCATACTATCATCCAATCAACTTGTTGTTGGACAGACCATGAAGTAGTATCTATAGCCAGCAGTTCAGCTCTTAACGTATTAAACTGGGGTTGTCTTTTCTCAAAAGCAGACAGTGTATAATCTGGTACGCCATTCAATTCAGGTGGGTTTTCAAATGACCTCCATTTACTAAACAGACTTGCCAAAGCCTCATATTTATTACTGGTGTATTCTGTTTGTGAGGGTGACTCTTCCTTTTTTGGTGAACAGCTTACAAACAGGAATGAGATGAGAGCCATTAAAGTGAAATATTTCATATTGGTTTTGTATTTGTAATTTCTAAATATATAAATTCCTGTTTCTCCTATAAAACTCTTTCCCATTTAAATTGATTTGGCTTATATGTTGGAAAGCATAGTCCTTAGTATCAGGCTTTTTTTGAATAATTCCCTTATCATCTTTGAACAAGGCCCTAATGTGCCAAAGGGATCTCCCCCGTTTAAGGGTAACTTACCCCCGCCGACAAACGCGACATCTGTAACCCTTTATAATGTGCGCTTTTAAAACAAAATATGCCACATAATTTGGATTCACAAAAATCTTTAGGTGTCATTAAGATATATTATCTTAGTTTACATAAGAGGGAGTTCATGAAGTACTATATCCCATTGTTGCATTAATTTATAAACCATCTCTTAAACCAACATTTAAACTGTAACATTTTTATTTATTAATTATCTATCCATAACAGAAACTTCAAGCAAAAAGCAAATGAAAAATTTACTGTTATTATCTCTCTTATTTCTAAATCTTAACTCTTGTGTAAATAATAATACTGAAAAGGGTAGGATATTAATTATCGTATCAAACACAGAGGACATGGGCGACCCGGAAAAACACTTTGCCGGCAACAATCTCTGGGAAGTAGCACCTCCATACCATATTTTTGTTTCTCACGGATATAAAGTTGATTTTGTTTCGCCAACTGGCGGAAAGGTTCCTTTCTCAATGGATCCTCTTGGAATTAGCAGTTATACCATAAAATATGAGAATTTTAGCGATAATGTTGAAAATTCACTTACACCAGACATGGTAGATTATAAAAGCTATAAAGCCGTTTTTATTGGTGGTGGATATGGCTCATTATTCGATGTGGCCAATAACAAAAATTTATTATCAGTTATAGCTAATATTTACGAAAATGGAGGAATAGTTGGAGGTTGTGGACACGGACCTGGTGCTTTTGCAAATGTCAAACTTAGTAGTGGTGAGTACATGGTAAAAGGGAAGAAAGTGACTGGTTTTCCAAATTCAACCGAGATTACTAAAACCTGGGCTAAAGAAGGAACTTTATTACCAGTAATGTTGGAAAATCAATTGAGGGCAAATGGCGGAATATTTCAATCCAAAACTGATTTGAATGATAAACACGATGTAGTAATTGACCAGAGAATCGTGTCGACCATGTTTCTACCCTCTTCGGCAATAGTTGCAAAAGAAATGATTAAACAAATAGAAAACTAATGCTATCACAGTATAAAATTAATTGCTAATGCAAGCCTGCTTACGAAAACCCTCTTACGCCCAAAAGCAAGGCAGTTCTGGATTTACTAGTTGAGTTTGTATTTGCTAAATTTAATGTTTAAGAAACACAACTTACTTCATACAAACCGTTATCTATTTAGCCTCCTAAAAGAACAACCCCCGCTGGCGCGAATGTCAAGCTCGTGCCTTTTCCCTACCAGCCTTCCCCATTAAGGTATCCATATTGAAGGGCTTAACTTAAATGGTAACCACCAAGTAAAGTAACATCGGTTATGGTATATAATGAGGTGGTCTTCTATTTAAATATTATTAGACTGGTTTTAAGTCTCTTATATTAATTCATTACCTTAGGAAGTACAACCAGCTACTACTTCATATGATCAACTTCTTCAGGAAAATTAGACAATCCCTCTTAACTGAAAACAAATTCGGCAAATACCTTATTTATGCCGTTGGCGAAATCATCCTTGTGGTTATCGGGATTTTGATTGCCATATCTATTAATAATTGGAAGGAATCCTTAGAATTAAAAACAATAGAGCGACAGGTGTATAACGATGTTCTACAGGAATTACGCACCGATTTAGCTGAAATTCAAGATAAACACCGAGATAATCAAAATCATTTGTCAAGATTTCATTATGGGAGTGAAATAATCTTAAATGATTCTCAAATGAAATTGGCAGATACCTTAGGCCTGATAGCCATGGAACTTACTCAATTTTCGGATTTCAATAAGAATAAAACTACATATGATGCTCTTGCCGAAAGTGGTAAACTTGAATTGATCACTAACAAGAATATCCTTAGACAATTGCAACAGTTGGGAAATCACTACAATTATATTAATCGATTGGAAAAAAATAATGAGCAGGTAATGTATATGACTATACCAAAATTATTTGATTATATAAGAATGAATCCATTTAAGGTAATTAAACCTGAAGAACTATATAGTTATCAGTTTCATAACACTATTGAGGCTTTTATTCATATAGGAGAAGAAAAGGATCGTCTATATGAGCAAGCAAAAAAGAATTTAGACAACTTAATTGTTTTGTTGGAAAAAGAGTTAGAATAGTCCCGCCATAGGCATGCATTAACTTTTTTACGTTCGTTGGCATATCGGTGCCGTACCTCAGGTAGGTGGATAAAAACCTAGTTGTTCGATCAAAATCTTTGCTGCTTGCTCATATAAACCAACCACTACTACATCGGTAATTGTATGGTGCGGACAATGGTACCGGGAAAAACGCCATTTGAAAAGATTATTATTAAATCATCGTTTCGAAAAGTCCTATAAAACGAATGTTTCTTGGGACATTCACTAATTTCCATTATAGTCCAATATAATGGCCGTTTTATAGAACCTGTAATCGGGTATTATACTCGAACATTTTCACCCAAAATTCAACTTTGTTACTAACATTTGAAAGAGCATAAAGAACCATAATTCAAAATTATAGAATTAGACAATTACTAAGGAATATTGCTTTTACCAAACATTGGATCGATAAAATTCAGGTTCTCAAAATAAATTGCATGTAACGGTTCGAATAAAAGGCGTAGGGCAAGTTCTTCGCTCCAAAGTATCCAACCGTTACATGATTGAGTAAATGCACCATGTTTAAAATGTTCTGCAATACACCCTATGACTATTATTTATTGTTAGAAACAGTTTTTCTATTCACCAATATTTATTCCGGCAACTTGAATCCGCTTTGAAACTGGTCCACACATGAACTATTGGGAGCTTTTGATGGATTATCAATGAATTCCTTCATCATCATGATGCCACATGGACCAAAATCGATGGGTGAATGGGCGATTCCTGGAAAAACATATAAATATGAATTTTCCAGATTCTTAGATAAATCCCTGGCGTAATTTGGAGGACAGACATGGTCCATTTCGCCACTAAGTATTAAGGTTGGCACGTCTGAAATTAGGGTAATATTATTTTTTTGTAAATCATTGACCTTCCATACTTCCTTGGCATGACTCAAAAAATAGGGTGTAAAAAGCATCATTCCACAACCTTTTACATAATCAGCATATTCATTATTCAAAGGAATATCTCCCTCTTCAAAGTTTGAATACTCAGATAGAAGTATGCTTAATGATAAACCATAGCTGAATTCATTTAATGGGAAAATCATTCCAGGATTCTGAATGATCTTGCTGTATTCGCCAGAAAGAATTTTATCTAAGGTTGCAGGAATTTGAGCGTCCCAGTACATCATGCCGAATAGCCATACGGAAAGCTTATTTCCGCTGAGTGGAATTTTATACATTTCTCCATTTTCCCCATATTCTATGTATAAAATATCCGGGCTTTCATTAAGTCTTTTCAGTGTTGATAGAAATCTGTTTTTCAAATCGGGATAGGCCTGGCTCAATTCAGGATCGTTCTCACATTTTTCAAATATGTCTTCCAGTGCCTGGATGCTGTTGGTGTGCATCCCCGGCATGGCTTTGTTGATATCCACAACTGCATTCATGGTGACACTTACCAGATGCTCTGAATGATTCATAAGAAGGTGCTCGGTGACCAGTGTTCCAAATGACGAACCAAATATGGAGAACTTTCCATAACTGAGTTGCTCCATCACAAATACAATGTCGTTGGCAATCTCATAGTCATTGTATGCAGAGAGGTTGACGCCCTCTTTCCCCAAACGGTCATATGCAGATTGCAATGTAGCCATGTATAATTCAATGGTTTTCTCTGCAGACAGGTGTTTATCAGCGAGGTATAGTTGCAGGCTGTCGATTTCAGGGAGCATTAAATTTGGTTTCGAATATTTTAGCCCTCTTAATTCAATAATTACAATATCACGGTTGTCGAGAAAAAGGGCGCCCAAATCACCAAATAAATCCGGAACAAAATTGTCAATATCAGACATTCCAGGTCCGCCTGTAACCAAGACAAGCGGCTCGTGGGTTGCAGAATCGCCTTGACACTTGTGAATTGCTATGGCAAGTTCAATTGTTTTACCAGTGGGGTTTTCATGGAGTTCTGGCACTTCCATATAACCATAGGTAAATTTGCCACTCTCTTCAAGACCTTCTGGTACATCTATCGGGCAAGTTGCCGGAATAAATCTACCGGTATCACTTTTCTTATTACACCCTACAATTAAATTTGCAAGAACTAATAAACTTATAACTACTATTTTGTTCATGTTTAAAATTTTATCAGAAATTTTGGAAATCTGAGGTGAATTCAAAATTGTTTCTAACAATTGTATTTGGTAATAGGTAATTAAAGCGATTAGAAACGTTTAAATTAGAATGAAAAAGGTTTGATAAGTATGATAAAAGTCATAAGTGACAATTTATATCAAAATTGGGGATACTATTCTCTAATTGTTGCGGTAAAATGGGCTATTAATAAGAATTTCCGAACCCTAATGAGTAAAAAGCTATTCATCTCTGATTAATTTAGTAGTACACATTAGACAATGCCACATCTGTTATAGTATGATGTGGATGCTTACTCCCTCACTACCCTTCCAACTAAGGCTTTCAACGGATCAAAATGCTTGACAACAATAACGGTTTTATTTACCCCTTTTGCGATTTCTACCGGGATGCCACCAAATAATATTTTAGGATAGATACTCCTGCCGGCGGCACCCACCATAACTGCGTCATAATTTTTGGCCCCTTTAACAATACCATCTACTACAGAATCGCTTTCGATAACGGTGCTTTTAACATTCGTTAATGGAGGCATTTCAGGATCGCCATTGACTTTCAAAATCCGCTCTTTAGCAGATTCAAGGCGCTCATGGATTACTTCCATTACCGGATTATCAGTTTCTTCAGGAGATACCTGGCAAACCGTAATAGAACCATCCAAATTCCGGGCAATTGCAGCAGCATACTGCTCGGCACATCGGGCGTGCTCACCACCGGCCGAAGGGAGTAAAATGTTGTGAGGCAGAGTATTGCCTACCATCTTAACAAGCATGATATCTGAACGGGCATGGGTAATGATGTTCTCTGTGATATGACCCAAAAGTCGCTCCTTGCTGGTGGAATACCCCTTCCATCCAAAAATAATGAGATCGCAATAGCGCTCACGAGACGTCTCGAGTATGGCTCGTGCAACATTATGACCCACCCGGATTAGAGCATGTGTGGGTATACCTTGATTTTCGGCAATTTTCCGTATAGATTTTAGCCATACTTCATCTTTTTCCACATCCTGCTCCGAGAAGGCTGTGGGTGGTAATTGTTCGGGTATACGGATTACACGCAGCAATAAGATCTCACCATTTTTAGCTTTGGCTACCGCAACTGCAAGCTTAATGAGGCTTGCTGCCGTATCAGGATTCGCAATAGGTACAAGCACCCTAAACCGTTCTTTAACCTGTGTGCCACGGCCAAGGCTGTGGGCAATATGCGAGGTACGACCCGGAATGGCAGCTTCCTCAGTCTGGGTTCCTTTCCAGGCAATAAAAGCAAACATACCCATTACCAAAGCACTAATCGCCAAAATAAAAGGAATGGGATGCTGGAATATTTGGATGATAAGATAGATATTGGCCAGGATACCCAGAATGGGTAGTAAGGGTACTAAAGGTACCTTAAAAGGACGCTCAATATCAGGGTATTTTTTTCGATGAATAATCAGTGCAGCATTCACAAATATCAAGGCCAATAATAACACCGTATTTGCAAAATAGGACAAATCCTCGAGGGGAAGAAAAAGTGCAAAAACCATAATGGCCCCTCCGACAGCTAAAACTGCCATAATCGGGGTACGGGTTCGTGAGTTAATAATCCCTATTTCTTTAGGCATATGTTGCAGACGACTCATTGAAAGGATTACCCTGGACCCTGCCATAATGGAGGCATTGGATGCTGAGATCATAGAAAATATGGCTCCGGCAATAATGACGTAGCCCCCAACATACCCCAAAAATTTCTGTGCCGCCTCCCCCATTGATGCTTCTGTATATTCATGCAGTCCTGCGAATAGAACTACCAATACGACCATCGTATAAAGAACGGTCACCACGGCCATAGAAATAAAAATTGCACGGGGTATATTTTTTACCGGGTTTCTTACCTCTCCTGCAGATGCAGCTATAGCCGAAAATCCGAAAAAAGTAATAAACACCATTGCCGCAGTAGAACCAATTTTAACAAAATCCGTACTCATTCGATTCAATACCTCGTCAATTTCTACATAAGACAATCCGCCAAAAATGAACCATATCAATAAAAGTACTTTTACCCCCGTGATAATAATCTGGAACTTACCGCTCTCTTTGGTTCCCTTCACATTAAGCAGGGTTAAACCGATTAAAAGGACAAGGCCTGACAAGGACTCTAATGGGCTGTGCCAGATAAACTCGTTAAAATAACTGGATAGACTGGCAATATAAAAAGCACAACTCGAGGCATACCCCAAAAAGAGTGCCCATCCTACAAAATAGGCCAGCGGTGAGGAATAGGTTTTGCGGGCGTACAAATATCCTTCACCTGTTCGCGGATATATAGATACAAATTCGCAATAGGTCAGGGCTGTAAAAAGTGCAACAATAGCGGCAAGAAAAAATGAAATAATCGCGGAAGAGCCCACATTGCGAATAGCTAATCCAGATAATGTGAAAATCCCGGCGGCTATCATGGTTCCTATGCCAATAGCCAGGGCAGAAGTGATTCCTAAATCCCTGCTTAGTTCGGTTTCTACTCGGTTACTTCCGAGTTGTTCTTGCATAGCCTTAGTGAGTTTACCTAAACTAATATAGGAACTTTTTGGTATTTAATTATGGTGTTTACTGGATAACATAATCGTTAATATCTGACTTTTTTGAATAATTTCCTTATCATCTCTAAACAAAACCCCAATTGGCGCGAGCGTCACGGAGCTGAATGAAGTGAAGTTTTAAGTAAGAAGTGTGAGGTGTGAAGTTTGAGGTTAGAGGTATGAAGTTTAAAGTAGAGGAAAAAGGTTAGAGGTGCGAAGTAGGAAGATCGCCATTTAACCAATAAGAGAACACGCCCTAATCAAAATTACAATTTCCAACTTCCCAATTCCCACCTTCTTATCGCCTCCTTCCCGCCTCTTACTTCATATTTCGTATATCTTACTTCGTACCTCGTTATTCCACTACCCTAACCTGCTTACCTTATCAAGTGGTCGATACCCATTGACTTCAGTACGCTCCTCTGATTGACCGTTACCATATATAGTAATAATTTCAATTATAGCATAAACCTGTTCTAAAAGTTCGAACAGATGTAATTAGTTACTGGCAAGATAAATCTGAACAAAAAGCAGCGTATCCATGTAGATATGGGCAATAATCAGCGTCCATAGCCTTTTCTTTAGCACAAAATAGCTAATTCCCATAGCCAAACCCATAAATCCGGTTTGGACCATCCCCATAGCACCCCATTCATAATGAACTAACCCGAAGAAAACCGAACTAAGAAGTACCGCTATTAGCTTACTATATTTGAAGGATTGTGTTATTTCAACAATGCGATTGATTAAAAATGCGCGGTAAATTACCTCCTCAGCAAAAGAAGAAATGAAGTATACTCCCAAAAGTGACAGAAGGAGCCCCCCCAGATTGTCTTTTAAAAAATCATATCTGCTGAAATCCGCACCTTCGGGAATCCCGGTAATATTGGCCATAATAATGGAGCCCAAAACAAAGAAACTGACACCAAACAGAAATACCACCAAAGATTGTCCAAAGACGCGGAGGCCTTGCTTTAGGCTAACCGGATTGAAGGTCAATCCTAATTCTTTCCAGGACTGTCCGCGTAGTTTCAAACTCGTCCAAATCATTGCTAACATAAGGAGATTAGCAACCCAGACAACACCATAGCTGCGAATTAGATCTTCACCAACCCATGAACTGGTAAATTTAATGAACAAGAGGGCCGGAAGAAATACCAACAACATTTCGCCAAAGCAGTATAACCAATCCTGCTGGTCGGATTGTACACTTTTCATTTTAGTTTCCATCTTATTTAATTTTTAAGTAAGACTCAAAACTATTGTACAGAAAAATGGAAATCGACCGTCTTCAGGAAAACGGACGAAATAAATACGACTATTATCGCAAAATTTATGTCTAACTAGGTTTGGGATAGACTTTTTTTAAATTCGGATGGAGTTTGACCGGTCAGTTTTTTGAATTCCTTATTGAAGGAAGATTTAGAATTAAATCCGGCCTGAAACATGGCTTCAATTATGGTTATTTTCTTATCAGGGCCTTGTAGAATTGTTTTTACCTCTTCACAGCGAAAGGTATTTATGAAATCATAGAAGTTTTGATCAAATCCCTGATTTATTACCTGAGAGAGCGCTTTTCCACTTACGCCTAATTCCTCGGCTAAATCTTTACTATTCAGATCCGGATTCAGGTAGAGTTGATCTGTCAGCATCAAATTGGTAAGCTGATTTTTGTAATTACTAATATCAACCGGACTAAGATTAGACATCGCATACTTTTCAGTTTCTTTTTTAGCAATCCCGGAAAATATAGCAGGTTGATTTAGTGCTTTTACCAATATCAGATTAATGAAGTAGAAAGTTACAAGAAGCAATACTGTGACCGAAACATACAGGAATATCCTATTGCTTAAAATTGGTGTCAGGTTATGAATCATTGCAACAACAGTGATGATAGTAAATGCCCGTAGCATAAAATTGAGCCAGTCTAGTTTAATCCCGTCTATACTGGAATACTTATCTTTTATTACTGCATGATACATTTTGATTGTGCGCCAGGATAACCACAAATAGTATAATATATGTAAATATATAAACAGACCAATGCCATATACCCAGGCAGGAAAATCTGCGGTGGTAATTTTTAACGCAATTTCAGGCCCGGACTCCTTGTCCAGGGAAACAATTAGAAATAGCACAAAGCATGTATATATGGCATAAGGCATTAAATTCCACGCATCGCGCTTTTTAAAAGCAAAGTCGTGGAATACCACAGCCCGGCAATAGAAATACAGAATAGGGCCATACAAGAAAAAAAAGGCATCATCTAACAGATGAACCATTGGGTTGGGAAATATGAACCCGCTAACTCGGGCTGCAAAATCTATCAGATTAATAGCGAACAAAAAAAACAATAAAGCCAACAGTCTATTGTTTCTTTTAATTCCTTTTTTGTGCATAAACAGGTAGAGCGCCAAGAACAAAAATTGGAAAGCTACCAGGATAGAAAGCAATGCGCCCAGGTTGTATTTCATAACAATTAAATATAAGCAAATCTCTATAAAGGAAGAGGATATCAATAGGTCATCCATACGTATTTATTGTAATTTACTCCCCCCCTAGCTAAAGCGTCACGCTCTTGTCGTACGAAAATGAATCTGCTTTTTTATATTTATGAATCTAACAAACCTGACACTTGCAAGGGCCACACCTGTTACTCTATCTAATGTGTACATATATAACGTAATGTACTATATAGCTCCTAAGAAGTACGCACTTTGGGTATAACCAAAATAAACTATCTTAGATTACATAAGTGGGAGTTCATCAATAACTATATCCCATTGTTAGCTATAATCTCAAAAGATCATGCAGAAACTTTTAATCTTGAATTCGCTTTTGCTTATTAGCTTTCTATCTCTTTTAAGATTATCAGCCCAACCCGAATTAAATGCTGCCAAAGTTGACAGGAATGTAGTATTTGGTATGTACTCTGGCCTGGCGTTACTTATGGATGTATACTATCCGGAAAACCCTAACGGTTATGGTATCATTCATATCTCCGGAAGCAGTTGGACAAGGGGTTTAAGCTTAGATGCCCGTATGCTCAACCACATGAGACATGTGAAACTTGAAGGGGAAGTGTTTGTTGAGGCTGGTTATACCTTATTTTCCGTAAATCATAGAGCAGTACCCCGCTTTGTTTATCCAGCTGCGGTTGAAGACGTACAAAGAGCAGTTCGTTTTATTCGGTATCACGCAGACAGATATGGAATCAACCCGGCTAAAATTGGTGCTATCGGAGGTTCTTCCGGCGGACACCTTGTTTGTATGCTAGGTGTACTCGATGGAAATGAAATTCTTGAAGATGACACCCCCGTTAATAGAATAAGCGCAAAGGTTCAATGTGTTATAGCCAGGGCAGCGCCTACAAACTTTTTGGGTGAAGATATTGGAGAATCATTTTTAGGCGCTCGGGTAAGAGATAAACCTTCAACCATTGAATACAAACGAGCATACCAGGCATCGCCGATCAACCATGTATCTACTGATGATCCACCATTTTTATTAATTCATGGTGATAAAGATCCAGTAGTGCCCTATGTTTTGTCGGAAAATATGTATAATAAACTTTTAGAGATGAAGGTTAAGTCGAATCTAATTACTGTTGAAGGTGGTGCCCATGGACCTGGGGTAATAAATTCACCCGGGGTAAGGGAAAAGATGGTACAATGGATGGACCTGCATTTAAAACATTGATAGGAGTTGAACCTTTGATGAAAAATAGCTAAAAAAAAATTAAACGCCAATAAAACAGGCGTTTGTTAGAATCCCTGGTGTCATTCTATCCTAAATAAGATAATCAAGCATTATATTTAAAGTGAGATAATATCATTATTTTTATATGTACAATTATTCTATATATGTCAGATCAGGATCACAGATATGCAGCTATTATGTTCACCGACATTGTCGGGTACACGGCACTGATGGGTTCTGACGAAGACAAGGCGCTAGAGATCCTCAAGAAAAATCAGAAGATACATACCAAGTTGATAAATCAGTTCAATGGCACCCTCATTAAAGAAATGGGTGATGGGATGCTAATCAGTTATCATTTAGCATCGGATGCTGTGCGGTGTGCTATCAAAATCCAGAAAGCATGCAATGAACAAGGTATCCCTCTGAAGATAGGGATCCATGAAGGCGAAATGGTTTTTGTTGAAGCTGATGTATTGGGTGATGCTGTGAACATTGCCTCCAGATTGCAGGAAGATTCCAAAAAAGGTGACATCCATATTTCTTCATCCGTGCACAAAAATGTTAAGAACAAAGCAGGCATTACTACAAGTTTTGTTGAAGAAAAGACATTCAAGAACGTGGATGAACCTGTTAAGATTTATAAGGTAAATGTAGAGAAAGATGAATCACCAGAAAAGGATCCAATTCGATTAAAACACCCACCCAAGTTGGCGGGCAGGAAAGTAATGATAATTGGTGCAGTGATAATTACCTTGCTGCTGTTGGTATATATTGGCTATCAGTACAGCCTAAATGAACCACAAACCTATCCTCCAACGACTGCGGAGGCCGAGATTAACAAATCTATTGCGGTATTGCCGTTTGTAAATATGAGTAATGATCCTGAGCAACAGTACTTTAGCGATGGTATCATGGAAGCCATTCTCAATGATCTCTCTAAAATCAGGGAACTCAAGGTTATATCTCGTACATCGGTAATGCAATACCGAAATACTAAAAAGACCATTCCACAGATTGCAGAGGAACTTGGAGTAACTTATTTACTGGAGGGTGGTGTTCAAAGATCTGGTGGGAAAGTGAGGATCAATGCCCAGTTGATTAATGCTACACAAGATGCACATGTGTGGTCGGATAATTATGACAGGGAGCTGATCAACATTTTTGAATTACAAAGTGATATAGCTCAAAAAATTGCTTCTGAACTCAATACAGTATTGTCCCCAAGTGAAATAAATGAAATACAGGTGCGTAGTACAAGTAATCCAGAGGCCTATAATTTGTACATGATGGGTCGTTATTTCTGGTACAAACGCACAGGAGATGCGCTAAGAAAGAGCATTGATTATTTTGAGCAGTCCTTGGCTATAGACCCGGAATACGCTTTGGCTTATTCAGGACTGGCCGATGGCTATCTTATGAGGGTGCCTTATGACCATTTACCCATGGATATCGGCTTCTCCAAAGCGAAAGAATATGCACTTAAAGCTCTTGAAATTAGCCCTAATCTTGCCCAGGCGTATGCCACTCTCGGAACAATTGCCAAGAGAGAATGGCAATGGAATGAAGCTGAGTCAAAACTTAAACGATCCATTGAGTTAGACCCAAATTACATAATGGCCCGTCACTGGTATGCAGAATATTTATTCATTTTTGGGCCCTCTGATAAACTACTTGAACAGATAAACACTGGACTTAGGCTTGACCCTTTTTCCTTTCTAATGCAGTCACAACTTGCATGGTACTATTATGATGAGGGTGAATTAGATATGGCGCTTGAAGAATTAAAGACGCTACAAGAGTTAGATCCATTTGACATTAGAGAGTCTCACATTGATATGTTCAAGATTTACCTAAAACAAGGAAAAGAGGAAGAGGCTTTTAATAGCTTAAAGAAGCATTGGGCAGCACATAACTATATGGAAGGGCGAGTGCATTTGGCGGAGGATATATACAAAAGACAGGGAATGAAAGGTCTTATTAGTTGGATGGTAGAGTTTGATGTTAAATGGCCAAATATTTGGCCCCCATGGGTGGCAATATTATACACCCTGCTTGGAGAAAAGCAGTTAGCATTGGATTGGCTTGAAAAATCATATGAGTCTAGGTCCTCGGATCTGCCAGAGATCATAAAAAGTGCGGATTACGAGATTCTTAGGTCCGAACCAAGATATCTTGAACTGCTTAAGAAAATGGGATTGAACGAATGGTTGCCAGCAAGCTAAATGCCATATTTTACAAAGAGATACGAAAAGCCGCTATTGCTCTTAGCAGTCATTCAAAAATTCACATTGTCAAGATTACTGGACTTGTTTCCTGGATAGTCGTACTATATGAGTGCAGTGTCTTCTTAGCCCCTAAATAAGTGGTACAACAAAAAGATAAAGTGCATTAAATACATTTTATCAAGGTCGTTATCCATTTAACCTCCTAAATGAACAACATCTATTGTTCTATACAATGTGGGGTCTAATTGGTCATAAAATCTATATTGTGTTTAACTATGAGGGTAGTTAAGGATCGCTCTTGTACAATTATTATCTGCTTTCTGCTTCCCAGGTTTTGGTTGCTGTTATGTTGCCATTATCGTTTAAAATTGCTATCTTATTAATCCATGACTGAACAAAAACGTCAACTCCAGGCCATAATGTTCACGGACATAATTGGCTTCACAAAAATGATGGGCAGCGATTCAAAAAAAGCCCTGAACCTTGTTAGTGACAATAGAGCCCTCCAAAAACCACTCATAGAACAGCATGGTGGAAAATGGTTGAAAGAAATGGGAGATGGGGTACTAGCCAGTTTTACCAGTGCTTATGATGCCGTTAAATGTGCTATTGCTATTCAGCAAAACGCTAATAAAGATTTAAAAAGTAAAATTCGTATTGGTATTCACCTTGGGGATGTTACTACCGAGGGAGGTGATGTTTTTGGAGATGGTGTAAATATTGCTTCAAGGTTGGAATCTATAGCTGATCCGGGAGGCATATATATATCTGATTCCGTTCATACCTCGATTAGGGGTAATAGTGATATAATATCAATATACCTTGGTGAAGCACAACTTAAAAATGTAAGTGAAGGGATTAGAACACACGCCATAATAGGAGAAGGATTGCCACTACCATCTAAAACTAAAGTTAAAAATCTTTTCAATTCAGTAACAAAACCCAGATCGATATTTAAATCTGTTTCCTTTTATAGCATATTAATAAGTGTTCTGATTATAGGAAGTTTGCTACTTTGGAATAGGTTTTTTAAGAACAACATTAACGATATCCAATCATTGGCAGTACTTCCTTTTTCAAATCACACCGGAGATTCAACTCAGGCGTACCTTGCCTCAGGGATGCACTTTGGACTAATTGGTGAGATAGGCCAATTAGGGTCAATACAGGTGATTTCAAGGACCTCCACCTTATCCTATGCCAAAACAGAAAAAACTATTAAAGAAATAGCATCAGAATTGAATGTTGACGCAATAGTTGAAGCTTCACTGCTAAGAGCTGATGATCAGATCAATATTCAATTTAATTTAGTAAATGCATATCCTGAAGAGCGTCAAATTTGGTCAAAAACTTATGAGATAGCAAATGAAAATATTGTTAACCTATACAGTGAGGTGGCCAAAACTGTTGCGAATGAAATTAATATTAAACTTACCCCTCAGGCAAAAGACCTGCTTAAGAAAACATATTCTGTAAATCCGGAAGCATATGAATTATATATTAAAGGGAGAATCAGCCTCGCTTTACTAACACCTAAAGGAATCCAGGACGCGGAACAGTATTTTTTGAAGTCAATAGAGATAGACCCTTTATTTGCTCCTGCTTATGGGGGATTATCGGGAATTTGGATCGCTAGAAAACAATTGACTCTCATATCCCCAGAAATAGCTGATCCAAAAATGGAAGAATACCTTGCTAAGGCCTTTGAACTCGACAGCACAGATGCTGAGGTTTGGCGCTGGCAGGCCGCCAAATTGGGAAATACGGATTTTGAATGGGAAGCCTGTAATAATGCATTGGATAAATGTCTTGAATTAAACCCTAATTTTTCTGAAGCCAGGGCATTTTATGCGCATATTCTTATGATTCAAAACAGATGGGATGAAGCATGGGAACAAATGAACAGAGCCACGGAGACAGATCCTCTTAGTCCTTTGATTCACGGGTTCCGGGGTGTTATGTTGGTACATCATGGAAAATATGAAGAATATATGAGCTTATATGAGACTTTGGATAACCCAGCCTTTGCCAATATCCTTCTTTTGATCTCCTTCACACAAACAAAACAACATGATAAGGCAATTGCGCATTTGAAAAGGATTATCCAGTTAGGTGGTCAGGATGACATTCTTAAAATACTTGAGAAAGCCTATGAAAGTGGTGGTTTTAACACAGCTTTGAACGATACTGCCGATGCCTTGGCAAAAATCAGTGACGCTACGCACTTGTGGACTGGTATAGTCTTGCCGCTATATCTCTTAACGGACAATAGAGAGAAATCACTGTATTGGATGGAAAAAATGTACATCAGAAGAGATCCGAATCTACCCTATTATGCTGTTATAGGACCCCTTACAAAAGCCTATCAGGAGGAACCTAGGTATATTGAAATTATGGAGAGAATTAATCTTAGGTAAAGGAATTTCATGCACTAATGAGAACCTTTACCCCAACCACCCTTCTCTATCCAAACTCCGGTACTAAATGGCTTCAATGATTCACCCGAATGTGTAACTCTGAAGTACGTCCACCATAGTGACGTTAACACCTTACAAATATTTGCGTACCTTGATAAGGAAACCGCCAAGCAATACTTCAAATGATCAACTTCTTTAGAAAAATCCGCAAACAACTTGCTGATGATAACCAGTTTTTCAAATACAGCAGATATGCTATTGGTGAGATTTTACTGGTTGTGATTGGGATATTGATCGCCTTGCAAATAAATAATTGGAACGAGCAACGCAAAACCATAAACAAAGAAAAAAGATACATTCGATCAATTTATCAAGACCTGCAAGAAGATCTTAATAGAATAAAAATCAGCAAAGAAATGCTGAATAAACAGTACAAATATGGTATGGAAGTCCTCAGGGCATTTGAACAGAAAGAAAACATCGCTATGGATTCGTCGGACATTACCTATAAAGCGGGTTGGGAGCTCTCTCTGATTATCCCTATGAAACGCAAAGATAATACCTGGGATGACCTAAAAGTAAAGGGTATTGAAACTTATGTGATAAAGGATTCATTAACTCAATTGCTCAACAACTTCTATGGAAATTACGACTATAATATTGATAGATTTAATCAACTACCTAAAAAAGTACGCGAAGAAATGCGCATACTTACCGCGTATTGCAATGATTCCGAAGGGTCTCAGATGATCTATGAAAAAGGTATTGATTTTTATGGGCATTCTTCTCCCAAATTCCGCAGATGCATTTTATCTAACAAAGATGTACCCAGAATTAGTAGTGCTATAACCATGTCTGCAATAGTCAATATTGAATTATGCGACAATTTAATAAAGCAGGCTAAGGTGGTTGAAGGGTACATGGAAAGGTATTTTAAGGACTTGCTTTAGAGAAATTATACGAATAATAATTATTGATTCTGATGAACGGGAAATTTAAGATTTGAAGAATCGAAGATAAAAAGTGGAATTTGATAATTTTTTATTGATAATTGTCCCTTCCCATTGCCTACTGTTTACTGTAAATCATGAGCTGGCACGAGGGTCACGTTCGTTCCCTTGAAGCTGTTAGCTGTAATCTAGTCTTTCATAGTTCCATCACCCCCAGGTACATTCCTTTATTATCAATTTTGCGTATGGCTTAGGCTAAAACCCCTGGAGCCAAAGATCAGGGATTATTAATCTTTTCATTTGCTTCCCGTAATCGGTTCGACATTTTTTCCAGCAACCTGTAGGCCAGAGAAGAGTCCCGGTTTATGGACTTGAAGAAATTTCGCTTGTCAATTGTGAGTATCCTGACCTCCCCGGCAGCCCGGACGGTGCACGAGCGCACATCGTGCTCAAAAAGGCCCATTTCTCCGAAGAAGTCCGACTCGCCCAGTTCCGCTACCTTTTTGTCTCCTTCAGGTGTTTCATGTATCACATCTACCCTGCCTTCCTGGATCACATAAAGGCATTTTCCCTTGTCTCCCTGTTTAACAATGATTTCTCTGTCCTTATAAAGTTTACCGAGCTTCTTGCTTTTCATGACTGTGGCGATTAATTATTGATATATTCGATGCTAACGTACTTTTGACGAGTCCAAAAAGAAGACTGGGATGAAGGAAGCGCTTGAGGATATTTCTGTAACCAGCGCTGCCTGTGAAAGTATCCCAAAGAGCAGAGCTCATCCTGAGAGCCAAATGCTCTTGTGCTTGTTCTTTTCCAACCAGGTCCAGCAACCCTCTTTTTAAAACAGTAGATTTTTGAATGATTCTGGTGACCCAGAAGATCCATTTTCCAACCCAGTTATCCTTGTCAAGGTCTCTGCATATAGGTTTATAATATTTTTCAAAGTGCCTTTCGCTGATCCCCTCAAAAACAACAGTACTCGCTGCGGCTTTTGCCGTAATGAAAGCGGCACCGATTCCATTCTTGTATAATTTGGAAGAGGCCGAGTCACCGATCAGCACCACCCGATCAGCATAAGCATGATTGCCTTGTGCTATGTTGATATAGGGATAGCACTGGCATGGCACCGCCCTTTTTACCGGAAAATCTTCGGGGAAACATGACCTTACCTCATTGGAACTGATAAAATTCTGCACGATATCTTTGTCTATGTCCTTGCCTAACAAAACGAGGGTTATATAATTGTATTTGGGAATAAGTGCTCCGAAGGTAATTTGCGGAAGATCCAACAGGAATACATGCATGGAACTTCCCAGACTTTTCTCAATATCGCCGGGCTTCATTAAAAATTCGCTGATGTAAGCGCGAGTAACTTCTGGTAACGAATAGGAAGGACAAATACCTTTAAAAAGTTCTAATGCTTTAGGATTGAGTCCGACAGCTCCAACTACCAGATCATACTTCCGTAAAGCCGATTTAGAACACCCCACCATCACTCCTTCCTCCGTTCTTTCCAGGCGGGTTACTTTTTCAGGAATAAGCCTGGCACCGTTCTCCTGGCAAAGACCCAACAAATAATTGTCAAACCCTTTCAGACTCTTGTCTAAGCAACCTCTCGGCCCACATCCCCTAAACACTGATGCGATGCGCTGTTCATCAGTCGGGGCGTGGATCCTCCTCGTCCCCTGCTCGGTATGCATGGTATAGGTATTGATCCCACGTTGTATAATATCTGAAGGGATCACCAGACCGTCTGTAGCCAATTCCTGAACCAATGATTCTGATATAATTCCCCCGCAGTGATTGCACCCTGAAGAACCTATCTTCGTAAAATCCTTGGCTTCAAAAATATCGAGTTCAAGTTCAAGGTCGAATCTTCTGGCGTATTCCAGGACATAATAACTAAAAAAGCTTCCGGCAGGACCGCCCCCTATAACTGCAATGCGAGAGCCGTCTGTCAATTCCATCCCCTGTGTAGTTAATAAAGGCATATTAGTTGCTATTAGAAATGACTTGAACGAGTCGAAGATGAAGCATATTAAATATGGTATGCGCCAGTAGCCCAAATCCATTCAACCCCATAAGTTAAAAGTAGGCTCTTAAATTTCTACATTAAATGATATTTATCATCCAAAGGTGTCCATTGCTACAGCCTGCTTCTTTAGACAATCACGATGATGCAGGCATGAAAATACTTGAAGAATGGTATCAAACGAAATAATACTGGCCACCAACATAAACTGCAAGTAACGGTGATATTGAATTTTCCCCCAGCTAGCATGAGCGTCACGGAGTAAAGTGAAGTGAGGTTTTAAGTACGAGGTGAGAGGTATGAAGTAGGAAGTGAGAGGTTTGAAGTTTGAAGTACGAAGTGAGAGGTTTGAAGTTTGAAGTACGAAGTGAAAGGTTTGAAGTTTGAAGTACGAAGTGAAAGGTTAGAGGTATGAAGTAGGAAGTAAAAGGTTAAATCTTTCGGTTTTGTTTGTTTTTATTTTTTCGGGTAGTTTTAATGGATGCCACAACTATCGCTAAAAGTTCGTTCGCTTCTTTAATCAAAGTTTGAATTTGTTTTTTACGGGGGTCAAGGACCTCTTGAAATAGTTCCAACCAATAAATAGATTCATCGGTTTCTTCTTCAACAATTTTAAGTTTATAGATAAAATCCGCTGTCGATTTAGCCCTCTGGGATGCCCTGTAATTAGCTCCTACCGAACTGGAGCATCGTATCAATTGTCTTACCCACGCATCCAGCTCCCTTGATCTGGGAATTCCGATACACAGTTTCCAGCAGTTAATAGCAAATCTATTTGTTCTTATTTTCAGGTTTTGCACAACATCGTTATTATACCATTGAGGGAACACTCCATCTGAAAATTCCTATTTCCCACTTCATACTTCGTATTTCCTACTTCGTTATTCCCTACCCCAACCACCCTTCTCTATCCAGACTCCGGTACTGAATGGCTTCAGTGATTCACCCGTTTGTGTAACTATACTATATTTCAAGTGAAGTCTAGCCAGTTCTTGATTATCAAAGAATACTGTTATCCTAAGTAATTATTCAGTAAATTAACACAATAACTACCAACCACGACTTAAGATGATTAAATTCTTTAGGAAAATTAGACAACAATTATTAACTGAAAATAAATTCAGTAAATATTTTCTATATGCTGTTGGTGAAATTGTACTAGTTGTCATTGGGATTTTGATTGCTTTATCATTAAATAATTGGAATCAAAACCAAAATGAGCAAAATAAAATTAAAGAATATGCTGTCTCATTAATACAAGATTTAGAAGGTGATATAATAATGACTGGACAAATCCAGAGACAAAATGAAGATATTGTCTCCAGAATAGATAGTCTAAACAAGTATATCCATAATCGAAAAATAGAGAATTTTTCCAAACTTGATTTGTTATACTTTACTTTGAATAAGCCTCATCGACCATATACCTGGAAACGAACAACCTTTACTGAACTCAAAAACTCGGGAACATTGGGGTTGATAAAAAACGATTCTCTTGCCAAAATGATTTCTGAATATGATGCCTTCACATACCATTTGGATGATGATTTTATCAATGATAGAATTCAATTTGAAAAAGCAACTGATTTGTCTACTAAAGTTATAAATTATAACTATCCCAATCTTATGGAGTTTAGAATTAAACTGCTCCCTACTGACAATGTAAGGGACTATAACTTTTTTGAGTCGAAAGAATATTTAGTAGCTAAATCAATTAAACTTGAATTGATAACAAAAGATATTTATCAAATTCAGGAAATGGCAAACAGCTATAGTGTTCTTATGATGTATTTAAGAATAAGGAATGACGACGAACTGCCAAACTTGGCCAATGATGCTAAAGAATTAATTGCCTTATTAAAAGAAACATACATAGAATAAGAAATATTAATAATCTAAAATAACGAAAGGCTAACAACGTATCCTATGGAAAGCCATAGTACAGTTCCTAAAAAAGAACTTTTTTCAAGACATTCGTTTTCCTCTTTGTTTGGTTCTAATAATCAGACTTTTTACAGCACTTCCCACAGATGTAGATAGAACTAAACGGTAACTAAGAATTTATGATATAGTATTACCTACTTGGTAAGTCTAATTGAATACAAATTATTGGAATAAAATATTTCAGTACCTTGTTAAAGTAACCACCAACCACTAATACACATGATTAACTTCTTTAGAAAAATCCGTAAGAAACTCGCCGATGATAACAAGCCCCTAAAATACATGAGGTATGCCATTGGTGAGATTTTACTGCTGGTCATCGGGATATTGATTGCGTTGAGTATTAATAATTGGAATGAGAAAAAAAACAATATAGCTCAAGCTGAAAAACATCTAGAAACAATAAAACTAAATCTTAAAGATGATATAATACAGGCTGAAAATTTATTGTCCGAAACGCAAACCACATTGGAATATGCGAACAACTTTTTAGGTCAATTTAAAACATTAAAACCTCTTGACAAGAACATACAAATGTATTTGATTTATCTAATGTATGAACGGAATATGGAAGTCAATGAGAGTGGGTTGGGCACACTTTTAAATTCTAATGGTATGTCGTTTATAGATGAGAGTCTTCAAGTCAAAATATTAGATTATTATAGATATGCCGAACAGTTAAAAAGCCGAGAAGAAAATGCTAATTCAGCAATTAAAACAATGTACGAACCATATGTAAAAGAAAATTATTATTGGATTTATAATAAAACAAATCCATGGCATCGACAAGCTGAATTTTATAAAGATGATCCAAGAAAACTAGAAAATATTGATCTAAAAAGTGTGATAGCAGATAAGCGACTAGAGATTATGGTTAATGGAAGAAGATACCAAACAGTGATACTTTCTGATTTTTACTCTAAAACGATAAAACTCGCGAAAGAAATAATCTTTGATATAGAAAATAAAAAAGGTTAACTAATGAACTTATTAATAATTCATGAAAGGGATTAATATATTAAAAGGAATCGGGGATCTACTGGTTCAGGTACTCATGTTGGTAATTTATGTACCTAAGACTCTTTATAAAATCCTTAAAGATCCCGAATGGGTACCCCAATTTATTTCGGAAGAATCATCGAAAAAGGTAGCCAGCCAAGAATATGTATCACCAGTTTTTCTCTACATACTTACTGTGTTGGCACCGTACGCCTTGGTTCCTATAGAAGCACTTACCGGGTCAGCTGAAAATAAGAACATAACTTATTCCGAAATGGTACAGGACCCTGACACCTTAATAAGGGCAGCTACTTTTATATGTATTCCTATGATCATTGCATTTTTTAGTGAATTATTTAAATCGACCTCTTTTTCCCGCACTACCTTAGAGCAGAATTTTTTTGTACAGTGCTATTATTTGTCGCCATTGGTAGGTGTGGTACAATTGAGATATGTCTTTGAGTATAATAAATACACTTTGGGTGAATATAGCTTAGACTATTTCTTAATCGCTCTTATAATTATCACGGGATTCTGGTTGCTTTGGGTACAAATTAACTTTTTGATAAAAAAATTAGAGGGAAATATTAAAGCGACTATTGCCGTATTGCTTCTAAGTATCATCCTCATTTTTGTGATTACAGATCACATCGGATTTAAAATTGTAGAATGTTTTGGATATACAAGTGACTGGTTGGCATCTGTAATTCCTATACTTCTTTTACTCTCTATAACAACCCTTTATTGTGTTGTTTTAGTAAAAAAATACTTCCTTTGGAAGAAAGGAAAGACGAAAAGCTAACAACATGTATAATTAATTGCTACTATGGGTTAAAAGGAAAAAGAGTAAATATAAAAACCCAACTAATCATACACAAAACCGTTGTGTGTAACTAAATTCAACTGTAACATTTTGCAATATCGAGACTCTTTACCTTGTGGTATTTACAAAATATATAACCAAAATCAGCGTATCAGGAATAGGAAAAATTCTCCTATTAGCCACATTACTATCCATTTCTTGTCAAACAAAAACTCAAGAGCAAACGTCTATTAGAGCCCCTGAAAGTTTCGATTCAATCCGTGATGACATAATGCAATTGGTAAAAGAAGGAAAAACACCCTCTTTTTCTGTGGCTGTATTGCAAAACGGAAAGATTATTTGGTATGAAAATTTTGAACAATCACAAGATACTTCTGGCGTTTTAATTTCATCCGACATAAAATATCCCATAGCATCCTTGACCAAATCAATGAGTGCTACGGTTTTATTAAAACTCGTCGAAAAGGGGCATCTTTCCCTTGACGATCCTATTGAAAAATATCTTCCCAAAAAAGTAAATTTTTACAGCAGAAATAACATATCTGTAAAAGAGGTATTAAACATGACTGGAGGCATTCCACACGGATGGATGTTTTTTAATTCTAATAGTCCTTATGCTAATTTTACAAATGATAGTTTATTAGAGAATTATAGCATGACTGTATTTCCAAAAGGTATTTATGAATACTCTAACTACTCTTACGGAATTGTGGAGGCGATTATAGAGAATATTAGCAATAAACCCTACGCTCAAGTACTGCAGGATGAAATGTTTGTCCCCCTTGGTATGAAACATAGTTTCATTACACCTGCTACCGCAAAAAAACTTGAACATTTTAATGATATAAAAGACGTAGGGCAATCATCTCTATTTTTTCCATCCGGAGGAGCTGGAGTATATTCTACATTAAGTGATCTTATTTTGTATGCACGTCTTCAAATAGGTGAAATGGACAAAACTCTACTATCGGCTTCATCTTTAAAGCTATTGCATTACGATAAAATTTATCCTTCTACCATTACCGCTTTGGGTTGGGGCAGCATTCCACTTGAAGATGATTTAACCTGGCTGGTTTCAAATGGAAGCTTTCCGAATTCTGCCAATTCAAATTTGACCATTATTCCCGAGAACAATATAGCTGTAATTTGTTTAGCAAATAATGATTATCAGAGTTCGGCAGATATTATGGCCATTAAAATTACAGATGTTTTAGTACCTGGATTTGCCACTAAGGCTTTTGCTAAAATGGAGGCTTACGAAGCTGATGATGGAAAAGAATTAAAAATGGAGGCCAGTAAATTTAACTCGTGGCAAGGAATATTGAAACACGGCAAAACAAAAAGTCCAATTGAGTTCACTTATAGAAATGACAGCTTATACGCTGCCTTTGATAATGGTGAATGGCAATCCATAAAGTATGCAACTATTGATCATCAATCCATTATTAGAGGGAGTTTAACTATTTTATTAGAAAATCCTATAACAAATCAAATTCAGGAGAGTCATGGGAAAATCAATCTTTTAATTTCAGAAAATAAGTTACAAGGATATTTTTCTGCTTCATTTATAAAAGAAGACGTTTTTGATTTAGCTTTACCATTTTACATTGAAGCACATGTTAGAGATTAAGCATACACACAACGCCGAATAATATTTTTCGCGACACAGGCCCACACAGAGCGCGGCTATTCTCGACAAGCTAGTCGTTACTGCTTTTATACCGAACCGTTAGCAACAATTTGAATATGAAAACAACACTCTTCTTCTTAATTAATTTCTTAATATCAACCTTCCTTTTTTGCCAAAGTGAAGAATATATTAAAACCAGAAAGAATATAATACATATAACAACCTACGGTGAAGGTCAACCAATATTAATTATAAATGGAGGTCCGGGCATGAACAGTAATGGTTTCAAGACATTAGCTGAGATAATAGGTAAGTCCAACAAAGCCATTATATATGACCAAAGAGGTACAGGTAAGTCCGTAATACCTAGCATTGACACGAATACTATAGCGCTTGATTCAATGATCAATGACATCGAAATCATCAGAAATCATCTAAATATAGAAAGCTGGATAATTCTTGGCCATTCTTTCGGAGGAATGCTTGGGTCTTATTATGCCTCAAAGTTTCCAGAAAAAATAAAAGGTCTTATTTTATCCTCATCAGGAGGAATCAATATGGATCTTTTCTCAAGAATTAATATTACCTCTAGATTAAGTGAACCTGATAAAGACTCTTTAAATTACTGGAATGCTAAAATTGCAAATGGAGATACCACATACTTCGCAAGATTTCAACGAGGAAAGTTTTTAGCTCCAGCGTATTTATTCAATAAATCAAATATCCCTATAGTGGCTGAGAGGTTGACACAAGGAAACCCAGTTATAAACACCCTGGTTTATCAAAACATGAGAAAAATTAATTTTGATTGTTCAGAGGGTTTAAAAGAAATTAAAGTACCTGTTTTAATCATTCAAGGAAAACAAGATTTAATTGATAAGGAGACTGCTGAGACTGCAATGAAAGTACTGACTTATTCAACTTTAGTAATTCTCAAAAATTGCGGTCATTACGGGTGGTTAGATCAACCAGAGCAGTACTTTAAAAGTATTAATGAATATTTGAAGAGTTTGAAAACCTAAAAACTGTCGTCAACATTGTATAACATTTATGGCCCCTGTTGGCGCTAGCGTCATGGAGCTAAGTAAAGAGAATTTTTAAGTACGAAGTGAGAGGTATGAAGTTTGAAATACGAGGTGTGAAGTTTGAGGTATGAGGTTTGGAGGTATGAAGTCGGAAGTAGGAGGTTAAATCTATTAGTTATGTTTGGTTTTATTTTTCCGAGCAGTTTTTATCGATGCCACAACTATCGCTAAAAGTTCGTTCGCTTCTTTAATCAAAGTTTGAATTTGTTTTTTACGGGGGTCAAGGACCTCTTGAAATAGTTCCAACCAATAAATAGATTCATCGGTTTCTTCTTCAACAATTTAAAGTTTATAGATAAAATCCGCTGTCGATTTAGCCCTCTGGGAAGCCCTATAATTGGCACCCACTGAACTCGAACATCGTATTAATTGCCTTACCCAGGCATCGAACTCTCGTGATTTAGGTATTTGTTTGCACAACCTCCAGCATTCTACCGCAAAGTTTTTAGTTCTTAATTTTAGGTCTTGCATCGTTCCATTATAATTCCTGTACTAAGTATTGTGCCCTAAAGTTCGTACTTCATAGCTTATCCCTCGTATTTCAACTTTCCCACTTCGTACTTCGTATTTCCCACTTCGTACTTCGTATTTCCTACATCGTACTTCGTATTTCCTACTTCATTTCTCCTTCCTATTTTCTCGTACTTCATCCCTTGGCCCTCTTACTTTTGCTACCCCAACCAACCTTCTCTATCTAAGGACCTATATTGAATAGCTTCACCTATATGGTGACCACCCAAATCCCGAACACCTTCCAGATCGGCAATAGTCCGTGCTACTTTCAATATCCGGTCATAGGCACGAGCCGATAGATTCAAACGTTCCATGGCATTTTTGAGTAAAGACTTTGATCCATCGTCTAAAGTGCAGTGTTCTCGAATCTGTTTGGTATTCATTTGGGCGTTGTAATGCACATTTTCGAATTCTACGAAGCGTTTTGTCTGTATCTCCCTTGCCACCGTAACCCGTTTCCTGATCGCAACGCTGGGCTCCCCTTTCCGGTCCTCAGAAAGCTTTTCAAAGGGAACAGGGGTTACTTCAATATGGATATCAATTCGGTCTAGCAAAGGACCCGAGATCTTTCCAAGATACCGCTGCATTTCCATGGGGGAAGAGGTCACCGGGGCATCCGGATCATTAAAATAACCAGACGGACTTGGGTTCATACTGGCTACCAGCATAAAGCTGCTGGGATAGGTAACCGTAAACCTGGCCCTGGAAATAGTCACTTCCCGGTCTTCCAACGGTTGCCGCATTACCTCTAACACCCCTCTTTTAAATTCCGGTAGTTCATCCAAAAACAATACCCCGTTATGGGATAGGGAAATTTCCCCCGGCTGTGGGTAGGCACCCCCGCCGACCAGGGCTACATCTGAAATAGTATGATGCGGACTTCTGAAAGGGCGCTGGCATATTAATCCCATATTTTTAACCTTACCCACCACACTATGGATTTTCGTGGTTTCCAAAGCCTCATGCAAGGTCATTGGAGGTAATATAGAGGGTAATCGTTTAGCCAGCATGGTTTTTCCTGCTCCGGGCGGTCCAATCAGAATAATATTATGCCCACCGGCGGCGGCAATCTCCATACAGCGCTTTATACTTTCCTGCCCTTTTACGTCCGAGAAATCATGTTCCGGAAATTCCAGATTTTTATAAAACTCAGCACTAATATCTATATGAACCTGTTCTAAAGGCACGCCTTTATCAAAATACGTAATAACTTCAGCTATCTTTTCAACCCCATAAACCTCTAGCCCCTCCACAATGGCTGCTTCACGGGAGTTTACTTGAGGAAGAATAAACCCTTTAAAACCTTCTTCCCTGGCTTTCAGGGCAATAGGCAGTGCTCCTTTTATGGGCTGAAGGCTACCGTCAAGAGAAACTTCACCCATAATGATATATCGCTCTAATTCTTCTGCCATAATTTGGCCCGAGGCCGAAAGGATACCAAGGGCAAGGGTGAGATCATATGCCGAGCCTTCTTTTCTTAGATCGGCCGGGGCCATATTGATGGTGATTTTTTTTCCCGGAATTTTATAGCCATTATTGAGTAAGGCGGCAGCTATTCTGAAATTACTTTCCCGGATGGCATTATCGGGCAGACCAACCAAATGATAGCCTATTCCCCTATCCACATTCACTTCAACAGCTATGGTAGTTGCTTCTACTCCAAATACGGCACTACCATAAACTTTTGAAAGCATACTTTTTTATCTATGCTATAATTCTTTTGTTAAAAAGAACATAGATAATTTTCTTTACCGCAAAAAAAGTGCAGAAAAAGAAAAATTGCACATATAATAATGATCGAAGGTTTAATTTCCTTTGGGTGAAAACTGAAGCATAGACTTTGAAGTCGTCATAATTTCCTCCTTGTTCATCATCATTTTTCTGAATTCACCATTAATAAACATTTGTGCCTGATCTTTATAATGAGGACTTAAGGGGTTCCCGGATTGGCCGGTAGGTAAAATACTCATGCTATTCTCTATATCCGCAAAGTCAACAATACGTCTAGTAGATGGTCCTGAACTTACTTTATTCTGCCCATCCGCGGTATAAGGAAAGAACATATTGTTTATCACCTCCCGGGTTCCATGTACCGGAAATGGGCCAACATTAAAAAAAGAACGGAACATTTCAACCTGACCTATTGGATGTCCATGTTCCAGCGTATGTACTTTTCCCCATGTCCATTGTGAACTTCTGTCTCCAAACTCCTCTTTTAATGATTTTAAGGCCATTACAAAGGAGGTCAGAACGATATTTTTCTTGCTTTCTACAGTCTCCACAGTTTGGGTATTATCCCACCAAACTGAACTTTTTTTCCTGGCCATCGGAGCAATCAGACGTTTATGAAAATGGGTAGTTAATAATTGTTGAAAAAGTTCGGGTCCAAGTTCGTCTTCAAAAGTATTGCTTAAAAAGTAGTATATCCATCTGTGAAATATAGTGGCTTCGACACTCTTTAATGGAGAATTTCCATCCCAGGACCTTAGTTTATCCAGAAGGTTAATATCCTCTTCACTTAGTTGTTTTACATCAACCAGTTTGGTGAGGTTTGATATAATTTCGGGATTTACGGAAGAGGTTGCATCTGTAATCATATCCATCATTGAATTTTTATCCCAATCATCCTTCTCGTCTAATAATTGAACGATGCGCTTTGCCCTGTTTTCAGGTAAATAGTAACCCGGGTATTGCATCCCGGCAATGGAATCGGGCTGGTTGTTGGCCGAATAGACATAGTTCCATGACGGATTTACCGAAGATGGATTCTCACTAAATTCCAAAAATCTCAAAGGTTCATAAGCGCCGGAACTTCCATCCATAATTAACTTGGTTTGCGCACTATCGGGCATCTGGTATAATTTTGCCGTTGCCCACCAGGCTACGTTACCTTCTTTGTCGCCATACATCATATTCAGGCCTGGAGCATGTATGTCTGGCAGGGCCTTTTGAAATTCGTCAATATTGTTAGCATGGCTTATCCCGTATAAGGCATCTAGCACTCTATTTTCCAGTTTGGTATAGATCCAGGAGATACTAATAGGTTTGTCACCACCAATTTTTTGGGATATGCTATCAAGTACAGGTCCATGATGTGTTTTTTTATAACTAAAAATTACATCGATGCTGTCTTTTATTTTAATGGGTTTAGAAACAATTTCATAATTCTTCCAACCTTCTTTGGTTTTGTATTTTTTATTGTCCGTGGGATGTGTTTCCTCATAATAAAAATCAACGTCGTCATTTTCAAACATTGTAACGCCATATGCCAGATTTCTATCATGCCCGAGAACTGGAAAGGGTATTCCTGCCATATAATAGCCATATTTTTCGTATCCTGAAGCATTAACATGCGCTTCATACCAAACTGATGGCTGTGCAAATCCAATGTGTGGATCATTAGCCAGGATTACCTTACCCGATTTGGTTTTGGCAGGGGCCATTACCCAACTGTTACTCCCTTCAAGCTGTGGCACAGGCAAATTAGCCAGCGCCTTTGAAATTGAAGCAACCACTTGAGCTTCTTTTGAATCTTCAGGTGCAGACTTAAAATTCCTGATCCATTCAGTATTTTTATCTACATCAATTTCTAAATCTTTCAGGTATTCAGGCCCTAATTTATTTTTGATAACCGTTAATAATGGGTCGGTTTTTTGGGCCATTGCAAAACTAAATGCCATATAACCAATAGAGTTATAAACATCCCTGAGGCTAAAAGGTTCCTTATCGATACCTGTCAGGTAAAACTCAACAGGTGTCGGTCCTTCTTTAATAAACTGATTTATACCGTCTAAATAAGCCTCGGCAAGCTGTACTGTCTTATTTGTGATTTCGCTCCGTTCTAAAGTTTTCAAAGAAGCCTCATCAATACCCAGTGAAATAAAAAATTTATCTGTTGACAATAATTCAGAACCAAAAACCTCTGATAATCCACCTCTGCCAACTCTTCTCAACAATTCCATTTGCCAAAGTCTGTCCTGAGCATGCACATAACCTAGCGCTCTAATTGCATCCTCTTCACTATCCCCATAAATGTGGGGAATACCATAGGAATCGTAGTAGACAGATACTTCATCAGACAGATTTAATAATTGTTTTTCACCTTCATAATCAGGTTTCAGAGTTTGTATGAAGATGAACGTGGCAAGAAATATAATTCCAAGTAATGCCAGTAGAATCAGGGAGAATTTTTTAATTTTCTTCACGGTTAAGTCTTTGAGGTTTAAAGATAAATAAATAGGGAGTCAAAGATTATAAAAATCCCAAAAGAAAATTCAGTAACTTAGTTAGTAGGTCAAAATATGCCGTTTTATGGCAATGTGCTGGTCAATTCACCTTTGTTGAGCTCATCAAAGTTTTTAAGCCCTTCTCTCAACCAACTTTCATAGGTTTCACTATCCGCATTTTGAATTGAAGAATTTAAGACCTCCAAATCCGGGGAAAGTAAAACGTAATAGGGCTGTGATGCTGCGCCAAAGTTGAGGGTTTGAAAAGTACCCCATTTTTCCCCTACGGTTTCAATGTTTTTTACTCTACCAGAATCGAATTTATAATCAAATTTTTCATGCTCGGGTAAAGATTTTCTGTCGTCTATATATAAGGAAATCAGCACGTAATCCTCTTTAAGCATTTCATAAATATTGGGTTCACTCCAGACGTTTTCTTCCATTTTTCGGCAGTTAACGCAGGCCCATCCCGTAAAATCAAGTAAGACGGGTTTCTTTTCTTTTTTAGCATAAGTTATCCCTTCTTCGAAATCTTTAAAGCAGTTAAGTCCAAGTGGGCAATTATTTTCTTTATCCACAACAGAATAAAAATCCGGAGGTGGAAATCCGCTTAATAATTTAAGGTTGGTAATATTGAAAGCTCCTAATATCAAATAAACAGTAAAAGCAGCAGTTAAAACGCCAACTCCAATTCTGGTTTTAGATAACTTTTGTTTTGGCCCTTCATGTTTAAATCTGAAGAGTCCAAATAGGTATAAAACCAATAAAACAAAAAGCAGTATCCAAATCCCCAGGAAGATTTCTCTTTTAAAGATTCCCCAATTGCCTACGAGGTCTGCATTAGATAAAAATTTAAAGGCAAGAGCCAATTCAAGAAATCCAAGAAATACTTTTACGGTATCCATCCAACCACCAGACTTGGGTAAAGAATTTAACCAGGCAGGAAATAACGCAAATAATCCAAAAGGTAAGGCCAGGGCAACACCAAATCCCAACATTCCTGCTGAAAGGTTATTGGCGACATCGCCTTCAGCCAGGGTAGTACTTCCTAAAAGACCTCCTAAAATTGGCCCTGTACAGGAAAAAGATACAATGGCCAGTGTTAATGCCATAAAAAATATTCCCAACCCTCCTCCTACCTTAGAAGATGCGTTATCCATTTTAGTGGACCAGGAACTGGGCAATGTTAATTCATAATAACCGAAAAAAGAGAATGCAAAAAACACAAACACTACAAAAAAGGCAACGTTGAGCCAGATATTGGTGGCTATTGTATTTAGAATTTGTGGATCTACCGAATCAAATAAATGAAAGGGCAGGCTAAGTAAAAAATAGATTAAGACAATATAAAAACCGTATAAAGAAGCCTCAAAAATTCCTGCGGATTTATTTTTGGTATGTTTCGTAAAATAGGAAACAGTTAATGGGATCATTGGAAATACACATGGTGTCAATAAGGCAATAAGGCCACCTAAAAACCCAAGGCCAAATACCATCCACAAAGCGGAACCCTTTTTCAGGTTAGTATCATCCCTGGCATTTAGTCTTTCTTTATTTTTTAAGTTGAGTTTTAAAGCAGAACTAAGGCCCAGGTCTCTGTCATCAAGTATTTCTTCTTCAACAACTATTCTTTCTCCGCTCAGGGATAACCTAAAAGTATGCTCTTTTGGAATACATACTTCTTTACACACCTGATAGAAAAGCTCAACATCTATTTGGGAAAGTGATGTATTTAGTAACTTGATTCTTTGTGTAAACACCGCATTATCTATAAAAAAAGTCTCGTCTACCTCAAAAATATCACTGTATTCTTTTATTGTTTCACTTTCTGTGGCCGTACCCACCAATTCATAATCTTCACCGCTCTTGAGAAAAGTGAATTCACTGGGTAAAGAACCGTTCTCATCTGTAAATTGAGAAAAGATATGCCAGCCGTCAGCTATTTCTGCTTTGAAAATTAGTTCATACTCGTTTTCCGTCAGTTCATTAACTTCATATGACCAAATTACAGGGTCTTCCTCAACCTGACCAAAACCGGGATTCAGACTGATAAATAAAATAAGAAATGTTAATAGTATTCTCATTCTGTTATGGTAAATTTTAAAATATTCTTTGTTTTGGGCGTTACTTTAAAACGATCATCCCCCCTTCTGCCCATGACCCATACTATGGCATCACCTGAGCATAAAAGCCATTGTTTTTCCTTGGAGATCAGATCCATTTTTTCATCCTTATAAAACTTTGAGACCTTTTTTCTCCCATTCATTCCAAAGGGGTAAAAGTAATCTCCTTTCTCCCATTTTCTAATGCTTAGCTTAAGGTTTAACGTTTCTTTATCAACATATAGTATTTTATTGGAGGTCTCCCCCATTGCTTTTACATCATCAATCTTCATACCCAAGGGTTCGGTAATAGTTCCTGAAATGGCATCAATAACAAATTTTTCAACTATTGAAGGATAAATCGGCTGTAATAAAAGATACTCCCGGTCTTTAATAAGTCTATGGGTACCTGAGCGAACTTCTTTTCCGCTTATAGCAGTTAAAATCCCAACAACATCATCCCATTCTTTAAAACCGTATTCATGAAATAACTCATACATATAAACCTTAATGGGTTCTAATTTTAAAAGTGAACTTATTGAGATTTTAATTATATCATCCTGTTGTTGAAAAAGATTTTGTTTTAGTACAGTAAGGTAGTTTTTCAAAAGAGTCGCACTTCCTTCCAGGTTGGCACGTGTAGATTCAAAGTTGGCAAGAAATCCGGGGTGTAATTCCTTTAACTTAGGAATAACATTATATCTTATTTTATTCCTGAGATATTTGGTTTCACGATTACTTCGATCCTCTCTCCAGGTTATATTATTGATTTCGGCAAATTGCACGATTTGTGCCCTGGAAAATATCAGCATTGGCCGGCTAATAGTTGAAGTTTTAGCAGGAATACCAGTAAGTCCTTTAATGCCGGTACCCCTGGATAAGTTAATTATAAAAGTCTCCAAATTGTCATCTGCCTGATGTGCTGTTACCAAGGTTTTTATTTTGTTTATTTCCATTATTTCTTCAAACCAGCGGTACCTCAATTCCCTTGCTGCCATTTGAAGTGAAACTTTATTTATACTTATGTAATCAACTGTATCAAAATCTTTTATATGTATTCTTTTTCCAATTTTCCTTGCTAAATCTTCAACAAAGAAAGCATCCATGTCACTTTCATAGCCACGCAACTGAAAATTACAGTGAACAATGGAGAAGTCCATTTTATTTAGCGCACAGAGATGCGTTAATACTACACTGTCAACCCCTCCGCTGCAAGCAACTAAAAAGTGATTTTTAAGGAGTTCCGGATAGTTTACCGCAATATGGTCTTTAAACTGATTTAACACTTTACAAAATTAATCAAAGTTGCAAGCGCCACCAATCTTTTCACAATATCTATGAAAGAATTGGTTTCAAGAGCGGGAATTTCGTAATTCCAAAAAGACGAGGTATCTGTAAAGCTTTTAGACTTTAGATAAAAACTCAGCAAGGGCCTTTTTATGCATTTCTTCAAATGCACTATCGGTGATGCCTTTCTCTGAGTCAAAATTTTCGTAAAAAGAGGGTAAAGAAAATGTTGTGCTGATAGTTGCACCAAACCTGGGTAATAATTTTTCAATAATTTCCAGGGAACCGATTCCACCGCGCTTACCAGGGGAGGTTGACATAAGAAATACTTCGGTATCTTCCAAAAATTTCCTTTCCAGACGTGACAGCCAATCCAGAACATTTTTAAAATATGCAGAAGGGTTACTGTTGTGTTCATTTACAGAAATAATTACCCCATCAGCTTTCATTATATCGTTGCGCAATTCTACCAGAGAATTAGAAAAACCCATTTCGCGCTCATTATCTTCACTATACAAAGGGAATGGAAAATTAGCCATATTTAAAAGTTGTACCTCCTTCTCGCTAATTAAACCCGCGGTATGCTGGACTAATTTGAAGTTTATTGATTTTGAGGAGTTGCTTCCGGCCAAAGCTAATATTGTGGACATAAGTGAGATTTTAAAGTTGACGAAAATACCTCAAATAAGCTTGAATTGCGAGTAATTTAGCTAATTTTGCATTTTTAAACATCCAAAGGTGTTGTTAAACAAGTATATAGGGTAGTTGTTAGGTATGAGAAGTAAAACTGCAAGACTATTTTTTATAGATGCTATGAGAGCCTGGGCAATCCTCATGATGCTACAAGGGCATTTTGTGGATGGGCTTCTGGAAAATTCTTTCAGGGATCCTGACAGCTTAATATTTACTGTTTGGAGGTATTTCAGGGGTATTACAGCCCCGGTGTTTTTTACAGTTTCGGGCTTTATTTTTACCTATCTGTTAATTCGTGTACCAGAGAAAGGATTTAACAATCCAAGAATAAAAAAGGGGATTAAACGTGGTATTCAACTATTATTCATTGGTTATCTTCTCCGTTTAAATCTATTTGGATTATTGAAGGGCGAATTGTATCCTTCTTTCTTCCTGGTTGACGTTTTGCATATTATAGGCTTGTCAATCCTCGGTATTATTGGTTTGTATTTGTTCACCAGTAAACAAAAAAATTATGTCTTCCCTTTATCATTACTTATCATAAGCTGCTTGCTTTTTAGCTTTGAACCAATATATTCCAATTGGACTTTTGAAATACTACCGGATGCATTAGCTAATTATTTTACCAGAACAAACGGGTCTGTGTTTACCATAATTCCATGGTTTGGGTATACGGCCATCGGAGGCTTTTTCTCCTATCTGTTTACCTATTATAAAAATTCTAAATCTCTATATCCTGCAGCTATTTCCATTGCTGCACTTACAGGTATATTCCTAATCTTTTTCTCATCAGATCTGTTTATAGCAATCTCATCAATAACCGGGATACAATTGTTCGAAGTTATTGCGGCAAATAATTACCTTTTTATCAGACTGGGAGATGTACTTATTGCCTTTGCTGTATTTATGTTATTGCGTCAGTTTATAACAAGCAGGACTATATTAAAAATAGGACAGAATACATTATCCATCTATGTTATTCATTTTGTTATTCTTTATGGAAGTTTTACCGGACTTGGATTGTATAGATTCTTTTATCAGTCCTTATCGCCGGCTATATTGATTCCCGCGGCCATTGCTTTTATGTTCGCATGCTCCTTTCTGGCCTTGTTTTATGCCAGGAATGAAGCTTATATCAAACAAGGTATAAGTGCTGCGTTTACAGATTTCAGAAATAAGCTGGAACCCTGGGCAGTTTATACACAAAGGATACTAAAAATAGGTGTTTACAGGATGCTTAGAAGCATTGGATTTGTAAAGAGTTAAAAAAGACTCCCAAAACTCTAGGTCGAATTAATCCAAGTAAACCTGAAGCTTTTCAGGCAAACCCAAGCTTATTAAATGTGTAGAGCTCTGTCGTCAGTAGCGGCCAGAGCGGCTTCTTTTACTGCCTCGGCATAGGTAGGATGTGCATGACTCATACGCGAAATATCCTCGGCTGAAGCTCTGAATTCCATAGCAGTGACTGCCTCGGCAATCAGATCGGCACATCGGGCACCTATCATGTGTACTCCAAGGACTTCATCTGTTTTCTTATCTGCAAGAATTTTTACAAACCCGTCGATATCCATACTGGCTCTTGATCGTCCTAATGCACGCATTGGAAATTGACCCGATTTATATTCTACACCAGCTTCTTTTAATTCTTCTTCCGTTTTCCCGACTGATGCTACTTCCGGCCAGGTATATACAACACCGGGAATTAAATTATAATCAATATGTGGCTTTTGACCGGCGATAATCTCAGCTACCATAGTACCCTCCTCTTCGGCTTTATGCGCGAGCATTGCACCTTTAACGACGTCACCAATGGCATATATATTAGGAATATTGGTCTGTAAGTTGTTGTTCACTGCTACCCTGCCCATATCATCTAATGCTACGCCTGCGGCTTCGGTATTTAAACCATCGGTATAAGGCCTCCTACCTACTGACACCAGGCAATAATCGCCTTTTAAAATCACTTCGGCCCCTTTTTTGTCATCGGCTTTAATAATTACCTCATTCTTCTTGCGCTCAACCGACTTGACCTTATGTGAAAGCAGAAATTTTACTTTTTGTTTTTTTAAGACTTTTAAAAGCTCTTTGGAAAGTGCTGCATCCATACCGGGAATAATTCTATCCATAAACTCAACCACGGTAACTTCAGAGCCCAATCGCTTATAAACCTGACCTAATTCTAATCCAATCACCCCACCGCCAATAATTATCATGTGTGCAGGGATTTCCTTTAATTTTAAAGCCTCTGTAGAAGTGATAACGCGTTCCTTGTCTAGCTCTATAAAAGGCAGTGTAGAGGGTTTAGAACCTGTTGCAATGATTATATTTTTGGCTTCTAGTGCCTGTGGTTTTCCTTTTGTTGGTTCTACTGTGATATGAGTAGCGTCCTTAAAACTTCCTTTCCCTTCATAAACATCAATCTTATTTTTATCCATTAAAAACTGAATCCCCTTTGTAGTCTGATCTACTACGGCCTGTTTGCGGCTGATCATTTTTTCAAGGTTTATCTTTATATCTCCTGGGATTTCAATGCCGTGAGCTTCAAAATGTTTTAATGCATCTTCATAATGATGGCTGGAGTCTAATAACGCTTTTGAAGGAATACAACCTACATTAAGACAAGTTCCTCCCAAAGTTGAATATTTCTCGATTACGGCAGTTTTCATACCCAATTGTGCGCATCTTATGGCGGCAACATACCCACCTGGGCCAGAGCCTATAACGGCCACATCATATTGATTCATAGTCTTCCTTTTTAGAGTAAAAGATTCGTTTTATAACCGGATATTCAGAAAATCAGATCACAAAAGTACAAATGTTTTTGTTTAGGACATAAGAGAATCAGACCTTAAGAAAACCCAAATTACTAGAGTATTTAAAAGTGTATGGCGGTACTGTGTTTTACCTCATTAATAACAAAAGAACTCTGGGTGCTTCCTATATTTTTTATAGCTGTCAACTTAGTCACCATAAACTCTCTGTAAGTCTCCATATCACTTACATTAACTTTAAGGATATAATCATAATCCCCGCTAATATGATGGCATTCCGAAACTTCTTCCAACTGAACTACTTCCCTTTCAAACTGAATCACATAATCTTTAATATGCTGAATCAGTTTAACATGACAGAGCACCATAAAAGCCTTGTTTACCTTATTCCTGTCAACCAAAGCAACATATTTAGTTATCACACCATTTTTTTCCAAGCGTTTTATCCGTTCATATACGGCGGTGGTTGAAAGTCCAAGTCGGTTTGCATATTCCTTGGTGGTCCATTTACTATCCTCTTGTAGGAGCGCCAATAACTCCCTGTCTTTTGCGTCTATTTTAATCATGATTTATTTACATTAAAAACTGCTTGATTTATGTAATTATAAATATATATTCTATTTTAAGGTGTAAATATAGTTTTATTTTCTATTATATTCAATTATAGTTGTTTTTCAATCTGCATTTCAATAATTTTACACTACAAAACTTATGCTGTTATGAAACATAATGCGACAGACAAAATTCAGGAATTACACAATTTTGGTGAATTCGGGGGTGTAAATCCGTCTATATCCGATTCATCTACTTATACCTTCCTTTCTGCCAAAACAATGTTCGATACGTTTGAAGGGAATACAGAAGGTTGTTACTTATATAGCCGGCACTCCTCTCCTTCCAATCTATATTTGGGAGAAGCTCTTGCTGCTCTCGAAGGGACAGAAACGGCGAATGTCACCGCAAGTGGCATGGGAGCAATTACAGCCGTTATCCTGCAATTATGCAATTCTGCGGATCATATTGTCAGTAGCCGGACTATTTATGGAGGCACGTATGCTTTTATGAAAAATTTTCTCAGGAAATTCAATATCAATACCTCGTTTGTAGACATTACAAAAATTGATATTGTAGAAAAGGCCATTACTGCTGACACCAAAATGATATTCTGTGAATCTATAAGCAACCCTTTATTGGAAGTAGCTGATATAAAAGCGCTATCCAGATTGGCTAAAAAGTATAATATTCCTCTGGTTGTGGACAATACTTTTTCTCCTTTATCGATTGCTCCGGGAAAATTAGGGGCGGAGATTGTGATCCACAGCCTTACTAAATTTATAAATGGAACCAGTGATAGTGTTGCAGGGGCAGTTTGCGGGACGAAGGAGTTTTGCCTCAGCCTTAAGGATGTGCATGATGGAGCCGGGATGCTTCTGGGCAGTACTCTTGATAGCCTCCGGGCCTCTTTTATTTTAAAAAATATGAGAACGCTTCATATAAGAATGAAAAAGCATAGCGAAAATGCACTATACCTGGCCAAAAAGTTTGAGAAAGACGGCCTTAGGGTGGTGTATCCGGGGCTTAAATCACATCCCGGGTACCTTACTATGAAAAAACAGATCGTTAGTGAATATGGATATGGTGGGATTATGACCTTAGACGTAGGCAGCCTTGAAAATGCAAATAACCTGATGGAGTTAATGCAGAAAAAAAACCTTGGTTATTTGGCTGTTAGTCTTGGGTTCTATAAAACGCTGTTTAGTGCTCCCGGCACATCCACTTCATCGGAAATCCCTTTGGAAGAGCAAAAATCTATGGGCTTATCGGATGGACTAATACGATTTTCTATTGGCTTGGATAACGATGTAAAGAGAACATATAAATTAATGAAAGAATGTATGCAAAGTCTGCACATCCTGGACCATAAAGTCGCATTTCCTGTTGCATTGATGATTTAGGCGTTTGCAGAACAGCGGCCAAAGTTGTAATATTACGAATCAACTAACCAAACTTTATGGCCGATAAAAAATCCAATAAATACAGACAGCAGGAGCATATTGTTGAAAACCGGGAATTAAATATCTGGGAGGCATTAATCCCTGTTATTGCTCTTGTGGGCATGCTCGCTTACAATGTCTATGTTTTCGGAGACGATGCCATCAGTGGTTCTAATCAGTTTATTTTATTATTGGGCGGTGCTGTTGCCGCTATTGTTGGTTTTTTTAACAAAACTACCTATAAACAGATGTTGGCTGAAGTGGCCGAAAATGTAAAGTCCACTACTGGTGCTTTATTAATACTCTTGATGGTAGGTGCGCTGGCAGGAACCTGGATGATAAGCGGGATTATCCCGGCAATGATCTATTATGGCCTTCAAATTCTTAACCCTACCATATTCCTGGGCGCAAGTTTAATTATTTGCGCCATAATTTCAATTGCGACAGGCAGCAGCTGGACTACCTCGGCAACTGTTGGTATTGCTCTTATAGGGATTGGGGATGCCCTGGGAATTCCTATGGGTATGACCGCCGGTGCAGCTCTCTCGGGCGCTTATTTTGGTGATAAGATGTCGCCCTTGAGTGATACTACAAACCTTGCCCCTGCCATGGCTGGTGGAGAATTATTTGGTCATATCAGATATATGACCTATACCACCATTCCAACAATTTCCATTACCTTACTGATATTTGTAATTATAGGCCTGAATCTGGAGACTACGGGTTTAGCAGACACAGAAAGCATTCTGAACTCAATTGATGCAGCCTTCACCATAAATGGCTGGTTGTTTCTGGTTCCATTAGCCGTGATTTTTATGATTGTAAAAAAAGCTCCGCCACTTGTAGCCTTGCTCATAGGTACTTTACTTGGTGGTGTTTTCGCTTTGTGGTTCCAACCCGATATCGTGGCAGGAATTACAGGAGCAAAAGAATTGAGTTTTGAATCTGGCTATAAAGGAATATTGAATGCGATTACAGTTAAAACCTCAATAGCCACAGATAACCCGGCACTTAACGATTTATTTACTGCAAAAGGTATGTCTGGGATGTTAGGTACCATATGGCTCATTGTTTGTGCCATGGTATTTGGTGGTATTATGGATGGAATAGGCGCCTTATCTAGGATTACTAAGTCGTTGCTTGGGTTGGCCAAGACAACATTCGGGCTTTTTGCAAGTACAGTAGGGAGCTGTCTTGCACTTAACGTTACGGCATCTGATCAGTACCTTGCCATTGTAGTTCCGGGCAAAATGTTTGCAAAGGCATATGAAGACCGGGGGTTAGCTCCTGAAAATTTGAGCAGGACCCTGGAAGACTCCGGAACGGTAACCTCTGTACTTATCCCCTGGAATACATGCGGAGCATATCATAGCGGGGTATTAGGAGTAAGTGTTGCAGATTATTTCTTCTTTGCTATCTTCAATTGGTTAAGTCCAATCACCACGCTGTTCTTTGCTGCTTTGGGAATAAAAATTAAGCATTTGGCCTCTGCAAAGGCTTCCTGAATAAGTAAACCAAATATTTAACGGAACGATATTTAACTTTTCCATCGTTCGCCTATTATTTCAATTATTTATTTTTTAATTTCACACAGAATTTTAAAAATTACAAAATGGCTACTGTAACACTTAAGGGAAATGCAATTCATACATCAGGTAATCTCCCTGAGATTGGGAGCTCTGCCCCCGATTTTAATTTAGCAAAAAGCGACTTGTCAACTACTACGCTGTCTGATTACAAAGGAAAGAAGGTGGTAATGAATATATTTCACAGTTTAGACACCGGAACTTGCGCCAATTCTGTTCGTCAGTTCAATTTAGAGGCAGCAGAGCTGGATAATACGTTGGTTTTATGCATTTCCAGAGATTTGCCTTTTGCTATGAATAGATTTTGTGGAGCAGAAGGAATTGATAATGTAGAAACACTGTCTGACTTTAAAGATTGGAATTTTGGAAAATCCTATGGTCTGGAATATATAGATGGCCCAATTCAGGGCTTACTTTCAAGAGCGATTGTAGTCTTAAACGAGGATGGTAAGGTAATTTATACCGAGCAGGTACAGGAAACTGTGGAAGAGCCAAACTACAAAGCAGCCCTTGAAGCTTTAATGGATGCCTAAAGAAAATCTGATTGTAGGCCGGATAAAAGGAATTGGGTATGCTTTTCGCGGAGCATGGCTTTTAGTCCGTACGGAGAGTAGTATCCAAATCCAGGTAGTCATTGCAGGTATAATGACCGTTGCCGGGTTTTATTTTGAAATATCACAAACCGAATGGATTTTACAGATATTCGCAATTGCCCTGGTTCTTGGTGTTGAAGGCCTGAATACAGCAATTGAAAAAATGTCAGATTATATACAGCCCGAATTTGATGAGAAAATTGGATTTATCAAGGACATTTCAGCAGGAGCTGTTATGCTGGTTTCACTAGCCGCATCCATTGTTGGTTTAATCATCTATGGTCCAAAAATTATTTAGGACGTTTGTAGATAGTCCTTCCTCTGTAAATTTGTATTTTTACCCCAAAGAATAGATGATTAAATGGCAAAGAAGAGAAAAAAATCAAAACCAGCTTCTTCTAAAAAAGGTTTTTCTTTTAAGTTGTCCAAACAAAATAAAATAATCCTGGGAAGCCTGTTGGTATTGCTCAGCATTGCCCTCTTTTTTTCATTTACCTCCTTTTACTTCTCATGGCAGGCAGACCAAAGCCTTCTTACCGAATTTACAGATAGAAACGAACAGGCAAATAATTTACTGAATAAATTTGGGGCAAGCGTTAGCCACTTCTTCATGTATAGAGGGTTTGGGGTGGCCTCTTTTATTTTTCCCATTTTGTTATGCATTACAGGCTTGTACATGTTTTTAAATCTTGATAAAAAAGGATTGTTAAGTAAGTGGATTTGGGGACTGGTTTTTGTTATATGGATCTCAATAGCCCTTGGTTTTTTCGCTTATGAACGTCCTTTATTGGGAGGTTTGGTAGGATTTGAAATGAATGACTTTTTACAGGATTATACAGGCAAAATTGGCGTTTTATTGCTTTTGTTATTTGGGCTTACCGTTATTCTTGTTCGTCTGTTTAAGTTCTCTCCTGAGGGTATTGCCGACTTTTTTAAACGGAAGTCTAAATCTCTGGCTACCGAATTTCAAAATGGTGGTGGAGAAGAGATCCTAATGGATGTTGATAAAGAGGTCCCTATAGTCATTGACACTTATACGCATAAGGAGGATATTCCACCATTGGTCACTGAAGTAGAGAATCCTGATGATAAAGCGAATACTTCGAAGACCCCTGCTAAGGAAGATTCCATAAAAATGGAAGTAGAGAAAATTACCGAAGAAAAAGAAGAAAAGGATATTCTCTCTGATAAATTGGTGGCAGATTTTGGTGAATTTGATCCTACTTTGGAGCTGGCCAACTATAAGTTTCCACATCTCGACCTGCTTGATCCACATGGAGCATCCGGAGGTATCACTATAAATCAGGAAGAACTTGAGGAAAATAAAAACAAGATTGTTGAGACATTAAAAAATTACAAAATAGGCATTGGACAAATAAAGGCTACCATTGGACCAACTGTTACTTTGTATGAAATTGTACCTGTTGCAGGGGTGCGTATTTCAAAAATAAAGAATTTGGAAGATGATATTGCCTTGTCTCTGGCTGCTTTAGGTATAAGAATTATAGCACCAATACCAGGCAAAGGAACTATCGGAATTGAAGTTCCAAACAAAAATCCTTCTGTTGTCTCTATGCGTTCTGTCATAGCGTCCAGCAAATTCCAAAAAGCTGAAATGGAATTACCAATAGCTTTTGGTAAGACCATTAGTAACGAAACCTTTGTGGTAGATTTAGCAAAAATGCCTCACTTGCTTATGGCCGGTGCAACAGGTCAGGGTAAGTCTGTTGGTCTAAATGCGGTTTTAACTTCTTTGCTTTATAAGAAGCATCCTGCAGAGGTAAAATTTATCCTTGTTGATCCAAAAAAGGTGGAACTTACCTTGTATAATAAAATTGAAAGGCACTATTTGGCTAAACTTCCGGATTCTGAAGAGGCTATAATAACCGATAATACCAAGGTAATTCATACCTTAAACTCTTTGTGTATAGAAATGGACAACCGTTATGAAATGCTTAAGTTGGCCATGGTTAGAAATATTAAAGAATACAATGTAAAGTTTAAGGCCAGAAAGCTTAATCCAAACGACGGCCATAAATTTTTGCCTTATATTGTATTGATTATTGATGAATTTGCCGATCTGATAATGTCTGCCGGGAAAGAAGTAGAAACACCGATAGCAAGGTTAGCGCAGTTGGCAAGGGCTATAGGCATCCATTTGGTAATTGCAACACAAAGACCATCAGTAAATGTCATTACAGGGTTAATTAAGGCGAATTTTCCGGCCAGGCTTGCGTTTCGGGTGACTTCCAAAATAGATTCAAGGACTATTTTGGATACCCAGGGAGCTGATCAACTAATTGGACGGGGTGACATGCTTTTCACCCAGGGTAATGATATTACCAGGCTTCAATGCGCATTTGTTGATACACCGGAAGTGGCAAAAATTACAGAATTCATTGGTTCACAACGGGCATACCCTGAAGCGCACCTATTACCGGAATATGTTGGTGATGATTCTGGCACAGGTATTGATTATGATATTTCTGACCGGGATGCTTTGTTCAGAGAGGCAGCAGAAGTAATAGTTAATGCACAACAGGGCTCTGCATCTCTAATACAACGCAAGTTAAAATTAGGATACAACAGGGCTGGTAGAATAATAGACCAGCTGGAAGCAGCAGGAATTGTCGGACCCTTTGAAGGAAGCAAGGCGAGGCAAGTGCTGGTTTCCGATATTTACGCTTTGGACCAGTTATTAAGTAATGAAATAAAATAAAAAATGAAATATTCTATTCTTATCGTGGCATTGGTTTTTACGACCATTTTTGCTCAGGCCCAATCTTCAGATAAAGCAAAGGCTCTTCTGGATGAAGTCTATTCTAAAGTTAAGAGTTATGATAATATTGCGGTAAATTTCAAATTTGCGTTACACAATTCGGAGGCAGATGTAGATCAGGAGACCCGTGGCGATGTCACACTGGAAGGCGAAAAGTACCTTTTTAATTATTTAGGGTCACAACAATTATACGATGGTGCTAAAGTATATACTATAGTTCCGGAAAATGAAGAAGTTACTATAGAAGATAAATCTGAAGAGGAAAATACCATAACACCTTCCAAAATGCTGACTTTCTATAAGACAGGTCATAACTATGAATGGGATATATTGCAGAATGTTCAGGGCAGAAAAATTCAGTTTGTCAAGCTCATCCCTATTGATTCAAATTCTGAAATAACATCTATTCTGCTGGGCATTGATGTAGAAACCAAGCATATTTATAAATTAATTGAAACCGGTAAGAACGGCACAATTACTACCATTACTGTTAATTCTTTTAAAACTGATCAGCAATTATCAAAAACCTTATTTACTTTTGATGAAAACAAGTACAAAGAAGAAGGGTACTACATCATAAGAAACTAGACCATTGCGGATATTAGATAAGTACATTTTAAAGCAATTTCTTTATAATTTTTTTAGTTCATTCCTGATATTGATGTTTATCTTCATCTTTCAGACGATATGGCTGTTCATTGATGATTTGGCGGGTAAAGGACTGGATATTATAATCATTGGTAAATTCCTTTTTTACTTATTACCAAACCTAACAGAAAAAGTACTGCCTCTTACAGTACTGCTCTCTTCAATATTAACATTTGGAGCTTTAGCCGAGAATTATGAATTTGCCGCAATGAAGGCTTCAGGAATTTCCCTGCAAAGAGCAATGTTACCCCTGATAATTTTAGTTACTATTCTCGGTGGGGTAGCTTTTTTCTTTGCGAATAGCGTAATTCCGGCTTCTGAACAAAAAATCTATAACCTTAGGCGAAATATTGCAACAGTAAAACCTGCAGCGGTGATCGTAGAAGGTGTTTTTAGTGATGTTGAAGGCATTAATATTAAAGTAGATCAAAAGTATGGCGAGAATGATAAATACCTCAAAGATGTAGTCATTCATAAAAAGACAAATCTTCAGAAAAATAATACGGTTATTAAAGCCAAAACAGGTGAACTAAGAAGTAGTCAGGGATCTGATATCATACAATTGGTCCTGACTGATGGTCATTATTATGAAGAAATTGTGGCAAAAAGTGGGTCAGGCAAGGATAAATCACCATTTGCCCGGTCTAATTTTGAGACCTATATCATAAATATTGAAATTCCAGACAATGTTCAGGATCTGGAAGAAGAGCGAAATGTACGAACTGATAAGATGAAAAATGTATCCAGACTCAATAAGGATATCGATTCTTTACGGGAAAATAATGTGAAAATAGTTGCTGCTTTTTCTAAGAACATAACTAATAGAATGGGTATATTTCTTCCAATATCTCAGGTTGATACTACACAAAAAAGCACTCAATCTAAAATTGTTTTGGACACAGTGGTAAAAAACAAAAAAAAGGAGATATTGCCAATTCAGAAAATAGATACCTTGCAGATAGATAATGTATTGGATCTTTTCAGGGAACACAGAAGACTACAAGTCGTAAGTGCAGCAAAAAATTCGGTCTCAAATATTTTAAATTCTGTGCTTGGTAAAAAAGAAGAATTACAACGGCGATATAAAATATACAATATGCATATATTGTCCTTACATAAAAAATTCGCCCTTGCTCTTTCCTGTATAATTCTGTTTTTTGTAGGTGCACCCCTTGGAGCAATTATTCGCAAAGGAGGACTTGGTTTGCCAATGGTTATAGCTATTGTGCTGTTTTTGACCTATTATTTTATCGGAGTATTTGCAGGTAATTATGCAAAAGAGGGAAATATTCATCCTATACTTGGAGCATGGCTTTCTACTCTAATAATGTTACCTTTGGGCGTTTATTTGACCAAAAGAGCAACTGCCGACAGAGGGCTAATGGATTTTGGGCACCTTATTGAAAAAATAAAAGATTTTTTTAGAAAGAAAAATAAAGTTACAGCATCATGATTGCAGCTATGGAAGATAAAATTCAATTAAATACTATTGAAGAGGCCATTACAGATATACGGAATGGAAAGGTGATTATAGTTGTAGATGATGAAAATCGCGAGAATGAAGGCGATTTTATTGCTGCCGCTGAAGCTGTTACACCAGAAATGATCAACTTCATGTCTAAGCACGGACGCGGACTTATATGTGCGCCACTTACAGAAGAACGTTGTGAGGAGTTGGATTTATCAATGATGGTAGAGAACAATACGGTCTTACATCATACTCAATTTACTGTATCTGTAGATTTAATAGGACATGGTTGTACTACAGGAATTTCTGTACAGGACAGAGCAAAAACAATAAAGGCCCTTGTAAATAATACCACAAGGCCACATGATTTGGGGAGGCCAGGACATATCTTCCCTTTGCGAGCCAAGAATGGAGGGGTTCTAAGAAGAACCGGTCATACTGAAGCTGCAGTAGATTTAGCCCGATTGGCGGGATTTGAAGCTGCCGGGATCCTGGTAGAAATTCTAAATGAAGATGGTACAATGGCTCGATTGCCGCATCTGGTGGAAGTTGCCCGCAAATTTGATCTTAAGCTTGTTTCCATTGAAGACCTCGTTGCCTACAGAATGCGCCACGATAGCCTGATAGTTAAAAGGGAGGAATTTGAAGTAGAAACCCGCTTCGGGCATTTTACCTTACATGCCTATCAGCAAACTACTAACGAACAGGTTCATCTCGCACTTACTAAAGGTAGCTGGAAGCTTGACGATCCTGTGCTTACAAGGATAAACTCTACTTTAGTAAATAATGACATCCTGGGTACCCTAACGCATAATGCTGACAAGAAATTAGATGATATGTTTAAAGCGCTTAATGAAGCAGGTAAGGGAGCCATAGTATTTATAAATCAACAAAGTCAGTCTTATAATCTTCTTAAACGTTTAAAAGGGTTACAGGAAAACCAAAAAAATGGAATTGTCAAAGCTCCTAAGATAGAAATGGATACTCGTGATTTTGGTATTGGAGCGCAAATACTGCACGATTTGAATATTACCAAAATGCGGCTTATGACCAATAGTGACCAGGCTAAAAGAGTTGGAATTGTTGGTTATGGCCTTGAGATAGTAGATTATTCTCCCTATTAATTAAATTAAGGTTTACAATTCCTTTTTTATAGTTGCGGCCATCAATTCGGCTCTTTTGGCTACTTCATCCTCATCCCATCCGAGTTTTATTAGACAAGATATCGTTCTGCCCATCCAATGATCTGATTGTTTGAAATGAGTCTCAGGATAATCAGGAATTCCATCCAGGACTTCTCTTGCCACTGGAGCTAAGGATTTCATGGTTCTAAGATGATCCCATTTCTTATAATAGTGCCAATTGTTATTATACCAGTAAAAACAAGCATCAACGCCAGCAGCGCTCAATGCCGCATGTGCTTTTTGGGTGATGGTCTCTGATGGTAGGTAAAAACTCAGAAATGAATAATTCTCAACACCACCTTCAGGTACTCTTCTGAAGCTGACTCCCTCAACGGGCTCCAGAGCGTTTCTTAAAACTGAATAATTTCTCTTCTGAATTGCAAGAAAATCATCCAGACGCGCAATTTGAGCTAAACCAACAGCAGCGTGCAATTCAGAAATCCGGTAATTATAACCCAGAAAAGGATGGCTTTCAGCTCCCCTGTCGTTGCCTACATGATCATGTCCGTGATCTGAATAATGATCAGCATTTTTAAAGTACGTTTCGTTATTAGTTATCAGGGCCCCACCTTCACCGCAAGTAATTGTTTTTACATAATCAAATGAAAAACAACCCAGATCACCAATACTTCCCAAAGGTTTTCCATCATAGGTTCCTCCTATTGCCTGGCAGGCATCTTCAAGTAAAATAAGCTTATGTCTGTCACAAATTGCTTTTAAGGCACCTAAATCGGCCATAGACCCGCACATGTGAACCGGCATAATAACTTTGGTATGTGGACTAATAGCTTTCTCAACAGCGGAGGGGTCCAGGGTAAGTGTATCATCAATATCAACCATAACAGGAATTGCGCCTAAAGCTAGAATAGATTCAAAACTGGCCACAAATGTGAAACTCGGGATGATAACCTCATCCCCTGCTCCTATTCCAGCACTTGCCAGGGCAACAGTTAAAGCGGCCGTACCACTACTCACTAGCTGTGCATGCTTTGTTTGCATTCGTTCTGCCAGCTCCTTTTCAAGCTCCAATGCCTTCCAGTGGTTATTACGCATGCCATCAAACCCGTAGCGCATGAGTACCCCGGAATCCAGGACGTCCTTTACTTGATTTCTTTCTTTATCCCCAAATAGTTCAAAACCTGGCATAACCGTATCTTATTTATTATTACAATGATTTACTCTCGGTACTTTTTTCAAATTCCACGCCTAAGATATATAAATAATACTATTTTCCATATCCCGTCTGACCTTCTTAAATCCGGAAAACATATCATCCTCCGCACGATATCCGATTGGAAGTGCCAAAACAGAACACAGACCTTTAGAACTCAGATTTAGTAATTCATCATAGCTTTCGGGAAGAAAACCTTCCATAGGGCAGGCATCAATTTGTTCTGCTGCACAAATGGTAAGTAAATTTCCCATGGCCAAATAAACCTGATTAATAGCCCATTGCTGAATTTGTTTAGTATCCATTTTGGTAAATTCACTTACTAATGCATTCTTAAATGGTTCTAAAACAGAATCACTTGTTCCTCTAATTTCCTTTACCTTTTTAAAATAACTGGAGATATAGTCGGCATCTATTTTTTTCTCTATGCACAAAATCAGAACATGTGAGGCCTGGGCAACCTGCATCTGACCAAATGAAAATTCAACCAATTGTTCCTGCAGGTCTTTATTTTTTAGCACTACCATTTTTATTGGTTGTAAGCCATATGAAGTTGCGGTAAGATTAAATGCTTTTTTTATTCTTTCCAGTTTAGCAACTTCTATCTCTTTAGAAGAATCAAACTTTTTTACCGCGTAACGCCATTCCAAATCCTTAATTATATCTGTCATTTATTTTTTAATTAAAAAACCATAATTTGATTGCCATAATTATGACCATAAATACCAAAAACATTTTTACATAGCCATCGCCTTTCCCAACTGATATTCTACTGGACAACCACGCACCTGCCCCGTTACCGATAGCTAATACCAAACCAACCTTCCATATTACCTTATCGTTATAAATAAAGACGGCAAGAGCTGAAAGTGTATAGATAAAGACAACCGCCACTTTTGTAGCGTTAGCTCTTACCAGAGTCATATGATTAAAATAATGTAAAAACAATAGAATTACAAAGCCAATTCCGGCATTGATAAACCCACCATAAATTCCAATAAAGAAAAAAACAATAACACCTACCCATAAATACTTGCCGGTAACCCTTTCTGTAAGATCCTGAAGGCTTACTTTAGGTTTAAAAACAATTATCAACACTACTGCGAGCATGATAATAGCTAAAATTTTATTGAATGTTTCACCTTTAATATCCACAGCAATGCTTGCTCCCAATATCGACCCGAAAAACGCTGAGATGCCCAAATAAATATTGAATGGAAAAGTGGAGACCCCTTTACTTTTAAATCCGGCTACACCTATAGCAGTTTGTATTGCAATAGCCACCCTGTTTGTACCATTGGCCACGCTAGGCGGTAATCCTAAAAAGATCAAAAAAGGCAATGAAATTAATGATGCCCCGCCCGCAACTGTATTAATAAATCCTACTACAAATCCAACTAGTACGAGCAGTACATAGTGATACCATTCTTCCATGGGGCAAAAATAGGATGTCACAAATAAATAATACTATAAACGGTGGAAGAAAATCGCAGACAAACTTTTTCAGGTATAAAAAAGGTTAGTATATTTGCGCTCGCATTTAGGAGGAATGGCAGAGTGGTCGTCCCGATAGCTATCGGGAGCGGTACCTTGAAAACCAAGACTCTTTTTAGATTACTGGAGGAATGGCAGAGTGGTCGAATGCGGCAGTCTTGAAAACTGTTGAGGGTCACACCTCCGGGGGTTCGAATCCCTCTTCCTCCGCAATCAAGCGTAACTTCATTACAGCTTGAAAGAAAAAAATCCCATCAAGCTCGCTTGAATGGGATTTTTAATTTTAAGATGTCAATCCTGCAAGGATTGGAAGTTACATTTGCAGGATCTGAGGTTGTAGGGATGCACGAAGTGAATCCCTTATTAGAATGAAGTGGTTGAAGGATCAAAAAACAGACAAGCGCTAGCTTGGGTTGGTTTTTATGCTTGCCCAGGATTACTTTTTAGGGATGCACGAAGTGAATCCCTCTTCCTCCGCTTAGAGCAAAGCTCAATTTCTGAAAAGGAATTGGGCTTTTTATTTTAGAAATGTTCCAAACAAAGTTTGGATAAGTGAACTAAAATGAAAAGGCAATAAATTGCAAAGGCAATTTTGAGCTTTATTGTAAGGTGCGGTGATTAAGGGCACACCGAAGGTAATCCCTCTTCCTTTGATAGGAATTCGGGAAGTGTATATTCTTTTCTAGCAGGATAAATTGCCGAAAAATCCATAGGTCTATTAAATAAATCGCGATAAAATATATTCAATGCACCTATCAATTGTTTATGTGATGCCGTACTATAATCTTTATGTTTGATTAACTTAATTATTGATATTAAAATGTATTCTTTGTTTAACCGCTCTATTGGAGATTCGCCGATAAATTTTTGAAACATTACAACCATATTGACATATGTCTTAATTGTATTTGGGCTATAGCGTTTTAACCGTAACAGTTCATCAAATTTTTGAAAAGTATCTTTATCCAACATTTTGGAAGTTATCTTAAAATTTTAGCAATACTAACTAATATATGACTATACGGCGGATATTAGAAACTATAATATGAAAGATTAAAGAATTAACTTTATCGCAACGTTATATGCAATTGCACGAAAAATCATTATAAATATGAAAATCAAAACTTTCATTGTAGATTCTTTTACAAATATCCCTTTTAAAGGAAATCCTGCTGGAGTATGTTTATTAGAAGAATCTGTTGATATTGAAATAATGCAGTCAATTGCAACTGAATTAAATTTATCAGAAACGGCTTTTTTGTTAAAAACTAAAAAAAATCAGTTTTCGATAAGATATTTTACTCCAACTGTAGAAATCGATTTTTGTGGTCACGCCACTTTAGCGGCTTCAAAAATAATTTTAGATAAGCTCAATAATCAGACTGTTGATTTTACCACATATAAAGGATTGCAATTAAACGCTAAACTTGAAAACGAATATATAAAAATGTTGTTTCCATTATATGAAACGACAGAATACATTCCTAATCAAAAACTAAATGATGCCTTTGGTTTAGAAAACATCATTTCGACACGATTTTCTAAAGATCTAGATATGCTTATTATTGAAGTCAAAGACAAACAAACACTATTGAATATAAAACCAAATTATCAAAAGGTTGTTGAGAGTTCTGAAACGATAAAAGAAGTTGTTATAACCTCAAAATCACAAGATAAAGATTATGACTTTTACTCAAGGTGTTTCTGCCCTTGGATTGGAATTAACGAAGACCCAGTAACTGGTGCATCTCATTCTGTTTTAGCAAAATATTGGAGTGATATTCTAAATAAAAAAGAAATGTCAGCCTTTCAAGTATCAGACCGTGGAGGATCTCTAAAACTAAAAATAATCAGCAATACAGAATTGGAGGTTAGAAGTAACGCAAGGATAGTACTTGAAGGAGAAATGAATATATAAAAGCATATAACAAGGTATAAAAATAATAAGGGTCAAGTGCTCAACCCAAAATTGGTGCATATTAATCAAAAACTACAAAACCCAAAAGCAAGTATATTTTAACCCCTTACTATTCTTATACTAACCGTTTTAGCTAATTAAAAATGAATATATGACCATAACAAACAAATTCGGAGCTGTGATTTTTTCTTTATTCATGTCAATTATATTGATAAGTTGTAACTCCGATTCAGATAAGACTAAATCAAGAGGACAGGCTATCTGTGATGTGGCTTCAATTCCTGAACTTCCAGATGTAACCATTACCAAAATAACCCAGGAACTGGATTATGCCCCTCACTGCAAGATCGTAGGTGTAATTGGAAAGGAGATCAAGTTTGAGTTACTCTTACCTGAAAAATGGAATGGCAAATTTGTTATGGGGGGTGGTGGCGGATTTGTGGGCTCTGTTGTGAACACAGCATTATCTTACGGAGCTTTAGAAGCAGGTTATGCAACTGTTGGAACTGATACCGGACATGAAGGACATCCTCTTGACGCGAGTTGGGGACTTAACAACATGGAAAGAATTGTAAACTTTGGGCATTTGGCCGTTCATCGTACTGCAGTTACAGCAAAGGCTTTAATACAAGGATATTATAATCAAGAGATTAGCAATAGTTATTTTGTGGGTTGTTCCAGAGGTGGTGGACAGGCCTTAATGGAAGCTCAACGGTATCCCAACGATTTTGATGGGATAGTTTCTGGAGCTCCGGCATACAACTGGACAACTGGTCTTGGCGCTGGAACCATGCAGATTATGCAGGCAATGTATCCAGATCCTGAATATATTGATGAGCCGCTAGTTAATTCTAAAGAACTTAAATTGATTGAATCAACCTACCTTGAACAGTGTGATGAACTTGATGGTATCAAAGATGGTATTTTGAGCGATCCCAGGACATGTTTATTTGATATTAATTCACTTTTATGTGAGGGAAAGAAGAATGAAGGGTGTTTGACTGCAGAGGAAATAAGGGCTGTCAAAATCATTTATGACGGACCTAAAGGTAAAGATGGTAAGCTCTACTATGGATTTCCACTTGGTGGAGAAACAGAAGAAGGTGGATGGTCGAGATGGCTCACTGGTGGATTAAAATATCTGGAGAACATTGGTGAGTTCCAAGGTGGACTCGATTTTGATGAATCAATAAAAGCACCTATTACCCCCAATGCACATTATGCGTTTGGAAATGGTATAATGAGATACTTTATTTTCCATGATTCAGCCTGGACCTACAAGGATTATAACTTTGATAATTTTAGAGAAGATGCAAAACTGGCAGGGGAAACTTTAAATGCAACAAACCCAGATCTATCTGCATTTAGAAAAAATGGAGGAAAACTGCTCATGTTTTCAGGTTGGTCAGATGCGGCAATTAGTGCCCTTGCAACTATTGGATATTATGAAGGTGTAATTGATTATGACAATAGCGCAACTGAAGATGTTAAACTATTTATGATGCCAGGAGTATTGCACTGTTTTGGTGGAGAAGGTCCATCATGGGTAAATTGGCTTGAGGAAATTGATAATTGGGTGGATAAAGATCAAAACCCGGATCAAATCACCGTATATTACATTGGCGATGACATGAGACCATCCGGGTCCAGACTTCTGTGTCCTTATCCTTCAATTTCAACCTATGATGGAAAAGGTGACACAAGAGATGTGTCTAGCTTTACATGTAGTAATCAATAATAGTTCTATCTTTGATTAGATATCAAAAAACTGGCTACAACACTGTATAAAGGGCATTATCACATTTTGTCAGCATGCTGAGAAACAAAACAACTCCGCCCTTTCGTACATTGCATGGGTGCTACTAAACCATTATCCGGGCCCACAGCTCCTGCAGAATTGATGCACCAGCAAATAGTGTTGGCATCATCCAATAAGTACCAGGGATTATCCCCGCCTTCCATCATTCCGTACGGATTTCTGGCGCGAAGGAATTTGCAAATGCTCATATTGCTTGGTTTACTATTGTCCATACTAAGAAATTTCTAAAATTGCTTGCTTAATTGCAGTTATAAATAAAGGGACTTTGTATCCATTTTTTGCCAAGGGGCGCGCCTTTGACATTGCTGCTTCTGCCGCTGCCAATGCATTTTCGCCATTAATGGTCTTCTTTTCAATTGCCTGTTGTGCCTCCATAGACCGGTACGGCACAGGAGCCGCAGCACCTAATACAATACTCGCTGAACGACACGTATCCCCTGAAACCTCGAGAACTACAGCTACATCTCCCAAAGACCAATCATACGATTCACGGGCTACTTGTTTAATATAAGCGCTTTTGGTGTTTTTAGAAGGTGCTGGAAGAGTAATTTCCGTTATAATTTCCTTTGCCTGAAGGACGTTTTCCATAGCAATATCCTTTCCTGCGGTAACAAAGAAATCGTCCATGTGCACTTCTTTCTTTTTCCCTTCTTCATTGACAATTATGACACTAGCGTTAAAAGCCATTAGCGCAGTCGCTATAGAGGAGGCATGAACACTAACACAAGATCCATTATCGATAATAGCGTGATTTTCATTTTCCCCTGTTTCAGAATGGCGTGCAAAACAACGATCACCTCCTTTGCGAAAGCAATCATGATCAGCAGAACGAAAATACCAGCAGCGGTTACGCTGTGCTATATTGCCTCCCAATGTCGACATATTTCGCAATTGGGGGGTTGCAGCATGGTTTACTGCCTGATGCAGAGCCAGGTAGTGCGTTTTTATATCCGGATTGGAAGCTATTTCGGCCAGAGTAACATTAGATCCTATGCTCAGTCCTTTTTTAGGGTCATAACCAATTTTATCAAGACCGGGAATGTTCCGGATATTGATAATTTTTTGAGGTTTAAGTAAGCCTTCCTTTACCAGGTCAAACACATCAACTCCACCGGATTTGAATACCGATGCTTTATCTGAATGCTCATATAGCTGTTCGGATACTGTTGAATTCACCTGCTGAAGGGCATCTTCAAGGGATTTGGCTTCGTACCAACTAAATTTGTTCATGTCTTTGTATTTAAGAGACTTTATTTAATGCTTTAAGAATACTTGAAGGAGTAATAGGTATTTCATAAATCCTCACTCCAATCGCGTTATAAACGGCATTTGCAATTGCGGCAGCCGTAGCTATATTCGCAGGTTCTCCAATGCCATATGCATCCGTAGAGGAACGTGCTGCATATTCTTCTACAATTAAGGTTTCAATTTCCGGGATTTCCATAGAAAATGGCACCTTGTATTGATCCACATTGGCATTCATCATATGACCGGTTCCATTGTCCATAACTCTATTTTCATATAGAGCGTAGGATACCCCCTGGATAACTCCACCATTGATTTGACTTTCCAATTGACCTATATTAAGTGGTCTACCGCAACTATGCGCAGCTACTATCTTATCTACCCTGACAAAGCCCGTATCGGTATTAACACTGACCTCTGCAAACTGCACAGACCCCAAATCCCCATAGGCTAAACCCCATGGTTGTTGAAAACCACCATAATCATTAGATCGACTGGCTATTTTACTGATCTGGCTTGTGCGCATTAATTTGGTTGCCTCTTTGAAAGGCATTTTCAGGCTGGCATCCTTTTTACTGCCTACCTGGCCGTTCTCAATAAACAATTCCGAAGAATCGGTTTCCCATTTTTTGGCAACCAGTTTCAAAAGCGCTTTTTTGGCTTCATAAGTAGCATTACGAGCTGGAGGGGTAATGGAACCGGTTACTACACTTCCCCCGGAACCCGGGCCAACAGGGAAAAAAGTGTCGCCAATGTTGACTGTAATAGCTGCCACCGGAAGGCCTAATTCCTCGGCAACTACCTGGGCAAGAATGGTTTTAGTCCCTGTTCCTATATCCTGAACGCTAGAACGTATCTCAATACCGCCGTCGTTATGGATTTTAACTTCAACCGTAGAATCGAGTGTTACAAATCGCGGCCATGTAGATTGCCCAACACCCAGCCCCTTCTTAATCACTCCTTTGCCACTACCTGCAGGTTGGCGACGAGACCATTTGAAAAGTTTTGCTCCACGCTGGCGTTCTACTTTTCTCACTTCACTTTTATCAATAATGTCTCTGTATTTCAATGGATCTATTTCCAGCTTTTCCGCCAATTCATCTATAGCCTGTTCGAGCCCAAATGCGCCTTGAACATTACCCGGTGCACGCCAGGCAGCTCCTGGTCCTGCATTGGTCAATACATCATATTGTTCGGTCGCAAAATTTGGACAGGAATACAAGATTTGTGCAATCCGGCCCACTCCGGCGCCCAGGTTTACACCCGCTGTCCCATGGGAACGTTGCTGAATGGCAGTCAAAGCACCATCTTTCCTGGCTCCTATTTTCAGAGATTGAATAGAATTAGGTCGGTTACCTTCAGCAATGTGCTCTTCTTGTCGGTCTAACATTAACCAGACCGGTCTTCCCGTTTTTTTGGCAAGATTTGCAGCCATGGGCCCAAAGCTTCCGGCACTGTGTTTTGCGCCAAATCCGCCGCCCATAAAATCACAGAATACCCTTACTTTACTTTTTGGTAAATTGAAGACACTCGCCATTTCATTTCTAACCGCATTGGTATTTTGTGTGGATGCATAAACCATCATATAGTCAGCATTCCAGTCCACCACCACGCCATGGGTCTCCAGGGGCATGTGTGTATGCACCTGTGTCCGATATGTCCTTTCTACAACAACATCCGCTTCCTTGAAACCCGCTTCCATATCACCTCTGGGTCCACCAAAAAAACTACTGGTAGACGGCCCTCTAACATTACCTTCCCCTTTGCTCCCATCATGCGTTTCACCTACATCTCCACCATCTTCCTGTTGTGTAACTGGCACATCAAATACAATCGGTGCATTGAGTTCCATGGCAGCTTCGATATCTATGACAAAGGGTTTCTCCTCATAGTTCACCTTAATCAATGAGATAGCATCTTTGGCTATCTCCAGGCTTTCGGCAGCGACACCTCCCAGAGGTTGCCCCGCATATTTTACCATCGGATATTTACCATTATTATTTTCTTCCCCCTCTTTCTGGGCATTCTCTATAAGGTGAATTGCATGTACTCCTGGCAGGCTTTCTGCTTTGGAAATATCGATAGATGTGATAACTGCATGTGGCACATTAGAACGCAACATTTTTGCATAGAGCATCCCTGGCAATTTAATGTCAGAGGTATATTTTGCTTTACCAGTCACTTTTTCGAGGGCATCGATTCTTGTTACCCTTTTTCCAATTACTTTTAATTCATCGTTAACCGGCCATACTGGCGGTTCTTCAATAGGTATGTCCCTTTCTATTTCGCTTAAATTATGCCCTGGAATACCATATGGGAATTTTTCTTTTCTAGTATCCATTTTAAATTGTTTTTTTTGCTGCTGCCAAAGTAGCCTTAAAGACATGAGGGTAAGTACCACAACGACAAAGGTTGCCGCGCGTGGCATTTTTTACATCTTCCAAATCAGGATTTGCGTTGTTTTCTACCAGATGCACACAAGACATTACCATCCCCGGTGTACAGTAGCCACACTGCGAAGCATCATGCTCAATGAACGCTTGTTGCACAGGATGCAATTCACCATTTTTAGCAATACCTTCAATCGTGGTGACTTCCTTATCGCCAACATCAAAAGCTGACATCATACAGGAATTCACAGGTTGCCCATCCAAATAAACGGTGCATGCTGAACAGGAGCCCCGATCACAAACGACCTTTGTTCCTGTAAGCTCCAAATGGTCTCTTAAAGCTGAAGCCAATGTTGTTCTCGGTTCCACACTTAATGACTTCATAATACCATTTACCTTCATATTTATGGTAATCGCTTCAGGTCCGTATTCTTTGCCAGCAACATAGTGTTCCTTATATTCAAACGCAAGGGCATTTGAAGTTAAAAAGACACTGCTTGCTGTAGATAATCCGGCACCTCTGATAAAGCTCCGCCTTGTAATACCCTTTGTCGGTTTAGATTCCGATCCTTGGTTTTTATCTTCCATACAACTACAAATGAATTTATTAAACTTTCAATCTAATTATGCCTTAGAAAGTTACGATAATATTCATTTAGAAAGAATAAAAATAAGTTATAATTGCCCCTACAGGATTTATAAAAAAGGGTTGGAATAAAATGCAGGACCTCAAAAAAGAAAACAGCTAAAATCTTCAGTTAAATATTTACAGATCTTATAAATTACCTTGCTGCAACCTTTGAAATATTTGCAAATAATTATTATTATTTGGATTGATTTGAAGTAACTGACGACACGTATTCTTAGCGCTGTTTAGCTGATTTGAATTAATTTCACCCAGAAGTTTAATATAAAGTATTCTTTCATCATAAGGGAAAGTTTTTAACGCGGTTTCAATTATATCATCAGCATCTTTCTTCTTATTATTTTGTTGAAGCATAAGGGCGTAGTTGTAATAAGCATTTGCATTTGGTGGTTCTTTGGAACAGGCCATAGCCAAATACTCTAAAGCTTTATTCGCTCTGTTAGTTTCATGGTACAATAGTCCTAACATATAATAGGTATAACCATAATCAGGTTCTTGTTCAATTATCTTTAAATAAATTGTTTCACTTTCCTCAACTAATCCCTTCTGATAATATAATAATGCCAGATTCATACGTGACCTATTATAATAGCTGTCTTCCTCTACGGCTTTACCGTAGTATTTAATTGCATTGTCTATATCTCCAATACTTTGATAGTACACCCCTAGTTGGTGCAAGCCACCAGGTAAATCTGAATTCACTTCAAGCTCCGTTAAATATTCTTCATTAGCTTTTTTAAAGTCTTCTGATAGTTCCACACTTTTTTTATCAATAACATTAAAATAGTGCGCAGCTGAAATACGAACTGCACGCACAGAGTCCTTTAACAAAGGAACAATCTGCTGCGAAAAGTCGGCGCTTCCAATTCTTTCAAAAGCACGTACAGTTTGATTTCTTACAAAAACTGATGAATCATTTAAATACCTCGTTAAATCCAGTATTTCTTCATATGAAATAGGAGAATTAGCATATAGGCCTATTGCCGTTGCACGGGCTATCTCAGGGTATTTTTTACTCGAAAAAACCTTTTTGAATTCCTGATTGTCTTCAGTATACCCTTTTAATAAATGATCAGAAAAATGGTCAGCTCTCTCCGGGCCGTATTTATCAACTATAAAGTCGCTTGCCCATTTAGCAGATTTATCCGTATGACACTTATTACAGGCATTTGGTGTACTGTATTTTACAGATTGATCTGGTCTTGGTATTCTAAAACTATGATCTCTTCTGTAATCATTCACCATATACAATTTACCGTCCATATGGCAATTAATACATAGCGCTGCTTCAGTGTTCATTGCATGGTAATGGTGATCGGGTGTATCGTATTTATCCGGAACATGACAAGTTAAACACAGGTCGTTACCCTGTTTTTTCAGTTTAAGGGAATGTACATCATGACAATCCTTACAGGATACCCCAAGCCCGTACATTTTGCTTTGAATAAAGGAAGTATACACATAAACTTCATCCCGTATTTGTCCATCCAATTCATATAAAGGATCTTCTAACATTCTTGGAAAATAGTGATCCATGAAATTTCCTGTGTAATCAAAATAAGGGGTTAGGTTACTCCTTCTGGAATGACATCTGGCACATTTATCTACAAGCTCCTTGGGAGGGACTGAACTGCCCATATACATTTCCGGGGGGAGCACGCCATTCTCCTCATTCTCCTCCTGCTCTTTAAAATAAGAGACATGCGCACTGGAAGGTCCATGACAAGCTTCACATGCCACATTTATTTCACTAAACGTAGTATTAAATACCCCTGCAGACTCGTCGTAATTTTTTTGAAGATTGGTAGAATGACAATCCGCACACATGGTATTCCAGCGTTGACTGCCGCCCGTCCAGTTAATCCATTCATCTACTTCCAAGTCTAAATCAGGCTGTAGATGAAACCATTTTTCCTCTACAGTATCCCAGGCAGTTAGCAGACAATTATATTTCCCATTTGGAAACTGAACAATATATTGTTGTAATGGCGTATAGCCAAAAGTATACACAATTTTGTAATCTGAATAGTTTCCGTCTTTAGCTTGTGTATTTACGTAGTAGTCGCCTCCTTTTTTAAAAAAGGAACTTTTAACACCTTTATGTGTAAAGGTCGTATTATCAAAGTTGGCCAAAATTGTAGTAGAATCTGCAATTTTCATTGCCTGGTCATGATGTGAATTCTGCCATAAGTCATACTCCTGTTTGTGGCATTCTATACACGATGCTGAGCCAACAAAAGAGGCTTCGTGATAGGAATCCGCTACCTTTACATAAGCCTCCTTTTCAATACCGTTACAGGCGGTCAATAATATAGTAAGAAGTAAAGAAGAAAGCAGGAAACGGATTGAAGGATCACTTTCAGAAGAGGTAAAATATTTTGTCATTATAACAAATAAGAATTCTAAATTCATAAGAAGATAGAAACATTAATTCAATTTTGAAAATTACGTAATTATATTAAATTTTAACACTAATAAACACGATTACGATAAAGAAAGATCAACTTTAATTGCTCTTTAAGTCAAAAGATAGTCATTCGAATAAAATCGTAAATTAGCCATTATTCCCAATAAAGAAATTATGAAGTCAAAAGGTATAATCCCAAAAAATTTATTTTCTTTTCCGGATACTAAGAAAATGATAATTACATTCTTGCTTATTTTAGCAGGTTTTTTTCATCAGACCTATGGCCAGGAAACTACTAAATCAGCTGGTGTAGAAAATCAAGAAAAAGCCCCTGTTATCTTCATCCCGGAATTCTCAGAAATAATACCACTGGCTTCAGAAATTGAAGTGAAATTAGCGCGTACTCAAAAAATTTTGAATGATACCATAAATGAAGATGCATTAGTTAGTTCATTTAAAACTATTAAAGAAGAATTAGATACTCTGGAATTAGCTCTAATTAAAATAAAGTCTTCAGGCTGGGCAGGTTTTAATGAACTCAAGTCATTGAAAATAGAGTTGCGGACAGTAGCTCAAAATTTTACAGATGCCAATATCCCTCTATCAAAAGAGATTGCAAAAATTGAGAATCAAAGGAAAATATGGCTGGAAGAAGAGGAAAATTGGTCATTATGGAAAGACACTTTAGTGACAAAAAACCCACCCAACCAAATTAAATCAATATTTAGAAAGACACAGAAAAATATTGATATGGCACTAAGTAGTCTTGTCCCCAAATTGGATAAGTTACTGGGGATTCAAGAAAATGGTTATAAAATTCAACCAAAAATTGATATTCTCTTAGATGAGATTGATTCTATTGAAGAAATAGAGAAGGAGCAGGTTTTACTGGATGAATCCGCCCCGATATTTTCTTCAAAATACAGGGATCAATTTACCCAGGAACTATGGGATAAATCCAAGACCGGATATGTTAAAATGTTATCAAGGAGCCATTCATATCCGAATCCAAAGTTCTGGGAACTCATTTTGGGAATATTACTATTCCTATTGGTTTTTTTAACCATGAAGAAATTCAACGAAGCCATCGAAAACAATATACGATACAAATTCCTTTCAAATAAAGCTTTGTCCTCAGCATTATTTATAAGCTTAACCACAGTATTTATACTATTTAAATATGAAAATTTATCGCCTGCTCATGAGCTGTTAATTAGCGTAATAATTGGGATCACATTTTGTTATATCTTGAAAGACCGTCTGACGTCATGGAAGAAAGAAGCCGTATATTTCTTTGCGGTATTAGTACTACTTAATAATTTCCTTTTTGCGATTGATTTCCCTATACCATTTTTTAGACTTTACATAACCTTAAGTTCCTTCTTACTAATATTCCTGGCGGTCCGGTGGATTAAAATAAGTAAGGCCGAAAATGATCATAAATATTGGATTTTCCTGCTTTATTCAGGTGCTGTTTTTTTTAGTATAGCATTTCTGGCAGAAATAATAGGAAAAGAAGCATTGGCAATGTTTTTATTCGATGCTTTTATTAGAACGGTAATTATAATTGTCCTATTTGTGGTTTATATCTTCGTAATTCGAGGTGGATTAGAATGGCTACTTCTAAATTTTAACGCCAAACAAAACCATTTGTCGCCTGAAGACATCTCTAAAAGTGTAGCTCGGTTAACAACATTTATAAATATTCTTGCCGTAGTATTTATTATACTTCCAGAATTACTAGTAATCTGGGGAGTTTATAGTAATCTTCAGGAAGCAGATGAGGGACTTATGGCTATGGGCTTTAAGATAGGAGATAGTGAAATAACGCTCCAACTGATTCTTATCGCCATCTGTGTTCTTTATGGTTCATACATTATATCTTCACTTTTTAGCAGGTTTATTATGAATGAGACCATGGACAATGATAAATTTGACAAAGGGACCAGGCTTTCTATAGCCCAGCTCTTTCATTATTTTATCATATTCGTAGGGTTCGTGGTAGCCATTTCTGTTTTGGGTTTTGACCTTACCAATTTTACAATTGCTTTGAGTGCGCTTGGAGTTGGAATTGGTTTTGGCCTTCAGGGGCTTGTTAACAACTTTGTAAGTGGGCTTGTTTTACTCTTTGAAAGGCCTATCAGGGAGGGCGATAGCATTGAAGCTCCGGGAGTGCCCTGGTCAACGGTAAAGGAAATTGGTCTAAGATCAACACGCTTAATTACCTATGAAAAGGGTGATCTTATTGTGCCTAATTCTGAACTTATTCTTAAAAATGTAACCAATTGGACCTTAACAAATAAAATAAGGAAAGTAATTTTACCTATTAGCGTAGTATATGGTTCTGACATTGCATTGGTTTTTAAAACGTTGAAGGAGGCAGGAAAAGCCAGTGATGAATTGGTTAAGAATAGTGAACCAACGGTTTTACTTAGAAAATTTGATGAAAGTTCCCTTAATTTTGAATTAAGAGTTTTAGCCAAAGATGCAACTAGTGGGTTATCCCTACAAAGTACGCTCTTAGCAGATATAGCCGAGCGATTCAAAAAAGCTAATATCGAATTTGCCTTTCCTCAAATGGATGTTCATCTCTTTGAAATGAATCAGGACAGACAAAAAGAAAGATTCAAACCCAAAACAACAGACAATTAGCTAATGATTATATATTATTCTAAACCTGGATTTTTCTTATTTATGACCTTGGCTGGTTATTTATTTGATGGCCTGTCATTCCGCTAATATTGCAATTCCTTAATCCGCTCTGGTACTTCCAGAATGATACCCTTAGTATACTTTTGAAGGTTATGAGGAGATCATACCTGAAAAAAAAGTCTTGCTTATAAATAGCCTATATTTTAAGTGAAGATGTCTTATATTTGTTAGTAATATCTGAAGATCGTAACCTTAAGGATAAATTATTAAAAAATTCAAAGAGGTATTAACTTTTTTAAAACCTAATTACTATGAAAAAATTCAATAAAACATTTTTTGTTTTTGTCATTACCTTGTTAACTTCTGTTCAATTTTTTGCACAAGTTCACAGCGATTATGACAAAACAGTAGATTTTACCAAGTTTAAAACAATTAGTTTTTTAGGTTGGCAGGATAATAGCGACCAACTGATCAACGATCTGGATAAAAATCGTATCCTGGAGAGTTTTGGTAAGGAATTTGAAATGAGAAATCTCACTTTTGCTAAAGAAGGGGGTGAATTAGCTGTAACCTTATATCTTGTTATAGATCAAAAAACAAGTGCAACGGCATACACCAATTACAACGGTGGCATGGGATATGGCGGTAGATGGGGCTATGGCTATGGTATGGGATATGGCGGTATGGGCATGGGATCTTCCACCACCACTTATTCTGAAAATGATTATGAGGTTGGTACTTTTGTCGTTAGCGTCTATGATGGGGAATCTAAAAAATTAATATGGCAAGGCATCTCCACCAAGACCATAAATGAAAATCCCAAAAAGAGGGTAAAAACTATTCCTAAAGGAGTGAAAAAATTAATGAAAAAATATCCGGTGCAACCACCTAAATAGAACTTTATCATTATTTCCAGCCATTTATTTTGGAAAGTGGAATAAGCATGAATATAACAAATGTAAAGGCCCAATGGTATTCTATAAATACCATTGGGCCTTTACTATATGCATAAAATATCTGTTAACACAAAATAATGGTCTGTTTATTCAGCCATCTTCATTCCCGGAGCGTAAGAATACTGTGGCAAAAACCAGCCTTCAACTGTTTTTGTTTCTCTGACTAGCGCCATCAATTTAGTCCATAAAATAGCCCCTTCCTCGCCTAAAAGCTTAGAAGCTTTCTCCAGATTTTCATGATAATCTATAGGAGATTCACCCCAGGTGGTTAATATATACAATGGTTTTGAAGTACCAATCAAGCCTGTAAAGATCCTAAAACCCATTGACACTTTTTTCTTTCCATACAAGTATTTATAGGCAGCCAACAGCTCCTCCGCTTCTTTTTCATTACCAGGATAGAAATAATAGAAGTTCCACTTTCTATATGGGTTATTTTCTTGCCAGTTTTCAACAGTGCTAACATATGATAAATTGGGTTGGTATTGTATAATATATTGATAATAAGATTCAACAGAAAGATCAAAATAATCCAGGATTATATCTAATTCTGGTTTATTGATTTTATTCTTTAGGGCCTCCCGGGTTCCATCGCGCAGATTATCCATATCATCAATTGGCACAATATGTGTAAACCTGTAATCGTCTTGCAGATGGGTGAAATAATTGAAATTCTGAACGTTATTTTCCGTTAGAAAATTCTTTAGGTCTGTCAAAGACATTTCATAATCCACTGACATGGATGGAGAAACTTTGTCTTCTCGTACTAACAATAAATTCAAATTCTCATCCATAGTCTGTCCAAAAGCATTAGACAGAAATACAAACATGAACAGAGTACTGAAGTAATTTTTAAAGGAAGTGATCTTCATAGTATTAGAATTAGAATTTTATAGAATTAGTTATTAATTAACAGAATACCCTTTACCCTGCAGGCATGCACTGTAGGCTTTTTTAAAGCTATTCATCATATCAACTTCAGCCTGGTCTGCCGCCTGGTTGTTCGCCTGTTGTTGTTGTGATCGCCCAACCCTACTTCTTCTGTGTCCTGCCATAGCACCAGAAGCAGCACCTATAGCGGCTCCTTTCCCTGCATCACCAGCAATTGCCCCAATGGCTACACCTGCCAATGCTCCCCGGGCTGCCCCGCCAACGGCAGCACCATCCGGTCCAGTTTCCACTTGTTGTGCTTGTACTTGTGGAGGATTTAACGGATCTATGCCACTTTGCTGAACACCCCATTTATAGCAATACGACTCATCCTCTGCTTGCTGCTCAGCACTCTGGTCTTTGGCAGGAAAAACGTATAAGCCTACTTTATTTGAAACCATAGCTCCAAGAGACTGTTCCTGGGAATAAGTACTAAATATAGCTCCTAATAAAAAAGAGCTTATAACAAATAAATATTTGGATTGAGGTAATTTCATAACTGAATTTTTTATTGTTAGTTGAAATTTTAGTGTAAATTTTTATAGCTTAAAAGTATTAATAATTTTTTTTAAATGACAGCAGAAAGCTCAATAATTGCTGTGTATTTTTGCTTATTTTGATAAAGGTTGAAATAGTAATTCTGGTATAGAAAACCATTTTATGAGTTTAATTATTACAAATTATTATTTCATTTTCTTTTCACTATTTTTGGGGAATTTTCTAAAGTTTAGCAAAATAATTCTATGGAAAAATTATCATTCATTCTCATTGGACTTTTATTTGCCTGTAACTCGTCCCAGAAAACAGTTGCAGAACTAGCTGATACTGATACTACAAGCGTATCTGCAGATCCCCGTGTTTATGCAGTAACGATTACTGAAAAAGAGTTAAAAGAACATTTGTATATCTACGCTTCAGATGAATTTGAGGGCAGGGAAACCGGGAAACCGGGACAAAAAAAAGCTGTAGATTATCTAAAATCTAATTATGAGGCAATGGAAGTCCCTGCGGCAAAAGAAGATGGTAATTATTTTCAGGAAGTACCATTGGAATTCCCAAAATTGCCGGTTGGTTCCATAATGGCTGGAGCCACTGAATATGAGTTAGGAACCGACTTTTTAACATTTACACCTATTGAAGGAGATTTCAGCGAAATTATTTATGCAGGCTACGGGATAGAAGATGAAGGCTACTCAGATTATGAAGGATTGGATGTATCTGGGAAACTTATATTAATTAAGTCCGGGGAGCCCGTAAAAAAAGATGGCACTTATTTGATTTCAGGAAGTTCTAAAAAATCTGTTTGGAGTAGTAAGTCTGATGCTCCCGCAGCCAGATTAAATTTAGCCAGAAGTAAAGGAGTTAAAGGGGTATTATATTATGATCCTGGCAATTACGGTCGCTATAAGAGATATTATGACCATTTGAAAGGGAGTGATAAAATGAAAATGGAAATTAAGCTAGAAGAATACAATGCCGCATTAGTTCTTCTTAGTGAAACCATGATTAACAAGTTATTCCCTGCTATTAAGCATGAGCAGGCTACCAAAATAATTTCACAGCCCGTATCTCTTAAAATTAAAAGTAACAACGAGGCCGTATCGTCTGAAAATATTGTGGCAGTTATTCGTGGTTTTGAAAAGCCTGATGAGTTCGTAGTCATATCATCTCATTTAGATCATATAGGGGTAAATGCCAATGGTGATATTAATAATGGTGCAGATGATGATGGTTCCGGAACGGTTGCCATGCTTGAAATGGCCGAAGCTTTTAAACAGGCAGCAGATAGCGGTAACGGACCAAAAAGATCTATAGTCTTCCTGCATGTTACAGGTGAAGAAAAAGGATTGCTTGGATCAAAGTACTATACAGATAATGACCCCGTGTTTCCTTTGTCTCAAACTGTTGCCAACCTTAACATAGATATGATAGGGCGCGTCGACCCTAAACATAAGGGCAACGGAAATTACGTTTATCTTATTGGTTCTGATAAGTTAAGTACGGAACTTCATGACCTCTCGGAAGAGGTTAATGACAAATATTCACAACTTACATTAGATTATACCTATAACGATGAAAATGATCCAAATCGTTTTTATTACAGGAGCGACCATTATAATTTTGTGAAAAATAATATTCCTGTCATTTTTTATTTTAGTGGCACACATGAAGATTATCACAGGCCCGGGGACACCCCGAATAAAATAAATTATGATTTGCTGGAAGACCGTGCACGATTAATCTTCTATACTGCCTGGGAAATTGCGAACAGGGAAGCGCGTATTGAGGTAGATATCACTCCTTCCAAGTAAAGGTTAAAATTAGGTAAGAATAATTGATTCTTTACCAAACCCTAAGCTTATAAAAAGTAACTTAAACAATAAGCCCTATCATTTATGACAGGGCTTTAGAAAATTAATAAGGGTGGAAGACCGGGTTCGAACCGGCGACCTCTGGAACCACAATCCAGCGCTCTAACCAGCTGAGCTACAACCACCATTTGCAAGCGCTGGCAAAGGTAATTTTTTTTACCCATTGTTTCAAACTAAACTCCTGAAATTTTTGGAATGGTAAACAACGATAAACAGTGTAAGAACTATCAATTAAATCATCACAAATTATATAATATTCTAATTTTCATGGATGAAATACACTAAATAGACGTTAAAACACACAAAAAATGGCGTTTCACAACATAAATTAGACCATTGTGTATTTGGGGTGTAATTTTATTTTTAGAATTGGTTAGAAACCTATGCCCTTAATTTTGACCTACATCCGGACACATTGTACAGACGTCTTCAGGTATGCTGCAATAATTATACTTATTATATGCAGCATTGCAAATACTAATGCGCAGCAGAAAATTCAAAAAAAATATGAAGACAGTATCCGGGAAATTAGATCCCAAAAAAACTTTTCTCCGAAAGACACTCTTTATATTGACCTTTTGAGCAATTTAGGGTACCAACTCAGGTACTATAATGCAGACAGCCTTTTATTACTCTCTAATGAAACACTCCAACTAAGTATAGATTCTGGTTACAAAGAAGGTGAAAGCAGATCCAGACTGCGCCTGGGGGATTACTACTCTGACAAAGGTGATTCAGAAACGGCAATTTCTAATTATACGGCTGGTCTTGACATAGCTATAGAACTTGGAAACAAAGATCTGAGTTTACGCATTATGAATAATCTGGCGGGCGAAAATGCTTATAAAGGAGATTATGCCCACGCGTTAACAGGATATCTGGAAGCCATTGAAATTGCAGAAGAAATTGGTAATATTAAGATGTTATCCATTATGAATGAAAACATCGCCAACTTATATGCCTCACAAAAAGATTATCAACAATCGCTTGATTTTTACAAAAAGGTAAAAAAACTTAACGGGCAGATAGGCGATGAGATAATCATTGCAGAGACCTTAAGTAACCTTGCTTCAACCTATGCAGATATGGGTAAATTAGATTATGCCATGTTTAATATAAATAAAAGTGTTACCATTTTTGAAAAGCACAAAATAATAGATTGGCTGGCATATACCTACGAAATTAAAGGCAAGATCTATTTAAAAGAAAATAAATATAAATGGGCCCTTTATTGGTATAACCAAAGTGAAATGCTACATAGAGGCCTTGATGATGATCGCGGTAAAATTGATCTCTTTAATGGAATGGCTGAGGCATATTTAGGGCAGGGTAAGGATATCCTTTCTGAGAATTTTGCACATCAGGCCTATGAAATATCCGACAGAATACAGTTCATGGAAGGGAATCAAAAATGTGCTTATACCCTTTATAGAATAAATAAAAATAAAAAGAACTTCTCTCGGGCTTTAAGCTTTCACGAACTCTATCAAAAACTTTCTGATTCTTTATCCAGAAATGAAAATAAGAAGAGTTTAACCATGCTCAAAACAAAAACGGAATATGACCAGCAGAAACAAATGCTGATAGAAGAAAATGAAAAAGCATTAGCTGAGCAACAGAGGTATATCATTGCTGCCCTGGCCATATTAGTAGTATCTATAATAATTACTCTTTTGGTATATCGTGCCGAGGTAATTCAAAAACGACTTAATAAAGAGCTAGAGGCAAAAAAAGAAATTCTGGAAAAACGAGAATCTGAGTTGCAGGAAAGTAATGAAACAAAAACTAAACTCTTCTCTATAATAGGACATGATCTTCGAGGTCCGGTAGGCGCTTTGCAAGAACTGTTAAGGCTTTATTCTGACGGCGATATGGAGGCTGACGAATTTTTAGAGTTTGTTCCTAAATTACGAGAAGACGTTGATCATGTTTCATTTACCTTAAATAATTTACTTAGCTGGGGGCATACCCAGATGAATGGTGCAGTAACCAAGCCTTCTCTTATGGCTCTGGAATCATTGGTTTCTGAAAATATTAAGTTACTATCTGAAATTGCTAAAAAGAAGTCCATAAAAATTGTAAGCGAGCTTACAGAAAATACACTTACATGGTCTGATAGTAATCAAATTGATATTGTTGTGAGGAATCTTATCAGCAATGCTTTAAAATTTACCCCACAAAATGGGATGATTACCATATCAGCACGTGAACGCGATAATTTATGGGAAGTTTCAATTAAAGATACAGGTGTTGGAATGGACAAGATCACCGTAAAGAATTTATTTGTAAAGAATTCAAATATCACTACCTATGGTACTGATAACGAAAAAGGAACAGGTCTTGGACTGTCTCTCTGTAAGGAAATGGTAGAGAAGAATGGCGGTAGCATTTGGGTGGAAAGTGCCCTACGCAAAGGTAGTTGTTTCTTTTTCACTCTTCCCAAAAGAGAGAAAAGCTATAGTAAAGCAGTTTAAAAAATATCCCAGAGGTTTTTAACGCCTATATGACGTTCCGCAGTAAAACCTTCTCCGTACTCAACACCAACCAAGCGCCCTAAGTCCCTTGCCCTATAAGCAATACTATCTGTAAAGTTTTTACTGCTAATTGGTGTATTGGGTTCCTTGCTGTCAGGATCATAAAATTGTGAGGCATAAGCAGAAATAGCTTTCATTTTTAGTTCAATAAAGCCAGATACATCAACAACCAAATCAGGTTCCAGGTTTTTCCATTGAATATAGTGATAAACTTGTCTTGGCCGCCATGGTAACTGCCATTCGTCATCACCTGGTAATTTGGTGTCTATTTTCACCAGTCCGCTAAGAAAACAAGCGTCACTAACCAATTTACTTCCTTTGGCATGATCTATATGCCTGTCTTCTACTGCATTACACAATACGATGTCTGGTTGGTATTTTCGCACTAATTGTATTACGGCCAGTTGATGGTCTTTATTATTAGTAAAAAAACCATCGGCAAATTCTAAGTTCTCCCTTACTGCTATCCCCAATATTTTCGCTGCGTTTTCAGCCTCCTTATCCCTGATTTGAGCAGTTCCCCGGGTACCCAATTCACCCCTGGTCAAATCAACGATCCCTACTTTTTTACCATTTGCGGTTGCTTTCGCTATAGTTGCTCCGGCTCCTAATTCCGCATCATCAGGATGGGCTCCAAAAACTAAAATGTCTAACTTCATTTGCTATTTATCTGGTAATTTATTGGTTATTTAAAGCAGGTTGTTTCGCTTTTACCTGTGCCAGAGCCTGATCAATATCCGCTATTAGATCTTCCGCTTCTTCTATACCTATGGAAAATCGAATTAATCCATCGGCAATTCCCTGCTTAATCCGATCTTCTTCCGACAGCAGTGCATGTGAGGTCTGAGTTGGTGATAGCATGGTACTTTCTACGCCTGCTAAACTCATGGAAGATTTAATAAGTTTAAGTGCCTTTCGAAATTCAGTAGCATCAATTGACTCTTTAAGTTCAAAGGAAAGCATCCCACCAAATCCATGCATTTGTGATTTAGCCAGTGCATGATCAGGATGAGAAGTAAGACCGGGATAATTAACATGCTTAATATTCACATTTCCATCCAAATACTCCGCAAGCCTCATTGCATTTTCATTTTGACTTTTAACTCGAATACCCATGGTCTTTATACTGCGCTCCAACAACCATACCGTGTAATCGCTAAGACTACCTCCAAGATTTATAGCTAATTGGAAAATACGTTCCATATTTACTTTAGATGAAGCAACAGCACCGGCACAAATATCTGAATGTCCTCCCATATACTTTGTAGCACTATGAATAATCACATCAATACCAAAATCAATTGGATTTTGATTTACCGGGCTGGCAAAAGTATTATCGATCATGGAGACTAAGTTGTGCTTTTTCGCAAGGTTTGCGACTGCTGCGAGATCTGTGATGGTCAATAAAGGATTTGATGGTGTTTCAATATAAATAACCTTTGTATTTTTCTTGATTTTTGCTTCAAAATCTGACGGTTTCAAGCCATCTGTAAATGAGTATGATATCCCAAAATTTTCAAATTGTTTGGTAACCAAATTCTGTGTGCCTCCATACAACAAGTTTTGTAGTACCACATGATCACCAGCCTTCAAAAAGGCCAGAAGCGCGGTACTAGTAGCGGCCATTCCACTTCCAAATATCATTGCGTCCTCAGCATGCTCCAAAGCTGCTATTTTTTGTGACAAGGCCTGTTGGTTAGGGGTGTTGAAATACCTTGGATACCTTTTTATATCCACATCTTCAAAGGCATATGAGGTACTCATATACAAGGGGGAAACTGCTCCTTTGTACTCGTTATCCTTTAATTCACCAGCATGGGTGCAAATTGTGTTAATCCCCTTATTGTTATCTTTCATGCTAATTTTATTAATGCCTAAAGTTACAAAAATAGCCTATACCTGAACTTTTTTCCAATAGCCTTTTCTAAACCAGATGATCGCGATTACCGAGAGCATTACCTCAGCTAGTGTTATGGCCATAAAAACTCCCAGAGCACCCAATTCAAAAGTAATTGCTGCGAGGTATGCAAAGGGCAATTGAAAGGCCCAAAAGGCAATAAGGTTGATCTTCGTTGGGGTTTTTGTATCTCCTGCCCCATTAAAAGCCTGGGAGACAACCATCCCATAAGCGTAAAAAATATAACCCGCGGCAACAACCTGTAAACAAAGTGCCCCATTCTCAACAACGCTGGTAACATTAGTAAAAAGGCCTATTATTTCAGGAGCAAAAAAGAGATAGATCAATGAAACTGCCAACATAAAAAAGGCATTATATTTTCCTGTAATCCAAACCGACTTCTCCGCTCTTTCCGGCTGCTTGGCACCCAGATTCTGGCCAACTAATGTGGCCGCTGCGTTACTCATACCCCAGGCGGGCATGAAAGTGAACATCATAACTCTAATGGCAATAGTATAACCGGCAAGGACCTCACTTCCAAATTCCGACATTAACCGCATTAAAAAGACCCAGCTTGAAGTACCTATTAAAAATTGAGCGATACCTCCCAAAGAAACCTTGATAAGGTTTAGCATTACTCCTGTTCTTAATACGATATCACCAACTGCTAATTTAATTCTGCTCCAGCCAAAAAATAAGATCCCCAACTGGAAAATTACGGCAGTACCTCTACCAATATTTGTGGCTATCGCGGCTCCCATAACACCAAATTCCGGAATTGGGCCCCAGCCAAAAATAAAAATAGGATCCAGGATTATATTAAGTCCGTTTGACAGCACCAAGGTCCACATTGCCACAGAGGCATCCCCTGCCCCTCTGAATATTGCGTTGATTAAAAAAAGTAAAACTATAGTGATATTACCACCTATAAGCAATTTGGTATAACCATAGCCCTCGGCGATTAAGTTGGGCTCTCCACCCATAAGCGCCAATATTTCCTTTGAATAAAGAAACCCAATTATACCTATAGAAAAAGCTACGGCTATCCCAAGCAATATTGCCTGCATAGCGGCTTGCCTGGCACCTTTAAGGTCTTTCTCACCTATTCTTCTGGCTACGACCGCAGTTGCAGCCATACTAAGGCCTATGGCAATTGCATATACCAAGGTTATAACAGATTCAGTGAGGCCTATTGTGGCTACAGCATTTACACTTACCCTGGATACATAAGCTATATCCACAATAGCAAAAATGGATTCCATCATCATCTCCAGGATCATGGGTATGGAAAGCATAAAAACTGCCTTGCGGATACTTCCCGTAGTGAATTCGGTTTCCTTACCGGTAATGGCTATAATAAAATACCTGAAAAGTTTATTGAATGTAATTTTATTCTGATGTGTCATTTTATAGAAATTATATTAAAGAAGAAAAGGATGTCTTTTAATCTTCCCGGACGGGAGATTATTTTTCGGTAAACGCTCCGATGACATCTATTGCTGACATAATTTCTAGTACTTCATGATGAAACAAAGATGCGATTATTTTTCGAAGTAGAAAAATGATTTCAATGGCATGCAGTAACTTAACTACCAGCCATATGCGATGGGCCTGGAAGGGAAATAAATATTTAATCTAACTTTTGGGGGCCTTCAGAATTACTGTGAATAATCCAACGTTCGTCTTGAATAGAACGATAGGTTATTTCATAATACATTCCCTTCTTTAATAGGTTCTCCAGAGAACTGGTAAGTAAATCATAATCCTTTTCAGAATCCAGTATTTTGAAAACATTGTAATTGGAATTAGCCGGAATGGCAATTCCCTTATCTATGGTGGAGGAAGAAAAGAATTTAATACTATCTAAAACCGGCACTTCAGATCTAAGAAAATTATACAAATAATTGTCGTATTCCCTAAGATCGTGTTTCTCACCCTTATAATAAATAATAACAGATTCAATAATAGCCGGGCCCACACCGTGATTTTTAATATCCAATGAAAAAGTGTTTTCAGCTTTATCATTTGAGGTGGATATTTGCAGATAGGGCAAAATAGACAGATAATTCTGCTTGCTCATTAAGTTGGTCTGATAGATAAAAATTATAAGGGTCAAAACACTTATACTCATTGCTGAGAGACCCACGATCTTATCTGAATTCCATTTGATCTTTAACTTGGACATAGCACAAAACTTAATGAAGTAATTAAAAAAAAGTATTAAAAAAAATAAATCCTAGAAGCTATTTCAATGAGGTTAATCTGTATTTCCTATAGCATTATAGCCTCCTGCATTGAAAGGAATTCATGGAACCATATAAAAGTTATTTAACGTAATTCATTTTGTATCGCCAATAACTAATTCCGCCTAAAAGCAATACCCCAAACAAAGTATACCAGACAAATACTGGCGTAATTACCTGCGTTCCACTGGCATAACTATGGAGCCCAACCAAATAAAAGTTTACTCCAAAATAGGTCATCATTATACTTCCAAAAGCAAGGATAGTTAGAAAATTAAAAGTCCATCTTCCACGTAATCCTGGTACCAGTCTGGTGTGTATTACAAAGGCATATACCATTATTGAAATAAGAGCCCAGGTTTCTTTAGGATCCCAACCCCAATAGCGCCCCCAGCTTTCATTGGCCCATTGCCCCCCGAGAAAGTTTCCTATGGTAAGCATAATGAGTCCAACGGTTATGGAAAGTTCATTAATTATTGTGAGTTCCTTCAGGTTTAATTCCATCCGTTCCTTGTTCTTTGAATTTGTAAGAATAATTAACAAAAGTGAAACAATACCAAGAATCATCCCAACGGTAAGCGGCCCATAACTACCGACAATAACAGCAACGTGGATCATTAGCCAGTAACTGTCTAAAACAGGGACAAGATTTGCTATAGAAGGATCTACCCAGCTTTGGTGAGCGATCCACAATAACATGGCAGTAACAAATGCGGATGCTGCAATGGTCATATTGCTTTTTCTACCCAGTAATAATCCCATGCCCATTGTAGCCCAGGATACATAAAGGATGCTTTCATAAGCATCACTCCACGGAGCATGCCCGGATATATACCAGCGCATAATTAATCCGGAGGTATGCCAGATAAAAAATATATAAATTATTCCCTTAAAGAAGTACGTAGCTATTTTCCATATCCTTCTTTCCTTAAAAATTGTAAAGACAAGTACAAAGAACATAAGGATACCTACCAGTGCATAGTATTTATAAAGGCGATTAAAAATATCGAGCTTGTTATAAATGATTTCAGCTTTAACCCTGTTCTTTGCGGGAAGCACCTCACTACCATGGTTTTCCTGATTCTGATGAAATGCAGCCAATAGTTTATCTGCTTCAGAATAGTCGTTATTTACAATTGCCCTTTGTAGGGAGTGCAAATAATATGGGACAGCATTTTTGATGAAATTCGCATATAGTGAGTCAGATACTTTGTATTGACCGGATCTGTATTCAACAGCTGAGACCCATTTGTTGTTCTCATCATTTAATAAAGGGAATATTTTAATGATTTCCCCACTAAGTGCCCTGTTTAACAGACCAAGGCGTAAATCAACATCTTTATAATCCTGTTGAAATTTATCCGGAGTGCTTGTGGCATAAGCATCTTGTAAATAAGGTGCCAGCTTATATGCTCCTTTGGAGTCAAAAAAATCCGTAGCCTTTACGTATCTCTGAGGCCCTTCTACTCCTATTATACCACGGAGACTATCATTTTGTCCTTTTTTGTCGAGGGCTATAAATTCTGTATTATACCATAACGCCGGATTTAGCATCATGGATAAAAACACCTGATCGGCATTCATATCTTTATAGGTATCCTTAAAACTTAATTTGCGAAGTAACTCTGAAGAAAACGTATTTAGAGGTTTCATTCTTCCTCCGCCGTCCTGTATGACCAATTCCCCAAATTTCGCGGCATGCTCCTTAATAACGGTAGAAGCTTCTAATAGGGAATCTAGTTGCTGCTGACTTGGAGTATTTTGGTGATTGTGATCCCTGTTTTCAGTTTTTACCTGAGCATTGAGGCTTAAAGCGCCTAAAAGCATAATTGCGGAAACCACGGCCTTTTTCTTCTTTAATTTATCTAACCCTTGAGTCAACTCCTTAAAACGGGTTTTACCAAAGAACATGATCCCCATTAAGCCAATATATAATAAAAAGTACCCGATATAGGTAATCCAGGTGCCCCAAAAATCATGATTAACTGAAAGAACGGTTCCCCTCTCATCGGGGTCAAAACTTGCCTGAAAAAACCGGTATCCTTTATGGTCAAGGATATGATTCATGAAAATATCATAATCAAATGGCCGCTCGTCCTCCACGGTAACTTTACTCATAAAGGAGGCGTAGCTTTTTTCTGTGCCGGGGTATTTCTCGGCAATAAAATCGTTCAGTTTAATACTAAAAGGCAATTGATAAACTTTTGATCCATATCGAAGGCTAAAATCCAGACCTCCTACTTTGAACTTATCTGAATAATTGCCGGAACCCTTGCCTCCCAATAACTTTTTCGTAACCGTTTCACCATTACTGCTTATTTTAAGAACCAAAGCGTCCTGGGTGGCTGGTGTAATTTCATTTTCCGGCACTCTTACAACCCCATATGATCCCTGAATGAGAGGATCGGGTATAACAAACCGCATCCCTCCCAGATTATAAAGCGAACGCAACTGAAGTTCCTGCAAACTGTCTTTAAGGACCCTGCCCTGAAACTGATCTGCCATTCTCATAAAGCTTCCTTCGAAAGGAGCTTTAATTTGATAAATACTATCCGTGGTAATTATATTTACAGCACCATCTGTCTCCTTATTTAGTGAAAAGAGAACATTGTGGATATTGGCTATTTCCCCATTTTCAAGATAATGTTCATGCCTGTTGCCATCACCGGCTTCCACTATTTTTAAATAGAAATTTCCTTTATCATCCGGAATTAAGTCATTTTTGGCTCCTTCAATAAAACTATCATAAGCAATAGATACTTCTTGTCCATTAAAATCTGATGTCCAGGGTAAATTAGATTTTATAGCTTCAGGAGTTACAATAAGGTCGTCTTCAAGGATTTTTCGTTTAGGCTCCCCATCTATTTCTCCATCAATAAATACAGTTAGAAAGGTTTTATCGGAATAGAAAACATTTTCTGTTCGACCCTCCCTTATCGGCATCATCCCTTCAAAACTTATATATCTGGTAACAAAAGCCCCCACAATAATAAGAATCCATGAGATATGGAGTGTCAAAACGGGCCATTTTTCCTTCCGCAACAGACGATAGCGAAAAATATTACCTATAAAATTGATCACAAAGAAGACCATGATCAACTCAAACCAGGTTGAATTATAGATCCAGATTCTTGCAGTTTCGGTGCTATACCAGCTCTCTATAAAAGTACCAAATGCCATGGCCGTAGCAAAAACAATAAAAAGAACCGCCATTAAACGGGTAGAAAAGAAAAACTTCTTGAACAGCTCTTTCATTCCAGAGAGATAAATTTGAATTCCGGATGCAAAAGTAAGGCCTTTTTGTGATTTTCGATTGTACTTCCCGTTTTAAAAAGTTAAACAGTTTTGTTAATTTTTTAAGTGAGGTAAACACCATAAATATTGTATTTTTGAACATGCTTTCAATTGTGCTACTAGGTACCGGCAATCTCGCTAAACATCTGTTTGATGAATTAAAGGATAAGGGGAATATCAAAATCAAACAAGTTTATGGGAGAAACAAAAAAGCACTTTCCTACTTCCAAAAGGATGCCTTAACCACAACAAATTTTAATTCAATAGAAGAAGCATCTATTTATATCATTGCTGTAAGTGATGATGCTATAACAACTGTCTCTGAAGGTCTTATAAATAAAAAAGGTGTTCTTACGCATACTTCAGGAAGTGTAGCAATAAGCGCCCTACCTTCTTCGGCTAGAAGAGGCGTGTTTTATCCTTTGCAAACATTTAGCGCCAACCGGGTAGTTAATTTTAAGGAGGTTCCCATATGTGTTGAAGCTGAAAATAATAAAGATTTAGAAGTCCTTAAAAAGCTGGCTTCAAGCCTCTCAGGTAAGGTTTTGGAAGTATCCAGCAGTCAACGTAAAGACTTGCATCTTGCAGCCGTGTTTGTAAATAATTTTACAAATCATCTGTACCAAATAGGACAAGAAATCTGCGAAAAATCTCAAATTTCTTTTTCTGTCCTAGGGCCTCTAATCCTGGAAACAGCTCTTAAAATTAAAACCCTCAGCCCACAGGAAGCTCAAACTGGCCCTGCTATACGAAATGACAACGGCACAATAGAAAAACATATGAAAAGCCTTCAAAATAAAAATCATAAGGATATCTATTCTATATTAAGTAATTCAATCCAAAAAACTCATGGGAAAAAGCTATAAAGAAATTCTAAAAGATATTACCACTTTCGTCTTTGATGTAGATGGGGTATTTACAGACGGAAATGTCCTAATTACCTCGGAGGGTGAACTACTCCGTAAAATGAGTGTAAAAGATGGATATGCCCTTAAAACAGTCATTCAAAAAGGCTATAATGTCTGTATAATCTCAGGAGGGACTAATGAAGGCGTTAGTTTAAGGTTAAAAGGACTCGGTGTAACTGATGTTTACCTTGGGGCATCCATGAAGGAAGCACCCTTAAAAAAGTATTTGTCTAAATACAAGATAGATCCTAAAAATGTACTTTATATGGGTGATGATCTTCCGGATATTCCGGCTATGAAATTAGCTGCTATCGCAGCATGCCCGCAGGATGCAGTGCAGGAAGTCAAAGAGGTATCTGATTACATATCGCACAGGTATAGTGGGGATGAATGTGTAAGAGATGTTATTGAACAGGTCCTGAAAGTGCGAGGCGATTGGTATACTAATTTCAGCGCAGCCAACGATTAGTACTATGCTTAGTGAAAAGGTAAAGAATTTTCATATTATTCTTGCTTCCTCTTCTCCTCGGAGACAAGAATTTTTAAAAAAACTTGGTCTCAAATATGAGGTTCGCCTGAAACCTGTTGAAGAAATTTATCCGGAGCATTTAAAGGGAGCCGAAATTGCTGATTTCCTGTCCAAACTTAAAGCAGCTCCCTTTCTGGGAGAGCTTAAGGCAAATGATCTGTTAATTACTTCAGATACCGTTGTTTGGTATAAGGATAAGTTTTTAGGTAAACCAAAAGATGAGGAAGAGGCTTATTTAATGTTGAAAACAATGTCTGGTAACTGGCATGAGGTAATTACATCGGTTTGTTTCAGGCGTATTAATGAGCAAAGATTAGTAAACAGTAGCACAAGGGTTAAATTTAAAGATTTGACCGACAAGGAGATTTGGTACTATATACATAATTATAAACCTTTAGATAAAGCTGGTGGTTACGGCATCCAGGATTGGATAGGGTTAGTAGGGATCGAGAAAATAAAAGGATCGTATGCCAACGTCGTAGGGCTTCCTACACATTTAGTTTACAAAACGTTAATGGACATGGCGAACCAATAGTTTTTAAGTAGTTTTGGACAAAATTTAATACCCATGAAACTGTTAATCAGTAAACTAATTTTAGGCTTATTGGTGCTTTCTTTACCAACTGTTTTTATATCCTGTGAAATAAAAGCAAGTACTGAAGAGATTAAAATTGTCAACGTTGAAAGCCTGAAAAATAATTCAGATACCCCAAGTCCTAACCTTCTCACCCCGGCATTTAAGGATTATTGGTATTCTGGTGAAGCAGAAATCACATCCTATAAACTAGAACAGGCCAGATATGGGGAACTAAGAGATGGTCATGCAGTTTTAATATTTGTTACTGAACCATTTTTGGCAGATAAACAAGTTAAGGCCGATAGAAGTAATCCTGGTAATATTCCGGTACTAAAATTAAACAGTACTAAAAAATACTTTACAGGTATTTACCCTTATTCTGTTATGAGCAGTTCTTTTTATCCAGTTAAAGACAATCAACATGCAATAAAAATATCCTCATCTGTTCAGGAATGGTGCGGACATGTTTATGCTCAGTTGAATAACAAAGAAGAATTTGAGTATGAAGCGCACTCTTATTTTGAAGGCGAGGCAGATCAGGAATTTATAATGGAAAAAACATTTTGGAAAACGAGTTGTGGAACAAATTACGAATAAACCCTAATGGTCTTCCCCAGGGCGAACTAGAGGTTATTCCTTCATTTGAATATACCAGGGTGGCCCATAAAAAGATTAAAGCATATAAAGCCAGTGCTTCTCTTACAGAGAAAGATGGAATTAGCTCTTACTCCATAACCTATCCCGAATTAGATCGCACGCTTACCATTAACTTCAGTACGGCTTTTCCTCATACCATAGAAAGTTGGACAGATGAATTTAAAAGCGGGTATGGTGCAAATGCGAAAATGCTCATCTCCAGGGCTACAAAAATAAGGCGTATAAAAACCCCTTATTGGCAGCAAAATGGAAATAAAGACATAATCCTAAGAGATAGTTTAGGCATATGATAATTATAGATGAATTTATTGCCTCCCAAACTATTTGTAAAAAAGCAAGTGTAACCTGCACAGGATTCAAACTATGATTTCATTATTGAATTCTGAATGACTAAACATATAATTCAGCCTCTTAAAAATGAGTATTCATACTATAATAAGAATAATCCCCTAAGACTAAAAAAAGAATCCTGACCTGTGTCACTACAACTATTCATCTAACGTTTCCTTCGTTCCCTCCTTCCAACCTGTCCATAGCTTCTTTATGTGTACCAAGTATGATATTCCATGGGATTTTTATGTCAAATTGGGGATTACTGTTAATTATGATAACCAACCGGCAATAGAGGGTACCCAATATGACTATATTCTTAAAACAGGCTTTGGGTGGGAATTTAACGATTAATACGCTTTATCAATATTTTATTCCTGTTCTCTGATTTTTATAGGACTTGAAAAAGTGATATCTTGAAATTTCATGCTTTTTAACAAAAAACAATCCATATGAATATAGTAGTAGGCGTTGACATTGGCGGAACAAAAACGAAGGTCGGTCTTGTAACTAAAGAGGGTGACTGCTTAAAAGATACTTGGTTCAGAACACGGGAATACCCGGACTTTGACCAATATCTTGACAAACTCGTTGAAGCTATTAAAATCCTAGTCAATGAATACCCTGAGGATCTCAATGTTCTTGGTGTAGGGATTGGTGCCCCCAATGCTTCCAGCAGGAATGGTACTATTGAAAACGCCTCCAATCTGAAATGGAAAGGCAGTGTTCCCATCCTTAAAAAAATGAGAAAGCGGTTCGAAGTTCCTATGAAATTGATGAACGATGCCAGTGTGGCCGCACTGGGCGAAATGTTATTTGGCAATGCCAAAGGCATGAAAGATTTCATCGTAGTTACCCTGGGCACGGGCTTTGGAGCCGGGATTGTTGCCAATGGCCAGCTTATTGACGGATATGATGGATTTGCCGGGGAATTGGGCCATGTGGATATGACCCTTGGAGATGGCAGGCTAACCGGATTGGGTGTTAAAGGTGGCTTAGAAGCTTATGTTTCAGCCACAGGACTTAAGAGGACCATCCTTTATATGATGAGCATGTATATGGATGAGAGCAGGTTTCGTTCAATTGCCTACAGTGACCTGCACGGGGAAGATATTACCCGGGCTGCTGAAGAAGGCGATCCTATTGCCTTAAAGGCCTTTGACTATACGGCAGATATATTGGCGAAAGCGCTGGCTAATTTCACGGCATTTTCCCAACCCGAGGCTTTTTTCCTGCTCGGTGGTTTGATCGGCAGTGGGAAATGGATCACCGAGCCGCTCAAAAAATATTTTGAGGACTATCTTCTGGAAGTATACAAAGGCAAAGTAAAGCTTATGTATTCCGGCATGAAAGGGAAGACTGCAGCTATTTGCGGTGCAGCAGCCTTAATTTGGGAAGATCACCAATAGGTATCCCTATTTCTGATATGGTCTTTGACCAAGGAATTTACCCACCACGATGGCTGTAATAATGACCAAATAAAATTGACCCAATAAGCCAAGAAGTACTGAAGCACTTATAGATAGATCTGAAATGGGAACTATATCGCCATATCCTATGGTGAGCAGGGATATATAAGTACAGTAGATCTGGTATTTGATTTATTAAAACCACACCATCACCAATTCCATTAAATGACCCGGAGTAAATAAAATATGTTAATTAAATTGAGTTACTTTTTTGCCAAAACTTCAATTGAATACTGTGATACAATCTGTCTTGGACTAATTTAGTACAATGAATCTTAACCGACTAGAAATGTTCCCTATAGATTATGCCACAGCCTTGTCAATTCGTAGAGATATCCTTTATTACTACATTCTGGCATTGTTTACATAAGTGTGAGACTAAAAAATAGCATACTTTTTATTGTTGTTATCTGTGGTATGGTTGCCCTGGTCAGGGAAGATCATATTATCCCAGTCAGAATTAAAATTCAAAATCCGTATAATACATTCCAAACGTGTATAGATATGGCACTGCTTCTTAATTATTTCCCTTTAGGTGGCGTAATTTTAACCGTCTAAATGAAGGCGAATGAGGAACAAACTACAAGCACAAACCTAGAAGTTGTTAAAGAAGTTTTAAATATTGTCGCAGTGCTACTAATATATCTATATTTGAGCACCATCTTATAAAAAAAACATGCGATATTTTCTGGTAATCTGTATTGGGTTATTTTTTGGAATACATACTGCTTTAACCCAGGCACCAAAAAAAAGCACTTCTTCCGATATTTATCATTCCTTACAAAAATTGAACTTTTTAGGATCCGCTTTATATATTGCTGCACATCCTGATGATGAAAATACAAGACTGATTTCCTACCTCTCAAACGAAGTTAAAGCCCGGACCGGGTATTTATCTATTACTAGAGGTGATGGAGGACAAAACCTTATAGGTTCGGAACTTAGAGAACTTCTGGGGGTGTTAAGGACAGAAGAATTACTGGCTGCCAGGAGAGTTGACGGCGGGGAGCAGTTTTTCACCAGGGCAAATGATTTTGGGTATTCCAAACATCCCAAGGAAACTTTGGAGATTTGGGATAAAGAGGCAGTATTGGGAGATGTAGTATGGATACTTAGAAATTTCAAGCCAGATGTTATTGTAAATCGTTTTGATCACAGAACACCAGGTTCAACCCATGGACATCATACCTCTTCGGCAATTCTAAGTGTTGAAGCCTTTGATCTGGTTAATGATCAAAACGCATATCCTGAACAATTGGATAAAGTAAGTCTTTGGCAACCCAAAAGAATATTCTTTAATACATCATGGTGGTTCTACGGGAGTCCTGAGAACTTTGAAAAAGCAGACAAATCCAAAATGATGCATTTTGATGTTGGGGTTTATTACCCTATGAAGGGGCTTTCCAACAACGAAATTGCATCTATTGCAAGTAGTCAGCATTTGAGTCAGGGTTTTGGCAGATTGTCCAGCAGAGGTAGTCAGGATGAATATATAGAACTTCTGGCGGGGGATCTTCCCAAAGACGAATCCAATATATTTGAAGGGATAGATACGAGCTGGTCCAGGATCAAAGGAGGTGAGGCTATTGGGAAATTATTATATGGCATAGAAGAGAATTTTGACTTTGTTAATCCATCTAAACACCTCCCGGAATTATTACAAGCGCATAAGTTATTGATTGACATCGAGGATGACCATTGGAAACAAATCAAATTAGAAGAACTGCAGAATATAATTATTGCAGTTTGTGGGCTTTATCTTGAGGCTTCGGCTGAAGTACCTAACTCCTTTCCCGGTAATACAGTGAAAATTAATATTGAGGCGCTAAACAGAAGTAATAATTCGGTTACCCTGAATTTAGTTTCCCTCGCCGCGGAAAGATACTCACAGAATAAAACCCTGCTGGCTAATAATCAAAAAAAGAATCTCGTACTGGATTTAAAAATTCCAAACCGACAACCTTATACCAGCCCTTATTGGCTCACAGAAACGGGAAGTCTTGGGATGTACAAAGTAAATCAACCGGAACTAATTGGGAGCCCTGAAACGGAACCTCCATTTTTTGCCCAATTTGAATTAGATTTTAATGGGTATTCGTTAACCATAGAAAAACCAATTATTCATAGATCTTCCAAACCTGATAAAGGTGAACTTTACCAGCCTTTTGAGATTATCCCGGAAGCTACAGCCAGATTTGGTGACAGGGTATTAATTTTTGCTGATGGAACTCCAAAAAAAATTCCGGTAACAATAACAGCCCATAAAAATGGTATTAGAGCAAATGTTGAGCTATGCCATGGTGAAGGTTGGATGGTTGATCAGGAAATCAAGGAGTTTGAAATCGCTAATAAGGGTGATGAAAAAACAGTTGAATTTACCCTTACTCCTCCTTCCGGGGAAAATGCAAGTTATATTACTCCCCTTATTCGAATTGATGGTAAGGAATTAGATAGAGAGTTAATAGAGATTGCATATGACCATATTCCTAAACAAACAGTTTTACTCCCTTCCGAAGCAAAAGTTGTAAGACTGAACATTGAAAAAGTTGGCGAGAATATTGGTTATATAATGGGGGCCGGAGATGAAGTGCCGGAGAGCCTGGAGCAGATAGGTTATACTGTTCATCTTATTGATCCAACAGAAATAGAATCGGGTAGTCTGGACAAATATGACGCCGTTGTTACCGGAATCAGGGCGTATAATGTAATTGAAGAGCTTAAATTTAAACAACGTTTTTTACTGGAATATGTAGAGCAGGGAGGAAACCTGGTAATACAGTACAACACTGCCGGGCGTAGGGACACCGCTTTTAAAGATTTGGCCCCCTACCCTCTTAAACTATCCAGAGACCGCATTACCAATGAAGATTCTGAAGTTAAGATTATTGCAACTGACCATTCAGTCATCATTTTTCCAAATGCCATAACTAATTCGGACTTTGAGGGTTGGGTCCAGGAGAGAGGACTTTACTTTCCTGATGAATGGGATCCCAAATTCACACCTATTCTCCAAATGAATGACAAAGGAGAATCCCCAACTGATGGAGCGCTCCTTGTAGCGCCATATGGTAAGGGAAATTATATTTATACCGGAATAAGTTTTTTTAGAGAACTTCCTGCCGGGGTTTCCGGAGCTTATAAGATATTCGCTAATATTTTATCATTAGGGAAAGAGCAAATAGATAGCACTACAGATATTAAAGGTAAATGATGCTGGAAAAACTTACCTGGAAAAAAGAATATACTCTTGTATTGGTACTCAATGCTATCTACATTCTTATTTTTTATTATATAATGACCATATACAGTTGATATGGGGAAACTGGACTGGGTTATACTTGGTGGTACCCTATTATTTATAGTTGTTTACGGGGTCTGGAAAACCAGAGGCAATAAAAATGTAAATGATTACGTCCTTGGTGGAAATCAGGCCAAGTGGTGGACGATTGGCCTTTCTGTTATGGCTACACAGGCCAGTGCTATTACTTTTCTCTCTACGCCCGGACAGGCTTTTCACGACGGAATGGGTTTTGTTCAATTCTACTTTGGACTGCCATTGGCCATGATAATAATATGCATTGTTTTCATTCCTTTATATCACAAATTAAAAGTATATACTGCCTACGAATTTCTGGAGAGAAGATTTGACCTTAAAACCCGGACTCTGGCTGCTATTCTGTTCTTGATACAGCGTGGCCTGGCAGCAGGTATCACCATCTTTGCGCCCTCTATTATTCTCTCTGCGGTCTTAGGATGGGATTTAAAAACCCTCAATATTATTATTGGGTCTTTAGTAATAATATATACCGTTTCGGGTGGCACAAATGCAGTAAGTGTTACCCAAAAACAACAGATGTTTGTGATTATGACCGGGATGTTTATTGCATTCTTTTTTATTCTGGGTTTTTTACCTGCAGATATAACATTTACCAAAGCCCTCAAAATTGCAGGTGCGAGCGATAAATTAAATATTTTGGATTTCAGCATTGATCCGCGCAGCAGATATACATTCTGGAGTGGGATAACCGGAGGTATGTTTCTTGCCCTGGCCTACTTTGGGACGGATCAGAGTCAGGTTCAACGCTATCTTTCCGGAAAGTCCATTCGTGAAAGCCAACTGGGGCTTATCTTCAACGGAATTTTTAAGGTTCCCATGCAGTTTTTTATCCTTCTCGTTGGTGTTATGGTTTTTGTATTCTATCAATACAATCCATCCCCCTTAAACTTTAACCCTGCTGCAACAAATGCAATAATGCAAACTTCTTATGCAGATGATTACAAATCATTAGAGGAAAGTCATAAAAATTTAGAAGTTGAAAAAAAGATAGCTCAGGAACAATTTTCTGTAGCCTTGGATTTAAACGACCCGGATGCTACCGCCGAAGCTAAAAATGAAATGCTCCTGATTATTGAAATGGAGAAAAACAACAGGGAGGCTGCAAAGGCTATGATAAGAAAGGCAGATGAAGCTGTTGAAACCAATGATAAGGATTATGTGTTTATTCACTTTATATTAAACTATTTACCAAAAGGATTAGTAGGGCTTTTATTGGCAGTAATCCTATCCGCCGCTATGTCTTCAACGGCTTCAGAACTTAATGCCTTGGGAACAATTACCGCTCTCGATTTGTATAAAAGGAATAAAAAAGATGAATACTCACCGGAACATTATGTGAAGGTTTCCAAGTTATTTACTTTGCTTTGGGGTATAGTTGCAATTCTAATAGCCTGTGTGGCAAACCTCTTTGACAATCTTATTCAATTAGTCAATATCATTGGGTCTATTTTTTATGGAAACATATTGGGCATGTTTTTGCTAGCCTTCTTTTTCCGTTTTGTAAAAGGAAATGCTGTTTTCATAGCAGGCATTATCACCCAGGTGGTTGTGGTACTTGTATGGTATTTAGATTGGATGGGGTATTTGTGGTTAAATGCTTTTGGCTGTCTATTTGTTATTGTATTGGCCATGTTATTCGAATCATTTGACAGGCTTCATAAGAACCCTCCCATTAAAACCTAATAAATTCTGACATCCGGAGATAGTGCATTTAATTAATGATACTATTTCTTACATGATATAAAAAAACCCCAACCAAAAAGGCAGGGGTTTTAAATTCTTAGAATTTAGAATAATTTACAATGCCCCCCATTCCTTAAGAGAGTCCTTGTTCATTTTTACATAATCTGCGTTGTTGGCCGCTTCTGCTGCTGCCATAGATTTCTTGGCTGCTTCAATAGCTCCTTTTGTATCACCCATTTTTGCATAAATAAGGGATTGTCTCCTCATCATCCAAAAAGCTTTGTCATTCATTGATACCGCTTTATCAATCCATTCTTTAGCTTTCGACAGATCTTTACCTTCTTCATAGTAATAAGAAGCTGCTGCAAAATAATCATTAGCTGATGGTCCATTCATGACGCTTTCAATACTCTTAACCGCCTTTTCTGAGGTAGGTACTTCAAAGGCAACTCCTACATAGGCTTTTTCCCAAAGTATTCCCAGTGTAGCTCCGTTATTGTGTATCGCATCAATACTCATGGTAAAGGATTCCACATCAAATGGTAAGGCCATTACCTCTGCTGTGGTCTTTGCCGCTACTTTTGAATCGTCCCAATCTTGAGGAGTTCCCCAATTATTAGGGTCAGAATAGAAAATAACTTCCCAGGAAGTTTGTCCCGGTTTAGTAAAAACAGCATAAGTACCTGCTTCTACTTTTTGACCGGCAATGGTTACGGCATCACTAAAAGTAACCATGGAATTTTTATTAGCTCCTGTTCTCCATAATTCATTGTACGGAACAAGATTTCCAAAAATGGTCCTCCCCCGCATTGCAGGTCTGGAATACTCTACGGTTACATCAGTCAATCCAACTGTTTGCATAATCTTTGCTGACGGACTGGGCGCTGGTGTTGTTATCTGTCCGTTCATAGAAATAGATCCCATAACGACACAGACTAATAGTGTTAGTTTTTTCATTATTTACTAGATTTTATAGTTGTGACAAAACTAAATATAATGGTGTATTTCCCTTGTTAACAAATCCTTAAATAATACCAAATACTAAGATTAGTTCAGGATAAATGGTTTAGATATTGTTACACCTTGCAGATAGAACGTTAAGTAATATACGGCACTGCCTAATCCGCTTAGATCAATTCTGTTATTTTCAATTAAACTTCCATGTGTATGTCTTACTCTTTTCCCTGTAATATCAAAGATAGCTCGACCAAACAATGGGGCATTTGAAATAAGATCATATTGAAGTTCATTTGATCCAAAGGTTCTGTAAATAATCAATTCATTTTCTACTTTTGCTGAATCTATCGGAATTTCTATAGGCGGTTCTTCAGGTTCCTGAGGGGTATCGTCGGTATCAAAAGTATAGAGTTGAGAAGCAAGAATTATAGGAGGCAGGTTATTTTGGTAACGTTCCGAAGAAATATAGTAAGTATTTGAATCTGAATAGGTGATTCCTTCTACCTGTGAAAACCCAATTCCCAAAACCGTCTTTACCTCAGTCCCGTTAAATGAAAAATTTGTAGTAAGCTCATCCATCCGAACAATAAAAGGCTGTAATTGAGGTGAATATCCCAATAACATCAAGACATTAGAGAATTTGTTGTATGCTGCACCGGTAACCAGACCAGAGGCATTATAAAATCCCAAATTCTTTGCTGAATAAGATCCCGGTATTTTAGGGATGGAATATGCAACTGTGCCATTTGTCTGCCATTGTTTGGTAAATATGAGTAGCTGATTATTAAAATCAACTAAAGCTTCGGCATCCCAGTCAGAATTCTGTACGTCTGAAAAATCCGTTTGATCTTCATAGGAAAAGTTTATTCTTTCAGCACTTATTGTATTGGAAACATCAAAATCAGATTTAGCTACTCTATAAATGGTAAGATCCTGCCTGTTGCCGGTATTATTTCCGAAGTCCCCAATGTATATATAGGATTCGTCCTGTGTTATATCTTCCCAATCTATATTGGTAGCATTGTTTATGGTGATTGTCCGAATGATTTGCGAGCTTAAGGTATCTACTTCATACAATCGGGGAGAATTTCCCGAATCATTATGAGTTATGAGTTTGTTCTTGTAATAAATAAGCCCGGAGGATTCCAGAACATCTTCCGGTAAAGTCCCAACAAGCGTGGTGCTCACCTGGGCATTTAAGAAAACGACAGGGAGGAAAAAACTTAAAAAATATAATTTGGAAATCATGACACTTACTTCCAGAAATATACAAAAATCACACTTTGAACCATAAATTTCCCGATCATAAGACGTATTGCTCCATTATATGGGATTATTCCACCTTCATATTCGAAGATAAAACAGCCCAATATTTACTATTTGTTTAACATATTTAATTTTTTATTAAACAATATTGAACTTAATTTTGTTAAAAAGTTTCTAATGAAGTTATATCAGCTACATTCCAGACAATACTTACCCATTACACAGGATGAGGCTTGGGTCTTTTTATCAAATCCCGCAAATCTTAAAGTTATCACACCAGATCATATGGGTTTTCATATTTTAAATGGGGCCGACAGGGAGATGTTTCCAGGACAGCTTATTCAATATACAGTTTCCCCATTTGCAGGAATAACAACAAAATGGGTCACCGAAATTACTCATGTAAAGGAAGGTGAATACTTTGTAGATGAACAGAGGTTTGGTCCATATGCACTATGGCATCATAAGCATTTTATAAAACCTATTTCAGGTGGGGTAGAAATGGAGGATATCATTGACTACAAGCTTCCTTTTGGAATTTTGGGCCAAATGGTACATCCCATACTGGTAAAAAAACAACTCGAAAGAATTTTCGCATACCGGGAAATGAAACTTGAGGAAATTTTCGGGCATATGAATGGCTCTTCTAATGTGCTAAGTATAAAATCCACTTAGTAATGAAGAAGAATATATTATTAATAGGAGGATCGTATGGGACTGGTTTGTCTACCCTCAATATTAGCTAAATGCGCGAAAAAGTTAGTATTTTTTGGTTTCGCAGAGACTTAAGGCTGGATGATAATACAGGGCTTTACAATGCCCTTAAAGGAAGTCATCCTGTATTACCCATATTTATTTTTGACACTGAAATACTTCATTCGCTTCCGGAAAATGATGCCCGTGTGACTTTCATTTACGATTCCTTACAGGAAATGAGAACGAAACTGAAAGAGCATTACCAAAGCTCTATTGGTGTCTATTTAGGGAATCCGTTGGATATTTTTAAAACCCTTCTCAATCAATATGACGTACAAAATGTATACACCAACAGGAACTATGAACCTTATGCTCAAAAAAGAGATAGTGAGATTGCACAGGCACTAAAATTATCCAATATCGAATTCAAAACCTCTAAAGATCAGGTAATCTTTGAGAAAAACCAGGTTGTTAAGGACAATGGAGAACCCTATGTGGTTTATACGCCTTATATGCGCAAGTGGAAACAAAAATTGAAAACAAATGAGCCGGTCCTGGTTTATGACTCCGGGTCATTATTAAACGGGATGATTAAGCATAAAAAATTGCCCGATCCGTACCTTGAGGAGCTAGGGTTTAAAAGATCCAAAATAAAGATTCCGGCTTATGAAATTTCTTCATCATTTATCAATTCATATGAAAAAACCAGAAACTTTCCGGCCATAGAAAAAGGCACGTCTAAACTAGGGCCCCATTTGCGATTTGGTACCGTTTCTATACGACAGGTAATTCTAAAAACCCTGAATGCACAGAACGAAACATTCTTAAATGAATTGATTTGGCGCGAATTCTTTATGCAAATTCTATGGCATTTTCCGCATACGGTCCATAAAGCTTTTAAACCAAAATACGATAGGATTCCATGGCGAAATAATGAAATGGAATTTGAAAAGTGGAAAAAAGGAGAAACAGGATACCCCCTCGTTGATGCTGGAATGAGGGAACTCAATGCTACCGGGTTTATGCATAACCGGGTCCGAATGCTGGTGGCAAGTTTTCTTTGTAAGCACTTGTTAATAGACTGGCGTTGGGGAGAGGCTTACTTTGCCTCAAAACTTTTAGACTTCGAGCTCAGTAGCAACATTGGAAACTGGCAATGGGCTGCAGGGAGCGGGGTAGATGCAGCTCCGTATTTCAGGATCTTTAATCCCCTTACACAAGTAGATAAATTTGATCAGCAAAAAGAATATATCAATAAATGGGTTCCTGAACTAAAGGAATTGACTTATCCCCTAATGATGGTAGATCATAAAATGGCCCGGGAACGTTGCCTCAAAGTCTATAAAGAAGCCCTCGTTTGAATTCTTATAAATGTCTTTCGACGTTACATTTAAAGATCGCGGACGTCAGCAAATGGAAGAAGTCTGTGTCTATGAAGTAAATAATGGTAAAATTGTGAATGAACAATTTTTTTACACTATATAAACAGGGAATTATCACAGTGCACATATCTAGATAGTCATTGACCCGCAGGTGAGTGACTTTTTAGTATTAGACAAGACATTAAACATTTAAAAACAGTATTTTTATTGCATTGATGACTAATCCAAAGACAATCGCAAAAAAATGAGAAATTTAATACCAGGTTTATTACTGATCTTCACCTTGGCAGCCTCTGCTCAAAAAATAAGCAAAAACAAAACAGCAATTATCCAATCTATAGAAAAGCACAACGCAGAATTAATAGCTATTAGTGATTCTGTATGGGCCCTTGCCGAAACGGCCTTTAATGAAAATCAATCTTCCGTGATTTTAGCTGACTATGCAGAAAAGAATGGTTTTTCCGTTGAACGAGGCGTTTCTGGTATGCCCACTGCTTTTATAGCAACTTACGGATCCGGTAAACCGGTAATAGGCATTTTAGGTGAATATGACGCCTTGCCAGGTATTTCTCAAAAGGCACAACCTACAAAGGAAGCTTTAAATGATGGAGCTGCCGGACATGGTTGTGGTCATAATCTTTTTGGGACTGCCAGTCTTGGAGCTGCGGTAGCCGTAAAAGAGCTCATAGAGCAGGGTAAAATTAAAGGGACCATTAAGTTTTTTGGCACCCCGGCTGAGGAAAAGTTTTTTGGGAAAATCTGGATGGTCCGCGATGGTTTATGGGATGATGTAGATGTAAATCTAAGCTGGCATCCTGCGGACAATACTGAAGCCGATGCTCAAAGTACACTGGCTCTTGTTGACTTTAAAGTTGAATTTTTTGGTCAGGCTGCACATGCCTCTTCTGATCCCTGGAATGGAAGAAGTGCTTCCGATGCCTTGGAATTATATACCACAGGAATTAATTACTACAGAGAACATATTAGACCAACGGTACGGATTCATTACCATATACAAGATGGTGGCCAAGTGGTTAATGTAGTGCCAGATTATTCCAAACTTTGGGTTCGCGTTAGAGACTCAAAACGCAGTGGAGTTATGCCTGTATATGAAAGGGTTCAGAAGATGGCCGAAGGTGCAGCAGTAATGGCGAATGTAGATTATAAGATTTCTTTGATTTCAGGTATTTATGAGGTATTGGTGAACAGATCGGGTGAAGAGATCATGCAAAAGAATTTAGAATATTTAGGTGATATTACATATACTGATGAAGAACAAGCCTTTGGTAAAAAGATTCAGGAGATTACTAAAAAACCTCAGGTAGGGATGGACAGCAAAATAAATCCGCTGAAAGATACCGAAGAACATCCCGGCGGTGGATCAACAGATGTTGGTGATGTAAGTTGGAATGTTCCTAACATCAATTTAAGTGTAACCGTAGCACCAAAAGATACCCCTTGGCATTCCTGGGCCGTCGTCGCATGCGGTGGAATGAGTATAGGCCATAAAGGAATGACCTATGCGGCTAAAGCACTCGGAATGACTGCCACAGATCTTTTCGAAGATCAAAAATTGATCGAAAAAGTGAAGAATGAGTTTAAAGAACGGAAGGGTGAAGAAATCTATGAGGCCAATATTCCCCCTGGGCCACCGCCGGTTGGCGACAATAAATAAAAAATATATCCTATGTCAGAAAGAGAAATAATAAAAGAGTATTCAAAGGGTGACTTCAATGTAGTTTGGAAACCAAGAAAATGTATACATTCAGCTATTTGCGTAGCTACCCTACCTAAAGTTTATGATCCGAATAAAAAACCCTGGATTGAACCAGAAAATGCATCTATTGATGAACTAAAATCACAAATTGAAAAATGTCCTTCTGGGGCACTAACTTATACTATGAAAGGAGAAACAAAAAATTCTGAAGAAGGGAATATTAATACCCGGGTAGAGGTAATGGCCAATGGCCCGCTTTTGGTGCATGGGGCTTTAGAAGTAAAGGATGCCAGTGGTAAGACTGAAGGTAAGAGCGGGGTAACTGCATTATGCAGATGTGGTGCATCAGATAACAAACCCTACTGTGACGGAGCACATAAGAAAATAAACTTTGTCGGGTAAAATAACAGTTGTGCATTCATAATTGAGTATCTAGAATTGAAAATTATTGTCTGAACTAATCTCTAAATGTTATGAATACGGTTTTTAAAAAAACGCTACTATTTCTCTTTATTATGGGTTCGGGACAAAATTTTGGACAATCATCCCAGCTTAAATCTATGCTGGAAATTTATTCACTGGAAACCGGAGAACGAAAAGTCATATACGAAGAAAAGGCTCACTTTGAAGCTCCCAACTGGAGTCCGGATGGGAACTATTTAATTCTGAATCAAAATGGCCTTTTATACAGAATAAAAACAGATGGAAGTTCTAAGGAGCAGATAGATACGGGAACTGCTGTTAAATGCAATAATGACCACGGAATTTCTCCGGATGGCAGAATGCTGGCCATAAGTAATAATGATCCAATAGAAGGAGTACAGTCCGGTACTTCCAGGATCTATACATTACCTCTTGAAGGAGGTACACCTCAACTGGTGACATTAGAATATCCATCATACTGGCACGGGTGGTCCCCCGGGAGTGATGCTGTTGTATATACCGCAAGTCGCAATAATAACTATGATATCTATAGAATATCAATTCAGGGAGGTAAAGAGGAACGCCTTACCAACAGCCCGGGACTAGATGATGGCCCGGAATATTCCCCGGATGGTAAATACATTTATTACAATTCTATGCAATCTGGGAAAATGGAAATTTGGAGAATGAAACCGGATGGTAGCACAAAAGAACAATTAACTAATGATGCGTATTCAAATTGGTTTGCACATCCTTCACCTGATGGTAAATATTTTGTTTTTATTTCCTACCTGGAAGATCAGGGAGACCGGCATCCAGCTATGAAGTCTGTATCTTTGCGACTTTATGATTTAAAAACCAAAGAAATTAAAAATCTCTGCTCATTTATAGGCGGACAGGGCACTATTAATGTCCCCTCCTGGTCGCCGGATAGCAAACACTTTGCTTTTGTATCCTACAACAATCAATAATCATTTGAAACCAACGACTAACAAAATTTTAAAAAACGATCCCATGAAAAAACTGATACTCTTATTATCCATATGCTTTTTGTCCTATTCATACGCCCAGGATTTTGATTTTCAATACGACCATTATTCTTTTGTGGTTACAGATCTCAAAAAGACCGGAGACTTTTATGCTGACATATTAAAATTAAAAGAAATCCCCCACCCTTCTGCATCCAAGGGTTTTAGATGGTTTAGTATTCATGGTAATTCTCAACTTCACCTTATAGGTAAAGATTCCGTAATTCGTCAAAATAATAAAAGTATTCATCTCTGCCTGGCTACTAAAAACCTGGATGGGCTTATTGCTTATCTCGAAGAAAAAAATATCACCTATTGGGATTGGCCTGGAAAGGAGAACGCAGTTACAGACCGTGCAGATGGAGTGCGGCAAATATATATCAAAGACCCGGAAGAGAACTGGGTTGAAATTAATACAGCAACCCACGAATAACGACTAATTGGATTCTTTGGATTTAATACCGGATACCGATTTTCTAAATTAACAAGACACCAAAAAAAATAAAATGAGTAACCCTGTTAAACATACTTTTCCTTTAGGATTTCCATGGGAAACACAAGACCCGTTTTTGTTCTGTGTTTATCATTTAGATCATTACCCAAAAGGCAATAGTGCAATGGAACCGGCCGTATCACTTGACGGGCGTAACCTGGGCAACGATTTCACCATTAAAGATGGTTGGAGAATGTATCACGGACATACCATTCCGGGGTTTCCCTATCATCCACACAGAGGATTTGAAACGGTTACAATTGTAAATAAAGGATATTGTGATCATTCAGACTCATTAGGAGCAGCAGGTAGATTTGGGCAGGGTGATGTACAATGGATGACAGCCGGCAGGGGTGTACAGCATTCTGAAATGTTCCCTTTACTAAATACAGATCATGATAATCCATTAGAATTATTTCAGATTTGGATCAACTTACCAAAAGCAGATAAATTTGTTGACCCACATTTTAAGATGCTATGGCATGAGGACATCCCCCTTGTTAAAATAAATAATACTACCATAAAAATAATTGCCGGTAACTATTCCGGAACACCTTCACCAGAGCCTGCCCCAAATTCCTGGGCGGCAAATTCTGATAATGAAGTAGCCATATGGAATATTCATATGGATGAAAACGAAACATTTAGTTTGCCTCCTGCATCTGCAAACTTAAATCGCACGCTTTATTATTATGAAGGCGCCGAAGTTAAAATCAGTGAGCAGGTGATTAAACCCAATCACGGTGTGGAACTTGTTTCAGATGCAAAAGTAGAATTGGTAAATGGCAGTCAGAAATCTGACTTCTTATTATTGCAAGGGAAGCCTATAAATGAACCAGTTGCCAAATATGGCCCCTTTGTTATGAATACGCAGTTGGAAATTCAACAAGCCATGGAGGAATACAGACTAACTCAATTTGGTGGCTGGCCCTGGCCGCATGCAGATAATGTGCACCCAAGGGAAAAAGGAAGATTTGCCAAGTACCCAAATGGGGATGTTGTGGAACCTTAATGCTATTATGATTATTTAAACTGTTTGGGTAATTTGGACTTTGCTATACCTGACACTTTATCTTATATCCTTTCAATCCTCGCTCCAATAGCCCTTAGGCGATTATCAATATCCTCATAACCTCTGTCTATCTGTTCAATGTTATGTATGATAGATGTTCCTTTTGCGCATAGTGCGGCAATTAAAAGAGATACACCTGCTCTGATGTCCGGGGAAACCATTGTAGTTGCCTTTAAAGTCGATTTAAAGTCGTGGCCAATAACTGTGGCCCTATGTGGATCACAAAGAATGATCTTTGCTCCCATATCGATTAATTTATCTACAAAAAACAAACGGCTTTCAAACATTTTCTGATGGATGAGGACTTCACCCTTGGCCTGTGTAGAAATAACAAGGATAATACTTAACAGATCCGGTGTAAGTCCGGGCCAGGGTGCGTCTGAGATAGTTAAAATAGACCCATCAATATAGTTGTGAATTTTATAGCCTTCTTTATGTTCCGGAATGTAAATGTCGTCTCCTCTTTTTTCCAAAGAAATACCCATTTTTCTGAAAACCGATGGGATCTGACCCAGGTCTTCCCAGCTGACATTTTTGATGGTTAATTCGCTTTTGGTCATTGCCGCCAGGCCTATCCAACTCCCTATTTCTATCATGTCTGGCAACATGGTATGCTCTGTGCCATTTAATTCAGCCACCCCATCAATAACCAATAAATTGGACCCAATACCGGAAATTTTTGCTCCCATCCGGTTTAGCATCTTGCATAATTGTTGCAGATAAGGCTCACATGCCGCATTGTAAATAGTTGTTTGTCCTTCTGCCAGGACAGCTGCCATAACAATGTTAGCGGTACCTGTAACCGATGCCTCATCTAAAAGCATATAAGTACCTTTTAGTTTTTTGGCTTCTACCCCATAAAAATGCTCCTCTTTGTTATATCGGAATTTTGCACCCAACTGAATAAATCCTTCAAAATGGGTATCTAATCTGCGTCTGCCTATCTTATCACCTCCCGGTTTAGGAATGTAACCCTTGCCAAATCTGGATAATAAAGGGCCTACCAGCATAATAGAACCTCTTAAGCCCCTTCCGTCAGATTTAAATTGTTCAGATTGCAGATAGGACAGATTAATATCATCCGATTTAAAAGAATAAGACCCTTTTCCCTTTTTCTGGATTTTTACTCCCAGGTCTTCCAACAAAGAAATTAACTTGTTGACATCAACAATATCCGGAATGTTGTTAACGACCACCTCATCCGGTGTGAGTAAAACCGCACAAAGAATCTGTAATGCCTCATTTTTAGCGCCTTGTGGGGTTATTTCCCCATGAAGTTTATGGCCGCCCTCAATTTTGAATGTTCCCATTTAAGGAAGAAAAATTTAATACCTTTTTTTACCTCTACCAGTATTTCGCTGACCCTTTTTTGAGGAACCGGTTCTACTGGATTTTGTAATCCGTGATTTAAGAAACTGTCCACTATCTGTAAGGCTAACGCCATCGGCAGCTAAATCTATTTTGCCATCACTAAGTTCATAGAGGTGCTTAAAAATTGCCTTATCCTCTACAGTATCCTTGTTCCAATTAAGGTAACACTTCTTCATGTGATTAGCTATAGCATATTCCAGCCCAGCTCGCATATCTCCTTCATCCCATCCTATAGCTACATCTATCATTCGCTTAATATTATTCCCGTAAAAGCGATATTTAGGATGGTTTTGTGGGTATTCCAATGGATCAGGTCTTGCTTGCAGGACTTCCTTTGGAGTTATGGGAAAAGGTGATTCAGCTTCCAACTTAAAGTCGGACATAATAAAGAGTTGATCCCAAAGTTTATGCTGAAAATCGGGTACATCCCTCAAATGAGGTTGAAGGTTACCCATAACACTAATAATGGCTTTTGCTACTTTATTTCTCTCTTCATCGTCTTTTATGGAAACGGCATGATCCACCATTTTCTGAAAATGGCGACCGTATTCTGGAATAATGAGCTTTTCGCGCTCAGTATTGTACTCTAGGTTTTCTACTGGATTCAAATTTCTATATAATTCTGATTAAATATATGTAAAGGAAGTATCTATATAACGGTTGCAAATTAGGAAAATTATCCCAGTTATACCAGTTTATAAAGATATTACGCCCTCAACCAGGCCAACTTCTTTATATTTTTCAATAACTGCGTCAGGATTTACAAGATTTACTGTTATTGAAAGACTTGTATATTTCCCCTTGCTGGATTGTTTAGATTCAATAACTGCTCCAGTATTGTCAAATATTTGTTCTATTTGCGCAATCTTAGCCTTATCTGTGGGAACAATAAATTTATATAAGTAATCGGCAGGCCAGCTAGTACTTTTGAGTAATTCTTCTTTGAGTCTAAGGTAAAATTTATCTGATTTCTCAGTATCCATTTAATATTTTTTACAAATATAAAGCTTCGTAATCGATTTTTTATGCTTGCTCGCATTGATTACTTTTGTGATTGTAAAATTTAGTTATTGAAATCTAAAAAAGTAGTTATTACGGGAGGACCGAGTACAGGAAAAACGGTGATTATACAACAACTTGAAGCCTGTGGTTATACCTGTTTTCACGAGATTGTGAGAACTATGACTCTTGAGGCGAAAAAAAAGGGTAATCCAGAAGCATTTGTTTCCAATCCTCTTGCTTTTGTCAAAGATCCTTTTGAATTTAATCAAAGAATCCTCAGCGGCAGGAAGGAACAATTTAGTAATTCCGTTAATATCAATGATCCCTATGTCTTTTTTGATCGCGGTATTCCAGATGTTTTGGCTTATATGGACTACTTTGACCAAAGTTACACCCGGGATTTTGAAGAAGCTTGTACAACCAATAGATATAATAAAGTTCTAATCCTGCCGCCGTGGGAAAAGATATATGTATCGGACAATGAAAGATTAGAAAGCTTTGAGGAAGCCATTGAAATACATGACCACCTAAAACGGACCTATATAAGTTATGATTATGAGCCAGTTCTTATCCCAACCGGTACAGTGGAAGAACGTATTTCTTTTATATTAAATGAGTTGAAGGAAGGTTTGCGATGAAGGATCCACGAGAAATCTTAAAAAAATATTGGAATTATGAAGACTTTAAAGGATCTCAGAAGGCTATTATAGATGCTGTTTTAAATGGCCAAGATGTGCTAGCACTTTTGCCTACAGGTGGAGGTAAATCTTTATGTTATCAAATTCCGGCTATGGCTGGTGAAGGATTATGCATTGTTGTATCGCCATTAATAGCTCTTATTCAAAACCAGGTTCAACAATTAAAGGATATAGGCATAAAATCTATTGCCTTAACAGGAGGGATTTCTAAAGAAGAATTAAACAATTTATTAGATAACTGTATTTATGGAAATTACAAATTCTTATATCTGTCACCTGAGCGTTTGCAACAGGAAATAGTAAAAGACAGGATTGCCCAAATGCAGATTAATCTCTTTGCGATAGATGAAGCACATTGCATATCTCAATGGGGGAATGATTTTCGTCCTGCCTATTTAAATTGTTCTCTTTTGCGGGATATTAAACCAGAAGTTCCTGTATTAGCACTTACGGCTACCGCCACTGCAAAAGTTGCCCGGGATATTACAGAGAATCTTCGGTTCAGGGAATATCAAATTTTCAAAGATTCGTTTAGCCGAAAAAATATATATTTTGGGGTTATCTGGGAAGAGGATAAGCAGAGACGTTTATATGAATTATGCAAGAATACAGACCAAAGTGGCATTATATATGTGCGTAGCAGAAGAATGGCGCAGGTAATCGCTGATTTTCTAAACAAAAAAAATATTTCTGCTGCTTTCTATCACGGCGGTATTCCAAAAGAAGAGAAAGAGAAAAAACTAAACTTATGGCTCGATAATAAGGTAAGAATAATGGTGGCCACGAATGCTTTTGGAATGGGAATAGACAAAGCGGATGTTGCTTTGGTAATTCATTATCAAATCCCGGAAAGTCTGGAGAATTATTATCAGGAAGCCGGAAGAGCAGGCAGAAATGGCCTGCCGGCTAAAGCCATAATGATAACGAACAAAGACGATGAAACACAGCTAATAAACCAATTTTTAAAGGTATTACCCGATGTCAAATTTTTGAGATTACTTTATAATAAGCTAAATAATTATTTTCAAATACCCTATGGAACGCTTACTGAAGAAATATTTCAGTTTCGATTTGAAGAATTCTGTAATATTTATAAGCTTAATTCACCTATAGCATATAATGGGTTAAGGATTCTTGATCAGAATTCGGTGATATCTTTATCACAAAGTTTCTCCCGTAAAACAACCATACAATTTTTATTTTCAAAAAACGATCTTTTATACTATTTGGAAAGACATCAGAGCATTGCGCCATTTGTTCAAACCATTTTAAGGACATATGGAGGGATTTTTGATTTTGAAACAAAAATAAATACGCACTTAATTTCAAAGAAAACTTCACTTTCAGAAGAAAAAATATTTCATGATCTGGCCCAACTGGATAAAGATAAGGTCATAAGCCTAAAAGCAAGCAATAGAGATCTGGAGCTTGTTTTCCTGGTACCAAGGGAAGATGATCTGACCATTAATAATTTTTCCAAAAAAGTTGAAATGCAATTGCAAACAAAGATTAATAAGGTAGATAGCATGCTTGGTTATATAAAAAATGGCAAGTTGTGCAGAAATCGCCAGCTACTATCATATTTCGGTGAAAATACAGATCAACCTTGTAATAATTGTGATGTTTGTAATAGCCCAAAGAAACTTGACCGCAGTAGTTTTCTTGAAATAAAAAGTGACATCATTGAATTTCTTGAAGCGAAACAAAGTAGTTCTAGAGACATTATTCAGGAATTACCGCAAAATGAACTCTTGATATTAAAAACACTTCAAATGTTGCTTGAGGATGGCAAAATTAATATTAATTCAAAAAATGAATACACCCTGCTAAAATGAGAAACTTGAGAATAGTATTTATGGGGACCCCGGAATTTGCTGTCGCTACCTTAGATAAGCTGGTCCAAAAGGGTTATCGGGTTGTAGGAGTAATTACGGCAACAGACAAACCCGCCGGAAGAGGGCGAAAAATACATGAATCTTCCGTTAAACAATATGCAAAAAAAGCTGGCCTCTATATAATGCAGCCAACTAATTTAAAGGATGAGGAATTTCTTGATGATTTAAGATCACTAAAGGCTAACCTTCAAATTGTGGTAGCATTTAGAATGTTGCCAAAACAAGTTTGGTCAATGCCAGAATATGGCACATTTAATCTTCATGCTTCATTATTACCTGACTATAGAGGGGCGGCCCCTATTAACTGGGCAATAATTAATGGGGAAAAGAAAACAGGTGTTACTACATTTTTTATCGATGAGAAAATAGATGCCGGAGAACTTATTCTGCAAGATACAACCGAGATTGGACCAGAAGATACTGCCGGAGATCTACACGATAATTTAATGACTCAGGGAGCCGAATTAGTTTTAAAGACGGTATCCCTGATTGAAAATAACCAGGTTGTAACACAAAAACAACCACTGGACAGCCAATTTAAAACGGCGGATAAGATCAATAAAGAAACCTGCAAAATAAATTGGGAAGAATCAGCAGAGAAAATATACAATCATATTAGAGGACTAAGTCCATTCCCTGTGGCCTGGACAAATTTAAACAACGACGAAGAATTAATTGTCATTAAAATATACAAAGCTAAATGGCAAAAGGAAGTACATAATTTTAAACCTGGAACTGTTCATTTCACTAAAAAGGAGTTAAAAGTAGCCTCCTCCGGAGGTTATGTTTACCTAACAGAATTACAGTTACCAGGTAAACGGAAGATGGCTGTTATTGATGTTTTAAATGGACTTAAGATCAAAGAATCGGCCTTTATGACCTAAAGTCCCATTACCATTGGGCTGGGAGAATCAACTAAAAAACCCCAACGTTATCAACAAACGTTTTAAGTTATCAACAAAAACGTTGATTTACCCCAGTTTTACTTGTCTTAACCGCAAATCCGTATAAATTTGTTTAAGCTTAAAATTATTTAACAACAATTAATTTAATTAAATTATGAACAAAACAGAATTAATTGATGCCATGGCAGCAAGTGCCGGCATCACTAAAGCAGCGGCAAAAAAGGCATTAGAGTCATTCTTAGGGAACGTACAAGGATCTCTTAAGAAAGGGAATAGAGTATCTCTAGTAGGTTTTGGATCTTGGTCAGTATCTAGAAGAAATGCCAGAGAAGGCAGAAACCCTTCTACTGGAAAGACTATTCAAATTGCAGCTAAGAATGTAGTTAAGTTTAAAGCAGGTTCTGATTTAAGCAGCTCTGTAAACTAGTCCATCTTTTTAAAATATATGAAAGCGCCCTAAAAACAAGGGCGCTTTTTTAATTTATAACGATTTTTGTTATTAATTAGATTTATCTTATTTTTAAGAGTATTAAAACAGCTATGATAAGTTTAAAACCCAAAAAAGGGAAATTACTAATTGCAGAACCTACGCTTACCGGAGATGTTTCTTTCAACAGATCTGTCGTTCTTTTGGCGGAGCATAATGATGAAGGATCGGTAGGGTTTATTCTTAACAAGCCACTGAATTACGATATTAGCGACCTGATTGAGGAAATTGATGTTCCATTTCAGGTATTCAACGGGGGGCCTGTAGAACAAGACAATCTTTATTTTATTCACAAGGTACCCCACCTTATTGATAATAGTATTGAAATATCAGATGGAATATTTTGGGGTGGTGATTTTGATAAAACGATAGCGCTCATCAATCAAAAGGTAATTACCGATACAGACATAAGATTTTTTCTCGGGTATTCGGGATGGTCATCGCTGCAGCTTGATCAGGAACTGGATTCAAAATCCTGGATCGTAGTAAAGAACGAATATGAGAGCAATATCATTCAAAAATCTACAATAGCTTTCTGGAAAGAAAAAATGGTGGAACTCGGTGGCGATTATTTATTGTGGTCCAATGCTCCGGAAAACCCTAGTCTTAATTAAACCTGGCGGCCGCATTTAACTTCCCTAAAAGCTCTTTGGCTGCTTTATTTTCATAAATTTTCTTACGATATTTTGTTATTGGTTGTATTCCCATAATACTGCTTGTAATGAATAGTTCATCGGCTTGCTGAAGTTCAAATGGGGAAATGGATTTTTCCTGGCACTCATAAGTGTCTATTTTGTTGAGAATATCCAGTGTTTTTTTTCTTACTATGCCTTTAATACAACCATCTTCCAAAGGTGGCGTTTTTAATACATTATCTTTTACAAGGAAAAAATTCCCGTTAAGTGCCCCAGCTACCGACTTGGATTCATTTAACAACAAACAATTATTATAACCATTCTCTTTTGCATAAACACTACCCACAACATTCAGCATTCTATTGGTTGTTTTAAGATTGGAGAGCATGTTTTTACTTATTGTAAAATCTTTAAAAAGTTCCACCTCATAACTGTCTTCATTTAAAATATAATAGGGATTTGATAAAAGATCTGCATCAATAATATATGATACTTCATTACTTTCAGGTTTATAAAGGCCTCCATTATTCCTAAAGACTGTAATCCTAATCCCTGCTGAATTATAATCCTCACCTTCCGGTAATACCATTAATATTTGTTCCTCCAAAAACTCCATGGTAAAAGACATTGGTATCTCCATTCTTAATATCCGCATAGAGGACATAAGATTTAAATAATGATCTTCCCAAAAAACAATCTTCCCATTTACAACCCTAAGGGTTTCAAAAAGTGCATCGCCATAAAGCAACCCTCTGTTCTTGCCGTTTAGATAGAGTGCATTATCATCTACTATTTGCCCATTGAAATTAACCATAAAAAAAGCCTTGAAAATCAAGGCCAAATATACTGTTAATATTAATTTTATATTACTTAGAACCCAATACTTGTTTAAGATCAGATACCTGGTTTGTCCATAACATTTTTGCTTCATCAAGCTCATCTTCCTCCGCAAAATCAGTTATAAAAAGAGAGACATCCTTGGTAATTTCATCTACAATAATCCGCATCTCAAAAAAACTGTCATCATCATTTTCAGACCAACTAAACTTAATAAACTCGTCACTTTTCTTTTTTAATAGTTTGGCTTCTTCTTCAGATCCGTCCCATATGAAGCTGAATATTTCACCTCGAGAATTTACATTGTCTGCAAACCACTCAGATAGCCCCGATGGTGTTGACAGATACTGGTATAACAACTGGGGAGAAGATTGTATTACAAACTCAATTTCGAATTTTATTTTATCACTCATTCCACAACATATTTATGATGGACAATATATATATTTATATATGATAAAAAAATAAAACGGACATAATAATTTTGATGACTGAATTTTGACGAACAAGAAATTAACCTTTATATTTGCAGCCATTTTAAAACATTCGGCGAGGTAGCTCAGGTGGTTAGAGCGCAGGATTCATAACCCTGAGGTCGGGAGTTCAAGTCTCCCTCTCGCTACAAATAAATGTTGGAAAAGCTGGAATATAAATTTCAGCTTTTTTTATGCTATTTATTTAGAGGAAAATTAAAGATAGGTTTTTTTGAAATTTGCTTTAAACATCCAATTCGGCCGCGATCAAGGCAAGAATCATAAAATAATTACACCTCATATGCTTAGGTATAGTTTTGTGACCCTTCTATTGGAAAATGGAACCGATACCAGGCATATTATATTTCTTTTGGGTCATAGTTCTACCAAAACGACTAAGATTAACACCCATGTGGCCAAAAGATCGTTAATGAACATCAAAGATTTATTATCTTAGTTTTTATAAATGAAATATAGTTCATAACCATATCCAATTGTTGGGTAACATCATGAACAGGATTGCGAACAATTAAAATACTAAATATATGAATATAGCAGTTACTGGAGTTGGAGGAGGAGTTGGTCAGAATATTATTAAGTCATTAGAACATTCTGACTATAATGTTGTAGCGTTAGATGGAGATCATTTGGCAGTGGGGCTTTACCTATCAAAAACTGCTTATTTAATTCCATATGCGAACAAGGATAATTATATACCTAAACTCTTGGAGATATGCAAAGATGAAAATATTTCACTATTGTTTCCAGGGTTGGATCCTGAGTTGATGCCACTATCTTTAAATAGGCATCTCTTTGATAAAATTGGAACTAAAGTTGTAGTAAGTAGACCAGAAGTAATTACCATTTTTGAAGATATACAACTGGCTTTTGAGCATCTTATGAGATCCGGTGTCAATGTTCCTATTACTTTTTTAGCTGAAAAATTTAATCCGAATAAAGAGAGCTATCCATTTATTTTAAGACAACGAGTTGGTAGCGCAAGATCAAAGAATAAATATTTAATCAGAAACAGTATTGAATGGGAGGCTACTTTAAAAAAAATTGAAAGTGACATTTCCAACTATATAATAATGGAATACATAGAAGGTGATGAATACACCTGCGGTAGCATTAACTTAAACGGTTCTTGCGAAGGTGTAATTGTTATGCAAAGAATTTTAAGAGGTGGTGAGACTTACAAATGTTTCACAATTAAAAATGATGTTATAGAAGAAGAAGTTAGAAAAATATTGGAGGCGATTAAACCTTTTGGAGCTTGCAATGTAGAGTTTAAATTAAAAGATGGGAAACCTTATGTTTTTGAAGTTAATGCTCGTTGTTCTGGCACTACAGCAGCAAGAGCTTGCTCGGGTTTTAACGAACCTAAAATGATCGCTGATTATTTGTTAAAAGGTATTAAACCAGAATATTCTTTTAGAGAACAAACTATTTTAAGATATTGGAAGGAACTATTAGTGGAGAATGACCTTATTGACGAATTAAAACAACAACAAGTAATCAAAAGATAAACACAATATAAAAATAACTAACAGACAAATTGAAATGAAAAATGTAAAATCATAGGGGGGATTTTACTTATATGTATTATAGTAACTACTTTTCCAAGTACTTCAAGACGTTCTTCTCAATACGTTCTTGAATGTTTGAGATATCTGCCTTTACAAATGGTTCTCCTGTGATATTCTCATACAACTCAATATAACGGTCTGAAACAGTTTCTATGTATTCATCGGTCATTTCAGGAACCGTTTGTCCTTCCAGCCCCTGAAATCCATTGCTAATCAACCATTGGCGAACAAATTCCTTTGAAAGTTGTTTTTGCCCTTCTCCCCTGCTCTGTCTTTCCTCATATCCTTCTTCACAAAAGTAGCGCGAAGAATAGTTTGGTTTTTGGGGCTATAGCGATTTGTTCGACAAATTTGGGTCGCCCCGTCCAGTTTGGTTTGCAATGCGAGATTATATGAAAGGGTTGATTATAAGCCCAAAAAATAAATCGATACATACCAATACTAAAATACCTTTAGAGCTTTTTAATGACAAGGATATAAAAAAGTTGTTGTGAAATTTCGTGATAAAGTCTTCTATACTAAAAACCTAACAAGCGAAGGTTATTTTGCCGATCAATTGATAATTGACCCCGTTGGAATAGAAGATATGGAACTTGCTTTCGAACTTTACCATAATGCCAATAAAATTATTAAAAACGAATCTATCAACATTCTGGCGTCAAAAACAGCTTTCGAGTTGCCCAGATTAACCATTGAAGTGACTCCTGGAAAAGATTTAAATGAAGGAAAAATAGCGAGCATAAAAACCAAAATAGAGATCAATGAAAAGTTTAAATTGGTTGGTGATTTGAAGGTAAGCTATAATATGCACCTTGGATGGGCAATAGGGTCAGAGGCATCAGTTTCTATTAATGATCAATTAGATAAAAAGACAATTACTTTTGAAAATTTCTTTAACATCCCGGATAATTGCTGGATAGCAAACGCATCTGCAGGAATTTCAGTTCAGTATGGTAAGTTTATCTTTAAAATTCACGATCAAAAAATAATTTATAGAGGTGATTGGGCTAAGGAAGTTGGTCGGAAATAATCCATCAACCTCAGCAACATTTATACTTTGATAATTATTGAGCTATTATTCTGATTTATACCTTAAAAGTTAAGGAGAGCAAACTTAAGATGTATAAAAATAATAGTCGAAATAGCAGTAAAATCAGTTGGAATTCAGTTAATAGAAAATGATGAAATCAAAACCAAGGTAGTTGACTTATTTGAGGACAATTATGGTTTGGTGTTTTCATTGGAAAATTTTGAACCTCACGTAAATGAAGTAATGGCCTCAACTCCAAAAACAATACAGCCATGAACCTTAACAAGCATTCAAGAATATTTTTAAATTATTATGTCATACGCCTATTTGGTCAAAAAGTAAACAGCTTTAACCTTTAGGAGGGATTTTACTCATGGCTCTCTCCATTGCCGTAATGGTTAATGAAGGTTTACCCCGGGTTTGCATACATAGCAGAACCATAACACCCATACATGTTGTCATATCCAAATACTTAATGATCTTTTTAGCTTTGTCAGATAATCGATCCTCAATTTAGGAATCGTAGATTCTCAATAATTATTTAAACAATTCAATCAAATTTAACTAATAATATTTCTCTTCGACTAGCAATTAATTTTAGCTTTATTTTAACTTTGACTCGATGGCGTCAAACAATTGCTCAGTAATCAGCACGTCACTTTCACGCTCCAACTCAATTATTCCGGTAGGGCTGGTGACATTAATTTCGGTCATGAAATCTCCAATAACATCTATACCGGTAAAAAGTAAACCACGTTCTCTTAGCGTCGGTCCAACCTGATTACATATCCAGATATCGCGATTCGAAAGACGTTGAACTTCTACCCGAGCACCTGTAACCATATTGCCCCGATGATCACTAGGACATGGAATACGGACCAGTGCGAAGGGAATCGGCCTTCCATCGATAAGGAAAATGCGTTTATCTCCCGAACTGGTGATTTCTGGAATGTACTTTTGTACCATTGTATAGCGTGTTCCATTTTGTGAGACGTTCTCTAATATTACATTATGATTTCCATCTTCCATATCGGTTACAAACACAGATTGACCACCCATTTTGTCAAGCGGTTTAACTACTACCTTGTGATGTTCTTTCATGAATGTCCTCATCTCATCCATTGATCTACTAATCAATGTTGGCGGTGCGCAATCTGGGAACCAGCTCAGGAAAGCTTTCTCGTTGGCGTCTCTTAAACCTTGTGGACTGTTGACTACTAATGCACCATGTTCTTCGGCACGCTGCAGGATGTAGGTAGCTATAATATATTCTAAATTAAATGGTGGATCCTTTCGCATCAGTACAACATCCATATCACCAAGCGGTATCACTTTGGGGTCTCTAAAATTGAACCAATTCGACCGATCTTCCATGACATGCAATTCGGTCATATTACCAAAGGCCCGACCCTCGCGTAGCCAAATATCATCCATCTGTCCGCAATACAATTCCCATCCACGATTCTGCGCTTCCAAAAGCATCGCCAGGCTACTGTCTTTATCTGGATTGATGGACTTTATGGGGTCCATTATTATAGCTAGTTTTCGAGTGCTCATATTAAAGTATCTCTACACATGGCATGGATAGCAATGTCGATATCCTGATGCCACTCGTTTTCGTAACGCAGTAAAAGTTGCTCTGCAAAAGTCCATCCTTTTTGTGCTGCCTCCCGAAGAGGTGTAAGGTAATAACTTTCATCCTTACCATATTGGTTTTTGAGGTTTCGTCTTTGAAGTCCTTGTTGAGATAAATCAAGCATCCAAAGACAGATATCTTGCACCGTTCCCTTGCGAAATGATGCGCTCAACCCATGCCTTGCAACTTCTATGTCCAGTATCCGGAGTTCTTCCCTTGTCCAGGTGCCAGCAATCTCCCATGCCGCATCCATTGACTCCGAATCATACAAGAGACCTGCCCACAAGGCAGATAGAGCCGCAACATGTTCCGAGGAACCACTTGCATCTGCTCCACGCATTTCGAAGTGTTTCTTTAAACGCACATTTGGGAAGACAGTTGATAGGTGGTTAGCCCAATCACTAAGAAGTGGCCGTTGACCAGGAAGAACTGCCAGCTGACCAGCGAGGAAATCACGGAAGGAAAGACCTCTGGCGTCGATATACTTACCATTCCGGAGGACAAAGTACATGGGTACATCTAGAACGTAATCCGTGTATCTCTCAAATCCCATACCCTGCTCGAAAACAAAAGGCAGGCCGCCACAGCGTTCATTATCAGTGTGTTGCCATATATGACTGCGGTAACTGAAGTAACCACTTGGTTTTCCATGGGCAAAGGGTGAGTTGGCAAAAAGAGCTGTGACCATTGGCTGCAATGCCAGTGACAACCGGAATTTCTTCACCATGTCTACTTCGGACGAAAAATCCATGTTGACTTGTATGGAACAGGTGCTCTTCATCATATCCAGACCTAATGTCCCTTTTTTAGACATGTAAGAGCCCATGATACCGTAGCGCTGCTTTGGCATCATGGGCAGTTCATTTTGCGTGTGTTTCGGATGATGTCCAAGGGATAGAAAACTCAAACCAAGGCGTTCTCCTAGCTTGCCGAGTTCGTCTTTATAAGCTTGTGATTCATCAAAAATCTGATGCGCATCCATCAAAGGTGCCCCAGAGAACTCAAATTGCCCTCCAGGCTCGAGCGTAATAGAAGTATCTCTACGATAGAGTGCGATAGGCTGGTCAGCTTCATACGCCGGTCTCCAACCAAATTCTTGCATGCCTTTCAAAAGCGCTTTAATTCCCGTATCCGGACCATCATAGACTGCCGGACTATAATCACTGCTTTGAAAGATAAACCTTTCTTGTTCGACCCCTAGTCTAAAAAAACTTGGTGGTTTACAACCAGATTCCAGATAGGCCACGAGCTGAGATTTACTTTCACAGACCCAGTCATTGTCGTCGGCTATGTTTGGTGGCGTGTCATCCCTTAGCATCACCGTACTAGTTTTACGCCTTTGCATCATTGGCTGTCTTTTTATTTTTTGTCAGCTATTGCCAGGGCCAACGACCTTTCATTTCAAGTGTCATTGTCCAGCCAAGTATCGTACGAATGGCCACCATAATTACTAAGAAACTCAGGCTTTGAACTGTTTCGTCGACCACTATGGTTTTCAAGATCACTGACGCTACAAGAACTTCCAACCCGATCAAAACAACACGTCCGAGTGCCAGGCGGTAATTCTTAATATCGAAACTTGTTCTGTTAACAATATACTGGCGAATAGATCGAAAGGTGGCGACGATAAATCCGAGTATCAAAAGTCCCGCGCCGGTTATTTCCAGGCCTCTTATGATATAATTCAGTATTTCTATTATTTGGTCAGACATTTGTTTCCTCCTTTTCTGCTTGCCATGGCCATCGACCTTCGACATCCAGTCCGAGGGTCCAGCTCACGAATGTGCGAACAATTACCAGGAATGCCAATCCTGCCAGTGATTTGTAGGTTGGTGCAATGGTGATTGTTTCAATTACGTCAGAAAGCACTAAAATTTCAAGTCCGAGCATCAATGTTTTACCAAGATCGACCTTAAATTGTGTGAAGTTTTTCTCCGACTTCAATTTCCGGAACCCTATGCCATATCGCACTGAAGCCAGGACAAAGCCGAAGACGATTACTGCTACTGCAAACAGACTGATCAATTGACCAGCCTGTTCCAGAACTTTGAGAATTTGTTCTTCCATGGTTTTAGTCTCCTCCAGAGCTAGTTGGCCAACGCAATGGTTGAGATACAAAAGGCGCTCTCGCCATGTGGCGTTTCGTCAGACCGTTCTGACGCAGGCGCCAGAAGAACTGGTCAAATCGATCCTGTCCGAAGAACGCCTCACCGTTGAACGCCATGGTTGGCACGCCGCCCTGTCCGGTCGCATCAAAGTCGCTCTGGCTCTTCTGCCAGACCGCGTCGTACTTGTCGGGGTTCGCCTGGATGTCCTTGATGGTCTTGTCGTAGTTTAAACCGTCGACGCTGTTGAACGCTGCTTCGATGTGAAATGGCCACTCGCCAATCTTCGCTTGGGCCCCCCAGATCAGAGGCGACACCGCGAGACAGTACTCGAGCGTCTTGCCCTGCAGCTCCGCGGCGTTGCCGAGCCGGACCACCCACGTGATATACGGCTGCAGGTCCATTGGGGCGGTAATCTGGGAGCACGACTCCGGCGGATAGGTGTCGGCCAGGATCGGATCCGGTTGGGCCCATCGGAATGGAATACCCTCGTACTGGCCCGTCCGCCGCGCATCGTTGACGGAGTAACTCCAGTAGTACCACCGGCCACCAATCGCCGACTTCTGGCCGGGCTTGGCGGTCCGGGCGGCGATCGGGAAAATCACTCTGATATTGACGTTTACGTTATAGTTTGAGTGGAGATACGCGAGCCGATATAGCGCAAGATAGCTGTAAGGACTTCGCATCGAGTAGAAGACATCGACCTCGAGCGGGTTTTCCTCGCTGACGATCTCTGTGTTCGCTGCCGGGAATGGCTTGTGTGGCTTGTGATAGTCGTCGTTGTGGTGAGTCCAATTCCACTGGTCCTCGGGTATTTTCGCGGCTGTCACGTCCGGAATCGGCGGCATGTCGGGTACCACGTCTCGGGCACCCGGTGCCTCATAGGCGTTGTCCACTTTGTCAAAGTCCGGTCCCTTGTCGCTTGCCGCAGGTGCTCGTAAATCTGGTTCTGTTGCCATAATTTTTGTTTTTAATTACTAAAAAAGTGAATAAATTTATTTGTAGTTTATGTTAATTTCCGTATCAAAATTTAATAAAATATTAATCTCTAATTTAAGCAAAAAATCTACTAAATACAACACCACAAAGTGGTATATTATATTCACTCGTTAATATATTTATTGTTGTGTTTTATTAAGGTATGCAAAGAAATATTGGTTCAGAATTCCCTTTGCTGGAATTTCATTAAACTTATTTTGCCACTTGGATGTTGGTAATATGGTTTCAAATATATCTGAAAGTAATTATGAAGAATCTTTTCATATCATGATTGTTGGCGAAAGCGTAATGCTTGGTTCTATTTTTAAATCCTTCCCTCCCAGCCAGATAAATATTGAAAATTCATTTTATTTAAATTATCTAAATCCCTTTTTTGATATTACGGATGACAAACAATGGTATATGTTCAATCTGGTTCCAATTCGCAAGATGATAGAAAGAGGTAAACTTGAAATCAAAAATCTAAATTTACTCAAGACAATTGAGGGTTATGACGTTTTAATGATTATACCAGAAGTAACACCAGTACAAATATTAACTATTCCCGACAATAAATAAACAGTATTATACCCCTTTTCAGGTACTTTGTAGGTAGTTTAGAATGTTCTTCTCAATCCTTTCCTGAATATTAGTAATTTCAGCGCCTTTAAATGGTTCTCCAGTAATACTTTGGTAAAGTTCAATGTATCTTTCAGAGACTTCATTAATATAGTCATCAGACATTTCGGGGACTGTTTGTCCTTCCAGCCCCTGAAATCCATTGCTAATCAACCATTGGCGAACAAATTCCTTTGATAACTGTTTTTGACCTTCTCCCCTGCTCTGTCTTTCCTCGTAATCCTCCGCATAAAAGTAGCGCGAAGAATCCGGGGTGTGTATTTCATCGATAAGGAGAATTTCGCCTTCTCTATTTTTCCCAAATTCATACTTGGTATCAACCAGGAGCAAACCCCTTTTTTTTGCTATCTCCGTGCCCCTTTTAAATAATGCCCTGGTATAATTTTCGAGTACTATATAATCCTTCTCTGATACAATTCCCCGCTTTATGATATCTTCCCTGGAAATATCTTCATCGTGGTTTCCCTCTTCGGCCTTGGTAGCCGGAGTTATGATAGGTTCTTCAAACTTATCATTTTCAATCATCCCATCGGGCATTGCAACACCGCAGAGTGTTCGTTTCCCTGCTTTGTACTCACGAGCCGCATGGCCCGAAAGATAACCCCGTATTACCATTTCAACCTTAAAAGGTTCGCAGGCCTGCCCAATAGCCACGTTTGGATCCGGAGCGGCTACTAACCAATTTGGAACTATATCTGAAGTAGCGCTCATCATTTTGGTTGCAATCTGGTTCAATATCTGACCTTTATATGGAATTCCCCTGGGCATCACTACATCGAAGGCAGACAAGCGATCTGTAGCTATCATAATAAGCATATCATTCTTTAGATGATATACTTCCCTTACTTTTCCCTTATAGACACTTAGCTGGTCAGGAAAACTAAAATCAGTGGTCATGATTGTCTCAGCCATAACTCGCTTTTAGTTTTGATGCTCAATATTCTTGTAAGCATCTATCACCTTCTTCACAAGATTATGGCGTATTACATCTTTATCATCCAGATATATAATTTGTATCCCCGTAACACTTTTAAGGATTAATAATGCTTCTTTTAAGCCGGAGATGACCCTTCGCGGTAAATCTATTTGTCCGGGGTCGCCGGTAATTAAAAATTTAGCGTTCTTTCCCATACGGGTAAGGAACATTTTCATCTGAGCATGTGTTGTATTCTGTGCCTCGTCAAGGATTACAAATGCATGATCCAAAGTTCGCCCCCGCATAAAGGCTAAAGGGGCAATTTGAATGGTTCCGTTTTCAATATAATGAATAAGTTTTTCACCCGGTATCATATCCCGCAACGCGTCGTAAAGCGGCTGCATATACGGATCCAGTTTTTCCTTCAGGTCACCGGGTAAAAATCCGAGATTTTCACCAGCCTCTACCGCAGGCCGGGTTAAGATAATCCTTTTAACCTCTTTATTTTTTAATGCCCTTACAGCCAATGCAACTCCGGTATAAGTTTTACCTGTACCGGCAGGCCCTATGGCAAATACCAGGTCATTTTTTTCCGTGGAATCTACTAATTTACGCTGATTAACGGTTAGCGCTTTTATATATCTGCCATTAACACCATGTACAATTACATCTCCACTACTTTCTGAAGATTCATATTCTCCCTTATCATTACTTGTAAGCACTCTCTCAATTACATTTTCATCTAGTGTATTGTATTTGGTAAAATGTGCCGTAAGCATATGAAACCGCTTATCAAACTCATCCAGCATGGGCTCGTCGCCAAAAACTTTTATTTTACTACCTCTGGCTACTATTTTTAATTTGGGAAAATGTTTTTTTAATAGATTAATGTTTTCGTTTTGATGTCCGAAGAATTCCCTTGGACTAATTGCGGTAAGTTCTAAATTTAGTTCGTTCAAAGAATAGATTTATTTAATTGATATGTACCGTGAGATAAATTTCTGTAGGCTGTTTTTTTCATGTAATTTTGTCAAACAAACTTAAGTAAAAATCGGTTTGATTATTTAAAAAAATATCAACAGTGCTGCATGGCAATCATCACTTTAACTACAGATTTTGGATATAAAGACCATTTTGTAGGGGCCCTTAAGGGGACTATTTATAAAGAGCTTTCGGATGCTAAAATTGTTGATATCACGCACACAGTAAGTCCTTTTAACATTCAGGAATGCGCTTATATTCTTAAAAATTCTTATAAAGCTTTTCCGGAAGGAACCATTCATATTGTTGGAGTGGATTCTGAACCTACTATTGAAAATCAGCACATTGCCGTTTTGGTTGATAACCATTATTTCATAAGTGCCAATAATGGGGTAATAAGTCTGATTACATCGGAGATTGAACCTGAAAAAGTTGTTGAAATAAATATTCCAAACCCGGTGAATGGATCCTTTCCGGTACTTGATATATTTGTTAAAGTTGCCTGCCATATTGTACGCGGAGGAAAGTTGGAGGTTGTTGGTAAATCATTTGAAGATCTAAAAGAACTTAAAGAATTCGCTCCAAGATTAACAAACGAGGGCAAAACAATAGTTGGGAGTGTTATTTATATAGACAACTATGGAAATGTGATAACCAATATTCAGAAAAGCCTGTTTGAAGCTTACAGAAACGGGAGGAAATTTGAAATTAATGCGAGGAATAGAAAAATAAATCAAATCCAAAACAGGTATAGCGACATAATAAATTTCGACCTTGGAAAGAACCAGAGAAAGGGTCCGGGAGATTTGTTGGCCCTTTTCAATTCGGCCAACTACTTGGAACTGGCTATCTATAAGAGTGATCTGAACACTGTTGGGGGCGCTTCTACCCTATTGGGTTTGGATTATAGAGATACTATTATAATAAACTTTTTATAAATGTTGATACGCATCGTTAAGTTGACATTAAGGAAAGAAAATATTGCTAGTTTTGAGCAAATTTTTGAAGAAACCAAAGACTTTATCCGAAATTTTGAAGGCTGTCTCTCTCTGGAACTTTACCAGGACCGAGAACACCCTAATATCTTCTTCACCTACAGCCACTGGGAAAAAGAAGATTACCTGGATGCATACAGAAAATCTGATTTCTTTAGAAATGTTTGGGGGAAAACGAAGTTACTATTTGATGATAAACCAGAAGCGTGGAGTGTAAACAGAATTAAATCAGTAAAATAAACCTATGCTTGCCATTTTTAAAAGAGAAGTATTTTCATTCTTCACAACACCGGTTGGTTATCTGATTATTGGCTTTTTCCTGGTGCTCAACGGACTGTTTTTATGGGTGTTTAAAGGTGACTTTAACATATTTGAGTACGGTTTTGCAGATTTGAGTAAATTTTTTCTTTTAACTCCCTGGGTGTTTTTGTTCCTAATTCCTGCCGTAACAATGAAGAGCTTTTCCGAGGAAAAGAAAGCTGGTACATTAGAATTACTTTTTATAAAACCATTGAGTCTAGTACAAACCGTATACGGTAAATTTTTTGGCGCTTTATTCCTTGTAGTAATTGCACTGATTCCAACCTTCCTTTATACTATTTGTATTTCACAATTGGGTATTACACAAGGTAATTTGGATTGGGGACTTGTTTATGGGTCTTATTTTGGACTGTTTTTCTTAGCCATGAGTTACACAGCTATTGGAGTTTTTACATCCACTTTATCCGAAAATCAAATTGTAGCTTTTATCCTCGCTCTGGTTGGTTGCTTTATGTTCTATTATGGATTTGAAGCAATTTCAACACTTTTCACTGATGGTGACATGGCGCAGTTTGTAATTTCATTGGGTATGAAATCTCATTTCGAAGGAATTTCAAGAGGGGTTTTGGACAGCAGGGATTTAATTTATTTCTTCAGTCTGTCTGTACTTTTTCTATTTTTTGCAATTGTCCAATTAAAAAATCATTCCAGGTAATGAAGCGAAAAAAGTTACTTACTAATGGTCTTGCTTTGCTTGTATTTATATTGGTTAATGTAGGTGCGAGTTTAATTTATACAAGAATAGATCTTACAGAAGATAAAAGATATACCCTGTCTGAACAGGCAACAGAAGTGGTATCAGGTTTCAATTCCCCTGTTGTTATTGATGTACTCCTGGAAGGGGATTTACCTGCCGAATTTGCAAAATTAAAAACAGAGACCAAACAGATATTAGAGGAATTTGCCTCAAAGAACAACAATGTCAAATATAATTTTGTAGATCCGCTGGCAGATAATACCCGGGCCGAAGCCACACTTTCGGAATTGCAAAGTCTGGGATTAACTCCGGCGAATATAACAGTTGAAGAAAATGGAAGAGTATCACAGGAAATTCTTTTTCCCTGGGCCATGGTCAATTACAATAATAAAACCATTAAAGTAGCTCTTTTGAAAAACAAATTGGGAGCTTCTTCAGAACAGCGGGTGAATAATTCTGTGCAAAATTTAGAATATGCTTTCGCAGATGCTTTTACTAAACTGGCGATTAAAACAAAAAAAAGAGTCGCGGTAATAAAAGGCAATGGAGAATTACAAGATATTTATTTGGCTGATTTTCTTACTACAATAAGAGATTATTACAATATAGGGGCTATTACCCTGGATTCGGTTGAAAAAAATGCGCAAAAAGTATTGAATCAATTAAAGGAATACGATCTGGCTCTAATTGCTAAGCCTACGGAGGCATTTACAGATAAAGAAAAATATGTCTTAGACCAGTTTATTGTAAATGGCGGTAAATCTATTTGGTTAATAGACCAGGTAGCCATAGAACTAGACAGTCTCTTTAATTCCAAAGGCAGTTCTATGGCTTTTCCAAGAGACCTAAACCTGAACGATTTTTTCTTTAAATATGGCTTCAGGATAAATCCGGTACTTATTAATGATTTATATTTCACACAAATAGTACTGGCAACAGGTGAAGGAAATAATTCTCAATATAATCCGGTACCCTGGTTTTACAATCCCATGGTTATCTCACCCAATAACCACCCTGTTAATAATAATCTGGAGGCACTTCGCTTTCAATTTGCAAATAGTATTGATACTATTACCAATTCTTATCGCAAAACAGTACTGTATTCGAGTTCACCGCTTTCAAGGCCCGAAGGCACACCAAAAATGATAAGTCTGGACATTATTAATACCCCTCCAAATAAAGAAATTTACAATGATGGGAATAAGCCTTTGGTACTACTTATTGAAGGTGCATTTAACTCTGCATTTACTAATAGAATTGTTCCCGTAAAATTAGAAGGCACTAAACTCAAAGGGAATGAAAATAAGATGCTCGTAGTTGCAGATGGAGATGTAATAAAAAACCAAATCAGGAACAACAGACCACTTGAGCTGGGGTATGACAAATGGACCAATAATTTTTATGGAAACAAGGAATTTTTGGTGAATAGCATCAATTATCTACTTGATGATACCGGACTTATAAACATTAGAAATAAGAAAGTAAAAATCGCATTATTAGATCCGGAAAATATTTTTGAACAAAAAACAAAGTGGCAATTGATTAACGTTGGTATTCCCGTAATACTTGTGATCTTTTTCGGTTTGGTTTTTAACACTTTCAGAAAGAGAAAATATACCGCCTAAGTGTTAATAAGTTTGTTTTATTCAATAGGACATTTAGGATATATTTGTTTAACTGGATTCCATGCAATAATATCACAAATTGTTGAAGAACGGAATCAATCAAAAAAAGCATAAATAACGAATGAAATTTATAGTATCCAGTACGTATTTATTAAAACAACTTCAGGTTTTGGGTGGGGTTATTAATAACAGTAATACTTTACCAATTCTTGATAATTTCCTATTTGTACTAAGTAAGAACAAACTCACAGTGTCTGCTTCCGATCTGGAGACCACAATGAGTTCTGTTCTTGAAGTTGATTCTGATTCAGAGGGCACAATAGCTGTGCCAGCGAGACTTTTACTAGATACTTTAAAAACTTTTCCGGAACAGCCGCTTACGTTTGTAGTCGAAGACAACAATACGGTGGAGATCAGTTCTAATCATGGTAAATATGCACTGGCTTATGCGGATGGAGCAGAATTCCCTAAGGCCGTTGAACTTGCAAATCCCAGTTCTACCGACATCATGGGAGATATTCTTGCCAATGCTATAAATAAAACGATTTTTGCTGCGGGTAACGATGATTTAAGACCGGTAATGAGTGGAGTGTTTTTTCAGTTCTCATCCGAACATTTAATTTTTGTGGCTACAGATGCCCATAAATTGGTAAAATACCAGCGTAACGATGTTAAAGCTTCTGAAGTAGCTGAATTTATAATGCCTAAAAAGCCATTAAATCTTTTAAAGGGTATTCTCACGGGAAGCGAAGAAACGGTAAAAATTGAATACAACGATAGTAATGCAAAATTTAGCTTTGATAATACCGAACTAATTTGCCGGTTGATAGATGGTAAATATCCAAATTATGAGGCGGTAATTCCAAAAGAGAATCCAAATAAATTAACCATCTCCAGAAATCAACTCCTTAGTTCAGTAAGGAGGGTCTCTATTTTCTCTAACAAAACTACTCATCAAATAAGGCTGAAAATTGCCGGGGCCGAATTAAATATTTCTGCTGAAGATATTGATTACAGTAATAAAGCGGAAGAAAGGCTAACCTGCTCCTATCAGGGAGACGACATGCAAATTGGGTTTAATTCCCGTTTTTTAGTTGAGATGCTCGGAAATCTGACCTCAGAAGAAATATGTTTGGAAATGAGTCTTCCCAACAGAGCGGGTATACTAACACCAATAGATGGCCTTGACGAGGGCGAAATGGTAACTATGCTTGTAATGCCGGTGATGCTTAATAATTAAGCTATTATAGCAATCAGGAACAAGCTAAGCCTGGTTTCACTTAAATAAGGTAAAAATCTTCACTCCTAAATTCTGGCAGCCTATTTCTAAACGGAAATACGTTGTTTTATCCGTTTTAACAAGTTTTTTGGCTGTTTGACGGATGTCCCCAATCCCATTGCTTTTACGAGCGTTTCTTGATATGAATATTACAATTTAACCCAAATCTACCTACATTATGAAAAAAGATCTCTACTACCTTTTCAGTTTTTTCCTTTTGTTCTCCTGTCAGATTGATGATTTAGATCAAAACAACGAAACCTTAAATGCGGTTTATTCGAAATCTAAAAAGAAAGAGTTTCAATATATTTGTCATAAACTCCAAATTGGAAACGACTGGAACTTCATAACCTTATATCTGCCACCAGAGGCCATTCAGGCTCATTTAGACCATGGAGATTCATTAGGGGAATGTCCAAGCGATTCCAATGAAGATGGGTCCGACCAGGCTGCAAGTTGTGACTGCAGTGGGAATGTTACCCGACTGGATTTACGTTATAATGGTGCTGAAGACGCCATAATTAGTATTACCGGTACAAAAGGTAAAAAACAAATTTATAGAGCAAAACTTAGCCCCGGAGAATTATTTAATCTTAATGGTTTTGATAGTAACAACACACTGGGTGGAGAAATCCATATTTCCGTTGAAGGTGTACATAATACTACCATTGATACCAGTTGTACAGAACCCAACATTCTTGGCTATACCTATGGCGATTTTACCATTGAAGGAGGTTCCAGCCTTAATGGTGGAGAATTTTGCCGCGGGGAAGTAATGTAATAATGGATTTGTTTCCGGAAATCGGTATATAATAAAAAAACCCAATCTACTCGGATTGGGTTTTTTGTTTTTTAATTTATGTATTTACGCTAAAAAGTTTATGGTCATAAAATAACTTGGTGACTCTCCATTACTGGCCCTAACGGCATTTACTATTGGTAATACAAAACCTAGAATGGCTGTCCCTATCAATGTAAGTATACCAAGTCCAAATAATAGAATTGCAGGTAAGCTTAATACTATGTAAAGTATCAGACTGAGCTGAAGATTAAGAATCGCTTTTCCATGTTCATCCATACTTTCAACAGAATTCTTTGAAGTCAGCCATAAAATTAAGGGTGTAATTAAACCCCCAAATCCAATTACATAATTTAATAATTGTGTCAAGTGTGCTATAACAAGCAGTTGCCTGTCGGCACGCATTGTTCTTTGATTGATAACTTCCATTTTCTGATTGATTTTGATGATGTTATATATAAGACGTAATTTTTTACAAAATGTTACACATTATTTTAGGGATATTTGGAACTTTAGAAAGGTAATCTTTTGATAACTCCATTTTATAATAAATAATTCATTAGGTTTTCTAGCATCATGCCCGTATAAATCTATTATATAGTGATAGCCGGCTTTTACCTATTTTTGAAAAAATTATCTCTATGATTCCAAAGGATACTATAATTGCGTTGGCCACACCATCTGGTGCAGGTGCTATTGCAGTTATTCGCTTATCCGGCAGAGAAGCCATTTCTTTGGTTTCAAAATTATTCAGGTCTGTTAGCAATAAAGATTTAAAAAAAGTAAATACGCATACCATCCATTTAGGTTATATAATGGCTGGAGATACTACTATAGATAAGGTCCTGGTATCCGTTTTTAAAGGACCAAACAGTTATACAGGAGAGAATGTAGTTGAAATTTCATGTCATGGATCCTTATACATCCAACAACAAATTATTCAGGTTTTCATCAGGCAAGGTTGTCGCATGGCAAATGCGGGTGAATTTACTTTGCGGGCATTTTTGAACGGTAAAATGGATCTGAGTCAGGCCGAAGCAGTTGCTGATCTCATATCCAGCGAAAATGAGGCATCTCACAAAATTGCTATGCAACAGATGCGGGGCGGTTTTAGCAATGAAATCAAACTCCTGAGGGAAGAACTTTTAAACTTTGCCTCCTTGATTGAATTGGAGTTGGACTTTTCTGAAGAGGATGTTGAATTTGCGGACAGAGAAGAATTTGAGGGTTTACTAAGCAGAATTGAAAGCGTTCTAAAGGGACTGGTAGATTCCTTTGCCATGGGAAATGTTATAAAAAGTGGAATTCCCATTGCCATTGTCGGGGAACCCAATGTTGGCAAATCTACGCTCCTTAACGCACTGTTAAAAGAGGAACGTGCCATTGTATCCGAAATTGCCGGAACAACCAGAGATAGTATAGAGGATGAAATTACAATTGGAGGTATTGGATTTCGATTTATAGATACTGCCGGGATCCGCGAAACTTCCGACAAAGTAGAACGAATAGGTATTGAAAGGACCTATGAGAAAATGGAAAAAGCGGAAGTGGTATTATTTCTGATATCAGCTATGGATGTATTGGATCATGAAGCGAGCTTTTATAATGAATTAAAAAAGATTAGAACTAAATATCCCTCAAAACCTTTAATCGCCCTGATTAATAAAACGGACCTTCTTCCTACTGATAAATTATTGAATTTAAAGAACAAATTGAATGAATTGTTAAGCGATAAGGACAAAATGGAATACCAACTACTCTCTGCCAAAACCGGTCTTGGAATAGAAGAGCTCAAATCGAAGCTCTTGAATGATGTAAATGCAGGAGTTTTAAGAAATAATGAGACTATTGTGACTAACAGCAGACATTATGATGCACTTCTAAAAGCCCTTGAAGAAATTAAAAAAGTACAACATGGGTTGCAAGAGGGTTTATCTGGTGATCTTCTGGCCATTGATATCCGGCAGGCGCTCTATCATTTTGGGGAGATTACTGGTGAGATCACCAACGATGACCTTTTAGGGAATATTTTTGCAAATTTCTGTATCGGAAAGTAACCTCTCAAAACAACATAATGTAGAAACTTTAAAAATTGGCCAGAGTATTAGGCAAAAACGTGAAAACATCCTCAACAGGCCTGAAATATATGACCGGTATGAAAAAGAACAACTGCGTTTGGAGGAGTTAGATAAATCATGTTTTTCTTTAATTGTTTACAACGTACGGATATACGAACTGGTAAGTATATTTCTATTTTGTCAAGACCGCTAATCCAATGGATTTTTAATGTTTATAAAAGTATTTGTTGACACACGGGTGTATATTTCAGTTATTCTGTTAGAACTATGCTCAAATAGAAGTTGTACTTCCATTAAATTCTCCCCTTTGCCCAACTCATCTCCTTATAAACAACCTAAACGTTTTACGTAAAAT
>NZ_JBDVOC010000004.1:0-22781 GCF_039969275.1 Eudoraea sp.
GAACTGAACGAAATTGAAGTAGAAAAAGAGAGGGGATTATCATTGTTGACGAGATCACAGTCTCTACGGCTATATTAACCTTAATCCTCTCTTTTGTTCTTTCATATTAATTAATGTAATAAAGATATCACAAACTTAAGACGGCTATAATTCAGCTTGAATTATTTAAACAACTGCTCTTTCAATTCCTTCGAGAGTAGATCCACCTTTTTTTCAAAACCTTTATAATTATTAAAATATTCCTAAGAAGCATTGATTAATTCACCCAAATAAGCAAGACAGACTGGGGTTTTATCTACGAAGTCGAGCAAGGTGGACATAGACACTATGAAGTGTTTAAAAAACGCCTAAATAGTCGTTTCGTTACAGTCAGTTATCCAACTGATAAAGCATTTGGGGTTTGGGCTTGGACTTGCATGACTGTGGAAAAAGCAAAAGATAAACTAGTAGAACTTGAAACTACAAGGGCAATGAAAGAACTGGTAGAGGTATAAACACCTTCTACACCCCCCATAGGGCCATCTTAATTGTAGGTCTAAATAGCCACACACAATTTTTTCCCGTTTTGACTTTCACCTTGGGATTAAGAAGCAAGATTTAAGCAACTTTCCATAATACCAATCAACTTAATGCATTATAGCATCGGAAAAGGTTTATCCCCCATATTCAATAAATCCTTACCTTAGGAAGAACAACCAACTACTTCCTATGATCGGTTTCTTTCGTAAAATTCGCAAACAACTGGCAGACGATAATAAGCCTTTAAAATACATGAGGTATGCTATTGGTGAGATTGTATTGGTGGTTGTTGGGATTCTGATTGCGCTCCAAATTAACGCATGGAATGGAGAGAGGAAGGATAGGAAATTAGAAATAAATTACCTCGAAAACCTTAAAAAGGAATTGGTATTTAATATCCAACTTGCACTTGAGCAAAATGAGTTCAGTGATTTTCAAATAAAAAATGGAGAATTAATCCTTGCTTCGTTGGAAAGCAATTTTCGTCAAAACCCAATGGAATTGGTTATAGCACTAGAACATATTGGGTGGAATCATGAAATCATTTTTATAAGTGATGTTTGGGGTGAGTTGTATGCAACGGGAAATATTGGAATTATTAAAAATAATGAGATTAAAAGCAAATTAACCGACATTTATAATGTAATGAGCCTGGTCAACAAGTTTCAGGAGAACGAGTGGAGTGCATATAATTTTGGTGTACGGAGATTGCTCGGCGATGTCCTGTCTCCTGCAATTCGGCTGAAGATTTATGAAAATTTAGAACCAAGTGGGTATACTGGAGAAAAAATTAATATTCCAAATCAGGACAGGACAATTGAAAAACTGAAAGACCTGGAAGGGCTAAATGGCTACATTGTTGATATTATTGGAACGCGAAAAACTTCTAATGTTTTTATGCTTGGTCAAATTGAAGGAATGAAAAGCGTTATTGCCCTTATTAATAAAGAATTAGAATAACGAAAGGCTAACAACATATATAAGCAATTAAAATGGCTCATATACAAAACCGTTACCATGCATATTAATAGCGAATACAAATCTCTATGAATACTATACGCATAAAAAGCCAGATACTTTGTTGCTTATTCACGATATTTCTAATTGTCCCAATTAACACATTTGCCCAAGACAATGAACTTATTGGTCGGCAAGAATTAATCGATGATGCCCGACAAATGTTAAGTTTACTTGAAAATGTACACCCTCAACCTTACTTTGCAGGAGGAGGCAAAATAGCGTTTCATCAACGGTTTCAAAATCTTTTAAAAGCTATACCAAATAATGGGATGACACGAGAAGGATTCAGGGGACTTCTTAGCCCATTTTTTGCTTTAGTAGGTGATGGACATACACATGTTTATCCGGACTCCCCATTTAATTTTTCAGGTTTGCCATTACTATTTTATGTAGTGGAAAAAGACTTGTATGTCGCTGGGGTTATTGAAAAAGAACATAAAAACCTTTTTGGTGCAAGATTGCTTTCAGTGGAAGGAATTCAATTTAGTGAAATAGTAAGACGCACACAGCAATACTATAGTGCTGATAATATATATGGAACTTTGGCAGTGTTGGGGAATTTTGAACATCTTTTAACTAAAAGAACTGTATTAGAGGATATTATTCCTGAATGGAAAGACAATGCTCTTATTAATGTTTCATTCTTATTACCTGATGGAAACACTAAAAAGGTTCAATTTGAAGCTAAAACAAGACCAAATTGGGAATTAATTAGGCCTGATCTTAACATAGAGTTGCCCTTATTAGAAGGGCGTGAATTTGGTTGGGGGTTCATAGGCGCCAATAAGGATGTCGCTTATTTACAAGTGCGAGGAATGATAGAAAATCGTGAGACATATGAAAAAAGAGCAACATACTCAGATGTTTCAGAAGATGCTCGAGTCTATTATAAGTCTATCTATGGGAAAGAAACAAACGAACCAATCGATAAGGTAATTGCAGCACTTCCCTCTCTCACTGAAACATACACAGACCTCATTGTTCAAATGAAAAAATCAGGAGCCAATACTCTAATTATAGACTTAAGAACAAATACTGGTGGATGGGCTTTCCCATCAGATATGCTAATATATTTTTTGTATGGAAAAGAAGCTTTGATAAAACTCCACCAACAAACCAATATAGCAATCCGTAAACTATCACCGTACTATTTAAATGATTATCCCGATGAGTCCCTTGATAACATTAATAACTCTTTGATAAATGGTAAACCACGCACGTTTAGCTTGACTGAATACGATTATGATTTTCGTGATTATGAAAAAATGGAAAATGGAAAACTCACTTCTGCGTATGCAAAACAAATAGTCGAAGATGATTTAGCTCTTTCAAAAACTTTCTATAACGAATATACAAAAGGTACTCATTCAAACTACTACATCCCAGCCAAAGTAATGGTGGTGACCAATGTGGCAACTTTTAGTGCCGGCTTTATGTTTGCAAAGTCTTTAGAAATAATGGGAGCTACTGTAGTAGGGAGCACCTCTTCACAAAACGTAATACAAATGGGGGAAACAGTTAGTTATGAGCTCAATAATTCGAAACTTGGCGGAAGTATTTCGCGTTCATTTCTGGTTCATGATACCGACCTATTAAATTCACCTGACCAGAAAAACACTTTAATCCCACATTACGAATTGACTTATGAAAAGCTTAAAGAATACAAGTTTTCAAGGCATGCCGAAATCCTGTACATTCAAGACATAATAAGTTCTGAAAACTAGAATCTGTTAACCTAGTTGAAATGAAAAAATCATTATGAAGCATAAATCTTGGACAATGGTAAGAATAGGAAAAATAAAATAATAGGTAAAAATAATATACCAAATATTGTAGCTGGAGAATTGATAGTAAATACGTATGGTAACAAAGTATATAAAAAATAGGCGGGATGGTTGTAATTATAAATGTTGTAGCTCGCTCCCATCTTGAGTAACTTGATATCCGATTACCTGGCAAACGCCTACTTTTGATATACTAATCGTTAGCCTTCATTATGACACTTTACGAATACAAAATGCTTTCCGAAGATGAGCAGTATGATACAGTATTTGCTAAAGGCAAGTTTTTAGATATTTATATTGATGGCAATACCAAGTATGTCCTTTATGCCATAGATATGTTTTTTGTTGAGGTTATTTGGAATAATGAACTGGATGAGATCATAGGTAAAGGAGTATTCAAAGAAGTTGACAGCTTGGATAAGTATAGCAATGTTCCTAAGGAGATTTGAGGATTAAAACAAACATCTTTCGTGTGTGAAAAACTAACCTCGATTTAATTTATAGAATATTTAACGGCACTTCCCACGGATGTAGATAGAACTAAACGGTAACTAAGAAATTATGGTATAATATCACTTATATGGTATGCCTAATGGAATACAAATTATTAGAATAAAATTTTTCCTATGGAATGTGCCCCAACGGTATTGATAAAATGCGTTTTAATGCATTTTATCTTTTGTTAGTATTCGTTAATGGATTGTTGAAATTATTACTGATGAAAATTAATGCGTCATCCAAGGCAGTGCGGAAGTAAATTCCATTATGCTTCCCATCCCTTACCCGGTACTCATGGGCAATTTCCAAATCACGTAGTTTGATATGAAATAGGGAATTGCCTTTATACAAGTGGTCATCGTCACCAATATCAATGTAGTACTTGACTTGACTGATTCTTTTAATTGACAAATTGCTAATGAGATAAAGGATACTATTTGCATTCCAAAAGTCATTTATCCTTGCTGTGTTCCTATTAATTTCTCCAAAAGCACTTTTATAATTTTTCAAAAAATACTCATATGGCATCTCTTCAATCTGTTCGTCAGTTCTAATAGCAGCTGCCAGGACAGCACAGGCATTAAATAATTCTGGATGGCGCAGACTATATAGTAAGGCGCCAAATCCTCCCATTGATTCCCCTGCTATTCCTCTAATAGCTTTTTCCCCTCCACATTTAAATCTCTTTTCAACAGCAGGTACAAGTTCTTCAATAAAGTAGTCTTCAAATTGATATTCACCATTTATGTTGTTCAGGTAAAATGTCATTTCTGCATCGGGAATTACAACTACCATTGGGTTAACCTTTCCAGTCGCAATCAAACTATCCATTTTGCCTTGAAATCCTCCATCCACTAACCTGTGATGTAAGTCAGGTCGAGTGCCGCTTCCATGTAAAAGATAAAGGACTGGATAGACTTGCTGAGAAGAGTCATAGTCTGGTGGAAGATAAATGTTGAACAGTTTGTCCTTGGAGAGAATTTCACTCTTAATTGATACGTCTGTCAAGATTATGCTACCCTGAGCAAACGAATAAATACTAGTAATACACCCTAAAAAGAGAAACAGATATGTTTTGAGGATTATCATCTTACTTTAATTGATATGACTACTAACAATGGGATATCATCATTGATGATATCCTACTTATGTTTACTAAGATATTAAATCTTTGTTGTCCATAAAGGAGCGGTCCTCAAAATGGATATAAATTTCAGTTGTCTTCGCAGAATTGTGCCCGTAGAGTAATTAATCTGTTCTATTCTCTAAAAGAAGGGATTGATTTAATTTATAGGAAATTTCACGGGACTTTACACAGATGTAGATAGTACTAAACAGTAACTATGTTTAACTTGTTTATTTTGTGGATATTAGGTACTACGTGGAGAGTTCCATAACTCTGTAAATATAATTTCAAAATCCCTTTAGGTTTGTAATTGAAGAAAATGATAAAAATCAAAGAGTGTATGTTTAATCATTTTACTTTCGTGTCAAACCGTGATCAAGTTTGAGCAGGTTACTATCTTTTAATAGACAACTGTTTCTATTGATAGGCTACATTTATTCAGGTAAATCAAACCCGCTGTGAAACTCTTGCATACATGAATTATCAGGCGCTTTCGTCGGATTATCAAAGAATTCCTTTAACATCATTATGGCACAATCGCCTCTATCTACTGGAGAATGGGCTACTCCTTCAAAAATGAATAAGTAAGCGTTTTTTTGCTTGTCCAACAATTCTTTCGAATAGCTTGGCAGGCATAAATAATCCATTCTACCTGATAACATAAGCATTGGAACATCTGTAACAAATGAATTATTTGCATCCACGCTATTTACTTTCCACACCTCTTTTGCTTTATTCCAAAAATAGGGGCCGAACATAGCGGTGGATGTACCTTTTATTAAATCGGCATATTCTCCATCAACAGGTATATTTTCTGGTTTTATATCAGATGTTTCTGAAAGAAAAACGCTAAGCGATAATCCCATACTAAAATCAGGTATTGGAAATATCAATCCCGGATTGTTAATAATTGGGCTATAATCTCCCGCAACCAATTTCTGTAGCGTTAATGGCAATTGCGTATTCGCATACATTTGATTAAATAACCATACAGACAATCTTGACCCGGTTAATAGTATTTTATGTGTACTTCCATCAACCCGGTTTTTTGCCATAATGGTATCGGGTTTTTCATTTAACCTTTTGATTAAAGCTAAAAAATTTGCTTTTAGGTTAGGGTATGCATCCGCATATCTGGGATCGTTTTCACACATATAAAACATGGAGTCCAATGTACTTATCAAGCTGGTATGCATATGATAGCCACCTAAGTTAATATCCATAACCCCATTCATAACCACACTTACCAATTGATCAGAATGATTCATTAATAAATATTGAGCCACCTCGGTACCATAAGAAGTTCCAAATATGGAAAATTTTTCATAACCAAGATGTTCCATTACATAGGCAATCTCATTTGAGGTTTCCAATGTATTAAATGCAGATAAATCGATGCCTTGTTCTTCGAAGCGATTATATGCTGCTGCAATGGAGTCTAAATACAGATCAATAGTCTCATCAGAAGTTAAATTCTTTTCCAGTAGTGATAATTGAAGTTCTTCAAGTCCCCGAATACCTAAATATGGCTTTGAATATTTCAAGCCTCTTGATTCAATAATTACAACATCTCTCTCATTCAAAAATAAATTTCCCAAACCTCCTGCAAAATCAGGAACAAAGCCATCTATATTGGATGACCCTGGACCACCCTGGCATAAAACAAGTGGCTCGTGTGTGACGCTATCTGCTCTGCATTTGAATACGGCAACAGCAAGTTTAATGGTTTTTCCATTTAAATTATCAGCATATTCGGGAACTTCCATATATCCGTATGAAAACTTTCCGCTCAAAAGTAGCTCTTCGGGTAATTCGAGTGGACAATCTGACGATGTGAATTTCCCTATATTACTATTTTTATTGCATCCAATAAATATGATAGTAGAAATGAGTAAGCTTAAAACAAGGATTTTTTTCATAATAAATAATTATCCATTATTTCGTTTAAAATTGTTTCTAACAATGTGATAGCATTATTGATGATATCCTACTAAGGTTATTAAAATGAAAATATTTCGATATGAATTCATAAGTGCTTTTTAAACCTCTTAATGAGAATAAATAAATTTACTCCTATTCTCAAGTCTGGTAAATGATTTTAATCATCAACTACATGAACCTTTCATTTTAATGTTATCGATTTAACTCATAGAACATTTGACAGCGCTTCTTACAGATGAGGTTAGTTCAAAACAGCAACTAACAATTTATGATATAGTATTACTTACTTGGTAAGTCTATTTGAATACAAATTATTGGAATAAAATATTTCAGTACCTTGTTAAGGTAACCACCAGTCACTACTACACATGATCAACTTCTTCCGTAAAATCCGCAAAAAACTGGCTGATGATAATAAGCCTTTAAAATATGCCCGCTATGCTATTGGGGAGATTTTATTGGTGGTTGTTGGAATATTAATTGCACTTCAGATTAATACTTGGAATCAAGTTCAAAGTAACAAGCAACTTGAAAGGAATTATCTCAAGAACTTCCTACTTGATCTTAAAACAGATTCTTTATGCATTGCACGAAATTATGAAACCTTAGATAATGAGAAAAAGGTAGGATTGAAGCTAATCAATAAACTCCTTGATAGTCATCCATCATGCTGTCAAGATTCCATAAAAACATCTATTGCAAGTAGCTCATTTCTCGGATGGGCTATCCACACTGTAAGGTCAAAAGCCACCTTCAATGAGATTGTTTCTTCTGGTAATTTAAGACTGATTTCCAATTCAAATCTTAGAGTGGCAATTATGAAGTACTATGCATATTGGGACCATGCTTATGAACGTCAAGAACAGAGAAAATCCAATTATGCCAATCTCACATACAAACTATTTGATTTAGAAACTAAAGAAGACAATGCAGAATGGTTTTACAAGATGCTTCGGCAAAATAACGCAGAGTTAGAATTCAAGAAAGAATTTAGACATGAAGTAAGATATACCGAATTTTTAGAAAATGTCACTCTAAGGCATTTGACGCTACAATTGAACTATCTAAAAGAATTTATTGAAATGGAATTGAGCGGTAGTTCCTATAATTTGGAGACACCAAATGAAGATTGGTGATATTTTAAAATAAACAATGATAAATTTCTTTAGAAAAATACGACAAAGACTGCTTACTGAAAATAAATTCAGCAAGTACCTGCTATATGCTATTGGGGAGATTTTATTGGTAGTAGTGGGAATATTGATTGCGTTGAGTATTAATAATTGGAATGAGGACAAGAAGGTCATGAAGTATGAACTAAAAATTCTTCAAGAACTGTACTCAACTATTATAAATGATATTGAATTTCAAAAGATACAAATTGAAGAAAATGAATCTGCCATCTCCTCGGCTGAAGTAATCATTAATAGTTTTAATGAAAGTATTCCCTATAAAGAATCTTTAAATTTTCATTTTAAAAATCTTTTTAATAGAAAAATTAGTTTAGTTGCGGATAATGCCTATCAAAATGCCAAGCAGTATGGATTGGATTTCATAGAAAATGATTCGTTAAAACAAGAACTAATATGGACTTATGAAAGAAATGTTAGGGTACAGGATGATATAAACGAAAGAGATAATCTCTATGAAAATAATGTAACAATTCCTGCATTTACAGAACTCTTTAACAGGGTTGATTTCTCTGATGATAATAGTAGGTATAAAATTCTTAGAAGTATATCGCATGAAAAGCTTGCACGACATTCTTCGTCTATAAACATGATTCCTATAGATTATATAGCATTGAAAAATAATAACAAATTTAAAAACATTGTAAAATCAACTATTTCGAGAAGGGAGAAATTAATTATGTATCAGGAAATTAGTCTTTTGAGAATGAATAGATTAATAAAACTTTTGGAATTAGAGATAGCTTCAAGATAAACAGAAAACTAAACCAATAACTTTTCAATGATCAACTTCTTTCATTATCGAAACAGAATTTTGCAAATGCAAAATCAAATGTCCAGTGGACATTTGGTTGAGATAGCTCCCGATAGCTATCGGGACGGACCTCTTGAAAATATTATTAGAAACTATGATTAATTTTTTTAGGCGAATACGCAAGAAACTCGCAGACGATAACAAGCCGCTGAAATATGCCCGCTATGCTATTGGAGAGATTCTACTAGTGGTTGTGGGTATTCTGATTGCCTTGCAGATTAATAATTGGAATGAACAGAAAAAAGAGGAAGCATTAGAACAAGAATACTATTGTAGACTTTTAGAAGATGTTGACTTAGACTTAGAACAAATAAATATATTAATAATTGAGTCTAAAGTCAGGTTAAAAGCCTCTAATCAAGCTACTAGGCTACTTCAGAAACCAGTAGCTTATAAAATTGAGATTGGTGAGCAAATAGGAAAATCTATACTATCAATTTATTCAGACTTTAGACCAAATGATGCCGCTTTTGAAGATCTGAAATCTGGCGCAAACATTAATATTATAAAAGATAAATCAATTATTAAAGCCTTAAACTATTATTTCAACAAGGTTGAAGGTTATATTAGTATTATCAAAGTAAATGGTGAAAATGCAGTTAAGATTTTCTATGCACATTCTGATGTTTTTGAAAATGGTTGGGTACAATCTTCTATGAGTTTAACTACAGGACGATTTTATAGAGGTATGGATAAGGATTTATACCAAGCTGTTGATTTAGATAAATCCGAAACTTTTTCTAGTCAAATGCAAAAAAGGCTTTATAATGAATCATTACAATATATATCACATAATTCAAGGCAACTGGATCTTTACCAATCTATCAAAGATGAAATTATCATCTTAAAATCTTATCTAGAAACAAAATGCGCAAATACTAATGATTAACTTCTTTAGGAAAATCCGTAAAAAACTAGCTGATGATAATAAGCCTTTAAAATACATGAGGTATGCTATTGGGGAGATTTTACTGGTTGTGATTGGGATACTAATAGCCTTGCAAATTAATAATTGGAATACAAGCAGATTAGAACGAATTGAAGAAATTAATTTACCCCACTTCAATTTATTTTAAGTGACCATTGTCATATCCAACATTGGTATTTGATTGTACTTTTAATAATTGGTATTAATCCGTTTAATTATATTCTCAAACGATATAATTATGATCCTAAAAAAATACATAGCAGAATTAAAAAGGCGTAATGTATTCAAATCCGGGATAGCCTATTTGATTGTGGCATGGCTTATTGCGCAAATAGCCTCTACCATACTTCCTTCTTTTGAAGCACCTCCTTATGTTATGAAAACGCTTCTATTTATTTTGGGCATTGGCTTGCCGCTCATTTTAATTTTTGCTTGGATTTATGATATTACTCCAGAGGGTATTAAAAAAACGGAAAGTATTGAACAAAAACCAGATGAATCAGTCCTTAAAAACAATCGACTCAATAAAGTTATTATAGCTTCATTGTCTTTAATTATAGCTCTTTTACTTTTCAATCAATTCTGGGATAATCCAAGTAATAGGAAGAATAAAGAGGAAAACAGCAATATTATTGAGCCAACAACCTTGGTTAAAAAATCTATAGCCGTATTGCCTTTCAAAAATTTTAGTGGTGACCCTGATATGGAGGCATTTTGCGACGGAATGACAGATGAGGTTATTTCGAGGCTCACAAAAATTAAATCTATAGATAAGGTGAGCTCTAGAACTTCGGTATTCCAGTACAAAGAAACAGATAAAAGCATGCCGCAAATCGCAAGTGAATTAGGCGTTAGCCATATTTTGGAAGGAAATTTTCAAAAATCAGGGGATAAGATTAAAATTAAACTTCAATTAATAGATGGCCCTTCTGACAACCATTTCTGGTCTGATGATTATATCGGAGATTGGAATAGTGATGATATTTTTAAAATTCAGGCAGAAGTAGCCGAAAATGTTGCAAAAAATATGGATGTACAGATTACTGACATTGAATTTGAAGCTATTCGGAAAATACCTACTAATAATAAGGAAGCCTATAATTTATTTCTTCAGGCCAACCATCAATTACGTAAAAGAACTGATAAGATAGCATTAGCAAATGCAAAACTGTTGTACGAAAAGGCAATCGCATTGGATTCCAACTTTATTGATGCTTATATTAACCTTGCAGAGGTTTGGGGTACTCGTGGAGGAGTCTGGGGAATATATGACGAGCAGCAAGCGTGGGAAAATCAGAAGACACTATTAAGAAAAGCGCATGAAATTGATAGTACAAACGATCAAATAAATAATTGGTTGCAGTTTGGTTCCTTTATCTTCGATTGGGATTTCGATGTGTATGAGAAAATTTACCAAACTAATTCTAATTTGGATCAAGGTTTTAGACTTCCTTATGGCTACGCCATAAAAACAGGCAGGTTTGATGAGGCTCTTTCAAATGCGAATAAGGATGTTCTTGATTACCCTTCATCTGGTTATTTTTATGCTCGTAAGGCTGAAGCACTCTTCTATCTTGGTAAAAAAGATGAAGTCTTGGAATTGTTAGAAACAGTTGATCCATTGTACAGTGATGAAATGAACTATTTGCGAGAAACAACGAAAATATATTATTATCTTGGTGAATATGAGAAGTCCAGAGGGCAGTTAAAAAAACTGATGACCAATTTTATTGACCGTCCTCCTATCGTAATGTGGTTTAATGCAGTATATGCCCAAAAGGATGAAAACAAAAAGGATGTTGCAAAATATTTGGGCCAATTAACCAATAGTTATGAATCGGGCTTCTCCGGAAGCCCTGCATGGTTTATCGCACTTTATTATTGCCATATCAATGACTTTGAAAAGGCCTTTCTCTGGCTACAAAGGTCCTACGAACGGCATGAAGCAGAGATGACTTGGTTGCGTGAAGAACCGCTATTAATCCCTCTTCGGGAAGATGTGAGATATATAGATCTTTACGGCAAGGTTGGATTTCCTGAAAGGACATAGACTTTTGAGAAAAGATAAATTGCATTAAAATAACTTCTTATTAAAACGTTCCCCAACCACCACAACTTCTGTCACTCTGAATAATGTGGGGGTCTTATAATTATTTTAAATCATTCCAATTCTGCATTTTAGTTGCACTCAACATACTTAATTTAGGCCCATGACCCGAATAATGCCATTTTAGCTAATAACTGGGATAGCCGATTTCCATTAATGTATTGCGCAGCATTAGTTTTAACATCCTCTTGCCTTGGGTGGTCTTAAAATATTTTTCTCTTCGCATGGCATCCCTTTTGGAAAGGAAAAATTCACAAAAAATCAATCGAAGTGGCAACCTTTTAGAGGTGCTTATGGTTCTGCCTGCGTTGTGGTCTTTTAGTCTCTGCTCTATGTTAGTTGTAAAACCATGATAAAGCAATAGATCCTTCTTACTTTGAAGTATGTAGACACAATAGGGAAGTAACATCCTATAATATAAGCCCTGTATGTGAAATATTATTGCATGAAAATAAAAAGCCCATGGAAATTCCATGGGCTTTAAATTATAGTGGCTATGAAGTAGAACTGACGTTCACTACATAGCCATAAAGAGAGCTTGTCTCTGCTTTATGGCTCCCCCTCTTGGACTTACCATAGCTCCGTACGGCATTGACTTCTCGCCAAGCTTTTCTGACGAAAAAAGCCACCCACTTTCGTGGATGGGCTCAAATTACAGCGGATAATTAATCTCCTTAAATGAATATCGCAGTATCAGTTTGAAAGGTGATAAAAAATAATCAAAAACTAAAATTGGCTATAAATATTGGCTTATTAACCAATTAAGTATTCCTTCCAACAACCTACGCTTTAATCTTCAGACCACCTTTGGACAATCCCTCAATCACATGCAATACCAGAGAATCTTCTTTAATAAACCTGGTAATCAAATATCGCCCCCTTTGTTTAAAATCAGGCCGAATGATTAACAAGTCCTCTATATTCTTCAAGGCGGCTTCCTTTTGTTTAAGCTGACCGTGAACTGCTGCACGTAATAGAGGCCCCCAATAAAACATTGGCATTTGATATTTATTAGCCTCCCGGAGGGCCAATTCATATTCTTCGCCCTTATAGAAATACAGACATGTAATCCCATAGAGCCACATAGGGATATCAATATTGTTTTCAAGGATTCTATCCATCAGCTCTTTCCCTTTTACCCATTCACCAAATAAGCTCAAATAGATGGCGAATGAACCTAAGCGGATCGGAGTATTGGGAATCCATGGAACGGTTTCATCGCAAATTTTATAGAACCGTTCTTCCTCCTCGTACATAAAGCATTTATATGCGAGGATGGCACGTACAAATGGGTTATGCGGATTTATAGCGAATGCCTTTTCAGCCAATTCTCCAAATATTTTATAAGCCTCTTTTGAATCTGGAAAATCAAGTGCATACATATCTCCAAATAAATCAGCCTTTATAGCCAACAATAAGCCAGAATTTGGATTTTGAACAAGAGCCTTCTCAACGGATTCGAATAGATCTTGACCTGATTTTTCAGTTAATTGTGTTTCGTGATAATAATACTTTAGAAGTACCATATATTCACTTGGCGAATCAGTTTTTTCAGCATTGTGAAACAAGGATTTTTTCTTGTTGATCAGTCCATATTCAGTACCCACCTTACTAGCAACCAGCTCCGCAATTTTAGTTTGAACATCAAACAAATTGTCTGTCTCAAGGTCAACTTTGAAATGTTCTCCCCACATTCTTAGGTTTTCATTGACATCTATCAATCGAACCCCAATATTCACTTTATTGTCAAAAACGGCTATGTCACCATCTGTCAAATAATTGATCCCTTCACTTTTAAAATATTCGAAAGCAGCTTTGTCTAAAGATTCCTGTGGAGGTCTTTGCAATGATCCTTTTACCCTCAGGTCATCATACTTTGCAGCGGCTGAAGCAAGCTCCTGTGCAATACCAAAACATAGAAACTCTAATTCTTCCTTTTTGGACAAATTCCTGAAAGGTAAAACCGCAATTCTGGGTTTCAGAACCCCTACCGTTTCTTTAGCTTTAACATCTCCTCCAGGTTTCTTTGATTCCTGAGTGTTGGATTTGGCTTTGAACTTTGGCACGTATTTACCTTTTGGAATCTCAATCCGTATAGGGTCATCAACACCCTCTTCTAAATAATAGAGTCTGAGTAACCTTCTCAATCTGCCTGCATTAATTCTTACAAGGGCATTCAAATCAGGATCAAAGTCTTCCTGCTGATTGAAAACATCTACAGCAATGGAATATCCTTTGATATTATCAGCCCTGCCTTCCACATATTCATTGGTCACATAAGTGAGGAACTTTTTCATCCTGGGTTTGGATCGAAATTCCATACTCTCACAAACACGTTTCAGTTGCTGAAGATAAGAATCGGCAAGCTCATCCTTCAATCGCATAACAAATTGTATATCAATATTTTAGAACTTTAGTTATACCGTAACATACGGTAAATAACTTCCATGACACTGGCTGTAACCCTAGATTTGTGTCATTCATTGAAAGAAGAAATATAGTGAAATATCCAATTGAACAGAAATTGAGAAAAGAATTTTGAACACTAATCAACTTATTTAGTATAGAAATCAAAGATTTCAATCTTAATAAATGAAATCATGAATATAAAAAAAGTTATGATCGCATATGGAGGGAAATGAAGGGACTGATTAATAACCAAAAAACTACTAAAAATGAAAGCAATAAATTTTAAAATATTAGTCACCTTAACGCTTCTCATATTTAATCGGGCATTCTCACAAGAACAGAATATTTACATGGGTGGACAAGTTGAACTGACTGAAATGTCGAATGGAGGCATCATCAACAGCAAGGCCCCGGAGTCCATTATAAAAACAATGCCTCACGAACCAAAAATCGTCCACTTGGCAGAAGGAATCTGGAGCATCGAAGGATTTGCTCACGTGAATTGTGGGGTAATTGAAGGAGAAGAGAGTCTGATCGTATATGATACGGGAAATGATAACGTGGATGGCCAAAAATTTTTGGAGGCCATTAAGCAAGTAAGTGATAAACCTGTGAAGACCATCATTTATAGTCATGCTCATTATGTTTGGGGAAGCAGGCCCCTTTTGGATGGTGCTGAGGATTATACCGTTGTTGGACATCCAAAAATCAATCAAAATATTACAGAAAGTGGGGGAAAGGGAGCTTCAATACCAGAAATTGCTCCGGTACTGACGGCCAGATCTAATGAGCAGTTTGACGTTTACGTCCCGGCGGAAGGTCGGGATGCACCCCTTGCCTCTTCACCTTTAGGGAAAAATGAAAAGGAATTCGTGCCCGTGAATAGGCCGGTGAGCAACGGAGAGGTACTCACTATCGATGGTGTAACAATGCAATTCTTTACTGATTATCACAGCGATACAGATGATTGTTTGACCGTATATTTTCCTGAAAAGGGATTGGTACTGAACAACTTGTACTGGCCAGTTTATCCCAATCTATATACCTTAAGAGGATCTATTTACAGAGACCCGGTTCCTTTGATGGAGGGTTTGAAGATTATAAGGGATCTTCACCCGGAATATTTGATCAGCACCCACACCTTTTCGATCAGTGGTAAAGACGACGTGTTTGAAGCAATAACAAACTATCACGACGGATTGGCCTATTTATACGATCAGACAATAAGGCATATCCTATTGGGAGATTCACCCGATGAAATGAGACACAATATTCAACTTCCTGAACATTTGGATCTATGGCCCAATAACCAAAGAACCTATGGTGAGCTGAGCTATTATCCTCCAAACATCTATGTTAATGCTCTTGGGTGGTATGACGGCAATGCCGCGAACATCAATCCGGTGCATCCTGACATAGAAGCTCAAAAGATCGTGGCGGGATTTGGCGGTAAGCAGAAAACTATGAATGCCATCAAAGAAGCCTTAGAAAATGAGGAATTTGCATGGGCAACTCAGCTTTCAGATTACTTGTACAAAGTTAATCCCAGCGATCAGGAAGTACGTCAAATCAAAGCCGATGCTTTGAGGAAAATGGGCCAGTTAACCGTAGCGTCTATTCCAAGATCCTGGTATTTATCTCAGGCTCGTGCATTGGAGAACAAAGTTAAAATTCCCCACATGGTTTTGCCATCAAAGGAAGAGGTTTTGAGCACTAAACCCGGAACATACGTGAATCTATTCCGTGTTCGAATAAATCCTGAGTTAAGCCAAAACACAGATAAAGTCCTAGTATTCGAATTTACCGACCTTGATGAGAATGCAAATTTTGGTCTTCATATACGAAGAGGAGTAGCAGAATATATTTTAGAACCGAACAATTATCATCAACAGCAGCATATCACCATTAAATTAACACGTTCCCTATTCGCAGCTTACTTCATTGGTGAAACCAGCTTGAAAGAATTGATTGACAGCAATCCGGTTGAGATCATTGGAAATAAGAAAGAAGCGTTTGAACTTCTTATGCAATTTGATCAGATCGACCCTTCCAAAACCAGATATAAATTTCAGAATCATTAAGTATAGCGTAACCGTAACATACGGTAAATGACTTACAGATCATAAGCATTAGGCATACTTTTATACTGTAAAAATAAAGAAAATGAGTTATCAAATAGAACAGAACTCAATCGAAGCATTGAAAAGTGATTTTCCGGAACATCAGGAAATTATTGAGGTGATCGACAAGGACAGAGAAATGTTTATGGAATTGGCAACCGACTATTACATCTGCAAGCGGAACATTCAATTTGCAGAGTTTGACAAAAAGGAAATCATTGCGAAAGAATATAGATACACCCTCGAAGATCTCAAACAAGAAATAGAAACGTTTTTGATAAAAAATGAAGTTAAATAAGAATAATCTATGACACTGCTAAACATTAATAAAATGAAAACACAAAAAAACAAAACAACAATTTTAGTTTTCCTTGTATTCGCTTTCCTCACTTTGGGAGCCTGTAAAACAGAGAGGACAGAGAAAGTAACATGCGAGACAGCAACGATCGCAGATTTACCGGATGTAACCATTGTTTCCGTGACACAGGAAACAGACTTGGTTCCGCATTGCAAGGTGACAGGAATCATTGGGAAGGATATAAATTTCGAGCTTTTATTGCCACATGACTGGAATGGAAAATTCGTCATGGGTGGAGGCGGAGGATTTGTCGGGTCAGTAATCAATACGGCCTTAGGCTACGGAGTATTGCAGAAAGGATACGCCACTGTCGGAACAGATACAGGCCATGAAGGTCATCCTATTGATGGCAGCTGGGCCAAAGATAATTTAGAAGCTATTGTCAATTTTGGTCATGTGGCGGTTCACAGAACAGCTGTAAATGCTAAGGCACTTACAGAAGCCTATTACGGCAAAGAGATAAGCTATAGCTATTTCTTTGGGTGTTCAAGAGGAGGAGGACAGGCCATGATGGAGGCTCAAAGATATCCTGGAGATTTCGATGGTATTGTCGCTGGTGCTCCGGCCTATGACTGGACTAATGGTTTAGCAGGAGGTATGTTGCACAACATGACATATATGTATCCGGATCCGACATCCTTGGATGAACCATTGCTCAGCAAGGAAGACCTTAAACTTATTGAAGATAGTTATCTGGCTGAATGTGATGACCTTGATGGCATTAAAGATGGTATCTTGAGAGATCCAAGGGCATGTAAATTTGACATAGAGTCCTTGCTTTGTGATGGAGAAAAGAACGAAGGTTGTTTGACTGTAGAACAAGTGAAAGCTGTGAAAGCGATCTACGAGGGTCCTAAAGATGACAATGGCCCATTGTATTATGGCTTCCCAGTGGGTGGTGAAACTCATGGGGATGGCTGGTTCAAATGGATAACTGGTGGATTTAATCACATGGAACAAACCGGTGAGTTCCATGAAGGAATTACTTCAGAACATCAGGCACCACCTATGCCGAATGCGCAATACGGATTTGGAATGGGGATCATGCAAAATTTGGTATATCATGATAACAATTGGACATATGAAAACTACGATTTTAATAAACTCAAAGAAGATGCCAGATTCATTGCCAATACCCTGAATGCGGTAAATCCTGATCTTTCTGAATTCAGGGCAAAAGGAGGAAAACTTATGATGTTTACTGGTTGGTCAGATGCTGCAATTACGCCGCTCGGGACAATTGGCTATTACGAAAATGTGATTGCCAAGGATACTTCAGCAGCCGAAGACGTAAAACTTTTTATGATGCCAGGTGTATTGCACTGTTTGGGAGGTGATGGTCCTTCATGGGTCAATTGGATTGATGAGATAGATAATTGGGTTAGTGGCGGTGTGAATCCTGAACAGGTAACCGTATATTTTATAGACGAGAAATTTCAGCCCAGTGGTTCACAATTGTTATGTCCTTACCCTAAAGTTGCCGTGTATGACGGCTCTGGGGACCCAAGAAATGTGGGAAGTTTCAATTGTGGCCAGTTGACTGAGTAAGCGAGGTCCGATTTTGGCACTCCTCACAATTAAAGGAGTGCCGGGTCATTGCAATTACTGTAGTTAGGATGTAACCACCTGCGAACTAGGCAGGAACTTAAATATTAGAATCTAATTCACATTTGATTGAGCTTTTTCTAGACAATTGTGAATTAATAAGGTATCCCATGAAATCAATCTTAAAACTATTACCTCTTGCTGCCATCTGTTGTATGACGTCTTTAATGGCACAACGTGATGCGATAAGTGTTCAAAAAGATTCAATTGGAGTATCCGAAAATGACGAGAATAAACCCCCCCTGGACAGCATAGTTCAGGATCATTTTTTAATGTATAATTGGGAGTCTGGTCAGGTCACCTTTGGCGGATCCATTCACAGGACCATTATGGTAGTGGATGACGGACTTAATCATGAGTTGTTCTTTATGGATTCTGAGCAACCACCTACTCAGTTAAGAGCAAGTGTGAAAAACAAGTTGAATGATAAAATCAGTGTGTTTGGAAACATTTTGATCGGTATACAAAGTAACCGGCCATTCGAAGTAAGCCAAGACAATAAAAATCCCGGTGTAGCCTTCAGGGCAATCGTCAGTGAGATAGGATTCAGGCATGAAAAACTGGGTAGCATTGAGTTAGGAAGGGGATTCACTTCCTCTGCGGTATTCGTTGAAGTGGATATGTCAGGGACAACCGTAGGATCTTTGATCACACCAGGTAACCTTGCCGCTGGAATGAAGTTTGTTGATGGGGATACTAATGAGCTTTCTGACAGACAAGTGTATAATTACTTTATCGATACTGAGCGCCTTTTATTGGCGGACCGCATTCGATATGATTCAAAATCCTTTGCCGGCGGTTTCATTGCCGCTGTGTCCGCAGCAGCAGACAGCAGGTGGGATGCCTCGCTAAGATATTTTCCGAAGGTAGGTAAGTGGGCATTCAGAGCAGTCCTTACCTATGAGCAAAAGCCTTTTGGGGATCTTGATTCCAGAGCGCTATTGGGCTTCGGAATTCGACATGAGAAATCTGGCCTCAATCTGAGTACGATTGCTTCATTCGGACAAACTTCAGATGACCGGGATCCAAATGCGTACATATTAAAAGCGGGCTTGACAAGGAGTTTTACAAAGTTGGGGAAAACTGCTTTTTCCATTGATTATTCAAGGGGAAATGAAGCAACTGCATCCGGAGAGAAGACAACCTCATATAGCTTTTTTGCCAATCAAACATTTAATCCAATAAATTTGGTGGTTTATGCCGGTTATCGGAAATATGAAGTACAGGGCACAGCCCTTAACCTACTTCCGATCAACACCATGACACTCGGAGTTTTTTTCAATTTCTAAGCTTAAATATCAATGTAAAATTTACACATAAAACACTTATTATAAATGAATAATTTTCAAAAGAATTTATTGAATTATAGAAGAAAACTATTTTTTTGGTTAGTTGCATCTTTATTTTCAACAATATTAGCTTCTCAGGAATCTAGTTTCGATTCCATAGCAATTCAATCAGATGATCCAGTGGCAGAACCAATTCTTGGTATAAATTCCCCGCTGAAAACTCCAGATGTTTCAAGCCCAAAAGCAACACTTTTCAGTTTCATTGATAACATGAATGCATCATACCAGTTATTGATGGAGGCCCATGACGAAAACCTTGAAATACAAGGATTATATATCGATGACAGCGTGAAGCCAAAAGTGTATGAGGCCGAAAGGTATTTTGAAAAAGCTTCCTATTCTTTGGATCTATCCTCCTACCCTCCCTCTATAAGAAAGAATTTAGGATATACCAGGGCAATAATGCTCAAAGAAATTCTTGATAGAATCGAATTGCCACAAATAGAAGAAGTTCCTGGAGCTGAACCCCTGGACTTAATTATAGATGAGAATTCAAAGCCCTCCTTTTATACAATTCCAAATACTGAAATAACTCTGGTCCGAATTGCCGAAGGAAATCAACAGGGGAAATACTTGTTTTCTGCAGAAACAGTTTCCAGGTTAAAGGAGTTTTACTTAAAATCAAAACATCTATCTTATAGATCCGATGAAAATATATCCAAGGGTTTCTATACTTTTTATGCCGGCACTCCGGGAAAACTAATGCCACCCGGATGGAGTGGATTCTTGCCAGAATGGACAAAAATAGAAGTTCTTTCGCAAACAATTTGGCAGTGGATAGCTTTAATTTTTTGTTTTATTCTGTCTCTATTTGTATTAAGTCTCATTTACAAATATTTGATTCTACCAAAAAACGAGAATATCAATTTGAGGAATACAATTTTTTTGATTATCGTTTTGGGAATAACAATAATTCTCAATGTAATTATTAGCGATCAAATCAATATAACTGGAAGTCTACTAATCGCTTTAAAAGTAATTTTAGAATCGATATTCTGGCTCATATCGGCCCTTTTGTCATACAATATTCTAGTTACCATTTCGGAGTATGTTGTCAAACGAAAACATATTAATAAGATTGGTCTAGAAGCGACTTACACAAGGGCAGTTTTTACGATTTTGGCGATATTGATTGCTTCATCAATTATTCTTTATGGCCTTTCAGAATTAGGTATTGATTCCGTGTCGCTGATAACCGGTGTCGGCATCGGAGGTATTGCAATCGCCCTTGCCGCTCGTTCAACTCTTGAAAACGTAATTGCAAGCTTTACAATTTTTGCTGACAAACCTTATAGAGTGGGAGATCGAGTGAAAATTATGGATCACAATGGCACTATTGAAACGATCGGAATAAGATCCACCCAGATCAGACTTTTAACAGGTCCAATTGTTTCGATTCCTAACGAAAAAATGGCATCAATCGAAATTGAAAATATCCAGAAGAGGCCATTTCTAAGAAGAGAGTTTGACATTCGGATTAAATATGAATCTTCTCGTGATATTGTAGAAAAAAGTGTTGAGATAATAAAGGATGTTCTGTCTATATCTGATATTGAAGGAGATGAGTTTCATCCTAATCTTGCAATAAATAGTCCGGATTACCCTCCCAGGGTTTACTTTAACAAGATCAATGATGATTCATTCAATATATATATAATATACTGGCATTTCCCACCTAAACATTGGGAATTTATGGAACATTCCGAGGCAATCAATTTCCAAATTATAAAGCGATTGAAAGAGGCTAATATTGATTTTGCTTTCCCAACACAATCTTTGCAATTGAGTTCAAACACTGATATGAAAGAATCTATTGAAAAAAAATAAGGCCACCATATATTTTCAAATAAGCATTAAAGATGAGAAACGTGGGTTTTTACCTTACGAATATGAAGAAACTGGTTATGCATTTGGGCCATATTTGTACCCTATTTGCACCTAAGTTTTATCAACGAAAAAAGCCACTCACTTTCGTGAATGGCTTTGGTGTAGCAATGAAGTGAGCTTCGCTCTACTTCTTTGCTCCCCATAGTGGACTTTTCTCGAACCAATTTAAGGAGGACTTGGCCAAACTATACGATATACGGCACTTCTTTACCTACCCCTCAAATAGCGGCGTTTCGGGCAATGATAATAAAAACAGTTATTTACATCCCTCACTACTATTGAACCACTCTAAAGTAGGAGGAAGTAGAAACTATAATAGATTAGAATAGTTATGGCAAATACAACAGGTAAAAAGTTTGGGGGAAGAAAGAAGGGATCACCTAATCGTTTGACTAAGGAAGTAAGACTTCTTTTAAAGGATCTTGTATTCTCTGAATTAGAATCATTACAACAACAGTTGGACAATCTTGAAAACAAAGACAGAATTGAAATTCTATTAAAACTATTACCATATGTTTTACCAAAAGTTAATAGTGTTAATGCAAATCAGGGGGAACCAATTGATTGGAATTTTTAATCTTTATCGGAATGACTCCGTCCATTTAAAAGTATATTCATTTCAGAATATTTGACGTATTTTCTTACCTTTAATCCTGATTGATTAAATTGTAATAAGTATTGGAAAAGAGCCCAGAAGATATTCAAGAATGGAAAGAGTTTAGACGGTCCGTTTTTGAAGAAAAAAGTAAAAGCGACGACAGTTTTGAGAAGTACATTACCTTCATTGCATCTGGTGCATTAGGTCTTACTCTAACATTTATAGATGATATAAGTCCCTTGAAACAATCTATACATATTTGGATTATATTATTAGGCTGGCTGAGTCTTGGCCGCTTCCCATGATCAAATTCTTTAGAAAAATTCGTAGATGACAACAAGTCATACTTCATTAAAAGTGGGGGTTACAGCAAATTTGAATTATAACATACTAAGATCACACCAATGAAATTGCAGAATGTCCTAATAATATGTTTGACAGCATTTATAATATCATCCTGTAACTCAAAACAGGAAGGGAAGCAACTATTTATACTTTCGGGTCAGTCTAACATGGCAGGTTTAAAAC
>NZ_JBDVOC010000005.1:0-13691 GCF_039969275.1 Eudoraea sp.
GAACTGAACGAAATTGAAGTAGAAAAAGAGAGGGGATTATCATTGTTGACGAGATCACAGTCTCTACGGCTATATTAACCTTAATCCTCTCTTTTGTTCTTTCATATTAATTAATGTAATAAAGATATCACAAACTTAAGATGGCTATAATCTTCCTTAGTACTCCCGGGTAATTTTAATACCGGAATGGTCCAATAATTCGTGGTAAGACAATTATTTTCCTATCTTGACAGGAGCAACCACTAACTCATGCTCCGCTTCTTCCGCCAGGACAGAGCGTTAAAAAAACATTCAGTGAATGTTTTTAGTGAATGGGCCAGCCTGCCGCGCTGGCGTTTAAAGCAAATACTATGAATAATTTCTTCAGGCGAATCAGACAATCCCTCTTGGCTGAAAACAAGTTCAGCAAATACCTGCTGTATGCGATTGGGGAGATTTTGCTGGTGGTGATTGGGATTCTGATAGCATTACAGGTGAATAATTGGAATGAAGAGCGGAAATTGGTGGAAAGTGAAATTACGCTTCTACATAATATACGAGAGGATATCCTCCTCGATACCCTGGATATTAGCTTTAACCTGCAGTATCATCGCAAATTCCATAGCGAGGAGGAAAAATTGTTGGAGTATCTGCTGGGAAATCGCACCTCTATAACCGATATTAATATGACCGATGCCCTGGGGATAACGCTCTGGACAGCACTTCATCGGTCAACCTTTGAAAACCTGCAGAACAATGAGGTAGGTTTAATTCAAAACAATTCACTTCGAAAGAATATAGCACGCTTCTACGATTTCTATTATAACGCATTGAGCAAAATGCACAATGAGTTTAAGTCTTTTGATTTATACGAGAAAAAATTGCCTTTTTTTAAAGCGTATTTTACCGTTATGCCCGACTCCACGGATTACGTGCTTAAATTCCCGGGTGGGGAAGATTACTATGATCATGATTTGTACAAAAAAGCTATCCAATTGCAAGACCCGGAAGGAGCCCGGATGGACAATGAATTTATTTTTATTCTCAATGAGTGTTCCTTATTTCGTAAAGCTATGATTGATTTTAATCAAAGTGTGTTGAACGAAGTTCGCGGCCTAATTACTGAGATTGATAACGAACTGAAAAACCTTAAGTAATGCTCCGCTTCTTCCGCCAAATAAGACAAAGATTACTAACTGAAAACAAGTTCAGCAAATACCTGCTGTATGCGGTTGGGGAGATTTTGCTGGTGGTGATTGGGATTCTTATTGCATTACAGGTGAATAATTGGAATGAAGACCGAATAAATAATCAAGATCTCAGACTCATACTCAAGGCAGTTAAGGTTGAGAATCAGATCAATATTGAGCAAATAAAATATGCAATCAAAGATGCAGAACATGTTCGAAGTACGCTTATTCATTTATTGGCAAATATGGGGCCCGACTATGCCTTAAAAGATGAAACATTTATAGATAGCCTGTTTTTTGAAGGGCTATCAATAACCCTTTTTGATCCAAACAAAGCCGCATTCTTTTCGCTGTTAGAATCCAGAAATTTAAAGCTCATCAAAGGGGATTCATTACGAAATATGCTGTTAGAATGGAATTCTAAATTAGATAGGCTTTCAGATTACGAAGCTGCAACCTTTCATACCTTTAAAACAATTGTATTACCCCACTTTTATGATAAAATATCATTGGTAAAGATCGATAGAAAATATACCGGTTTGAATGAAGACCTGCCCAAATCGGCATTTCAACATGATAATCGTAAAGCACTGATTCTCTTAGAAACTGAAAATATAATAGAAGATCACTTTTATAACTTAAAGAAAATTCAAAATGCCTATAATGCCCTTTTAAAAGATCTTAAAACAGTTAACCAACTTATTGATAAAGAACTGCAGTAGTAGTTGATGAACTTCTTACGGGACAGAGCGTCAAGGGGAGCAAAAAATTAAAATTCCAAAACCCAAATTCCAAAGTACACTCATAACCTTTTGAAATTTGGAACTTGGTCGCGATAGCTTCTCCTTCGTAATACTATGGAGAAGGAACTATCGGGATGAGATTTGGTGCTTGCGAACTTTACACTATCTTATACCCTATGAAATGATTTAAATGGCCCAACATGAAAACACAGACATTACTAGATGCGATACGCTTTATAGATAGTCATGAACCTACAAAAGCATATATACAGGAACATGAAGCGGCCCCTAAAAACTTTGAGATTTACCAAATTTCGGCAACGGTAGGCAAGGATGAAGATGGTATTATCCGGGTATTAATCAATTTTGCCAAAAGGGCCAATGCAAAAGGCCAGAATGAGGATGTATTTATAGACATCCAGGGCAATGATCTAAGCGATTTCAAAATTATAAAGATCACCCCGGTTGAGTTTCGCCCCTGATCCAATAAAACTTTTCCAAATCTCTTGACTATTAGGGACTTGAACAAAAAAAACGAGGGCTAATGCCCTCGCTTGTATAAATTATAGGAGTAATTCACTAAAAACGGTATCCCACTCCTAATTGAAATCCTTTGGTTTTTAAGGATACATCCCCGGAAAAAATTGGATCTACTTCGATATCTGATATGTCAGACAATCCCAGATTGTAACGCGCATCCACGAAAAAGCCACCGGCCAGTTCATAGGCAGCGCCAAAGTTAACGCCAAAATTACTAGATTTTAAACCATCAGTACCCCCTTCGGCATCCAGTATAAATCCTATTTGAGGTCCTGCCTGAATGTTTAACCCTCCAATAATGTAATACTTCAGCATCACAGGGATATTCAGAAAACTGATATCGGCATCCTCAGCGCCTTCTATTGAATATAGAATTTCAGGCTGAACATGAAATTTTTCAGAAAACCCGATGTCTGCCAAACCACCTACATAAAAGCTGGTGGCCCCATCTGGGGTTACATCTCCTAAATCAGATGAAAATTTCAGATTAGAAAAATTAGCACCGGCCTTAACGCCAAAATGCAATTCCTGTCCCTGAGCATTCCATGCGAAAACGCCTGATAACATCAAAATAATTAAAAGATTTTTCATTATTAATATGTTTAGTTTTTATTTAATGAACCAATCAAACGGGAAAACATCGCAATTATTATAAAAGGTGAATTATTTTTTGTCTGACAGAACATGCATATGTTTATAAATTAAGCTTGTTCCAATTGTATTTCTGATTCCATTTTATAATTGGAATACATCTACGTTAGTCTCATTGAAAAGAATGATATAAATCATAAGAAATAATCAATTTGTCGGCACCATGTAGTATTATTCCAGTGTTCATTCATTTCCATATCATACTTTTTGTTAAGAAAAGTTGAAATAGAAACGAAATCTTCGTAATACAGATTATTCGCACTATGATCTTCCATTACTTCCTTATAAACTCCTGTATACTCTCTTCCAGCAACCAGTTAAACTCCTTGGGGTTATCCCACATTATTAAATGTCCTACATCTTCGACAATTTTAGCTTTGAATGCAGGAACATACTTTCTAAAGGCTTCTACGTTTGTGGGCTGTAGATCAGAATTTATGGCAATAATCGGAGCCTTGACGGCTTTGATCGATTGTGTGCAATGTTCATTTTGCCATATTATAGAGCCTGCCAGAGATTCTCTCCAGCCAATGTGTGAAGCACCCTCTAAAAATGACACAATTTGATTAAAAGATGAGTCAACATTCTTTTTAATGAATCCACCTCCAACCATTTTCTCCTTGGTAGGATTATTAACTAAATCCATCATCACACTGTCAAGATAATGGGCCATTTGAGGAGGAATTTGCATTTCTATCTCTTGCAGTGCATCAACCAATACTACACCGATAACATGATCTGGCACTTTATTAGCAGCTTCTATAACAATCGGAGCTCCCAATGAAAAACCCACAAGCACTACTTTTTTAAGATTTAGCTGTTGAATTATACTGGATATGTCCTCTCCATAAGATACTATTGTCCATTCACTACGATTATTTCCTGATTTACCAAAACCAGGAAGATCGACAGCAATTACCTGATACTTTTTTGAAAAGTGTGATACCTGAGTTTTCCAGATACTTTTAGTGTTTGACCAACCATGAACCAGGATAATAACAGGTTCACCATTACCCTCATTATCAAAGTTGATACTTACTCCATCAAGTGAGTTAACAGTTGTTATTGTTTCACTTTTACAACCATTAATCAAGAAGAAGAATAATACAATAAATGCATAGGTTAAAAATGGATTAATTTGTTTCATAATAATCTCAAAAGTGAATAGTTAATTATAGAAATACTTGTTAATCATTAAAAAATCTTTTTGACCTCAGAATACATTTTTAATTGGCCGCCAATGGCCTCGTATATGAGCAGTTTTATGGCTTATATACGGTGTTATGTGCTGGTTATTTTAGTCGTTTTTTATTATGTGTTTTTACCTTTTCTATTAATTGAAATTAACAACACCAACATCAAAGAAAAATCATCTCAGAATATTCTTGGAATCAATCGATAACGTACGTGGTTTGCATACTCGCGATATCCGGGTAGTTCTTGATGTAAAGTCTGGTCCTCTAAAATGGTTCTTATAACGGCAATGATTAATGCTATTATCGCTGGAATAAGGGTCCAGACAGACCCTAAGGCCAAAGCAATTCCCGCCAGTGGAGGAATATTTCCGGCATAACCTGGATGTCTTACGATTCGGTACGGGCCGCTGTCACATACTATATGCCCACGATCCATCTGAATCCGCGTCACGGATGAAAAGAAGCGGTTCTCTATTATTGCCCATGAAGCAAAAGCATATCCGGGTATGATCAGTATGAAGCCAAGTATGTTGAGCCATATCGGAAATTCGGGCGACCATCCAAAGTGGTGATCGAGACCGGCTACAATAAATAATGGAAAGGATAAGCTAAATGCCATTAAGGGAGCAAGTACCTTATCCCAAGGCTTTACGTTTTGATCTTTTCCGAATTTGCTCCGTTCTGCCATTAATCCCGGGTGCCTTTTTTCGGCTAAAACCCGTGACCCTATTCCTATTACCAGAAACAATACTGAATACAACCATCCCTGCCACCAGGCTAAGTCCCATCCGATTGTTAGAAGAACCAATGGCATCAGTAAATACGCAAGAATTAGTCTTATCCAAAAACGTGCCCCTGCTTTTTCATACGGATGCTGATCAACTGTCTTCGATGCCATGCTTATTACTGATTAGGAGCTATTGATTTTTAACTGCAAATATTAATTGAGCAAAACATTGCACATAACGGTTTGCATATGAAACGTTTGGCATTTTGAAACACCAAACTATCAAGCCGATACACCGCTGATTAATTGTTGCTTTGTTTAAAAATAGCACTATCGGCCAAATGTTTTATGATGCATTGTTGGCTGCTGCTGTTCTCTTTAAAAATTTCGGCTCTGTTTAGCCTTAGGAATGCTATCATTTATCATCTATTTGGAATTTAAGATGATATTCATCTACACATGAACTTTCCGGTGCCTTGGATGGGTCGTTTAAGAATTCGAAAAACATTCCAATTGCGCACTTTTCTGCAAAGTCAACTGGTGAATGAGCAACTCCATCAAACCTATAAACATAACAGTTTTTAAATCTCTTCTTTAATATTTCGTCTAAGCTTACAGGAATTACCGGATCATATACACCATTCAATACAAGTAACGGAACATCAGATGATTCTTGTGGTTCAACGATTTTTGGATCTAATTTGGATATTTTAAAAACTTTATCAGAAAGTAAAGAGTATTCACCTCCTAATCCCATACAAGTTACACCTTTTGCAAATGTTGAATAAGCCGGATCAATTTTTATATCTGAAAGCGTAAAAATACTACTCTCACTTAAAAATACGGAATATCCTAAAATGTCGGCAAAAGTACTCATGCTGGATTGGATACCTACAACTTGATTTATAAAACTATAATCACCAGACATTATTTGATCAATTAAAAGAGGTACTTGAGGATTAAAATACATATATAACATAATCATGCTTGCAAATCGATGTCCATCAAGCACATAATTGAGTTTTTCATCTTTTCCGGGAACAGCAATAGGAACTGTAACCGGATGACTGTTAAGGGAATCTATGAAATTTAAAAATTTATTTTCCAAATCAGGGTAGGCACTTGCACAGTCTGGATCGCTTTCACATTTATTAAATATTCTTTTTAGCGAGTTAATTACTTCAGGAATCATATTAGCAAATGGTGTCCCTATTGGTACACCAGCATTCAAAATTGCGCAACTTACCATATCAGGATAATCACGAATAACATGTTGTGCTACAAGGGTGCCGGCGGATGAACCGAATAAGCTAAATTTTTCATAGCCAAGATTGCTCATAATCATAGCTATATCTGCGGCAGTTTCAACATTGTTGAACGCTGATAGATTAACTCCTTCTTTTTTAAAGCGATCACGAGTTTCTTCAAGAGCTTTTGTTTGTATAGCAAGCTTTTCATCATAGTTAAGGTCTTTATCCATCATATCATATCTTGCTTTAAATAATTCGTTTGATATCAAATTAGGCTTAGAATATCGTAATCCTCGAAGTTCAATTACAATAGCAGCTCTTTTTGGCAAAATTAATTCTCCAAGTCTGCCACTATGTCTCACAGCAAGCGGAGGAATAAAATTATCCATATTAGATTCACCTGGACCGCCAGTATTAAGTACTATAGGGGGAGCCGGGTTGTTGCTCGTACTCGGGAATATGGCAACTGCTACTTTAATAGTTTTACCATTCGGATTATTATGAAATTCAGGTACAGTAACATAACCGAACTTGAAGTTTTCACCTAATACCAATCCTTCAGGTAGGTCAAAAGGGCACTGAGCTTCCCTGAATTTACCAATTTCTTCATTTACAACTTGTTTACATCCAGATAATGTCAGGCTCAAAATAAATAAAATACTTATTTTAAAATAAATTATTTTATGTTCCATAATTGCCTCTTATTTTATTAATATGAATAATTTTCATAATCCAATTGTTAAGGTTGCAGCCAACTTGTTATATTCATACTAATATACTCACATATCCCTAAAACTTTCCGGATAAGGGTTCCTTTTTGGGTTCTTTATCCCCTTATCATAATTCAATTTGGTTGAAATCATAAGAGTGGATACATAAACCTGACGACATTCATTTTACGTAAATATGAACTAAAAAGAGACGAAAATAAACTTGGTTGTAATCGTAGTTGTAAACATTAGGCAAGAAAAAAGGAGATACATTTCTGTAACTCCTTGATAATTAATGGGGCTCCGAATTGTATGCCTTATTTTTTTTTAAGTTTCTAATGTTTTCAATTTCTACCTTTACTAATTTCCAATGTTTAAGCTTTTGCTGATCTGGAACATAATGCTTAAAATCATAAATTATTTCATCACAAAGATGCAAAGAGTGAAATAAAAATTCAGCTAACAAAAAAATAGCTTTGGTGTTGCAGCTCAAACATCCTGACAGATACTGGTGCTGTCCTCATAATAATTCTTAATACCTGTGCATTTGATACTTAAACATAAATTAAGATGAATTCAAATATAAAATTCTGTTTTAGATACATTTTACTTTATACTACTTTATGTCCATTATTATTTATGTCCTGTGAGCAAAAATCTACTGAAACCGCTGAGATCAGGGGAGTTTATGGAAACCCCGAACCTTTCTGGGATAAAGGATTAAATCTCAATGATCTTGGGGTTAATGCTATTTTTGTCCACAGCGGATCGATCAACCATGAAATGGTTAACAGGGCCAGATCTGAGGGATTAATGTTATTTGCTGAATTTGCCACCTTGAATGGTAAAAATTATGTAGAAACGCACCCTGAAGCCTGGGCGATCAATGAAAAAGGTGAAAAAGTGCAAGCTGCATCCTGGTTTATGGGGGTTTGTCCTACCGAACCCGGTTTCCGTCAGTATCGTTTTGGCCAGCTACGGGATTTACTTTTGGAGTATGACCTGGATGGTGTTTGGATGGACTATGTGCATTGGCATGCACAGTTTGAAGAACCTGAGCCCATCTTGCCCGAAACGTGTTTTTGTAATCATTGTCTTGATAATTTCTCAAAAGATTCGGGAATCGAAATACCGGACGGAATTACCTCAAAGAAGGCACTATGGATACTGAATAACCATGATGAATCATGGCGTAATTGGCGATGCAAGGTGATTTATGATTGGACCTATGAAATAAAAAGCATTATCAAGGAAATCAAACCTGAGGCGCTCCTTGGACTTTATCATTGTCCATGGGACGATCAGGAATTTAATAGTGCAAGACGTCGCATACTGGGACTCGACTATAATCTATTAAAAGAAACTATCGATGTATTTTCTCCTATGGTATACCATAGGAGAATGGGAAGAGAGCCCGATTGGGTAAAAGAGAATATACAATGGTTTAGCAATCGACTAAATATCAGAAAGGATTCTTATCCAAAAGTATGGCCTATCGTTCAGGCATATAATAACCCAGGTGTCATTTCCAATAAGGAATTTGAAACTGTTCTGAAGGGTGGACTGGCAGGGAAATCTAGCGGCGTGATGATGTTTACAACTTCTGCCGTAGCTGAAGATGAAGGTAAAACAGAAGTGATGAAAAATGTGTATACAAATAACTAAGCATCCGTGGAGTCTTACTAAATCTTCCAAAACCCCTATGACCATAGGATTAAAAATAAAAAGTCCAACTTAGTAAATAAGCTGGACTTGTAATCTTGTGGTCCCACCCACTCCTTCGTTTTACTTCGGAGGACGGGCAAGCCCTCCTTCTCCGCTCAAAGCGGATACGGACGGACAGGCTGGGTTAGATCGCTGCGCTTATGTAACAGAGCGTTATTGATTTCGTAAATAGGCCTGAGCCATCATTATATGACTATCCTTCTTAAATGTGGTAACCAAGAAAGAGGTGCGGGAATAGACAGTCTTCCCTGATCCATATCATTGCCCACACGCTGTCTCAGTGATACCTTTATAAAAATTACGAACAAATGAAAAATGTTATTGTTGCAATAGATTTAATTGATCAGAAAGAGAAATTAATACTAGAAAAAGCAATCGAACTGACCAGTTGTTTTAATCCTAAATATTGGATTCTTCATATTACAGCTCCTGATCCTGATTTTGTGGGATATGAGGCAGGTCCGCAAAGTGTTAGAGATAATCTGGCGAATGAACTCAGAAAAAAGCACAGATCAATCCAGGAATACAAAGATAAACTTGAAGAAGGCGGATACATTGCTGAAAGTCTTCTGATACAAGGACCTACCTTAGAAATGATACTTGATAAATCAAATAAATTAAAAGCTGATTTATTAATTATTGGTCATAAGGATCATAGCCTCTTGTACAAAACATTTATTGGAGAGCTATCCACTCAACTAATAAATAAATCCAAAATACCCTTAATTATTATACCCCTGGAATAGGGTAGAACCTGGTTACCCAATACAATTATCGTAATAGCTTTAGCTACAAAAAATAAATAGCAGTTAGTTAGATGAGGTATTTCTTTTGTATAAATGTTTTTCCTAAATCTCTAAAGAGGGGTAACCAAGGAAGAAGTGATAGAATAAATGGTCTTACCTACTCCTTCGTTTTACTTCGGAGGACATGTCCTCCTTCTCCGCTCAAGGCGGATACGGACGGACAGGCCCGCCTTCACTGCGTTACTGAGGGTGCTCTGGGTTCATTCACTAAACGAATGGACCAGAGAGGAACAATAGAATAAAAAAGCAGAATACTACCTTAATCCCCTTTAAAGAAGGTTTTCAGAAATAATGGGGTTGCCAGCGTAAGTGCGTTTCACAACGTGAAAAAGAGCATGAAGCGAAGGCAACATCCATGGTTTTGTCCCGATAGCTTCTCCTTCGTAATACTATGGAGAAGGAACTATCGGGACCAAAAATTTCCTAAAACCTTCTTGATGTTTTGGTTCGTTTTACATCAAGGTAAAATGAACAAAATAAAATTGTTTCTTGAATTCCTGGTTAACCTTTAAATCCGAAATAATTCTTTAATTTTCGTAGTTTCTTGATAGGGTGATTTCGTATGAATCTTCTTAACAACCAGGGAGATAGCCTGTTCAGGTAAAGAGTAAATCCTTCTGTCCCTCCGACAAATGCTTCCTCCTTCTCTCTTAAAACAGCGCGAATAATTTTTTTGGCCGCCTTTTCTACGGGATACGCTGTTTGAAATGTTCGTTCAATCTTCCCAAAGGGTTCTCCAGATCCGGTCAGGGCATGAGCTGTGATAGCTGTTTTGATAATACCTGGTATAATGATAGTAATGGGGATGTTCTTACCTGATATTTCGCTTCTGAGTGTTTCAAAAAATCCGTGTAGTGCGTGTTTAGAAGCGGCATAGGAAGCAATTTTAGGGACACCATATTTACCCGAAAGACTACTGGTTACCACTAAATGTCCCTGATTTCTTTCAAGGAAATGTGGAAGCAGAGTTTTGGTAAGAACCATGGGACCAAAGTAATTAATGTTCATTAACTTTTGGTCGATAGATAAATTTGTGTTCATTGCAAAATCCTTTACCGAGAGTCCAGCATTGTTGATTAAATAGTCAATTTTACCGTAAAAGGAAAGGGCAGTATTTGTCTTTTTTGGCAGCTCCTCTAATTTTTCGAGATCGATGGGTAAGATTTTAGCGCTTCCAGGGTTTCTGGGCAGCTTCCTATTTACTTCAATTAATTTGTCCTCCCGTCTTGCAGACATGATAAGATCTGCTCCTAAATTAGAAAACTGATAGCAAAGGGCTTCTCCTATTCCAGAAGAAGCTCCGGTAATCCATACCACTTTGTCCTTAAAAGGGAGTTGATCATTTTTCTTCATAAAGTATTTTAATAAAGTTCTCTTATACTTCCCAGGAAACAAGCTCTTCTTTATAGAAAAGTTCTTTCATAATGGGTTCGTATTTCTGGAACAATTGGTTACGCTTTATTTTCAATGTTGGGGTAAGAAGGTCATTTTCATTGGTCCATTCTTCCTTGACCACAATTACTTTTTTTAGTTTCTGATAACCCATGAGATTTTTGTTAACGGACGTAAGCGCGTTTTCTAATTCATGAATAGTTTCTTTGGTATTTGTTTTTCCGATTTTTGAAAGGCCTATCAAGATAAATGGTTGAGGATATTCCGAACCCATTACGCAAGCTTGATCTACGGCTCCAATTTCCATAAAATCTCTTTCCATAGGAGCAGGGGTAATATATTCACCTTTGGTAGTTTTAAAAATATCTTTTACCCTACCCGTGATTGAAAGGAATCCATCATCAGATAGATGACCCATATCTCCTGTGTGAAGATATCCATTGACAATAGCCTTTTTGGTCAGTTCAGGTCTATTGTGGTAGCCTTTCATTAGCCAGTTACATTTCTGTCTAATTTCCTTGGTCTCAGGATCAATATAGACATCCTGGTTTTCAAATAGTTTACCCACTGTACCTGTCCGAATATCATCCTTAGGATTCATTGATATTACATTAAAGTTCTCTGACAAACCGTAGGCCTCTCGGATGTTAATACCTAATTGTTGGAACCAAATAAGTAGCTCTGGAGCAATGGGTGCAGCACCGGAGAGAATTACCTGAGCTTTGTCAAGACCCAATGATTGCTTGATTCTATATTTGATCCATGTTGCGAGAAGTGGTGTTTTAAGGAGTATCTTCAATTTTATTGGTGATACCTGCTTTAGAATGCCTGTCTGGAACTTCTCCCATATCCTTGGCACTCCGAAAAAATGAGTGGGTCTTGCAGACTTAATATTTTTTTGAAAATTATGAGTCGACTCAACAAAAAATATTTGTCCGCCGCAGTAAAGGCAACCCATTTCAACCAATCCTCTTTCGGCAGCGTGGCTGAGTGGCAGGTAGGAGACAAAACGGTTTCCTTTTCTGTTTAGTAAAACCTCTTCTGAAGCGGTGATTACAGCGTTTAAGATTGATCTGTGTGTGTGGACGACACCTTTAGGAGATCCGGTGGTGCCAGAAGTATAAATAATAGTCAGGACATCATCGGGATTTATGATGGTTTCAGTGATAGTTTTGTCCGGGGACTTATAGTCTTGCCAACCCATAATACCACTGCAATTACTGCCTGGCAGTGCAACGGATTTTGTATTCTTTGGAATGGAATGTTTCTGAGATTCCCAGTGTTCTCTTTCAATTTTGCCCAGAAGTAGCAATGAAGCCTCAGAATCCTCAAGGATGCCTGCCATAGTCTGCGCATTGACATTAGCATATAGTGGAACAGAAATATATCCACCCATCATTAAGGCAATATCATATATGATCCATTCAGCGCAATTAGAGGACAACAAGGCGATTTTATCTCCTCTTGTATAACCGTGATGTTGAAGGGTTCGGACAATATAAAGAGCTTCTTTTTCTACCTGCCTCCAATTATAGTCAGTAGCAGTATTTCCTTTTGGTTGTGTCAGGAATATTTCATCCGGAGTTTCTCTGACCCATTTTGAGAAATAGTCAAGTATAGTAATTTGTTTTTCTAACATTTGATCAGGCATAATATTTTAAATGTCAAGGTATTATTCAAAAGCTGGGATAGCAATGACGCAAGTCATTGTAATCAGATACCCTACCAGGGCTCAAACTCTCGAAGCCAAAGATTTCCTGTTCGGTGTATTGACAAGTCGTCAACTTTATAGGTACCCGAATTGTATGCCCTATTCTTTTATTCTAGATGACAAATACAATTTATAAAATTATCCAATAGTATATTAATTATCATAGTAGCCTAATGATTCAAATCATTTACTTCCCAGACTGGGTCACCTACCTTTATGCTTGATAGATCGTCTATTGACATACTTAATAAAATCTACATTTATGTATGATAGCGCTCAAGAAATGGTTCAAAATTATTGCACTGTTCTTTACGGCATTAATCCTTTTTCAAAGTTGTGCTACGTATAAAACCCCCGTAACCCTGGAACAGGCAGCAAACACAGAAAAAGCGGTCAAGATTATAACGGTTGATAACGACACCTACAAGTACAAGTACATTGTCTATGAAGATGGTCAGTTCTATGGGGTAAAAGACAATCCAGGGGAGGATGTTAAATTTCCAATCGATACGGAAGAGGCAGCGAATTTATTAATGAAAAACGGAGGAATCCCCTGGTGGGCATGGACGCTTATTGGGGCAGCATTAATTGGCATAATATTTCTTATTGTCAAAGCAACTTATGGTGGACCAGAATTAAATTGGTCAGGATAATAAATATATCTACTCATGTGTATCAATGGAGGCCTCCCTTGAAACTTACTTCTATCCCGACATTTCTGAAATCCTCTTAATCTCCTCACTTACCCTTTTCTGCACAATCTTTCCATAATACTCTTGGGTAATCTTCATACAGGAATGCCCGAATAATTCATTACCTTAGGAAGAACTACCAACCACTTCCAATGATCAAATTCTTTAGAAAAATTCGTAGATGACAACAAGTCATACTTCATTAAAAGTGGGGGTTACAGCAAATTTGAATTATAATATACTAAGATCACACCAATGAAATTGCAGAATGTCCTAATAATATGTTTGACAGCATTTATAATATCATCCTGTAACTCAAAACAGGAAGGGAAGCAACTATTTATACTTTCGGGTCAGTCTAACATGGCAGGTTTAAAAC
>NZ_JBDVOC010000006.1:0-103329 GCF_039969275.1 Eudoraea sp.
AGTCACCGTTTGGCTTGCCAGCAAAAAGTCACAGGAGTCTAATGGATCTGTTTCATCGGTAACTTCATCACCGTTAGTTACACCGTCTCCATCGCAATCAAGGTTGTCCCAATCTGTGGTTGGTGTTACTGTTTGGCTTGCTAGTAACAAATCACAGGAATCTAAGGGGTCCGTTCCATCCGAAACTTCATCTTCATTCGTTACCCCATCACCGTCGCAATCCAGGTCGTTCCATTCATCGGAAGGAGTTATGGTTTGGCTAGCTAAAATAAAATCACAAGGATCTGAAGGATCTGTTTCATCGGTAACTTCATCCTCATCGGTTACACCATCCCCATCCGTATCCGGATCGCAAGTGGTTGTATCCGGATCTAAATAATTAGGCGTTCCATTACCACTGCAATCGTCATTTGTTGGATCGCCATCACCATCAGCATCCTCATCAGGAGTATCCAGACCATCGCCATCATCATCAATATCCCGGTAGTTGACATCCTCTGTACCATCGGTATCCGGTAAATCAGTTGCAGGGTCTGTTATTTCATCATTTACCACAAAACCATCATTCACATCACTGCCCTCATAGCCATCATCAAGGCCGTCCTCATCGGTATCCGTGCCTGTAAAGGTCTGATCCGGGATCCCATCAAAATTAAAGTCATTCCCTTCATTATTATCAGGCAGCAAATCATTGTCCGTATCGGTATCCAAATAATCAGGTTCATCCGTACCATCCGTATTCTCAGGGGTTAGACCACCTATATAAGCCGAGTTTACACCATCATTAGACACATATGTAGCTTCATCATCTTCATTGGGTAAAATATAGCCACTGGTAGTCTGCGCCTCTATATTGTCTGGTAATCCATCATTATCTGAATCAATATCCAAGTGGTTTGGAAAACCATCGCCATCGCTGTCCAATGGATTGGTTAACGGGTTATCATCAGTATCCAGATTGGGATCTTCTTCCGTATCCAGCAGTCCATCATTGTCATCATCCAGGTCTGATCTATCCTTTACGCCATCCCCATCGGTGTCAGGATCTGTAGTTGTATTTGTAACATCAGGATCCAAATAATCAGGGGTGCCATCGCCACTGGCATCATCGTTGGTAGGATCGCCATCACCATCAGTATCCTCATCAGGAGTATCCAGACCATCGCCATCATCATCAATATCCCGGTAGTTGACATCCTCCGTACCATCGGTATCCGGTAAATCAGTTGCAGGGTCTGTTATTTCGTCATTAACAATATAACCATCATTTATATCACTGCCCTCATAGCCATCGTCTAAGCCATCACCATCTGTATCTGTGCCAGTAAAGGTTTGATCCGGGATCCCATCAAAGTTAAAGTCGTTCCCTTCATTATTATCAGGCACCAGATCATTGTCTGTATCCGTATCTAAATAATCCAACTCGTCCGTACCATCAGTATTCTCCGGAGTAAGGCCCTGATCTCCTGACCCTTCATATGCATTATCCAAGCCGTCCTTATCATCATCCATTCCGGATGGAAGAATATAACCACTTGTGGTCTGTGCCTCTATGTTGTCAGGGAGACCATCATTATCTGAATCTATATCCCTGAAATCTGGATTTGGGTCATTATCGGAATTTATCGGATGGAGTCCTTCTCCAGAACCAGGTGTGTTTTCGTAATGATCATCAAGACCGTTACCATCACTATCCATACCACATGGTGGTTGAAATTCCGCAGTTTCCTGAGCTTCCACATTATCCAGAATACCGTCATTATCTGAGTCGATATCTCTGAAGTCTGGTTGAGAATCTCCATCTGTGTTTACAGGTATCAATCCACCACAACTACCAGGAGTTTCTTCATAATGATCATCCAGGCCGTTACCGTCGGAATCCATACCGCAGGGTGCCTGAAAATCTGCAGTAGTTTGTGCTTCTACATTGTCTAATATCCCATCATTATCACTATCGATATCTAAATAATCAGGATAAGTATCTAAATCTGAATCTATGGGCACTAATCCTCCACAACTACCCGGTGTTTCTTCATAATTATCATCCAATCCGTTGCCATCAGAATCAATCCCGCCAGGGGCGATATAAGCATCCGTTGGTTGTGCTTCAACATTATCTATAATTCCGTCATTATCAGAATCGACATCCAGGTGATTGGGAACCCCATCATTATCCGAGTCCGTTGGATGTGTTAATGGATCATTATCCCCGTCCGGGTTTTTATCTTCTATTGAATCTATTATCCCGTCATTGTCATCATCAATATCTGCATGATCCATTACGCCATCATTATCCGTATCAGTCGCAGTATAGTTGGTCATTAAGGCAAACTCCGCCGGATTGGTGTCAAAAGAAGAAGAAAGGACAAAAACTAGAATGGCAGTTATCAAGGTAAAGCCGAAAGTCGCCTTATCTCGTATTTTGGCTGGGGTAATGTTTTCCATAAATGATAGTTTTCAATTAAACATATCACCATGGCTTTGTAGGAAAAAACTATGTAAGAGATAGGGCTTCTCAAATATATCATTGCAATATATAGTTAAATTACATAGCATCAAATCCATTTGAAAACTTAAGTTATCAAATATCTTTAAATGACCTCAAAACTCGTTAAACGTCCAAAATCCTGATTCCATATTGAGACAAAGTCAGTGCTAAAAAGCTATTAAAAATCCTCAAAAATTCAAAAAACGAAGATTACTGGCCGTTAATCGATAATAACCCTTAAATCAAATATATTAATAATCTTAAATCCATTGGAAACAGACTATTATGTGTTATGAGAATCATTTTAAAAAATTCTTTCTATTCTCCCAGAGCTATATTATTTGCCTTATTTTTGCTCAAATTTTTGCTGTGAGTTTTTTAAAAGAAATAGAAAAGAGAAGAACATTTGGTATTATTTCTCACCCTGATGCCGGGAAAACTACACTTACGGAAAAGTTACTCTTATTTGGAGGTGCAATACAAGAGGCAGGTGCTGTAAAAAATAATAAGATAAAAAAAGCAGCAACCAGCGATTTCATGGAAATTGAACGTCAGCGTGGAATTTCGGTGGCTACCTCTGTGCTTGCATTCTTGTACAAGGATAAGAAGATAAATATTCTTGATACACCAGGCCATAAGGACTTTGCAGAGGACACTTTTAGAACCCTCACGGCAGTAGATAGTGTAATTGTTGTTATAGATGTTGCTAAAGGTGTAGAAGAACAGACCAAAAAATTGGTAGAGGTCTGCAGGATGAGAAATATTCCCATGATCGTATTCATCAATAAACTGGATAGAGAAGGAAAAGACGCTTTTGACCTTTTGGATGAATTAGAACAGGAATTGGGATTAACCGTCACTCCTCTAAGTTTCCCTATTGGCATGGGTTATGATTTTAAAGGTATTTATAATGTTTATGAGAAAAATATTAACCTTTTTAGTGGAGATAGTAAAAAAAACATTTCAGACGTAATTGCATTTGATGATATAACGAGTCCGGAATTAGAGAAAATTATTGGAACTGAGGCTGCTGAAACTTTAAGAGATAATATGGAGTTGGTAAGCGGGGTCTATCCTTCTTTTAACAAACAGAAGTATCTGGAAGGTTCGCTTCAGCCGATCTTTTTTGGTTCTGCTTTAAATAATTTTGGAGTAAAAGAACTTCTCGATTGTTTTATTGAAATAGCTCCATATCCCAGATCGAAAATGGCCGAAGAGCGTCTGGTTCATGCAAATGAAAATGAGCTTTCAGGATTTGTGTTTAAAATCCACGCCAACATGGATCCCAAACACAGAGATCGTTTGGCATTTGTAAAAATTGTTTCAGGAACATTTGAACGCAACAAACCCTATTTGCATGTAAGGCATAATAAGAAATTAAAATTTTCTAGCCCCAATGCATTTTTTGCAGAAAAAAAGGAAATTGTAGATATATCCTATCCTGGCGATATTGTGGGATTGCATGACACCGGTAATTTTAAAATTGGTGATACATTAACAGAGGGTGAAATTTTGCATTATAAAGGTATCCCCAACTTTTCTCCGGAGCATTTCAGATATATCAACAATGCAGATCCGATGAAATCCAAGCAGTTAAATAAGGGAATTGACCAATTAATGGATGAGGGCGTAGCTCAGTTATTTACTTTGGAACTTAATGGCAGAAAAGTTATAGGTACTGTAGGTGCCTTGCAGTACGAAGTAATTCAATACAGATTAGAACATGAATACGGTGCAAAATGTACCTATGAAAATTTTCCTGCTCACAAAGCCTGCTGGGTTGATCCCGAAGATCCTAATAATGAAGAATTTAAAGAATTTATTAGAGTAAAACAGAAATTTCTGGCCAAGGATAAACGCGGCCAATTAGTGTTTTTAGCAGATTCTCAATTTTCATTGCAAATGACTCAACAGAAATATCCCACTGTCAAACTGCATTTTACCTCAGAATTTGAATAATCAGGGCATCGTATGAACTAAAAATTAAAAACCCATGAAGTATTCATGGGTTTTTAGTTAAGCTTCTCCAGTAGGACCGAAATTTAACGGAATTGGAGGTTGTTCGTAATCTTTGATTGTCCCGTGAGCCTTTTCAAAACGACTTACGTTATCATTAAGCGCTTTCAAAAATTTCTTTGCGTGCTGAGGAGTAAGTACAATTCTACTTTTCACCTTCGCTTTTGGTGCTCCAGGCATCATGCTAATAAAGTCGACAACAAACTCTGAAACAGAATGATTTATTATTGCCAAATTGGAATAGATTCCTTCGGCTATTTTTTCGTCCAGCTCAATATTTATCTGTTGTTGTTTCTGATTTTTTTCTTCCATTGTTCACTTCAAAAAATAATCCAATATCACAAACAAAAACCCTCAATTATATAATTGAGGGTTAATGATTTTAAAACTTCAATTCTTCTTTGCGGGCCATAATTTCATCGTACTCCTCTTTTGAACCTACGATTATATTTTCATAATCCCTCATACCGGTACCGGCAGGAATTTTATGACCTACAATAACATTCTCTTTCAATCCTTCCAGGTGATCAATTTTACCACTTACAGCCGCTTCATTTAAGACCTTAGTTGTTTCCTGGAACGATGCCGCAGAAATAAATGATTTGGTTTGTAACGAAGCTCTTGTGATACCCTGTAGAATTGGTGTAGCTGTCGCTGAAACAGCATCCCGCGCAGTCACCAAAGTTTTATCCGCACGTTTCAAGATTGAATTCTCATCTCTCAATTCACGGGGTGTAATTATCTGGCCTGCTTTGAGGTTTTCTGATTCGCCTGCTTCTTCAACTACTTTCTTTCCAAAGATTTCATCATTTTCTCTTATAAAATCGTCTTTGTGTACCAGTTGATTTTCAAGGAATGTAGTATCACCCGAATCCTGAACACGAACTTTTCTCATCATCTGGCGTACAACTACTTCAAAGTGTTTGTCATTAATTTTTACACCCTGGAGACGGTAAACTTCCTGTACTTCATTTACAAGATATTGTTGTACCGCTGAAGGCCCCTTAATTGAAAGGATATCTTCAGGAGTAATTGAACCATCAGATAAAGCCATACCAGCTCGAACATAATCATTTTCCTGGACTAAAATCTGGTTTGAAAGTTTTACCAAATATTTCTTTATCTCACCAAGTTTGGATTCAATAATGATCTCTCTATTACCTCTCTTTATTTTACCAAATGAAACTACTCCATCTATTTCAGATACAACAGCTGGATTAGATGGGTTACGAGCTTCAAATAGTTCAGTTACTCTTGGTAAACCACCTGTAATATCACCAGCTTTAGCTGATTTACGAGGAATTTTTACCAAGATTTTACCTTCTTTAATCTTATCGCCATCATCTACCATTAAATGGGAACCAACAGGAAGGTTGTAGGAACGCAAAACTTCATCCTTTGAATTTAGTATCAATAAGGTAGGAATCAGTTTCTTATTTCTGGATTCTGAAATTACCTTTTCCTGAAACCCGGTTTGTTCATCAATCTCAACCTGATATGTAACTCCCTGCTCAATATTTTCATAAGCAATTTTACCAGGAAATTCCGAAACAATAACCCCGTTATAAGGATCCCATTGGCAAATTACATCTGCCTTTTTTATCTTACTGCCATTTTTAACAAAGATCTGAGAACCATAAGGGATATTGTTGGTACTAAGTGTAATTCCAGTTGTAGCATCAACAATTTTAATTTCAGAAGTTCTTGAAATAACAATATCGACTTTTTTCCCTTCAGAATTCTCACCTTTAACTGTTCTCAAGTCCTCAATCTCCCCAATACCAGCAAATTTAGCCTCAAGTTTACTTTCCTCGGAAATGTTACCTGCAATACCCCCAACGTGGAAAGTACGCAAAGTTAACTGTGTTCCCGGCTCACCAATAGATTGTGCAGCCACAACACCAACCGCTTCGCCTCGCTGTACCATTTTATTGGTTGAAAGGTTTCTACCATAACACTTGGCACATATACCCTTTTCAGCCTCACAAGTGAGTGCCGAGCGAACTTCTACTTTTTCAATAGGTGAAGCCTCCACTTTCTTCACATCAGATTCCAGAATCTGTTGTCCAGCAGTTAATAGCGGTTCTTCAGTTAATGGATTAAATACATCATGTAAAGAAACTCTACCTAATATGCGTTCACCCAGAGTTTCAACAACTTCTTCGTTTTTCTTTAAAGATTCAACCTGTATACCTCTGAGGGTTCCACAATCATCTATATTAACGATGACGTCCTGAGAAACATCCACTAATCGTCTTGTAAGATATCCTGCATCGGCAGTTTTAAGAGCGGTATCTGCAAGTCCTTTACGAGCACCGTGAGTAGAAATAAAGTATTCCAAAATAGACAATCCTTCTTTAAAGTTAGAAAGAATAGGGTTTTCTATAATCTCACCTCCACCTGCAGTAGATTTCTTAGGCTTAGCCATTAAACCACGCATACCTGTTAACTGTCTAATCTGTTCCTTTGAACCCCTGGCTCCAGAATCCAACATCATATACACTGAATTAAATCCTTGCTGATCTTCCCGGATACGCTTCATTGCCAACTCAGTTAACATGGCATTTGTTGAAGTCCAGACATCAATCACCTGATTATATCGTTCGTTGTTCGTGATAAGACCCATATTGTAATTCATCATAATTCCATCTACCTGTTCATTGGCATCAGCAATCATGGTGTGCTTTTCTTTTGGAATAATAATATCTCCAAGACTAAATGACAATCCTCCTTTAAAAGCAAAATCATAACCCATGGTCTTAATCAAATCCAGAAAGGCCGCAGTTTCGGGTACATCTGTAACAGCAAGAATCTTTCCGATAATATCACGTAAAGACTTCTTGTTTAAAACTTCGTTTATATATCCGGCTTCTTCCGGCACAACCATATTAAAAAGTACTCTACCAACAGTAGTAGGAATAATCTGATTTACTAATTCACCTTCCTCATTAAAGTCTTTGGCTCTCACTTTAATCCCGGCATTCAGTTCTACTTTCCCTTCATTAAATGCGATTACTACCTCTTCGTAGGAGTAAAAAGTTAAGCCCTCACCTTTTACAGGAACTTCTTTGGTTGATTTTCGCTCTTTTGTCATGTAATACAACCCAAGAACCATATCCTGTGAAGGTACTGTGATAGGTGATCCGTTAGCCGGATTTAATATATTGTGCGAAGCCAACATCAAAAGTTGGGATTCCAATATAGCTTCAGGGCCTAAAGGCAAATGCACCGCCATTTGATCACCATCAAAATCCGCATTAAAGGCAGTACAAACAAGAGGGTGCAAACGAATTGCCTTACCTTCTATTAATTTAGGTTGAAATGCCTGTATCCCCAATCTGTGTAATGTAGGGGCCCGGTTGAGCAACACTGGGTGTCCTTTTAAAACATTTTCTAAAATGTCCCAAACTACCGGTTCTTTTTTATCAATTATCTTTTTGGCCGACTTAACAGTTTTAACAATACCTCTTTCGATCAGTTTTCTGATCACAAAAGGTTTGTATAGTTCTGCAGCCATATCTTTTGGAAGACCACATTCATATAAGTTCATTTCAGGTCCGACAACAATCACGGAACGAGCAGAATAATCTACCCTTTTACCCAATAAGTTTTGACGAAAACGTCCTTGTTTTCCTTTCAAGGAATCCGAAAGAGATTTAAGCGGTCTGTTTGATTCAGTTTTCACTGCGGAAGCCTTACGCGTATTATCAAAAAGAGAATCAACTGCTTCCTGAAGCATTCGTTTCTCATTTCTTAAGATAACTTCAGGTGCTTTTATTTCCATTAATCGCTTTAAACGATTGTTCCTTATAATTACACGCCTGTAAAGATCATTTAAATCAGAAGTCGCGAATCTACCTCCATCTAAAGGTACCAGTGGACGCAACTCCGGTGGAATAACCGGAATAACCTTCATGATCATCCATTCTGGTTTGTTATCCCTGTTTTCCTGAGATTCTCTTAATGCTTCAACAACCTGAAGTCTCTTCAAGGCTTCCGTTTTACGTTGTTTAGAGGTCTCCGTATTGGCTTTATGCCTTAAATCATAGGATAGTTGTTTCAAATCAATTCGTCCCAGCAAATCAATAAGGCATTCTGCCCCCATTTTGGCAATAAACTTATTAGGATCTGTATCTTCCAAATACTGATTTTCCGGAGGGATAGTATCAAGAATATTTAAATACTCTTCTTCAGTTAGAAAATCTAATTTATGAATCTCCTCTCCCTCAGGACCTTGAGCAATACCCGGCTGAATTACCACATAACGCTCATAATAAATAATCATATCCAGTTTCTTGGAAGGCAATCCCAGGAGGTAGCCAATTTTGTTTGGCAGGGAACGGAAATACCAAATATGAGCAACGGGTACTACTAAATTTATGTGTCCTACCCTGTCGCGACGAACCTTTTTCTCAGTTACTTCAACGCCACATCTGTCACAAACAATTCCTCTATAGCGTATACGTTTGTACTTTCCACACGCACATTCATAATCCTTAACAGGACCAAAAATGCGTTCGCAGAACAATCCATCACGCTCTGGTTTATGAGTTCTATAATTAATAGTTTCAGGCTTTAAAACCTCACCTCGGGATTCTCCTAAAATTGATTCAGGAGATGCCAATCCAATTGAAATTTTATCGAACCTTTTTATTGCGGTATTATCTTTTATTCTAGCCATTATAATATGGTGATAGTAAATTTAAAATATGTAAATAAAACTATTATTCTTCAAGTCTGATGTCTAAACCTAATCCCTTAAGTTCGTGCATCAATACATTGAAAGATTCTGGCAAGCCAGGTTCAGGCATGGTTTCGCCTTTTACAATTGATTCATAGGTTTTGGCACGTCCAATAACATCATCAGATTTTACAGTCAAAATCTCACGAAGGGTAGCAGATGCGCCATATGCCTCTAAGGCCCAAACTTCCATTTCTCCAAAACGTTGGCCACCAAATTGAGCTTTACCTCCTAAAGGTTGCTGTGTAATCAACGAATATGGTCCAATAGAACGTGCATGCATTTTATCATCCACCATATGTCCTAATTTTAACATATAGATTACCCCAACAGTCGCAGCCTGGTCGAAACGTTGCCCGGTTCCTCCGTCATAGAGATAAGTATGACCAAATCTTGGGATCCCCGCTTCATCAGTAAATTCATTAATCTCATCAAGTGTAGCACCATCAAAAATTGGAGTCGCGAATTTCTTATCGAGGTTTTGACCCGCCCATCCCAGAACGGTTTCATAAATCTGGCCAATATTCATACGAGATGGTACACCTAATGGGTTTAATACAATATCTACAGGTGTTCCGTCTTCCAAGAAGGGCATATCTTCATGTCTTACAATACGGGCAACAATACCTTTGTTACCATGACGCCCGGCCATTTTATCACCAACTTTTAGTTTACGTTTTTTAGCAATATAAACTTTTGCAAGCTTCATTATACCAGCAGGTAATTCATCCCCAACAGATATGGTGAATTTATCTCTTCTAAGATTCCCCTGAAGATCGTTCAACTTAATCTTATAGTTGTGAAGCAGGTCGGCTACCAAAATGTTTGTGCCTTTATCAGTAGTCCAGCTACCTCCAACAAGATGGGCAAAATCATCCACTGAATTAAGCATCTTCATGGTATATTTTTTACCCTTAGGTAAAACCTCTTCACCAAGATCATTTAACACTCCCTGAGAAGTCTTCCCATTGATAAGTTTAAACAATTTATCTACCAGGATTTCTTTAAGTTCCTGGAATTTTACCTCATATTCCAGTTCCAGACTGGAAATTGCTTCCTTGTCTTCTGAACGTTTGCGTTTATCCTTAATAGAGCGAGAGAATAACTTTTTATCGATAACAACACCACGCAATGAAGGTGAAGCTTTTAAAGAAGCATCCTTAACATCCCCTGCTTTATCCCCAAAAATAGCACGAAGTAGTTTTTCCTCAGGAGTAGGATCCGATTCACCTTTTGGTGTAATCTTACCAATAAGAATATCCCCAGGTTTTACTTCCGCACCAATTCGTATCATTCCATATTCATCAAGGTCTTTTGTTGCCTCTTCAGAAACATTAGGAATATCGTTAGTTAATTCTTCAGCTCCTAATTTAGTATCTCTAACTTCAAGAGCGTATTCATCTATATGTATAGAAGTAAAGATATCTTCGCGGACTACTTTTTCGGAAATTACAATAGCATCCTCAAAGTTATATCCTTTCCAAGGCATAAAGGCTACTTTAAGGTTTCTACCTAACGCTAATTCCCCTCCTTCTGTAGCATATCCTTCGCAAAGTACCTGTCCTTTTTTAACCTGATCTCCCTTTTGGACGATTGGCTTAAGATTGATACTGGTACCTTGGTTAGTTTTTCTGAATTTAACCAATTGATAGGTCTTGGAATCCTCCTCAAAACTGACCAATTGTTCATTCTCGCTACGTTTGTAATTAATTGTGACCTTTTGAGAATCCACATATTCAATTACGCCATCACCTTCTGCATTTATTAATACTCTTGAGTCTGATGCAACTTGTCTTTCCAATCCTGTTCCAACAATAGGAGATTGCGGTTTCAATAAAGGAACAGCCTGACGCATCATGTTAGAACCCATTAAAGCCCTGTTCGCATCATCGTGTTCAAGGAACGGAATTAAAGAAGCAGAAATAGAAGCAATCTGGTTAGGAGCAACATCGGTATAGTTCACCTCTTTAGGATCCACAACCGGAAAATCTCCTTCTTCCCTGGCGATAACTTTCTCCTGATCTATAGCTCCATTGTTCTTGAGTGGAATATTGGCCTGAGATATTTTCATGCCTTCTTCTTCTTCCGCGCTCAGGTATACAAAATCTTTAGTATCTACTTTTCCACTATCAACCTTGCGATATGGTGTCTCCAAGAATCCCATAGGATTTACTTTGGCAAATACCGCCAGTGATGAAATAAGTCCAATATTTGGTCCTTCAGGAGTTTCAATAGGACATAGTCTTCCGTAATGCGTGTAGTGAACGTCACGAACTTCAAATCCTGCACGTTCTCTTGAAAGTCCACCTGGTCCGAGAGCTGATAATCTTCTCTTGTGCGTAATTTCTGCAAGAGGATTCGTCTGATCCATGAACTGTGATAATTGGTTGGTACCAAAAAATGAATTAATCACAGAGGACAGTGTTTTGGCATTTATCAGATCAATTGGAGTAAATACCTCATTATCTCTTACATTCATTCGCTCACGTATGGTCCTTGCCATACGTGCCAAACCAACACCAAATTGAGATGATAATTGCTCCCCAACTGTTCTAACACGCCTGTTGGAAAGGTGGTCAATATCATCAATTTCTGCTTTAGAATTGATAAGTTCAATTAAATACTTGATTATAGTAATGATATCTTCTTTGGTAAGTACCTGTTTGTCCATACCGATATCCAAACCAAGCTTTTTATTCATTCTGTAACGACCAACTTCACCCAAGTTATATCGTTGATCAGAGAAAAACAATTTATCAATTATTCCACGTGCAGTTTCCTCATCAGGTGGTTCTGCATTACGCAGCTGACGATAAATATGTTCAACAGCTTCTTTTTCTGAATTTGTGGGATCTTTTTGTAAAGTGTTATGAATAATAGCATAATCACTTTGGGCATTATTCTCTTTATGAAGCAAAATGGTTTTGACATCTGCAGCAATAATTTCATCTATATGTTCCTTTTCAAGAACAGTATCCCGATCCAGGACTATTTCATTTCTCTCTATGGAAACAACTTCTCCTGTGTCTTCATCAACAAAATCTTCGTGCCAGGTGTTAAGAACTCTGGCAGCAAGTTTACGTCCTAAGAATTTTTTTAATCCCGTCTTTGAAACCTTTACTTCTTCAGACAGGTCAAAGATCTCCAGAATATCCTTGTCTCTTTCGAAACCTATTGCTCTAAATAAAGTTGTTACCGGTAATTTTTTCTTCCTGTCAATGTAAGCATACATTACGCTATTGATATCAGTAGCAAATTCTATCCAGGATCCTTTAAAAGGAATTACCCTTGCAGAATACAGTTTGGTGCCATTTGCATGAAAAGATTGACCAAAGAATACTCCTGGAGAACGGTGCAACTGCGAAACAACTACTCGTTCAGCACCGTTAATAACGAATGTTCCACTTGGTGTCATATAGGGTATAGTGCCCAAATAAACATCCTGAACAATAGTTTCAAAATCTTCGTGCTCCGGATCGGTACAATAAAGTTTTAAACGCGCTTTTAAAGGTACGCTATACGTTAGACCTCTTTCTATACACTCCTGGATGGAATACCTGGGTGGATCTATAAAGTAATCAAGAAACTCGAGTACAAATTGATTTCTTGTGTCAGTTATTGGAAAGTTTTCCATGAAGGTGTTGTACAAACCCTCATTGCCCCTTTCGTCAGATTTTGTTTCAAGTTGAAAAAAATCTTGAAATGATTTAATCTGAATGTCCAAGAAATCCGGATAGTTCGGAATGTTCTTAGCGGATGCGAAGTTTACTCTTTCAGTCTGTTTTGTGAACATCAATGGACAAAATTTTGAACGTGAATACCAAATATGGGTAGTATATTACATCATATACTATATATAAAAGGGTTTAGGTCTAGCCACCAGACAGGCGGAAAGACCTAAACCAAAACCGTATGGTCATTGCTATTATTTAAGCTCAACTTCTGCTCCAGCTTCTTCCAATGATTTTTTGATTCCTTCAGCTTCGTCTTTAGACACACCTTCTTTTACAGCTTTAGGTGCGCTGTCAACGATATCCTTAGCATCTTTTAATCCAAGGCCGGTTAATTCTTTAACCAATTTAACTACAGCCAATTTAGAACCTCCAGCAGCTGTTAAAACAACATCAAATTCTGTTTTTTCTTCAGCGGCTTCAGCTTCACCTCCTGCGGCGCCACCACCTGCAGCAACTGCAACAGCTGCAGCAGCAGGCTCTATGCCATACTCTTCTTTTAATATATCAGCTAACTCGTTTACTTCTTTTACGGTTAAGTTAACCAATTGTTCTGCGAAATCTTTTAAATCTGCCATTTTTCTATCGTTTAATAAAATTCTTAAATATTCTAGTTTTTAGTGCGTATTAATTATTTTTCAGATAATGTTTTGATGATTCCTGCCAGTTTACCACCTCCGGATTTTAATCCAGAAATAACATTTTTGGCGGGGGACTGCAATAGACCAATAATTTCGCCTATCATCTCCTCTTTGGATTTAATATTAACCAAAGTATCTAAATTCTCATCACCAACATAAATTGCTTCTTCTACAAAAGCGCCTTTTAATAAAGGTTTGTCTGATTTTTTTCGAAAGCTTTTAATAAGCTTAGCGGGCCCATTACCAGTTTCTGAAAACATTAAAGAAGTATTTCCTTTTAATGTTTCAGGTAATTCACCGAATTCCTTTTCGGAGACTTCCATTGCCTTTGCAAGTAAAGTATTTTTTACTACAGACAATTTTATGTTTGCTTTAAAGCAAGCCCTTCTTAATGCAGAGGTTGCCAAGGCATCCAATCCGGAAATATCTGCCAAATAAATCGTTGAATTATCAGCTAACTGAGCCGTCAAATCTTCTATAACGGTTGCTTTTTCTTCTCTTGTCATGATTTTAAAACGTTTACAGTTATACTGCTTTAGGATCTAATTGGAGACTAGGACTCATAGTGCTTGACATATATATACTTTTCATATATATACCTTTTGCCGCAGCCGGTTTTAACTTATTTAAAGTATCCAGCAATTCCTGGGTATTTCCAGCTATTTTATCTGGAGAAAAGGAAGCCTTTCCTATCGCTGCATGTACAATACCGGACTTGTCTACTTTAAAATCTATTTTACCTGCTTTTACATCAGATACCGCCTTAGCAACATCCATTGTTACCGTACCTGTTTTTGGATTGGGCATTAATCCTCTTGGACCTAAAACTCGTCCTAAGGGTCCTAATTTACCCATAACACTTGGCATTGTGATTATTACATCTACATCTGTCCAACCACCTTTAATTTTATCCAAATACTCATCCAAACCAACAAAGTCTGCACCAGCCTCCTTAGCCTCAGCTTCCTTATCTGGAGTTACCAAAGCAAGGACTTTTACATCTTTACCGGTACCATGAGGCAATGTCACAACACCACGTACCATTTGATTAGCTTTACGTGGATCTACTCCTAACCTAATTGCAAGATCGATGCTCGCATCAAACTTTGTATTGGTTATCTCCTTTATAAGCGCAGAAGCTTCTTCAACAGAATAGAGTTTATCTTTCTCTATTTTAGCGTATGCTTCTTTTTGCTTTCTAGTTAATTTTGCCATGTTAAAATTGCTTTTAAGATTTTAAAAAGGTCTTTTCCCTGAAACTTTCAATCCCATAGATCTTGCAGTACCTGCTACCATAGACATTGCGGATTCAACGGTAAATGCATTAAGGTCAACCATTTTGTCCTCTGCAATGTTCTTCACCTGATCCCATGAAACATTCCCTGATTTTACTCGGTTAGGTTCGCCAGATCCTTTCTTAATCTTAGCCGCTTCCAAAAGTTGCACTGCCGCTGGTGGTGTTTTAACAACAAATTCAAATGATTTGTCCTTATATACGGTGATAACAACAGGCAGAATTTTGCCTTGTTTGTCCTGCGTACGAGCATTAAACTGCTTACAGAACTCCATGATGTTAACGCCGGCAGCACCTAAAGCGGGTCCAACCGGTGGCGACGGATTCGCAACACCTCCCCTAACTTGTAGTTTAACTACTTTACTTACTTCTTTTGCCATTGTTTTAAATTAAATTTAAAGCGTGTTATAATTTGGAAGCAACACAACTTTTATATATACGTAACAATATTCTATACTTTTTCTACTTGCATGTAACTCAATTCCAATGGTGTTTTTCTTCCGAAAATTTTCACCATTACTTCCAGTTTCCTTTTCTCCTCATTAATCTTTTCTACCGTACCATTAAATCCATTAAAAGGTCCGTCTATAACCTTAACAGTTTCTCCAAGAATAAATGGTATGGCAACGCTGTCTGTATTTATAGCTAATTCGTCTACTTTCCCCAACATTCGGTTTACTTCTGCCTTTCTCAATGGAACCGGATCACCTCCCTTTGTCTCACCCAAAAAGCCAATCACATTTGTAATGGACCGGATTATATGAATCATCTCTCCACCCAAATTAGCTTTGATCATTATATATCCCGGAAAATAAACCCTTTCTTTGTTTATCTTTTTCCCATTTCTTATCTGTACAACTTTCTCAGTTGGAACCAATACATCTTCCAGATAATCAGCAAATCCATGACGTTCCACTTCGCTTTCTATATAGCCCTTGATCTTATTCTCCTGACCACTGACAGCTCTTACTACATACCATTTCTTTTCTAATACTTCAGACATAGGTCTCAAACTTAATTTATTAAGGTGTTAAAGTAAAGTTGTATAAGTTTGCTGAATACGGTATCTACGCCCCAAGTTGCCAAAGCAAACAATATAGAAAACACGGCAACAATAACCATAAGGTTAGACGATTCCGCCCTTGATGGCAACGTAACATTGTGTCTTAATTCTTCTATGGACTCCTTTATATAAGTTAACATACCTATTATTTTATTCCTTATTAAGAATGCAATTTTAAAATTCAATTACTCGGCCAACAAACTAGACCAAAACTATATATTCTTCTCTGCACACTCCTATTTCTGATCTGCACGGGAGGAGAGGCTCGAACTCCCGACACCTGGTTTTGGAGACCAGTGCTCTACCAACTGAGCTACACCCGTTTATATTTACACTGAAAGGTATCCCGCCAAAACGGGACACCCTTAGAGTAAAAAATTATATCGTGATTAATCTATAATCTTAGTTACCTGACCGGCACCAACCGTTCTACCACCCTCTCGGATAGCAAATCGAAGTCCTACGCTTAAAGCGATAGGCTGGATAAGGTCTACAGTAATAGTTACGTTATCACCAGGCATTACCATTTCAACACCACTTGGAAGATTTATTGTTCCTGTAACATCCGTTGTTCTAACATAGAATTGTGGACGATAGTTATTGTGGAATGGCGTATGACGACCACCTTCTTCTTTTTTAAGGATATATACCTCAGCTTCAAATTTAGCATGCGGCTTAACAGAACCTGGCTTACATATTACCATTCCCCTGCTAATTTGCGATTTTTCAATACCTCTTAATAAGATACCTACATTATCACCAGCTTCTCCTCTATCTAAAATTTTACGGAACATCTCAACCCCGGTAACTGTAGATGCTAATTTTTCAGCACCCATTCCAATGATATCTACAGCATCACCAGTATTAGCTATTCCAGTTTCTATACGACCGGTTGCAACAGTACCACGACCAGTAATAGTAAACACATCTTCAACGGGCATTAAGAAATCCTTCTCAATATCTCTTTTTGGCAGTTCAATCCATTCATCAACAGCAGTCATTAATTCCATTACTGTATCAACCCACTTTTGCTCTCCATTTAAGGCGCCTAAAGCCGATCCTGAGATAACTGGTCCGTTATCACCATCGTACTCGTAGAAAGACAGAAGCTCTCTTATTTCCATTTCAACAAGCTCAAGTAATTCATCATCATCAACCATGTCTACTTTATTCATGAAAACAACCATTCTTGGAATACCTACCTGACGACCTAAAAGGATATGCTCTCTGGTTTGAGGCATAGGACCATCTGTGGCAGCAACTACTAAGATAGCTCCATCCATTTGAGCAGCTCCTGTTACCATGTTCTTTACATAATCCGCGTGACCTGGACAATCTACGTGTGCGTAATGACGATTCGCTGTTGAGTATTCAACGTGTGCCGTATTAATTGTAATACCTCGTTCCTTTTCCTCCGGAGCGTTATCGATAGAATCGAAACTTCTCTTTTCAGATAATCCTGCGTTTGCTAAAACAGTTGTAATAGCAGCAGTTAATGTAGTTTTACCGTGATCTACGTGTCCAATAGTACCAATATTTAAGTGCGGTTTGGAACGATCAAAAGTTTCCTTTGCCATTTTGAGTGAATTTAATCTTAGTTTATATTAGTGTATAATAATTAATGCCTAATTTATTTGAGCCAACGACGGGAATTGAACCCGTGACCTCTTCCTTACCAAGGAAACGCTCTACCCCTGAGCTACGTCGGCTTGTGGGTCAACAGGTTTTATATCTTAATATTAAGGTTAATTTTAACCTTGATTAAAATAAGAAACGTTTACTCAATTTCTTTGAGCGGGAGACCGGGTTCGAACCGGCGACATTCAGCTTGGAAGGCTGACGCTCTACCAACTGAGCTACTCCCGCAATTTTAATTTTCAATATTTCACCAATCCTACTGAACATCTTCTAAGTCCTGATTTGCAATAATAACCAGACTCCAAATTTATCTGACCCTGGAAATCTATAAGCAATATTCACAAAACCGCTCTCAAAAACCAGTTGTGGGGAGAGCAGGATTCGAACCTGCGAAGGTAAAACCAACAGATTTACAGTCTGTCCTCGTTGGCCGCTTGAGTATCTCCCCTCCTTGCTATTTTATATTCTTCCGAGCCGATGGAGGGACTCGAACCCACGACCTGCTGATTACAAATCAGCTGCTCTAGCCAGCTGAGCTACATCGGCTTTTTAAAGCCTTTTAACGCATAAAAAAGTCCGCTATTTCTAACGGACTGCAAATGTAGATAATTATTTTTTTAATCAAAACTATTTTATAAAAATTTTAAGGAGGGTTGGAACCTTGGTTTTTTCTTCTTTTTAACCAATTTTCTCTCCAGAGAACTGCATGCAGAATCAATTGCCTCCTCAAAAGATTTGCATTGTTTTTTAACTACAAACTTATCTTTTGGAATATACAGCTTGATCTCGACAATTTTATTTTCTTTTTCACTCGTATTTTCAACCTTTAAATGTACATCAGAGCTGACAATCTTATCATAAAAAAGTTCTAGTTTGTCTAAACGCCCTTGAATAAAATTTAGAAGTTCTAAATCTGCATTAAAATTCACAGCTTGCGCATTTACCTTCATAAGTTGAATATTTTAGGTTAAACAATAGAAAAGAACGTTATACTATTTCTTGCTCCTTGGATGAGCAGATGCATGTACTTTTTTTAATTCAGCTATACTATTATGTGTGTAAACCTGAGTAGATGCCAAACTAGAATGACCTAACAATTCCTTCACCGAATTTAAATCTGCTCCTTTATTAAGCAAGTGTGTGGCGAAGGTATGCCTAAGTATATGCGGACTCTTTTTAACTTTGGAAGAGACCTTACTAAAATACCCATTAATAATTCTATAAACAAGTGTTTCATAAATTTTAATCCCGGATTTGGAAAGAAAAATAAAGTCTCTTTCCTTTATTGTGTCCAACTTCATTCTTTCATCCAAATATATCTCATACAGATTTATAGTTGAGTCCAAGAGCGGAACAATTCGTTCCTTATTTCGTTTACCCAATACCTTCAATGTTTTTTGAGACAGTTCAATATCCTTTAATTTAAGATTAATGAGCTCCGCCCGCCTTATCCCTGTAGTGTATAGTAATTCTATGAGTAACCTATCCCTACTGCCTTCAAATCCATCTTCAAAATGCACTTGTTGTAAAAGCATTTCCATTTCCGTCTCAGAAAAAGGAACTTCAATTTTTGTAGGTGTCTTTAGGGCCTTATGTTTAGCTAATGGGTTAACCTGAATGTTTTCGGTTTTCAATAAAAACTTATAATAAGCTTTCAATGAAGCTACTTTCCGGTTTACAGATCTGTTGGACAATCCATCTGTGACCATTTGAACTACCCACCCTCTTATTAAATTATAGTCTGCCTTATCTATTTGCTTCAAATCGTACTCCCTAAAGCAAAAATCTTTAAATGCCTGAATATCCTTTTCGTATGCCTTCACCGTATTAGGTGAATAGTTCTTCTCATGAGTAAGATAGGATATAAAAGCAGTTAAAGACATATCACAAAGTTACCTCTAGTTATTTTCATAAAAAAATCCCGTCTCGATAGTTATCGCGACGGGAAATTATAATGCTAAAAGCTATTTATTATATTTCTTCCTGGTCCCTTAGGCCTTGAATATACTGTGCTTTCTGTATTTGTTGTCTTCTTTCTACTGAAGGCTTGGTAAACTGCTGACGTTTTCGCAACTGACGCATTGTACCTGTACGATCGAACTTTCGTTTAAAACGTTTTAAAGCTCTGTCTATATTTTCTCCTTCTTTTACTGGTATTATCAACATAGGCTACAACCTCCTTTCTTTAAATATTTTTCGAATGCAAATATAGAATGAATAAATTAAACGGTAACAAATTATTTTAAAATATTCTTCGCTATAACTATTTTTTGGATTTCCGTGGTACCTTCCCCAATTGTGCAAAGTTTTGCATCCCTATAGAATTTTTCTACGGGAAAGTCCTTGGTGTAACCATAACCCCCATGAATTTGGACGGCTTCATTGGCAACCTTTACACATACTTCAGAAGCATACATTTTTGCCATTGCACTTATTTTGGTCATTTCGCGACCCTCATTTTTCAGGAAAGCAGCCTTGTGTAGTAATAATTCAGATGCCTCTATTTCGGTAGCCATGTCTGCCAGTTTAAATGAAATCCCCTGAAATGAACTTATTGGCTTACCAAATTGAATACGTTCCTTGGAATACTTTAATGCAGCTTCATAGGCACCTTTTGCTATTCCCAGAGATAAAGCTCCTATAGATATGCGTCCGCCATCTAAAACCTTCATGGACTGTATAAAGCCATCACCTATATTCCCAAGCCTCTGGTAATCCGGAATCCTGCAATTATTAAAAATCAATTCCGCAGTCTCACTGGCACGCATTCCTAATTTATCCTCTTTCTTACCACTGCTAAAACCCAATGTTCCTTTTTCAACAACAAAAGCGCTCATCCCACGACTATCTCCCTTCTCTCCTGTTCTTGCAATAACAACGGCTATATCTCCACTAATACCATGTGTGATAAAATTCTTTGCCCCGTTAAGAACCCAATGATCACCATCTTTAATGGCTGTTGTGCTCATTCCGCCAGCATCTGAACCTGTATTATGTTCTGTTAACCCCCAGGCACCAATCCACTCTCCGTTAGCAAGTTTCGGAATCCACTTTTGTTTTTGCTCTTCATTCGCAAAAGATAGAATATGATTTGTACATAAAGAATTATGAGCAGCTATAGATAGGCCAATTGCCGGATCTACTTTTGATATCTCTTCTATGATGGCTATATACTCATGATAGCCTAAACCGGCCCCACCCAATTCATGAGGAATCAGTACGCCCATAAAGCCGTATTCTCCTGCTTTTTTTAGAAGATCAGCCGGGAAAAACTGAGATTCGTCCCACTCCATTATATGAGGCCGTATGTATTGCTCCGCAAATTTCTTAGCAGACTCGGCAACATGGTGTTGGGTCTCAGAATAATCAAAACTAATAATAGACATAGTGTCTGTGGTCATTGTTGCAATTTTTTAGAGCGACAAATATAATTTAATTCTATCAATCTTGTCTGCCGGGAAATCTTCTATTTTCAATAATTCATTAAAAGATTTGATAATTCCAACGCTATCTCTATAAGTAACTATTTGAATAGCAAGGTTTTGATCTATATAAATGAGTTGTTGCATTTCTCTTCTTGTAGCAGAATTAATATTGATCATTTCAATTACGGGTTGCCCCTTAACCCGAAATTCTTCCAATATTCTTAAAACCACTTCTTCCTCCAGACCATATACATCATATAGTTGCTCATTTACCATAAAGCCCCCTAATCTGTTTCTGAACTTGACAATTCTGGCCGATAATTTATCGCCAATTCCATAAATGCCCTTAAGTTCTTCCGGGGTAGCCTGATTTAGATCTTTATGCCCCACGACGGTTACTACCGGTTTTTCCTTTCTTTCATTTTTTCTGCTTTTTGGCCGATTTGCCCATTCAGGAAATTTAAAGTATGGAGCTAATATTTGTAGTAAGGAATCTGAAATGAGCGTAACCTGTTGAAATTCTTTTGCGGAATATACCCAGTTGTTTTCAGATCTGAATAAGTGTAATCTATCTATCTCTTCATTAGACATACCCAGGGTATAACCTTTGTAATCAGAAATGAAGTTTGGATTAAAAGAGTAAACCTTTGATAAATTTTCTTTATTGTCTTTATCTAGTATTGAATCCAGTTGTCGTTGAATTTTCACATCTAATGCAAATCTTTCCTCCGAAGTATGCAGGTAATCTTTTTTAAAAAGCATGTAGGCTAATTGCAGGCTAAAAATGATTAGCAGTAGAAAGAAAATCCCACTGCGTTCCTGTTTATTGAACTTAAAGTGGGATTTTAAATTTTTCAAGGGTATTCTTATTTACTTACACCTTTAATGTCCATTACATACTTATTAAGCTCTTCTTTAACCCTGGGAAACAAAAACAGTAAGCCTATCATATTTGGGAATACCAATGCCAGAATCATGGCATCAGAAAACTTAATTACCGCATCCAAAGTAGCTCCGGCACCAATAACTACAAATAATAAAAATAAAATTTTGTAAACAACGTCCGCTCTTCTGCCCCGTCCGAAAAGGTATTTCCAGGATTGAAGACCATAATAGGACCATGAAATCATTGTGGAAAATGCAAAGAGAATAATTGCAATGGTAAGGATGTATCTGAATCCGGGAATAACAGAATCATAAGCCATTGATGTTAGATCAACGCCACCAATATAATTTCCAGTTTCACTTATTAAAACAGTACTGTTAACGGCATTGCCATACTCAAAGGCCCCGGCATCCATATTAAAGAAAATAATAACTAATGCCGTCATGGTACATATCACTACCGTGTCTATAAATGGTTCCAAAAGCGCCACAATACCTTCACTCGCCGGATACTTTGTTTTAACGGCAGAATGGGCAATGGCTGCAGATCCTGCACCAGCCTCATTAGAAAAAGCAGCTCTTTGGAAGCCTACAATAATAACTCCAAGAACACCTCCTAAACCTGCCTCAGGTGTAAACGCACCATTAACTATCATGGCAAAAGCATCGCCTATGTATTCGATATTGGCAAAAATTATAACTAAAGAAGCCAAAACATAGACTCCGGCCATAAATGGTACAATTTTTTCCGTAACACTTGCAATCTTTTTTATTCCTCCAATGATAACAATGCCTACAAGAATAGCCAGGATTACACCAATAATAACTCCGGTTGCTCCGCCCTGCAGATCTAACATAGAAGAAAGTTGAACTGCGGCCTGATTAGACTGAAATGCATTACCTCCTCCAAAAGAAGCACCTACACATAACACAGCAAAAACAGCACCTAAAACTTTACCCAAGCCGGTAAATCCTTTTTCCTTTAGTCCCCTTGATAAGTAATACATTGGTCCGCCATAAACGGTACCATCTTCACCCACATCTCGGTACTTAACGCCTAGTGTACATTCAACAAATTTCGTTGACATCCCAATTAAACCACAAACAATCATCCAAAAAGTGGCTCCGGGCCCACCAATAGCAATAGCTACTGCTACGCCTGCAATATTACCAAGACCTACTGTTCCGGAAACGGCGGTAGCAAGAGCCTGAAAATGACTTACCTCCCCCTCTTTACTTTCATCTGCAATGGTATCAACCAAATCACCATCTACAATGTTTAAATCAGCCTTTTCTACGCTGTGATGATCCAGTTCATCGTACTTACCACGTACTGTATTGATGGCCAATTTAAATTTTGTGATATTGGGAAACTTAAAATAAATAGTAAAGAATGAAGCTCCAAAAATCAAAAGGAGTAGAACTACCGGCAGATTATATCCTGCAATAGGAACCGAAGTAAGGACAAAGCCTTCCCACCATACTGCCACCGGCATAAATGCGTCATTTACTTTTTCATCAAGTCCTTTGTCCTGAGCAAATGTCAAAATTGGCAGAAAAAATAATAAAATTGAAAGAAGTCTATACTTCATAAGAGTTAATTTTGGTTTAATTTGGTCTGTATTGGCGGCAATATCCTAAAAAATAGTAATACAAAAAAATATAATTATCTCTTGCGGCCTAGTTTATATGAAACATTTCGTTAAGCTTTTTAATCTGCTCTGGTCTTCCTAAAACGATTACTTTACTATTAGGCTCTAAAGGCAAATCCGCTTCAGGGTTAATTATATAATTTCCGTCGGGCTCTATATAGCCAATGATGGTACATCCTGTTTTTCTTCGAAGATCAAGATCCCTTAAGGAATTGCATTCCATTTGACCTGCAAAATCTTCAATGGCAACTTCTTCCAGATTGGTGGTGTTTTCACCTTCGGTAGATAATTTATCCATAAAGGTTATCAAATCCGGTATTACAACCAAAGATGCCATATGATCCCCTCCAATTTTATCAGGCATGATAACATTGTCTGCTCCTGCTAATCTTAATTTTTTTTGAGAGGTAACCTGAGAAGCCCTGCTAATGATAAATAATTTTTGATTTAGTTGTCTTGCAGACAATACAACGAACAAATTAGCGGCATCATCCGGTAAGGTAACTATAAGATATTGAGCGTCGTGTACACGGGCTGATATCAAAGTTTCATCCTCGTTAGCATCACCCTCAACAAACAAGACATCTTCTTCAAACTTTTCAATAATATCTTTGTCCTTTTCAATAACAACATAAGGTTTTTTGTACGCCTTAAGTCGTTCCACCGCCTGCATTCCATTACGTCCATAACCACAGACAATAACATGATTGGATAAACCGTTGATCATTTTTTTCACCTTTTTTGTTTTTAGTAGCTGTAATTGATTTTTGCTGAATAAATATTCCGTAATCACAGAAATGGCGTAGGCAAATATAAAGACACTGAATATTATTAAAAAAATCGTAAATATTTTACCTTCTGTTTCCAAAGGACCAACTTCGTTAAATCCAACGGTTGTAACCGTAATAATGGTCATATAAAAGGCATTCAACCAGGATAATCCGGTTATAAAATGATATCCCATAGAGCCTACCAGCAAAACCGATAACATCAATGCAATTGCGATGTAAATTTTAGAGCGAAAAAGTCTTATCATAGCTAAAGGTCAAAAACCGAATTCCTTTTGGTATAGATCAAATCCTTTATTCTCAGCCAAAAAGCTAAAAACAGGTATAATGCAAAACCAAAGCCCAAAGTTACAAACGTTAGGTAGATAAAAGTGGTTCTTACAACACGTGCCCTAATACCGAGACTCTCCGCGATCCGTCTGCATACTTCAAAGCCGCGTTTTTGAAAATAATATAAAAGGCGATAGAAAATATTCATTTTTTAAAAATACTATTTTCCTTTTAATAAACTATCTCCTACTACACATTCCAGACATCTATTTTCAGTACAATAAGTATTATAAAGTTGCAGTATGGCCTGACTATACATAGCATTGCCACAATTAACTCCAAGATTATTAAATTTTCTAATAATTTTATTATCCTCACTTTTTAGTTTGTTTATAATCATAATTATCCTTGAACTTACATCTATCCCCTGCCATTTGGAATAACAAAAAATCATTGGGAGTATAGTATTTATAAGTAATAAATTAATAAAACTCTTGGTAAGTTTATTTTCTCTTTTAGGTGATATCTTGCCAAAAACATAATGTTTTTGCCAGTATTTACTCGTAGATATACTGAAAATTTCATAAACCTGGTGGACTTCCTTAATAGCCATGATATTTCCAAATAATTGTGGAGATGTGGCATATAGATTAGCAAGTTGTGATAAGCGGATAGTAGGAAAGTTGGCAGGGCGTAATCTAAAAAAAGACGGACTCTGAACACTGCTCTCTTTAATCTTGAATTTATCCCTCAAATAAAAATATTCCCTTTTCATTTGTCTTAAAACCTTGTCCTTAGACGATTCATTATCCAATAGCCCTGCTAAACCAAATAGAACACTTTCCAACTGAAAAACATTTTGGCTTAACTTCCGGACAATTCCAAATTCAAGTGCTCTTCCGAGACTTAAAAAAGCTTCGCTGTTTAACTTTAGTCCAAAGTTTTTCAATAATAGTATGAAAAGTACTTTTTCCCAATCGTTTTTCGCTTCTATCAACAATCTGTTTATTTCATTAGATTTCTCTTCCAGCCTCTCAAAATATAGCCGTTCCAACCAAGCCGAAAATTTAAATTTATCAATAGAATATATCTCCCTCTCGCAATTGATAAAGTTATCTTTGGATGACTTAAATATTTTATAATAGTTTGCCAGTATATATCCTGGTATAAAATTTATAAGTTCAAGAGCAGGTATTTCTTCCTTGTTTTTCCTATATACCACTGTATCTTCTTCCCAAACTACATGTAAAATTACATTGTCATAATTAGTATCCATATTATGCTGATGTGAATACCAATCAGAAGATTTTACATGGATTTCTACATTTCCTACCCAAAGTTGTCCATCAATTTCCAATTTAGCATGAAAAAAATCAGGTCCCGCATCATGATTATGAATTCCCAGGGATATGATTTGAAGTGTTTTCTGTCTGGAGGTGTATAGATTTGCAAATGGAATTTTTCCATTTTTCCAGATGTAGTGTAGGAGATCTTCACGCATGCTCCTAAAATAAAAGAACCCACTGAAAGTGGGATGCAGCATTAAGGGTTTAAGATTATTAGATTATATCACCCTGCCATTCCAGAATTCCCCCCATGAGGTTGTAGGCATTGGGAATGCCTATACTATTCATTATCGCACAAGCCTGCCGGCTTCGCTGGCCAGATCTACAGTAAACATAATAATTTTTAGATTTATCTAATTTCTCCAGCTCTTCTAAAAATTCTTGTCCCAAATAAATATTTAGATTGGTCGACTCAGGAATTTGTCCCTGATCTGCTTCTTCCGGGGTTCTAACATCCAGAATAAAAGCTTTATCATCCTTCTCGAATTGCTCCACCCATTCCTCTTGTAATAAATCTGCCATTTTATTTCAATTTCTCAGCGAAGGTACAAACTCCTGCTCTTTTCGCAAACATTTACCGTTATCGCGACTTTATTGAACAGCCTATAGCCCGGGTAGTTGTAATTGATATTTCCTCTCCTTTTAACATGGCATCTATAGCATTTTCAACATATTTTATCTTAACTGCAGACGCATTGGAATAGTTGTCATCAATTGTTCCAATATAACGCACAACATTTCCCTGATTGGTTTTTTCGAGTAAATACACATGTGGAGTTTTAGTTGCCCCATATTGGGGAAATATTTTCTGTCCATTATCAACCAAATATGGAAATGTGAACCCTTTTTCCATTGCACGTTTTTTCATGTATGTTACACCATCTTCGGGCTGCAAATTAGGGTCATTAGGGTTTATTGCAATTACCGGCACTCCCTTTGTCTTGTATTTTTTATCAAGGGCAATAATCCTGTCTTCGTAGGCGATTGCATAAGGGCAAGTGTTACAGGTAAAAATTACTAAAAACCCCATGGCTTCTTTATAATCTGATAATGAGACGTTTTTACCATTAATATCAGGAAGACTAAAGTCAGTTGCATAATCCCCAATATCATAACCCTTGTCAATTTCTTTAAAATAACCAGTATCGCTCAAAAAAATTGCGATTAAAATAAAATTTGCCCAGAGATATTTCATGTTTACTTATTTATCTGAATTCTTGTATTTCTTTATTTAGCATTTCGTAGGTAAAAGCCTGTTCATAGAACTTTCTTTTTTTACGATTGTAGATCAAAGTAGCGGGAATTGCCCCGGACCAGTTCTTATCAATTTTTGGGATCCATCTATTTTGATCCAGGTCATTTAACACTACCACCTTCGATTGTATTTTCTTAGTTTTTATAAAAGGAAGTAACTTAGATTTCCACATTGAAGGCATATCCAGGCTAACCAATATCACCTTGTAATTATTCGCCTTTCCCTGCAGGTTGATTTTTTCAAAATATGGTAATTCTTTTATGCATGGCGCACACCAAGTTGCCCAAAAGTTGATAATATAAATGTTATCATCTTTCTTATTCAAGAAAGGTTCTAATTGATCAAAATTATATACCGGTATACCCAAACTATCAGCAGGAATGAATTCATTTTTAACTAAATCTGAATTCTCAAAGTTTGTGTTCTTACTTTCTTTAACTCCGCATCCTATAAAAAGCAGGATACTTAAGCACAGGCTAAGACGGATCATTTAGATTGTTTCTTATCCTTATAAAATTAAGCAACTGTAAATAAGACATAATAAATTTAACAAAACTTTATCTGCTCAAATGTTGTTGGTTATTATTGATTATTTACATTTGTATATACAAATATTGTAAGTACATGAATGTTGAGGCTTTAATAAAAACGGAGAAGAAGATTCCCTTAAGAAGCAGGACTATTATTCATTTAATGTTGATTCATAACAAGGTTTCTGAAAATATCTCACATTCCCTTAAACCTTTTGGAATTTCGACACAACAATTTAATGTCCTACGCATACTGAGAGGTCAGCAGAGTAAACCGGCTAATCTATCGACTTTAAACGAGAGAATGATTAGTAAAATGAGCAACACCACCCGTTTGGTAGATAAATTAATAAAGAAGGGTTATGTTGAGAGGATTGTATGCTTGTCTAACCGGCGGAAAGTGGAGATTACCATTACCAAGGATGGATTAAAAGCGCTATCTGAAATGGACCATGTACTGGAGAAAGCAGAAATAGAAATTTTAGCCAATTTTTCCGACTTAGAACTTGAACAATTAAATCTTTTATTCAATAAATTTTAATAGCAAATATGAACAAGTACCTTGAAAGCCTCAATTGGCGATATGCAACCAAAAAATTTGATAGCCAAAAACAAATATCTGAAGAAGATTTGAATACTTTATTAGAAGCTATTCGTTTAAGTCCCTCTTCATTTGGGCTCCAACCCTACCATATCTTTATAATAAAGGATATTGAACTAAGGGAAAAATTAAAAGCAGCCTCATGGGATCAATCGCAAATCACAGATGCATCTCATTTAATCGTCTTTGCTAACAATACTAGTTTTGACACCGAGCTAATTGATAACTATTTAACTAATGTTAGCGACACAAGAGAAATTGAACTAAGTAATTTACAGCCTTATGGAGATTTTATGAAATCTAAATTGGTAGATCTTCCTAACAAAACAAAAGAAACTTGGACCGCAAGGCAGACCTATTTGGCTTTAGGCCATTTACTTTCAGCAGCTGCGAGTTTAAAAATTGATGCCTGCCCCATGGAAGGTTTTAATCCTGAAGTCTATAATGAACTTTTAGGTTTAAATAACAAAGGACTAAATTCATCCGTAGTAGCCGCAATAGGTTACAGAGCCGAGGAAGATGACACCCAGCATTATAAAAAAGTTCGACAATCAAAAGAATTATTATTCACACATATATAAAGCCTAATATTAAAACAATCATTTGAACAAATTAAATATAGAAACATGAAAAAGAATGTATTAAGTCTGGCACTGGCCATAGTTTTTGGAGCAACCGCTGTTGCTAATACTCCAATAAAGGAAGAAAAGAAAGAAGTAAAAACAAATGAGAGTAAGGTAACCTGGAAAGCTTACAAAGTAACCGGTTCTCATACAGGTACTGTTAATCTTAATTCAGGAGCCTTAATTTTTGATGATGGAACACTGACAGGTGGAGAATTTGATGTGGATATGACCTCGTTGATATCCACAGATCTTGAAGGAGAATATAAAGGTAAATTAGAAGGCCATCTTAAGTCTGACGATTTCTTTGGAGTTGAAAACCATCCAAATTCTACCCTGGTATTTACAAAAGTTAAAGTCTCTGGTAAAAATTCTTATGAAGTACAGGGAGATCTTACCATTAAAGGGATAACTAAGCCAGTTACTTTTGATGTTTCTGTTTATGGAAGTAAAGCAACAGCCACTTTAAAAGTAGACAGAGCCCAATATGATGTTAAGTATGGATCAGGAAGTTTCTTTGATGACTTGGGTGATAAAACCATTTATGATGAATTCGATTTGGTAGTGGATCTGGAATTCTAGTTCATATTCCCCCGTTTTATTAAATCCTGAATATTCTTAATAATATTCAGGATTTTTTATTTGATAAAATCAAAAAATAAGAATCTACGATTTCATGTAAATCGTGTGGAGTTATTTCCTTGCTATACGCCTAATAAACACAACATATTTTAAGTCATCTTTTGGTAAAAAAGTAAGCAAAATCAGATCTAAAGCTATATTTTTAAACAAAAATTAAAAATGACATCAAAAGCAATATCTCGCTTGGTTTTTTTAATGGTTTTTGTACCATTACTTTTTAGCAGTTGCGGTTCTGAGTTTAGTTATTCTATAGAAACAACTTTGAACCCATACAAAATATCGCCGTTAACGGCTATTTTAAATATTGAAGCAGAAAAACCTTGCAACGTTACTATTAAAGTTCTGGGTTCTACACCGGTAGAGCAAACTTTTGAACTTAACGCCACCCGGTTAGAGATTCCCGTAGTAGGTTTATATCCTAATACTAATAACGATGTTCTTGTTACTTTAGATTATGAAGGTGGAGAAGTAATAGATACCATAAAAATAAAAACAGAGAACAACCCTAGTCATTTTCCAGATATAACCATTAACAAGTTAAATCGGAATGAAATGGAACCAGGCATGCACGCTTGTGACATTCATTTTGCCAATAATGGTAAATTCAATTCAGGGCCTTTAATTTTTGACGACCAGGGCCAGATACGCTGGTATTTAGATTTAAGTTTTGCCGGTAAAATGGTTAGTCCATTTCAACGACTTAAGGATGGAACAATTTTAATGGTGAGCAGGCATGTTATTTACGAATTTGATATGTTGGGTAAACCACTAAGAGAAACTAAAATAAATACAAATTATGGTATGCACCATGATGTTCTTGAGTTGCCAGACGGAAATTTATTGATATGTGTTGGTATAAGAGGTCAATTCATAAACTTGGATGGCAAGAAGGTCAGATCGGATAGTGACTTCATTATGGCATTTGACCGAAAAAATTCGAAAATTTTACGGGTATGGGATTTAGCCAAACATTTAGATGTGAGTAGAAATGATTTGAACTTTTTTAGACCGGGTGATTGGCTACATATGAATGGGTTGGCTTTTGATCAAAGTGATAATTCAATTATTGTATCTGGAAAAAATCAGGGATTGATCAAAATTTCCTGGAATGACACTCTGGAATGGATTATGGCACCAAAAAAAGGTTGGGGTAAATCTGGCAGAGAAGGAAAGGGTTTTGAAACAAAGCCTTATATATTAACAGCTGTTGATTCTGAAGGGGGGCCATATGGCAAAGCTGTTCAGGATGGGAGTGAAAGAGCAGAAGAATTTGACTTTCCCTGGGGAATGCATTCCCCGTCTATAATGCCCGATGGCAATCTTTTGGTATTTGATAATGGCACCTTTAGACATTTTGAAAATAACATTCATTATTCCCGTGCAGTGATATATAAAATAAATGAAAAAGATAAAACTACTAAGCAGATTTGGCAATATGGCAAAGAAAGAGGGTCCGAATTTTTCTCCACTATTGTAAGTGATACAGACTATCTGTACAATTCAAATAATATTCTGGTTACTTCAGGTTATCTAAAACAAGGAACAAAACTATCTGCTAAAATAGTTGAGGTAGACTATGAAACTGATAAAGAGGTTTTTGAAGCAACACTACATTTTAAAAGTGAAAATGGCAACAAAAGCAGTTCCTGGGGTCAAACAGATATTTTATATCGATCTGAGCGATTAGAATTGAAGTATTAGGAATCGGCACTATTAATTATAATCACTTCATGTAATATTGGGTTTTGGATCTATATTTCCTTTAAATTGATTTGTAATTATGAAATTCCTTTCTATATTTGACTCAATGAATTTTAGAATAGTAAATACTTGGTGGTGGAATAACTTACGTATAAAGTCGTGAGCTAAGCACCATTGTAGTATTACTATACGAAAAGGCTTGTCTATCACGACAAGCCTTTTTGATTTTTCAGAATTAGTTAGTATTTAAATTTTTGCAGATTATGGCATATGAACTTAAAACATATTATAAAAAGATACTCGCTGACACTATTACCCCGGTTAGCGTCTATTTAAAAATTCGTGATAAGTTTCCTAATAGTATTCTTTTGGAAAGTAGTGATTACAGGGCAAATGATAATACCTTTTCTTATATCTGTTGTAATCCTATAGCCTCTATAAAGGTGAAGGATGAACAAATTACTCAGTTGTTTCCGGACAACTCTGCTAATGAGATAACTATAAACAGTGAAACTGATGTTGTGGAAATTATACACGCCTTCAGCCAAAAATTCAAGACCGAATCTAACGGTTTTAAATTTATAAATAATGGATTGTTTGGGTATATGTCCTATGATGCAGTTAGGTACTTCGAAGATATTTCTATCACAAAAAAAGACAGCTCCCTGGATATTCCTGATATTTATTATGCTGTTTATCAAAATATAATAGCCATAAATCATTTTAAAAATGAGGCTTATATATTTGCTCATTGCTATGATTCTGATAATAATATTTCAGAAATTGAACAACTTCTTAATATAAGAAATTTTGCCTCCTATAACTTCAGAAAAGAAGGTAAAGCTTCCTCAAATCTCAATGATGAAGAATACAAAGAACATGTATCCCTGGCCAAAAAGCATTGTAAAAGAGGTGATGTTTTTCAATTAGTCCTTTCACGAAGGTTTTCACAAGGATTTAAAGGAGATGAATTTAATGTATACCGAGCCCTTCGCTCTATTAATCCTTCTCCATATCTGTTTTATTTTGACTATGGAGATTTTAAAATCTTTGGCAGTTCACCGGAAGCACAATTAATTGTTAAAGACGGGAAGGCTGAAATACATCCAATTGCTGGTACTTTCAAAAGAACCGGTAATGATGAAGAAGATGCTTTATTAGCTAAAAAACTAACAGAAGATGTCAAGGAAAATAGCGAGCATGTTATGCTTGTAGACCTTGCCCGTAACGATCTAAGTCGACATGGGAATATGGTAAATGTTGAAAACTATAAGGAAGTCCAGTTCTTTTCTCATGTTATTCATCTTGTTTCCAAAGTTACAGGTCAAAAGAAACAAGAAACACCAACTATGAAAGTTGTCGCTGACACTTTTCCGGCAGGTACCCTAAGCGGGGCCCCCAAGCATATGGCTATGCAGTTAATTGAAAAGTATGAGACCACGAACCGGGATTATTACGGTGGGGCTATCGGCTTTATGGATTTTGACGGAGATTTCAATCACGCCATTATGATCCGAACCTTCTTAAGTAAGAATCACCAACTTCATTACCAGGCAGGAGCGGGTTTAGTAGCTGCCTCTGAACCGGAAAAAGAGTTACAGGAAACTTACAACAAATTGGGAGCACTTAATAAAGCTCTGGAAATTGCAGAAACTATCTGAAAAAGAACAATGAATAAGTCATGAATAAAATACTGGTAATAGATAATTACGATAGCTTTACTTATAACCTGGTACATTATCTGGAGGATTTGGGTTGCGAAGTAGTGGTTAAACGAAATGACCAGCTAAAATTGGAGGAAGTTGATGATTTTGAGAAAATAGTACTTTCGCCGGGTCCAGGAATCCCTGATGAAGCCGGGCTTCTTAAAGAAATAATTGCCAAATATGCACCAACTAAGAGTATATTTGGAGTTTGTCTTGGCCAACAGGCTATAGGCGAAGTTTTTGGTGGTAAGTTGATAAATTTGGAAGAAGTTTATCATGGGGTCGCAACAAAAATAATTCTTGAAAATGAGGAGCCTTTATTTGAAGGCTTACCAAAGGAAATTGAAGTAGGCAGATATCATTCGTGGGTTGTTGATCCTCAACTCCCAGACGTTCTGGAAGCTACTTCATTTGATGGGAATGGCCAGCCAATGTCAATAAGGCACAAAACTTATGATGTTTGCGCTGTTCAATTTCATCCAGAATCTGTACTCACTCCACAAGGCAAGCAAATTCTTGAAAATTGGCTTATGAATTAATTAAGCTGTTTTTGATTCCTTATTAAATTTAAAACAAATGAAAACGATTCTAAATAAATTGATCAATCATGACATCCTCTCCAAAGAAGATGCTAAGCAGGTATTGGTTAATATTGCCAAAGGAACCTATAACAATAGCCAAATCGCCGCATTTCTTACTGTATACATGATGCGCAGTATTACTATTGAAGAGTTGGAAGGGTTTCGGGATGCGCTGTTGGAACTTTGTCTTGCCATAGATCTATCTGAATACAATCCAATTGATCTTTGCGGAACAGGAGGTGATGGTAAGGATACCTTTAATATTTCTACTCTGGCTTCCTTTGTTACAGCAGGAGCCGGTATTAAGGTAACCAAACATGGTAATTATGGGGTGTCTTCTACCTGTGGGAGCAGTAATGTCATGGAGTTTCTAGGTGTGAAATTCAGCAATGATCCTGACTTTCTCAGAAAATCAATAGACGAAGCTGGGATATGTGTATTGCACGCCCCCTTGTTTCATCCCGCCATGAAAAATGTAGCACCTATACGGCGTGAACTTGGAGTTAAGACTTTCTTTAATATGCTTGGGCCAATGGTAAATCCTGCCTTTCCTAAAAATCAAATAGTTGGAGTTTTTAATTTAGAATTAGCCCGAATGTATGGGTATCTCTATCAGAATACCGATAAAAAATATACAGTTCTCCATGCTCTTGACGGATATGATGAGATTTCATTGACGGGGAGTACTAAAACTATTTCAAACAATACGGAGGCCATTTTAAATCCCTCAGATTTTGGAGTGGAAATTGTAAAGGAAAATGAAATAGCAGGAGGTGAAAGCATTGACAAATCAGCCCAAATATTCATGGATATATTGCAGGGAAAAGGCACAGAAGCTCAAAACAATGTTGTCTGTGCAAATGCCGGAGTGGCGATCGCCACAGTTTTAGATATTAGTCCAAAACAAGGTTTTGAAAAAGCGAAAGAATCCCTACTTAACAAAAATGGGTTAAATGCCTTAAAAAAATTACAGCAATTAAGTGCCTGATGGATATATTAGAAAAAATTGTGGTAGATAAGAAAAAGGAGTTACAACTAAAAAAAACTGTAATCCCGGTTAGACAATTGGAGGCTTCATTACTTTTCCAAAGGCAACCAGTATCCTTGTCTAAGGCATTGCGAAAAAGTGAAACAGGGATTATTGCAGAGCACAAAAGAAGATCCCCTTCTAAATCTGTGATCAATCAAAATTCAAGTGTACAGGACGTTGCCATAGGGTATTTGAATGCCGGAGCTTGTGGCATGTCTGTTTTAACAGACGCCAAATATTTTGGAGGGTCCCTTGATGATTTAATAATAGCAAGAGCCGCCGTTGATTTTCCACTATTAAGAAAGGAGTTTATCATTGACGAATACCAAATTATAGAAGCCCGTGCATACGGGGCCGACACTATTTTACTTATTGCCGCTATTTTAACAAGAAAACAAATAAAGGTTTTATCAGAATTAGCAAAAAGTTTAGGTTTGGATGTTTTACTGGAAGTCCATAATGAAGAAGAGTTAATTAAATCAATGATGCCCAGTTTAGATATGTTAGGAGTAAATAACCGTAACCTAAAAACCTTTGAAGTTAGCTTGGAAACCAGCGCTGTACTCTCACAACAGATTCCTGATGAATTTATCAAGGTCTCCGAAAGTGGCATTAGCTCTGTTACTGCTATTAAAACACTAAGAGAATTTGGATATAGGGGTTTCCTCGTTGGAGAAAACTTTATGAAGACAACGAATCCTGGAGAGAGTGCCAGGGAATTTATAAACCAAATGACGACATGAAACTAAAGATCTGTGGCATGAAGCATAATATAGAGGAGGTTGCAGATTTGCAACCAGATTACCTCGGGTTTATCTTCTGGAAGCCTTCCAAACGTTTTTTTGACGGGTCCATTCCTAAATTGCACAGGGCGACCAGCAAAGTTGGAGTTTTTGTTGATGCCAATATTGATGAAATTTTAAATTACACCAATACATATGGGTTAAATGCCATACAATTACATGGAAATGAATCCCCTGAATTCTGTGCTAATCTAAAAGAGCAATTTGAAAACCAAAATATCAAGATTGACATTCTTAAGGTATTTAGTATAAAAGACAGATTTGATTTCTCACAACTTAGTCCATATGAGAAATCATCGGATTTCTTTTTATTCGACACAAAGGGTAAGTTACCCGGTGGCAATGGATACCAATTTAATTGGGAAGTCCTGAAGGGGTATCCATCAAAAAAACCCTATTTCCTAAGTGGTGGAATAGGTCTCGAGGAACTTGATAATGTTTTAGAATTTCTTCAAAAAGAAGAATCTAAATATTGTCATGCCATTGATGTCAACAGTAAATTTGAATTATCTCCCGGCCTAAAGGATATAGATAAATTAAAGAAATTTAAGAATCGGTTATTTGAAACCAACTCATAAAAAATACAATAATATGACTTATCATGCCGATGAAAAAGGCTATTACGGGCAGTTTGGTGGGGCATTTATACCAGAAATGTTATACCCTAATACTGAAGAACTCAGGCAAAACTATCTTCAGATTATGGAAGAACCATCTTTTATTAAAGAATTTCGAACTTTATTAAAAGATTATGTAGGAAGGCCAACACCTCTCTATTTTGCCAAACGTCTTTCGGATAAATATAAAACAAAAATTTATCTGAAAAGGGAAGATTTATGCCATACAGGGGCCCATAAGGTCAATAATACCATTGGGCAAATTTTAATGGCCAAAAGATTGGGTAAGACACGAATCATTGCAGAAACAGGCGCCGGACAGCACGGAGTAGCTACTGCTACAGTTTGTGCGCTTATGGGAATTGAGTGTGTGGTTTATATGGGTGAAATAGATATTGCACGTCAAGCACCTAATGTGGCCAGAATGAAAATGTTAGGAACAGAAGTAAGGCCTGCCCTATCAGGAAGCAGAACGCTCAAAGATGCTACAAATGAGGCTATACGCGACTGGATAAATAATCCGGTAAACACCCATTATATTATTGGTTCGGTTGTTGGTCCGCATCCCTACCCAGACATGGTAGCCAGATTCCAGTCGGTAATTTCAGAGGAAATACAGTCTCAGTTACTAGAAAAAGAAGGTACTCCGAACCCCGATTATGTTGTAGCTTGTGTAGGAGGTGGAAGCAACGCCGCTGGTGCTTATTATCATTATCTGGATAATAAAGATGTTGGGATAATTGCTGTGGAAGCCGCCGGTAAAGGAGTTCATTCTGGAGAAAGTGCAGCAACTTCTGTTCTGGGAAAGGTCGGAATTATTCATGGTAGTAAAACACTACTTATGCAAACTCAAGACGGTCAGATAACTGAACCATATTCTATTTCTGCGGGTCTGGATTACCCGGGTGTAGGTCCTATGCATGCCCATCTTTACACCTCCGGGAGGGGTGAATTTATTTCTATTACCGATGAGGAAGCCATGACAGCAGGTTTAATGGTATCTCAGTTAGAAGGTATTATACCTGCTATAGAGACATCACACGCCTTCGCCATATTTGACCACAAAAAGTTTGAACAAGACGATATTGTTGTCATAAACCTATCAGGCAGAGGTGATAAAGATTTACAGACCTATATAGATTATTTCAAATTATAATTGGTTTCTATACAATGAAGAACAGAATACAAAAAAAGCTGGGAGAAGACAAAAAACTACTTTCCATATATTTCTCTGCCGGTTATCCCAACCTAAATGATACGGTTTCTATTATTCAGGATTTGGAAAAAAACGGTGTTGATATGATAGAAATAGGCTTGCCATTCAGTGATCCTTTGGCAGATGGGCCTACAATTCAGAAAAGTTCCACAATAGCGTTAAAAAATGGCATGGGAACAGAGTTACTGTTTAATCAATTAAAAGAAATTCGAAAAACTGTTTCAATTCCCTTGATCGTCATGGGATATTTTAATCCTGTTTTGCAGTACGGGGTAGAGAACTTCTGTAAAAAATGTCATGAAATTGGAATTGATGGTCTTATCCTTCCAGATTTACCTCTGGACGTATACAAGGAAGAATATGAGACTATTTTTAAGAAATATGGCTTAATCAACATTTTTCTAATTACTCCACAAACCAGTGAATCCCGAATTTCACAAATAGATGACGCTTCAGAGGGATTTATTTACATGGTAAGTTCAGCAAGTACCACTGGAGCTAAACAAGGATTGGGAGAAGAGCAAGAAGCTTATTTTGAGCGAATTGCCCGGATGAATCTTAAAAACCCTCAAATTGTAGGATTTGGTATTAGTAATGCCCGAACATTTAAGCAGGCTACAAAAACTGCCAAGGGCGCTATAATTGGTTCTGCTTTTATAAAAATGCTGTCAAAAAAGGGTAAGATTGGAATTTCAGAATTTATTAAAACCATTAAACCCCTGTCATGAGTATAATTAACAATTGGAAAATTATAATCTTATTATGCCTAACCTTAGGGTTGGCTCCGTTTTTTCCGGAACCTCATTTTTGGGGTAAATTAAAATGGGTTTTTGGAGGAGCTATTGGCATGAAACCTATGGATTGGTTTGATCTTGCTTTACATGGAATTCCATTTGTACTTTTATTTCGCTTGCTTATTTTAAAGCTAAAGCATTTGCTCAACTCATAGAAATCCCTATTTTTAAATCTTTATCAATTCACATGACTATATGAAAAAATTAATAGCCCCATTATTTCTTCTCATTTTTTGGAGTAACAACGCACAAGACCTTGAATTGAAATCTCAAGTAAGGCATACTATTGATGAACTTCGAGAATTTATAGCGATCCCTAATGATGCTTTAGATCATTCAGATATCAACAGAAATCTTTCATGGCTCACCACAAAATTTAATGAAAGGGGGTTCAATTCATCTGTACTCCCCACTGAAGGAGAGTCGCTTTTTTTTGCAGCCCTCCCAATGGAAGATAATAAACCAACCATTCTCTTTTATATGCATTTCGATGGACAGTCTGTGGATCCTTCCAAGTGGGATCAACCAGATCCTTATAAAGTAGTGCTTAAAACAAAGGATAATGATGAATGGAAAACGCTTTCATTTGATGATTTAAAGGAGGATGTGAATTATGATTGGCGTCTATTTGGCCGTTCCACTTCAGACGACAAGGGGCCTATTGTTATGTTCCTGAACACCATAGATCTTTTGAAAAAAAACAATGTGGAAATTCCATTTAATGTAAAAGTAATATTAGATGGTGAAGAAGAAAAAAGTAGTGCCCCTTTGCCAAAGGCCGTAAAGGAATATAGAGAATTGTTAGAGGCAGATTTTTTAGTAATTTCTGATGGCCCAGTGCATTCTTCCGGCAAACCAACAATTGCTTATGGTACCAGAGGAATAACAACTTTAACGCTAACTACCTATGGTCCAATAGCGCCACAGCATAGTGGTCATTATGGCAATTATGCCCCAAATCCCGGGTTTCAACTGGCCCAGGTGTTAGCCAGCATGAAGGATAATGACGGCAAAGTCCTGATTGATGGCTACTATGATGGTATAAGTATTGATGAATCAATATTAAATATCCTACAAAGTGTACCTGATGACGGAAAAGTCATCAATTCTTACCTTGAGATTAATCAGGCTGAAAAAGTGGGCACATTTTATCAGGAAGCCCTGCAATATCCATCATTAAATATTCGGGGGCTATCTTCGGGCTGGGTTGGTGAAAAAGCAAGGACGATCGTCCCTGCAAGTGCAACTGCTGAAATTGACATTCGGCTTGTACCGGAATCCGATGGCAATCGTCTAAAAAACCTTGTCAGGAAACATGTCGAAAATGAAGGGTATTATGTTATGGCCGAGGTCCCGGATAAGAGCCAAAGAATGAAACACGATAAAATCATCACCATTACCGAGGGCACAGTAACGGACGCATTCAGAACAGATTTGGACAATCCATACGGGATTTATCTGGCAGAAACATTTAAAAAAACATTCTCAGAGGATGTAGTACAAATCAGGATCATGGGCGGGACTGTTCCAATTGCACCCTTTATTAACGAACTTAAGATTCCTGCCTTTCTTGTTCCTCTTGTGAATCCGGATAACAATCAACACAGCCCTAACGAAAATTTAAAAATTGGTCAGATTGCATATGGTATTCAGGTGTTTTATGGAATTATGAGCAACAAAATTGAATAAAAAGATTATCAGTCTTTTTTGAGTTAAGAATCTTCAAAGTGCTTTAAATTATATTAAAAACCCATTCCAAACAATGGTTATGCAGAATTTCTGCTTGCGTTGATATTGCCATACAAAGAACGCGTAACTATTTTTTCGTAAAGTGCCTTATAATCAGAATTCTCGCTAATTTGATGCAGGGCATATTGTTGAATTACTAATAAAGGCAATACAATATTTTCCCTGATTTTAATTGATTCTCTTGAAACGGCTTCGTTTTCCATAAGTATTTCCGAATTGCTGATAAGCAATAGCATCTGTTTTGACAACAGATATTCATTATGCAGGATATTCCAGAAATCGCCATATTCCTTATCATCCTTCATATAACTTGTGAGCTCAAAATAACACTTTGACAAAGACATCATACTGTTAAGCATTAAAGTTTCAAAGAAGGGTACTTCCTTGAATAACGTCTTTAATTCTCTGAGTCTTCCTTCGTCTTTCAGTTTTTTAATAGCCGTACCTATACCAAAATAACCAGGTACATTTTGTTTGAGTTGGCTCCATGACCCTACAAAAGATATTGCTCTCAGATCCGTGAGTTCTAATTTTGCTTTTTGACCCCTCTTACCAGGTCTGCTACCAATATTAGCCTTGGTATAATATTTCAGTGTACTCCTGTTTTCGAGATATGAAATAAACTTTTCATGTTGCTTAAGGTCGTCGTATTTAGCAAAACTAAGATCAGAGAGTTCTTCCATCAACTTTCGTGATTCCCTGGAGATCACATTTTCTTTACCAAAGAGGTTGTTTGATAAGCCAGCCGTTAATAACTGTTCTGAATTATGCATAAACTGCTCCTTGGTGCCATACGTACTTGTGATGGTCTGGCCCTGAATAGTTAATTGTATTTCATTATTGGCTATATCCTTAGTTTGTGCAGCGTAAAAGCGATGAGTTTTTCCACCCCCTCGCGCCGGTGGTCCACCCCTGCCGTCAAAAAATATTGCATCGACGTTGTTCTTCGAACAAACCTTGGATAAAACTTCCTTGGTTTTTAATATAGACCAATTGGCTTTTAAATAACCTCCATCTTTTGTTCCATCCGAGAATCCGAGCATCATGGTCTGCTTACTTCCGCGCTGTTCGAGATGCGAACGGTAGTCAGGTAAATCAAATAGGTATTGCATGGTGGCCTCGGCAGTATCCATTCCGTTCATTGTTTCAAAAAGCGGAACGATATCAAAAGTAATTTTACCCTTCTCCCAACCGCACCATCTGAAAAGCCCGTAAACAAAAAGAACAGAATAAATATCCTCTGAGTTACTTATAATATATCGGTTACAACCTTCTTCACCGTTTTTATTCTGAATGTCTTTTAAGTTGGAGATATTTGCAATGGTATCTTTTACAATTTCATCATTAAAATCCTTAGGATTTAATTTCAAATTTTCATTTAGAAGTAAATTTGTTAATTTATCTTCTTCAAGTTCATCAAGGCTTTCTTTAATGTAACCATTGGTCTTAAGAACCGTTTCAACTACCAGTTTGTGTTTACTGTGGTCCTGACGAATATCCAGAGTAGCAAAATGTGTCTTGAAAATTTTTACTTTGTCAATAAGATCATCCAGTTGTTTCAGGTAAAGCGAATTGTACTTGTCTATCAGAATTTCTCGCACTGTAATTAATGGCCCGATAATATCATCATAGTTCACTATTTTATTGCGATCGAACATTGAGACGTAAAGCCTGTCCCTTAAATCATTCAGGTCAGGACGAAGGTATTTAAAAGTAAGTTTCTTACGAAGAATTTTGAGGTCGTTATAGTAACATTTCATTAGATTAATACGAAGCTCATCCGCCACATCCTTAGTAATATCTGCCGTTACAAATGGATTCCCGTCTCTGTCACCACCAGGCCAAAACCCAAGTTTAATAATATTGTAATTGTCAAAATCATCATTCTCTATATTGCTCTTAATATATGTGAATAAATCCCCGACTGCATCATAGTAAACATTTCTAAGAATGTAAATAATATTTTTTGCCTCATCTAATGGTGTAGGTTTCTTTGTATTTATCAACGAAGTGAGCCCTAACTGTTGGAGAACAACATCAATATCATTGATCTTATCTTCAAGAATTAGCGATTTTAATTCTTCAATGATATCAAGTACAGCAGGGGTGTAGAATTGAGTGGGATGAGCAGTTAAAACAATCCGCGCACTAAAGGTTGATAATTTCTTTGCAATTTTTTCCCAGCTCTTATTTTTATCAACTAATTGAAAATAATCTTTTATGGATAAAGAGCTTGAGTGTTCATGTAGCTTTGGAAAAGCGGCGTCTTCTACACTATCATACAATACCACCTGCCGCTCAACATATTGAATTATACTGAACATAAAATCAATTCTTTCTTGTTCAGTATTAATATTTACATAATTCTGGAAAAATGAATCTAATATTTGTTGTGGATTTTTGCCAGATTTCAATCCTTTTTCGCATTGATCGAACAAAAGGGGAATGAGCATCCCCACATTTTCGATACCTTGATAGGGCAAATTTAAAAACAAGCTATTATAAACGTAGAATTTATTTTTTACCGATTTTTTAAATTCCTCTAATCTATCTGTCTGATGCATAAATTTTCTTAACTATTCAATTGAATCCTCTTAATTGTCGAACTTAATTATTGGTTTTAAGCCTCTAAATATCCGCATAATAATATAATCTTTAAACCTAAAAGTAGTAAATCACAAAATAATTTTTCCTCATTAAAAAACAAACATATATCTCAAATTAAATTTCGATTTGAAAAACAATCCTTCCAAAATTTAAAAGATAATTCTACGAAAGTATTTTTTACTAATTCACCAGATTTAATCAACTTGTATGCCCGACAATATTTTAGTTCTTAAAAAAAGTACGGTATTGATCTACTCTGAATTGCAATGTTGTATAATCTGGATTCAACGCCTTTATCTTTTTATAAGAAACAAAACTACCAATAGCCCTATTAGCGGAACCGGATGGAGCTGTTAAGGATACCGTTCTGATGGTTCTTTTTAAATTCCCGGAAAGTGTAAACTCATGTACCCTGGGAATCTCTTCAGAAATTGGCTCTAACCTTAAACCATGCTCCTTAATATGTTTTCTAAAAAAATATTCCGGTCCATTTTTGCTATTTCCTCCAGTAAACAATAACCATTCTACCTTACTGTATTTATGTAAATAAGCAATAAGGTTTCTAAGGGTAACATTCTTCATTCCCAAATCGGATGCATCTACTTTTATTCGCTGTGCACTTTGAACAATATCGCAGATTCCTATTTTTTGTTCTATTAAAAAATCCATACGCTGTTTTACGGCCTCACTGGTCGTTTCGTACTTTAAATTCAATCCAAAAATTTGATTCAAAATTGGCCATAACTGACCATCCCTGCTTCCATAACAAAAATCGACATCTCTTTCCCTCAAATCCCTGGTCGTAAACCTGGGCGGTGGTAGTGTCCCTACAATGAGTTTTGTGGCATCATCAAATAAAAAAGGTTTATAAGGATGGGTATGTAAAAACAATTTGAATTCTAATTTTTGCTGATTTCTAAATAATCTCTCAAAGTTATAAAGATAGTATTTTGCAAAAAAGCAAAAACGGCAGATTGCTTTTTAATACTAAATTTTGTACTTTAAGTGAAATATATAGTACTTATGGGTAAAGGGGATATAAAAACCAAGAGAGGTAAGATTTCCAATAAATCGTATGGAGCTCGAAGACCGAAAAAGTCAAAGGCAAAAGTGGTAGTTGTAAAGAAAAAAAAGACTAAAGGCAAAGCCTAGTCAACAATAAACTGCAGACCAACTTCTCCTTCTTCATTTATACTTAGCTTATAGGTGTAAAAGCCAATGGGAAGTTCTGTTTCCCCGACAAAATCAATCGGCTGAAGTACATAGATGTCCTCCCCTGATTTGATTTCAACAAAGGCATACTGATAAGCAATCTCATATACCAAATAATTTGAATAATCGCCTGGTCCTACATTTGTATATAATTCTTCATTAGTACCTACCTGTACTTCATCAAAATTAATATTACTATCATTCGTGATACGGATATTGACTGTATCTACATTATCATCTCTGTCTGTACAGCTAAATGTAAATACTAAAAAGGTCAGTAGAATAAAACCAATATTTTTCATTGCAAGTTGTTTATCAATAGAACTTCATATTATAAACGTTTGCTTAAGAAAATTATTCTATCGAATAAAAACAGGTTGATTTTCTCTTAAAGTGTGCTCCTTACTGTAGATATATTCGTCCAGATTAAATCCCCTGATGTCTTCAAGAGTTTTTGCATCCGTATCCACTATATAACGTACCATAGAACCCCGGGCTTTTTTAGCGAAGAAACTAATTACTTTGAGTTTATCGTTTTTCCAATCCTTAAATACAGGAGTAATTACATTGGTTTTTAATTTTTTCTCATCCACAGCGCCAAAATACTCATTACTGGCGAGATTAATAAAAAGCTCTCCGTCTTCCAGTTCATCGTTTAAAAAGTTAGTCACACTCTGTTTCCAAAAGTCATAAAGATTCTTTTTACGACCAATTTTTATTTTTGTTCCCATCTCCAAACGATATGGCTGAATAAGATCAAGAGGCTTTAAAACGCCATATAACCCTGAAAGGATTCGAAGTGTGTCCTGCAACTTTTCCAATTTATTCTCAGAAATACTATATGCATCTAATCCCTGATAAACATCCCCATTGAAAGCATATATAGCAGGTCGGGCATTTTCCGGAGTGAATGGGAGTGAAAACTTTTGATTGCGTTCCCAGTTTAATTCAGCCAGGTCATTTGAAATACTCATTAATTTGGATAAGGACTTGGGGTTTTTCTTTACCAATACCTTAATAAGTTTTTCCGACTGCTCAAGAAACTCTGGTTGTGTAAATTTTACCGTAGGTATAGGACGTTCAAAGTCTAGCGACTTGGCGGGAGATAGCACAATCTTCATATTTCAATAATTTTAAGATAAAAGTAAAGAGGATTTTTGTGAATTCCTTCATAAGAATGAAAAGACTTATCAATACCTCTATCAACGAAATTTATTGCTATTGAGAATGCCGGGAATAATGCCTCCACTTCTCAATACAATTGGCCATATCATCGGGCAATTCACTATCAAATCGCATCATTTTACCACTTGCAGGATGCACAAATCCAAGGGTCTTAGCATGCAAAGCCTGTCTTGGCAGTATTTTAAAAGCATTTTCTACAAACTGTTTGTATTTGGTAAAAGTAGTTCCCTTTAATATTTTATCACCCCCATAGCGTTCGTCATTAAAAATAGTATGCCCTATATATTTCATATGTACCCGAATCTGGTGTGTCCTTCCAGTCTCTAGTTTACAAGAAACCAGAGTTACATATCCCAAACGTTCTAAAACCTTATAATGTGTAATTGCAGCTTTTCCCTTATCACCCTCAGGAAAAACTTGCATTTGAAGTCGGTTTTTTGGATTACGGTCAATATGCCCTTCGATGGTTCCTTCGTCCGCATCTATATTTCCCCAAACCAGTGCCACATATTCTCTCTCGCTGGTTTTATCAAAAAATTGTTTTGCCAAATGAGTCATGGCCATTTCTGTTTTAGCAATTACCAATAATCCGGAAGTATCTTTGTCTATACGATGAACCAGACCTGGCCTTTCGTCAGAATTTACAGGTAAGCCTTTTATGTGATGTAATAAGGCATTAATTAAAGTGCCTGAATAATTACCATGCCCAGGATGTACTACCATTCCGGCAGGTTTGTTTACAACCAGAAGGCTTTCATCTTCATAGACAATATTCAAAGGGATATCTTCGGGAGATAACAAAAACTCATAAGGTGGGTGTTCAAAAAACACCTTAACTTCATCCCCTGCTTTTACTTTGTAGTTTTGTTTTACAACAGATTCGTTAACCCAAATATGGCCTTCCTTTGCAGCTAATTGAATTTTATTCCGAGTTGCATTTTCAATAAAATTCATTAAAAATTTATCTACGCGTAAGGGTTCCTGCCCTTTGGAAGCAACGAAATTATAATGCTCGTAAAGCTCATCCTCTTCAGGATCTGAAGTGTTGTCAAGTGCCATTTCCTATTCCGAATCGGCTTTGACCTGCGCCCGGCCCGTTATTGTTCCGTTTCCGCAGACCAGTTCAATTTTTGAAGTTTTTGGAATTTTGTCGCCAGGATTTATGGTCTTACCCTTATACCTAATATAATATACCATATCCTTTCCTAACTCATCAATATAAGTGACACGTTCAATATCTAATCCAACTGCCCGGAGCATTGACCCTGCATTGCGTTGAGTAACCTGAATAATATTTGGTACTGTTACTTTTTTATAACCGGAAGGGTTAACCGTAATATATATTTTTCTATTTTCTTTTACTTTATTTCCTGCGGGAGGATCCTGTTCAATTATAGAAAACCTGGGATATTCAGGATTAAAATTGGCTGAATCCAATACTTCATATCGCAAATTCGCGTCCTCTATTACACCTCTCATTTCCATAACAGATAACTTTGATAAATCCGGGACCTCAACAAACTCTCCATGTTTTGTTGATTTGTTTAACCATTGCAAGGCTAATATGGATAAAACAACTATCACTAAAAAAGCAAGCCCTATATTGAACAGAAAAACTTTACTTCTAAGAAAATTCCAAAAATTCTTCATTGCTTTTTTTTATATATGGCACAAATATAGGAAACCCTATCATTTTTTATTTACGTTAAAATCGTGATATTTGTCTAAACATGTTATGACTACATATATATATAACATTACATGAAAAAGAATATTGCCATTATCATGGGGGGTTATTCCAGTGAGTATAAGATCTCAATTAAGAGTGGTAATGTGGTTTATAAACATTTAGACAAGGAAAAATTTAATGCATATCGTATTGTAATTTCCAAAGAAAAATGGGTTTACCTGGATAAAGACGAAAATGAAACAATCGTAAACAGGCACGATTTTTCGATAAAGATTCAGAATCGTATTCTCATATTCGATTGCGTATTTAATGCAATTCATGGTTCACCAGGGGAAGATGGATTGATGCAGGCTTATTTTGCCCTTTTAAAAATTCCTCATACTTCATGCAGTCATTATCAGGCAGCCCTGACATTTAATAAAAGAGATTTGCTAAGTACACTTAAACCTTATGGAATTAAGGCCGCAAATTCTTATTATCTGAATCTGGGAGATTCTATTGACCATTCGGCTATTGTTGAAAAAGTTGGCCTTCCCTGCTTTGTAAAAGCAAACAAAGCTGGAAGTAGTTTTGGTATCTCGAAAGTTTATGAGAAAAAAGATTTACAAGTAGCAATTGACAAGGCACTTCTTGAGGACGATGAGATTATTATTGAATCTTTTCTCAACGGTACAGAAGTTTCCGTTGGCGTCATAACCTTCAAAGGCGAAACCATGGTTTTGCCATTAACTGAAATAATAACAGATAACGATTTTTTTGATTATGAAGCCAAATATGAGGGAAAATCAAAGGAAATCACCCCTGCCCGTTTGACCAAAACTCAGGAAGAAAACATAAGATATCAGGCCAAAAAAGCTTATGAAGTTTTAAAAATGAAAGGTTTCTCCAGAAGCGAATTTATTTTTATCGGCAACGAGCCTTACATGTTAGAGATGAATACAACTCCAGGCTTAACAGAAGAGAGTATCTTACCCCAGCAGGCTCAAATTGCTGGTATTAGTTTACCGGAACTTTTTGAAAACGCCATAAATGAAGCATTGAAGTAAATTGAGTACATTTAACTTGTAAACTACAAATCCTAATGAAGCGCGCTATTTTTCCAGGTTCCTTTGACCCGATAACGTTGGGTCATTCCGATATTATTGAAAGGGGAATATACCTCTTTGATGAACTGATTATTGCTATCGGAATAAATGCTGATAAAAAATATATGTTTTCTCTTGAAGAGCGGATGACGTTTATTTCAGAGGCTTTTAAAAACGAGCCAAAAGTCAAAATTATGACTTATGAAGGCCTGACAATAGATTTTTGTAAGAAAGTAGATGCAACATATATCCTTCGCGGACTGCGAAACCCGGGAGATTTTGAGTTTGAAAAGGCAATTGCACATACCAATAGGAAGCTTTCAGAAATTGAGACAGTTTTTCTACTTACCGCTTCCGGTAAATCATTTATCAGCTCATCAATTGTAAGAGACGTAATCAGAAATGGAGGAGATTATAGTGTTTTAGTACCTGATACTGTTAAATTATCTTGATGTTTATCGATTAGCCCCCTTCTTTCCTTTGCTACGGGCTTTTTCTTTTTTTTATTTAATGCGTAAAATTTCACGAAATATTATATTTTAGTAGGATATTACTTACTTTTTGAGTTATTTTATCGTGTACTCCATGTAAAATTGGAGTCACACAACGAGTTTGGACTAATTCACAACAATCATTGACCAATGATGGAAAATCACATTACTTTAGTAAGAAATTACGGTAGAATGTTGCGTGAAAACCGAACACCATCTTATGATTACCTTATAAAGCAATTACCAGTTTCAGCGGTATTTGTGGATAAAAAATTCAAAATAATCCACGCTTCAGACAAGTGGATTGCCGATTTTGATTTTACCAAAAGAGATATACTTGGAAAGTCACTATTTGAACTTTTTGAAGATATTAGCAAATCTTGGAAAAAGGACCTCAATGGTGTACTTAAAGGCAAAGCCAGGCTAACTGGTATAGAAAATTTTTATGATACTCAAAAAAATGAAAAGTGGTTTGAGTGGGTAAATGTTCCGTGGTATGACGAAAAAGAAAATATTATTGGCATCATTATTCAAACAAAGGATATTTCTGATACAATTTTTGATGATATTAAACTGGAAAAACTTGAAATTTTGCTTAGGGATAAATCCGAAATTTCAAAAATTGGAAGTTGGGAGTACGATGCGGTCCAGGATAAATTATCCTGGTGTCAAATAACTAAAAGTATTCATGAGGTACCTGAAGACTTTGTACCCGATATTGAAAGTGGTATAAATTTTTATAAGGAAGGTTATAGCAGAAATACAATTGCCATGGCGGTTGATAAAGCGATGGCTAAAGGGATAGCCTGGAGTGAAACTTTACAATTAATAACAGCCAAAGGAAACGAAATCTCGGTTTTAGCGGCAGGAAAACCTGTTTTTAAGGATGAAAAGTTTTTGGGTCTTATCGGCACATTCAAAGATATTACCGATGAAGTATTAACCAAAGCCAGAACTGAAGAACAAGAGCGTATTTTCAGCAGTATTTTTAATTCTTCTTATCAGTTTACAGGTATTTTAGATACCGAAGGTACTTTCCTGGAAGTTAACGATACTGCTTTACAATTTTCAGACCTCAAACAGGAGGATATAATTAATAAAAAATTTTGGGAAGCATACTGGTGGCCAATTCCGGATATGGTAAAAGATGGGCTAAAGCAGGTTATAGCTGCGGCAGCCCAGGGAGAGTTTATGCGGAGTGAGATAGTGGTTCTGGATAAAAATAAACAACCTATCCCTGTAGATTTCAGTTTAAAGCCTATTTACAACGAAAATAATAAAGTAGTATCCCTTTTGGCCGAGGGTCGTATGATCAAAGAAATGGTGGAGGCCAGACAGAAGCTGAAAATAAGTGAACAGAAATTTAGGTCCTTATATGAGTTGTCTCCAATTGCTTATATACTTAGTGATTTTGATACCGGGGAGATCCTGGATTTTAACAGTTCATTTGAATCGGCAACAGCCTATAGTAAAGAAGACATGGCAAAATTAAAGTATGCCGATATTATACCGGATTCATCCAAGCATAAATTGATTAATTTCTTAGAGGAAGTAGATTCAAAAGGCACCTATGGTCCTTTTGAACATATATTTACTAAAAAGGATGGAACGAGTTACCCCGTTTTAATAAGTGGATCCTTGGTAGGAAATAAAAAGGGGAGAAAATTACTTTGGTCTACTGCACAGGACATTTCTGAAGGAAAGAAAAAAGAAAAGCAAATTAGGGAAGAGCAAAAATTATTAAAGACATTAATAGATAACTTACCTCTTAATGTATACATAAAAGATCTGGAATCCAGGAAAATTCTAGTGAATAAATCTGAATTGACTTATTGTGGATTTAAAAAAGAATCTGAGGTTTTAGGCAAAAGTGATAGTGATCTTTACGATGAAAAATCCGCTTTAATTTCCAGAGAAGAAGACCTGGATGTCATTAATAGCTTAAATCCAATTTTGGGTAAAGAAACAATAAGCGTGAAGAAAGATGGGCGTTTGACGAAATTTTTGACTTCCAAAATTCCACTTATTGGTCCGGATGGTAAAGCCAATGGTCTGATAGGGATAAGCATGGATATTTCTGATCTTAAACAACAGGAGCAGGAACTTAGAGACCTTATAAATGTTACTTCTATTCAAAACAAACAGTTAATTAATTTTGCTCACATTGTATCACATAATTTAAGATCTCATACGGCAAATTTTTCCATGTTACTGGAGTTTCTGATCGAGGAAAAAGACGCTAATGAACAGGAGAATATAGTAAGAATGCTCACCGAGGCATCAGATAACTTATTGGAAACCCTGGACAACCTAAATGAAGTAGTGGCCATTAGTACCAACGTAAATCTAGATAAAAAACCAGTTAATCTAAATGAAAAGATTGCAGCTGCGGAGCAAAATTTAGCAGCATATCTTAAAAAGAACAATGCTAAAATTATAAATAATATACCCGATGACACTTCTATTAATGTAATACCCGCTTATATTGACAGTATAATAATGAATTTTATAACCAATGCCGTAAAATACAAGGACGACAGCCGAGATCCTGTTATTAAATTAACCGTCTCCAAAAATGAGAAATATACTATTTTAAGTATCGAAGATAACGGACTTGGCATTGATTTGAATAAATATGGGGAAAAATTATTTGGAATGTACAAAACGTTCCATGACAACTCAGACGCCAGGGGTATTGGGTTATATATTACTAAAAATCAAATTGAAGCCATGAATGGGAAGGTTATGGCTTGCAGTGAGGTAGGTAAAGGAACTACGTTTAACATATATTTTAATGACAAAAATTAAATCCATAGCGATTATAGACGATGATCCAATAACCGTTTTCGGAATTAAAAGGATGCTTAGTACCTTGAATGTAAGTGAGAATATAAATAGTTATGTAAATGGGAAAGAAGCCATTGATGCTTTTAAAAGTATTATAGAAAATAACGAAGAAGTACCCGAGGTTATATTTTTGGATATAAACATGCCAATAATGGATGGATGGCAATTTCTAGAGGAATTCATAACACTACCCATATCACATAAGATAAGAATCAATATTTTAACTTCATCTATAGACCCGGCCGATAGGGAGAATTGGAAATATTATATGACCAGGACGCACCACATCATAGATTACAAAAACAAGCCTATACAAAAAAAGGAAATTGAAGAGATTACCAAGGCGGCTTAAACTATAAGCCAGAATTTTGCTTTATTTTGATAAGGGACTTATCAGAATTTATATGATCAATAGCAATGGAAATATTCTATCAAAATATTATTAAGCTTCCTATTTACTATATCCGGTATATGTTTTTCCTAAGGATATATTTAATAAAGTAAAACAAACCTAATCTGCAAATAGTGCTTTTATATTGGTATAAGAATTTTCCAGGGCCTTATGAATTTTCTGTGGCCCTTTCCATTTTACTTTTTCTATACCCTCGCTTTTTTGACCAACCAACTTTCCCTTGTAAGCGGTTTTCATTGCATACCAATGAACTTCCTTTAGCTTATAGATTCCGTTTCTTTTAAAAATATGGTAAGTAGTTCGTAGAAAGTTTTCAATCTTTAACCCTTTTACCCCGGTTTCTTCCTCAACTTCTCTAAGCGCACATTCTTCAATAGACTCACCTTTGTCAAGTTTTCCTTTGGGCAGGTCCCATTTGTCCTTCCTATATATAAAAAGAACTTTACCTTTTTTGTTGGTCACCACACCACCACCGGCAATTTCCATTGGAATTTTTTTTGTGAATTTTTTTAATATTTCCTCGTGGTTCGGATGATAGATAAATGCTCTGCTCATCTTTTTTTTTGCCAATGCATCTATTGCATTATTAATGGCTTCGCCATTCAGCATAAAATACTCCCCATTTACGGTATCCGATAGTTTGTTTGTTAAAATCAAAGGGGCATCTTTAACAAAAACTTTATACATTTGTGAAATGGTTTTAGATAAGAACACTGCGGCTAAAACAGCCGAGCTCCTACTGCAAATTAATGCAATTAAGTTGAAACCAGAAAATCCTTTTACTTGGGCCTCGGGATGGAAATCTCCAATTTATTGTGACAACAGGATAATCCTATCTTTTCCTGAGATCAGAAATTATATAAGAGAACAAATGGCAAAACAACTTGTCGACTTATATGGGAAGCCAGATATAATTGCTGGTGTGGCTACAGGGGCAATAGGTATTGGGATGCTTGTTGCGGACTATTTGGGGTTGCCTTTTATTTATGTAAGGCCGGAAGCCAAGTCACATGGGAGACAAAATCAAATTGAGGGTCAGTTATCAGCTAATCAGACTGTTGTAGTTATTGAAGATCTTATAAGCACTGGTAAAAGCAGCCTAAATGCAGTAGAAGCCTTAAAGCTCAATGGGGCGGTTGTAAAGGGTATGTTAGCAATTTTTACGTACGGTTTTAGTATATCTGAAGAGAATTTTAAAGATAAAGAGATAGAACTTCATACGCTTAGCAATTATGAAGTTCTTATAGAGCAAGCCTCTTCCAGCAAACATATTAAGGAAGATCAACTTAAAACACTAATTGAATGGAGGAACAATCCTTCAATATGGAAATCATGAAATAATGGAAATAGAAACTGAAAAGAAAACTGTCTCAAAAAATGCAAAGGATGTTTATGAGTTCGCTATTGATCTTAAAAATTTTGAGCAATTAATGCCGGATAGTATTGATAAATTTGAAGTTTTAGACACAGACACTTTCTTATTTGCTCTTAAAGGGATGCCACAAATTGTGCTTAAAAGAAAAAATCAACAACCTCATAATAAACTGGTATTAGGAGCTGCTAGTGAAAAATTGCCATTTACACTTACTTTGGATATCGATTCTAAAAATGATAGCGAAACCGAAGTAATGTTGCGCTTTGAAGGAGAGTTTAATTCAATGATGGCTATGATGATAAAAACGCCCATTACTAATTTTATGAATGCGTTGTCTGATAATTTGAGTAAAATTTAACAATCCGTTCTATAGTATAACCAATAAGTTTTAGTGAAGTAGCTCCACTTCCTTAAATGCATATTCCTTTAAAACAGAATCTTCCAATTCTACTACTAATTTGCCTTCCTTAGAGATTCCACGAATATATCCTGTAAACAACTTGGAATCCCTCTCTTTAAAAGTAGACGGTTTGTCTATTCTAAATAGTAACATTTCATACTGCTTCCGAATATTAGAAATTTTTCCAGATTCAAATTCATTAAAAAGTGTTTTAAGATTTAGTACTAAGGACGTGAGTACCTCTTCAATGTTAAAAGTCTTGCCCTTAATTTTTTTTAACGATGATGCTTTTTTTAAGTTTCTGAATTCTAGTTGATTAACGTTCAATCCAAATCCAATTATAGAAGACTGAATAACATCATTCTTTAAATTATTTTCGATTAGAATACCGCATATCTTAAAATTACCTGACAGAATGTCGTTAGGCCATTTAACTCGTAAATTTGGTATAAATAATTTTTTAAGTGTATAGTAAACCGCTAATGAAGTGATTATATTTAACAAAAATTGTTCATGAATCCGGTAGTTTTTAAAATACTTTAAAACGCTAAATGTTAGGTTTTTACCTGCTTCTGACTCCCATTGAGTACCCATTTGCCCGCGACCATTCAACTGCTCATTGGCAGTAACAATTGTAAAATCTTCCAGTTTCTCAGAAAGCATTAACTTTTTCAGGTAGGCGTTTGTCGAATCCGTGGCATCAAGTTTGATCCTTTGCATATAGGCTTGTACGTTTTTGATCTACAATGTTATGTTAAAAACAATAGCTAAGGAAACAAAAAAACAATAACTTTGTATAAATTAAAATTATTGAATGCAGAAAAGGAAAGCTAGTGCAGATGAGTTAATTACCTTAATCTTGGATGGAATAGAAGAAGTTAAAGGACTCGAGATAAATGTACTTGACCTAAGGGAAATAGAAAATACCGTTTGTGACTACTTTATAATTTGTAATGGAACTTCTAATACGCATGTTAATGCGATAGTAAACTCAATCCAAAAAACAGTAAGTAAGACATTAAAAGACAAACCATGGCATATTGAAGGATCTGAAAATGCAGAATGGGTGTTGCTGGACTATGTGAACATTGTTGTTCATGTATTCCAAAAACATATTCGAGAATTTTATGATGTGGAGGGGCTTTGGGGAGACGCAAAGGTTACTATGGTAGAAAGTAGTTTTAATCAGTAAAAAAAAACAATGGCAAAAGATAATAATACCCCGCAAAAGAAACCTAGATTCAGTTCTTGGTGGATTTATGGTTTGATTGCAATATTTTTAATTGCTTTCCAATTCTTTGGTAGCGATAATCTGAATTCTCCCAAGAAAACTACCACTTCTGAACTTCAGGAATATTTGAGAAATGGAGATATTACCAAGATCTTGATTATCACCAATACCAATCAGGCTAAGGTTTTCCTGTCTGATGAAGCACTTGCAAAGGATGTACATAAAGATGTGTCCGAAAAACCTTTGTTTCCTTCAACAGGTTCAATTCCGCAATATGTATTGGATTATGGAGATTTGCAAATTTTTCAAAATGAAATAACTGAAATAAAAAAGGAGAACAATATAGACACCATAGTAGAATTTGATAAAGAGTCTAATGTCTTCATGGAATTGTTGTTATCCATTCTGCCATTTGTACTGATTATTGGTATATGGATTTATCTCATGCGCAGAATGTCCGGGGGTTCCGGAGGAGGGGCCGGTGGTCAGATATTTAACATTGGAAAATCCAAAGCTAAGTTATTTGATGAAAAAACTGACACCAGAACTTCTTTTAAAGATGTTGCCGGTTTAGAGGGTGCCAAGGAAGAAGTCGAAGAAATAGTAGAATTCTTAAAGCACCCTGATAAGTATACTTCATTAGGAGGTAAAATTCCTAAAGGAGCGATTTTGGTAGGACCTCCCGGTACTGGTAAAACTTTACTGGCGAAAGCAGTTGCGGGAGAGGCAAAAGTTCCGTTTTTCTCTTTGTCCGGATCAGATTTTGTTGAAATGTTTGTTGGGGTAGGTGCGTCAAGGGTTAGGGATCTATTTAAACAGGCGAAGGACAAATCTCCGGCAATTATTTTTATCGATGAAATTGATGCTATAGGACGGGCAAGAGGTAAAAACAATTTCACGGGATCTAACGATGAACGCGAAAATACCTTAAACCAGTTATTAACGGAGATGGATGGTTTTGGTACAAATACCAATGTAATTGTATTGGCTGCTACCAACAGAGCTGATGTTTTGGATAAAGCTTTGATGCGTGCAGGTAGATTTGACCGACAGATTTATGTGGATCTTCCGGATATCCGTGAAAGAAAAGAAATATTTGAAGTACACCTTAGGCCAATAAAAACTTCCGAGACATTGGATCTTGATTTTCTGTCCAGACAAACACCAGGATTTTCGGGGGCAGATATAGCCAACGTTTGTAATGAAGCTGCACTTATTGCGGCACGTAAAGAAAAAAAGGCCGTTAGCAAACAAGACTTCCTTGATGCGGTAGACCGAATTGTTGGTGGACTTGAAAAAAAGAATAAAATTATTACCCCGGAAGAGAAAAAGACTGTTGCCTATCATGAGGCTGGCCATGCCACTGTAAGTTGGATGCTTGAACATGCTGCGCCGTTAGTAAAAGTTACAATAGTCCCTAGAGGCCAATCTCTGGGTTCAGCATGGTATTTGCCTGAAGAACGTCTTATAGTTCGACCTGAACAAATGAAAGATGAAATGTGTGCTACTTTGGGAGGCAGAGCCGCTGAAAAAGTAATATTTGATAAAATATCTACCGGTGCTCTTAGTGATTTGGAAAAAGTAACCAAGCAGGCACGTGCTATGGTAACCATTTATGGGCTTAACGACGAAATTGGTAATCTTACTTACTACGACTCCTCAAGTCAAAATGAATACGGGTTTACCAAACCATACAGTGAAGAAACGGCACAGGTAATTGATAAAGAAATTTCAAAATTAATTGAAGAGCAGTATGTACGAGCTGTTGAAGTATTGAAAGAAAATAAAGATAAACTAACAGAATTGGCTGAACGTTTATTGGAAAAAGAAGTTATCTTTAAAGAGGATTTAGTTAAAATTTTTGGCAGTCGCCCTTTTGAAAAAGTATTTGATAAAAAAGGTCAGGAAATAGTTGATACTAATGAGCTAGCACCTGAAGAATCTACCAAAGAAAATAAATAATAATTCTAAGCGTTGTTTTTTTAATAAGTCGAGCATTATTTGAAGCCTAAATATATCGATGGGTCTATTTGACAAGCTATTTGGTGGTGGTAAAAAGAAAGTTTCCAAAGAAACTGTGGAAACCAGAGGTATGCATATGCCCGACCTAAATATCCCGGTTGATGAGAAGTTTACTATTCATTTTAAAAAGAATGGTGGTAAATTCATTTATTGCGATTCCTTTGATGAAGTTTCAGAAGCTTTAAAAAATATTATTGAAGAAAATCATTGGGAGGAACTGCCTTTCTTTGTAATGAATCCCCGCCTAAAAGAAAAATTTTATAAGGACAATTTAAAGTTTACAGATAAGGCAAACGATAGTGAAATTTTCTTTACTACCTGTGAACATTTGGTTGCCCAAAACGGGTCTATTTTAGTTTGCTCAAACCAGCTTAAAGAAAAGAAGCTTAACGAATTGCCAGATAATGTTATTGTTTTCGCCACAACCAGCCAGTTAGTAGGTACAATTGGAGAGGGTTTAAAAACAATCAAAAAGAAGTACAGACAAGTTATCCCTGCAAATATTACTACTATTAAACATTTTCAAGGAACTGAAGAAAATGCGAATGATTTTCTAACCTACGGTAGCAGCACAAAACACTTGTACTTATTACTTATGGAAGACCTTTAATATGAAAGAACTTCTTAGGCGATTATTGACGGGAGCTGTTTATGTAATTCTACTTCTTTCTGCCGTTTTTCTAAGTTCAGATGCATTTGACTTTCTTTTTATGGTTTTTGGTCTGGCATGTTTGTATGAATATAAAAGATTGGTATCTCTCAGGGGATACTATGTTTTTATAGCCTATTTAGGTCTATGGTGGGCTTATATTTATCTTATTGATGATAAAATATTGATCAATATGCTCATGCTTATAACTATCATTGTTGATCTTAGTTTGATCTATTACCTATTTTCTAAAAAGAAAAAAATCTACTATAATTACGAAAAATTTATTGTGGGTCTTTTCTATGTTGGTGGCGGATGTATTTTTTTGACAATGATCCCATATAAGGATAATGAATTTGCTAAATACCTCATTATGGGGATTTTTATATTAATTTGGGTAAATGATTCATTTGCCTATGTTGTGGGTAAGACTTTGGGGCGTACAAAACTATATCCGGCGGTATCGCCTAAAAAGACTGTTGAAGGTTCACTGGGAGGATTGGTTTTTACCTTGGGAGCCGCCTATATTATGGCAAATTATGAAGATATTGTAAACCCGGTACAATGGGTCATTCTAGCCGGAGTTATAGTGCTAACAGGAAGTTTAGGTGACCTTGTTGAATCTAAATTAAAAAGACAGGCTGGTGTTAAAGACAGTGGCGCCATTTTACCAGGACATGGCGGTATGTTAGATCGCTTAGATAGTTTAATATTTGCTGCCCCTTTTGCTTATTTAACTTTAATGTTGTTTTCATATGTTTCATAGAGAAGGCCAGAAAATTATACTGTCGACTTTTTTTAGCGTTGGTATTATTATTGTATTGGCTCACTTTTATATAGTTGAACCCTGGTTAAAGCATGCAGTTCAAATTTTAGCTTTAATCATTTTAGTTCTTATTCTCCAGTTTTTTAGAAATCCAAAAAGAATTATTAATAAAAATTTTAATGATATATTGGCTCCTGTTGACGGGAAGGTAGTTGCTATAGAGGAAGTAGAAGAAAAAGAATATTTTAAGGATAAACGTATACAAGTTTCCATCTTTATGTCACCAACCAATGTACATATAACACGGTATCCATCTAGTGGGGTCATCAAATACTCCAAATATCACCCTGGTAAATACCTTGTTGCCTGGCATCCAAAATCAAGTGAAGAAAATGAACGAACAACTATTGTAATTCATACCCCAAAATTTGGGGATATTCTCTACAGACAAATAGCAGGAGCAATGGCGAGACGTATTATAAATTATGCAGAGATAGGAGAAAACGTTCAACAGGGTGAAGATTCGGGCTTTATTAAATTCGGGTCCAGGGTAGATGTATTGTTACCCTTAGATAGTGCAATCACCGTAAAATTAAACCAGAAAGTCGTGGGTGCCCAAACCTGCATTGCCACAACTCCTCACAGGGATGAAGAATGAAAAATTATATAGCGATTTTTTAGAAGCAGTACGGCTTGTAAATGACTATAAGAAGCCTATACCAGCAGACTTATTATTAAAGTTATATGCCTATTACAAAATAGCCAATAAAAACTACAATAACCCTGGAAGTAAGACCCCATTAATAAATGCATTTAAGGCCAATGCCTTGATACAGGCACAGAATATTGATCGTGAAGAAGCCATGGCCCTATATGTGAATTTGGTTGAAAAGGTGATTGTTAACAAGAAATAAAGACTACTATTCATATAGATCTTCACAATCGGCTTTGCACAAATCATAAATTAGATTTCCTATTTTTAAAGATATATCTTCAAAGAATTGCTTACCCTTTTCCACGCTGGCATTTTCCGGATTCCCTACTCCGGTGTCCTCACTTATCTCTGACCATTTTCGCTCTGCCCATACCCAACCCTCTGTAAACGCTTTGATCTTAAATCCTTTAGATTTACCCTTCCCCCATTTATCTTTTGGTAATACTAATTCAGGTTTAAGATATAACATAAGACTTGTCTCCATTTCTTCCGCATGGTCGCCTTCATTTTCAAAATAATCTGATCTATTCATGGCCTGAAACCAATTGGAGAAACAAATAAACATATCCGGAAATTTTAAACCTAATTCTCTAACCAATGGCTTAAAATTATTTCCGCCATGGCTGTTAAAGATTAAAAGCTTATATATCCCCTGACGATTAAGCGTCTCTATAATGTCGTTTAAGATGGTCAGTTGAGTCGAGGGATTAAGATTTATATCAAGATAAATATCAGATTGCCCTGTATTTACCCCAAACGGAATTGTTGGTAAAACAATTGGTTTTGCACCCTTTTCCCATGCAATTTGTGCGGAGGCAGCAGCAATATAATCAGCCTCATAAATATCAGTGGCATAAGGTAAATGATAATTATGCGCTTCTGTTGCTCCCCATGGTAGTATAGCCAGTTCAAAATCGGCATCTTTAATGACTTCCCAGTTAGATTCGGCAAGTATGTATGGTCTTATCCCCATAATTTATTCTTATAAAACTGCATTAGCAGATAATGATTCTCTTTCTATATAGGTAAAATAAATACCCCCGATAATTGTAATAACAAAATACATTGCAACATAATAACCCCCTCCGGAAAATTGCGCATTAATACCAAACCAATCTCCCGTAATATATATGAGAAAAAGTCCAAGTACTCCCCGACATAGTTCTATCCATACAGCATTTTTGCTTCTATCCATTAGGGTAGTATATCCATATATTCCCATAAACACAAAGGCTCCAAATAAAAGTAAGCCATTGAAGCCTATTTCCGCATAGTTATAAAACATAAATAGCAATAATATTAAAGTAGCTAACATTTGAAAAATTACATACCCCTTAAAAGAAAAAGAAGCCTTTGTTTGATACCGTTGAAAATGATATACATCTTGAATTACACTTATCGGATAATTCTCTTTAACATCCGCTGGCCTCCATCCTGTAGGCATAAACCATATTTTTATTTTATCCAAATAGTTCTTTGTACGCCAGGCATCTTTAATTAAGCTCCAAATATGCTGAAAATTAATAAGTAGCGGATTCCAGGTACGAGCAGGCTTCAAAACTCCATATTGGGGTGGCACCTCTGCCAGTTCTTCCTGAAAAGTACCAAATAAACGGTCCCAAATGCATAATACCTGACCAAGGTTTTTATCAATATATTCCGGATTTATTGCATGATGAACCCGATGTTGAGACGGTGTGACAATTATATATTCTAACCATCCCATTTTTCTTATGTGCTGAGTGTGATACCAAAACTGGGCAAAAAGATGGATTGGCGCCAGAATTGCAATAACCTTTGTAGGAACTCCAAGAATTGCTGCAGGAATTAAAAAAAGAGGGAAATAGCCTATTAAATTAGAAACTGACTGTCGCAAGGCACATGCCAAATTAAATTCCTCACTACTGTGGTGTATAACATGTTGATTCCAAAAAAAGTTGATGTGATGGCTTAGGCGGTGATTCCAATAACCTGCAAAATCGATAACAATAAAGGCGATACCCCAAACTAACCAACTGGCTTTTATTTCTGTTAGTGCAAGGTGCTCCAATAAATAAGGATAACTTACGATTATGACCCCCAGACCAAGAGAATCCTTCAAAATATTAGTAAGACCGGAACTAATACTACTTACAGTATCCAGAACCTTGTGCTTCTGATTTTTAACAAAGTATCCGTAGAGAATTTCTATCCCCAATAAAAAAATAAAAAAAGGAATGGCATAAAGGAGTGCAGTTGCGTAAGATTCCATTTAAAAAAGATGCTTCACTCAAAGATAGAAAAATTCATCAATTAGAGGTATTGGTAAAATCGTCCTTTCTTTTAACTACTTATTTCGTGGGATATAAAAAAATTAAATTCTTCTCAAACAGCAATTCAACAAGCACTAACAAAACAGTCAAATTAAAACTAAGCATGTATCTATTAGTTGAAAGGACCAACCATTATATGGGCTCTATGAGTTCCTGGATCCATAAGCCATGGCATTCCGGGTGCATGCGGTTTACTGGGAAGTCCTGTGGATTCTGTTGTGGCAAATGGTGTGTAAATGACATAGCGAAACTTTCCGTCTTTTAGATCACCTGTAGTTTTATCATAATTTTCATCAGTTCCATAAAAAATATACATCATGCTAGGTTCTTTAGGCATTTTTATTTTCCCTGAAGCTATTTCCTCCCCTCTAATCTCTCGTTTTTCCTTAAAGTTTTTACCCTGAGCACTAAGTTCTCTCCCCCTGGCCATAAAGGGTTCAAGTTTCTTTGAATAGCAGCTGACACTAATACCTTCTTTGGTGGGGTCATCGCACAGGCACACCAGGTTATTGGTTCCTTCGCGCAACACTACCAATTTGCCTTGTTCATCATAGCCGTATACCATAGCATCTGCTCTATCTTCTTCAGGTGCTGGTAAGACGGCAGTATTTATTTGAATTTTTGCTGGCAATATCTTTAATTGGCCCTCTTGAGCCTCCAGGCATATAATAAATAGAAAGAAAAATGATATCAGTATTGGTTTCATCTAAATGTACTTTGTCTAAAGATAAACATCATCCGGGAAATCCTCAAATAATGACATTATTTACTTTAAATAACATATTATGATTGCTCCAAACTACTCAGGCTTTTTTCCAAGGTTTCAATTTTAGCCTCAGCGTCCTCTGCCTTCTTTTTTTCAATAGCCACAACCTTTTCAGGGGCATTATTCACAAACCGATCATTAGCCAGCTTTTTATTGACAGATTGTAAGAAACCCTTGGTATATGACAGTTCTTCCCGGATCTTCTTTATTTCTGCATCTACATCAAGTGTACCGGCAACGGGTACAAAATATTCATTACTTCTAACTCTAAATGACAATGCACCATCTACAGCCGTATGTACAGAAGTAATTGGCTCCACATTAGCCAGTTTTTTGATAACCACATCCAAGTCTTCAGTTATTCCTTCTTTATTTAACACGGAAAGCTCCAAAGTCTCTTTTAAAGGAATATTCTTCTCTTTGCGAATATTGCGAATGCCCGATATTACTTCTGCCGCTAAATCAAATGCCTTAATTTGTTCAGGGTCATAACTTTCTATTTCTGGCCAGCTAGCAATGACCAGGGCCTCAGAGGGCCTACGTTCTGAGATACGCTGCCATATTTCTTCCGATAGAAAAGGCATAAAAGGGTGTAGAAGTTTTAAATTATTCTCAAAAATAGCTATGATTGCTATGTAACTTTTCTGATCAATTGGCTGCTGATAGGCTGGTTTTACTATTTCCAGCAACCATGAGCAAAAATCATCCCAAACCAGTTTGTAAATAGCCATTAATGCTTCTGATATACGATATTTGCTAAAATGGTCCTCTATCTCCTCAAGCACTTGATTAAATCTGGCTGTATACCATTCAATTCCTTTTAAAGAGTAATCAGGTTGCGGTAGTTCGGCAATTTCCCATCCATTAACAAGACGAAAGGCATTCCATATTTTATTGGCAAAGTTTTTTCCTTGCTGGCAAAGAGCTTCATCAAATAAAAGGTCGTTTCCGGCTGCAGAACTTAGTAACAAGCCAACTCGCACAGCATCTGCCCCGAATTCCGAAATTAATTTAAGGGCATCAGGAGAATTACCTAAAGATTTAGACATTTTACGCCTTTCTTTATCGCGAACTATACCGGTTAGATAAACATTATCAAATGGTCTTTCTCCTCTAAATTCATAACCGGCCACAATCATCCTGGCTACCCAAAAAAATAAAATATCGGGTGCGGTAACCAGATCACTTGTAGGATAATAATAATTAACCTCTTTATTATCTGGTTCCATGATTCCACCAAAAACACTAATTGGCCAGAGCCAGGAAGAAAACCAGGTGTCCAATACATCTTCATCTTGTTTCAGATCTTCCGCAGCCAACCCAATATTTCCAGATTTATCTCTTGCTTTGACCAGAGCATCTTCTCTTGATTCTGCAACAACAAAATCATTTTCGCCATCTCCATAGTAATAAGCGGGTATGCGTTGTCCCCACCAAAGCTGCCGGGAAATATTCCAATCCCGAATATTTTCCATCCAATGACGATATGTGTTTTCAAATTTTCTCGGAAAAAAGTTCACTTCCCTCGTTTCTAGAACAGCAGTTAAAGCGGGCTTTGCTAAATTTTCCATTTTAAGAAACCATTGATCTGAAAGTCTTGGTTCTATAACAACTTTTGTTCGTTCGGAAGTACCAACTTTATTTACATAAGGTTCCACCTTTGTTAAAACACCTTTTTCCTTTAATTCCTTAACAATTGCTTTACGCGCTATGAACCGGTCCATCCCTTCAAAATGCATTCCAAAAGAATTTAATGATGCATCTTCGTTAAAAATATCTATGGTTTCAAGTTGATGTTTCTCACCAAGAAGCTTATCATTTTCGTCATGTGCAGGTGTCACTTTTAGACAACCAGTTCCAAATTCCATTGTAACATATTCATCTTCAATTATTGGAATTACCCTATTGCATATAGGAACGATTGCCTTTTTACCTTTCAAATTGCTGAAACGTTCATCGTTTGGATTGATACAAATGGCAGTGTCGCCCAGAATGGTCTCAGGACGTGTGGTTGCTATGGTGACTTTATCATCAGAACCTTCAATGGAATATGCGAGGTAATATAACTCGCCATTGCGCTCTTCATATATTACTTCCTCATCTGATAGCGTCGTTTTAGCTTGAGGATCCCAGTTTACCATACGATATCCGCGATAGATCAAACCTTTATTGAATAATTCAATAAAAACTTTAATAACGGACGCAGACATGTCTTCATCCATCGTAAATTTTGTGCGATCCCAATCACATGAACAACCTAATTTTTTAAGCTGTTCTAAAATTACACCCCCATATTCGTGTGTCCATTCCCAGGCATGAACTAAGAATTCTTCTCTTGAAATATCTTTCTTATCTATTCCCTGCTCCTTCAGTTTAGCTACAACTTTTGCTTCTGTTGCTATAGAAGCATGGTCTGTTCCGGGTACCCAGCAAGCATTCAGACCAAGCAGGCGCGCTCTTCTTATCAGCACATCCTGAATGGTATTATTCAACATATGCCCCATATGCAGAATACCCGTGACATTAGGTGGCGGTATAACTATGGTATAAGGCTCACGACCATCGGGCGTTGAATGAAAATAATTATTGGCCATCCAATAGTTATACCAGTGGTCTTCTACTATCTGAGGCTCATATTTTGATGGAATATCCATAATTTCGGTACAGTTTTTGTTTAATCCATACCGGTATCAAAAAATGATTATCACTAAAAATGTTAAACTTGCGATAATCACTTTAATTTTTACCGGATTGGAAATACGAAACAAAAATAAGTAACGTTAGAAGATAACAAAAGAATTTTGGATGTTGATACCAAAACATTTACATTTGAGATTCACCCAAAACCAAAAAGTAATGAAAAAAATAGTATTAATATTATTTGTAGGCCTACTTACATTAAGTGTAAACGCCCAGGATAAAGCGGCTAAGATCGAATTTAAATCGGAAACCGTTGATTATGGTGTAATCGAAAAAGGTAGTGATGGCGTTAGGGTATTTGAATTTACAAACACAGGAACAGCACCTTTAATTATAAGTAAAGTAAGTTCCAGTTGTGGCTGTACTATTCCTAAAAAACCTGAAGAGGCCATTTTGCCGGGTAAAACAGGAGAAATACAAGTTAAATATGACACTAAGCGAGTTGGACCAATTAGAAAAGCTATAACAGTAATATCCAACGCTGATACACCTACCAAGGTGTTAAAAATTAAAGGAGAAGTGAAAAGTGTAGACGGAAAATAAAAAAATTTGTATTATGATAAAAAAAACCGGAATGAAAATTCCGGTTTTTTTATTTAAATGCTTTTTTAAGCACAAATGAAAATAACAAATCCTTGTTGTATCTTTCTATAAGTACCTTTATGCGCTTTCCTTCTTTTTCATTGAGCATTTTCATGACTTCCTGAAGTTTATAACTATGAATGCGCTTACCATTTACTGCTAAAATAATGTCTCCCTCTTGTAAACCGGCTTCTTCTGCGGGGCTACCTGCTCTGATACCTGATACAATAATCTCGGGCACCAAACTAAGTCGGGTTTGGTTTTCCATTAGAATCTGCACATTTCCAAATGTTTTTTCACTATTCATAACAACACCTCTGCTATCTGCAATCCGATCTGCGATATATCGAACACCATTATGCTGTAATTGCAAACCACACATATTGTACTGGAAAGGAGCACTAAAATGTCTATTCTTTTTTAAGGTAATTTCTTTTGCAGGATAGTTAAAAACAATATTAAAGCGTTTAAGAATGGCCCCGCCAATACTACCATTTCTATTCCCCGTAATCACCGAGGTACTACTAAAGGTCTCCATATCAGGAAAAGCCGCTTTCGCATCCTTTAAAGCAAATTTTCCTAAATTAATTTTATTTACCTTGGTGCGTTTACCAAAAATGCTTCCATTCAATCCTTGACCCAAAAAATCCTGATAGTTTTGTTCAGGAATACCAAGTCCTTTTCCCTCATCCTTAAAGAGCCAAACCGAATCACTACTACCCGTATCAATTAAAAGTTTTACGGGCACATCGTTTGTCGTATTTAAACCAACACTTCCTTCAATATAAGCCTTGTTTCTTCTAATGGATAAAGGTAATGTCTGTGATTTAGTATTTTCTTTCTCTTTATAAAATTCAGGATCATGAAATTTAATATATTCCGAACTGTAATTAATTTCTACGACAAAATCTCGGAAAAGGTCATATCCAATGATTCCATGTATCGGGATTCCCAAACTTGGTGAGAAATTCATATCCTTGTCCAATACAACATATAATAATTGATTGAAATTCCTAATTTCCTCTAATTTGAAAAAATTGTCTTTTGAACTTAGCCCTTTAATTGGATCTCCACCACCTAGGCCGCTTATAGTAATTTCTGACACATTTTTTAATTGAATGGAGTCCTGGCCAGAGACATTAAAAAGAATAGGTTTACTCACCCCTGAATCCAAGATAAAGGACAACTTCGCCCCGTTAACTTCAATAGGTATGATTATAAGGTTATTGATTAATTTAAAATTAACCTTTTCAAATTTTTTACCATATGGCAACGCAAAACCTTGTGCTAAACCATAAGATGGAATCCACAGAATTAACAATAAAAATAAATTGAATATTTTACGCAACTTCCTAATAATTAGTTCAATATATCCTAAAGATATAAAATAATAATGAAAGTTTATAGTACTTTAACATTCCATTAGATGAACTGATAATATTTAACTTTATGTTGTTTTGTCCATAATGATTTCCCATTTTTGCTAAAATTTAGAATTCTATGCCAGCCATCTCAAGGAAGGGTCAATTAATGCCCGAATCCCCAATCCGAAAATTGGTTCCCTATGCGGAAGCTGCCAAATTACGAGGTGTTGATGTTATTCATCTAAATATTGGTCAGCCAGATATTAAAACCCCTAAACAGGCTTTGGATGCGGTCAAAAACAACACAATTGAAGTTTTAGCCTACAGCAGAACTGAAGGTTCCGAAATCTATCGTAAAAAATTAAGTGAATATTACAAAAAGCAAAAAATATACGTCACGCACAATGACATATTAGTGACAACCGGGGGATCTGAAGCTCTTACCTTTGCTATGGGAAGTATTGCTGATGCTCGCGATGAAATAATAATTCCTGAACCATTTTATGCCAATTACAATGGTTTTGCTACTGCCATGGGAATAAAAGTGACTCCTGTACTTTCGAGAATTGAAAACAATTTTGCACTACCTCCAATTGAGGAATTCGAAAAGCTCATTACAGATAAGACAAGAGCGATCCTTATATGTAATCCTGGAAATCCTACAGGGTATTTATACAATAAAACTGAAATTCAGAAACTGGCGTTGCTGGTAAAAAAATATGATCTTTTTCTGGTGGCAGATGAAGTCTATAGAGAGTTCACATACGATGGAAAAGAGCACTATTCCATATTACAGGAAAACGGGTTGGAAGAACACGCTATCGTTATAGATTCTGTTTCCAAGAGATATAGCATGTGTGGCGCAAGAATTGGTTGTCTTGTCTCAAAAAACGAAGAGATTATAAAAACAGCCCTAAAATTTGCCCAAGCCAGGCTTTCACCCCCTACATATGCCCAAATTGCCAGTGAAGCTGCTTTAGAAACACCACAGGAGTACTTTAAGGAAGTAATAGAAGAATATGTAGAAAGGCGTGATCTGCTAATAACTGAATTAAATAATATAGATGGTGTTGTTGTCGGTAGGCCTCACGGCGCATTTTACTGTATAGCGCAATTACCTATAATAGACGCAGATCATTTTGCACAGTGGCTTCTGGAGAAATATGATTTAAACGGTGAGACTGTCATGGTTGCACCGGCTGCAGGATTCTACGCAACCGAGGGAATGGGTAAAAATCAGATACGCATTGCTTATGTTCTTAAAAAAGAGCGTTTAATAAAAGCAGTGCAAATATTAAAAGAAGCACTTAAAACCTATAGGGCTTTGTGAAAATACAGCGTAATATATCTTTGAAGAAGTATAATACTTTTGGTATTGAAGCCCTGGCAAGCCATTTCGTAGAAATAACTACAATCCAGAATCTCCAAGAAGTACTTCAACTAAAGAGTTACCCGAAAAAACTTGTGTTAAGCGGCGGAAGTAATATGCTAATAACCAATGATCTAAATGCATTAGTTATGCATATTAACATCAAAGGAATTACAATACTGTCAGAAGATGAAAATCACGTAATCCTAAAGATTATGGCAGGAGAAAACTGGCATGAATTAGTAATTTGGACGATTAATCATGGCTACGGAGGGTTGGAAAATCTATCACTAATTCCAGGAAATGTAGGCACCTCACCCATACAAAATATAGGCGCATACGGGGTTGAACTTAAGGATTGTTTTGAAAGCTGTGAAGCCATGGATGCTGCTACTCAGCAGCTCATCACTTTTTCTAAGTCTGACTGCCAGTTTGGCTATAGAGATTCCATTTTTAAGAATGAAGGGAAGGGTAAATACATTATAACGTCGGTAAATTTAAAATTAAATAAACCGCCACATAATCCAAATACCTCCTATGGTGCAATTGAAACTGAATTGAAAGAAAATAAGATTGACCACCCTTCAATCAAAGATGTTTCCAATGCTGTAATTGCAATTCGTAGAAAGAAACTCCCAGACCCAATTAAATTGGGCAACAGTGGAAGTTTCTTTAAAAACCCAGTTATAACAAAAGAGAAGTTTATTACTTTTTTGGAGAATAATCCTGAAGCTCCTTTTTATAAAATTTCAGAAACTACTTATAAAATACCTGCCGCATGGCTTATTGAACAATGCGGATTTAAAGGTAAAAGATTTGGTGATGCCGGGATTCATAAGAACCAGGCCTTGGTCCTGGTGAACTATGGAGGAGCAAGTGGACAGGAGTTACTACTATTAGCAACTAAAATTCAGGATGCCGTATTAGCGCGATTTGGCATCGAAATTAACCCTGAAGTAAATATAATTAGCTAAAAAGAATAGTAAAAAGTCATAAAATAACCCCCGAGAAAGAATTCACGGGGGTTATACCAAACCAAACTAACCAAAAATTAAATGTACAATAACCAGTTGCACATTTATCTAATTAAAATTGAGAAAACGCTTTCTTAACAATCAATTTTATAATTTAGCGTTTACACTATATACGGGTCAGAATAATATTTTGGATGCTTTCTTTCCGAATTATTTGATGTCGTTAATCTAATATGAGTTCACTACTTGAAAAACATATTGTTGAATTGTTGCACGAGCGCAATGAGAAGGCTATTTCATTGCTGTATGAACATTATGGCGATACACTTTACGGGGTTGCTTTTAAAGTAGTTAGAGATTCAGAACTGGCACAGGATGTATTGCAGGAGAGTTTTGTTAAGATCTGGAAAAAATCTGACTCTTATGATTCCTCGAAAGCAAAATTATTTACATGGCTCTTCAGGATAACAAGAAACACGGCCATTGACAAGCTACGTAGCGTAAACACCAAATCTGATAAGGAAATCCAAATTGATATTTCAGACGTATATAATCTAGGAATAGACAGTATCAGACCCGAGTTCATGGATGTCAAAGAGAACATGGAGAAGATAGAAGATAAATATCAAGTGGTGTTGGATGCCTTGTTTTTTCAAGGCATGACACAACAAGAAGCCAGCGACGAATTAAATATTCCGTTGGGAACTATCAAATCCAGGTTAAAAATTGGACTAAGAGAACTTAAAAAGATTTATGGAAATTCTATGATACTTTTGCCCCTATTAACTTTAATGTCATGAAAGAAAAAATACGAATATTTTTAGATACTGATTTACTTGAAAAGTATCTATTGGGAACTACCACTCTTGAAGAATCAATGCAAGTGGAACGATATATAGCAATGTATCCTAAAGTCAGGAAGACCTATGATGAGTTGCAAGCTAATCTTGAAACATTTGCAAAACTATATGCCCTTAAAACCCCGGAAGGTCTTAAGGCCAAGATCCTAAATAGGGTTAAAGCACAGAATACAGGTAGAAGAAAGTTTCAAAGATATGCGATTGCTGCAAGTATAACGGCTTTACTTTTTGCTGGATCATCTTATTTCTTTTGGAATCAAAACCAAAATTTACAAGATGAAAATGTCATCGTAAATAATAAGATCAGAACCTTAGAAGAAGATATGAAAGAACAACTGGAAGATGTAAGAAACCAGTTTATAGTTCTAAATAATCCTCAGACTAAAAAGTATGCCGTAAATGGGAATAAAAAGGCAAAGGAATTAAAAGCTGTGGCCTATATTAATCCTGTTAAAAAACTTTCCTATATTAACGTTAGGAGTTTACCTAATTTGCCTGATAACCAATGTTATCAGATGTGGGCTGAAGTTAATGGTGAAATGGTCAATCTGGGGGTAATTAAGAATGTTGATGATAAAGATCACCTCAGACCCTTACCTTATGCGGAAAACGCAGTTGGTTACATAACTATAGAACCTCAAGGCGGAAATGACACTCCTACGGTTCAGAATATTGTAGCCAATATTTCTTATTGAGATACCAATGATTTGTAGAATATACAGCCCCTTTTAGGGGCTTTATTTTTGTATCTTTGTGAAAATTTTCTTTATGATGTTAATTTTACTTACTATAGGTCTTCTTGCACTGGCATTCGCAGGCATTGCAATTAAAATATGGTCTAGAAAAGATGGTAAGTTTGCCGGTACTTGCGCTAGTCAAAATCCTTATCTTAATAGCGGTGGAGAAGCCTGCGGTTATTGTGGTAAACTTCCCGACGAGCAGGAATGCAGAAAAGAGGCTTCTGCAAAATCACAATAACATTTAGTTTACCTTTAGGTTTATTAAAGAGCAAGGTTTGGATAAAACTGACGAAACACTCCAGAGTACTATTGAACTGGCTAAGGCGGGTAATCAGATTGCATTTAGTAGTTTACTTGACACATTCTGGAATGATGTATATGGTTTTCAATTAATTCGGACTGAAAATGAAAATGATGCCGAAGATATAACGATACAAACTTTTTCCAGGGCTTTCGACAAATTAGATTCATATGACTCTGCTTATGAGTTTAAAACATGGCTAATCACTATTTCAAAAAACTTGCATGTAGACCTCATAAGAAAAAGAAAAAGGAATGTTCTTGATGGCACAGATAGTGGCAATAACGAGGCCATAAAAAAGGTTCTTGATGATGCCCCAACTGCCGAGGATCAACTAATCACCGATCAGAATCTCGCAAAGCTTCTTCAAAATATTAAACAATTAAAGCCGCATTATCAAAAAGTCATTAATCTTCGGTATTTTAATGAACTATCCTATACAGAAATTGCCAAAGAATTGGGAGAACCAGTGAATAATGTTAAAGTAAAATTGCTCCGGGCAAAAAAATTATTAGCAGAAATCATCAAAAGCAAAAGATAGTTTTTTGCCAGTTAAGTTTTTGCAAAATATTTGAGCCCTTTTCCAATAGCTTTTGTTTTTCTATTTGGTCGTATATTTGTTTAAAATTTTTCTATGAGCGTTGAAACTATTTCCCATATACAACCGCCTAAAGGCAAACCAAAATGGTTAAGAGTTAAATTACCAACAGGGAAAAAATATACGCAGCTAAGAAGTCTTGTTGATAAATATGATTTGCATACCATATGCACTTCTGGTAGCTGCCCGAATATGGGGGAATGTTGGGGAGAAGGCACAGCTACTTTCATGATTTTAGGAAATATCTGTACTAGATCCTGTGGGTTTTGTGGTGTGAAAACTGGCCGGCCCGAGAATGTGGATTGGGAAGAACCCGAAAAAGTAGCGCGTTCCATAAAGATTATGGGTATTAAACATGCTGTAATTACTTCTGTAGACAGGGATGATCTTAAAGATATGGGGTCTATTATATGGTCGGAAACTGTAAAAGCTATAAGAAGAATGAATCCGAATACTACATTGGAAACCCTTATCCCTGACTTTCAGGGACATGGAATTCATTTGGATCGTATTGTAGATGTTGCTCCCGAAGTTGTTTCTCATAATATGGAAACTGTTAAAAGACTAACGCGTGAAGTTAGGATTCAGGCAAAATATGAGCGTAGCCTTAATGTACTGCATTACCTGAAAGAGCAGGGTGTTAAACGAACCAAGTCTGGAATTATGTTGGGTCTGGGAGAACTTGAATCTGAAGTTATCGAGACCATGGAAGATCTTAGAAATGCCAAGGTTGATGTGGTTACTATTGGACAATACCTTCAACCTTCTAAAAGGCACTTGCCTGTAAAAGAGTTTATTTTACCCGAACAATTTGCCAAGTACGAGGAATTAGGGCTTAATATGGGATTCAGACATGTTGAAAGTGGAGCTTTGGTTCGGTCTTCCTACAAAGCACATAAACATATTCATTAAAGAGTTTATAGACATTTTTTATTCCAAAGATTTCTTAAGAAGAAATTTAGTTTAGCACGAATATCCTTCCATAAACTATGCGCTTAGAGGTGCTATTTTATGTTAAAAAGGCAGTGATTATTCATTAAATAAATGATACTTTTAAAAGATTTTCCTAAAATGACCTAAAAAACAGCCCTTTTTATAGGAAAGAACCTATAGTTTCTATTCAAATAAACAATAGTTGTTTATCCTAGACGTTTGATTCAAAGGTGAGGTTTATTAAACATTTATTATAAAATTCCAAATATTAAAAAGTAAACAGTGTACATCAAAAGAATTATGTGTTTTATTAACTTCTTTGCTAAATAAAAAGTCATTTGAGATTTTTTTTACAACATATAATAATTCCCAAGGCATTTTTCTTATTCGTATTTATGTCTTACTTTCCTGTTGTCATGGCCCAAGAGCGGACAAATCAGGTAAATGCCTTAGATACTTTTTTTAATGAAACCAGGACTTATAAAAACCAGAACAAAATAAATCTTGCGCTGGAATCCTTAGATAAAGCTGCTGCTTTGGCCGAAGAAACAGAAGACGAAAAGGCCCTTGTAGATTGTTATAACAAATTCGCATTGCTTTACATGGAGCTGGATAAAAGAGAAACAACCCTTTTTTATTGGGATCGTGCAACAGTTCTGCTGAATGATCTGGAATATCCATATGGCCATGCAGTTCACAAATACATAGAATCTATTTTACTCTATGACAGCGGTAATAACTTTCAGGCCATTTTCATGCTAAATGAATCAAAGCAGCTTAGTAATGACCGTAATCTTCTCAACAACATATTATTGTTGGAGGGCAATATATTCCTCACTATAGAAAAATATGAAAGTGCAGCATTAAATTTTAATTCCCTTGTGGTAAATAATGATGTATTTGAAAAAGAATCCTTAATGGCAAGGTCACACCTGGGATTAGCAAAATTATATATTAAAACTCAAGACTATGATGAAAGTATTAAAAGTGGGGTTAGTGCTTTAGAAATCGCTGAGGCAAATAACTTCTCCAAAGAGGAATTTGAAGCTAATGAAATCCTGGGGCAGGCTTATGAAAATAGAGAAAAATACAATCTCTCTCTTGTTCATAACAGGAATCTTTTAAAACTAAAAGATTCTGTTTTCACCATAGAAAAAATTAAGGCCGAAGCCAAAACAGCCGATAGGATTCAATTTGAATTCATGTCGGAAGAAATTAAACGTCAGGATACTAAAATAGAGGAGTTAAATGAATCCCGGAACAGATCGGAAATTACTGCTATCCTAACCTCGGCTTTTTTAACTATTATTTCTTTATTAGCAGTATCGCTATTCAGGAACAATCAGATTAAGTTAAAGACCAATGATCTTCTGCAAACCAAAAACAGGCAGCTTCAAACTGCCAGAGATGCTGCAGTTCAGGCTATGGAAGCCAAAACAAACTTCCTGTCTACCGTAAGTCATGAATTGAGAACACCGCTATATGCCGTTACCGGTTTGGCGCATCTCTTATTGGAAGAGAACCCAAGCGATAATCAAAAAGAACATCTAAAGTCTTTAAAGTTTTCGGGAGATTATTTACTAAATTTTATAAATGATATCCTGCAAATAAATAAAATAGATGCCGACAAACTGGAGCCCTTAAATATGGAATTTAATCTGAAGAAAGTGCTTGCAGACGTAATAAGCTCTTTACAGCAAAGTGCTAAAGAAAATAAAACAAAAATTATCTTAGATTACGACGAGGCTATTCCTAAACATTTAATGAGCGACCCTATTAAATTATCCCAGATATTTATGAATCTGGTTGGTAATTCATTAAAGTTTACAAAAAATGGAGAAGTACATGTAATAGCCAAACTCCTGAAAAAGGAAGAGGAAGAAGTGACTATATATTTTGAAGTCAAGGATAATGGAATAGGTATTTCAATTGAACAACAGCAAAATATCTTCGATAGTTTTGAACAAGGCTCAATTCAAATTAACAGGGAATATGGAGGTACTGGCCTTGGCCTTACTATTGTAAAGAGTTTGTTAGGTCTTTTTGACAGTAAAATACAGCTTAAAAGTACTTTGGGCCAGGGAAGTTCATTTTTCTTTGAATTAGACCTTAAAAGTAAAGAAAGTGTTGTAGATGACATTCCTTTTGAGATAACCCAAAAAGACTATGATTTAAATGGCCTTCATGTACTCGTTGTTGAAGACAATAAGATAAATCAGGTCATAACCAAAAAAATGTTGGAGAAAAGAGGTATTAGCTGTGAAATTGCCGGAAACGGAAACACGGCAGTGGAAATGGCTAATTCAAGTCAATACGACGGCATACTAATGGACATCCATATGCCTGGAATAAGTGGGGTTGAAGCTACCATTCAGATTAGAAAATTTGATTCTGACACGCCAATTATAGCGCTTACCGCAATATCCCTAGATGACAGTTTAGAAAGTTTCTATGCAGCAGGATGTAATGACGTAGTTACTAAACCTTTTAAACCAGAAGTGTTTTATCAAAAAATTGGTGAAAACATACTTGAACATAAATTAAAGAAATCAGTATCCTAATTTTTCAAGGCTTTTTATAAGAACTACGTCTCCTTCGCTTAAAAATCGATGTCGGACAGAAATATAGTAAAGATTATCTACGCTATCCTTCAACCGCATATAGTCCTTCTCTGTTGTCAGTATTAAAGGTTTGGAATTAAAAAAATCAATCTCTTTCCTGGAAAAATAATGATGATCTCTGTACTGATGATGATCAAAAGTAATGTCTGCACTTCTTAGAAAATCAATCAAAGGTTTGGGGTTGGCAATTCCTGTTACTAAGTTGACTTCTTTATTTTGTAAACCATGGAGTGATATTTTCTCTTTTTTTCCTTTTAAATTAATGTCATATTCCAAAGTGCAGAATAATACCTTTTGATCTTTTCTAGGATTCAGCTTGCGTGCGATTTTCAATTGACTTTCATCATTAAGATCTGGGGGACATTTAGTCACAACAATTAGATCTGCCCGTTTGGATGAACTTTTATTGTCTCTTAAATTTCCTGTAGGTAAGTACCAGTCATTGGTGTATAATTTTCCGTAGGATGTCAATAAGATTGAAAATAGTGGCTTCACTTTTCTATGTTGGTATGCGTCATCTAAAAGTATAAGATTTGGATGCCTCGAGGTCTCAAGCAGTTTAATACCCCTGATTCTATCCGCATCTACCGCCACTGAAACCTCAGGAAACTTAGAATATATCTGCAAGGGCTCGTCTCCAATTTCTTCAGCCGTACTTGTTGTTTGGGCCAAAACAAAACCCCTGGTTCTTCTTTTGTATCCCCTACTCAAAACTGCAAGCTTTGAACCTGCTGATAAATGACTCAATAGCCATTCTATCATTGGTGTCTTTCCAGTACCCCCTGTACTTAAGTTTCCTACGCTAACAATTGGAGTTTTAAATTCTGTAGATTGTAAAATACCTGAATCATATAAAACATTCCTAAAATATACCACAAGGGCATAGATTAAAGAAAATGGGAAGGCTAGAATTCTTAGCAGTTGCATAGGAACGAAAATATAATATTTTATCTTTGATGCACGCACTTAACTTTAAAACATACTATTAAATTATACCCAATTGTATTAATTTTAATTTGTTTAAGATTAGTGCTAAACGAGATTAAATTGAATGTTCTTGAAGATTACCTTAAATTTTATAAAGGCTTTATCATAAATTCTATTAATAGACAAGGCTTATTCTAATAGCCATAAATTTTTAAATATGAAGGTTAAAGATGTTGCTGAAATACTTGAAGAATTGGCCCCTCTGGAATATGCTGAGGATTTTGATAATGTTGGGCTTCTTGTAGGTGATCTGGACATGAGTGTAACTAATATTCTTGTTACTCTTGATTCACTTGAAAATGTAGTTGATGAAGCAATAAGCAAATCATGCAATCTGATCATTAGTTTTCATCCTATATTATTTAAAGGTCTTAAAAGTCTTACCGGCTCTAATTATGTAGAACGTGCCGTTATAAAGGCCATTCAAAATAATATTTCCATTTATTGCCTGCACACCGCCCTCGACAATGCAATTGAAGGTGTTAATGCCAAAATCTGTGAAGTTTTAGAGGTAAAAAACACACGGATTTTAGTCCCGCAACAAGGAACCATAAAAAAATTAACCACTTATATACCTAGAACACATTCCAAAGTTCTATTGGAAGGTCTATTTAAAGCTGGTGCAGGAAGCATAGGAAATTATAGTGAATGTAGCTTTACAGTAGATGGCACAGGTAGTTATAAAGCTGGTAGGAATGCAAATCCGGTAAAGGGAAAAAAGGGTGAACTGCATTTAGAAGAAGAAACACAGATCAATGTTACTTTTCCTAAAAGCAAAGAAAAAAGTGTTTTGACGGCTTTATTTGAACATCATTTATATGAGGAGGTAGCATACGAAATAAACACCCTAGAAAATGTTGATTCCCAAATTGGTATGGGAATGATAGGTGAATTGGAATTACCTCAAGCTGAAAAAGACTTTCTAAATATCATAAAAAATAAAATGAATGTGTCCTGTATAAAGCACTCAGATTTTTTAGGTAAAAAAATTCATAAAGTAGCAGTTTTAGGAGGAAGCGGTGCCTTTGCTATTACCGCGGCAAAAAAATCTGGTGCAGATATTTTTATTACATCGGACATAAAGTATCATCAGTTTTTCGAAGCTGAAAACAAAATACTTCTTGCAGATATAGGGCACTATGAAACTGAGCAGTTTACAAAAAATTTATTGGTAGACTATCTTACAAAAAAAATGCCTAATTTTGCAATCTCGTTATCGGAGAGTATTACAAATCCTATCAAGTATTATTAAATATGGCAACAAAAGTAGAAACAACCGTGGAGGATAAATTAAGAGCATTATACGATTTGCAATTAATAGATTCCAGAGTTGATGAAATTAGAAATGTACGTGGTGAATTACCCCTTGAAGTTGAAGATCTTGAAGACGACGTACTTGGTTTAAAAACAAGAATGGATAAGTTAAAGTCCGATTTGGAAACCATAAATTATGAAATCGGTGCTAAAAAGAATTTAATTGAGGAAGCCAAAGTACTGATAAAAAAATATGCTGATCAGCAAAAAAATGTAAGAAACAGCAGAGAGTTCAATTCACTGGCGAAAGAAGTTGAATTTCAGGAATTGGAAATTCAATTAGCTGAGAAAAACATTAAAGAATTTAAAGTTCAAATCGAGCAAAAAAAGGAAGTGATCAGCGAGACTAAAGAAAGACTTTCAGAGCGTGAAGCCCACTTAAAACACAAGAAAAGTGAATTAGACGCGATTCTTGCGGAAACTGATAAGGAGGAAAAAGCACTTTTGGCTAAATCTGAAAAATTTGAAAAGCAAATTGAAGATAGATTAGTACAAGCTTATAAGCGAATCCGAAATAACGTTAAAAACGGTCTGGCCGTTGTCCCGGTTGAAAGAGGAGCCTCAGGTGGATCTTTCTTTACCATACCACCTCAGGTACAGGTAGAAATTGCTTCCAGAAAAAAGATTATCACCGATGAGCATAGCGGTAGAATTCTTGTAGATCCAGTTTTAGCTGAAGAAGAACAGGTAAAGATGCACAAAATGTTTTCAAAGATCTAAGTCGATATAATTATTTACTTAAAACCACCTGTAATTAGGTGGTTTTTTTATTTTAGTCCAATATATGGATATTTTTAATCTAAAATGTTTAACACTTTTAGTTTTAATACTACAATTAAATACAATGTCTTCACGGGAGTTGACGGAATTTATGTGGAAAAAACGAATTCTTCTTGTAATGGACGCAAAGAATGATCTTGATACCAGAAACTTGCAATTGAATAAGTTTAATGGCCTGCATGCCGAAATGAGGGAAAGGGATTTAGTTCTTTTTGTTTACAACGGCAAGGAAGTTTTAGATAGGGATGGAATGATAACCTATATAAATCCAGATAATATAGCTTATGGTGAATTACAGGGCATTATTTTAATTGGAAAAGATGGTGGTGTGAAACTCAGGAAGAAATACACTGTGGAAGCAAATGAAGTTTTTGATCTAATTGACCAAATGCCTATGCGAAGGGCAGAAATGAAAAATAGATAAATATACGAGAAGTTCAGTTTTTATTAAGTAACTCCAACATCTTCTCTTCTACTTCCATGCTATCCCATTTTAACTCAATATTTGGTATTTGCATAATCTGTTGCATAATTCTTTCCTGCTCATCTCCTATGGCCAGAGCATCTGAATAAGGCTGGTCCGAGAAGGTAACCCTGGAATAAACCGGAATCCATTTGTCCGGATTATTTTTAGCAAAATGTTTTTCTATTTTCTTTTGTAGTAAAAAAAGTGGATCGGCTGTTTTGCAACTCATTTCAATAAAGTTTCTGTAGCTCAATTCGGCAATAGCATCTGCATTGGGTTTTCTTTTCTTCTGATACTCCTGAAAAATACGCTCCCAATCATCGCCATATTTGGAAATTAATCCATTTAATATATAAATATCTTCAAAACCTGCATTCATTCCCTGACCGTAAAAGGGTACTATGGCATGTGCAGAATCCCCAACAAGTGCTACTTTATCCCAATAAGTCCAGGGGTAGCATTTCATCGTAACCATTGCACTGGTTGGGTTTTTGAAAAAATCTTCAGTAAGATTGTCCATTTCATTTAATACATCAGGAAAATAAGTTTTGAAAAATGACTTTGCCTGAGTTTTGGTTTTTATGCCCTCAAATGATATCTCTCCCTCAAATGGTAAAAACAATGTAGAGGTAAAGCTGCCATCGAGATTAGGCATAGCAATAAACATAAAATTACCGCGGGGCCAGATATGAAAAGAATTTTTGTCGAGTTTATGCGTCCCATCATCATTAGCCGGAATTGTCAGTTCTTTATATCCGATATCAATAAAATCCTGTGAATAATCAAATCGGCTTCTGCGCTGCATTTTATGACGAATTCTTGAAAATGCACCATCACAACCAAACACTAGATCATAATTATAAGCTTTCCATTCACCTTTTTCTGTTTCTCCTGTATACAATTTAGCATCCGGCAAATCAATATCCCATACTCTTTCATTAAATCTGAAATTGACGCCGGAATTTTCCGCAAGGTCAATCATCTTTCTATTCAACAACCCTCTGGAGATAGACCAGATTGCTTCCCCTTCTTTTCCGTAATTCTGATAATAAATTGGATTACTATTTACATGCATTGCCCGTTTAAAAAGAGGTATTGCTATCTGCTTTACCTCTTTCTCAATTCCGACCTTTTTCAGTGTTTTCCAACCTCTATCGCTAAGTGCAAGATTTATAGAACGTCCTGAAAATTCAATCGTCCTAATATCAGGACGTCGATCAAACACAGTAACCTCATGCCCTAATCTTTTTAGATAGATCGCCAATAAAGATCCTATTAATCCGGATCCCACTACAGCGATGTCTTTTGGAGTTTGATTCATAATATAAGCCAGGAGAATAGCTAAGATTGGAAGTAAATGTACAAAATTATGTTTCCATACAAATATCCTGCCCTAAAGCCTTAGCAAATCAAAATAGATACAGTACCAGCTTTTTATTCTTTTAGGAAATAAAACCCTCTAGCCTGCGCCAAATTTTCAATTATCTTTTAATATTTTAGGTCACTTTGAGATCTGATTGGATGGAATATTCGTATATATAAAGAATAGGGAATTTTCCGCCAAGGCGTCCATATATATTTATAAAGACCTTCATATTATTATACGAAGGTCTTTTTCTATTAAAGTATATATATGCTATTTTAAAATGCCATCTACTATTCCATATGCTATCGATTCTTCGGCATCCATCCAATAATCACGGTTAAAGTCTTTCAAGATTTTTTCATAGGTCTGTCCGCAGTTTTTAGCTAATATTTTGGCCCCAATCTCTTTTGTCTTTATTATTTCTTTGGCCTGAATTTCAATATTCGATGCCTGACCTCTTGCTCCTCCACTTGGTTGATGGATCATCACCCGGGCATGAGGCTGAATAAAACGACGGCCTTTCTTACCAACAGAGAGGAGAATGGAACCCATTGAAGCTGCTAAACCGCTACAAACGGTTGAGACCGGGCTCTTAAGTGATTTTATTGTATCGTAAATCGCAAATCCCGAGGTTACATAACCACCAGGACTATTTATAATTAATTGTATTTCCTTATTGTTCTGCATATCAAGATATAATAAACGATCAATAATATGTTTGGCAGAATCATCATCAACCATCCCCCAAAGAAATACTTTTCTTTCTTCTAATAATCTTTCATCAATGGCTTCTTGTACTTTTCCCTTTTTTTTACTCATTTTTTACTTTTTGTTAAAAACCAAAATTAATCATTTTATTGGGATTTCATACCCCAATAAAGTCATGGATTAATATCAATTAAGAATTGAAAAGCAGTTATATTTGAAAAAACATTATTATGAAAATTCCGTACGTGCTTGCTATACTTTCTTTGGTACTCATTTTTAGCTGTAAAACCGAACAAAAAAAAGAAGCAAATTCAGAAAAAATTGAACAAACCGTTCCGGAAAAAATAGCCTATGCACATGGTCTGAAGGAATGGAAAAATGTAGAAATACTAAAATTTACTTTTAATGTAGACCGGGATACAACTCATTTTGAAAGGGATTGGATATGGAATATTAAGAAAAATGAAGTGACAAGAATATCAGCTGGAGAATCGACCACATATTATCGTAATGCGATAGACAGCACTTTAGCGAAAGTTGATGCAGGTTTTATCAATGACAAATATTGGTTTTTAGCACCATTTAACCTGGTCTGGGATAAAGATAGTTTCAGTTATGAAGTTACAGAAGCTGCAGAAGCACCAATAGGTAAAACATCAATGCAAAAACTGACCATTGTTTATACCGGTGATGGTGGTTATACCCCAGGGGATGCTTATGATTTTTATTTTGGGGATGATTACTTAATAAAAGAATGGGTATTTCGCAAAGGAAATCAGGCAGAGGCCTCACTTGCAACTACCTGGGAAGAATATTCAGACTTTAATGGCCTGATATTGGCAAAAACACATAAAAAAGCCGAAGGGAATTTTAAATTGTATTTCACAAACATCAAAGTTAATTAGATTACAAAAAAAGCTTATTTGGTGCTCTTTCTTTTCAGAAGGAAAGTTGCCGCTAAAACTGCTACAGAGCAGACCATTAAAGTAATAAAACTCGAACTTAGCGAGAATTGTTCTGCAATAAAACCTAAAATAACGGGCCCTACAAGAAAGCCTGAATATCCTGTACCAGCTATAAAAGCAATTCCCTGAGAAGATTCTACCCCCTTTACATTACCTCCTATTCTGAATAGCTCAGGGACAATAACTGAAAACCCAAGGCCTGTAAGAGCAAATCCAAGAATGGCCAAATACATATCCGTAGTAAGGACAAGAAGATACCCAATTATAGCTATGATAGACCCCAGAGCGACTATTTTTACTGATCCTATTCTGGCACTAATTGAATCTCCTAAAAAGCGGCCAAGAGTCATTAATGCCTGGAATCCTAAAAATCCGGCTCCCCATATAGTTTCAGGTGCCAGGCTAACTTCTTTTAAAAATAAGCCACTCCAATCTACAATAGCTCCTTCGCTACCCATAACCACAAATGACACACCTCCAATTAACATTAGAGGTTTAAAATTTTTAAAGCTAAAAGCCTCCTTTTCAATTGGAGCAGCTACGACCTTTTGATACTGTTTAAAAAAAATAAAGTTTACCGAGAGAACCAGCAAGACCGCTAAAAACATATGTAACCCTCTATTGTCTAAAACGGGAATTAAAAAACTACCCAAACCCGCCAATACTCCCCCGAGGCTAAAAAATCCATGGGCAGCTGACATAAAATTTTGTTTATCCTCCTTTTCAATTTCAGTAACCAGAGTATTCATAGAAATATCTGTAAATCCATTGGTGGCTCCAAAGAAAAATAGTGCCGCGGTAAGGCTAATAAAGCCCGGTGTCATTAAAGGGAATAAAGCCGCTATGCAGCTAAGGATTATACCAATTGAGGTTGCCCTGCCCACACCAATTTTATTAATGATCTTAGAAGCTAAGGGGAAAATCGTAAAAACACCAAGGGAAAGGAAGAAGATCGCAATCCCAAGTGTAGCTTTGCTAATTCCAAGATCCTCTTTAATGGCCGGAATATAAATGGCCCAGGTACCAAATAAAATATTTAAGCTGGCAAAAACCCAGGCTGGTCCAAAATATCTCGGATTTGAAAGGATTAGTCTAAGAGATCTCATAAATTGCCTTTTAATAAAGGCCAAAAATATACAATCATTTGATAAACAATGTTGTTACTTCTAAACGATTATTATCCGGATCCAGCGCCTCAAATTCATAATATCCATCACCGGTTTTTCTTGGGCCACTAATGACTTTAAAACCATCTTTTTTCAACTCTGCAGCCTTTTTATCAACTTCAGACATACTGTCTACACCAAAGGCCAAATGAATTATTCCCAGATGCTGTTTCCTGAGAGTATCATTTCTATTTTCTGGTATATCAGGCATATACATAAGTTCTAATCTTGCCCCGGAGTCAAAAGTGAGAAAGTAACTCTGAAACCCTTTTGTTTCGTTAAAATATTTGGTGTTGGCAATTCCACCAAAATAAGTGACATAGAAACTCTTAAGGGATTCCAGTTTTTTTGTCCATATGGCTACATGCTCTAATTTCATTGCGTTAGGCTAAACAATTAGTAATGATTTCTATAATAGATCCTATAAGGATTTCCATAAATATTGACTACGCTTTGCTAATATTACTAAGTATCCCTGCTTTTAAAATTTGTCCGAAGTTATACATATCTTCAAAACTGCAATAAAATGGTGCCGGTGCAAGTCGTATGACATTAGGTTCCCGCCAATCTGTAATCACCCCATTTTCCATCAAATAATCAAATAAAGACCTACCCTCACCGTGGATCAATACGGATAACTGGCATCCTCTTTCATCAGGTGTAATAATTTCAAAACTACTATCCACTTCACTATCAATCTCCTGGAGGATAAATTCAAGATACGATACTATTTTTTTACGTTTTTCTATCAAAGACTTCATTCCCGCTTCTTCAAAGAGGGTTAAAGAAGCGAGATAGGGTGCCAGTGTCAATACAGGCGGGTTACTCAATTGCCATGCATCTGCCGTATCAATAGGTTCAAATTCTTGTTTCATTAAAAAACGCGTCTCCTTTTTGGTACCCCACCAACCCTCAAATCTTATAATTTTATCCTGATCCAAATGCCTTTTGTGAATAAAGACTCCCGAGGCATTTCCCGGTCCGCTGTTCATATATTTATAACTACACCATGCAGCAAAATCACAACCCCAATCATGTAGTTTTAATTCTATATTCCCAGCGGCATGAGCAAGGTCCCATCCCACATTAGCACCAACGGATTTACCGGCACTGGTTATGGTCTTCATATCAAAGACCTGGCCATTGTAATAATTTACGCCCCCGAGCAGTACCAGTGCCAACTCATCTCCTATTTCATTAATTTTTTCAACAATATCTTCGGTATTCCAGTGATGTTCACCCGGACGCTTACATACTTCAACAATAGCATCATTTGGATCCAAACCGTGAAAACGCACCTGACTTTGAAGCATATACTGATCTGATGGAAAGGCTTTCTCTTCACATATTATTTTATAGCGTTTTTTCACAGGCCTGTAAAAAGAAACCATTAATAGATGCAAATTTACCGTAAGGGTATTCATAACAGACACCTCTTCAGGTTTAGCCCCAACTATCTTAGCTAATGGTTTTGCTAATCTTTCGTGGTAGTCCCACCATGGTTTCTTTGCATGAAAGTGACCTTCTACAGCTAAATTCTTCCAATCTTCCATTACCTCATCTACAAACTCCTGTGAATTTTTAGGTTGAAGGCCCAAAGAATTCCCCGTAAAATAAATTACATTTTTGCCATTTAATTGCGGAAAGTAAAACTTATCCCTGAATTTTTTAAGAGGATCATTGCTATCCAATTTCTTAGCGTAGGATAATGTATTTTGAAATGGCATGGCTAATTTTTAATCAAAAATACAACATCAGTATGGATATTTTAATTTATGTCTTTCTACACAATTTATTCTATGCGCATTTCAATCAAATGCTTTTTAAAACCTACCTTTTCATAGGCTTTTATAGCACCTATATTCTCTTCATAAACCGTTAATCTAACCTCTTGTATATTTTTAGATTTTGACCATTTTACCAATGTATCAACCACTTTTTTATTAATGCCTTTTCCCCTAAAATCAGGATGGGTGTACATAAAGCCTAAATATGCATATAACTCATGATTTAAATATGGTTTTGCGTTTCGAATTTGAACATAACCCGAGGCTATCAATTCTGAATTATACGTTGCGACTACAACTTCTGCTTTATCTGACAAAATCAATTCTTTTAAATCATAATAGGTAATAGGGTCTTTAGCCATAGTAGGGTCATAAGGTCTTTCTACCTTTATAATACCCTGCTCAAAATTCAATAGGGTTTCAAGATCTTCTATTTTGGCCTTTCTGACCGTAATATTATCCATAGTTTTTTTGCTATTTGAACAAACTCTAAAGTACTATATATTTACAAAAAAATAAACCATGCATTTTTTATCCGATGCTTTAGAAAATTATATTCAGAACCATTCTGAAGATGAGCCGGCGCTACTTCAAGAACTCACGAGAGAAACGCATCTTAAAGTAATTCAACCCCGAATGATTACAGGGCATTATCAGGGTAGGGTTCTTAGCATGCTTTCTAAGTTGATTCAACCCAACAGAATTTTGGAAATTGGCACATATACGGGATATTCAGCAATATGCCTGGCAGAAGGGTTGACAAATGAAGGGTTATTACACACTATTGACATAAATGAGGAACTTTCGGAGATGCAGCGTGAATTTTTTGACCGAAGTGAATTTGGGGATAAAATAATACAACATACAGGTGATGCATTAAAAATTATTCCTGAATTGGACCAGGTTTTTGATCTGGTCTTTATTGACGCCGAAAAGAAGATGTATGATGCCTATTTCGAAGCTGTTATTGAAAAGACAAGACCGGGAAGTATTATTTTAACCGACAATGTCCTCTGGTCCGGCAAAGTAGTTGAACAGCTGGATAAAAAAGATATGGTAACCCGGAATCTTCTGGCTTACAATAAAAAACTAAAAAACGATCCAAGAGTGGAAACGGTTGTCTTGTCTATTAGAGATGGACTTACACTATGTAGGGTTCTATAAACCTACGATAAAACTGGTAAAACAGAAAGCCTAAAAGAATACCCATTATTGCACCAATTATAAGATCTAAAGGATAATGGACCCCTACGTATATTCTGCTATAGGCAAATAAAAAAGGCCAAATAAAAAGTAGCCAAATAATTGAAACCTTTTTCCTTAGAAATAAAAAAGATATAGTGGTTAAAGAGAAGGACGAAGAAGCATGGCCTGAAAAGAAACTATACCCCGGTGCATTATATAAAATTCTGATGATAGAATTTATTTCTTCGTCATTATTAGGTCTGAGCCGTTCAAAATAGGTTTTGGTTATATCAGTAAGACCTAAAATGCAAATTAGTAACATGACTATTGTACATGTAATGAAAATTGCTTCTTTTTTTGGGTATTTCAGAAAAATAAGTGCAAAAAGTAAGATGTAAAGGGGAATCCAGGAATAAATATTGGTAGCTACAACCCAAAATAAATCGAAATCTTCTGTTCCCAGATTATTTAAATATAAGAATGTACTCCTATCCCATTCCAGAAGCTCTTTGAGCATAGCCCCACTTATTTACGCTTAATTGTACCGGTAACATCGTCAACATTCTTCTTTACTTTGTCAATTTCACTTTTTATGTCGTCTGTAAAGCTGGTATCAATTCCTTGTTTTTCGGCGCTTTTTTGTATTTCCTTCTTAATATCATCAGTGGCATCTCTTAATTGTCTCATCCCCTTGCCCAGTCCTTTGGCAATTCCCGGAATTTTATCAGCCCCAAATACCATTACCACGATAAACATGATAAAGAATATTTCGGCTCCACTTATAAATAAAACTATAGTCGCAAGCATATTACAAATATAATGAAGTTTAGGTGCCAAATAAAAAAAGTCCCGATGTACTACATCAGGACTATAAACTTTTTTTAGGAAGAATTATTACTTTCCTTTTATATTTTGTTTAAACTGTTCAAATTCAGTTCTCTGCTCCTTTTTAGGCCAGGAGTTGTTACTTGCATCAATATCTGCAGTCTCAGCTTTGGGATCTACTACAATTCCAACAAGTTCTTTTTCAGAAGAAATAACTCGTTTAAATTCCTGATCATTTTTTCTCCATATTTGCGGTGGATAAGTGACATTTTCTTTGGAACCATCTGCATATGTGTATTCAACTATTATTGGCATTGGTATTCCTCCGGGTTTATTAAAAACAACCTCATAAAAATACTTTGGTTCTTGAACCTGAGAACGTTCCTGGGCAGTCATATTATCCATCATATATTCCTTCAAGGTTTGTGAAGTTTCTAAAGGTGCCCTACCCTTAAGGCCTTCTTCAAAATCCTCACTCTCTTCGTCCACAAGGTATACCAATGGAGGAAAACTCGCTTCAGTTAACCCTCTTGAAGTCATATAATCCTTCATTTTTTTTGTTGGCTTATCGCTTACGTAGTATTTTTTAACTCCTTTTACTCCAATATCCACATAATCTGTTGTGTAAAACCAGCTTCTCCAGTACCAGTCAAGATCTACTGCCGAAGCATCCTCCATGGTCCTAAAGAAATCCTCGGGCGTGGGATGTTTAAATTTCCATCTTTGTGCATAGGTCTTGAAGGCATGATCAAATAATTCTTTGCCCATTATGGTTTCACGAAGAATATTGAGCGCCGTAGCAGGTTTGCCATAGGCGTTCGGCCCCAATTGAAATACATTTTCCGGATTAGACATAATAGGAGATAATGTAGATTGATCGCCACTCATATAAGGCACTATCTTTGAAGGAGCCCCCCTTCTGGATGGGTATGCTTTATTTGGCGCGATAACTTCCGGAAATTCCTCACCAAATTCCTGTTCAGCCATGTACTGCATAAAGGTATCAAGGCCTTCGTCCATCCATCCCCACTGGCGCTCATCAGAATTAACGATCATGGGAAAAAAATTATGTCCGACCTCATGAATAATAACGCTTATCATCCCGAATTTGACACGGTCTGAATAACTTCCATCTTCCTCCGGCCTACCGTAGTTCCAACAAATCATGGGGTATTCCATTCCCTGATTTTTGGCATGTACAGAAATCGCTTTATGGTACGGATAATCAAAAGTATGTGCTGAATATGATTTTAAAGTACTTGCCACAGCCCTGGTAGATAATTCTTCCCAAAGCGGATTACCTTCCTTCGGATATAAGGAAACAGCCATTACATCTTTATTCCCAATTTTAACGGCTTGCATGTCCCAAATAAATTTTCTGGAAGTGGCAAATCCAAAATCCCTTACATTCTGAGCCTTAAATTTCCAGGTCTTTTTATCTTCAGAAAATCCTTTTTCAGAATTCTCCGCCTCCTGTTGGGTTACAATCAAAAGAGGCTTGTCATAAGACTTTTTGGCCTTCTCATATCGCTGCATCATTACCCTTGAAAATACTTCCTTCCTGTTAGTTAATTCCCCGGTAGCATCTAAGATATGATCTGCCGGCACAGTGATATTTACCTCATAATCCCCAAAAGGAAGGGCAAACTCTCCCCTACCCCAAAACTGATAATTCTGCCATCCCTCTACATCGCTATAAACAGCCATTCTCGGAAAAAATTGGGCTATCACATAGGACCTGTTCCCGTCTTTGGCAAAGTACTCGTAACCAGATCTGGCCCGGTCTAAGGTATGATCGGGTATATTGTACCACCACTTTATTGAAAATGAAACCTGGCTTCCACTTTTAAGTAGCTGTGGAAGATCAATTCTCATCATAGTCTGATTTATGGTATATGGTAAGTTTTCACCATTGGCATCTTTGATAAATTCTATATTAAAACCTCCCTCAAAAGGTTTTTGCATTAGTTTCTCTACAAATTTTTCCGAACTGTAAGCAATGGATAGTTCACTTTCATTTCTCAGCGGAGACTTTGAATCTTTAGCCCTTACATTCTGATCTAATTGAAGCCATAGATATTCTAAATTATCAGGTGAATTATTGAAATAAGTAATGGTCTCTTCTCCATAAATTTTGGCATTCTTATCATCTAATTCAAGATCTATCTTATAATCTGCCTGCTGCTGATAATAATCAGGACCCGGAGTTCCGGAAGCAGACCTGTATGTATTTGGAGTTGCAAATTCCTCGTAGAGCTGTTTAAATTTACTTTGATTAGAATGACCAGGTTCTCTTTCTTTTTTAATTTCCTGCTGTGCAAAACCCAAAGTAACAGTCAGACACAATACAAATGTGAGGGAACAACTTAGTTTGTTCATGTAGTTGAATTCTTATTAGAAATGGCGAATTTAGAATTTTTTAACTAATTGCAGTTCAAAATGTTACAAGTTTAACATTCCTTTATTATTTCCCTTTACCAATACAAAACTTTTCTTTTTACCATTTATTCTTAAATGGACTATATTCTGTTGTTCTTCAAACATATCTGTAAGTATATCATTTTCAATTTCAATGGTCTTATGGTTAGGTAGATCAATGTCCTCAATTTCCAAATAACAAATAATTAAGTCGTTATCGTATTTCTTTCCCAAAAACACAAAAGCCCTGTCTTTCCCATCTGCGCTTAAAACCAATTTAGATCGCATATACTTTTCAACATAATAGTTTGCCTCTTCAGATTCCTCCTCAGTAGCCAGATTCATTTCAACACCATAGCGTTCTTCAAGCACATTTTCCAGATCATCAATAAATATGCGGCTGGTAATTTGAAGAGAGTTATCCTCCTCTGAATATTGAATATTGGTCACACTCACGTAAAACTTATGCATTAGTGAAAATGCAAAAAGAGGCATTAGGATCAATATGACACTATATCGCAAAAGAAGTGTTTTAAGTAGTTTCATATTTTAATTTTGCAAGATTCGTGCCATGGGTAAAAATTACTCTTCATCAGCCTCCTTTAAATAGGCATTGCTTCGCAATTTAAGGTATTCCCAGATTTTAAGTTTGTCGTGACTGTCTACCACAGCACTGAAAGCAATATCCACTTCACAAAAATACATGAAGTCCTCTATTTTGCTCTCAGGAATTTTTAGATACTTTACGAACAAAGAATCGGCATAATAGTCTCTCACTCTATTTGTCCGTGCATATTTTTCTTGCGAAGCCAGAACTTTTTTAAGGTATTTTGTCCTGCCGGAAATTGCATTAATAATAGGGTTCAAAGGTACTAATCCACCTCCGGTGGTTGCTTCATTAAGCTTGCGTTCTGCCTGGGTGATTGGCTTTACATAAGCATTTGGCAGTCCTAATGTAGATGCTACGTAAACTTTTTCACTATTTAAACTATTCATATCCCTGCTGAGGTCTCCTGATAGATTATAGGGCCGGACGACCACTTCATCCAATTCATTAATAAACTCTTCCATGGGCACTATTATAGATCTACTTTCCAACATAGCTCTTGATACTACCAGGGTCATGCGTTTATACTGAACTGCAGAAAACAAGATGGTGTCATTAAGTTTAGCAGAAATTGAAAACAGCCCCTCTGCATCTGTAATAGTAGCTCTATTGGCTGAGGTATTCATAACATGAACATCTGCAATACCCTTATTTACGTTGGTAACTTTTCCTTCTAATTTGGAAAAAATAGATTGTGCAGAAGCATTTATAACAACCAGAAAAAAAATCAGGAAAAATTTCTTATTCCTCGGCATTCATCTGTTTTAAAAATATATTACTTTGGCTTACCAGAAAATCAATGAGTTCAAATTCATTGTCTTTTTGCAGTAGGGAGCGAGGGGGTATTTTTTCATCACAATAGATTAAAAAGGCGTCTATCTGATCCTGAGGTATGTTCAGATCTAATACAAAAAATTCATCGTCATAAACCAAACGCAATACTTCGCTAACTTTTAACGGTTTACTATCCTCACTTGGTTCGTCCTTTTGGGTATTCACAAGGGCCTTAAATATGTTGACAAAATTAATTCCATCTTTCATTATACCCCGTGTTATTTTGTCCTCTGAAATATTTACAATTTCTGTAGTCTGGTCGGTCTCGTATTCAAACTTTTTAAAATCCTCATTTTGTAGTTCAAGAAATTTCTTTTGATTCTCCGGACTTACCACAACTTCGTCCAATTCAGTAACCTTCTCGTTAACCTCGACCACCAGCCGGTTATTATCCAATATTTGTTGGGTTATTTTTACAACTTCGATCTGATAGTTTATGGAAGTAAAAACTATTTCATCATTTAATTTTACCCTGATAGCAAATTCACCATTATCATTTGTAATTGTTGCCCTTTGAGAAGTACTATTAATTACATTTTCATTGGGAACGTTTACATTTCTGTAAAGAACCTTACCTCGTAGAATAACTCGTTCATCCCCCTGCGAAGCACCTATGGCCATACAAAATAGTGATAAAATAAAAAGTAATTTAAACTTCATAGATAACTGTGCTTATTTAAAGAATGCTCTAATTTATAAAGAAAATGTATGTTCTTGTCATAAAAAAATTTGGCATCATAAAACTTTTGTTAATTTCTGAAGGTGTAGCCTAAAAACCTAAGCCTGTCATGCACAATAAATGCAGTCAAATCAGATAAATTGGGATGTTTAACTATACAACATATCCTTTTACCCCATAATCAAGTATTTTGGAGTATAAAGTTAGCTTAATGTCGATATAATTCTATTTTTGTTAGTCCCCGATGTACGAGAATAATAATGAGATTTATATCTAATGTTTCTTAACCATTTTATTGTCTTCAAAATCATGATTAAATGACTAAAACATATGATTTCAGGTAACCTAAAACATACCAAAATGAAAATGAAATTCCTGATTGCCCTGGTAAGTTTTTCTGTTTGCAACGTTCTTTCAGGCCAGATTAAAATTGGTGATAATCCGCAAAATATTGACGCTTCCTCTGTTTTGGAATTGGAAAGTTCAAACAGGGTATTCGTCGTTACCAGGATCAACACCTCGCAAATGAACAGCATAGTTCCATCCCAGGGTGCAATAGTGTATAATACAGATGAACAATGCTTATACTTTTATGATGGCGCCTCCTGGCTGAATATGTGTGAAACCTTTGGGCTGACATTCACGGCAGACCCCATTGTAAATCCTACCCCCACCATTGTGATTACCGAAACCGGTGATAATCGCAATTTTGAGGTTGGCGAAATAACTGGCGCAAACATTACGGATTTCAGCATCAGTGGCAATGACATTCAGAATAATTCTATTACGTCAGATAAACTGGCTCCGGATTCTGTTGGGAGTGAAGAATTGCAAACGAATACAGTTGCGGATGACGAAATAGACTACAACCAGGTGACCCTGAATGATTTTAACAATGATGCAGGTTTTATTACGGGAGCAGAAATTGTAAGTCCAGATCCAAATAATTCCATTACCGACAATACCGGTGCGTTTTATGACGATACCCCATTACAAAATGACATTGCAGCAAATACGGCAGCTATAGCTGCGGATGGGGATACGGATGCTACGAATGAAATACAGAATCTTGCTCTTGCCGGAAATAACCTTACAATTTCAGGAGCAAATACGGTAGACTTGGGAGTTTTTAACAACGCAGGGACGGATGAACAGGATTTAACCGGAGCCACCTTAAGCGGGGCAAATATTTTACAAATAGATATTGAAAATGGAGCATCAGCCACTGTAGATCTTACCCCTTTGAGCGGAACCGGGACTGATAACCAAAACTTAACTGCTGCGACCTTAAGTCCGGCCAATATCCTACAGATAGATATTGAAGATGGAACATCCGCTTCCGTTGATCTTTCCGGATTGAGTGGGACGGGGACAGACAATCAACAACTCACATTGACAGGTGGAAACATTCTAACCCTCGAAGACGGAGGAACAGTAGATCTGAATCCGTTTTTAGATAATACCGATGACCAGAACATTACCAATTTTGTTTTTGACGATCTAACCAATGTGCTGACCATTACCTTAGAAGATGGCAATACGCAGACAGTAGACCTGACTGCTTTGGCAACCGGTGCGGGCACAGATGATCAACAATTAACATTGACAGGAGGAAACATATTAACACTTGAAGATGGAGGCACCGTGGATTTAAATCTGTTTTTGGATAATACCGATGATCAAACCATTACCAACTTTGCGTTTGATGATCTTACTAATGTACTGACCATTACATTAGAAGATGGGAATACACAAACGGTAGATCTGACTGCATTGGCAACAGCCGCTGGCACTGACGATCAGGTAGCAGCTGAAGTTCCTTTTACGGCTTATCTTTCAATAACTTCTCCAAATGTCCAAGGTGCTGTTGTGCAATTGAAAGATGAACTAGATGCTGTTGTAGTTGCCGGTGGAGGAAACCCTATTGACGAGCTACAAGATTTGCAGCTGGCAGGAAATATCTTATCGTTGACCAATCCTGCGACGGTTGGAAATAATGTAGATCTAACAGGTATCATTGATGACGCAGACGCGGATCCGGTGAATGAGATTCAAAACATCACCTCTGGTGACGGCTCAGTAGTAATTACGCCTGCAGGAATTGACTTCGATTTGTCGGTTGCCGCTGGCTCAGATGATCAAAATATTCAGGGTTCAGGACTTGCCGTAGAAACTTTGACTATCGGTATTGAAAATGGTACTTCACAAGATGTCAGCCTTGCGTCTTTTGCCTTAGAAACAGAGCTTGCTGCAGCTATTGCTGCTTCCGATGCTGCAGATGGCGATACTGATGATACCAATGAAATTCAAAATTTAGTTTCTGGTGACGGCTCAGTGGCGATTACGCCTGCAGGAACAGGTTTTGACTTGTCTGTTCCAGCGGGGTCTGACAACCAAAATATTCAGGGTTCAGGACTTGCCGTGGAAACTTTGACTATTGGAATAGAAAACGGTACTTCACAAGATGTCAGCCTCGCGCCTTTTGCCTTGGAAACAGAGCTTGCTGTAGCTATTGCTGCTTCCGAAGCTGCAGATGGTGATACAGATGATACCAATGAAATTCAAAATTTAGTTTCTGGTGACGGTTCAGTGGCTATTACACCTGCGGGAATAGGGTTTGATTTATCCGTTCCCGGAGGGTCAGATGATCAGAACATTCAAGGATCAGGACTCGCAGGTGAATTACTAACAATCGGTATTGAAGACGGCACGGGAGAAAATGTCAACCTTGCAGCTTTTGCGCTTGAAACAGAAGTTACGGCGTCTATAGCTGTTTCAGATGCTGCGGACGGTGATACAGATGATACCAATGAAATTCAGACGATTACCTCTACAGATGGATCCGTTACCCTGATACAAACTGGGGATGACTATGATTTATCGGTAGCTGGCGGAAGTACAGATGATCAGAATCTCACCTCAGCCACTCTAACTGGAACTAACCTCACTATTGCTATTGAAGATGGAAACCCGGCAATCGCAGACCTTAGTGGCCTGGCTACAGATGCCGAACTCGCGGCACTAAATGTCGATGATGCCGATGCAAATCCCAACAACGAAATTCAGGCAATAACTTCTACGGATGGATCCGTTACCCTGGTCCAAACTGGAGATGACTATGATTTATCGGTAGCAACTGGTGGAAATAACCTGGCGAATACAAATCTCATCCAAACAGGTGGAAACAGAATCTATAATTTAGTCAATCAGGATTTGGCCTTTTTAAATGGAGATATTGGTATTGGAACCCCGGCACCCAGTGCTACATTGCATGTTGCGGGTAGCCTGCAATTAAATGATGTATTCATTGACGGGGATGGTGACGCAGGTACCCCCGGACAGATTTTAAGTTCTACAGGAGTTGAAACAGATTGGGTTGATCCGCCTGCCGGAGCAGTTAGTACTGGGATTACTATCACAGGAGACGGTACACCCGGAAATGTTCTGGATGTAGCTGATGGAGGTATAACCGCGGTTAAAATCGCTGTTGGTGCAATTTCCGGAGGAGCTGGTGGAGCAATTGTTGATAATTCAATAACCGCGTCAGACTTACAACCTGACTCAGTGGATGCCTCGGAAATTAGAATTGATGCTGTAGGATCATCTGAAATTGCCGATGATGCAGTGACAACAACTGAAATTCTTAATGGAACCATATTAAATGCAGATATTGACGATGCTGCTGCTATTGATGGCACAAAAATAAATCCAGATTTTGGTACCCAAACTATAATTACAACCGGTGGCCTAAGTGTTGGCGCAGATATATTACTAAATGGAAATGCGGTTATACCGGACTATGTCTTTCAAAAATACTTTCTAGAATCCTCTGATATAAAAGAAAGTTATAATTTCTCGAGCCTTGAAGAAATTGAGGCTTTTGTAAAGAAAAACCATCACCTTCCCGGTATAAAATCAGCCAAAGAAGTTCAAAAAGATGGGTTTTGGAATTTAAGTGAGTCCAATCTGCAAAACCTCGAAAAAATTGAAGAATTGTTCCTGCATACCATAAATCAGGAGAAGAAAATCAATGAACTGGAAACAAAAAACCAATCCATAATAAAAGAGCTTGATACCCTTAAAAAGGAATTGGCGGCTATTAAGAATTTGATTAAAGAAAATAATTGAAAGCTCTACAGTACATAGTTGTATTTATAATAATGTTTGCCGGACAAGCACAAACCGCCCTGTACAACAGTGGGAACATACGTATACACGAGGAGGGGCAGCTGGGTTTTCATACGAACCTTATCAACAATGCCTCTTTTGATGAAAATCTGGGACTCGCCGGTTTTTACGGCAGTTCCCTGATCTCCGTTACCGGGGCTTTTGCGCCTATCTTTTTTGATACCGAAATTGCAAATGACCTGGGGGTGCAACTCAATACTTCTATCAATGTAACCAATAATACCAACTTTGTAGTGGGCGACTTTATAACACCTAGAAATTCGGTAGATATTTATTACAATTTTATCCGGGATGCCTTTTACGTGGGCTCTGGGGATGGTTCTAAAATTGATGGCTACACTACCATCACTGATCAACAAAGTTTTACATTTCCGGTAGGAGATTCACAACAATTAAGGCCTTTGATCCTTAATTCAGACAGTCCAAATGCCTTTGCCAGATGTGCATATTTTTATGAAGATCCCAATAATCCTTCAACTTTTCCTGGTTTCGATACGGCCCTTAAACCAAGAACAATCAATGCGATAAGTAACCGGGAATTTTGGCGTATGGAAGGCAATGTGCCTTCTACCATCTCACTTAGCTGGAACAGTAGAAGCGACATGGCCTCTCTGGCTACCGAAATTAATGAGGTTACCATTATGGGGTGGAATAAACAGGCCGGCAGATGGCTTCCGCTCGGGAATGCTGCAATTGGCGGCGATCTTACAAACGGATTTATAAGTTCTGAAACCTTTGTCCCGGATGACTTTGAGGTGATCACCTTTGGAAGTCTGGCCGAACCAGAGGATATTTTAACTCTGGACAACTATTTTGTTTCCCCTAACGGAGACGGCATAAATGATGTTTTGGTAATTGAAGAAATGGAATTAAGTCCTAACAATAGCATTCAGATTTATGACCGAAATGGTTTGAAGGTCTTTGAAATGACCAATTACACGAATCAATTTGGAGGTATTTCAAATATAGATAATCTGGTAATTAACCGGGAACAAGGCCTGCCTGAAGGTGTTTATTTCTATGTAATCTCTCTTGATGATTTGGGTTTTAATTATCAGGGGTTTTTATATTTAGATCGTGAATAAATTTCGGAAACTATCTTCAAGTCCAAATAACAAAATTAACCTCATTTTACCGATAAAGTGTTAAAAATCATCGGCACAAATACATAATTGAATTGCTAATTATGTATTCACTTACTTTTTTGTCACCACATAATTACTGTGGTTTACACTATTTTCCTACATTTTTACAACCTTAATTTCGCCTTTCTGGCTACTTCAAGTAGCTTAACCAGATATTTATTAGCATAACCATGCAATATTAAGATCAGTTTGAAAACTTTTTAAATGCAGTTAAATGTTACCCTATCAAACAACATTTGGTAAAGATTTTAGTCTTGTATTTCACTATTCTGATATAGAATTTGATTATAAACGGAATGGACAGACTAATTATCCTTTAAAATATTTTGGGGTTCCTGCAATGATTTTCAAATACTATAATCTCGCTAGGTTATCAGTCAAGCTTTAGTCATTTAAATGGCCCGAAAATTTTACCCCTATGAAATTAAATATCTTATCCTTTATTTTTCTGTTCTTACTGGTTAATGTAGGTTTTGCACAATTAAAAGTAGGTGACAATCCTGACGAGATTGATGGGGCTTCACTCTTAGAATTGGAAAGCAGGAATAAAGCATTGGTACTTTCCCGTGTCAATACTTCTCTGATGCAAAAGATCAAACCCTTAGCCGGGGCATTGGTTTATAATACAGATACTTCATGCGTATATCAATATGATGGAAAAGCCTGGCGCAGCCTATGCGGTAATTCTAATGATTCAAATATTTCTTTTACAGATAATGGAAATGGTACTTTCACCATTATAGATTCTGATGGATCTTCATTTACTTATGGTCAGAATATCGGCGAAAGAGGAGAGACAGACCAGGAGCAATTAACAGGACCCGCAGGTACTAATGGAAATAATGGTGCTGACGGAGCTCAGGGACCCAAAGGTGAAAAGGGAGATATAGGAGATACTGGTGAAACGGGACCACAAGGACCGCAAGGAATAAAGGGCGACAAAGGAGATACCGGGCCACAGGGACTCATTGGGCCTATAGGACCCGCAGGGGCTAGTGCAGCTAAAGGTTCGAATGGTGAACAAGGACCTAAAGGAGAGAAAGGAGAGCCTGGTGATACCGGTGAAACTGGTCCGCAAGGACCTATAGGATTAACCGGCCTCGCAGGTGCTGATGGTCCTGAAGGACCACAAGGAATACAGGGTGATAAAGGTGATACCGGTGAAACTGGTCCGCAAGGACTTCAAGGAGAAAAGGGCGAACAAGGAGAACAAGGACCTATAGGAATAACCGGCCTCGCAGGTGCTGATGGAGTTGATGGCGCAGTTGGACCACAAGGACCAAAAGGTGAAACGGGGCCACAAGGACTTAAAGGAGAAAAGGGCGAACAAGGAATACAGGGTGATAAAGGTGATACCGGCGAAACTGGACTTACAGGTGCGGATGGTACAGATGGAGCAACAGGACCCATAGGAGATACAGGTCCGCAAGGTATAAAAGGTGATCAGGGCGAACAGGGTATCCAAGGTGAAAAAGGAGATACTGGGGATGCAGGACCGCAAGGTTCAGCTGGAGAAACCGGGGCTACTGGTCAACAAGGACCAATTGGATTCACAGGACCAGCAGGAACCGACGGAATCGATGGTGGACAAGGACCTAAAGGAGATACAGGTGAAACAGGCGAACAGGGGATACAAGGTGAAATCGGACCACAAGGTCCAATAGGAGTCGCAGGAGCTGATGGAATTAATGGTGAACAAGGTCCTAAAGGCGATACCGGTGAAACTGGTCCCGCAGGAGCTGATGGTACCGCAGGTGCCGATGGTGTAGATGGCGTTAACGGTGAACAAGGTCCTACAGGTGAAACAGGGGATATGGGACCACAAGGAATTCAGGGTGAAAATGGTGAAAAAGGAGAAATAGGTGAAACGGGGCCACAAGGACTTCAAGGAGAAAAGGGCGAACAAGGAGAACAAGGACCTATAGGAATAACCGGCCTCGTAGGTGCTGATGGTCCTGAAGGACCACAAGGCTTAGCTGGAGAAACCGGACCACAAGGTCCCGCAGGAGTGGATGGCGCTGACGGAGCTGATGGAATTAATGGTGAACAAGGACCTAAAGGAGATACAGGTGAAACTGGTCCACAAGGTATAAAAGGTGACCAGGGCGAACAGGGTATCCAAGGTGAAACAGGATCGCAAGGACCGATAGGGCTCACAGGACCAGCAGGTGCTGACGGAGCTGATGGTATTAATGGTGAACAAGGACCAAAAGGCGATACAGGTGAAACTGGTCCGCAGGGATCTAAAGGTGATACTGGTGAAATTGGTCCACAAGGAGCCGACGGTGCTCAAGGACCTATAGGAGATACAGGCCCACAAGGTATAAAAGGTGACCAGGGCGAACAGGGGATACAAGGTGAAACTGGTTCGCAAGGACCCGCAGGAGTTGATGGAATTAATGGTGAACAAGGACCTAAAGGAGATACAGGTGAAACAGGCGAACAGGGTGTCCAAGGTGAAACTGGTTCGCAAGGACCCGCAGGAGCTGATGGAATTAATGGTGAACAAGGTCCTAAAGGCGATACCGGTGAAACGGGTCCCGCAGGAGCTGATGGTACCGCAGGTGAACAAGGTCCTAAAGGAGATACCGGTGAAACTGGTCCACAAGGACCTATAGGATTAACCGGAATTACAGGTACGGATGGTCCTGAAGGACCACAAGGAATACAGGGTGATAAAGGTGATACCGGTGAAACCGGTTCACAAGGACTTCAAGGAGAACAAGGAGAACAAGGACCTATAGGAATAACCGGACTTACAGGGGCGGATGGTGTAGATGGCGTTAATGGGGAACAAGGACCTAAGGGTGATAAAGGAGATCCCGGAGAAATAGGTCCTAAAGGTGAAAAAGGAGATAAAGGTGATACCGGAGAAACTGGTCCTCAAGGTCCAATTGGATTAACCGGTCCGGCCGGAGCTACGGCTGCTAAAGGCGCTATTGGTGTAAAAGGAGATACAGGTGATATCGGTCCGCAGGGACCAGCAGGCGCCAACGGAGTAGACGGTGCAATGGGTCCACAAGGACCTACAGGGTTAACCGGACCAGCAGGGGCAGATGGCATACAAGGACCTAAGGGTGATAAAGGAGACACAGGTGATACCGGTGAAACTGGTCCGCAAGGGCCTATAGGATTAACCGGACTTACAGGTGCTGATGGTCCTGAAGGACCACAAGGTCCTCCCGGAGTTGATCTGGATGATAATACAACCTTAGGTTCCATTGATATTAGGCAGGAAGAAGAAAACAGAACTTACAACATAAATAATCAAAACCTGGCTTTTACTAATGGAAATATTGGTATAAGGACTCCCTCCCCTACATCCACATTACATGTTGGCGGGGCAATTGCGGCACCAATAAGGACTACTACCACAAGTACAACCTTAGATGAAAATGATTATACCTTAGTTATGAAAGAACAAAACCTCAATATTAGTCTTCCTTCAGCCAGTAGTTGTCCTGGGAGAATCTATGTGTTAAAAAATATCAGCAAAGGGAATAACAAGACAACCACAAAATATATATGTAATAAGGGGTCTCAAAACGATGGTTTAAACAAGAATAAAGCTATTTGGCTACAAAGTGACGGTACCAATTGGCAGCAAATAAACATCCAATAATATGTCTCCAATACGATTATTCATACTACTTGCTCTAATTAGCCAAGTCCTTATTGGACAGGTGGGAGTGCATAATTATGGAAATTTGCAACTGCATTCCAAAGGTCATGTGGGCTTCCATACAGATTTTACTAACGACGGCAGTTTTGACAGAAATTCAGGGCTAATTGGGTTTTATCAGGACACAGAGTCTCTTTATATTTCAGGAGCTTTTAGTCCAACATTTTATGATCTGGAATTGGCAGCTGAAAACAATCTGTATCTGGAACTTCCTATCAATATAGATAACTCACTTGGTATTATATATGGAAATATTATCTCTTCCAGAGCTAATAAAAATATCTATACAAAGTTTTCTGCCAAAGCGGATTATGAAGGTGTAGCAAATCTTTCAAAGATTGACGGTCAGGTGGGCGTTGAAGGGCAAAAGATATTTAGTTTTCCTGTGGGTTATGATGATATTTTAAGGCCACTTCAAATACAATTTATCGATGATGTTTTCCTGGCAAAATGCGCTTACTTTTTTGAAAACCCTGATTATCCCAGAAGTTTTGCCCAAGGTTTTAATAGTAGCAATAGGGATAGCAGTTTAGGAGGTATAAATTCTCAGGAATTCTGGAATTTGACAACTACAGGCAGGATTCAAATATCTCTTAATTGGAACTCCGGTACTAACCTGGAAGCTTCTGTTGACGGCATAGAAAGTGTCACAGTTGCAGGCTGGAGCAAGAAAAATGAACAATGGGATAATTTGGGAAATGCTAATTATGAAGGGAATACCGAGGAAGGGACTGTCACTTCCAATATTTTTAACGCCAATGATTATGAAATCTTTACTTTGGGATTTTTGTTTAATACAAAAGCCAACGAACCTGGCAACTATGCCTTAACACCAAATGGGGATGGAATAAATGATTTTTTTAGTTTAAAAATTATGGGGCAATCGCCAAATAATGAATTTAAGGTATTCAATAGGTCTGGTCATTTAGTTTATGAAAAAACCAATTACCAAAATGAATTTCAAGGAATTCCAAATCGAAATATTAACCAAAACAATAATCACTTACCCGAGGGAGTTTACTTCTATCTTATTGATTTAAAGGATCTTAACCTTAAGTATCAGGGATACTTTTATCTGGCTTTTGATTGATTTGCAGGCATTAAGGAAAATAAATTATGTTAAGCAATTCATATTTCCGGATACCCCGTAATATCCAATAGTATCTTATCGGGTTTTTTGTAATTGGGTCGATAATTCTGAAATCTTTAGAAAGTCGATAAAGGGCCATATTCTCCGCTTATAAACGGCGCTTACTATTTTCACCACACATTTATAGAACTACACAACATTTTCTATCCAGGTCCTCATCTTAGGGCTATTTTTACATTGAATTATTGATTTTGGCCCAAATCTTAATAAAATGAACCTAAAAAAATTGCTTTTTGCACTGTTAGTTGCGTCTTCAACATTGGCAACAGCACAGGTAAAAATAGGTGAAAATCCCAATAGCATAGATGCAGCTTCCATACTTGAGCTGGAAAGCAGCAATAAGGCTTTTGTTCTTACCCGACTTACTACTCTTCAAATGCAAAGCATTACGCCATTGCGAGGTGCCCTGGTATACAATATAGATAACCAATGCGTCTTCTTGTACAATGGTACACAATGGAATGACCTCTGTAACGGATCCGGTTCAACTCCAGGTACTTTTACTTTTGTTGATAATGGAAATGGAACTTTTACTATAAATTATTCAGATGGAACATCTTTTACTTCTTCAGATCTAACAGGGCCAGTCGGACCAGCAGGTGCTGATGGAGCAGTTGGACCGCAAGGAATACCAGGAACAAACGGAACAGATGGTGCTGACGGAGCAGTCGGACCTCAGGGACCCATAGGTTTAACAGGACCAGCGGGAGCTGACGGTGCAGTTGGACCGCAAGGAATACCGGGAACAAACGGATTAGACGGTGCAGACGGTGCGGATGGCGCAGTTGGACCGCAAGGAATACCAGGAACAAACGGAACAGATGGTGCTGATGGAGCAGATGGTGCAATCGGACCTCAAGGACCAATAGGATTAACAGGACCAGCGGGAGCTGACGGTGCTAATGGCGCTGACGGAGCAGTTGGACCAGCGGGTGCTGATGGAGCAATTGGGCCTCAAGGACCACAAGGAATACCGGGAACAAACGGAACAGATGGTGCTGACGGAGCAGTCGGGCCACAAGGACCCATAGGACTCACAGGACCAGTAGGAGCTGACGGTGTTGACGGTGCAGTTGGACCAGCGGGAGCTGATGGAGCAGTTGGACCGCAAGGAACCATAGGATTAACAGGAACAGATGGTGCGGATGGTGCAGTCGGGCCGCAAGGAATACCGGGAACAAATGGAACAGATGGTGTTGACGGTGCAGACGGTGCAGTCGGGCCACTGGGACCCATAGGACTCACAGGACCAGCAGGAGCTGACGGTGCAGATGGTGCAGTCGGGCCGCAAGGACCTCAAGGTATACCAGGAACAAACGGAACAGACGGCGCTGATGGCGCTCAAGGACCTCAGGGATTACCTGGAACAAACGGAACAGACGGCGCTGATGGTGCACAAGGGCCACAGGGGTTACCTGGAACAAACGGAACAGATGGTGCTGATGGAGCAGATGGTGCAATCGGACCGCAAGGACCCATAGGTTTAACAGGACCGGCAGGTGCAGATGGCGCTGACGGTGCAGTCGGACCTCAGGGACCCATAGGATTAACAGGAACAGATGGTGCTGACGGTGCTGATGGCGCAGTCGGACCTCAGGGACCAATAGGACTCACAGGACCAGCAGGTGCTGACGGCGCAGTTGGACCGCAAGGAATACCGGGAACAAACGGAACAGATGGTGCTGATGGAGCAGATGGTGCAATCGGACCTCAGGGACCTCAAGGAATACCAGGAACAAACGGAACAGATGGTGCTGACGGAGCAGTTGGACCGCAAGGACCCATAGGATTAACAGGAACAGATGGTGCGGATGGTGCAATCGGACCTCAGGGACCCATAGGACTCACAGGACCAGCAGGAGCTGACGGTGCTGATGGCGCAATTGGACCTCAAGGACCCATAGGACTTACAGGACCGGCAGGAGCTGACGGTGCAGTTGGACCACAAGGAATACCAGGAACAAACGGAACAAATGGTGCTGACGGAGCAGTCGGGCCACAGGGACCCATAGGATTGACAGGACCGGCAGGTGCAGATGGCGCTGACGGAGCAGTCGGACCTCAGGGACCAATAGGACTCACAGGACCAGCAGGAGCTGACGGTGCAGTTGGACCACAAGGAATACCGGGAACAAACGGAACAGATGGTGCTGACGGAGCAGTCGGACCGCAAGGACCCATAGGTTTAACAGGACCAGCAGGAGCTGACGGTGCTAACGGCGCTGACGGTGCAGTCGGACCTCAGGGACCCATAGGATTAACAGGAACAGATGGTGCGGATGGTGCAGTTGGACCGCAAGGACCCATAGGGTTAACAGGACCAGCAGGTGCTGATGGAGCAGATGGTGCAATCGGACCTCAGGGACCTCAAGGAATACCAGGAACAAACGGAACAGATGGTGCTGACGGAGCAGTTGGACCGCAAGGACCCATAGGATTAACAG
>NZ_JBDVOC010000007.1:0-600004 GCF_039969275.1 Eudoraea sp.
AGATGGTGCTGACGGAGCAGTTGGACCGCAAGGACCCATAGGATTAACAGGAACAGATGGTGCGGATGGTGCAATCGGACCTCAGGGACCCATAGGACTCACAGGACCAGCAGGAGCTGACGGTGCAGTCGGGCCGCAAGGACCTCAAGGTATACCAGGAACAAACGGAACAGACGGCGCTGATGGCGCTCAAGGACCTCAGGGATTACCTGGAACAAACGGAACAGACGGCGCTGATGGTGCACAAGGGCCACAGGGATTACCTGGAACAAACGGAACAGATGGTGCTGATGGAGCAGATGGTGCAATCGGACCGCAAGGACCCATAGGTTTAACAGGACCGGCAGGTGCTGACGGTGCAGACGGTGCAGTTGGACCTCAAGGAATACCGGGAACAAACGGAACAGATGGTGCTGATGGTGCTGATGGCGCAGTCGGACCACAAGGAATACCGGGAACAAACGGAACAGATGGTGCTGACGGTGCTGATGGCGCAGTCGGACCTCAGGGACCAATAGGACTCACAGGACCAGCAGGTGCTGACGGTGCAGACGGTGCAGTTGGACCGCAAGGAATACCGGGAACTAACGGAACAGATGGTGCTGATGGTGCTGATGGCGCAGTCGGTCCTCAAGGAATACCGGGAACAAACGGAACAGATGGTGCTGACGGTGCTGATGGCGCAATTGGACCTCAAGGACCCATAGGACTTACAGGACCCGCAGGAGCTGACGGTGCAGTCGGTCCACAAGGAATACCGGGAACAAACGGAACAGATGGCGCTGACGGAGCAGTCGGTCCACAAGGAATACCGGGAACAAACGGAACAGATGGTGCTGACGGAGCAGTCGGACCTCAGGGACCAATAGGACTCACAGGACCGGCAGGAGCTGATGGCGTTGGAGGCTCAGTTGGACCGCAAGGAATACCGGGAACAAACGGAATAGATGGTATAAATGGTGTGGATGGTGCAATCGGACCTCAGGGACCCATAGGACTCACAGGACCGGCAGGGGCTGACGGTGTTGACGGTGCAGTTGGGCCTCAAGGACCACAAGGAATACCGGGAACAAACGGAATAGATGGTACAAATGGTGCTGATGGAGCAGTTGGACCTCAAGGACCCATAGGACTCACAGGACCGGCAGGTGCCGATGGCGCTCAAGGACCAGTTGGACCAGCAGGAGCTGATGGCGTTGATGGCTCAGTTGGACCGCAAGGAATACCAGGAACAAACGGAACAGATGGTGCAGACGGTGCAGTTGGACCGCAAGGACCAATAGGATTAACCGGACCTGCAGGAGCTGATGGAGTTGACGGAGCAATTGGACCTGCAGGAGCGGATGGCGCTGATGGTGCACAAGGACCAGCTGGGCCACAAGGGCCACAGGGTGATCCGGCAACTAATATCACGACCAATTTAAGTCAGAATACCTCAACAGGCGTTATTACTTATACAAATGAAACTGCAACAGACCAGACCGCAAATGTGGTATCCACAAATGCCAGCAATGCAATAAAAGTAGGTTCCGATGGCGGTGCTTATCTAAATATATATGAGAAAATTGTCATTTGGGCAGAATGCGATAGATTAGATGATAACAGTTTGGAATGGTCTTTCGGAAGAGGCCAGAGTGGTAGAATTGGCATCCCACTGCCTGAAGATTGGGAAATATATGCTGTAAGTTTTAATGCAGATAGAAATGGTGCAGGAGATTCTGCACTAATGGCTGTTATTAATTCAGCTACTAATTCCAATCTCTTAACTTTCACGGCAACTGGAAATACAAATAATATGGTATATACTCAAATGTTAGCGACAGTTGTACCTGTTACTCCAGGGACCAGCATAGGATTTAGAACCATAAACGAGACCGGCGACATAAGAGATGCCCGCGTTGCCGTCTTCTTAAGAAGAAGACCATAAATTGGCAATTGTAATAAAAAATATGACCGGTTTAAAACACATATTGTATTCTATCGTTTTACTTATCTCCATGTTAAGTAATGCACAAGAAGCAATGCATAACTTTGGTACAATTCAAATACATGAAACTGCAATGGTTGGTTTACATTTAGACCTGATCAATGATGGTAGTTTTGACCAGAACATGGGTCTTGTTGGTTTTTACAGTGATTTTGGACAATTAACGATTTCAGGAGCTTTTACTCCAGTTTTTTTTGATGCTGAAGTCGCTGTTGAAAATGGTTTGGTTCTTCAGACTTCCTTAGGTGTAAATAATAATGGAAATTTAATTACCGGTGATATTATAACACCCAGAACACAATCAGGAATTTATTCAAACTTTTTCGACAATTCTTTTTATACTGGTGAAAGCAGTGTTTCAAAAGTATATGGCTATGCGGCGATGACCAATAAAGACACCTTTGTATTTCCGGTTGGAGATGACCAAAGGTTAAGACCTTTAACTATAGTATCTATGGCCACAAATTCTTTGGCAAAATGTGCTTACTTTTTTGAAGATCCCAATAATTCCAAAACTTTAAGCGCCATTTACAGTACAAATAAAAGGTCTTCGGAATATATGTCCGTTAGTGATATAGAATTTTGGCGACTTGAAGGGGACGTGCCCTCAAATGTAACCCTTAGCTGGGATGGTTATAGCAATATTTCCGCTTTGGGTGAATTTATCAGTGATCTTAAAGTAGTGGGCTGGAGCAAATCTGAAAACCATTGGGTGAATTTGGGTAATACGGGCGTCGAAGGCGGAATGGACTATGGTTCAATTACTTCAGATCTCTTTGTCCCGAATGATTATGAGATTATTACCATAGGAGGCAATGACGACATGCTGGAAACCTTTGATACCATAGAGTTGGACAACTATTATATGACCCCCAATGGTGATGGTCAAAATGATGTACTAACTATTGAGGGTATTGAAAAGTCCCCGAATAATTCCCTTCAGATTTTTAACCGTTATGGTGCGTTAGTTTATTCTATGGATAACTACAATGGCCAATTTAACGGCTATTCTAATATGGAAAATGCAATTCAGAAGAATTCGGGCTTAGAAACAGGCATCTACTTTTATATCATTACCCTTAATGATTTGCGACGAAAACACCAGGGTTATCTCTATATTTCCAACTAGTCTGTTACCCCAGTTAAATCCTCCAATCATTATTATCCCAGGCTTTAGTTCAGTATTTTCATTATGAGAGGATATATATTATCTCAAAATACTTAGTAACTTTGAAGCAAGCTGTTTAGATGTACAGCATATTAGACATTGTTATTTGGTAAATTGATTATATTTAAGAATCATGATTTATATAAATGGTATCTTTCTTGATTTGAAGATAGCATGAATAGAATGTCCCTGTTTAAACCGAAAAATTATGGAAAGAAGGTTGTTTATTAAAAGAAGTGGGTTTTGCAGTCTGGCCCTAACTATTGTCCCAAGCACCCTTTTACTTCAGGACATCAAATATTCCATTGAGGAATTAATGGGCAAAGAAGATATTGAGTTATATGGTGATGGCATTAATTTAAGGCAGGAAGCACATGATGCATTTGTTGAAATGAGAAAGGCAGCCCTGGCCGATGGTATTGAGATGAAAATCGTCTCAAGTTATCGTAGTTTTGACAGGCAAGCAGTAATTTTTGAACGTAAATATTTAAAATACACGGATGATGATGGTATGGAACCACTGGATGCAATTGATAAGATAATAGAGTATTCTACCATTCCTGGTACAAGCAGGCATCATTGGGGAACTGATATAGATCTTATCGACGGGAGTCCCAAGGTAGATGGGGATGTACTTGTGGCCAGTAAATTCGGAACAGGAGGACCATTTGAAAAATTCAAACTTTGGATGGACGAAAACTCTAAAAAGTATGATTATTACCTGGTATATACAGATAATTCCAAGAGGAGAGGGTTTAAATATGAACCCTGGCATTACAGTTATGCTCCCCTATCCATGCCTATGCTTAAATCTTTCAGACTTAAAAATATTATGAAACAACTGGAGCAAGAAGATTTTTTGGGTAGTGATCATTTGACTACGGAATATGTGAAAACCTATATTGAAGATAATATACTTGATATAAATCCAGAACTTTTGTGAGCATTTTTTATACTTTAAAACAACAGAGATAAATTCTATACAATGAGAAGAGGAAGTTGGAAAATTCGAATAGTTATTGGTTTGATAATAGTCGCATTTGCGCTCATCCAGCGATGGAACAATAAGGAAGAGAATCCTTATACCGGAAGAGTTCAAAATATCAATATGACCTCTGAACAGGAAATTGCTATTGGCCTTCAAAGTGCTCCCGAAATGGCTCAGCAATACGGAGGATTATATCCCGATGAGCGTCTTCAAACCCTGGTGGATGCCGTAGGAAACCGGCTAATACAAAACAGCATTGCACGGGAAACTCCTTATAAATATGAATTTCATTTACTCGCAGATGACCAAACTGTTAATGCCTTTGCATTACCGGGTGGACAGGTTTTTATAACCTATGCCCTATTCAAGCAACTTAATGAATCACAATTAGCTGGGGTACTTGGACATGAAATTGGACATGTGATAGGCAGACATTCGGCTGAACGAATTGCAGAGAGTAATTTTTGGAAAACTGTATCCATGGGTGCCAGCGTGGGCGCCGATGCCGGTAGCCTGGTAGGTAGCATTGGCCAAAATACACTTTTAACAAATGGCCGTGAAGACGAATTGGAAAGTGATGATCTCGGGGTTTTATTTATGATGCAAAGTAATTATGAACCGGAAGAAATGATTCATGTAATGACAATTTTGAAAGCTTCGGCCGGGCCAAATAGAGTTCCTGAATTTCAAAGCACTCATCCGGATCCGGATAATAGAATTGAAAAAATTAAGGAATCTATCCAGAAATACGAGGACCAGACCGGATAAGATTTATACAGTTATTCTAGGCCATGAATCTTTTTTTTGTATATTTGATTTACCTCCCAATCTGTTTTATACCCCTAATTTAACCCTTATAGCTTTGATTTTTATTTTAAACGAAACTATATGGGAACGCTATTGCATTTTAAAAGTCTTTATTTAGAAGCATTTGACGATTGTAAACCGGAATTTGTTGTAGTACTGCTAAAAATTTATTCCTTTTTCTGTGTGTTAATGCTGTCTATGGCCATCTATGCCTTTTTGTATAGGGCTTTTACAGGATTTGAATTTTAATTAACTCTTTTACAAGAACACTAATTGTTTAAAACCAATTCAAACAAAAAACCCTGACATTTATGTCAGGGTTTTTTTGATAGATGAATAAACTTTTCTTTCTAGATATTGTGTCCGTCTAGTACAGCGAGGGCATCAGTTGCATTAGAAAGTTTTGCCAACTTCTTAGCCGTATACCCCTTATCATTTTTAATAGATAAATCTGCTCCATTTGCAATAAGTAACTCTAATATTTCAGCTTTGTTATACCTTGCTGCGAACATTGCAGGAGTCATGTCTAAGGATTTTTGATTAACGTCCTCTCCAAGTTCAATTAATGTTTTTACCGTATCAATATCCCCCTGAAGAATTGCTTTGCAAAAGGAACTGATAGCAAGGTCCTTCACATTCAAAGTTGTTTTGGTAGATTCATTAGTTGTACTGTTCTCGGCATAAACGCCAGAAACCATAAGCAGACATGCTGTGGCCGCAATAAAGATTGTTTTTTTCATGATGAATTGATTTTAATTGATTAATAGATTTTGATTATATTACAATAGACGCCACTAATGGATAATTGTTTCACCATTAACACATAAATAACTTAATTTTAACATTTAGCCTTTCTTTGCAGTTGAATATATAAGATGATTTTATCTTCCTGTAAATTTTATAAAAAGCCTCAAAGAATACTGGTAAACCTTAGTAAATCACTGTATTTTTGCTAAATCATTAAATAAAGAACCATGAATAAAAAGGTAATCTTGATGATTCTGGATGGATGGGGTAAATCTCCGGACCCTAAAGTTTCGGCTATTGATAACGCCCATACACCCTTTGTAGATTCACTTTACAAAAATTACGCTAATGCTAATCTTCTGACAGACGGTATGAATGTTGGCCTCCCAACAGGTCAAATGGGCAATAGTGAAGTAGGCCATATGAATTTAGGAGCCGGGCGAATTGTGTATCAGGATTTGGCCAAAATTAATCTTGCCGTTGAAGAAAATACACTAAAGGACGAAAAAGAGTTAAAAGATGCCTTCACTTATGCCAAAGAACATAACAAGGATGTCCATTTTCTGGGTTTACTAAGTAATGGAGGTGTCCACAGCCATACAAAACACTTAAAAGGACTTATTGAAGTAAGTGAAAATTATGGGGTTGAAAAAGCATTTATTCACGCTTTTACTGATGGAAGAGATGTAGATCCAAAAAGTGGAATCACATTTTTAGAGGACCTGACCGCATTTTGCTCAGATAAAAATGCTAAACTGGCTTCCGTTGTTGGCAGGTATTATGCTATGGATAGGGATAAACGATGGGAACGCGTTAAAATAGCATACGATTTATTGGTTAATGGGAAAGGCGAACCTTTTAACAATATATCTGAAGCAATGCAAAAAAGCTATAGTGAAGGAATCACAGATGAATTCATTAAACCAATTTCTATGGTTAATGAAGCCGGTGAACCATTAGCTAAAATAAAAGAGGGTGACGTGGTTATCTTTTTCAATTTTAGGACAGACCGGGGCAGAGAACTTACTCAGGTACTTAGTCAAAAAGATTTTCATGAACAAAACATGCATAAACTGGATCTCTACTATGTAACCCTTACAAACTATGACGATTCCTTTACCGGTGTACATGTAGTTTATGACAAAGACAATATTAAGGAAACCCTAGGCGAAGTTCTTGCTCTTAAAGGTAAAAAGCAGATTCGTATAGCTGAAACAGAGAAATATCCTCATGTAACTTTTTTCTTTAACGGCGGCAGAGAAATCCCTTTTGAGGGTGAAGAACGGATATTATGCCCTTCACCAAAGGTGGCAACTTATGACCTGAAACCGGAAATGAGCGCTTATGAAATTAGAGATTCCATAATTCCCGAGTTGAATAAAGGAGAAGTGGACTTTGTGTGCCTTAACTTCGCAAATCCTGATATGGTAGGGCATACCGGAGATATGAAGGCTGCAATAAAAGCTTGTGAAACAGTTGATGCATGTGCACAAGCGGTTATTACCGCAGGATTGCAAAACGGATATGCGACCTTGGTTATTGCAGATCACGGTAATTGCGATACTATGATTAATCCAGATGGTACGCCAAATACCGCACATACAACAAATCCGGTACCCTTAATCCTGGTTGACAAGGATGTAAAAAAAATAAATGATGGTGTGCTTGGCGATATTGCTCCAACAATTCTTGAACTTATGGGAATTTCACAGCCGGCATTAATGACGCAACACTCCTTGATATAGGTGGAATGTACTAAATTTGTATCATGGTAGTTATTAAGACATTAGAAGAGATTGAACTTCTTAGAGAAAGTGCTTTAGTAGTTTCTAGAACTTTAGGAATGCTGGCCTCTGAAATTAAGCCAGGTGTTGACGGACTTTACCTGGATAAATTGGCGGAAGAATATATTCGTGATCACGGTGCTGAACCAGGTTTTCTAGGTATGTATGATTTTCCAAATACATTAAACCTGAGTCCGAATGCACAGGTGGTCCATGGCATCCCAAATAAAGAACCATTGAAAGACGGGGATATTATTTCCGTGGATTGCGGTGCCTTAAAAAATGGATTTTACGGAGACCATGCATATACGTTTAAAGTGGGAAATGTAGATGAAGAGACCAAAAAGCTTCTCAGGATTACTAAGGAATCTCTTTATAAAGGAATCAGCGAGTTTAAGGCAGGAAACCGCGTTGGAGACGTTGGTTTTGCAATCCAAAATTACTGCGAAAGTCATGGATATGGGGTAGTACGAGAACTCGTCGGTCATGGTCTGGGAAAAAAGCTTCACGAAGCGCCGGAAATGCCAAATTACGGCAAGCGCGGAAGAGGAAAGAAATTTGTAGACGGGATGGTAGTAGCCATTGAACCAATGATTAATATGGGTACCAAGCGTATAAAACAACTCCGAGATGGATGGACCATCCTAACTGCTGATGGCAAGCCTAGTGCTCATTTTGAGCATAATGTGGCTCTTATTCAGGGTAAACCGGAATTACTTTCTACATTTCAGTATATCTATGACGCACTTGGTATAAAAAATAACGAGGAAGAAGAATTTAGGACAAAGAAGCTTCAACCATAATCTGCCAAAGGATTTTGAAAAAACTATTCAAATATGTCCTAAATATAATACCCAGGCCTTTATTAATTCAACTGAGCTATCTGGCAAGGCCAATCCTCTCTGTGACACTTAAAGGGAATAAGTATACAGATCCAATTGATGGCAAGCAATTTAGAAGTTTCCTTCCATATGGATATGAAAACCCAAGGGAAAATGTTCTTTCACCCTCTACCCTATCTCTGGAAAGGCATCGCCTTTTGTGGTTATACCTGAAGAATGAAACCGATTTTTTTACAGCACCTCACAAGGTTTTACATTTTGCACCGGAGCAGGCTTTCTATAAAAAATTTAAGAAGATAAAACAGTTGGAATATACCACCACAGATCTTAACTCTCCACTTGCCGATGTCAAAGCAGATATTTGTGCGCTTCCTTTTAAGGATAATTCATTTGATATTATTTTATGCAATCATGTATTGGAACATATCCCGAACGATAGAAAAGCAATAAGCGAGCTCTATCGAGTTCTTAAACCTTCTGGTTGGGGTATTTTCCAAATACCTCAGGATCTTAAAAGAGAAGTCACCTACGAAGATGATTCTATTACCGATAAGAAAGAACGGGCTAAAATATTTGGACAATACGATCATGTCCGTATTTATGGGCGTGATTATTTTGACAGATTAAAAGAAGTCGGGTTTAAAGTTAGTGAGGTAGATTACACATCGGGTATGTCAGTTTCCGATATAGATAAATACAGATTGGCAAAAGGGGAAATAATCCCTCTCGTTACTAAATGATCAGTATACTACAAGCTTTTTAAATTCAGGAGTCATAAATTCTTTTACCTCTCCAAGTTCGTCAATATAAATCATATATGCATCTAGTTCTTCGTGGGTGCCCAAAAGTTTTATGGTTTCTGATAACTCCATCGCCATAAATGCTGTAGCATATGCATCGGCTTTTGCACAATTTTTTGCAATTACGCTGACGGCAAGAATATTAGCATTTCTGGTATAACCCGTTTTAGGATCAATTGTATGAACAAACTTTTTACCCGTAGTAGAATCTACTCTAAATTTTCTATAATTACCAGATGAGGCCATAGCGTTATCTCTAAGCTGAAGCGTGAGTTTTAACCTTCTTCCCTCCTCAATTTGAGGATCGTCAATACCAACAATCCAGGACTTTTGTTTTAATTTATTCTCTCCTTTGGCAATGATCTCGCCTCCAACTTCAATTAAATAATTTTCAACATCTTTTTGATCCAAAAGTTCAGCCAAGCAGTCTATTGCATATCCCTTAGCAATTGCATTGAAGTCGATGAAAATTCTTGGATCAATCTTTAGTACAGTTCCCTCTTCCGTTAATCGGACTTTATCAAAGCCCACGAATTTCAGAATACTATCTACTCTGATACTATCCATTGCCAGCTGTTTCCCCGGGCCAAATCCCCATGCATTTACAAGAGCGCCAACGGTGGGATCAAAATAACCGTTAGTATTGGAATAAACTTCTTTTGAAAGCTCAAATACGTCCCGAAACATCTTATCCACTACAATGATTGAATCTCCCTGATTTATCTTAGAAATATCTGAATCGGGCAAATATGTAGACATGGAATAATTTATAACCCTGAATACAGAATCTATTTCCCTTTCTAGATTGAGTGTTTCCGGGTATAGGATAGTAATACTATATGAAGTGCCCAGAGCACCTCCAAAGTGTGTTCTTTCAATATATGTTCCAGAATCAAGCCCGCAGGAAGCCATTAATGCTCCTAACAGGGAAAGATAGAGTAACTTGATTTTAAATTTCGAGAAGACCATCATAATTCACAATATAAGCTTCATTAAGATAAACGGGAAGATTTTGATCTTCGGCGTTAGATAAACCAACTCCCGCATAATAGGTCTTAGCCTCAAATTTGGATGCTTGTTCTTTTATTTTCATCATAAGGCCCTTGTCATATATTCCAGGGTCATTGGGATAAACCACATTCCGAACAACAATAAAATGCAGTTGTTTTTTCTTAAGACAGACAAATTGAGGGTTCTTTAGAGGTTTACTGTTGACACCCATGAATTCATATCCTTCAGATTCCAACTGTCTCCCCACAATATTCATTGCCAGGTTGTGCAATTCTTGTTCTGTTAGCGCCTGTAACTTATTATTCATTTATCAAAAAAACCGATATTTCTCAATATCGGTTTTAAATTATATACAATTAAAATTATTAACCTCCAAAGTCATCAAAACGTATATGTTCATCCGGAATACCAAAATCTTCTCCCATTTTTTGAACGGCCTTGTTCATAAGTGGCGGTCCACAAAAATAGAGTTCTATATCTTCAGGGGATTCGTGGTTATCTAAGTAATTATCTATAACACAATTATGAATAAACCCAACAAATCCATCCCCGGGAGCATCCAGGCTCTCCTTAACTTTCCAGTTATCCACTTCTTGAGGTTCCGAGAGTGCCATATAAAATTTAAAATTCGGAAACTCTTTTTCTAATTCTTTAAAATGTTCTATGTAAAATAATTCCCTTTTTGAACGACCTCCATACCAGTAAGTTACCTTACGATTAGTTTTCAAAGTTTTAAAAAGGTGATATAAATGAGATCTCATTGGAGCCATCCCTGCACCCCCTCCTACATATAACATTTCCGATTCAGACTCATTGATAAAAAATTCACCATATGGTCCGGAGATAGTTACTTTGTCTCCTGGTTTTTGAGCAAAAATATAAGAAGATGCCACACCCGGATTTACATCCATCCAACCATTCTTAGACCTGTCCCATGGCGGAGTGGCAATTCGAACATTTAGCATTATTTCCCTTCCTTCTGCAGGATAAGATGCCATTGAGTATGCCCGCTCAACCACCTCGGCATTTCTCATTGTCAAGGGCCAAAGGTTAAATTTATCCCACTCATTTTGAAACTTATCTGGTGTTTCATGTTCTTCGGGGTGAGCTGTAATATCTATATCGGAATACTTAATCTCGCAGGGTGGAATCTCAATTTGAATATATCCGCCGGCTTTATATCCCATATCCTCTGGTATTTCTACCACAAATTCTTTAATGAAGGATGCAACATTATAATTACGTACTACTGTCCCTTCCCATTTTTTAATACCAAATACTTCTTCAGGAATAGTTATTTCCATATCCTGTTTTACCTTAACCTGGCACGCCAATCTTGCGCCTTCAGTCAATTCTCTCTTCGAAAAATGAGGTGTTTCCGTGGGAAGAGCCTCACCACCACCTGAAAGCACATGACACTCACACTGAATGCAGGTACCACCACCACCGCAAGCTGAGGGAAGAAATACCTTTTGATTTCCTAAAGTAGAAAGTAAAGAACTACCAGAGGCAACTTGTATCTTTTTTTCTCCATTAATGGTTATTGTTACAGGACCTGATGGAGAAAGCTTTTCTTTTGTAAAAAGTAAAAGGGTTACAAGTAGTAATAACAATATCATAAAAGCAATAACCGTAATGGTTATGGTACCAAGGGTGCTCGTAGCTAAAATCATTCCTCTTCTTTTATTAGGTTGTTATAAGAAATCTCTTTCTCATCTATTTCTTCTTCAACTTTTACTTTATTCTCTTCAATCTTTTCGGCCGTAGTTTCCTCTACCGGAGCAGGAGCTTCATCTCCGCCGGTAAGCATCCCTCCAAAACTTTGAAATCCTATTCCCATTAAACCTGTAATAATAAAGGTAATTCCAAGGCCTCTTAAAGGTGCCGGAACATTTGAGTATCTTATCTTTTCACGAATAGCAGCTATTGCCAAAATGGCCAAAAACCAACCTATTCCGGAACTAACCCCATAATTAAAAGCTAATCCTAATGTCTCAATCTCCCTGGATTGCATAAATAACGAACCTCCCAAAATAGCACAGTTAACCGCAATTAATGGTAAAAATATACCCAGGGAATTGTATAGGGCAGGAGAAAATTTTTCAACCACAATTTCTACCAACTGTACCATTGTGGCTATAGTCGCTATAAAAAGAATGAATGACAAAAAACTTAAATTGTAATCGGCGTATTCAGGTCCAAGCCATACCAAGGCGCCATCTCTCAAGAGGTATTGGTCTAATAACCAATTAAGAGGCACCGTTACAGCAAGCACAAAAATAACTGCTGCCCCTAATCCAATTGCAGTAGCAACTTTTTTAGAAACCGCCAAATATGAACACATCCCTAAAAAAACCGCAAAGACCATGTTGTCTATAAAGATGGATTTAAAAAATAATTCAATATGTTCTAACATAATCTTCTCTTAAAAAGTAAATTAGTTTTCCTCTATAAGCGCCCTATTCCTGGAGCGTTGTACCCAGATAATTATGCCAACAACTATCAATGCTGCCGGGGGAATAATCATAAATCCGTTGTTTTCATAACCTGTTGCATATAATCCTGTTTTATTTACAGGATCTCCAAGAACTCTGAACCCTAATAAAGTTCCCGATCCCAGTAATTCTCTAAAAAAGCCTACAATTATGAGGATAATACCATAACCTAAGGCATTACCTATACCGTCTAAAAACGCCTTCCAGGGTCCGTTGCCTAAAGCAAAGGCTTCGAACCTTCCCATTATGATACAGTTTGTAATAATTAAACCAACAAAAACGGATAGTGTCTTACTCAATTCATAGGCAAAAGCCTTCAACACCTGATCAACAATGATTACTAATGCGGCAACAACTATTAACTGAACAATAATCCTGATCTTGGTAGGTATAATATTTCGTAAAAGTGAAATTACAACATTACCTACCCCTAAAACAAAAAGAACGGAGATAGCCATAACTACCGAGGCTTGTAATTCTGCCGTAATAGCCAGTGCAGAACAAATACCAAGAACCTGAATCGTAATAGGGTTATTATCCGCTAATGGATCTAAAATAAGGTTAGTGTCTTTCTTTGAAAGTAGTGCCATTTTATTTAACTCTAATAGTTTCTAAATAGTCCTTATATAAATTTACGCTTTCCCTAATCATTGCAGAAACACCATTCCCCGTAATAGTTGCTCCTGCCAGGGCGTCCACTTCATTGTCATCCTTTATTTTGTTCGCCGGGTCATTATTTCCTTTTGCTACCGCAATTCCTTTAAACTCATCATTATACAAAACAGATTCCCCTGTAAAATCGTCCATAAAATAGCGCTGTTTGATATTTGCTCCGAGTCCTGGTGTTTCACTTTTATGATCAAAGTAAACCCCTTGTACCACCATATTTTCATTCAGGGCTATAAAACCCCAGATAGCATCCCATAGCCCTTTTCCATACATGGGTATGATATAATATTTATTTCCTTCTTTTTCACCTATAAACACTGGAAGCTCTGCTGTTTCACCTTTCTTTATGGCCGCAATTTGCTTTTTAAGGTCAATTAGGTATGCCTCGTCATTTTGTGTTATTTGCTCTCCATTGATAACTAGTTGTTCAGTGATAAACCGCGAAAATTCTGCCTCTACTATGTCCGTTGGTATAAAATTTACACTACTCTCGTCCTGGTTTTCATTCACACCCATGGCATAGAGAATATTCTGTTGCTTTTCAAATCTCTCATTCTCCTTAATTTTACCACTCAATGCCGAGGCAAGATATGCCAGTATCGACCCGACAATAACAACCATTATAGCAGCAAAGAGTACGGTATAACTATTATTTTCCTTATTAAATGCCATAATTATATTGTTTCTACCTTAAGTTCCTTTGCTTTCCCGTCTGTAGTCTTTGGAAAAATTGTTGCTTGTTTCAAACGCTTCATTCTTCGTCTGATATTACCCCTAACCACATAATGATCAATAGTTGGTGCAAAAACATTCATTAAGAGAATTGCAAGGAATACGCCTTCAGGATAAGCCGGGTTAAATACACGTATCATTACTGAGATGAACCCTATCAGGAATCCGTAAATCCATTTCCCCTTATTAGTTTGTGATCCGGTTACCGGATCTGTTGCCATATATACAATACCAAATGCAAGGCCGCCTACCAGGAGGTGTTTCCAAAAATCAAAACTCATCAATCCATAAAAAGTACTTCCCTCACCAATCCAACCAGCATCAACTACCCCATTAAAGACAAGGCCCATAACCAAAGCGCCGGCTACTGCACTTACCATGATTCGCCAGCTTGCTATTTTACTGAAAATCAGGAAAAGACCACCGAGCAATATTAAAAAAGCGGAGGTCTCCCCTACTGAACCGGGAATAAAACCAAAAAACATATCTGATACAGAATAAGAATATTCACTGGCGTTGTTCTGAGCCAGATAACCCAGGATAGTTTCTCCTGAAATAGCATCGGCTGTTCCTGCACGATCAACCGCACCGTGTACCCATACTTTATCTCCGCTCATCCAGGTGGGGTAGGCAAAAAACAAAAAAGCCCTTATGGTAAGAGCAGGGTTTAGAATATTCATTCCTGTACCACCGAAAACTTCTTTACCAATGATCACACCAAAAACGACTGAAACGGCTAACATCCAAAGAGGTGTATCGATCGGAACTATTAATGGAACCAACATTCCAGTAACAAGATAACCTTCTTCCACTTCATGTCCTTTTATTACTGCAAAAATGAATTCTATCAACAATCCCACACCATATGAAACAATAACCAAAGGCATAACCTGCACAAATCCTAACCAAAAATTATCCCAGGTAAGAAAATGTTCCATAAGCGAAAAATTTTCAGGAAAACCGTTAATGGCAGAATAGTGTTGATAACCAGTGTTAAAAAATGAAAACAACAACACAGGAATCAGCGCCATAATAACCGTATTCATCGTACGCTTTAAATCATCCGCAGCTCTTATGTGAGAACCATTATGTGTGGTTTCATCCGGAGCAAACAAAAATGTATGGATGGCATTAAAGGCAGGTGCCATTTTTTTACCCCTATATCTATGCTTTAGAATATGTAATCTTTTCTTAAAGGTCAATCGTTTATTGCTCATCTTTATCCTATTTCTTGATGTAGTAAATCCAGTCCTTCACGAATTATCTGTTGATGTGGTTGTTTGGAAATACAAATAAATTCAGTCAATGAAAAGTCCTCAGGAATAACCTCATACAAACCCAGTTGTTCCATTTCATCCAAATCTTTAACCATACATGCCTTTAATAGCTGAAGTGGATAAATGTCTAAAGGGAATACTTCTTCATACATACCTGTAACTACAAATGCTCTGTGTTCGCCATTTGTATTTGTATCAAGATCATATTTCTTGTTGGGTTGTAACCATGAAAATGTCAGCGCTCTTGTGGAAGATAATTTATCAAATACCGGTTTGCTCCAACCAAAAAATTCATAATCATCCCCCTCAGGAATAACACTTACCGTATTGTTATAAAAACCGAGATAACCATCCGGTCTCGTTTTTTTTCCTGTCAGCACATCTCCATTAATCACGCGAAATTTTTCATCTTTTACGCCACTGGCATATAAAAATGTAGCTATCTCCGCTCCGATTTTTGTAGTAAAATATTTTGGAGACTTCACCATTGAACCAGCAAGGGCAATGGTGCGCTGCGCATTAAATCTACCTGTTAGAAGTAACTCCCCAATTATTACAAGGTCTTGAGGAGTAACGGTCCAAACTACTTCACCTTTATTTATTGGATCTAATTTATTTATTTGAGTGCCCACCAATCCTGCTGGATGGGGTCCGGAAACTTTATGCAATTCTATATTTTCGAGTTTAGAAAAAGGAGAACCGGAACCCTTGCCAACGGAAACATGAACCTTTCCCGGGGTAAGTTTTCCTAGAGCGGTTAATGCTGCTTGTAGTTCTTCTTCTTTACCCTTTAGGGTATAATCCAAATCTGCAGCCAACGGAGCTGTAACATATGCCGATATGAAAATTGCCTTTGGAATAGCTGCCGGATCTGCAACATAATCATAAGGACGCTCTCTGATAAAAGGCCAGCAACCGGATTTAAGCAGTAGAGACTTAATTTCTTCTGAATCAGCACCGGGTTTTATTTTGGAATGCTCCATATAGTCCTGAGACTTATCTGCAAGAATTTTTATAGTCAGAATTTTTCTGCGAGCTCCTCTAATTATTTCAATTAATTCACCACTCACCGGAGAAGTGAAAAGCATGTCTGGTTTATCTTTGCTATAAAACAAAGGTTCACCTGCCTTTACCTCTGCCCCTTGTTTAACCAACATTTTGGGCATTATACCATGAAAATCCAGGAGATTGATGGCGTAAACATTACTTAAAACTGCTTTTGATGTATTTTGTTCGGCAACACCGACAAGATTAATGTTCAATCCTTTCTTAATCCTAATGTCTTTAGACATAAATTGTAAACATTTAGTTTAACAAAATTTCGTCCAAAAATAGGACTTATGATGCGGTTTTCATAATTATTAACTATAATTTTGGGCATTATACCGATATGACTTTTTTGGGTGTGCATTTTGTTTACCTTTATCTCAAAAACAGGCTAAATATGCGTTTAGTTCTTAAACAACTATTCTTCTTTTTCCTAACAACTCAGTTATATTCGCAGATTCAGGAAGAGATGAACCCGCCTGAAAATATTAAGACTATTATTTTTAAGGGACCAACTGAAGATCAATTCCCTGTTATCAAATTGGGAGATCCAATTTATCTGGAGTTTGATGATTTGACCGCAAGTGAGCAAGACTATTATTATAAAATTGTTTATTGTAATTATGATTGGACGCCATCTGAACTATTAAAGTCCCAATACCTTAGAGGTGCAGACAACCAAAGAATTATTAATTATAGTAACAGTTTTAGTACACTGCAGGCATATTCCAATTATCGCTTGACCATTCCCAATAAAGTCGTGAGTTTAAAAGTTAGCGGCAATTATGTTCTCGAAATTTATAATTCTAACTACGAACTTCAATTTACAAGACGATTTGTAGTTTACAAAGATTTGGCAAAAGTTGGAGCCACAACCAGGAATTCCAGAAATTTTGATTTTCTAAATCAAAAACAATCTGTACAATTTACGATTAGCCCATTCAATCTTCAACTTATTAATCCTGTAAAAGAAGTGAAAGTTGCAATTATTCAAAACTATCAATGGTCTAATGTCATTACAAATGTACCCCCACAATTTACGCTGGGCAATTCGCTGGCATATAAATATGATATTGAAACCAGTTTTTTTGGTGGGAATGAATTCCTAAATTTTGACACCAGTGATTTGCGAGCACCTTCTTCTGCTATTTCCCGCATTGACTATCAAGAACTTTACCATCATTATCTTTTTACAGATAACTATAGATTTGATAAGGCATACACCTATTTCCCTGACATTAATGGCGATTTTCTTATTCGCACCTTACAAGGTGAAGATGTATCCAGAGAATCAGAATATACCCTCATTCATTTCAGCCTTCCATATACCGTAGATATTGGTTTAAATGAAATTTATGTCTACGGTAAATTTAATAACTATGCTCTAGAGGAAGGGAACAAAATGAATTACAATTCCGAGACAGGAAATATGGAGGCTGAAATAAAACTTAAGCAGGGGTTTTACAACTATAAATACGTCCTTAAAAGTGAGGATGGTAATATTGACCTGAACAAAGTTGGTGGTAACTTTAATTTTACAGAAAACAATTATTTAATACTGGTCTATTACAGGAATTTCGGCGATTTATACGATAGCATAATTGGTATTGGTTCAACAAATTCTGAAAATATTACCAACTAAACATTTTTCAATAATCATAGTAAATGTGAGGTTGATTGGCTTAAAACCATTATATAATGTGAATAACTCGTAAGAGTAAAATGTTTTTTTGAAAGAAAAATAAATGGTTCCAATTTAATTTATGGATCCTAATTACACTAAGAAATAATTTTGTAAGTTGTTGTTTTTTAATCATTTAATGAGGTTAGATATTAAAATTTCCTGATATAAATATCATGTTATTACAATAATTTTCATAACATTGGGTTTAAATCTATACACTTATAATTCTTAGGATTGGGATAAATGATTCTTCGCAACAAAAATTCATATCCAAAAATTTGTTTTGAGATTATTGAGCAGTTAAAACAAAAACTCCCCGATTATCTTTCTTACCATTCTATAGATCATATTATAGATGTGGCCAACGTATGTAACGACTATATCAAATTTTATGATATTCCCGAAAAAATGGCCGGGCTTATACGAATTGCTGCAATCTGTCATGATTATGGTTTTGTAGTATCTTCTTTAGATCATGAAGAACGCAGCATTATTGAAATCCAACCATTTTTAACTCCTGTTCTTACCAGCGAGGAAGTGGAAATAGTAAGTGGGATGATTAGGGCCACAAAAGTACCTCAGGAACCAAAGACTTTTTATGAAGAAATATTGGCAGATGCCGATTTAGACTACCTGGGAAGAAAAGACTATAATGACATTAGCGATAAACTATTCAACGAGTATCTGCATTTCGACGTCGTTTCTAATAAAATTGAGTGGTTAGACCTGCAAATTTCGTTTTTGGAAAATCATAAATTTCATACTGATTTTGCTAAGAAGAATCGTGAGAAATTAAAATCCGAAAAGATAAAGGAACTCTTATCTCTTAGATTAGCAGCCAATTTGAAATGATAATTTATTTTAAAACTTGTAATTAAGAATAGTAAACTATAGACGATTTATTTTAATCAAAAACTGGCGTGTTTCATCCTTTTTAAGTTCCCTATATAATTTCCAATATGATCTTCCTTCAGTTTTAAATCATAATCCGGATCTTTATCAACCAAGAAAATCTGTCAATAACCTTTATTTAAGGCGAAATAGGGCAGAAATACATCAGAAAAAAATATACATACACCGATAATCCAATCTGAAGTTTTCATAATCAGTTCCTATTATCTATCTTGGACACCTGGGTTTTCTTATAGTTTTATTTTTTATCTTAGGAGAGTTGCTAAAAATTTGGTTTTTCTCCCTACTTGTAAAATGATTTAAGGAAATTTGTGCATTAAGCTTATTTTAAAACTATTGTTAAATAAAGCTGGCCTAATGCGATTTTTTTTATTTTAGCAGATATAACGGATATGCTACTCATATTGAGAAATACCGTTATTTATTAGCATGAAAAAGATGATTACACAAGTAACCAAAGGCATAAAAATTTCTGTGAATACTAGTTTTGAAGGCACTTTCTTTAAAAACTATAAAATGCATTTTGCTTTTGGTTATACAATTACCATAGAAAATCAAAGTAAGGATTCTGTGCAGTTAACCTCAAGGCACTGGCAAATATACGATGCCCTAAATGATTTTGAAGTTTTAGACGGTGAAGGTGTAATCGGAAAAAAACCGGTAATTAGACCGGGAGAATCTCATACATACAGCTCCGGATGCCTCCTTGCATCTCCTATTGGGGCAATGAAAGGCCATTATAATATGGTAAATTTCACCACTAATGAAAAATTCAGAGTCTACATTCCTTCTTTTAAATTCAGTGCACCCTTCGCACTGAATTAATGATTCCTTTTAGCTTGTTTTAATTTTATAAACGTTTCGGGTTTTAGTACCTTTGACGTGAAAATTTAACTAACAAAAAGTGATTATGGGTAAAGGTTTTTTTGAGGTCCCGCTGGCTATTAATGAACCAATAAAGAGTTATGCTCCTGGCACTCCGGAAAGAGACGAGGTTTTAAAGCAATATAAAGAATACTTCGATGGAAGTTTAGAAGTTCCATTATATATCGGAAGTGATGAAATAACAACATCAAATACCCGAACAATGTCACCTCCGCATGATCATAAACACGTTTTGGGCAAATATCATCTCGCCGAAAAAAGTCATGTTAGTTTGGCCATCGAAAATACACTCAAATCCAGAACCGCATGGGCATCGTTGCCATGGGAACAAAGAGCCAGTATCTTCTTAAAAGCAGCAGATCTTATTGCCGGGCCCTACAGGGCTAAAATCAATGCGGCTACGATGTTGGCGCAGTCAAAAACTATACATCAAGCGGAAATTGATGCCGCCTGTGAATTAATCGATTTTCTCAGGTTTAATGTATCCTACATGTCTCAGATCTATGCGGAACAACCTGAATCATCTGAAGGAATCTGGAATCGGGTGGAATACAGACCTCTAGAGGGGTTTATTTATGCAATTACCCCTTTTAACTTTACAGCTATAGCAGGTAATCTTCCTGCAAGTGCGGCTATGATGGGTAATGTTGTCGTATGGAAGCCCAGTGATAGTCAAATTTTTTCGGCCAAAGTAATTGTGGACGTTTTTAAGGAAGCTGGACTGCCAGATGGGGTAATCAATGTGGTTTACGGTGATCCTGTAATGATTACAGACACGATTTTAGCAAGTGCTGACTTTTCGGGAATTCATTTTACGGGAAGCACCCATGTTTTTAAATCCTTGTGGAAACAGATAGGGAATAATATTGATCGCTATAAAACATATCCAAGAATTGTTGGAGAAACTGGCGGTAAGGACTTTATAATTGCGCACCCAACAGCAAAACCTCAGCAGGTAGCTACCGCAATTACACGCGGTGCCTTTGAATTCCAGGGCCAAAAGTGTAGTGCTGCCTCACGTGTATATTTACCAAAGTCTACTTCCACCGAAATCTTGGATTTGGTAAAGCGGGATGTGGAATCATTCAATCCTCCCGGATCTCCTGAAAATATGAGCAATTTTATTACTGCTGTAATACATGAAGGATCATTTGACAAATTAGCTTCCTTTATCGATCAGGCTAAAAAAGATAAGAACGCGACTATTGTTGTTGGTGGTAATTATGATAAATCCACGGGGTATTTTATTGAACCTACAGTAATACTAACCACAGATCCTCATTATTCAACTATGGAAACCGAATTGTTCGGACCGGTAGTTACAATTTATGTCTATGAAGATAAGGATTGGTCCAAAACTCTAAAAATGGTTGATACTACTTCTGAATACGCACTTACAGGGGCTGTTTTGGCGAAAGACCGATATGCAATAAATGAAGCCACGAAAGTACTTCAAAACTGCGCAGGTAATTTCTATATAAACGACAAACCCACAGGGGCTGTTGTGGGGCAGCAACCTTTTGGTGGCGCAAGGGCTTCAGGGACAAATGACAAAGCAGGTTCTGCTCAAAATTTGCTTCGATGGGTTTCACCGAGGTTGATTAAAGAAACTTTTGTGACTCCTGAAGATTATCGCTATCCGTTTTTGGGTTAAAAAGGATAAAACAATTAATCTTTATTTTTTTGGAAAATATAAGGCTTTGATACCGAAAAGTTGAAGAGCCTAAACGTACTATATTCAAAAAATCCGTTAGAAATAATTTTTGTTTCTTTTTTTAACATAATTTCCGCGTTAGTTGGTTTATCTTAAGGTACTTTTTATCATTAACCAAGTAAGAATATGAAAAAATTGCTACTGCTTTTCCTTACTATTCCCTGTTTATTTATGTATTCGCAGAATCAGAATATTAACTTGGCTGCTGATATATGGCCTCCCTTTTCAAATATAGAAGGGGAAAAAGGCTTCGCCCTCGAATTAGTAAAGGAGGCGCTTGAAAGAGGAGGTTTTCAAATGGAATTGACCATTGCAGGATTTGATCCGGTGATGGAAGGAATTATCTCCGGCACCTTCCAGGGAAGTCCGACTTTATGGAAAACGGAAGACCGGGAAAATTATTTGCTTTATTCAGAACCCTATCTTGAAAACCGCCTGATTTTAGTTGGCAGAAAAGGAAGTGATGTAAGTGCAAAATCTCTAAGTGAATTAAAAGATAAACGAATTGCTATTATAAGTGGATATGCATATGGATCCTCCGTATATACCAATCTGGATGCGGTTCTTATTCCAGGTAAAAGTGATCAGGGAAATCTGGAGAAATTACTAACTTTCAAGACAGATTATATGCTGGTAGATGAATTACTCATATCCTATTTACTAACTTACCAATTAAATGATGTCAGCAGATTTCTTGAAATTGGCAAAGAGGCCTTTATGATTCAACCACTTCATTTTGCCATTTTAAAAAATATCCCGAATGCTCAAAAAATAATTGACGACTTTAATAGCAATATTAACGAAATGATGTCTGATGGCACTTATAATCAAATACTGGAACTAAATTGGATACAATCCGATATTGACGGTGATGGCATTCTTGAACTGGTCTTGCATGGGGATAGTGCGGGTAGAAATGCACCTGCTTCTTACTATAAATTAATGACTGAAACCGCAATGACCGAAGGTAATGAAAGGTATTACATAAACGGAGAAATTTATAATGGATGGGAGGTTGTCCCGGCTAAGTATAAGACTGACATTATTAAGGCCGCCAATATGAATAATTCTCCATCTTCCGGTTTAAAATTAAAGTTCTAAGGAAAAGGTCAACTATGCAATAACTCGCTAAGCATCCTCAATTTGATTGAAGAAAGAAAAGTTCACTTCAAAAATTTATACTTTCTTAATAATATTATCAAATCTGAATGAAATTAGATTTATAATCGAAACATCTATTTTTCCATTTCCACACAGAAATTATAATTTTCAGCAAATTTTTATTTTACGGCTGATTTTCAGCACATTATAGGCTTAAAGTTTGTTTTCTTATACTTTTTATGTAAATTTAACGTTAATTAATTGTAAATTATATTTTAAATACTACATTATTCTAACTCTAAATCAAAATTATGAAAGCGAATGATGGTACAAAGTCAAAAAAAATAAGTTTGAAAAAACTAGCTAGCTACGTCAAAACCTACGCAGAAAATTGCAGGTACTCCTTTAATATGATGTTGATGCTTTAACCGCTGCCTTTGTACTTCATTGGCAAATAGACCACTTTTTTGGTCTTAAAAAAGTCCTCATTAAAGAATTTGGACAACTCAAATATCTGTACATTTCTATAATCTTTTAACTCCTCAGTTAAATCTCCTCCCTTTAAATATAGGATACCGTTTTTAAGCTCATGAATAGATTTTTTCTTAATACGGCCCTGAACCCATCTAACAAAGGTAGGCATGGCAGCTACTGCCCTACTAACAATAAAATCGAACTGATCATCCAGGGCCTCAACCCTGCTGTGGTAAGTCGTAACATTTTTTAGTTCAAGGCCGGCAACCACTTCTTCTACTACTTTTATTTTCTTGCCTATAGCGTCTACCAACGTAAAATGGGACTCAGGATAAAGTATGGCGAGAGGAAGTCCAGGAAAACCACCACCAGTTCCAACATCTAAAATAGAGGCCCCTTTTTTAAACGATTGAATTTTAGCAATCCCTAATGAATGTAGGACATGACGTAGATAGAGTTCCTCTATATCTTTTCTGGATACTACATTTATTTTTTCATTCCAGTCTTTGTATAAAACTTCGAGGCGCAAAAATTGTTCTTTCTGAATTTCAGATAAATTGGCAAAATATTTAAATATTATATCAGCTTGCATATGTACCTTTGTATTTTACCAAAAATAGTACATTCACCAATAACTCCTTTTTTAATTATGGCACAAGGAGGGTATTAAAAAGCAAGATATTACGTTATATTTACACAAATGATTTCTGCACATGGATTCAACCACAATTAAATTTTCTCGAAAAGATTCGGCACAGTTCTTCAAAACCTTGAATAAACGGGTTAATAATTATTTTAAGGAAAATGAAATTAAGAAAACCGGAAACTGGCGGTTGTATTTCAAAACGGCTATTATGTTTGGTCTTTTTCTTGCTCCTTATTTTTTGATTTTGACTTTGAATTTACCTAATTGGGCCAATCTATTATTAACCATTACCATGGGAGTTGGAATGGCAGGCGTTGGTATGAATGTTATGCACGATGGAAACCATGGGTCCTACTCAACTAAAAAGTGGGTGAATAAACTAATGGGGAGTAGTATTTATATTCTGGCAGGAAATGTATATAACTGGCAGGTTCAACATAATGTATTGCATCATACCTATACCAATATTCATACTCACGACGAAGATCTTGAAGCAGGAAGAATATTGCGTTTTTCTGAACATGCCAAATGGCACAGGTTTCATAAGTTTCAGCATTATTATTCCCTATTCCTTTATGGATTACTAACCTTTAATTGGGCAATAACGACCGATTTTATGCAAATGTACCGCTATACTAAACGTAAGTTGTCTTATGGCAGGTTTCCGAATCCTTTCCTGAACTGGAGCGTTTTAGTGGCTACTAAAATGATTTATATAACAATATGGATAGTATTGCCCATGCTTATTTTAGACATAGCATGGTGGAAAATTCTGCTTGGATTTTTTATTATGCACTATGTTGCTGGTGTAATTCTTAGCGTTGTTTTTCAATTGGCGCACGTCGTAGATGAGGCAGAAACACCTTTACCTGAAAAAGATGGTAGCATGAAAAATACATGGGCTATTCATCAATTGCTAACAACTGTTAACTTTGGAACTAAAAACAAGGTTGTAAATTGGTTTACAGGAGGCTTAAATCATCAGGTAGAACATCATATCTTTCCAAATATCAGCCATATTCATTACACAAAAATTTCCAAAATTGTTAAACAGACCACAAAGGAATTTAATTTACCCTATAACGAGTACAAAACTACGAGAAAAGCTATAATTTCGCATTTCAAACACTTAAAAGAATTAGGCAAAAAGCCTACATTACAGTACCAGTAAATTTATTGCAAGAATGAGCAACCATTTATCCGATAGAATTAAAAACATGTCTACTTCGGCCACCTTAGCTATGGCCGCAAAAGCAAGGGAATTAAGAACTCAGGGAAAAGATATCATTGGGTTAAGCCTTGGAGAACCCGATTTCAACATCCCGGAGTTTATCAAGGATGCAGCAAAAAAAGCAATTGATGAGAACTATAGCAGTTACTCCCCGGTAGATGGATACGCAGATCTTAAACAGGCCATATCTAACAAATTCAAAAGGGATAATAATCTGGATTACGGGTTAAGTCAAATAGTTGTGTCTACAGGGGCCAAACAATCTCTTGCTAACGTAGCAATGGTAATAATCAATAAAGGAGACGAAGTAATATTACCCGCTCCTTATTGGGTAAGCTATAGTGATATTGTGAAACTCGCAGAAGGTGTCCCGGTTGAGGTTCCAACCAATATAGAAACAGATTTTAAAATTACCCCGGAACAATTGGAGGTGGCCATCACTCCCAAAACAAAAATGATTTGGTTTAGTTCACCCTGTAATCCAAGTGGATCTGTTTATAGTAAAGAGGAGCTGGAAGGTATTGCCCGTATATTAAAAAATTATCCGGGGATACTGGTTGTATCCGATGAGATTTACGAACATATTAACTTCAGGGGTAAACATGAAAGTATTGCGACAATTGATGGAATGTACGAAAGAACTATTACGGTAAATGGAGTGTCTAAGGCCTTTGCCATGACAGGCTGGAGAATTGGTTATATAGGAGCGCCTGAATGGCTAGCTAAGGCCTGTACCAAATTTCAGGGCCAAATTACAAGTGGTGCTAATGCTATTGCTCAACGCGCTACTATTGAGGCTTTAAATGCACCTGTAAGTAAAATTCAATTCATGGTTGATCAATTTCATAAAAGGCGAGATATCTTATTGCAACTTCTAAGTGAAATAAACGGATTTAATTTAAATGTTCCGGAAGGTGCGTTTTATGTTTTTCCTGATATTTCAAGTTTCTTTGGTAAAACCCTGCAGGGCTTTACAATCAACAATGCGTCTGATTTTGCTTTATATCTGTTAGAAAACGCCAACGTGGCTACTGTTACTGGTGAAGCATTTGGTAATCCAAATTGTATACGAATCTCATATGCTGCTTCGGAAGATGAATTAAGAGAAGCTGTTAAAAGAATAAAAGCAGTGGTCTAAGTTCCAATTTATCTATAAGTCTGTTTGGTTAAGATCATATCCTTTTCCAGAAATATGGATTAAAAAGTATCAATACAGTAAATAGTTCTAACCTACCGGCAAGCATAAGAAAACCACACCACCATTTTCCCAAGGCCGGCAGGCTATTATAATTACTTACAGGGTTAAGATCTCCAAATGCCGGACCAACATTTCCCAGAGAGGATGCCGCACCACCAATTGCCGAAATAAAATCGAGGCCTAAAAAACTAAGTACAAGGGCACCAATTATAAAAAGTAACATGTAAAGGACAAAAAATGCAATAACGTTATATACAATATGTTCGTTTACCGTTTTATTATTGAACCTTACAGGAATAATAGCACTTGGATGCAAGGTTCTTTTAAATTCTAGAAGCCCATTCTTAATAATTAGTATATGCCTCATGACTTTAATTCCCCCTGCTGTAGATCCTGCTGAGCCACCCATAAACATCAGTCCGAAAAAGAAAACAGTTAAAAATGGTGTCCAGGCGGTAAAATCAGCCGTGACAAATCCTGTAGTTGTAATAATTGCAATTATCTGAAATAATGCATGCCTGAAAGAACTTTCAACTTCTCCAAATGGCATGGGGTAGAAATTTGATACTTCAACATGAGCCATAAAATATATGACCAATGCAGTTATCAAGGTGAAAATCACCATTAAAATACCGTAAAATTTAAATTCTTCATCCCTTAACACTCTTTGGACCTTACCTTTAAAAGCAAAATAGCTCAATACAAAGTTGCTTCCCGCCAGAAACATAAAGAAAATAACAATATATTGGATAAACGGTTGGTTGCTCCAATAAGCCAGACTTGCATTTTTCGTTGAAAATCCACCTGTGGACAAGGTAGCCATAGAATGGTTTATTGCATCAAAAAAAGACATCCCGGCTACACTTAACAAAAGAGTTTCTGCAGCTGTATAACCAAAATAAATTAACCAAAGCCTTTTTGCGGTATCCGTAATCCTTGGATGTAATTTATCTGCATTCGGCCCGGGAGCTTCTGCTGAAAACAATTGCATTCCACCAATTCCCAATAATGGAAGAATGGCTATTGCCAGAACAATAATCCCCATACCGCCTATCCAGTGGGTTAGACTGCGCCAGAACAGTATTCCCTTGGGAAGAGATTCAATATCGTCAAGAATTGAAGCACCTGTTGTTGTATACCCTGATATCGTTTCAAAAAAGGCATTCGTAATACTTGGGATAGCTCCTGAAAAAATATAAGGCATTACGCCAGAGGCAGACATTACAATCCAGCCAAGTGTAACTATTATATAACCTTCCTTCTTTTTTACTTCTTTATCATGGCCTCTGGTATAAAACATGGCCACAATACCAAGCAGTAAGGTTAATATTGCGGCCAAGGTAATATCAAGGGTGGCGCCATCATCATAAATCCCACTCACCAAAGCTGCAATTAGCATGAAACCACCATTAAATAATAACAGTAATCCCATTAAGTGGATAATTATTCTATAATTTAGCCCTGTCATTATATAAAAAGCCTTTCAATTTTTGGAATGGAATCTGGCAGACAGCATACCACCACCCTATCGCCTTCCTCAATCCTAAAATTTCCCAAGGCAGTATTTCCTATTCCATCTCTTACAATCCCGCCAATAATTGCTTCCCTAGGAAATTCCAATTCGCGTATAATTTTACCATTTACTTTTGAGGTTGCTTTTACTTCAAATTCCAGGATTTCAGCATTTAGGTTATTTAATCGGGTCAGAGCTACAACCTCACCCCTTCTTATATACCTAAAGATGTTATTAGCAGCGAGTAATTTCTTATTAATTAAAGTATCAACACCAATGGACTGTGAGAGTTGAAAGTAGTCCATATTTTCGACGAGAGCGATGGTTTTTTTGATATTCTTGGATCTTGCCATCAGACAAGACATAATATTAGTTTCAGAATTTCCGGTAACCGCAATAAATGCATCCATAGATTCCAAACTTTCTTCATCCAATAACTCCACATTCCTACCATCTCCATTTATTACTAGCACATTTGCCAGACTATCAGATATATCAAAAGCCTTTTCTTTGTTTTTTTCTATTAATTTTACATTAAATTTTTTAGCACAAAGATCTCTGGCTGCGTTAAAACCAACTTTACTACCTCCCAAAATCATTACATTTTTTATTTCTTCCTTCTTCTTACCGGTTAGCTTGTAAAGGTCATCTACGCCTTCTTTGTCAGTTACAAAATATACCTGGTCCTTGTCTTTAAAAACTGTATCGCCTCTGGGGATAAGTGTAAACTGGGTTCCAACACGTTGCATGGCAATAGGCATAAAATGTAATCCAGGAAATATATTTGCTGCATCTTTGACAGATTTGCCAATGAACGGAGCGCCCTTAGGCAAGGTAACACCAACCATCATTAATGCCCCTGCCTCGAATTCGTAGGTATCAAAAAAAGCGGACTGATTTAATAAAAGTTGAATTTCTGTGGCGGCCAGTTCTTCAGGTGAGATCAACTCATCAATTCCCATTTCTGAAAATTTAATTAGTTCCCTGTTATCTAAGAATTCAATATTTGAAATTCTCGCAATCGTTTTTTTACACCCCATTTGTTTAGCTAGTAAACAGAGGGTAATATTTGTTGTTTCAGAAGAAGTTACGCCAATTACAAGATCAGAACTTTCAACTTTGGCTTCACTTAATACGGAAATTGAAGTTGCATCACCTTTTAGTACTTTTATGTCCAAATGAGTGTCTGCGTAAGTTAAACTTTCCTTGTTGGAATCAATCAAAGTAATGTTCTGGGATTCATAAGATAAAAGTTTTGCCAAATGAAAACCAACTTCACCTGCCCCCGCAATAATAATTCTCATCTTTAGCCTTTATTAATTATCAAGAGTCCGAATGTTGCGTAAAGGAGCTATTTTTATATAATATAAGCCAATGCAGCTCATGTACGTTGTATTTGCAAAGTTTGCAATGGCAAAATTACGCAAATTTATTTTGATTAATGTCTAACTTGGCATGCAAAAATGAGCATTGAATCAATTTCGATTATCTCTATTAACACCAATTCTCGAAGCAGGCTTTGTACTATCTTTGCCCGAAAATTTACCTTATGTCCAAAAAAGTAAAACCTTATAAGACATCAACGCTTGGAAAAAAAGAACAGGTCACACAAATGTTTGATACAATTTCCGGCAGCTATGACGGCTTAAATCGCGTAATTTCTTTTGGTATAGATATTAAATGGAGAAACAGGGTAGTAAAAATTTTAAAGAAGAAAAATCCAAAAAATATCCTGGATATAGCAACCGGAACAGGAGACTTGGCTATTAACTTGGTTAAAACAGGTGCAGAACAAATAATAGGTTTGGATATTTCCAAGGGAATGCTGCAGGTTGGGAAAAAGAAGGTGGCAGAAAAGGGTCTAAATGATACTATTGAAATGATTGTAGGTGACAGTGAAAACCTTCCGTTTGAAGACCACAGCTTTGACGCTATTACTGTGGCGTTTGGGGTTCGGAATTTTGAAAATCTTGAAAAAGGTTTATCGGAGATATATCGGGTTTTAAAACCTTCCGGTACTTTTGTGGTTCTAGAGACTTCCGTTCCTGCCAAATCTCCCTTTAAGCAAGGGTATTGGTTTTATACTAAAAACATCCTCCCTTTAATTGGCAAACTTTTCTCCAAAGACCGTTCTGCTTACGCCTATCTTTCAGAATCTGCAGCAGTTTTTCCCTACGGCCCGTCCTTCAACAATATTTTAGGAAAAATTGGGTTTATAGCTATGGAGAACAAGCCACAGACATTTGGAGTGGCAACTATATATATAGCTACAAAATAGAAGAATGAAATATATCTTAGTTTTTCTGATAGGCTTCTTAATGTTGGTGACATATCCAATACATGCCCAATTTAAAGAAAAACCCATCATAAATCTTGAAAATGAAGATAAAGCATTTTTAAATTGGGGATATTTTCTCGGATTTAATCAATTTGACTTCAAATTTGAATACAAGAATGACTTGGATGATGTCTTGGTTGACAAATCTATTGGCTTCAATGTAGGTCTGATTGGCGAAATGAGGATTAACGAATTTTTAGACCTTCGATTTGAACCTGGATTGTTTTACACCAGTCGAACTTTGGGTTATACCGGGTTTGCAAGTGAAAATGATGCACTAAGAGAAGTAAAATCTACTTATATAAATTTCCCTTTACTTTTAAAAATAAGTGCCCGAAGATTTGGCAACTGGAAACCTTTTATTATTGGTGGCCTATCTGCTTCTTTAAATTTGGGAAGTAATGAGGATAGTCTTGATGATAATAGCAGTGGTACGTTCCGAATGACCAAAACGGTCTATAACTGGGAAATTGGATTTGGTATTGATTTTTACACTGAATATTTCAAATTTTCCCCTTCTATAAGGGGAATCTTTGCACTCAGCAATGAATTAGTCCCTGATAATGATCCAAACAGTCCATGGACTGGAAATATAGATGCCCTGAAAACCAGAGGGATATTCGTGAATTTTACTTTTGAGTAGGTAAAAGCCTATTAAGGGCATTGGTGTTTTTCTACTTCGGGATCTTATCCTTTAAATCGTTTAACCTTCGGTTCTTCTAATTTCACTTAAAAAAATGGCTGTGGCAGTTGCTACATTTAAACTTTCGGTGATTTTATTTCCATATTGGGGGATACCTAATCTGTTTTCTTTGTCTATCCGAAGTCCTACTTTCTCAGATATACCTTTGCCTTCATTGCCTAATATTAAAAGCCCTTTTTCAGGAAGATTTGCAGAGTACACAGATTTCCCATTCATGTATGTACCAAAAGCAAGATTTTTATTTTCTTCGAGCAGTACGGCAATATCGGCATACACAATATTTACCCTGGCAATAGAACCCATTGTTGCTTGTAAGACTTTATGATTGTAACAATCTACAGTATCTGGAGAACAAACCAAATGTGCTATTCCAAACCAGTCGCATAACCTTATAATGGTTCCCAAGTTTCCCGGATCCTGTATTGCATCCAAAACAATAACCCAATCAGAATAATCAATGGCCGCCGGTACAGGGATTTCAAATATTCCCAATATTTTATTTGGACTTTTATGAGAACTTATTCTTGTTAGATCCTTTTCTGAAATATAGTGAACTTCTTCTTTGTTTTTTGTCTTAAATTCGGGGTCAGTACTATAGATACTATGTGACTTAAATTTAGAATTTAAAAGCTCTGAAACGACCTTTTTTCCTTCTACCACAAAAAGTCCGTTTTGAATTCGGTACTTTTTTTGATATAAGCTTTTTATAAATTTTAATTGACTTTTAACAACCATTCAAATAATGTATTTTTGGCTTCTATGAAGACCCTTCGGAGTTACGAAAAGAATATTGCAAAAATAGGTTTATTCTTGCTTATTGTCGCATTCACTTCCTGTAATACACTAAAAAGGGTAGAGGATGATGAATTTCTGTTAACCAAAAATAACATCTTCGTAAATAGTGAAAAAATCAAAAGTGAAGATATTCGAAGTCTTGTCCTGCAAGAACCTAACAGTACCTTATTGGGTTATCCTTTAAGGCTTAACCTCTACAATTTAGCTAAAAAAGATCCCGATTCAACTTTCCAGGCCTGGCTTCATAGAAAAGAAAACAGAGAGAAAAGACTTGTAAATATATTATCACAGAAGCAAGTTAACAGATTAGGTGAATCCTTTTTGGTAAAAGGATATAGTGATTGGCTTAAAAGGATTGGTGAATCTCCTTCCATAGTAGATACCATAAAGACTCAGAAATCGCTGCAACGTTTGAGCATCTTTTACGGAAGCAAGGGGTATTTTAACAACACCTCGTCCTATGAAATAGATAGTACAAAAAAAAAGCAAAGAGCTGAAATAAATTATAAGATTGCACTTGGAAAACCATTTATAGTTGATTCGATTTCCAGAAATATAACCTCTATGGCTATTGATTCTATCTATACTCTTAATGAGGATAAATCCTTTATTAAAAATAGCAAGCAGTTTGATCTTACTGATTTTAATAATGAGCGGAAAAGACTTTCAGAACTTATTAGAAATACAGGAGTTTATAATTTCCAGGAAAGTTCAATAGCCTATGATATTCTAAGAGATACTACGAGGATTAACGACGATCAAAAAATGAGCGTAGAACTTAACATTGGTAACCTTAGAAAACGAGGAGATAGCATTATAACAACTTCAGAATATAAAGTCTTTCGCTTAGACAAAATCAACATTTATCCGGATTATGGTTTTAACAGGGATATCTCTGATTTAAAATCTATTCAACATGACAATTATACTATTTTTTACTATGATAAACTCCGATATAAACCTAAGGCACTAGCAGATGCAATCTTCCTTGAAAAGGATAGTCTTTACAGAGAAATTGATAAAATTCGCACTTATAGAAGAATTACGAATTTAAATACATTTAAATATCCCAATATACTTTTTACAGAGGATAGTACACAATCAAAACTTACAGCAGACATTTTTTTAGCAACAAGACCAAAATTCTCATGGGCTTTTGATTTTGATCTTACTCACTCTAATATTAGATCATTGGGCATCGGTTTTAGTACTGCCCTTATCTCACGAAATATTTTCCGTGGAGCGGAAACTCTGAGTTTGTCAGTTGGGGGTACTTTTGGTTTGTTAAGTGATGATACAGCTACCGAGAATTTCTTTTCAGAATTGGGCGCTGATGTCAACATTACTTTCCCGCGAATATGGTTTCCATTTTTTAACTGGAAGAAAATAATTCCATCCTATAAACTACCCCAATCCAGAATTTCTGTAGGCACAAGTTTTCAGAAAAACATTGGCCTCGACAAACAGACTTTCAATACAGTATTAGGATATAATTGGTCAACGAACAATTTGAACAAAAATAACGTAGAATTATTGAACATTCAATTTGTAAATAATCTTAATCCCGATCGTTTTTATAACGTATATCAAAGCACCTTTGAGAGATTGAATGATATTGCCGTGGATTATGCGAATGACCCCTTATTACAGGACTTTTATGTTATGCCCGAACCATCAGATGGCCCTACACTAATTATTCCTGAAGGTACCACAGGTTTTACTGATGCCATTTTGAATGTTGACGTACCTTCAACTCCAGAAGATTTTGACGATGTTGCTAGTATAGAGGAACGAAGAATTAGGTTAACGGAAAACAATCTTATTTTTGCCAGCAACTATACCTTTAACAAGAGTAACAGGGTCAACATAAATGATAATAGTTTTTATTCTTTCCGATTCAAAGTTGAAAGCGCCGGAGCTATATTGTCAGCAATATCCAACATTATAGAATTTGACGAAAATGAAAATGGAGATCGCACCGTCTTTGGTGTTCCTTATTCCCAGTATATAAAAACGGAATTTGATTATATAAAACATTGGGATCTATCCAGATCCAACGTCCTTGCTTTCCGAAGCTTTTTTGGCATAGCTATACCCTATGGAAACTCTAATAATGTACCTTTTGTTCGCAGTTATTTTGGTGGTGGGTCCAATGATAACAGAGCTTGGTTTCCTTATTCCCTTGGCCCTGGGTCTACCGATAATATTAATGATTTTAATGAAGCTAACATGAAAATTGCGCTTAATTTGGAGTATAGGTTTCCTATCGCTGGAGATATTAAAGGTGCCATTTTTGCTGATGCCGGAAATATTTGGAATGTTTGGGATAACGTAGAGGAACCTGCTGCTGTATTTGAAGGCTTTGAATCCTTATCTGAAATAGCACTTGGAACAGGAATGGGGTTAAGATATGACTTCACCTATTTCGTATTCCGTCTTGATATGGGTTTTAAAACCTATAATCCGGCAGAATTACCTGGCCAAAGATGGTTTCGCGATTATAATTTCGCAAACGCAGTATTCCAAATTGGTATAAACTATCCTTTTTAGAGCTTTAATTATTTTACTACATTTGCCACATCTCATAAAAATCTAACAGACCAAAAATTATGTCTCATTCAATTAAACCAGGTGTTGCCACTGGTGACCAAGTTCAACATATTTTTAACTATGCCAAGGAAAAAGGATTTGCTCTTCCGGCGGTTAATGTCATAGGCTCGGATACTATCAATGGGGTCCTGGAAACTGCTGCAGAATTAAACTCACCTGTTATTATACAATTTTCGAACGGTGGAGCGCAATTTAATGCGGGTAAAGGTTTGTCTAATGAAGAGCAGCTTGCTGCCATACAAGGAGCTGTTGCGGGTGCAAAACACATTCATCAGTTAGCTGAGGCTTATGGTGCTACCGTTATTCTTCATACAGATCATTGTGCTAAAAAGTTATTGCCATGGATAGATGGACTTCTTGACGCAAGTGAAAAACATTATGCAGAGACAGGAAAATCCCTCTATAGTTCTCATATGATAGATTTATCTGAAGAACCTATTGAGGAAAATATTGCCATTTGCAAAGGATATCTGGAAAGAATGAGCAAAATGGACATGACCCTGGAAATTGAATTGGGAATAACCGGAGGTGAGGAAGATGGCGTAGATAATTCAGATGTTGATGATTCCAAATTATATACTCAGCCAGAAGAAGTGGCTTATGCATATGAAGAATTATCCAAAATAAGCCACAGATTCACTATAGCTGCAGCATTTGGGAACGTGCATGGCGTTTACAAACCGGGAAATGTAAAGTTAACTCCCAAAATTTTAAGAAATTCTCAGGAGTATATAACTAAAAAATACGGTGTTGAACATAATCACATAGATTTTGTATTTCATGGTGGCTCTGGTTCAACTGTTGAGGAAATACGTGAAGCTATTGGATATGGCGTGATAAAGATGAATATTGATACCGATTTACAGTATGCTTTCATGGAAGGCATTCGGGATTACTTCCAGGGTAAATCAGCTTATTTACAATCGCAAATTGGGAATCCGGATGGTGCGGACCAACCTAATAAAAAATTCTACGACCCAAGGGTTTGGCTTCGAGAAGGGGAAAAGACATTTGTTGAGAGATTAAAAAAAGCTTTTGAAGATCTAAACAATATTAATACCTTGTAGGTAACTTTTAGAATTAAATTATATTCCAATGACTGCTTGGTTCAAAAGAACAGAAAAGGGTATACAAACTGCAACTGAGCAGAAAAAAGATACACCCAAAGGCTTATGGTATAAATCCCCAACCGGAAAGATTGTTGAATCTGAAGATTTAGCCAAAAATTATTATGTTAGTCCTGAAGATGATTATCACGTTAGAATTGGGAGCAAAGAATATTTCGAAATTTTATTTGACAACAATACATTTCAGGAGTTAGATGCCAAGCTAACTTCCAAAGATCCCCTAAAATTTGAGGATACAAAGAAATATTCTGATAGATTGACGGCCGCCAAAAAAAAGACAGGTTTAAAAGATGCAGTAAGAACTGCTGTAGGCAAATCTGTGGGTAAGGATATGGTTGTTTGTTGTATGGATTTTAGTTTTATAGGAGGATCGATGGGAAGTGTTGTTGGTGAAAAAATTGCACGGGGAATAGATTATTCGATTAAAAAGGGAATTCCTTTTGTGATGATATCCAAATCTGGTGGGGCCAGAATGATGGAGGCTGCTTTGTCCTTAATGCAACTTGCCAAAACATCTGCAAAATTAGCACAGTTAGCTGAAGCCAAAATTCCATATATTTCTTTGTGTACAGATCCTACTACAGGTGGTACAACTGCTTCCTATGCCATGCTAGGAGATATTAATATTTCTGAACCTGGTGCTTTGATTGGTTTTGCGGGACCGAGAGTTGTTAAAGAAGCAACAGGGAAAGATCTCCCTAAAGGTTTTCAAACAGCAGAATTCGTTTTGGAAAATGGTTTTTTAGACTTTATTTCTCATAGAAGGGATCTAAAAAAGAATATTAACCTTTATATAGATCTTATTCAGAATACTGCTATTAGAGAATAAAAAAGCCCTGAACTATAAAAGCCAGGGCTATTAATTAATCATTTGTAGGTTTTTTAATTCTTAAACCTTCTTAAAAATATTTCCTCAGATTCTCCATTAGGATAAGTAAGAATCCCCTTAGAATCGCAACTACCATCTCCAAAATCAAGGCTCACCGTTGTATCATTGCGCGAAATTTCAAGTATTCCGCTCACTAGGAATCTACAAGATAGTTCTCGTCTTAGCGGGCTAAGGGTTTCTTTAACGAATACATTATCAAATTTCCCTGTGTAAGTACCCTTGCCTGAGATAAGAAAAACGTTATCGCCCCAGAATCCGCTTCCAAAACCTTCAATCCATTCTCTGGTCCTGTTACCAGTAAAACTGGCAGTACCACCTTCTGGCCATTCTCCTGTAAAATCGGCTACCGCATCTGACTGAGGATTTCCATTTTCATTGGAACGCATTCGCTGAACCGTAGCATTTCCCTCAACAGATACCCCATTAAATGTAAAGTTCTCAAGTGAAAAACTAAGCGTTTTCGTTGCCATCTCCATGTCCTTAAGATAACTCAGTTTAATGATACCACTTAAAAAATTTCCATTGGGTAGTTCACATCCCTCACCAAAATCAATAGTTTTTTCTTTACTGGTACTAGTCACCACAGTAGTAATTGTTACACATTCTGGCAAATAATCTGAATTGTAAGAACCCTTGGAGATAGCCTGGATTTCGTCGGTAGCATAAACATCCTCTCCAACGTTTAAGATTTCCTCAGAAATTAATTCAGATTCGTCACTGGCCTGAAGTTGTGCCACCTCAAAAGTTTCTGTTTCCCCGGTTTCAATAATTTCCGGAGATTCTTCTTTGTTACAGGAAACATTTAACACAATTGCCAAAATCAATAATCCTGTAAAATTCAGTTTTTTAAAACAATTTTTCATATTATCATTTTTTTAATATTACTCTCCTTTGACCCCAGGTTTTCATAAAGGTTTAATTGAAGTTCAAAAAAAATAAATGACATCCGCTTTATATAAATTTATTACTATCTTTGCGCTCGATTGAAAATCAATCAGATACATAAAAATCATTTAAAATAATATTGGAATGTATTTAACAAAAGAAGTTAAGTCAGAAATCTTTAAAAAACATGGTGGTTCAGAAGGTAACACGGGTTCCACTGAAGGTCAGATTGCGTTGTTTACGCATCGGATTGATCATTTAACAGGACATTTAAAAAACAACCAAAAGGATTATAATACAGAGAGATCCCTGGTAAGACTTGTTGGTAAAAGAAGAAGTTTACTGGATTATTTGAAGAAAAAGGACATAGAAAAATATCGTGCCCTTATTAAAGTATTAAATATTAGAAAATAATATAAAGGGGAGGCATTGCTTCCCTTTTTTTTAACAAAAGCCCCGGAATACGGGGAGAACACAAAAAGCTTACACATAGTTTTTCATTGGTCGACAACACAACAACACAACTCGGACCGTCTATGTATGACGGTTGACCATTGTTTAACAGCCTGATAAAAATTCAGGTTCTAATTAAAATTTATGATTCCAAAAACATTTAAAGAGGTCATTGACCTTGGTGACGGTAGAGAGATTTCTATCGAAACCGGAAAACTTGCAAAGCAGGCCCATGGCTCTGTTGTTGTACAATCAGGAAACTGTATGTTATTATGTACAGTAGTTTCCAATTATAGACAAAGTGATGTAGATTTTCTTCCCTTAACAGTAGATTATAGGGAAAAATTTGCGGCTTCAGGACGTTATCCAGGAGGCTTTTTTAAAAGAGAGGCCAGGCCAAGTGACGGAGAGGTCTTGACAATGCGACTGGTAGATCGTGTTTTGAGACCATTATTTCCCAAGGACTACCATTCCGAGACTCAGGTGATGATACAGCTAATGTCTCATGATGATAATGTCATGCCCGATGCCATGGCAGGTCTTGCTGCATCTGCAGCAATTCAACTCTCAGACTTTCCATTTGAATGTGCAATTTCGGAAGTTCGTGTCGGGAGAGTGAATGGCGAATTTGTCATTAACCCTACAAGATCACAATTACTTGAATCTGATATTGACATGGTCATTGGAGCTTCAGAGGATTCCGTGATGATGGTTGAGGGTGAAATGAGTGAAATTTCTGAAGAAGAAATGGTTGAAGCAATTAAATTTGGTCATGAAGCTGCAAAAGTCCAATGCGCTGCACAAATTAAATTAGCGAAGGCCTTTGGACAAAAAGAAGTGCGCGAATACGAAACGGAAGATGAGGACGAAGCACTAATGAAAAAGATTCATGACCTTGCATATGATAAAGTATATAAGGTAGCCAAGGCTGGTTCTGCCAAACATGAACGAAGTGCATCATTTGCAGAAATAAAAGACGAAATTAAAGCTTCACATTCCGAAGAAGAACTTGAAGAAATTGGTGATTTAATCAGCAAATATTACTACAAAGCTGAAAAAGCTGCCGTAAGAGACCTTACCTTAAATGAAGGATTAAGGCTCGACGGAAGAAAGACAGATGAAATACGGCCTATCTGGTGCGAGGTGGATTATTTGCCTTCAACTCATGGTTCGGCCATTTTTACTAGAGGAGAAACACAGGCATTGGCAACAGTAACTTTAGGAACCTCCAGAGAAGCGAATAAAATAGATATGCCATCATTTGAAGGCGAAGAAACTTTCTATCTACATTACAATTTCCCTCCTTTTTCCACTGGCGAGGCAAGACCAATCAGGGGAACATCCCGAAGAGAGGTTGGCCACGGAAACTTGGCCCAAAGAGCATTAAAAGGTATGATCCCTGAAGATTGCCCTTATACACTAAGAGTAGTTTCTGAGGTATTGGAAAGTAATGGTTCCTCTTCTATGGCAACCGTTTGCTCGGGTACCATGGCGCTAATGGATGCTGGTGTGCAACTTTTAAAACCTGTCTCAGGAATTGCAATGGGATTGATTTCAGATAGCGAAACCGGTAAATATGCGGTATTATCAGATATTCTGGGTGATGAAGACCATTTGGGAGACATGGACTTTAAGGTAACCGGGACAGCTGATGGGATTACAGCTTGCCAAATGGACATAAAAGTTAAGGGCTTATCCTACGAAATTCTGGTTAAGGCACTAATGCAAGCAAGAGAAGGAAGACTCCATATTCTTGAGAAATTGACCGATACAATCGCTCAACCTAATGAGGATGTAAAAGCTCATGCACCAAAAATGGTTACAACTACGATTCCGGGAGATTATATTGGTGCATTAATTGGACCCGGTGGAAAAGTAATCCAAGAGCTTCAGAAAACAACAGGTACGACAATAGTAATAAATGAAGATCCTGTTACTGAAGAGGGACTGGTAGAGATCTTAGGAACAGATCAGACAGGTATTGATGCCGTACTCGCCAAAATAGACTCCATTACTTTTAAACCAGATGTAGGCAGTGTTTATGAGGTTAAAGTAATAAAGATTTTGGATTTTGGTGCGGTAGTAGAATATGTTGAAGCCCCTGGAAATGAAGTATTGCTTCATGTTTCTGAACTCGCTTGGGAGCGAACTGAGAAAGTTACCGATGTTGTTAACATGGGTGATGTTTTTGATGTTAAATATTTTGGTACAGACCCAAGAACGAGAAAGGAAAAAGTATCTCGTAAAGCTTTATTCCCAAAACCGGAAGGTTATAAGGAAAGACCCCCTAGAGAAAATCGGGATCGCGATAGAGGCAGAAACGATAGAAATAGAGATCGTAAACCGAGAAGAGACTAATTTTTAATCCTTCGATATACTAAAACCCCTTTAAAACAGGGGTTTTTTAATATAATTTTACCAAAATGTTAAATTTTTATAACCTTATTGTAACATTTGCCGTTTTTTTACGTATAAGTATATGCAGCCCATGCACTTTGAACTTAATATATAAAGGAAAACCTAGATGAGACAGCTAAAGATTACAAAACAGGTTACGAATAGGGAAACGGCATCCTTGGATAAATACTTACAGGAAATTGGTAAGGTTGATCTAATTACGGCTGATGAGGAAGTAGAATTAGCACAGCGCATAAAAGCAGGTGATCAGTTAGCTTTGGAAAAACTTACAAAAGCCAATCTTCGTTTTGTGGTATCTGTTGCGAAGCAGTATCAAAACCAGGGACTTACACTTCCAGATTTGATTAATGAAGGAAATCTTGGCCTTATTAAGGCTGCTCAGCGTTTTGACGAAACCAGGGGCTTTAAATTTATCTCTTATGCCGTATGGTGGATTCGTCAGTCTATATTACAGGCTTTGGCAGAACAATCCCGTATTGTTAGATTACCATTAAATAAAATTGGTTCAATAAATAAGATAAACAAGACATTTGCATTTCTTGAGCAAGCTCATGAGCGAATCCCTTCAGCGGAGGAAATTGCCAAGGAATTAGATATGACCGTAGAAGATGTAAAACAGTCTTTGAAAAATTCAGGTCGTCACGTATCTATGGATGCACCCTTAATTGACGGGGAGGATTCAAATCTGTATGATGTTCTTCGTAGTGGAGAATCTCCTAATCCAGATAAAGAATTATTACATGAATCTTTACGCACGGAAATTGAAAGGGCCTTAGAAACCCTTACACCCAGAGAAGCAGATGTTATCAGATTGTATTTTGGTTTGGCTGGACAACATTCCATGACCCTAGAGGAAATTGGTGAAACTTTTGACCTTACCAGGGAAAGAGTACGTCAGATTAAAGAAAAAGCAATAAGAAGATTAAAACATACTTCCAGAAGCAAAATATTAAAAACTTATCTCGGATAATAACGAGACATTAATTACATGTTGAATTTTCCTTGAATTGGAATTTTGGTATAAAAATTGTAATTTGTGACAGTAACAACAGTTTATCATGACTGTTCGTTTTTTGATTGATGAATAAACTCCGGCTGATTACCGGAGTTTTTCATTTTATTATAATACGATCAATAATAATTGATTCTTTTTAAAAGTGATTCTTTTTCCCTCCTCATAACTACCATGGATTTTCATTAATTTTTGTTGATTGAAGATTCTTTTGGTTACTTTTCCCAATTGATTTTAGTTTCAACTATTTGTACCGACACATTTCTGTATATTTATGGAAAGTAAACCGCTAAATGAAGTAATCATTTAAATTGAAATCTATGAAAAGACTTTCTTTAATATCAGTTAGATTTATTTGCGTTGCCTTTTATTGTTTGCTTATTTCTTGCCAACAGAATAATTCAACTGAGGAAACAAATGATACTTCTGAAATCAAATTTAATTTACCCGAAAATTTTGTACTCGAAGAAATTTATCACCCCAGTGCGAATATGCAAGGTTCCTGGGTTGCCCTGGCAGAAGGTGCCGGCAAAATAATTTACGCATGTGATCAGCGTGGTAAGATCTATTATTTTAAAATGCCTGAAAAAGGTGATCTAGTCCAAACAGCAAAAGTAGACAGCTTGGATCTTGATATTGGCGAAGCCCATGGCCTTTTGTGGGCATTTAATAGCCTGTATGTAGCTGTCAATAAAAATTGGGAAGATGACACCGAAGATGAAAACCAAAGAGGGAGCGGTATTTACAGAATTACAGATTCAAACGGAGATGGCCAACTTAATGATGTGAGCATGCTCCTGCAATTAGAAGGAGCCGGTGAGCACGGGCCACACAGCTTTGTATTAAGCCCAAATGGTGAATCTATCTATTTTATTGCTGGAAACCACGTTATTATACCGGAACGCCTGAAAAATAATAGCCGACTACCGACAAACTGGGGAGAAGATAATCTGTTTACCCCCTATCTGGATGCACGCGGGCACGCCAATGACATAAAAGCACCGGGTGGTTGGGTAGCAAAATTTGATTCTACAGGAGAAAACTGGGAACTTATCTCTGCAGGCTATAGAAATCCTTTTGATTTGGCATTTAACCAGGATGGAGAATTATTTACCTATGATGCCGACATGGAATGGGACATAGGAATGCCATGGTACAGGCCAACCCGAATATGTCATGTTACTCCGGGAAGTGAATATGGATGGCGGACAGGATCTGGAAAATGGCCGGATTACTACCCGGATAACTTACCAGCTGTCCATAATCTTGAACAGGGCTCTCCCACGGCCATATTGGCTGGTAGAAAATTGAAATTTCCCTCGAAGTATGGCAACGGACTTTTTATTATGGATTGGAGTTTTGGGACAATCTACTTCGCTAACCTCATACCCAAAGGAAGTAGTTACTCTGCAACAAGAGAAGAATTTTTATCAGGCACGCCTTTACCATTAACTGATATGATTGCAGGTTCTGATGGCAACCTTTATTTTGCTACTGGTGGCAGAAGCCTGGATTCACACTTATATCGCCTAAGTTATGACGGAGATATTTCAAAATTAGAAAGTAAGCCGAATGATAGCGGAAAAGAATTAAGACAGCTTAGACACCAATTAGAAAATTATTCCGCAATTAATCCTGAAGAAGCTATATCCACAGCGTGGAACAATCTCGATCACGAAGACAGATTTATAAGATATGCATCTCGAATTGCCCTGGAAAACCTTTCTACGGAAGGATGGCAGGAAAGGTTCTATTCTGAAGAATCATCAGTAAAAGTGATTGAAGCCGGGATTGCGTTAGCAAGACAGGGAGATAAAAGAGATCAGGATAAGATTCTGAAAAAATTGAATCAAATCAATTGGGAAGGGCTGGATGAACAGCAGCAAATAGACCTTTTGAGAAATTATTCCCTTCTGTTTATCCGGATGGGGCAGCCGGGAAGTCAGTCTCGACAGGCGGCTATTAAAAAATTAAAACCTTATTTTCCCAATTCAAACAACGCCATAAACAGAGAGCTTGCGCAAATTATGCTCTATTTAAATGAAGGTGGTACAGTAAAAATTCTTATTGATTTATTAGAAAAACACACTGCTGAAAAGACTAACACTTCCAGTGAGATGCTTTCAGAGGAAACTACATTAAGAAGTGAACAATACGGGCCACTAATTAGGGAAGTAATCGCAAAAATGCCCCCTGGTGAAGCCATTTTTTACGGGATGCTGTTAAGCCATGCCACAGAAGGTTGGAACAAAGTACTGCGGGAGAAATACTTCCTGTGGTTTTACGATGTCTTAAGTGCTAAAGGCGGAATGAGTTTTAAAGCTTACATGGAAAATGTAAGGCTACAGGCAATGTCAAATGTCCCAAATGAAGAAAAAGCATATTTTGAAGAACTTTCCGGCGTCTATTCTCCTAACACTGTTGTGGAAAACCTCCCACAACCAATTGGTCCAGGATCAAATTATTCAGGTAGTACCATCAATCAGTTTCTTTGGAGTGATAAAATGAATGATTATAATGGAACTTTTGCCGATGGCCAGAGGGCATATCAGGCAGCCTTGTGCGTTTTATGTCACCGCATGAGAGGTGAAGGAGGTGCTACCGGACCAGATTTAACCCAGATAGTTACAAAGTTTGGAAGGTATGATTTGTTATATTCCATATACAGCCCTAATGATGACATTTCCGATCAATATGCCTTTACCCTTTTTCATTTGGATAATGACAAAAAAATAGCCGGCAGAATTCTTTCGGAAAGTACGGATTCTATTAAAATAATGCCCAATCCATTAAATACATCATATACCGTTCAATTGTCCAAATCCTCTGTAATAAAACAGGAGTTGTCACCAATTTCTCCAATGCCTTCTGGCTTACTCAATAGGTTAAACGAAAAGGAAATTACCGATCTTTTTGCCTATCTGCTAAGTGGAGCCGATGAATCGAATGAAATTTATAATAAGAATCAGGAATAAATTAGCAGTTATATTTAATGGCTCAGCATAAAACCATAATGAATACTTATTTTTGTATCAAAATATTTTCAGTCATTAAATAATGAACAATAAACTTATAGCACCCTCATTACTTGCGGCCGATTTCGGGAATTTACAAAGAGACGTTGAAATGGTCAATTCAAGTCAGGCAGACTGGCACCATATTGATGTTATGGACGGAGTTTTTGTTCCAAACATCTCATTTGGAATGCCTGTGATAAAAAGCATTGCTGAGCATGCGACCAAGCCGCTTGATGTTCATCTTATGATTATTGATCCTGATAGATATATCAAATCTTTTGCCTCTTTGGGCGCCAATATACTGACAGTGCATTATGAAGCCTGTCCACATTTGAATAGAACAATACAGGCTATTAAAGCGGAAGGCATGAAGGCAGGTGTAGCTCTTAATCCGCACACCAATATAAGCCTCCTGGAAGACAGTATTGCAGAGATAGACCTGGTTTGTGTAATGAGCGTTAATCCGGGTTATGGAGGTCAGAAGTTTATTGAAAATACATTTGCTAAAGTAAGGGCATTGAAAGCACTAATTAATGAAAAAAAGGCCAAAACACTTATAGAAATTGATGGCGGAGTAAATGCAGATAATACGAAAGCCCTTGTAGAGGCTGGTGCAGATGTTTTGGTTGCAGGAAGTTTTGTTTTCAACTCACAGGATCCTACTGCTACAATATCAAATATTTCTAAGCTTGCAAATACTTAACACTGTTTAAGAAGGTACTGAATTAAATCTGTGGTAGTCACCATCCCTTTTAGAAAACCATCTTCAACAACGGGTAATGAATGATATTCCCTTTTTATAAGTAATTCTGCAACTTCTTTAATTGTTGTATCCGGTGTAACTGTTTCTAAGTTACTTATCATCATTTGTCGGATAGTGAACATATCATATATAGAGGAAGAAATACTATCCTCTTCCCTGTAAGCCCCATCTGCAAAACTGATACGTAGTATGTCATTCAAACTTATCATCCCAACAATCTTTTGATTTTCAAGTACCGGGATATGTCGTATTTTATATTTTTTTAATAAGTGCTCTGCTCTATCCAAGCCTTCCCTTACATTAAGAGTGATAAGGTTAGTGGTCATTATACTGGAAATGGGGAGCTCAATCTGTACATTCATGACTTTCAATTTAAATATTATTTAATAAAGATCAGTTTAATCAAAAACAAAAAGAATGATAAAAGTCATGTTAGTTATGATTATAATTTAATTCTTTTTATTAATTCTGAGATTCTGATTCTTTAATATAATGCTACTTAATTTGTTAACCATATTGGCTTAACTTGCTTTCTTTAATAAGTTTAAGAATAAATTACATAGCTTTGCGTCTACCTATATTCTCACTAAATTTTACCTCTATTATTAGGAAACATATGGATAAATTTGATCTTTTGATTGTTGGTGGTGGACCGATAGGAATAGCCTGCGGACTCGAAGCTCAAAAAAACGGTTTGAGCTACCTGATTATAGAGAAGGGTCCTATAGTTAATTCCTTATTTAACTATCCCGTGAACATGCAGTTTTTCTCCTCTTCAGAACGACTGGAAATAGATGAAATTCCTTTTATAAGCAACGAGGCAAAACCAAAACGCAATGAATCTTTGGAGTATTACAGGAGAATTGTTACTTCCAATAAGTTGAAGCTTCACCTCTTCGAAAAAGTTGAGACTATAGAAAAAGAGAAAGAAGATTTTAAAGTAGCAACAAATAAAAATACATATACAGCTAATAATATTACTATTGCCACAGGATTTTACGACCTTCCAAACCTCCTGGAGGTTCCCGGGGAAAAACTCCCAAAAGTATCTCATTATTACAAGGATCCTCATTTCTATGCGAGTCAAAAACTGGCGGTGGTAGGAGCAAGTAATTCAGCGATTGACGCCGCCCTTGAGTGCTGGCGAAAAGGCGCTGAAGTTACGCTGATTATCAGAGGCCCTGAAGTTGGCAAGCGCGTTAAATACTGGGTTCGCCCGGATATTATGAACAGAATTGAAGAGGGAAGTATTAAGACCTATTATAACACTTCAGTGAAGGAAATTCGCGAAAAAGAAATTGAGCTGGAAACCCCTGAGGGAAAAATTAATATAGAAAATGATTTTGTCCTGGCCTTAACCGGATACACTCCAAATTTTGAATTTCTGGAGAATGTAGGAATTGAATTATCAAAGGATGAGAAAAAATTACCAAATTACAATCCGGAAACCATGGAAACCAATATAAAAGGAATTTACCTTGCAGGTGTTATTTGCGGAGGCATGGAAACTCATAAATGGTTTATTGAAAATTCCCGAGTACATGCAAAGATCATTATTGAAAATATTATACAGAAAAAAAGATCCGAAATCGGTAATTAAGAGTTATTCAAGCGCATGAAAAAAATTTCCCTGGCCATTCATGGAGGCGCCGGAACCCTTGTAAGGGGAATGATGACTCCTGAAAAAGAAAGCTTATATAAAGCCGTTTTAGAAAGCGCCTTAAACAGAGGGTATATGCTTTTAGAATCTGGCGCATCTGCAGTTGAAGTAGTTGAGGTATCTGTTAAAGAACTTGAAGATTCACACTTGTTTAATGCAGGTAAGGGAAGTGTCTTTACTTCCGAAGGAAAACATGAAATGGATGCTTCCATTATGGATGGAAAAACCCTTAATGCAGGAGCAGTTTCTTTGGTAAGTGGTATAAAAAATCCTATAAGTCTGGCACGGGATGTTATGGAAAAAAGCGATCATGTTTTCCTTGCTTCTAAAGGTGCTATGCAATTTGCGGATAAACTGAAATACCCTCTTGAAGACGAGAAATATTTCTATGATGAACTTCGATTCCAACAATGGCAGGAGCTTAGAGGTACTGAGGGTTTTCAACTAGACCATTCTGCAGCAAATAAGGATTCGAAATTTGGAACTGTTGGTGCGGTAGCTTGTGACGGTTTCGGGAACCTTGCAGCTGCAACTTCCACCGGAGGCATGACCAACAAGCGATTTGGCAGAGTTGGCGATAGTCCGATGATTGGAGCCGGAAATTATGCCAACAATAAAACATGTGCTGTTTCCTGTACGGGTAGTGGCGAATATTTTATCAGAGGAGTTGTTGCCTATGATTTGTCCTGTCTGATGGAATACAAAAATCTATCGCTTCAGGATGCCGCAGAGGAACTTATCCAAAATCGTTTATTGAAGTTAGGAGGAGATGGCGGTTTAATTGCTGTTGATGCCCTTGGTAATATTTCTATGCCTTTTAACACGGAAGGCATGTATAGGGCCTGCAAATCATCAGACGGCACAGATCAAATCAGTATTTATATGAATTAAGAGGCTGGAAAAGGAGCATCAAGAGGTAATACTTTTACTTTACCCATTTTCATATTAAATCGGTCCCCATTTGCCAACACATGAGTTTTAAGATTAATCAGAGACATAGGGGTGCCTTTCTCAAGAACCTTTTCATTATTGTGTTTAAGTTTTCTTGGATCAAACATAATAACCATCCCAGAACCTATTATCTCAAAAGTGCTGCTATTTTTAATAACCAGTCCTGTATCTTCCGCAAGACCAATCCCCATCATATCCGGATATTTAGCCACGGCTTCCGCAAGTCGTCCAAAACGGCCTCGACGAATAAAATGAGAGTCTATGATTAAATTGGAAATGAATCCCATACCGGTATCCATTTTTACTGCTCCTTTTATAAATGATTCTGTACTGCTGCCGCCTGCAATCATCTCACTGGACATGCACATGGCGCCGGCACTGGTGCCAGCAATCACTAGAGAGTCTTTTTTATAACGTTCTATGAGCACTTCATGTAATTTAGTGCTGCCAATTTTTGAAGTGATTTTCGATTGGTTCCCCCCTGAAAACATCACGCATTGTGCATTTCCAATCCATTCCAGATTCTTTGGGTTTTCAGACTCTTTCCTATCTCGAATGTCCATAATATGTACCTTTCGACATCCTAATTTATCGAAGGCCCTGAGATAACTATCACTTACCTCTTTCGGAATACTCGAGGCAGTTGGAATAACAACAATTTGTGCTTCTTTACCCCCACTCTCACCTACAACTCTGGAGAGGATACTTTCCTGAATAAATTCAAGGTGAAACGACTCTCCTGATTCCGTCCCTTTATCCTCATTTCCACCAATGGGAATTAAGGTTCCATTTGCCGTCATACTTTTTGGTATTTAGGAAGCAAAAATACAGCTATTGTTATAAAAAATGTCATATATTTATGAAATTACAAAGAACTTATTAAACTCATTTCAACAGTAAGAATCGTATTCGAAGGCTTGTTGTCAACTTATAAATCCGCGGTTAAAAGCCATAAAATCTAAGGTCATGAAAATAAGAGAAATAAATGCCATGAGGGGACCAAATTACTGGTCTATTCGCCGTCACAGACTAATAGTAATGGTCCTGGATTTGGAAGAAATGGAAGAATTACCAAGTAATAAAATAGATGGATTCGCAGACCGTATTCGCGAGATGTTTCCAAGTATGTACTCGCATAGATGTTCAGAAGGATGCGAAGGAGGTTTTTTTATGCGGGTAGATGAAGGAACGTGGATGGGTCATGTTATTGAGCATATTGCCCTGGAAATCCAAACATTGGCAGATATGGATACCGGATTCGGAAGAACGCGCGGATATGGGGAAAAAGGGGTATACAACGTTGTTTTCTCATACATTGAAGAAACGGTAGGAAGATATGCTGCTAAAGCTGCTGTTCGTATATGTGAAGCATTAATTGCTGCTGAGCCTTATGATCTCGAAGATGACATACAACGAATGAGAGAACTCAGGGAATCTGAAAGACTTGGACCAAGTACCGGGTCTATAGTTCTGGAAGCAAAAAGTCGTGGGATACCATGGATAAGGTTAAACAAATATTCGCTTGTGCAACTTGGGTATGGTGCCAATCAGAAAAGGATACAGGCCACCGTAACCAGTGAGACCAGTAGTATAGGAGTTGAATTAGCATGTGATAAGGAAGACACTAAATATTTATTAGAACAGGCCGAGGTTGAAGTCCCTCGTGGTGATATAATCAGCCGTGAAGGCAGTTTGGAAGATGCTTGCCGTTATGTGGGATACCCTCTGGTTATTAAACCTATTGACGGTAATCACGGCAGAGGAATTACAGTAGATATCAATTCATATGAGGATGCGCTTGAGGCCTTTAAAGTGGCTAAAGAAGTATCAAGACGGGTCATTGTTGAAAAATATATTACAGGCGAAGATTACAGGCTTTTGGTCATTAACAACAATTTTGTTGCCGCGGCGAAACGTACTCCTGCTCATGTTGTAGGTAATGGAAAATCAACTATAGAGGAATTGGTTGAGGAAGTGAATAAAGATCCACGAAGGGGATATGGCCATGAGAAAGTGCTTACTGCAATAACAATAAATGATCTAACCAAAACGATTATTACAGATGCAGGCTATACTGTAGACTCCGTATTAAAAGAAGGGGAGCGATTAATTTTAAAGGATACTGCTAACTTAAGCACCGGGGGTACTGCAGAAGATCTAACAGATATCGTTCATCCTGCCAATGTGTCAATGGCGGAAAGGATTTCAAAGATCATCGACCTCGACATATGTGGAATTGATATAATGACCAGTGATATTAGCCAGCCACTTTCAGATACAGGTGGTGCGGTTTTGGAAGTTAATGCAGGGCCCGGTTTCAGAATGCACCTGGCACCAACCTCTGGGTTGCCAAGAAACGTTGCCGCTCCTGTTGTAGATAAATTATTCCCTCAAAAAGGCGACACAGGCAGGATACCTATTATTGCTATTACCGGAACAAATGGTAAAACTACGACAAGCCGGCTTATTGCTCATATCGCTAAAATGAATGGACAAAGGGTAGGTTATACGACAAGTGATGGGGTTTATATTCAAAATAGGATGTTGATGAAAGGAGATTGCACTGGCCCGGCAAGTGCAGAGTTTGTGTTGAAGGATCCTACTGTCAATTTTGCCGTACTGGAATGTGCACGAGGTGGTTTATTAAGAGCCGGTTTAGGTTTTAAGAAATGTGATGTTGCCATTGTTACCAATGTTTCAGCAGATCATTTGGGTTTAAAAGGCATACATACTATTGAACAACTCGCCAGGGTTAAGGCAGTTATTCCGGAAACGGTGTTGCCTGATGGTTATGCCATTCTAAATGCCGATGACGATTTGGTATATGAAATGCGGAGAAACATAAATTGTAATCTTGCGCTATTCTCCATGGATGAAAATAACCCTAGGATTCAAGCCTTACAAAGAATTGGGGGAATAACTGCCATTTATGAGAATGGCTATGTAACCCTTTGCAGAGGTGAGTGGAAAATGCGGTTAATGAAGGCAGAAAATATTCCATTGACCTATGGCGGGAAGGCTCTTTTTATGATTCAAAATATTCTTCCGGCTATAATAGCTGCCAATGTTCAGGGCATCAGTATTGAAGATACGAAAGCGGCCCTGGAGACATTTATCCCATCTGCCTCAAGTACTCCCGGGCGTTTAAATCTGTTTAAGTTTAACAACTTTGACATATTATTAGACTATGCTCACAATCCTGCAGGTATGCGTGCCTTGCAAAAGTTTACAGATAATCTGGAAGCTACTGTAAAAGTAGGGATCATAGCAGGTATTGGGGACCGCAGAGAAGAAGATAATAATGAGATGGGAACAATAGCGGCGGAAATGTTTGATGAGATTATTATCAGACAGGATAAAAATTTGAGAGGTAAATCGGAAAAGGACCTAATCAATATGCTGGATGCGGGAATTAAAAAACAGGATCCCAATAAAAAAACTACCATTATTCCTTCAGAAAAAGAAGCGATTACCCACGCGGTGGCTCATGCGGAAAAAGGATCCCTTATAGTGCTCTGCAGCGATGTGGTGCCGGATGCGCTGGACCTTGTAAAACATTTAAAAGATCAGGAGGCAAATGGCGAAATGAATTAGGGCATTGGTGATCTGTTTTTAAATACCTGTTCATTATTTAGAGTTTATCATAAATAAAAATACCGGGCGAAACCCGTGGTTTTCTCAAGAAATATTCAAATGAAAAAAATATGGGTTTGGTCAATTACGGCAGCTTTAGCCGGGTTTCTTTTCGGCTTTGATACCGTTGTTATTTCCGGTGCTGATAAAACACTTCAAGCATTGTGGGGTTCGTCCGATGTGTTTCATGGAGTAGTAGTAATAGGAATGGCACTTTGGGGCACTGTTATTGGCGCATTATTAGGCGGTATCCCCACAAATAAACTCGGCAGAAAGAATACCCTTATATGGATAGGTATATTTTATACAATCTCGGCTTTGGGCTCTGCCTTGTCAAGTGATCCTATAACGTTTGCCATTTTTAGATTTATTGGTGGATTAGGGGTAGGGGCTTCAACAATCGCCGCTCCTGCTTACATTTCAGAGATTGCTCCTGCTAAGGATCGAGGCAAACTTGTTGGTTTATATCAGTTTAATATTGTATTTGGTATCCTGATTGCCTTTTTTTCAAATTACCTGTTAAATGGAATTGGGGAAAATGCCTGGCGCTGGATGGTAGGAGTTGAAGCCATCCCGGCAGCTATTTATACCGTATTCGCATTGACAATTCCAAAAAGTCCTAGGTGGTTGTTGTCTAAACTCCGTGTTGATGAGGCTAAAACAGTTTTAGAAGTTATAAATCCTGGCATGGATTCAGAACACATGATGCTGGAAATCGAAAAGGAAAGTGAAGGTACGATTCCAGGGGAAAACATTTTCTTAATGAAATATAGATTTCCATTGATACTGGCTTTTTGCATCGCCTTTTTTAATCAACTCTCGGGAATCAATGCTTTTCTTTATTATGCTCCACGAATATTGGAAGAAGCTGGCCTGGGTGCCAGCACCGCCCTGTTGAGTAGTATTGGTATAGGGGTAACCAATATGTTATTCACCCTTTTGGGAATATACCTGATTGACCGAATGGGGAGAAAACAATTAATGTATATCGGCTCTATTGGATATATTATAGCACTATCTCTGGTAGCCTGTGCATTTTATTTAAACTGGGAAGGAATTTCTGTAGCATTCTTTTTATTCCTGTTTATAGCAGCCCATGCAATTGGACAAGGTACTGTAATTTGGGTGTTTATTTCAGAAATATTCCCTAATCATTTAAGAGGATACGGCCAAAGCTTTGGAAGTTCTGTGCATTGGATTCTCGCAGCTGTTGTGCCTTCATTAATTCCTATTCTCTTTGCTACTATAGGCCCCGGAATTGTATTTACATTTTTCGCATTTATGATGTTTTTACAGCTTCTTTTTGTGGCCTTTATTATGCCTGAGACCAAGGGGGTGCCACTGGAAGAATTAAGCAAGTCGCTTACAAGAACTAAGAAGGATAAATCTGGAGGAGATTTCAAATAAGATTAATTGCATTGTATAAAAAAGAATTAGGCCAGGAACAGGTTAACGAATTGGTTGCCTAAATTTATTATCAAATTTCAACTGTGATTCTTATCTTCCAGTACTTTCTGTGCGTTAATGTCGTCTAAAGTAATTTCTTAAAATTCTTCTCACATCTGCCGGATTAAATTTCAGTACTTTTAAAACTACTAGGAAGTAATTTATTTGAAAATGAGTGCCCTAACAAAATATTGGTTTTTGGAAGGTTTTGATTTGTTCCAAAAGCTGGGAAAACCTACCATGATGCATATGTGCTCTATCCTCGAAATGGAAAACCTGGATAAAGGTCAGGTAATAAAAATGAATAATCGAGATAACAGGAGTATTTTCTTTCTAAAGCAAGGAAGCGTCAAGATTATTGACTCCTCAAACGATATTGTAAAGTACATTGTCCGAAAGGGAAATATTTTTGGAGAATTGTCCTTATATGATAAAAAAAGGGACGCTGAAGAATGCGCGATAGCTTTGGAAGACTGCATAATATGCTATATTGAATCTGATATGATGGAGAATCTTATGGAAGAACATGAGACTTTGAAAAATGCGGTTTTAAAAATTTATGGTATCCGAATAAAACGATTGGAAAGAAGACTCCGCGACCTGCTTTATAAAGATAGTACTACAAGAATTACTGAATTTATTACTTCCTATATTAAAGAATTTGGCAAGGAGCAGGAAAGTCAATTGGTAGCTAAAAATTTATTGTCACATAAAGATATTGCCAATCTTACCAATACGTCCAGACAAACAGTTAGCAATACAGTAAGTAATCTTAGAAAAATTGGACATATTGAGTATAGCACTCAATACATTTCCATTCCAAAAACAGTAAACTAATGAGAAATTTTTTCAGCAATCTTTTTAAAACTAAAAAAACAGATGAATTTGATGAAGTTCCCGAAGGGGTTTGCCCCAATTGTTGGGGAGATCAGGAATATGGTAACCTTATCCGTGAAAAATTTAAGGACGCCCAGATTGGAGTAAATAATAAAGAAAGAAAGTATGCTTTTATACAGGACTTTATGGTAACCCATTTAGATGGAATAAAACTAAAAAGTGCCGTACAAGGCTCAGAATGTCCTACTTGTGAAATATCATATAAAAAATAATCTAAATTCTAAACAATCAATAATGTCAAAACAACTCTCAAAAATGACGGAACAACACTGTTCCAATCCTCCTGCCAAATACAACGATCTAAAAGTTTTATTCCTTAACTGCACTCTAAACAGAACGCCGGTTCTTTCGCATACCGAGGCACTTATAGGTGTAGCTCAGCGAATTTTCGAGGCAAATGGTGTAGCTACAAAAGTTATCAGGCCAGTGGATTATGAGCTTCCAGCAGGACTGGGGCTGGATATGTCCAAAACCCCGGAATGGGAGAAAGATGACTGGCCCATGCTTCAAAAAGAAGTAGACGCCTGTGATATTCTTATCCTGTGTACTTCAGTCTGGTTGGGAGAAAAATCTTCGGTATGTAACCGTGTATTGGAGCGGATGTATGGATATACTCATATGTTTAATGAAAAAGGGCAATACAGAGATTATGGCAAAGTTGGTGCTACCTTAATAACAGGTAACGAAGATGGTGTTAAACACTGTGCCATGAATATACTATTTTCACTTTCTCATATTGGGTATTCCGTGCCTCCACAGGCTGATGCCGGTTGGATGGGTGAAGCAGGACCAGGACCTTCCTACAGAGACGAAGGTTCAGGAGGTCCGGAGAATGACTTTACCAATAGAAATACGACTTTCCTGGTCTGGAACTGTTTGCATCTTGCCCGAATGTTAAAAGACAATGGCGGCATACCGGCACACGGTAACCAACCCGATGAGTGGGCTGCAGGATGCAAGGCAGGATTTGACAGCCCCGAACATAAAAGATAAATCTGTTATATGGATAAAATGATGTACCTGCTGGCGCAATACCTTGCGGCCGCAGGAATAAGTTTTTTAGAGAAAAAGGATGATGACAGCCATAGTAATCTTGGCTTTTTAATCGAAAATAGTAGCATGTATTCAAGGCCGTTAAATGAGAACGGAGATACATTGTCTGTAAACTATGAAAAATTTACTTTAGAATGGAGTTCAAATGATGTGTCCACTTCACTGCGATTGGATGGTACCACCCATTACGAAATTCTAAAATGGATAAAAAAGATGGGCGACAAGGCGGCCATTAAGCTTCCATATGAATATAGCTTTCATTATGATTTTCCCTATCAAATAAAAGATAATTTTGTTTTTAAACTTTTGGATGCTAATAGACTTCGTGAATTGTTGAATCTTAGGATTTTGGCCCAATCTGTTCTTAAAACTTTTTTACAGGACGAAAATTTAAACTCCGAAATTCGGATATGGCCCCACCACTTTGACACCGGGGCTTATGTTATTTTCAATGATATGACGGGTGATGCAATTGGATTAGGCCTTGCAGTTCCTGATACTGTGTGCAGAGATCATTATTTATACATCAGTGGATACAAAGGACATGAGGTAATTGATACTTCGGATTTTAAACCTTTATCGCATGGATCCTGGGGTGTAAATGGATTTAATGGAGCAATCCTGCCAGCCACAGAAATTGACAAGAACAAGGGTACTGCCTTTTTGTCCGAGGCATTTTTTCAATATAAATATTAAACCGATTATTTATGGCTTCTTCGCAAGACCTTATTTGGCATAAAGTTCTGGATAATAAGACTGATTTACCAGAGAGCAGGGTGTAATTGAATTTAATCCTTTGTTTTGCTCTTCATATTAAACAACAACATTAAAATTAGTGCTAATGGAATAAAAAAACTACCAATTGCCAATGTTTCAAAATAACCATCAAACATTGAAAAACCCTGCCATGCCGCTATACCTTTATAGAAGATAAGTACCTCAGTTATTGCAAATCCAATTAAATAAAGCATGTATGATATTTTCGATAAGTATATCAATTTAAAAAAGTCTAATAACAGAAATAATCCAATACTCATCACACCTAAGAATGTCCAATGCAGATAACCAACGGTAAAGTCCAGATAGGTTGCCGCCAAATTCGCATAATAGGGTAAAGAAGTTAATAATTGGAGCATCATTTTGATCCCCAACATTAAGGCCACAGTTTTTAACAATTGGTATTGAAATCTTGAAAAGATGTCGGTCAATTTGATTCTTGATTTTAGGACTATTTCAAGAAGAATTGCAAAAGATAAAATTTGGAACACATCGCCCACTCCACCTAAAACATTAAAAATGATATTTGGTTTTGTCCAAAGGGTGGACAAGAAAAACGTAAGGAGAATACCCAGATTGATACTCCAAAAAAACCTCTTAAATTGTACATTTGAAATTATTATCCGATGTTGTTCCAAAACATAAAAAAACAATCCCAGTAAAGCCATAATCATCCATCCATTATATTGAAAATGAAGATAAAAATAAATAGACATCCGATACCAAATAGATTCCTGCCCTAACGAAACCATTATGGCTCCCAGCATCCAGGGACCAATACTTGAAAATACCATATACCATAATGCCGCGTTAATGCATTTATAGTAATTGGTTGTCCGCAGCTCCCTGGGTACATTTTTCATTATGAACCAAGTGAACCAATAGGATGCGAACAGAAATAAGGTGGAAAATATTATGGAGAACACTGCATATCCCTGAAAGGGGAAAGTCAGAAGCATTCCCACCAAGGTCAACTGTGTAAACCAAAAAATTGCACGGTATTCCTTGTACTTGTCAATTTTCCGGGCATAAATCTTGAAAATCAAGGTAGTCAAAACCAGATAAACCCAACCCAACAAGGCAATATGTGAATGTGTATGAACAATATAGTCATAGTTTAGTGGAATTTTAATCGCATAAAATGACCTTAATAACACACCCAAAGAGGCTGCCAGGAAAAAATAGCCTAAAGCTATTTGGATGTGTCGGTTTAATTTAATCACTATCTCAGGTGTTTAGGTAAGCCAATCTAACTTTAAAAGGACTAACTGACAAATATCATGTTTTAAGACTGCTTGTTGTTAGAAATTTGTAATGGCAAATTACGTTTAATTTTGATTCGCGTTTGTCATAAATTAAATTGTAACATGACAAATGCCCATTCATTCCATATTCCCGTTATGGGAATAGGCTTTACCATAGACACGCCTTTAAAAGTTTCCCAATTTGGCATAAACTCCGTTATTTCCTTAGTGGATGATATTCTCATTGAAAAATTGAGAAAAATGTATTGCGATAAATTCGGGCGACCCTATTCTGAGATTACCGAAAAAATAGATGATTTTAGGGCGAAAAGAATTACCTCCTATCTTAACCTTATCTATGATGAGAGCGTTAAGAAATTCGAAGAGCTAAAAAATATAACTGCTGAATCTGCAACTGAAATCAAGAACTATTTTTCAATGTTGCCCGATACCTCAAGTTTGAAACAAGAATTCAAAAATTTGACTAAAGACTCTTTTGATCTACAGGAAATCAAAACTTGGGTAACCGAAAACCTCTCTATGGGTAGTATTGATGTTAATATTATGACCAAGGTTGATAAGGAAAATTATATTAAAAAGGAAAAATTGCCTTCGGAATATAATGATGCCCATGCTGCTCTGAGAGGATATGCTAACAGTGTTCTAAGCTCTTCCCTGATCCTTTCTGCCGGAATGAACCCAAGATTATATAGCTATTTGGAACGGTTTGAGGATTTTTATCCCGATGAAAATGGAACCATCAAAAAGAAAATCGTTTTAAAAGTAAGTGATTTCCGGTCTGCTTTGATCCAAGGTAAATTCCTGGCAAAAAAAGGATTATGGGTGTCAGAATATCGAATAGAATCCGGACTTAATTGTGGCGGACATGCCTTTGCTACAGATGGTTATCTTATGGGCCCTATCCTAAATCAGTTTAAAGAAGAGAAAGAAGAATTGAGCCAATCGGTTCATGAGATTTTGGTGAGTGCTTTAACCCAAAAAAATCGGGTTGCTCCAAAAAATATCTTGCCATTAAAAATAACGGCCCAAGGTGGTGTTGGCACTACAGAGGAACACAACTTTATTTTGAATCATTACAAGGCAGACTCTGTTGGCTGGGGAACACCATTTCTTCTGGTGCCGGAAGCAACAACCGTTGACAAGTCGACCATCTCAAAATTAGTCGAGGCCAAAGAAAATGATTTGTATCTCAGTAATACCTCCCCCCTGGGCATTCCCTTTCATAGCTTAAAAGGAAATACTAAAGATTTGGAAAAATCCAAATTGATTGAAAAGGGAAGACCAGGAAGCCCTTGTCCGAAAAAATTTGTAGCCATGAATAAAGACTTTTTGGATACTGGAATCTGCACGGCATCCAGACAATACCAACACCTAAAAATCAAGGAGTTGGACAAGCAAGAACTTTCTACCGAAGACTATACGTACTACTACAATAAGATAACCGAAAAATCCTGTACCTGTGTTGGTCTGGGAACTTCTGCTCTGCTCACTTATGGGCTTGATACAAAAACCGAAGGCCAGGGGGTATCGATATGCCCAGGTCCTAATATGGCTTATTTTTCCAAAACCGTGGAATTGAGTGAAATGATAGACCATATTTATGGAAAGACCAATGTGATGACAAGGAAGGATCGTCCCCACATGTTCATTAAAGAACTCCATATTTATTTGGACTATCTTGGAACAAGAATTACCGAAAACCAGGTATCGCCAACCGATAAGCAAAGGAAGTATTTGTTGACCTTCGCTAGCAATTTAAATGATGGAATACAGTATTATCAGGAATTGTTCAACAACCTAAAAGAAGAATTTCCGGGGTCCAAACAACAAATACTGGAACAATTGGACGAGGGCAGAAAGACTTTGAAAAGCTTAGTTCAGGAAATCGAAAGATTGGAAAATAACCTGGCAAGCCCGTAGCTGGTTATTAATATTTGACTAGATAATTTGAAATATCAAGGCACATCATCTTTTTCTGGCTTGCAATAATGCGGTAGAAGAAAAGATTCGCTTACAGAAATATTTCGTTTGGAGCCCTTTTAATAACTTTGAATTGGCGGACAGGCATTCAAAGCGATTAGAAATTAACTATATAGATTATAATATACTGGAGTGAATAGCCAAAAGTTCCGCTTATTGGTTTAAAGAAGTTATTGATAAAAATGGTTGGTAATAAAGGAAAGGGAAAAAGGGAGCCATATCGGCTCCCTAATTAAAATAATGATTGTTGTACTTTTTTATTTTCCCTAGTTAGTGTATTTTCTAACCGCATTCCAATTTGTTCTTTTACTCGTCTGGAAAGTGGAGAATAAGAAAGATCCTTTTGTTTTTGTGCTTCTATTTGAATGTCTCATGTTTTGTTTTTTTACATATTAGATATCACTAAGACGTAAAGACATTTAAAACGTTACACTTAATCTTCTGAATTATAACAATTTTAACAAATCCTTTAATTGACTATTATATGGCTAAAGATTAATTTGTTTCAGCTAAAGACACTTATTCCATACTAAACAACCAGCTGCCATCATTTAACCATTTGTCGTCAATAATCTTGAGGGCCCCTGCTAAATCAAAGGCCTTTAGGTAATTTTGCACCAGGTTATGAAAATGAAGATCATCTGCTGGCAGTGCCATTCCTATCGGCTCTATATTCATTGGGCCTTCCAGCGTTACTAAATCTTTTCCCTGGTTGCGCATGATGGTAATTACACAAATCGGGTAATCTGCTACCATGGCATCAGCCTGATCATTAAGTATCAAAGCTATAGCTTCATCATAATTGTTCACTGGTATAGCCTGTGCTTTGGGCATATATTTTTTAACAAAAGTCTCACTTGTAGATCCCTTTAAAAAAGTTATTTTGTAGGCTTCATTATTGGCAGCTTCGGTCCCCTTCAATTTGGATAAGACAGATGATTTTGCAAGAATTGATTTACCAGATATCGTATAAGGTCCAGCAAACAAAGCTTTTACACTACGTTCGGAAGTAACTGTCATTCCGGACATAACCGCATCTATTTTGCCAGCCTCCAATGCCGGTAAAAGTTCTGAAAATGGCATTACTACCGTTGTTAATTTTACGCCCATTCCGTTAGCTAATACATTGGCTATGTCTATTTCAAAGCCCATTAATTCGCCAGATTTTGATTTCATATTAAAGGGTGGTTGATTCCCCGTTAGACCAATCCTGATCTCTCCATTTTTAAGAATTTTATTGAGTGTTTTCTGTCCATGGACCGGAAGGGCCAAGGCGATAAAAAAAAGTAAAATAACGCTGGTGTGTTTTATTTTCATAGTTTCTTGCTTTAAGTTGATTACTGAATATAATAAGTTGCTGAAGATAACGCTTCATTCTTTTACAAGCAAACATGCTTGTAATTGCAGTGTAAAATGAAAATTTCATACTACCGTTGTGGAATAATTTTGTTCAGGATGGATACAGGATTAACTTTCGCTGCTTTATTCACGCCAAGCTTTGAAATCTAAAAGGGATTAACTAGCGTTTTTCCCTACAAGGCTCCGCCTTGAAATCTAAAAGGGATTAACTAGCGTTTTTCCCTACAAGGCTCCGCCTTGAAAGTAAAAATCCCAAACTCACAAATTCAAGCAAGCTTGATTTGCTGTTTGGGATTTTTACTTATTCGTGACCCCGGAGGGATTCAAACCCCCAACCCTCAGAGCCGAAATCTGATGCGCTATTCAGTTGCGCCACGGGGCCATTAGTTTTAGCGAGCGCAATTTACACAAAAAGAGCTATTTGGAGCTAATAAAATACGCTCAATTGGTATTTTCTTTTTACATTTTGGACAGACACCAAAATCACTGGTTCCCAGTTTATCCAAATTACTCTTTAATCCTTTAAGACGTTCTTTGGCTTTAACAAGGGCTGCATCCATAACCCCTTTATTGTTTATCGCATCCATTCGCGATACTCGGCCGATAGCATTATCGGGAGCAATGGGTTGCGACAGTTCTATATATTGCTCAATTTTCTTTTCAGTCTTGGCGATATCAGATTCAAAAAGCCTACGAATTTCTTGAACATTCATTTTAAAATTAAGTAAGTTTAGCACGAACAATGCCCGAAATTGTTTTTCCGTCTGCTTGCCCACCCAATTGCTTGGATACTATCCCCATAACTTTTCCCATGTCTTTCATGCCAGAGGCACCAGTACTTTCAATTATCTGGATAACAACTTTTTCTATTTCATCTTCACTTAACTGAGCTGGTAAAAATTTTTCAATTACAGCTATCTGGGCCAATTCTGGTTCAGCAAGATCTTCTCTTCCCTGTTCCTTAAAAATCGTTGCACTGTCTTTTCGCTGTTTTACCAGCTTTTGAATTAATTTTATTTCATCTGCATCAGATAATTCGTCTCCGGCTCCCTTTTCAGTTTGTGCCAATAGTAAAGCAGATTTTATTGCCCTCAAAGACTCCAAAGCTACGCTGTCTTTGGCTTTCATTGCCGCTTTTATTTCTTCCATCACTTGATTCTGTAAACTCATATTTTGTGAATTTTAGGAGCGCACAAGATAAAAAAAATAAACCCGAAAATGTAATGTATTTTCGGGTCTATTCTATGTTTGGGCACATCATCCCGCATTCTGACTAGTCTACATTATCATGTAAAAATGAGTTGTTAGAACGTAACTGAATTTCATCATTACTGTCTTCGCTTAAAGTGGTTCTGGACACTTTACCCTCTTTGGGGCTTTCATTTAAATCGATGCCCTGACGTTTATAAGCCGGTTCCTTTTCTATTTCATCAATATTATTTACGCTATTCTGAAACTTGTAATTGAAATCTTTTAGTTTTCTCCTGCGCTCATCGGCCCTTTCTCTAAGAATTTCTTCAATTGGAGTATTCATGGGGTCCCCGTCGCTTATTTCAACTTCTTCTTTCTCAGCCACAGTCTTTTTCTCGAAAACCAATTCATCCTCTATAAGTTTAGGTTCAAATTCTTCCGCTTTCGATTTGGCACCAGTTAACTTATTTTCCAGTTCCATATAATCATCAAGACTATAGCGGGTCTCTCCTTCCTTGTTGTATTCCAAAACAGGAATTACCTCTATATGTTCACTAACATCTAAATCATTTATATTTTCATCAAGGCTAAATGTGATAACATTTTCATTCTCCTCTTTATCCGAATCCGTCAAAGGCATATCAAAACTAAGGGCAATCTGTTCCTTTTCATCTATTTTGCCTGCTAATTCTTCAGGATCTATTACTTCAATATCCTTCAGGTCCTTTTTAGAATCAATTATGATAAAATCCTCTTCCGTAATTTCATCTGCTATAACCTCTTCATAGAAAACATTAAAATTTCTGATATAATTGGTTGTCGGAATAAGATCTATTGTCTCTTCTACCTCTAAAGTATGTTTTATTATTGGTTCAAAAACTTCTTCTTCCTCTTCCCGTTGGCTAATGACATTTTCATCACTCAAATCCTGTTCGGCTTTTTGCTCATCTTCAAGAGTGTGTATAATTTTTTTGGTTTCAGTATTAACAATTTCATTCTGCTGGTCAATGTTAAAACCAGTGGCAATTACAGTTACAGCTATAGCTTCACCCAAGCTTTCGTCTTCACCCACACCCATAATAATATTAGCACCATGACCGGCTTCAATTTGAATATGATCATTAATTTCTCCTATTTCATCAATAGTGATCTCCTGAGATCCCGAAACAATAAGTAATAACACATTTTTGGCCCCTGTAATCTTATTATCATTCAATAATGGAGAATCCAGTGCTTTCATTATAGCCTCGTTAGCTCTTGCTGATCCAGACGACATAGAAGAACCCATAATAGCCGTACCACTATTTGAAAGAACTGTTTTGGCATCACGCAGGTCAATATTCTGAGTATAATGGTGAGTAATTACTTCGGCAATACCTCTGGCAGCAGTTGCAAGCACCTCATCTGCCTTTGAAAAACCTGCTTTAAAGCCTAAATTGCCATAAACTTCCCTTAATTTATTGTTATTAATTACAATTAAAGAGTCTACATTAGAACGTAACTTTTCAATCCCTATTTGAGCCTGTTGACACCTCATCTTGCCTTCAAACTGAAATGGCATAGTAACAATCCCCACAGTAAGGACATCCATTTCTTTAGCTTGCTTAGCTATAACAGGAGCAGCTCCGGTACCTGTTCCACCTCCCATACCGGCAGTAATGAAAATCATTTTGGTAGTATTATCAAGCATTTGCTTAATTTCCTCCATACTCTCCAGGGCAGCTTGTTCACCTACTTCAGGATTGGCACCAGCTCCGAGTCCTTCAGTTAGAGAAACACCCAGTTGTATTTTATTGGGTACGGGACTATTCTGTAAAGCCTGTGAGTCTGTATTACAAATCACAAAATCTACTCCATTTATTCCGGCCTGGAACATGTGATTTATTGCATTACTTCCACCCCCTCCTACGCCAATTACTTTAATTACATTACTTTGATTCTTTGGTAAATCAAAGGCTATATTTTCAAATTCGGTGCTCTTGCTCATGTTTTATGTGTTACTGGTTATTACGTGCTTCTATTAGGTTTACTCTGCGTTATCTAAAAAATCTTTTAGTTTTTCTGACCAAATGTCAAATACAGTTTTTCTTTCACCCTTTGACTTTTCGGTTGCTCTTCTTTCAGGATGGCCTTCTAAAACCAATTCTTCCTCATTCCTGATTTCCTCTTGATAAACAAGGTTTCTTCCCCTATTTTCAATTGCATTCATCAGAAGTCCTACGGCCGTGGCATATAAGGGGCTGGCAATTTCCTGATCGGAATCTCCTGCTAAATGCTCATTGGGATATCCTATTCTGGTATCCATACCAGTAATATATTCTACTAACTGCTTTAAATGCTTTAACTGACTTCCTCCTCCTGTCAATACAATCCCCGCAATTAGCTTCTTTTTTTGATCTTCATGACCGTAGTTTTTGATTTCAACATATACCTGCTCAACAATCTCAACTACTCTTGCATGTATAATCTTAGAAAGATTCTTAAGTGTAATTTCCTTTGGTTCTCTTCCACGTAAACCGGGGATCGAAACTATTTCGTTGTCCTTATTTTCGCCTGGCCATGCAGACCCAAATTTCATTTTGAGTAGCTCCGCCTGTTTCTCGATAATTGAACAGCCTTCTTTAATATCTTCGGTAATAACATTCCCGCCAAAAGGAATTACGGCTGTATGCCTTATGATGCCATCTTTAAAAATAGCAAGGTCTGTTGTACCGCCACCTATATCTATTAATGCAACACCTGCTTCCTTTTCCTCCTGGCTAAGTACTGCATCTGAAGATGCCAGGGGTTCAAGGGTAATATTACCCAGATCCAGGCCGGCACTTTTGATGCATCGGCCAATGTTCTTAATAGATGAAACCTGGCCAACAACAACATGGAAATTAGCTTCAAGCCTTCCACCGTACATTCCTATAGGTTGCTTTATTTCGGCCTGACCGTCTACCTTATATTCCTGAGGCAAAACATGGATGATCTCTTCTCCAGGTAACATGACCAATTTATATACCTGGTTGCAAAGTTTATCCAGATCGTCCTCATTGATTACTTCTTCAGAATTGGCTCTTGTAATATAATCGCTATGCTGCAGGCTTCTAATATGTTGTCCGGCAATCCCAACAACAACGGAACCTATCTTTAAACCTGAATCGGCTTCCGCCTGTTCAACAGCCTGTTGAATAGACTTTATGGTTTGTGTTATGTTATTTACCACACCCCGATGTACACCAAGGCTTTTTGACCGGCCAATGCCTAAGACCTCAATTTTGCCATACTCGTTTTCTTTTCCGATAATGGCAACAATTTTTGTAGTACCTATATCTAATCCAACTGAATAATTACTTTGTTCCATATTATTTTAAATTTTGGTGCACACTACTTGATTATTAAATTCTAAGCTTACTATATTATAATTTTCCAATGTTTTGTCCCTGGCAGCTTTGGTATAAAAAGCCTTGAAATTATTGAACTTCTGTTCCAAATCGTCCACATTACCTAAATTCACAACAAAGTTTTCTAATCGGAATTTCAATTGATAATTTTCTTCATCCTCAATATGAACTCCGATTACATTTTTTCTTAAAAAGTCGTCCCTGTTTATGTACTTTAATATCACATAAACATCCTCTAAACTTTTACCGGTAATATTGCCCGTAATAATTGGCACTCTTGCAGAGTGATTACTGGATAATGGCATGTTTTTGCCTTCCTCATCCAGGTAGAATTTTGTCTTTCCCTCTACACGTCCGATTGGTTGCCGTTGTACAATGTTTGATGTAAGCTCACCGGTTATAGTAAGATAAACTTGGGCACTTTTTACCATTTCATTGGCCGCAATGACCTTTTCTATAGTATCCAAATCTAATTTTTCTTTGGGCATGTTTTTAATGATCCCATAATTTTGTATTAACAATTTATTAACCATGGACTGTGTAATGTAGAGATTGTTCTCCCCCGTAAATTTTAGGTTAATCCCTTCTACAGTTCTCAAATCACTTCTATGACTTGAAAATGCATAAAGACCTGTAATACAAATTATTAACCCTATAAATTTGATGTAATTCCAATTAATTTTCATACTCAAGTTCTTTTTCTATTTTAGATATTTCTAGTCCAATATCCCCGGCACCCATGGTAACTAACACCTCTGGTTCTTGTCTTTTTATTTCCTCAATCAGATCCGCTTTTTGGATTAATTTCTTATTCTGATTCTTTATTTTACCCATAAGCCATTCCGAATTCACTCCATCAATAGGTTCTTCTCTTGCCGGATATATATCCAATAATAAAACACTATCAAATTGCGCAAGACTAAGGGCGAAATCATCGGCAAAATCTCTTGTTCTGGAAAATAAATGGGGCTGAAAAACTGCGAGTATTTTTTTACTCTCATGCATCTCGGATATGGCATCATATACGGCATTTATTTCCGTTGGATGGTGCGCATAATCATCAATAAAGATAAAGTTGACATTCTTTATTCGATATGAAAATCTCCGTTGCACCCCCTTAAAGGTTTCCAATGCTATAGCAAGTCGATTAGCTGGGGGACCAACCTGTATTGCCATGGCAAAAGCCACCAAACCGTTAAGTAAGTTGTGCTTTCCCGGTTTGTTAAACTTCACCCCTTTAAGGGTAGTGTCTGGAGTTTCCAAATCAAAAACGTAGGCGCCATGTTCTATTCTTAAATTTCTTATACAATAATCCGAATCGTCTTCTATTCCATAGGTAATTCCTTCTAAAGGCAGGCCATTTCTAATAAATAGTTTCCCGCCGGGTTTTAGTTTATCAACGAATTCCTTAAAGGATTTTCTTAGTATTGTGCTGTCTCCATAAATATCCAAATGATCAGCATCCATAGAAGTAATACAAGCAATATCAGGTGATAACTGTAAAAATGAACGATCATATTCATCGGCTTCCACAACAGAATATTCACTGCCACCGAACCAAAAATTACTATTAAAGTCTTCCGAAATACCACCAAGAAACGCGGTAACTGGTGTCCCTGTTTCTTTTAATAAATGTGCTAGAATGCTACTTGTTGTTGTTTTACCATGGGTTCCTGCCACGGCCAAACAAAAAGTATCCCTTGTAATAATCCCTAACACCTCTGATCGTTTTTTTATTTCAAAACTTCTGGAAGCAAAATAATTGAATTCTTTATGGTCATTGGGAATTGCCGGCGTGTAGACAACCAGAGTATCCCCGGCATTTTTAAATTCTGCCGGAATTTCGGAGATATCATCTGCATAGTGTATCTCAATTCCTAAATCAGAAATCTCGCGAGTAAAGGGCGTCTCCGTTTTGTCATAACCTGCTACATTCTTTTTTAGAAGCTTAAAGTATCGCGCAAGAGCAGACATACCAATTCCTCCGATACCGATAAAATAAATGTTATGTATGTCTTTTAGCTTCATATTAAATTTTCAGCAGATGTTCTATTTCATCTACAATATTTTTTGTAGCATTAGGCTGGGCCAGAGCTTTGATATTTTCACTTAATAATTTCTTACTATCCTTAGATTTATTAAGATCTGTAAAAACGTTTTCAAATTTGTCTGCCAAATCTTTTTCCTCCACCATTAATGCCGCTTGTTTTAAAACAAGACTTCTCGCATTTTTGGATTGATGGTCCTCTGCTACATTAGGCGAGGGAATAAATATCACAGGCTTACCAACTATGCATAATTCCGAAACTGAACTCGCTCCAGCCCTTGAAATTATAATGTCTGCAGCCGAATATGCTAAATCCATTTTATTCAAAAAATCGTAGACTTTCACATCTGTGGTGTGGAATTTCTTATACTCTTCATAGTATCCCCGGCCACACTGCCAAATAAGTTGAATCCCTAATTTTGAAAAGAAATCAAGTTCCTTTTCTATAAGTTGATTAATTCTTCGTGCACCCAGACTTCCTCCCAGGACAAGCAGTGTTATTCTTTTCGGGTCCAAACCAAAGAATTTATAAGCTTCATTAGTATGTTGAAGAGGAGCTATCAAATCTGCTCTAACAGGATTCCCTGTTTTTACAATTTTATCTGCTGGGAAAAACCTTTCCATCTCATCATAGGCAACACAAATTTTTGCCGCGTGTTTAGCAAGTAATTTATTAGTGATTCCTGCATATGAGTTCTGCTCCTGTAGGACACTAGGGATTCCTTTTCTGGAAGCCATTTTTAATACAGGCCCACTGGCAAATCCTCCTGTGCCTATTACCACATGGGGTTTAAACTTCTTTACTATTTTTCCTGCACTAATCAAACTACTTATTAATTTAAATGGGAACATTAAATTTTTTAATGTCAACTTTCTTTGTATTCCACTAATCCACAAACCCTTTATCTTGTATCCTGCCTTTGGCACTTTTTCCATCTCCATCCTGTCTTTTGCGCCTACAAATAAAAATGTCGCATTGGGATGTCTTATTTTTAATTCATCAGCTATGGCTATTGCCGGATAAATATGTCCTCCTGTTCCACCGCCAGATAATATAAATCTATAATTGTCCACTTAGCACTTCTAAGGGGTTAGTATCATCCACATCTGATTTTTTAACATCACCCGGCTTAAATTTTCTGCTCGCACTTAACACAATTCCTATTGCCAGACAAGTCATCCAAATAGATGTTCCTCCACTACTAATAAGTGGTAAAGTTTGCCCGGTTACCGGAAATAATTCTACCGCAACGGCCATATTAATAAGTGCCTGAAAAACAATAGGTAACCCAACGCCAACTACTAATAATTTGCCGAATACAGTCTCATTTGAATTTGCTACCACAACAATTCTGAATAACAAAAGCATATAAAAGAACATTAGTACGAACCCTCCCACTAAGCCGTATTCTTCAATAATAATGGCATAAATAAAATCTGACGAACTCTGAGGTAGGAAATTTTTCATTACACTTTTACCTGCTCCATTTCCAACAATGCCACCACTTGCAATGGCAATTTTTGCTTTTTCTATCTGATAGTCCGATTCTGTATCTGCTGGATCCCAAAAACTTTCAACTCTATTTATCCAGGTGTCCACCCTGTTTGGAAAAAGATCCGGATAAGCTTTTACCGTAAGAATAAAAATGGTAAGTATCAATAAGCCTGTACCTATTATTCCGGAAAGATATTTTAGCGGATAACCCCCTAAAAAACAAAGTATCAGAACCATAAAGAAAAGAATGGCCGCGGTAGAGAAATTTGCAGGCAAAATTAAAATGGTAACAATAAAAACAGGAAGCCACAAGGGTACCAGGCTTTCACTAAAAGTGATTGTTTTATCCTTAATTCTAGTCAGATATCTCGCCACGTAGATCATTAGAACTACCGCTGCCAGATTTGAAGTTTGAAAAGTTATCCCAACCAATGGAAGGCGTATCCATCTACTGGCATTTGCCCCGTCTATTGTAGTGCCCTGAGCCAGAGTATATGCCAATAGAACTAGCACTATAGGCAGAGCAATTATAGATAATCCCTTAAAAAAATGAGTGGGAATTTTATGAACGCCATAGATTATTCCAAATCCCAAAAACAGCAACATCCCGTGTTTGACCAAATGGCCAATAGTTGTGCCATTTCCCACTACATAAACCAGATTACTGCTGGCACTGTAAACAGGTAAAAAGGAAAAAAGTGCCAGGAGGGCAACTACTCCCCAAATGGCTTTATCTCCTTTTATATTCCCTAAAAACCCGGTCATTTTTACAAGTTTTTTATTGATTCTTTAAATTGATTTCCCCTGTCTTCATAATTTTTAAAAAGATCAAAACTAGCGCATGCCGGAGATAGCAAAACAGTATCTCCTCTTTCAGCAATTTTATAGGCTACTTTTACAGCTTCACTCATTGCGTAAGTCTCAACAATTAAATCTACTACGTTACCAAAAGCATATTTAATTTTTGAGTTATCCATGCCAAGGCAAATGATAGCTTTTACCTTTTCCCTTACTAAGGGCATCAGGACTTTATAATCATTCCCTTTATCTACACCACCTACAATCCATACAATAGGCGTTTTCATGCTTTCCAAAGCATAATAAGTGGCATTTACATTGGTAGCCTTTGAATCATTTATATATTGTACATGGTGAATTTTTAGCACCTTTTCCAAGCGATGTGCAGCTCCCTGAAAATTCTGAATACTTTCGCGGATAGTATCCTTCCGAATACCAACCAATTTTGCAACCGTTGATGCCGCCATTGTATTTTTAAGGTTATGTAAACCTTCTAATGCCAAAGAATCTGCTTCCATTTCAATTGTTTTATTTTCAGTCCTAATTAATATTCTGTCATTCTCTAACCAAGCCCCTTCTTTAAGTTTTTCATTAATTGTAAAGGGCAATAATTTTGATCTAATTGGGTTATTCTCCAGCCAACTAACAATTACGTCGTCATCACAATCATAAATCAAACTGTCTTCGGCGTTCTGGTTTTGTGCAATTCGGAATTTTGAAGACACATAGTTTTCAAAAGAATTATCATACCTATCTAAATGGTCAGGGGTAATATTTGTTATTACCGCAATGTTTGGCTTAAAATCTACAATTCCATCTAACTGAAAACTGCTTATTTCAAGCACATAGAAATCATAATCATGTTCCGCTACCATTTTGGCAAAACTGTCACCAATATTACCTGCCATTCCCACGTTTAACCCTCCCTTTTTTAATATACTATAGGTAAGCATAGTAGTGGTGGTTTTGCCATTACTTCCCGTAATTCCTATTATGGTTGCATCTGTATGTCTTGCTGCAAACTCAATCTCTGAAATTACCGGAACACCTTTATCTACAAGCTTTTTTACAAGAGGTATGGTGTCCGGAATACCCGGACTTTTCATTACTACATCAGCATTGAGAATTTTGTCTTCCGAATGATGTTCTTCTTCCCAATCAATCTCAAAATGTTCAAGAACGTTTTTATATTTTTCTTTGATCTTACCTTTATCTGAAACAAATACCAGGTAATCCATTTTTTTTGCCAGAATGGCCGTTCCAACTCCACTTTCACCTGCGCCGAGCACAACCATTAATTTCATTATCTCACTTTGAGTGTCACAATTGTAATTATGGCCAATAGTATTCCTATAATCCAAAACCTTGTGACTATTTTACTTTCGTGATATCCCTTTTTCTGATAATGGTGATGTAAGGGTGCCATCAAAAAAACACGTTTCCCTTCACCTGATCTGTTTTTAGTGTATTTGAAATATCCAACCTGCAACATCACTGATATTGACTCGGCAAAGAATATTCCGCACAGAATAGGAATCAACAATTCTTTTCTTACAATTAATGCAATTACGGCTATGACCCCCCCTATAGTAAGACTTCCAGTGTCACCCATAAACACCTGAGCTGGAAATGCGTTATACCATAAAAAACCTACCAATGCTCCTACAAAAGCAGCTATGAATACCAAAAGCTCACCAGCCTTGGGGATGTACATGATGTCCAGGTATTCGGAAAAAATTATATTACCGGAAACCCATGCAAAAATTCCCAGGGTGAGGACTATTATTGCAGATGAACCGGCCGCTAAACCATCAATACCATCGGTAAGATTTGCTCCATTGGAAACCGCGGTGACTATTAAGATGACAATTGGTATAAAAATTAACCATGCATACGACTTTGCCTTCTCACCGGCCCATGAGATCAGATTACTATAATCCAATTCATTATTCTTAAAAAACGGAACAGTGGTCATTGTAGATTTAATATCTCCTCCTTTAATCTTTTCAACCCTATATTGCTCTGTAATTACGGTATTAGTCCTTTCCCGCATTGTGACATCCGGATGGAAGTAAAGGGTTATACCCACAATGAGTCCAAGTACAACCTGACCCAATACTTTAAACCTGCCTTTAAGGCCTTTTTTGTTTTTTTTGAATATTTTAATGTAGTCATCCACAAATCCGATAATACCCATCCAGAGAATTGTAACTATCAATAGAATGATATAAATATTCTTTAAATCTGCGAACAGTAGTACCGGAATTAAGGTGGACATTATTATTATCAAACCACCCATTGTTGGAGTACCTGTCTTTTGCTTTTGCCCCTCAAGTCCAAGATCCCGAATGGTCTCGCCTATTTGTTTGCGTTTGAGAAAAAGAATAATACGTTTACCATAAACTGTTGCCAATAACAAAGAGAGTAACACCGCCATAGCTGCTCTGAATGTCTGAAACTGGAACAGACTAGCTCCTGGCAGTTGGTATTGTTTTTCTAAATAATCGAACAGATAATACAGCATATTTCGTTATCTATTTCTTGTCACTTATTTAAACCGGTTAGCACTTCCTTTAGAATTTTAAAATCATCAAAATCCACACGCTCACCCTTAGTTTCCTGATAGGTTTCATGGCCCTTACCAGCGACCAGGATAATATCATTAGGTACTGCTAACTGACAGGCCGTCTTTATTGCCTGGTTTCGATTTTCAATTGATAAAACTTTCCTGAGATTCTGTGGTTCTACACCGGCTTCCATCTCTTCAATGATTATTAGAGGAGGTTCGGATCGTGGATTATCTGATGTAAAAATGGCTTTACCGCTCATCGCTGAAGCGATATGACCCATTACCGGACGCTTAGACCTGTCACGATCACCACCACACCCCACTACGGTGATGACGTTTTCATTTCCAGTCCTCAATGCATTGATTGTCTCAAGTACATTTTTTAAGGCGTCCGGCGTATGGGCATAATCAACAATAGCCGTTATTCTTTCTTTAGATATGAAGTATTGAAACCTTCCATCAACGTTTTCCAATTCACTCAATAATCGTAGGGTTTCAAGTTTTTCTAATCCCAGTAGGTCAGCTGTAGCATATATAGCCAGGATGTTGTATGCATTAAAATGACCTATTAACCGGGTCCAAAGCTCATTATCATCAATTTTTAACAACTGTCCGTTAAACTGATTTTCCAAAATCTGAGCCCTGTAGTCGGCATAACTTTTTAGAGCATAGGTATATTTTTTAGCTGCTGTATTTTGCAGCATCACAAGCCCATTTTTATCGTCAATATTTGTTAAGGCAAATGCTCTTTTAGGTAAATCATCAAATAATTTCTTTTTTGTATCCCTGTATTCGGCAAACGTTTTGTGATAATCCAGATGGTCATGTGATAAATTGGTGAATATTGCGCCCTCAAAGACCAATCCTTCCGTTCTTTTTTGATGAATGCCGTGGGAACTTACTTCCATAAAACAAAATTCAACACCTGCCTCATTCATCAGGGAGAGATATTGATTAATGGTCATGGCATCAGGAGTCGTATGGCTCGTAGGAAATTCTCTATTATCCACCATTATTCGGATAGTAGATAGCAGGCCAACTTTATATCCTGCTTTTTTAAACAATTGATACAACAAACTGCTTACCGTAGTCTTGCCGTTAGTACCAGTAACACCTACAAGTTTTAAATTTTTGGATGGATTATCATAGAAATTTGATGCCATTATAGCAAGGGCCTGGTTGGCATCAAGAACTTCCACATAAGTTATATCATTGATCAAATCTCCCGGAAGTTCTTCGCACACTATCGAATTAGCTCCTGCGGATATAGCTTTATCAATATATTTATGCCCATCGGTTAAGGTACCCTTGATAGCGACAAAAACGCTACCCTTAGCTACTTTTCTGGAATCAAAACATATGGTATTCACCATGACTCCGGTAGATCCGCTCACGGCGGTCAGACTTACTCCAAATAGTATATCCTTTAGCGGCTTCATGAAAGTTCTAGAATTATTTTCTTTACTTTTTCTAAATCTGTTCCCTTAGAAATTGATTGCTTTTTAACCTTGCCGTTTCCTTTGACTTCTACCTCCAGACCCATGTTTTCAAGGATAGAAATTGCGTCCATTCCGCTCATTCCTTTTACATCTGGCATCTGATTATGATTCTTTTGTGCCTCTGCGTAGTAACTTTGAAAACTAGACTCTAAATCAGCATTTGAAGGCTCCAGGGATTCTATTTCATCTATTAAGGGATTGTTAGCATAAATCTTTCTGGCAATGGATTTAAATACCGGTCCGGATACGTCTGCACCGTAGTAGCCGACACTTTTATCTGGTTCGTGGATCACCACTATACAGGAGTACTTTGGGTCATCTGCAGGGAAATACCCGGCAAAAGTTGATATATACCTCAGTTTGTCCGGGTCACGGGTTACATAGTTTTTTTGTGCTGTTCCTGTTTTACCAGCCATAGAAAAGTTAGGAGAATAAAGTCGATGCCCAGTTCCGCGTTTTTTTTCCACTACATTTTTCAATAAATCCTGTACTTGTTTGGCGGTCTCCTTAGAGCAAATAGCCTCATTAATAATTTCCTTATCAAACGTATAAATGGTTTTGTTCCATTCCTTTACCTCTTTTATTAGTCTGGGACGTAATAATTCACCATCATTCGCTATGGCATTGTAAAAAGCAAGAGTCTGTAAAGGCGTTAAGGATACTTCATAGCCATGAGACATCCATGCCAGGGAAATTCCAGACCATCCCTTATCTCCGGGATATCTTATTACCGGCTTACCTTCGCCTTTAATTGGCATTCCCAATTCCTGATTAAGCCCCATATACATTAGGCGATCTACATAAACTGCTGGTTCTTCTTTATAACTGTTATGAATCATTTTGGCGAAAGCTGTATTTGAAGAAACTTCAAAAGCCTTTGCCATTGAAATTTTGCCATAACCTCCGTGTTTGGAATCCCTTACCGTTCTATCGTATATTCTCCAACGTCCTTTTTCGGTATCAATAACTGTGCTGGTGTCTATTTTTTGATCTTCCAGGGCGGCAACCAATGACATTAATTTAAAGGTAGATCCGGGTTCATGAGATTCGCCTATCGCATAATTTAATCTTTCGTAATATTTGCCATCCTCTGTTCTTCCAAGATTCGAAATAGCCTTTATCTCCCCTGTTTTAGTTTCCATTACAATAACACATCCATGATCGGCTTTATACTTTTCTAATTGTGTTAAAAGCCCATGATGGGCTATATCCTGAATATTGATATCTATGGTCGACACTACATCATAGCCATCTTTTGGTTCAACAATATTGTCTAAACCTATAGGTTTCCACTGACCTTTAGCAATTTTCTGTTTTAGTCTTTTTCCTTCTATCCCTCTTAAGTAATTACCAAAGGCGCCTTCAAGGCCTACCCTGGTAACATAGCCATTTTCGTCAAATCGTTCATACCCAACGCTTCTTTCTGCTATTTTTCCTAAAGGATGTTCCCTAATCGTTTTTTGCTCCACAATAAAACCTCCTCTGTTTGGTCCCTTATTAAAGAGTGGGAAAGCTTTAACCTCCATATAGTCAGAATAATCAAGATTCCTGGCCACCAAAGCGTATCTGTTTTTATTTGCTTTAGCTTTTCTTAAAATTTGTTCATAATAGGCGGAAGGTTTTCCAAAAAGGTTTGCAAGAGCATCGCACAACGGCTGTACTTCTTCTTCAAAATCTGAACTTTTTACTGTGACCGCATCAAAACGTATCGTATATCTGGAGACCGATGTAGCTAACAAACTTCCGTCATCTGAATAGAGATTTCCCCTGTTTGGGGCAATTGTAAATAGCCTTTCCGTACGTTGATGAGCCATCTCCTTGTACTTATTGCCATGAACCATCTGGATACTTACAAGTTTTACGACCACCGCAATAGCAAACAAGAATAGACATGTCGATACAATATAAAGTCTGGTTAATATTTTTTTATTGGTGATGGCCACTTACTTTTTATTAGTTTTTACTTTTATTTTTCTTGGTGGTGTTTCAGAAGGAAAAAGACCTTCATCCAAAACATTCTCTGTAATGGTTGATTCTAATTTCAATCGTTGTACGTCGGAACGCATATCTACGAATTCGTTTTTTAATTCTTTGACCTGTTCATTCAATGCGGCTACCTGATGAACTTTTTTGTCCGCACTGTGAGAACTTGCAATCATAATGGTCGCCAAAATCGAAGCGAAAATTATAAACAGCCAATTTTTGGGAGCATCTCCACTCACCAAGAATTTGCCTTTTAAAATATCTATGATCCCTTTTCTCATAAGTTTTATATTGTTTTGAATTAACTAGTTCAAAAAATTATATTCTTTCTGCTATTCGCAGTCTTGCACTACGCGCCCTGCTATTCTTAGTAATTTCATCGGCAGAGGGAACTATTAATCCGCCTACCTTTTTAAAGGGAACATTAATATTTCCGTAAAAGTCCTTTTCTGCTTCACTCGAAAAACTACCTGCTCTAATAAACCTCTTAACCAGTCTATCTTCCAATGAGTGGTAACTAATTAAACTCAGCCGTCCACCTTTATCCATTATCTCCGGAGTTTGCAATAAAAATTCTTCTATTGCCGCTAATTCCTGATTTACTTCAATGCGTATTGCCTGATATACCTGTGCTAAAATCTTGTTCTCTCTAAACTTTGGCAGATATTGTTTCAAAACCATTTTTAGGTCTACCGTTGTTTTAATAGGTTCATTTACCCTGTGTTCTATAATGGTTTTGGCCATCGCATCTGCACGTCTCAAATCGCCATAACGAAACAATACATTTCTAAGTTCATCATAGGTATAAGAGTTAACCACCTCATAAGCACTCTTCTTATTTCTTGTACTCATCCTCATATCCAGATCGGCGTCAAAACGTGTAGAAAAACCCCGTTCAGCCTTATCAAACTGATGAGAAGAAACCCCAAAGTCAGCCAAGATTCCATTTACTTTCCGAATGCCATAGAACTTTAAAAACTGCTTTACATATCTAAAGTTTTCATTGATCAGAGTAAACCGCTCATCTGCTATTTCATTTTTCAAAGCTTCCTCATCCTGATCAAATGCAAACAAAGCACCCCCACTACCTAATCTTCTTAAAATTTCTTTGGAATGTCCTCCTCCTCCAAAAGTGACATCTACATAAATTCCATTTTCCAATATGTTGAGACCGTCAACGGACTCCTTTAATAAAACAGGGTTATGATAGTTCGTCTCCATCATCACCCATTACCTCTTCTGCTAAGTCCGCAAAATTTTCTGCTGTTTCATCAATTACTTTTTCATAGCAATCCTTATCCCAAATCTCAATAATATTTATAGCCGAACTCAAAACCACTTCTTTTCTGATCCCAGCAATAGAAACCAGGTTTTTAGGTATAAGCAATCTACCTGTCCCATCTATTTCTATAGGTTTCACACCCGCCGAAAACCGTCTGATAAAATCGTTGTTTTTCTTCTTGAACCTGTTCTTCTTATTCATTTTTTCCATTAACAGATTCCATTCGTCCATTGGATACAGTTCCAGACAAGGCTGAAATACGGAGCGTTTTATGACAAAGCCCTTGTTGAGAACAGGGGCCATCTGATTTTTGAGAGTAACGGGTATCATTATCCGTCCCTTAACATCAGCTTTGCAATCATATGTCCCTATAAAACTTATCACTTAAATCGGCTGGTTTTCTAATATAAACTCAAATATATAGAAATTATTACCACAATTTACCACAATTTACCACTTTGTTGAAAAAAAAATCGGAAAGAGGAGAGAAGAATAGTGCTATATCCAGTCATTTTAACAGTTGCTGTAAATAGCTGGATGCCTTTATTTTTGAAAAAAATATGGTGTTGTAAAGGTACCCTCTTTTTTCCAAAAGTATTAGTATTATTAGGAAATGTCTATATTTGCCCACTGAAGACAGAAGCAGTATTTAATGGAAGAACACATTAAAAAGGAAGGAAAATATAAGTTTATTGAGGTAGGAGAAGGAACTCCTATGATTATTCTTCACGGTCTTATGGGTGGGCTCAGTAATTTTCACGGGGTAACCAATTATTTTCCAAACAAGGGTTATAAAGTTTTAATACCTGAATTGCCAATCTACTCTTTGCCTTTATTAAAAACCAATGTAAAAAACTTTGCCAGGTTCCTTGAAAAATTTATTGAATTTAAAGGACTCAAAGATGTGATTTTATTAGGTAATTCACTCGGAGGCCATGTAGGCTTATTACATACAAAGCTTTATCCTAAAATGGTGAGAGCTCTGGTAATCACAGGAAGTTCCGGACTTTACGAAAGCGCCATGGGAGATGGCTATCCCAAACGAGGGGATTATGAATTTATCAAAAAGAAAGCGCAGGACGTTTTTTATGATCCTGAAGTAGCTACCAAGGAAATTGTGGATGAAGTATTTGCCACGGTAAATGACAGAAGGAAATTGGTAAAAACACTGGCCATAGCCAAAAGTGCTATAAGACACAATATGTCTAAGGATTTACCCAACATGAAGACTCCAACCTGTATTATTTGGGGCGAAAATGATTCCGTAACGCCACCAAATGTCGCGCGGGAATTTCATGAATTACTACCGGATTCAGAGCTTTTCTGGATAAAAGAGTGTGGACATGCACCTATGATGGAACATCCCAATGATTTCAATGTCATTCTTGACGAATGGTTACAGAAGCGTAAATTCTAACACATTTACTGTCATGAAGATAAAGTCTGCCGACTTTTTGATGAGCAACTCCAGCGTGGAGAAGTGCCCCAACCAGCCTTTACCCGAATATGCTTTTATTGGAAGATCAAATGTTGGAAAATCTTCGCTGATAAATATGCTTACTTCTCGCAAGAGTTTGGCAAAAACATCAGGAAGACCGGGAAAAACGCAACTTATCAATCATTTTAAAATAAATGATCAATGGTTCCTGGTTGATCTTCCCGGATATGGATACGCACGCGTATCTAAGAAGGACAAAAAAACTTTTCAGAAATATATTACTGATTACTTCCTTAAAAGAGAGCAATTAGTAAGTGCGTTTCTATTAATTGATATACGACACGAAGCCCAAAAAATAGATCTTGAATTCATGCAATGGATGGGTGAGAACGGTATTCCTTTTTCGATAATATTTACCAAAGCAGACAAGCTGAAACCCAAAGCGATAGAAAGAAATGTGAAGAATTACTTAGATCAACTACTTTTAGGAGCATGGGAAGAAGTCCCAAATCATTTTATTACTTCCTCGTCAAATAGCATGGGCAGGGAAGAGGTATTAAACTATATCCAAGAAATAAATACAGGGTTCTTTGAGCGAAAATAAAGTTCACTGTCCTAAACTATTTTTTCCTTTTCCCTTTTCTTGATTAAACCAATTAGCGCTTCCGTATTTTTCAACTCATTGAGTTCTTTTCTAGAAATAAATACCTGTAGCTCATTATTGACTGCTATCAGAACAATCGGAAACTCAAACTTATATCCGAATTTTGAAGCATACTGCTTATTAAATTCATCTTTATGGAGGAATTCCATGCCCCAATCCTCTTCCTCACGAAATTTCTTCCAGGTTTTTTTCTCATTAATTACACCAAAAGTCAAATCACAGAGATTGCATTGGTACGTATGCGGACTTAATGCTTTATGAGCCCCATCCAGAAGAGCATTTCGCAATCCTGAATTGGCATTATAAATAAAAATTAGCCGGGCGTCTTCGCGCTTATCCATAATAAATTTATACATTTAAAAAGTACAGAAACCATACTTTATCTCATATTTTTTAGTCAACAAAATTACTGAATACTTACGACGTAAAGCTTTAATCAGTCCTTCTATGTATAAATATGTAAACTATTACTTGCTGCTGTTTGCTTTGTGTTGGCAGATAAATTTTGCTCAACAACAATCAACACATTTCCCCTCTCCATTTAAAAATTTGGATACACTAGCCACCAATGACTGGTGGAATAGGGCTCCAAATGAAATAATCAATCTCAAAGTAAACAGAGACAGTGTTGTCGCTTTCGGTCTATATACCGTACATGCCAATGTCCTTAAATTAACTGCTCAACTTTATCCTCTTTACCCCGATGAATCAAGGACAATAAGCATATCGCTTTACCAGGATGGTAAATGGAAAGAAGTCCAAAGACAAAATGTAAATGAAATAGGGTGGTCTGCTCTCTTCAGAATAGAACATTGGGATTATTCAAAAGATACAAAATACAGAATTACTCATGGGGAACGAGCTTATTTTGAAGGAACAATCCGAAAAAATCCTGATTATAAGAGTGAAATTGTAGTTGCGGCACTTTCCTGTAATTCAAATAAAGATAGGGGGTTGAGGGAAAATTATGTAAGAAATATTAATTACCAGGACCCGGATCTCATGTTTTTTGCAGGCGATCAATCTTATGATCATACGGAGCATACGGCTGCATGGCTTAAATTCGGGCTTCAATTCAGAGAAACTTTCAGGAACAGGCCCTGTATTACAATTCCTGATGACCACGATATTGGACAGGGTAATCTTTGGGGAGAAAATGGTAAACTATCTACAGCAAAAGGAAGTGGTGATGGTGGGTATAGTTATCATCCGGAATATGTAAAAATGGTAGAAAGGTGCCAAACTGCGCATCTTCCGGATCCCTATGATCCTAAACCTATTGAACGGGGCATTGGGGTGTACTACACAAATCTTGCCTTGGGAGGCATTGATTTTGCGATATTAGAAGATAGAAAATTTAAATCAGGGCCAGAGGGTAAAATTCCGCAACAAGGTCCACGCCCGGACCATATAAGGAATCCTCAATACGATCCCAGTTCTATTGATTTAGAAGGATTGACTTTATTAGGTGAAAGACAACTAATCTTTCTAAAGGAATGGAGCAGTAAAAATTCCGGAGCCATGAAAGTGGTTTTATCCCAAACTGGATTTTGCGGGGGTGCTCATATCCATGGATCACTGGATAATAGATTACATGCAGATCTGGATTCCAATGGCTGGCCACAAAGTGGTAGGGACAAAGCATTGCGCATGATCAAAAATGCAAATGCAATTCATATTGCAGGAGATCAACACCTCGCTACCGTTATTCAACATGGTATCAAAGACTTTAGAGACGGACCATGGGCCTTTGTTGTTCCGGCAATTGTAAATGACTATTACAGCAGGTGGTGGTGGCCGGAAAATGAAAGAACCGGTGCTAATCCAAACAAGAATACTTCATTGCCATGGACTGGCGATTATTTGGATGGTTTTGGAAATAAAATAAGTATGATGGCATATGTAAATCCTGAGAGCCCTTCCAATGGAGGGGGTTACGGTCTAATCAGATTTAACAAAAATGAGAAAAAAGTAACTTTTGAATGCTGGCCCAGAAATGCTGATGTTACAACAGGGAGAGCAACTCAATTTGAGGGATGGCCAATTACCATTACAATAGACTAATCCTTTTTTAATTCCAGCTTCTCAGCAAAATAGGCACAAAAATCCTTCATGGTTGTTGTCATTTTTTCGTCCTGCGTAGCCTTCATAAAAGTATCGGACATAGCCAACAGGGTTTGATGAAAGAAAACTTTCATTTCATCTACAGGCATATCTTTAGTCCATAGATCTATTTTTAGGGATTCCTGGTTCTTACTGTCCCACACAGACAACAACATGGCTTTTGCCTCCTCGTTTACAATGCCGCCATCTTCTGCAGACCAGGTAAGCTCTTCCGGAACGCGATTTTCATCCAATCCCACTTTAAGTGTTATTTGAGAAGTATGTAATTTTCCCATGATCTATTTTTTTGGTTTGTAATTTGATTTTTTAAAAATTTCATCAGAGGATAAACCCAGTAATTGAATAAGTTTAACATCATTGTTATTCATAAATGCCCTTACTATTTGCCATCCCATATAGCGGCCCAGTCTACCAGGAGATTCATTATCTAGTTCTAACCTGAATTTTGAAAACGGAGCCGGGTCTAAAAACCGGGGAGCCAACATGTTGTCGGTGCTGTAGAGTAATTCCCGTTCAATAAAATAACGCCAAATCTGTTCCTCATTGGCCCTGGCCCATTCCAATTCCTCAGGCGTATATACTATTTTTTGAGCATCCGTAGCCAGAGGTATCAACTGGTCTTTAAGATATAACTCTTTCCCATAATATATCATCTGTGCCAAAAAAGTGCGGTCAGAAGGGAAGCCGAGCGTGGTTTTTCCAAAAGCGCCTGCAACGTCGCTTATTAAATAGGTTTTGTCAAGTCCGGCAGCTATATAATGTTCTATTCCTCTATAGAATTTGTGATCTTTACCAAGATAATTATCCAAACCAATTAGTAAAAGTGTGTCCGTCAAAATTACACGATTCGAATAATCTACATCAGAAATAACTGTAATTACCTCTGGTACCTGGTAATTTGGAAAATAGTACAGCACATGTTTAAACAAAAGTTCGAGGTCAGCAGTTTCCATATCAAAACTCCCAAAAGTGCCATTTACCTCACTAAATATTTCATTTTGCAATGAATCCTTAAGTTTTGCAATCCATACACTATCGGAATACTGCTTTGGAAAAAGGTAAGGGAATTTCTGTTTTAGTTTAGGTATGTCCCCAGGTTTTGCTTCCGCAAATTCACGATCAAAACGGAGCACAGTCAGATTTAATGGAATCCTTGAAATATCATCGGATACCCCTGTTTCGTTTTTACAAGAATGGAGACTGAAGAAAATAACTAAAACCGTAATAATTCTTGTTTTCATATAAAGTAATTACTCTTCAGTTTTAATATTAAGGGCATAGGCTTTATTTTTATCGCAGCAAAGTTAGTATTTCCATATAATAATGTAGCCTATGCAAACAGAAAAGGTAATAGATCATATTGTTAATTGGTTAAAGACATATGCCACCGAGGCAAAAATCAAAGGATTTGTAATAGGCGTATCAGGTGGGATAGACTCCGCGGTTACTTCAACCTTATGTGCAAAAACAGGTTTAGACCTATTATGCATTGAAATGCCCATCCATCAAGGTAAAAATCAGGTAACACGGGCATTTAATCATATTGAGTGGTTGCAGCAAAACTTTGACAATATTTACAGACAACCTGTGAATCTCACTTCGGTATTTGATACTCTTGTGGCATCATTGCCAGCAGTTGACAATGAGGAAGACAGGTTTATGTCTTTGGCTAATACCCGTGCGAGACTTCGCATGACAACCCTCTACTATTTTGCTGCTTTAAACAATTATCTGGTTGCAGGAACAGGTAATAAGGTGGAGGATTTTGGAATTGGTTTCTACACTAAGTACGGGGATGGCGGGGTTGATCTTAGTCCAATTGCAGATCTACTCAAAACTGAGGTTTACGAAATTGCCAAGTATTTGGGGATTAATGAAGAAATTATTGTTGCTCCCCCAACAGATGGCTTGTGGGGCGACTCACGAACGGATGAGGATCAAATTGGGGCTTCCTATCCTGAATTGGAATGGGCCATGGAAATGGCTAACAAAGGGAAGGAGGCCGATGAATTCAGCGGAAGAGAAAAAGAAGTCTTTCTCATCTTTAAAAGATACAACACGATGAATCAACATAAGATGCTCCCTATACCCGTTTGTGAAATTCCCGTCGACCTAAAATAACATTTTAGCTAAGAATCAGTTGATTAAGACGAATAAACTCCCTATTATTCCTTCTTATTGAGAAAAAAAGTAGATTTTTGTTTAAGAAATTAGATTATTTAACCTTACATTGCATGTCAGTATTTTTAGACGTGTGTTGGCGTTAAAATCTAGAAAATCGACCAAAATGATAAAAGTTTTAATCGCAGACAGTCATCCAATAGTCAGAATGGGAATTAAGAATGTTCTAAATTCGGCTTCTGGTTTTGAAATTATTGCTGATGTTGCAACTACTACTGAACTTTTTACAAAATTAAAGACTTTAATTCCGGATGTTGTTATACTTGAAATGGACATTCCGGAAATTAATGGAATAGCTAGCTTGAGAAGGCTTAAACAGGAATACCCGGATATAAGGGTATTGATCTACAGTGGCCAATCTGAAGACGTATATGCACTTAGCACAATAAGGGCAGGAGCGTTCGGCTATCTTTCAAAAACTGCAGATTTGGATTACATAATTACTGCCGTTAGAAAAGTAAGTGAGGGTAATATGTTTATCACTAACGAATTGGCTCAGAGACTGGCATTCGATGAAGGAACTCAAAAACCCCGCAGGTTTTTCAGAAAGTTGTCTACCCGAGAAGTTGAGGTTCTTAAGCTCCTGGCCAGCGGAAAGAGAAACAAAGATGTGGCTCTGGGCTTAAATCTAAATGAAAAAACAGTTAGTACGTATAAAGCCCGTTTAATGAAAAAATTAAATGTTGATAATCTTGTAGATTTGCTTCAACAAGCAAAGGCCCTGGAGTTGTACTAAGTTCAGATCTTTAAATTAATTGTATCCCTGACCAAAGTGTCGGGGTTTTTTATACCCCGAAGGCGCAACTAGAAGAGCTGCCCGGGCCAGCGTTTTATGAGAGTACCCTATTTAACTTCTTATTTAGGAGTTTGTTTAACTGAAGGTAATTCATTATCTCTTCCAGGGTTTCCTTGTGATCACCATTCAAATCTTCTGTGTTTTCCTGCAGGGATGTAATTCGTTTTTTTATTAGAAAGCATCTTAAAGTTAAAATTGTTTCACTTACTAATTGGGAAATACTTTTTTCTTTATCTTTTGGATAGATGTCCTTTCGCTCCCAGTGATGCAACTCATATTTTTCTTCCTCCATTAATATCGAGGAAATTTGGGCTACCATTTCCTGATCGAGTTCAGTCATAAATGTTGTGATAGAAAAGTCTTCTTTCTCATTCAGCCCTTCTATTAATTTATAATAGATATTTCTGAATTTGTCATGTGTGAGTTCTATTTCATCTTCCTGAAGGTCCAGGTATACCTTTTCATATACTTTTGCTTCCATGTTTTCCGGTTCAAGAACGAGATCGCCCTCTTCATTTTCTTTTAGAATAAGGTCCTCAAATTCCTGAAGCTCATTCCCATAAAGCAGAAGCATTTCTATTATTTTTCGTTCTAACTCATATTGTACATCCAGTTTTTCCTCTTTCTGGCTATGTTTAACGACCTCGAATGCTTTTTGCTCCTGTCTTGAAGTTGCGGTAACTTTGGTACGTTCTTTCCTTCCAATCTGCGCCAGAGTATTAAATAAAACATCTTCTGAAATATTCATTATATGTGCGCACTCCTGAATATAAATTTCACGTTTTATCCTATCTGGGATTTTAGAGATGCTGTTAACGATTTCTCGAATAGTATCGGCCTTTTTTATTGGATCATTTGCAGCAGCTTTGGCCAATAAGGAAGTTTTAAACTGTATAAAATCCTTAGCGTTCTCCTGTAGGTAAAGTATGATCTCCTCAACTTCATTCTTTTTTGCAAAACTATCAGGATCTTCTCCTTCTGGAAAAGTGCAGACTTTCACATTCATTCCTTGCTCAAGAATAAGATCAATCCCCCTAAGGGAAGCACGTAAACCTGCCGCATCGCCATCAAATAGAACTGTAATATTTTTAGTAAGCCTGTTTATTAATCGTATTTGCTCTGGCGTAAGGGCTGTGCCACTGGAGGCCACCACATTATGTATCCCTCTTTGATAGAGTTGAATAACATCTGTATAGCCTTCCACTAAATAGCAGTTATCCTCTTTAGCAATCGCTTGTTTAGCCAAATATATACCGTATAGCACTTTACTCTTATGGTATATTTCGCTTTCGGGAGAATTCAGATATTTAGCAGCTTTTTTTTCGTTGGATAGTATCCTTCCTCCAAATCCCAGAACTCGGCCGCTCATGGAATGGATAGGAAACACGACCCTTCCTTTAAATCTGTCAAATTTTCTGGAGACTCCTGCCTGGCTAGCATCTTCTTTAACAATTGTTAGTCCGGTCTTCTGCAAAAATTGCAATTGATATCCTTCCTCAAGTGCGGAATTGGTAAAAGCGTCCCACTGGTCCAGGCTATAGCCCAGTCCAAACTTCCTAATAATGTCATCAGAAAAACCTCGCTCTCTGAAATAACTAAGCCCTATAGCCTTCCCCATTTCCTTTTCCCAAAGGGTATTCTGAAAATACTGTTGTGCATATTCTGATACCAGATACATACTTTCACGTTCATCGGCCTGTTCCTTTTGCTCATCTGTACGTTCTGTTTCTTCAATTTCAATATTGTATTTCCTTGCCAGGTATTTAATGGCTTCGGGATAGGTAAAATGTTCGTGTTCCATTAGGAAAGCCACTACATTTCCACCTTTTCCACTACTAAAGTCCTTCCAGATCTGTTTTACAGGTGATACCATAAAACTTGGGGTGCGCTCATCTGTAAAGGGACTCAAACCTTTAAAATTGGAACCAGATTTTTTTAATTGTACAAAATCCCCAATTACCTCCTCAAGGCGGGCGGTTTCATAAACTTGATCTATGGTGAATTTTGAAATCAATGTGTCTGAATATATGCGATGTAAAAATAAGAAAATAGAATGCTTTAAAATACAGTATTTTTAGATTACAATCTGATAGTGTACGATTATTTAACTCAGTCAAACTAATTAAAGTTTATCATGATATTATTTTTTGGAATTCGGCCGGGAAAGACAAGAACAATAAACATGAGACATATAAAATGTTCTCATTGTAATCAGCCTAATACCCTTTCGGGTGAAAGTACACCCAATTTTTTTCATTTATTCTGGATTCCGCTTTTTCGTGTGTCAACAACTCAGATAATACGTTGCAATTATTGTAAAAAAGGGTATTACAAGGATGAATTTACAACAGCAATGCGAGCTGCCTTTAAAAATTAGTTTCCATTGGCAAAAAACCTGTCTGATTGTAAATTCACCCAGTGTGAAATTAACATGATGGAGATTATCTTCTATAATTCTTCTTTATATAGTAAATCGGAGACCCAGTGAAATGTTGCGTTGTTCATCTGATGGACTTTTAAATATAGGATTGAGATCATATTTAAGATAGACAGAGAAACAATTCACACCCATGTACGTACTTAGCCCATAGATAAATGGATTGCTGTTTAAACCGCCTTTTATTGTGGTCTTTCTATTTGATCCGTCCTGATTGTATTTTAGCTTCTGACGAGTGCCCATATTAAAACCGCCATAAGCACCTATTCCAAATCTAAATTGATTCTTTAATGAGTACCTTATCCGATATTCAGATCTGGTTGTTTTAAAAGGTCCGAATTCAAAATGAATGGGAAATACCAGGTTATCCAATTTTAACTTTGACTTTCTTAAAGGGTATGCAAATGGAGTCTGGACAGTTTTGCCTTCATCATCAACCACATAATAAAGATTATCCTGTGATTTTAACCCATTAAACTGAAAGGAAAATCCATAATGGAATCTCATAAAATTGGTCTTTTTAAATACCCTTGTCCTCCATGTCCAGCCTATTTCAAAAAATCTGCTTCCCCATACCTTATAAGGAGTATCATTGAGCGACTGACCTTTGATTATGGCATTATTTAATCCAAAAGCGAAAACCAGATCCGAATAAGTCCTACGGTCATATTTAGTCTTTTTAGTAAAAATATCCCACTCCTCATCATCTATTTTTATTGATACATCCTCATCTATTTTTATTGATACTCCAGCCTCGTCTTCACCATTGGGAGTATTCTGATTCTCACCTAGTACATCTCCCTCATTTCTTTCTAACAAAGCAATTTTATTATCTATTATCGCCAGTCTGTTTTCAATATTAAATGCTCGTTTCTGGGCCGCCTCTTCTTTGAGCTTATTTGCTTCCTCTATGCTAATTTCACCTTTATCCGATCTTTTATTAATAGCTTCAACTTCATCCTTTAGGGCTTCCTTTTCCTCAAGTGTAATCTTTTCTTTCTGTTCTTGAAGTGCTTCAATCTTGTCTTTGTAATTATCTTGTGCTACCATTGTATTGGCAATAAAACACATTATAACTACTACGAAATAGGTGTTGATTGTTTTCATTTTAATTTTTGATTAATGATTGATGAATATACTCCTTACTTCTTCCTCAATATCAATTGAAGAAATTATTTTAAAATGTGTACTAAAGATTAATTATTACGATCTGCAACGGCAGTTCTCACTTTATTATAACCCGACCTAAGTTTTTCGAAAATCTGATCCCGGAATGACTGATCCAACTCCTCTTCTACCTGCGAAAGCAATGTCGACGGATTAACTTTGTTATCAGAATTCAAAAGGTTCTGTGCCAAAATTTCTTTTTGCGCCTGCCTTAGGAGGGAATCTACTTCCAAATCTGTCAGCTCTTTGTTATTTGCTTCAAGTGCATTTACTCTGGCCAATACTTCTGCTATTTTAGTGTCAATTTCCTCATTTGAACCTTCCGATGCATTATTTTGGAGTTCTTCAGCATTTGCCAGTTTAGCATCTTCCGATATAACCAATTCTCTTTTAGATTCCTTTTTTGGCACTGTGGTTGACTTTTCTTCGTCCGCTTCATAGGAATCCTCGACTGCGGTAATTACACTTTCTTCCTCAGGAGCTGGTGTTTTCAAAAGTTCTTCTTTTTCTTTGTCAACAAAAGGAGTTGATGGTTTAGCAGCAACTTGCACCTCTTGATTTAAAGTCGCATCATCAGTTGTAAAGTAGAGTACAGATAGTATCAATATTCCTATAAAACCTGCTGCAATTCCGTGCCTGAAATATCCGGTTCTCTTCGGTTCATATTCATTTCTGATCTGTCCTTTAATCCTATTCCAAGCATCCTCTGAAGGCTTAATTTCACTTCCTTTAAAGGTTTCCTTAATATGATTTTCAAATTTAGTGGGTTCCATAACCTAGTATACTTTGTTCTTTTAATTTATCCTGTAATAATCTCCTGGCCTTAAACAACTGGGATTTGGATGTACTTTCTGTAATATCCAACATTTCTGCAATTTCTGAATGCTTATACCCTTCTATCGCATAAAGCACAAAAACCATTTTATAACCTTCAGGCAAATTATCAATTAGCCGCTGAACATACTCAATATCAATTGAAGAAGGGAAGGTAATTTGGTTTGGAGTGTTATACTCGCAGACATCATCATCAAAGACTACAAATTGTTTTTTTCTGAGATAAGAGATGGATTCTCTAACCATGATTTGTCTGATCCAACCTTCAAAGCTTCCTTCGTGCCTAAATGAATTCAAACTTTTAAATACTTTCACAAAACCATTGATCATAACATCTTCGGCATAATGCAGGTCCTTTATATACTGTCTGCATACTCCCAGCATCTTAGGCGCAAACTTCTCATAAATAGCCCGTTGTGCATTAGGATGACCTAAAATTGCTTTCCTGATCAGCACTTTTTCATTATTGTAAAAAGAAATAATTTTCAAGCGTTTCATTTTACTCTTCTATAGATAAAGACGTTTTGGAAATCAAAAACGTTGCCCGAAATCTGGAATTTTTTTGAATTAATTTATAACCCTTTGTATATGTGTTGATTAGGTGTTATTTTTTTCTGTCTACCACATAACTTACCATAAGGCTAAGAGCATCTTTATATTCAGAATCCGGGTAGGTATTTAAAAGTTCCAAGGCCTTATTTTTAAATTCGTTCATTTTAGTTTCTGCATAAGAAAGACCTCCCTTTTCTTTTACAAGGGCAATTACTTCCTTAACACGCGACTTATCCTTGTTATAATTTTTTACTGAATTAATAAGCCATTTTTTCTCTTTGGGGGTACTGTTATTGAGTGCATATATTAAAGGCAGGGTCATTTTTTGCTCCTTAATATCTATTCCCGTGGGTTTGCCAATTTTCTCTGTTCCATAATCAAAAAGGTCATCCTTTATCTGAAATGCCATCCCACAAAGCTCTCCAAACTTTCGAAAAGTTTCAACATCTGTGCTATCGGGCTTTACGGAACATGCTCCCAGACTACAACATGCCGCAATAAGCGTGGCCGTTTTTTGCCTGATTATTTCGTAATATACATCCTCAGTAATATCTAATCTTCTGGCTTTATCTATCTGAAGTAATTCTCCCTCACTTATTTCGCGTATAGCTATTGAAATAATTTTAAGTAAGTCAAAATCTTCATACTCCACAGAAAGTAGCATTCCTTTTGAAAGTAGATAGTCCCCAACCAGGACAGCGATTTTATTTTTCCAAAGTGCATTTATGGAGAAGAAACCTCTGCGTTTGTAACTATCATCTACTACATCATCATGCACCAAAGAAGCAGTATGTATTAATTCTATAACTGATGCCCCACGATAAGTCCTTTCATTTACTTCACCATTATTAACCAGCTTTGCGGTAAGAAATACAAACATAGGCCGCATTTGCTTTCCTTTACGGTTTACGATATAATAGGTGATTCTGTTAAGAAGAGCCACTTTTGTGGACATGGAATCACGGAACTTTTTTTCAAAGAGTTCCATTTCTTCATTGATCGGTTCCGTTATTTGTGCGACAATTTTCAATAGAATTCGTTTTATCGATGATGAACGATAAATTTAGGAAAAATAACAAGGGGAACGAAGTGAGAATAAAGAAATAAGAAATTGAATCTGATCCCCAGTTCGTCTAAGTTTTTTTAGCTGCGTTGACGCATTTTTGTATTATTAAATTGCGATCCTGATTATATAGATTTATTAGCCAATTGTCCACAAGCTGCATCAATATCTTTACCTCTAGACCGGCGAACTGTAACTACTATCCCATTTTGTTCCAGAGCTTCCACATATTTATCAATGGCATCATTAGATGCCTGCTTAAAGTCGGAATCATCTATAGGATTGTACTCTATCAAATTTACCTTTGAAGGTGCAAATCTGCAAAATGCTATTAAAGCCTTTATATCCTTATCCTTATCGTTAATGCCTTCCCACACTACATACTCGTATGTAATCCTGCTTTTTGTTTTTGAATACCAATAGATCAAAGAATCTCGCAGGTCCTTAAGATTAAAGGTCTCATTGAAGGGCATAATAGACGTGCGTACTTCTTCTATTGCTGAATGAAGAGAAACGGCAAGTTTAAATCTGACTTCCTCATCGGCAAGTTTCCTGATCATTTTTGGAACCCCCGAGGTAGAAACTGTAATTCTTTTTGGAGACATGCCAAGTCCTTCAGGAGAAGTTATCTTATCGATTGCCTTCAAAACATTATTATAATTCATTAGGGGTTCACCCATTCCCATAAAGACAATATTACTCAAAGGTCTATTAAAATAGAGCTCGCTTTCATTATTGATTACCACCACCTGATCATAAATCTCGTCCGGATTAAGGTTGCGCATCCTTTTTAATCTTGCCGTGGCGCAAAATTTGCAATCCAAACTACAGCCTACCTGGCTGGATACACAAGCTGTGGTTCTTTCTTTGGTTGGGATAAGAACTGATTCTACCACTAACCCATCGTGCAATCTGACAGCATTCTTTATAGTACCATCAGAACTCTTCTGTAATTGATCTACTTTAATGTGATTAATTACAAAATATTCTTCCAGTTTTTTACGTGTTTCTTTGGATAGATTAGTCATTGTATCAAATGAATGTGCAGATTTCTTCCACAACCATTCGTACACCTGATTTCCACGGAATGGCTTCTCCCCATGAGTTTCAAAAAACTCACGAAGTTGCTCCTTGGTAAGGGCCCGAATATCTTTCTTGCTTGAAACCATTGCTTAAGTAAAAAAAAACCTGCCGTACCTATCGGAAAACAGGTAAGGGCAGGATTCTTTATTTAAATAATACATACTTTATATGATGAGCATGGCGTCACCATATGAGTAAAATCTGTATCCTTCAATTATTGCTTCTTTGTAGGCCCTTTTCATAAGATCATGACCCATAAATGCAGAAACCATCATTAAAAGAGTAGATTTTGGCAGATGAAAATTAGTTACCATGGCATTAGCAATACTAAAGTCGTAAGGTGGAAATACAAATTTATTGGTCCAGCCATCATACGTATTCAGTGTGTGTTCTGATGATACAGCACTTTCCAGGCCTCTCATAGCTGTTGTTCCAACAGCACAAATTCTTTTCTTCTTAATTTTAGCTGAATTTACAATCTCTGTGGCTTTCTCATCAATCACCAATTCTTCACTATCCATTTTATGTTTGGAAAGGTCTTCTACTTCTACCGGGTTAAAAGTACCAAGACCTACGTGAAGTGTGAGCTCGGCAAATTCAATACCTTTAATTTCGAGTCGTTTTAATAAATGTTTGGAAAAATGTAGTCCGGCTGTTGGTGCCGCTACAGCACCTTCATGCTTTGCATATATCGTTTGATACCGGGACTCATCTTCAGGCTCCACTTCTCTTTTAATATACTTTGGAAGAGGTGTCTCTCCGAGTTCTCTTAATTTCCTTCTAAAGTCGGTATAAGATCCATCATAAAGAAAGCGAAGTGTTCTTCCCCTTGAAGTAGTATTGTCAATAACTTCGGCCACCAAATTCTCATCATCCCCAAAATAAAGTTTATTGCCTATTCTGATCTTTCTCGCAGGATCGACCAAAACATCCCACAACCTTTGTTCTTCGTTCAGTTCACGAAGCAAAAACACTTCTATCCTGGCCCCGGTTTTTTCCTTATTGCCAAATAATCTGGCCGGAAATACTTTGGTGTTATTAATAACCATTACATCTCCTTCATCAAAATAATCAATAAGATCCTTGAACATTTTATGTTCAATTTTACCAGTATCTTTATGAACAACCATTAATTTGGATTCGTCTCTGTGCTCTGCCGGATATTCTGCCATCAGGTCTGTTGGCAATTCAAAACTAAAGTGTGATAATTTCATATGTGAATTTTAGTTCGCCTTTTTGGCGGCTGCAAATATACAATCCTGAAGTAGGGCTTGTCAAGTAAAAGTGGTATTAAATACCTTTATAGCTCTTTAATGTTAAATCCTAGTTGTTCCAGATCTTTCCAAAAATCCGGGTACGATTTGGAAACTACCTCAGCATCGTTAATGACTATTGCGGTTTTTAAAGCCAGTGGGGCAAATGCCATGGCCATTCTGTGATCGTTATAAGTATCAATTGCCACCTCGGAATTTATTTTATTTGAAGATTCCAAAGTAAGTGTCCTATTGGTAACTGAAACTTTAGCCCCGAGTTTGGAAAGTTCATTTTTTAATGCCTGCAGCCTATCTGTCTCCTTTATTTTTAAGGTATGTAAACCGGTAAGATGACATCCAATTCCTAATCCAAAACATGTAACAGCTATAGTCTGTGCTAAATCAGGGGCATTTGAAAGATCGTATTCAACATTAGCTATTTGATTGGTTTTAATTTTAACCAGACTAATGCTATCCTCTTTAAATAAGGTTTTAACACCAAAATCTTTATATAGTTCCTTAAGAACGCTATCGCCCTGCAAACTATCCTTTTTATAGGACGACAAACCAATATTCGTCCCTTCTTCGCAGAGAGCAGAAATACTGTAAAAATATGACGCCGAACTCCAATCAGACTCCACTGTTATGGAACTTTCGCTAACTTGTTTTTTTGGAAGTACCCTTACAGTATTCCCTTCAAAAGAGCTCGCCACCCCAATTTGGTCTAACAAGCCCAGCGTCATTTTAATATAGGGAACAGATGTGATATTCCCTACCAGTTCCAATACCAGACCATGATCCAAACTTGGAGCAATAAGCAATAAAGCAGAGATGTACTGACTACTAATATCCGCCGGAAGGCTCACCTTAGATTTGTTGAGTATCTTTCCTTTTATCATCAATGGAGGATAGTCCTCATTTTTCAAATAATCGATATCAGCACCCAAATTTTTCAATGCATCAACCAATATTTTTATAGGTCGTTCCTGCATTCTCTGTGAACCGGTAAGGGTAACTTTTACTCCCTCCTGAGAAGCAAAAAAGGCTGTTAAAAACCGCATAGCTGTACCTGCGTGATGTATATCTACCCTTCCTTCTTTAACCTGAATACCTTCTTGCATTACAGCAGCATCATCAGAATTGGACAGATTTTTAATCGTAATTCCCGGATAAAGGGCATTGAGTAACAAAAGTCTGTTAGATTCACTCTTGGAACCTGTGATTTTAATCTGGGATTTCAGAAGATTGTCTGACGGGCCGGAGAGGTGTAATTTCAAATTGATACTGTTTTTAAACCGAAAGCCAAAGATACTACTATTTCAATTTTTTATTGTTCTGGTGTCTGTCGTGGTCTCGTTTTGCCTTTATATCCAATTTGCGGTCAAAAGCTTGCTGAAGATCGATACCGGTCTGGTTTGCCAGACATAGAACCACGAAAAGAACATCGGCTAATTCTTCTCCCAGATCCTTTTCTTTATCCGATTCCTTCTCACTTTGTTCCCCATACCGCCGGGCAATAATACGAGCCACTTCCCCTACCTCTTCTGTAAGCTGGGCCATGTTTGTCAATTCATTAAAATAACGAACGCCATGATCTTTTATCCAATTGTCAACAGCTAACTGTGCATCTTCAATTTTCATAAGTCTTTATTTTTTGTGTCAATTATTATAGTAACCGGGCCATCATTTACCAAGGTCACTTTCATATCAGCACCAAAAACTCCAGTGCCTATCTGTTTCCCCAAATCTGTTTCCATTTGATGTACGAAAGCTTCATAAAGGGGAATAGCAATATTGGGTTTTGCTGCCCTTATGTAAGAAGGTCTGTTCCCCTTTTTGGTTGCTGCATGTAAAGTAAACTGACTTACCACAATAGCGTTTCCCTCTGTTTCCAACAAAGACCGGTTCATTACTCCATGCGTGTCATTAAATATTCTCAAGTTTACTATTTTATTTGAGAGCCAGGCAATATCATCCCGGGTATCAGAATCCTCAATTCCCAACAATACCAAAAAACCCCATCCAATTTGAGAAATTGTTTTGTTATTTACAACAACACTTGCAGAGGATACTCTTTGTATTACGGCCCTCATAATTCTTCGTAATTGTCCATTCTATAGGTGTCTTCATCCTCGGTAACAATCTGAACATAACTCCGATACCTGCTCCATGACACCTCATCTTTATCTAATGCAGCTTTAACCGCACATTTTGGTTCGTCTAAGTGCAGGCAGTTATTAAACTTACAATTGCTCTTCAGTCTAAAAAATTCCGGAAAATAATCTCCTATCTCATATTTGTCCATATCTACCATACCAAAACCTTTAATCCCCGGAGTATCAATAATCCTTGCCCCGAAATTCAAGTCATACATTTCTGCAAAAGTCGTAGTATGTTGTCCCTGAAAGTGCTGATCAGAAATTTCGGTAGTCTTTAAACTTAACTCAGGTGCTATGAAATTAATAAGAGTGGATTTTCCCACTCCTGAATGCCCGGCAAACATACTTGTATGTTTCTTCATCAAGTCTTTTACCTTATCAACATTCTTTCCTGTTTTTGCAGAGATCCCAATACATGTATAGCCGATTTCTCGGTACAACGCAGCCAAATACTTTACTTCCGCCAACTCATCCTTATTATACATGTCTACTTTATTAAAAAGGAGTACGGTTTTTATATCATAGGCTTCGGAGGTTGCCAGAAATCGATCAATAAAAATAGTATACGTTCTTGGATTCTTTAGTGTGACCAGTAAAAAAACCTGATCAATATTAGCCGCTATAATATGCGTTTGTTTCGAAAGTTTAACTGATTTTCGAATTATATAATTCTTGCGATCTTCAATTTTAGAGATAACGCCTATAGTCTCATCGCCAATTTGCTCAACTTCAAATACAACCAGGTCGCCTACAGCAATTGGATTGGTGCTTTTAATTCCCTTTATTCGGAATTTCCCCTTAATACGACATTCATAAATATCTCCGGCGTCAGTTTTTACTGTATACCAACTACCGGTAGACTTATAAACAATTCCATGCATAAATGTTTGTATTTCAATACAAAGAAACGATAATACTTTAATTTGGGGCGGTATATTTTAGTAGGAAAGGCCAAAAAACCAGTAATCTACACAAGGATTTATGAAAAAAAAATAATGCTACAAAAAAACCCGGCAAAAATACCGGGTTATTTAATTATTAGTTTAATTTTTTAGTCTTTAAAAATTATTCTTCCTCCAGCCAGAGTTTTTTTATTTACATCTTTTGGATTTCCATATACATATACATCCCCTCCTGCCTTTACACTGATATCCAATTTTTGTGAAGCGTAAAGTTCTGCCTCTCCGCCTGCTGAAATATTTACACTTGCTACTTCTGTTAACAATTTCCTGCCTTCAAATACTCCACCGGTATTTATAACAATTATTTGATTTTTAGCCAATCCGGATGCCTCAATTTTACCTCCTGTGACCGCCTTCATTTCCACATCCTTGACATCCATTCCAATTTTTATATGTGATCCTTCCTGGGCTCTTATTTCTATCTTCTCCTTTTGAACAAGTTCATTACAGACAATTTTAGCTCCTTCATTTCCGTCTATAGTTCGCAAATCTGTATAATAAACCTCTACAAAGGTATCCTCGCCCTGGAACTTTTTTTCCAGCTCCATACGTAATTTTAAAACTCCATTCTTATTAACGAATGTGATATCGTAAACATTATGCCCTTTAATAACTATACGGTTATCATCAGATTTAATAAGGTTCACTTCAATTAGATCATAAACTTTTATTTCCTGAAAATCTCCAACTTCTTTGTCAAGCATGGTTTGTGAAAAGCCATTAAAGGCAATAAGAAACATGCAAAACAACATTACTTTTTTCATAATTATTTGTGTTACTAGTTTTATTAAAGATACCGTTATTTAATTTTTGTTACACTTTATATAAGGATCTTAAAAATATTTAACTTTTAATTTTTACGCTCTCAGCAGCATTTATGATTTTCTCCTGATGATTTATTGATTCCTGGTGAATAGCCTTAAACATGCGAAGTACAAATTCTTCACTCAATCCTTTAGATTCACCTTCCAGGATCATTTTGCCTAATATAGCATTCCATCGATTCGTTTGAAGAACGGCAACATTACGTTGTCTCTTTAATTCACCTATCCCATCTGAAACTTTCATTCGCTTGCCAAGGGTGTCAATAAGCTGATTGTCAATAATATCAATTTGAGTCCGCAGATTATTAATTTTTTGGTTGTATTCTGCTTCCTCATCTGTTTCCTTTCTAATTTTTAAGTCTTCCATGATTTGTACCAATTTTTTAGGAGTAACCTGCTGAGCCGCATCACTCCAGGCATTATCCGGGTCATGATGTGTTTCAATCATTAATCCATCATAATTCAAATCCAGGGCGGTCTGTGAAATATCAAATATCAATTCCCTGTTACCACTAATATGTGAGGGGTCATTAATTAAAGGGAGATCCGGAAATTTGGTCTGCAATTCAATAGCCATCTGCCATTCCGGGATATTTCGGTATTTGGTTTTCTCATAGGTAGAAAAACCTCGGTGTATTACTCCCAACTTCTTAATATTAGCCTTTGATAATCGTTCTACTGCTCCTAGCCATAAAGAAAGGTCAGGGTTTACAGGGTTTTTAACCAGGACAATTTTGTCCGTTCCTTCCAAAGCATCAGCAATTTCCTGAACTATAAACGGGCTAACGGTAGAGCGTGCACCTATCCACAGCAAATCTACATCATGTTCCAATGCAAGATCTACATGATTTTTGTTAGCTACTTCAGTGGCTGTCTTAAGCCCGGTTTCTTCTTTTACTTTTTGTAACCACTTGAGACCAATAGCTCCAACTCCTTCAAAGTTTCCGGGCCTGGTTCTCGGCTTCCATATACCAGCGCGATAGTAGTTTACATCTGTATCCTTAAGCTCATGGGCTATTCCCAATACCTGATCTTCAGTTTCTGCGCTACATGGTCCTGCTATTACCAGGGGATGTGATAATTTCATATCATCTAACCATGATCTTAAATTTTTTGAATTCTCCATTATTATCTGTCTTTACTATTTTGTGGTATTCCTTTTAATATTGATTTTATCTTATTGGTATTGTCCATTTCTTTATATATGCCTTCAAAATTATTATCAATTAGTTTTTGTTTAAAGGCTTCCAGGTTCTGAATATATTCATCCAAAGTCTCTACGACATTCTCTTTGTTTTGTTCGAAAATAGGGGTCCACATGGCCGGTGAGCTTTTTGCTAATCTTACTGTACTTTCAAATCCACTACCCGCCATGTCAAAAATGTCACGCTCGTTTTTCTCCTTTTCAATTACCGTTTTACCAAGCATAAATGAGCTTATATGAGATAGGTGGGAGACATAGGCAATATGGTGATCATGTGCTTCAGGATTCATATATCTTATGCGCATACCCAAACTACTAAAAATACTTAATGCCCTTTCCTGAAGTTTGAATGCAGTTTTTTCTACCTCGCAAATGATGTTTGTTTTACCTTCAAACAGTTCCGAAATAGCAGCGGAAGGACCCGAAAATTCAGTACCGGCAATAGGGTGACAAGCCAGAAAATTTCTTCTTCTTGGATGATCTGCCACAACACTGCAAATTTCTGATTTTGTTGAACCTGCATCTATCACCAAAGAATCGTCACCAATGACATCCAATAATTTTGGAAGTTCCTTTACAATTGCATCCACAGGGATACTAACTATAACAATATCAGCCTCTGATAATTCTTTTGATCTTGCAATGCCGTCTATAAGTTGCAGCCTAACAGCTTCTTCAAGATGGGCTGCACTTGCATCCATCCCATAGATTGATACCTCAGGATACTTGTATCTAAGGTCCCTGGCCATTGAACCCCCGATTAATCCGATACCTACTATTATTACCTTCATTTTTTTAACTTATAAGCCTTTATGCTATTTGTAATTCTTAAGATATCCTTTATTAAATTCCAGTTCTTGTTTTCATTTTGCATAGCGGTTTAAAACCTGTCGATAGCCTCTTTTATCTTTGATTTTGTAATACAAAGTGAAAATCTGATATAGCCCTCTCCATTGCTGCCAAAAATAGTCCCAGGTGCAATGAAAATATTCTTATCATGTAATATTCGATCTATAAAATCTTCTGAATTCGGTGATCCATTCGGTAGTTTAGCCCAAACAAACATCCCTACGGCATTAGGGTCATAGGTACACCGGAGTTTATCTGCCAATTGAAACATCAACTTTCTGCGAGCTTTATATATGGCATCTAATTGATCAAACCATTCTTTACCACTTTTTAATGCCTCTATGGCACCTTTTTGAATTCCATAAAACATTCCGGAGTCCATATTACTTTTTACTTTTAAAATCGCATTTACATTCCTTTCATTCCCCAGAAGCATTCCCACTCTCCAACCTGCCATATTAAAAGTTTTGCTAAGAGAATTGAGTTCTAAAGCAGTATCCTTGGCTCCCTTCACACTTAAAATGCTCAATGGATTCTTACTTAAAACAAAACTATAAGGGTTGTCATTTACCAATAATATGTTATGCTTTTTTGCAAAGGCCACCAAAGTTTCAAATTGCTGAGGATTTGCTGTAGCACCTGTAGGCATGTGAGGGTAGCTTATCCACATTAGCTTTACACCAGACAAATCTTCCTGCTTTAAGCTTTCTAAATCTGGAAACCAGCCATGGTCAGCAAGCAGGTCATATTGCCTTGGAACAGCTCCGACTAATTTGCTGACCGAAGTATAGGTAGGGTAACCTGGATTGGGAATTAACACCTCATCACCTTCATTTAAAAAGGCCATACTAATATGCATTATCCCTTCTTTGGAACCCATAAGGGGTAATATTTCATTAGATGGATCTGCATCAACATTAAATTTTTCCTTATAAAACTGCGCTATTGTTTCTCTTAGCTCAGGCAGCCCCTGATAACTTTGGTACTGATGCGCACCCGCATGCCTTACAGAATTCTGAAAAGAAGTAATTACAGCTTCAGATGGTGGAAGATCCGGACTACCTATACCAATATTTATTATTGGTTTTCCCGCAGATGCCATTCCCCTGACTTCCCTCAATTTTTTAGAGAAATAATACTCCTCTATGGTCTGTAAACGATCAGCAGTTTGTATCATAAACGAGCATTTTTATATTCACCTAAAACCATGAAATCTTCGGACATTATTTCCAATAATGATTTCGCCTTAGCAAAATGATTGTAATCCTCAAAAGTTATATCCACAAAAAATGCATATTTCCATGGTGTTTCAATAATCGGTAACGACTGTATTTTGGTCAAATTCAAATTGCAATCACTCATAACATTCAGAACCGCAGCTAAACTTCCTCTCTTATGATCTGTTATAAAACGTATGGAAGCTTTGTTGATCTCTTCTTTTGGAATTTCCTTATTCTGCGTCTTTACAATGATAAATCTTGTAGAATTATTCTTTATGGTCTGTATTTCAGGCTCAATGATTTCTAAATCGTATAGATCTGCAGCCACTGCCGGAGCAATTGCGGCTATCCCTTTCAATTGTTTATCCTGAATTTGTTTGGCTGTTTCTGCAGTATCAACATCTTCAACCATTTTTATATGGGGTTGAGACTTTAAATACTCTCTACATTGTAATAGAGCCATTGGATGTGATCTGACTTCCTTAATGTCTGACAATCGCTGCCCATCTAAAACCATCAAATTGTGATGGATATTCAGATAATATTCCCCAATAATGTGCAAATTATTATGATATACAAGGGCATAATTAGGTATTATTGATCCTGCAATTGAATTTTCAATAGCCATTACTCCCTTATCCGCTTGCTTATTAAGCAATTGGTCTACCAACTTATGGAATGACAAGCATTCCACTAAATCTATATCATTACCAAAATATTCCAAAGCCACCTGATGATGATTAGAACCTTTAATTCCCTGTATGGCTATTTTAAAACCCATATGGTTAAGTTACTTTCAAAAAAAAATCCCGTATTTCACGGGACTTTATCTGATATATTGTTCACAATATTCTAAAACAGTCCCGTACTTCTTTTAAAAAAGAAATAAAAATAGAAACCATTCCAAAAATAATTACGAGTCATTTTTCTACAAATCTTTGGCTAAGGTAAATATTAAATTTAAAATTCGCGGTTTATAAGTATATTTTTTTGAATATTCACAGTATCCTCGATTTCATTGCGGATAATTTTTTAAATGTAATTTTTTTTTGAGAATTTAACATTACTTAAAGTAAGGTCATACTTCTTACTCTTTAAACTTTCAATTGATTAATCAAAAATATGCAAACGATATTCGAGCTTATACTTGCAATGTTTATTTTTACAAAAAAATTAGCACATGTCTTTAAAGGTCATAAATATCTCTAAGAGTTTTGGTTCGCAAAAAGCTCTAAATAGCGTGTCTTTTGAGATAAATAAAGGCGAGATCGTAGGATTCTTAGGTCCAAACGGAGCAGGGAAATCTACCATGATGAAAATTCTGACCACTTACAGTAAAGCCGACAAAGGCGACGCTTTTGTTAATGAGCATGACGTGCTCACGAAGCCAAGAGAAGTACAAAAAAGTATAGGGTATTTACCGGAACATAACCCCCTCTACAAAGACATGTATGTAAAGGAATATCTTGCTTTTAATGCGGAAGTTTATAAAGTATCCAAAAAAAGAATAGACACGGTAATAGAACAAACCGGATTGAGCCCGGAAGCCCATAAAAAAATTGGGGCATTATCTAAAGGATATCAACAGCGAGTAGGCCTTGCTTCCGCTCTTCTTCATGATCCTGAAGTACTAATTTTAGATGAACCCACAACAGGCTTAGATCCTAATCAACTTATTGAAATTAGAAAACTTATTAAGCAGATCAGCAAAAAAAAGACCATCCTGCTATCAACTCATATCATGAAAGAAGTAGAAGCTGTTTGCGACAGGGTCCTTATAATTAATGAAGGAATTCTGGTGGCAGATAAAAAACTTGCCGATCTAAGGGAGGAGAATGAACAAATAATTGAAGTTGAATTTGATTATCGCGTGGAAGAAGCATTCCTGGAAAGACTACCTAAGGTTACGAAGGTCGTTAACACAGTGGGGTTCGTTTATGAAATTACATTTGGTACTTCTGAAGATATGCGATCAGTTGTTTTTGATTTTGCCCATGACAATAAACTCAAAATACTACAACTTAGTCGCAAGAATAAAAATCTGGAAGGTTTATTTACCGAATTAACCAGCAATTAAATGAGTTAGTCATCAAAAATTAATCTTCCTCTATAGAGTTCTTGCACTTCTACTATATCAGGACGGTTATAACTCCGTACATCCCCGGTTCCCCTAATAGTGCCTCTTAATGACTCCTGTGGATTAATAAGTATATCATTGCTTCCTCTGTGATCAAGAGTTACATTTTGAACTAATAGTAATACCGCTTCAATTCTGGTATCCCCAGCCGCAACTACAACACTTAAATTGGCGGAATTTCCTCTAAGTTTAAAATATGCTATCCCGTTAACCACTACATTGACATTCTGTGATGCCAATTCCAGGTCAAACTCACCATCTGTTGTCAGGTTTTCGGGATCATTAAAGCTTTCAGATATTAGAGTAATCTGAGGATAGGCCAATACCCCATCGCTAACTGTAGAAAAGCCCGTATTACTTCTGATTTCTGTAATATTTGGCGCGGTAACATAAAAAGTAGTAAGGCCGTATTCTCTGAAAAAATTACAATTATTGGTATCCGTTAACAAGAGTCTCCCATCCTTAACTTCAGCTTTCACTTCGTTACGCAAAAATTCACCGGTTTCAACTTCTACCAATGTATCACTCCCCTCTTTAAGGACCAATTTAGTATTTTCATTAACGGTTATTTTTGTAAAGCTTTCTACCGGGATTACATCACGTATTGTGTCACCTGCGTTTTGGAAACAGTCCGGTGCATTATCACCATTGCAACTCATCAAAAAAATAAGTCCAAAAACCACCACTACTACTTGCAGATATTTACTTTTCAAATACGTTACTTTAGTCTTCATTCCTCAAATTAACTTATTGCTAATAATTTCTATAATCGTATTCCAAGTCCTAACTCTACCGCTTCGGCTGCAGCACCATGGGATTTTAAAGTAACTGCACCAAATAATTTTTTTCCAAAATAATATTTTAAACCAATTCTATTGTACACTTTTCCTTCAAAATCAAAAGGGTAATAAACATAATAACCCAGCTGAGCGATAGCACTTAATTTAGAAATATAGAGTTCAAATCCCAGGAAGATACCCACTCGTTTATAATCTGTATCGGGATCAACATCCAACTCAGGAAAGGATATTGACTGATAACGAATCAATTCTTTTAAAAAATTAGAAAAAAACACATCCGCTCCCAGTTGTATTCCACTTTTTCGGGATAAGCGTTTATCCGCATAAGCTGAGAAAATATAAAACGGAAACTGACCCGAATTAACCACATCACTCTCATTAATACCGGTTCTAAAGACAAGATTAGCTTTAATTGGTTGGGTAATTTTTTCTTTATCAGGATTCTTTATATAAACAATTTCTTCATTACCATTCAAATTGTAAACAAGTCCCGCATTAAAGGCAAATGTATTCGTAGAAGTATTGGGTGCTTTCACGTTGGCATTGGAATAATGAATAATCGATATTCCTACTTTAATTCCCAAGTTCTTGAATAATTGTTCCTTGTGATAATTGAGCATAAATAAGGTAGAACTCATTATGTGGGAGCCGTAGGCATTACCCCTGAAATTTTGATTCTTATCGTAGGGATTGGTATTGTAGGCTAAGCCCTGACCAATTCTGAATTGCATGTTCCGTTTAAAGAAATAAAAATTATAATGTGCGTACAAACTAAAATTTGTACCCAGGATTTCATCCTTCATATCCTGATAAATAAATGAAATCCCCGTATCTGGATAGTTATATTCCTGATGCCATTCTTTAGAGCCAAAATTTTTCTTATTAAACCCAAGAATAACTCCTGCAGGATGTGCATTGATTAAATGAGAAATATCCGTGTTGTGAAGGATAATAGAACCATAAAAGGGATTGGCATCTATGGTAAACTTTTTAGGTGTTTCTTCTTTTTGGGAAAAACACCACAGACAGGAAAGTAGGCATGCGTAAAAAAATCTGGTGTCCATTGGGTGTAAAAGTAGCAAATATTACGAGTAATTTACTCCATATGATCAGGGTTCTTATCAGGATATTTCTGGAAGGTATTTAGTAAACAAAGAATATCAATTCCGCAGATAACTTAGTTGAGTAGCCCTACTTTTAAAATAAATTGAGCTACAAAAAGGCCCTATTCAATTAAAATACAGCCTCAGCTATAGCTTTAATATTAGTTGATTTGCCCATAGAATAATAATGAAGAACAGGGACTCCTGCCTCCTTTAATTCTTTTGATTGCTCAATGGCCCATTCAATCCCAACCTGTCTAACTTCCTTATTATTCTTACAGTTTTCCACGGCTTCAATTAAGTCCTGTGGAAGGTCAATTCGAAACACCTGAGGTAATAATTGTAAATGTCTTTTTACGGCTATGGGTTTTATCCCGGGAATTATGGGTACGGTTATACCCATATCCCTGGCTGCTTTAACATAGGCAAAAAACTTTTTATTATCAAAAAACATTTGTGTCACTACATAATTGGCGCCAAGTTCAACTTTTTTCTTCAGCCATTTTAAATCTGTCTGTAAAGAAGGTGCTTCCATGTGTTTTTCAGGATATCCCGCTACACCAATGCAAAAATCTGCACAATAATCTGTCTCCACAACCTCATGTAAATATTGGCCGCAATTTAGATTATGTATTTGCTCTACCAGTTCTGATGCGTACACGTGACCCCCTTTTGAGGGTTCGAAATATTTCTCTTCTTTCATCGCATCTCCCCTAAGGGCCATAATATTGTCTATCCCCAGATAGTGACAGTCAACCAGTAAATATTCTGTTTCTTCCTTTGTAAATCCACCACATAGTACATGTGGAATGGTATCTACATCATATTTGTGCTTTATTGAAGCGCAAATCCCAACAGTACCTGGCCGCATTCGTGTGAGTTTTTTATCTAAAAGTCCATTCTTGTCAATATAAATATACTCCTCCCTGGAAGTAGTGACATCTATAAAGGGTGGGTTGAAGTCCATTAAAGGGTCAATATTATCGTATAGCTCTTTTATGTTTCTTCCTTTAACCGGAGGGATAATTTCAAAAGAGAATAGCGTATTCCCTTTTGCCCTTTCTATATGTTCGGTGACTTTCATTAATCTTACTACTATTTAATATTTATAGTTCAAAATTTTTTTGACTATTATATTTTTATCCTGGTAACTCATTGATCCAGATTAAATTCAGCAGGATCTTACACTTATTCATCAGCTGTATTTGGGGCTAACCATTTCCTTGCTTCACTCAATTCAATTTCTTTCCTCCCGGCATAATCAACAATCTGGTCTTCTGTTATCTTACCCAATCCGAAATATCGAGCCTCCGGATGTGCAAAATAATATCCACTTACACTGGCCGCTGGGAACATAGCAAGGTTTTCTGTCAATTTAACTCCAATCTCCTTGTCTACGTTCAGTAATTCCCAGATTGTCAATTTTTCGGTATGATCGGGACATGCCGGGTAGCCCGGTGCCGGCCTTATTCCCCTGTATTCTTCTTTTATTAAATTTTCATTGGAGAGTTTTTCTTTTGCTGCATATCCCCAATATTTCATTCGCACTTCTTTATGTAAATACTCAGCAAAGGCTTCAGCAAGCCTGTCGGCCAATGCTTTAATCATAATAGCATTGTAATCATCATGGTTTTTCTCGTATTCTTCAGCAAGTTCATTTGTGCCAAAACCAGTTGTAACGCAAAAGCAGCCAATATAATCCTGTATTCCAGAATCTTTGGGCACTATGAAATCTGCCAGGGCTATATTCGGAATACCTTGTCTTTTTTTGGATTGCTGGCGCAAAGTCCTAAAAACAAGATGCTTATTTTCCTCTTTTTTGTCAGCAGTATCTGTATTTACAGGATGAGTAAGTACCTCAATATCATCATCATTAATTGTATTAGCACAAAAAAGCCCGAAAATCGCTTTTGCGGTCAATAATTTCTCAACGAATATCTTTTTCAGCATTGACTGGGCATCCTCATATAACTCAGTAGCCTGCTCCCCAACAATTTCATCGCTTAATATTGCAGGGTATTTTCCATGTAAGTCCCAACTTCGGAAAAATGGTGTCCAATCTATAAATTCCTCCAAAAGATCAAGGTCCATATCCCTAATGACCTTTATCCCCAAATTATTTGGTTTTACAATATCAGAAGCATCCCAGTCTATATGAAACTTATTCTTTCTTGCATCTTCCAGACTTAGGTATTCCTTTTGTTTCCCCCGACTTAGAAATTTCTCCCTGAAGGAAGAATAGTCAGTTTTAACCAATGCCTTATAATCATCAGCAGAATCTTTATGTAACAGGTCACCCAGAACAGTAACGGCCCTCGAGGCATCATTTACATGAACTACAGAGGCGCTGTACTGCGGATCAATCTTTACTGCAGTATGTGCTTTACTGGTTGTTGCCCCTCCTATCAATAATGGTATTTTAAAACCCTGGCGCTCCATTTCGCGTGCCAGATGAACCATTTCATCCAGAGAAGGAGTAATAAGTCCACTTAATCCTATTATATGAACTTGTTCTTCTTTAGCTTTTTGAATTATTTTTTCAGGTGGAACCATAACGCCCAAATCAATAATTTCATAGTTATTACATGCCAGTACTACACTTACGATATTCTTGCCTATATCATGTACATCACCCTTAACCGTTGCCATTAAGATTTTACCAGCGGACTGTGATACATTGTCTTTATCTTCTTCAATATAAGGCAATAAATAAGCAACAGCCTTTTTCATTACCCTTGCAGACTTTACTACCTGTGGCAGGAACATTTTTCCACTTCCGAAGAGATCCCCAACCACATTCATCCCTTTCATTAAATGGCCTTCAATTACCTCAATAGGCTTAACGACGGCGAGCCTTGCTTCTTCCACATCTGATACAATGTATTGATCTATTCCCTTTACCAAAGCCCTGGTAATTCTTTCCTGAAGTGGCTCTTTTCGCCATGAATCATCTACTTTGCTATCCTTTGCCTTGCCCACCACAGTTTCAGCAAAATCGAGGAGACGTTCCGTGGCGTCATCCCTTCTGTTTAAAATGACATCTTCTACCCTTTCCAGTAAATCTTTTGGAATATCGTCATAGACTTCAAGTAGGGCAGGATTAACAATTCCCATATTCATACCGGCCTGAATAGCATGGTACAAGAAAACCGAATGCATTGCCTCACGAACGGGTGTATTACCTCTAAATGAAAAAGACACATTGCTCACTCCCCCGCTAACACTGCAATAAGGTAGGTTTTTCCGAACCCAGGCAGTAGCTTCAATAAAGTCTACTGAATTCTGTTTATGTTCCTCCATTCCGGTTGCAACAGGAAAAATATTAAGATCAAAAATGATATCTTCTGGCGGAAAATGAACACTATTTACTAATATATCATAAGATCGTTTCGCTATTTCAATCCGTCTCTCAAAATTATCTGCCTGACCTTTTTCGTCAAAGGCCATGATAATTACTGCAGCCCCGTAAAGACGTATTAATTTTGCCTGACGAATAAATTCTTCTTCTCCTTCCTTTAGACTAATTGAATTGACAATACATTTTCCCTGAACAAGTTGTAATCCGGCCTCAATAATCTCCCATTTGGAGCTATCTATCATTATAGGAACACGGGCTATATCTGGCTCGGCCATTACCAAATTCAAAAACCTGGTCATGGCTAGTTTTCCATCTATCAGGCCATCGTCCATATTTATATCAATGATCTGGGCTCCACCTTCCACCTGGTGCCTGGCTATATCCAGGGCTTCCTCAAATTTTTCTTCTTTAATTAATCGAAGAAACTTTCTTGAACCAGCAACATTAGTTCTTTCCCCTATATTAATAAAATTGCTATCCGGGGTAATAACCAGTGGTTCCAGACCAGCTAGCTTAAGAAATCTTGGTTGTGATATGGGATCACTACCAGCCGCCACATCATTTTGTGAATTATTTTGTATGTTGCTTGTATTTCTCATTTTTTACAAATGAACCCTTTCTGCATCAGAAAAAATAAATTTTCTAGGTTTATAATCCTTTGCCATTTCAGCAATCGCCGTAATATGAGCGGGTGTAGAGCCACAGCATCCTCCAATTATATTCATAAGGCCTTTATCCAGATATTCCTTGATTTGTTCAGCCATCTGATCAGGTGTTTGGTCATAATTACCAAAAGCATTGGGTAATCCTGCATTAGGATGTGCTGAAATAGCAGTTTCTGTACGAACTGCAATGGCGTCTAAATGCGGTACTAATTGTTTTGCTCCCAAAGCGCAATTAAATCCAACAGACAATAGAGGAATATGAGCTATAGATATTAAAAATGCTTCTGCAGTCTGGCCGGATAAAGTTCGGCCTGAGGCATCAGTAATGGTGCCGCTAACCATGACCGGTGTTTGAATATTACGTGCCTGTTTTACCTCCTCAATGGCAAAAAGTGCTGCTTTAGCATTAAGTGTGTCAAAAATTGTTTCTACCATCAGAATATCCACTCCACCATCTAACAAGGCTTCCACCTGTTCTTTATAAGCTAATCGCAGTGCCTCAAATGAAACTGCCCTAAATCCAGGGTCATTTACATCAGGAGACATACTTGCTGTTTTATTGGTTGGTCCCATGCTCCCTACCACGAATCTGGGTTTATTTGGTTCTCTTTTAGTAAATTCTCCGGCTACCTGCTTTGCTATTTTGGCAGACTCATAATTAAGTTCATAGACCAAATCTTCCATATGATAATCAGCCATTGCAATGGAAGTTCCAGAGAATGTATTAGTTTCCACAATATCCGCTCCTGCTTCAAAATATTTTCTATGAATTTCGGCAATAGCTTCTGGCTGGGTTAGGGTCAATAGGTCATTATTGCCTTGCAGTGGATAGGGCCAGTCTTTAAAACGGCTTCCCCTAAAGTCTTCCTCCGTGAATTTATACCGCTGAAGCATAGTGCCCATTGCACCATCCAGTATCATAACCCGCTCTTTCAGTATATCCTGTATCTTCTTCATAAGATTCGTTTTTAGGAATTACAACAACTCACTATGGATGTTTGCCCAGTCTACCATTAACATTTAGAATCAGCATAATAAATATCTGCTTTTTAGATGCGCATAGTGAACAATTCTATAATAATATCAAGAAAAATAGAAAATGACGTAAAGCCTTTTCTTTGTGTTATCTAGCCTGAGTTGCCATAAAAAAGCAGCATCGTGGTAGAATGTAGCACCTTCTTTATAGTTAAAGGGTTGCTAAGGTTTCAACGGGTCTAGTCCCTTCACCTTTCTTGATAACAATGTCAATGTTGTAATGAACTGGCACAAAGAAACGTCACTTGTCATTTAAAAACAAGAAAAATGTACTTTTTTTGGGGTGTAAACACATTTATAGACAAGCCTGATAAGCTCTTTCTTTTTACTTTTCAAGGAATACTATTGCTCATTACTTAACCCTGCTTTGAAATACTTTTTTGGTTTTATTTGCTCTAATCTGGCACTTCAAGTGATGCGTAATAAAGATAGTTTGTAAATTAAAGTGAAACAGAATTATTCTTCAATATTTGTAACCAGGTTTTCTGTTACTTCATTCATTCTATCCACCTTCTGTTCAAAATTTCCTTTAATTGTTTTTCGATAACTATTTAGATTCTGAACCATCCTGCTAATATCTTCCGGTATTACATCTTCAAAAAATTGCCTCAACCTCTTTGCAGTAGTAGGAGATTTACCGTTGGTAGATATAGCTATCTTGACATTCCCTTTAGTTACAATACCACCCATATAAAAATCACAATAAGGAGGATTATCAGCAACGTTTACAAGTTTATCCATACTTCTGCAGTCATTGTAAACCTGTAGGTTTATACCAGGTTTATTTGTGGTAGCTATAACCAAATGTTTCCCATTAAGAAATTCAGTATTGTAAGTGGATCTAATAAGTTCAACATCATAATTTGCAGCTAACTTTAAAGTCTTTTCTCGAAACATAGGCGATACCATTGTGATTTTAGCATCCGGACTGGACTTAGTTAAAAAGGCTAATTTTTCTTCAGCTACATTACCTCCTCCTACTATTAAAATATGGAGAGATCGCGATTTAAGAAAAATCGGATATAAATTATTCCTTTCCATTATTCTGTGATTTGAAATTGATGTTGGTGGCTTATCTGAATTATTTGATTTCGATTTTTTACTACTTCGCCTATGACTATGATCGCCGGGTTCGTTAGTTTTTGTTTATCTACTATATTTTCTATAGTATTAATTGTTCCAATGCCAACTTGTTCTTCTTCTTTTGTGCCATTCTGAATAATTGCAACGGGAGTATCTGATTTGTTCTCTTTGATAAATAATTCTACTATAGCCGAGAGTTTTGACATGCCCATTAATATGACCACTGTAGCATTGGATTTAGCAGCGAGTTGAATATCTCCCGAGAGTTTATGTTCTTTAGTAGTTCCTGTAATCACCCAAAAACTCTCTGCAGAGCCTCGTTTGGTAACCGGAATATTTTGAGATGCGGGAACTGCAATACACGAAGATATACCAGGAACCATAGCCACTTCCAGACCATATTTGGCTGCATAAGCCATTTCCTCTGACCCACGGCCAAAAACAAAAGGATCTCCTCCTTTTAATCGAACCACATGTCCCCGACTTTCTGCTCTTTGCACAATTAATTCATTTATCTGATCTTGCTGAAAGGCATAACAACCTTTGCGCTTACCTACAAAAATATGCTCTGCTTTAAAGGCATATTCTAATAAGGTTTTATCCACAAGAGCGTCATAAAGAACAACATTTGCATCCTGCAATGCTTTAATTGCTTTTAAAGTGATGAGCTCCAAATCTCCCGGACCTGCGCCTACAACCGTTAACTTTGCTCTTTTATGCATGTATCAGTTCGAGTTTTCTGTAGGATTCTACTTTATTCAAAAATTCCTCAGCATCAGCTAAGTAGTTTTTGGCAAAAGTCTCATTAGGCTCATTTTTGTTTAATTGCAATACCAAATCTTCGAATGAGGAATTCAGTGTTATTCTACCGTTTGCGATAAAATAGGTGTTAAAGTCTTTTATTATACTGTTATGTGTATTTGTCTTGGTTTTTTCCGCAGTTAAAAGTGCTTTGGCAGTATTAACCATTGAAGAATAAGAATAATAAATACTAGCGGCCCATTTTTGTTCACTAATGCCTTCTTTCGCATTTTTTATCTTTTCATCACTTTCAAACAATAATGTGGCGATCAAATCTATCACCACTCCTGCACACTCTCCTATTCCTATTGCTTTTTGATACCGTTTATTGCTTCCCCAGTCCAAATAGTCCTCTGAAGATAAATTTTCAATATCTGTGAGTGGCTTAAGAAGTTCATAAAAATAATACTCTCCTTTTTCCGCATAATAAGATTCATAAGAGGCTCCTTTGCCATTGATCTCGAAATCATTGAGTATTTGTCTGAGTGCTTCAGGTCCTCGTTTACTTGGAATCTTGATAACTTTATCCGCAAATAAGCCACGGCCGTCTCCCATATTCCCTCCTCCAAGTAACACCTGCAAAGCAGGTACTACCAGCTTCTCCTTAGTGCGTATAGACATCCCTTGAAAACCAATATTGGCCATGGAATGCTGACCACATGCGTTCATACAGCCACTAATTTTAATGACCACATCGGCATTATTTACATATTGTGGGTATTCTTCCTTGATAACGCGCTCTAATTCCGTAGCAATTCCCGTACTACTTGCAATACCAAGGTTACAGGTATCGGTACCCGGACAAGCAGTAATATCTAATGCCTTATTATAGCCGGCATCTGCAAATCCCATTTTCTTAAGTTCGGTATAGAAAAATGGAATCAGGGATTTCCTTACATAGGGAATCATTATATTCTGTCTTAATGTTAAACGAATTTCACCCGCCGCATACTTTTCAATCAGATCAGCCAGCAATCTGGCTTTTTCTGTATAAAAATCTCCTAACAATACCTTTATCCCAACAGCTACATATCCGGATTGTTTTTGTAACACCAGATTGGTAGTTTTCCATTGTTCAAAAGCTTCAATATCATCTATAATTACATCCTGAGCCTTCTCATTTGAAATAACCACCTTGGGATAAGTACTAATATTAATAGGGTACTTTTGAAAAGGGATCGCCTTCTTTTCCGCAATTAATAATTCTTTAAAGGCTTCAAGGCCCAAGTCTTTTAAAAGAAACTTTAATCTTGCTTTTGCCCTGCTCTTTCTTTCACCATATCTGTCAAAAACTCGAACAACAGTTTCCATCATAGGAATTATTTCACTGGCAGGAAGAAAGGTAAACAGCTCATCTGCATGACGAGGTTGCGAACCCAGTCCGCCACCTAACATTACCTTAAAGCCCTTAACACCTTCCTGTATTTTGGCGATAAAACCAAGATCGTGCATATAAGAAAGTCCTGTATCCGCATCACTTGAAGAAAAAGAAACCTTAAACTTACGGCCCATTTCCTGACCTATAGGATTTCTTAAAAAATATTCAAAAATGGCCTGAGCATAGGGTGAAACATCAAATGGTTCATCTCTGTCTATTCCTGCTGTTTCACTAGCTGTAACATTTCGTACAGTATTCCCACATGCTTCTCTAAGTGTTACTGAATCCTTCTCTAGTTGCGCCCAAAGTTCAGGGGTACGTTCCAGGTCTACATAATGAATCTGAATGTCCTGCCGGGTGGTAATGTGCAGTCTGCCCGTAGAATACTCGTCTGCAACATCTGAAATCCTGCGCAATTGCCTTGAACTTACTTTACCATAGGGTAATTTAATACGTATCATTTGAACTCCCGGCTGTCTTTGTCCGTAAACCCCTCGGGCCAGGCGCAGACTTCGGAATTTTTCCTCGTCAATAGAACCTCCTTTGAACTCCCTGATTTTTTTCTCGAGTTCAATGATATCCTTCTCTACAATGGGGTTTTCTATTTCGGTTCTAAAACTTTGCATAATACTAATTTCCTATTATTCCTATATATTTAATAGGTTATATTAAAATAAATGGTCATTAATAATATGTTTCAATTACCCTGCAGACCGGTAGTAAGCTTTTCTCTTTTTGTGTCCTAAGTGTGTAAACCGCACTCCCTGTTCTCTAAAACCTTGGTTGGGTCAAAATAGTTGTGTTCGTTTGGTAGTCCTCTTGCATTCAAATAGGCGTCCAGGCGTGTATCATTCCAATGGTAAAACGGACTTACCTTGAGGACTCCTTCCTCACTTAAACTTAAGATGTTTAATGTATCTCTTAAAGCAGTCTGACCTTTTCTAAGATTCGTAAACCAAACGTCTGGTTTGTGCTCAGCCATTGCTCGTCGGAAAGGTTCCAGTTTCACTTGTTCTGTAAATTCTTTATGCCTGGAGTCATCAATATCCGGAATCCCCATCACCGCATCTCTATGTGCGGTAGTCTGCTTAGGAACAAACAATTTAATATTTAAGTTCAAACCAGAGATTAATTCTTCCGCATGTTTGTAGGTGTTGGGTGTATTATATCCGGTATCACACCATATAACAGGAATATCCGATTTAACTTCGGTAACCGCATTTAATATCGCTACTTCATATGGTCTGAAATTGGTAGTAACTACAGATTTGGAACCATAAAGAATTGCCCATGAAATTATCTCTTCGGGAGGTATTCCTCTAAAGTGATTATTTAAATGTTCTATATCCTGCGTTGTCAAACTCATATCTTATTTTTTAAAGTTAAAATTACCTCCCCCATTTAATAGTGTTCCACAATCGTTCATGTAAAAAATACAAGACCATCTTTGTGACCAATTCTACCAATCCAATAGAAAATGCCAGAGAAAGAGTGCCCGTAATAATCCACGATATTATTATGGTATCTAATGTACCAATGGCCCGCCAGCTAATAGACTTGGCAATACTTCGTTTTGGCTGATCCGAAGCCCTGTCCGTTTTATAACTGGCACTTGCTGCTTCTTTATTAATTATAAATTGGTCTGCAATCATTTGTTTTATTTAATTCCTATCGGTTTAATAGAGTATTCAAAAATAGAATATTATTTCAAAGTAAGACGTTATTTATTTTGAAATATTACTTTACTCCTATAGTTTTAGTAGATTAATTAAAAAACCAGGCAATTATTGAGAATGATTCATTGTTATACCAAAATTTTTGAAGAAATTTTATTCCGAAATAAGATCAGCAAGGGTATTATTTCTATAGACTTCAAGGACGCTGTCACGTACCTGAAGCATTAATTTGTGGACAGCGCATTTATTTTCATCGGGGCAGTCGTCGCACTTTTCATAAAAATTAAGGCTTACACAAGGAACCATGGCAATTGGTCCTTCCAACACACGAATAACGGTTGTCAAAAGAATTTCGCCAGGTTCCTTTATTAGGTAATAACCTCCTCCTTTTCCCTTCTTTGATCCTAAAAAACCTGTTTTGCGCAAAGTGAGTAAAATACTTTCTAAAAACTTTTGAGAAATATTCTCATGCCTTGCAATTTCCGAAATCTGAACTGGCTCTCTTTTACTTTGAGATGCCAAATAAGTCAGGGCCTTTAATCCGTATTTCGTCTTTTTAGAAAGCATTATGCGAAGATAGTTAAAATAGGAATATTCCTATGTCTCATATCTTATCCAACGCCTGTTCTATATCACTAATAATATCATCTATGTGCTCCAGACCAACTGAGACTCTCACCATGCCATCAGTTATACCACATTCTATCCTTTCTTCTCCAGACAACTTACTGTGTGTAGTGGATGCAGGATGAGTAACTATACTTCGGGTATCTCCCAAATTGGCAGATAAAGATAATAACCCAATGGAATCAAAAAATTTCTTCCCTGCATCAAGCCCGCCTTTTAACTCGAATGCAACCACACAACCGCCCGCCCTCATCTGCTTTCTGGCAAGTTCAAATTGAGGGTGAGATTTTAAAAATGGATACTTTACCCAATTAACACTTTTATTACCTTCTAAAAATTCGGCCACCTTAAGTGCATTTGCACAATGCCTGTCTACTCTTACACCCAAAGTTTCCAGACTTTTGGACAGAACCCATGCATTAAAAGGAGATAATGCAGGGCCGGTTATTCTTGAATACCGGTAAATTTGATCTATTAAATCTCTTTTACCTACCGTAATACCGGCCAATACCCTACCCTGTCCATCCATGAGTTTAGTCCCGGAATGAATTACCAGATCCGCTCCAAATTCTATGGGCCGCTGCAAATAAGGAGAAGCAAAGCAATTATCGACAATCATTATAAGTTTATGCTTTTTTGAAAACCTGCCAAGTGCTTCAAGGTCGAGAATATCAACGCCTGGATTTGTTGGGGATTCTGCAAAGAGTATTTTGGTTTTTGGTGTAATTAGTTTTTCTAAATTTTCTAATTCCCCAATTTTAAAATAGCTGTGGCTAATATTCCATTTTGGAAAAACCTGAGTGAAAAGACTATGAGTTGCACCAAAAATACTTCGTGCCGAAATAATATGATCTCCACTGCTTAACAAGGCGGCAAAGGTTGAAAAAACAGCCGACATCCCCGAGGAGAAAGCAAATCCATCCTCTGCACCTTCCATTTTACATACTTTTTCTATAAACTCTGATGAATTAGGATTAGAATATCTCGAGTAAATATTTCGCTCTTTTTCTTCCGCAAAAGAGGCCCTCATATCTTCACTATCCTCAAAAATAAAACTGGATGTAAGGTACATTGGACTTGAATGTTCCAAAAACTTTGAACGTTCTATTTGAGTACGTATCGCCTCAGTTTCAAATTTTTTATTTTTCATCTTTTTCTATTAGCAGGATTATTCAAAAAACGATCAAATTTTTTCTGCAATACGTAAAACATCTCCAAAAACCCCACGAGCAGTTACGGCCGCACCGGCTCCTGCACCCTGAATTACCAATGGATGTTCGCCATATGACTCGGTATAAATCTCAATAATGGAGTCAGAACCTTTAACCTGCCCTAAAGCACTCTCCCTGGGGACTGATATCAGTTTTACTTCCAGATTTCCTTTCTGTTTCTGTAAATCCCCATACAAATCCCCAACATAGCGGAGCACATGATTCGGCTCCTGGTTGTCCTTGATTTTACTAAAAAAATCATCCAGGACTTCAAATCCATTCAAGAATTCCTGCACACTTCCATTACGGAGAGATATTGGTATAAGATTTTGAATTGAAATATCATCAAATTCATTTTCAAGTTCCAATTCACGAGCTAATATCAGCAACTTTCTACCCACATCGTTACCGGACAAATCCTCTCTTGGATCGGGCTCGGTAAATCCATTTGAAATGGCGGTTTTCAAAATCGTGGAAAAGGAAGTGTCCTCTTCGGAAAAAGTATTAAAAATATAACTTAAAGATCCCGAAAAAACACCTTTAATTCGCGTAATGTTTTCCCCGGATAGATGTAAAAGCTTTATTGTATCTATCAAAGGTAATCCTGCACCTACATTAGTTTCATACAGGTATTGTTTCTGTTTTTTTGCCAACTCATCTCTTATCAATCTGTAGTAGTCAAATCCCAGGGTATTAGCTATTTTATTTGAGGATACCAGATCAAATCCATTTTCAATAAAATCAAAATAATTGGCCACAAAATCCTGGCTTGCGGTATTATCTATGGCAATTAAATTTTCAAGATGATGTATTTTGGCATAATCAAAAATATGATCCACGGTATAAGGAACGCCCTTTTCATTAATTTCCTCCTCCCATTTTTTAGAAATACCTTCTTTGTTTAAGAGTAAGCTTTTTGAATTAGCCAGGGCAAATACGTTTAGATTAATCCCTTTTCTTTCTTCAATTCCCTTCCTCGTAGCTAAAATCTGATCTACTAGAGTGCCCCCAACATTCCCGTGTCCAAAAATTGCCAGATTAACTTTTTTGCTAATTCCAAAAATTTGACCGTGCATTACATTTAGCGCTTTATGGAGGTCTGATTTCTTAACAACCAAGCTTACATTCTTACCTGAAATCGTATTATTAAACAATAAGGGAACTATTTGATTCTTGATTAACGCATTATAAGGTTTGTGAAAAGTGCTAAGATCCTGACCTACTATAGAGATGACTGAAACTTCGCTTACAATAGTAATTGTATTTATATCACGCGATTGAAAATCACTCTCAAATTCCATCTCTAATGCCCTTTTTGCCAAATGTGCCTTCTCCGAATTAACCACCAATCCAATTCCTCGCTCCGAAGAACCCTGGGAAATGATACTTACACTTATATTATTTTGGCTAAGGGTCCTGAAAATGCGGGCATCAATTCCGACCTTCCCAAGTAACCCCCTCCCTTCCAGGTTAATTAACGCGTCATTTTCAATAACGGATAATGATTTAATTCCATCTTTGCTAGATTTGGCACTAATCAGTGTACCCTCATTATCATTATTAAAAGTATTGAGTATCCTCAGTGGGATATTCTTTTCGATTAAGGGAATAATAGTCTTCGCGTGTAAAATGGTTGCTCCAAAATTAGCAAGTTCATTTGCCTCACTATATGACAAGTGCTCTATTCTTTGTGCTTCAGAAACAAATTCCGGGTTCGCTGTGAAAATGCCATCTACATGAGTATAATTTTGCAATTCTTCCGCGTCCAAAAAGTTTGCAATTAGAGAAGCAGTATAATTACTGCCATTACGCCCTAGTGTGGTAGTTTCATCTTTCTCAGTAGATGCTATAAATCCTGTGATCACAGGCACCTCATCTGGCTTCAATTTAAAAAATTCTTGAATTACATTTTCCCTGGATACATCTTCCAGTAATTTGGCATCTCCATAAGAATCATCTGTTTTTATCAGTCGGCGACTATCAAGTAATTTTGCATTGATTCCTTCTCCAATTAGCAATTTTGTGATTAATTTACCTGATATCAGCTCTCCATAAGCCAGAACCTGGTCTTTTATTTTAGCACTATAATCCCCAAGTAAAGTAACTCCTTCAAATAACTTTACCAATTCCAGGAATTCCTCCGAAAGACTTATATTTTTAAAAGTATGTTTCTGATAACTTTCAAAATTTTCAAAATCTTCCCGATAATCTAATCCCTTTGCAGCTTTATTTAATATAGCTTCCAATTGATCTGTGGCTTTTTCACGAGCTGATAAAACCACTGCAATATTTTCTCCATTATTGACTTTATTGGTTATAATATCCAATACCCTTCCTAAGCCTTCTCCATTGGAAAGTGACTTCCCACCAAACTTTAAAATTTTTATTCTCTGAGATTTTCCATTAGTATCAAAAACTCCTTTGAGTAATTGCTGCATTTGTTCAAATTCAATCAGAAATGCATCATGACCGTGCAAAGATTGAATTTCACCATAGGTTACATTACTTTTAGCCTGAGCCAACTGTTTAAATGTATCCTTGTTCTCATTTGCTGTAAAAAAAAGATCTGAATCTACCCCTATAATATGAATATTGGTTTTACTGTTCTCAAGATTGATGAATGCATCTTCTCCATCTCTTGTGATATCTATAGTTTTTAATAATTGGTTAGCTAATTTGTAAGCTGAAAGTTGAAATCTTTCGTTTAATTTTTTTCCATGATGCGTTAGCCAGCTTTCAACATTAAAAACCTGTAGTTCTTCATTGGTGCTCCTTTGAAACCTTGCTTTAAAAGACTGAGGAGTCCTGTAACACAACATGGCATGCATCCTGGCATCGTGGACCGGTTGCTTAGAATTTACAAGAAATTGCTCCTGAATCTGACAGTTGGCAATGAGCCAATCTGTTGACTTCCAATCAGCAGCCACAGGGATCAAATGTTCCGTTATTAATGGGTTCATCGCGGCCATTTCCCAGGCGATTCCGCCTCCTAATGAACCCCCAATAAGAGCATAAATACGATCTATATTGAGCTCCTTCAATCCTTGAAGAAATATTCTGGCTATATCCCCAGCCACAAAATCTTTATAATTGTCAACCACAAATCCGTCATATCCGTTACCGGGGATGTTGAAGGCTAATACAGTATATTTCTTTGTGTCAATACATTTTCCATCTCCAATCAATGAAGCCCACCAACCATTTTTCCCAGCAACATTTGAATTTCCCGTAAGGGCATGATTTACCATTACAATGGGTGCGGAGTGCAACTCTTTACCAAACAATTCATAGGATAACTCCATATCTTGCACAAAGCCACTATAAGTTTTATACTTAGGGATTTCTATTTTTTTAAGTGTCGTATTCAGGTCTTTCATCCAAGAGATGTCAATTAAAGCTGAGTAGATGTGCTTCTATTAAGAGTTAAACGGTCTACTCAGCCAATATCAGTATTGTTTTAATAACTTCTATGCCAGAACAGATTTATCAATTGTTGCAAAAGCCTGTTCCAGATCAGTTTTAAGATCATCCAGATTTTCCAATCCTACAGATAAACGTATTAAATCCTTAGTGACTCCTGTTGATTCCTGTGCTGCATCATCTAATTGTTGATGCGTAGTACTAGCCGGATGAATTATCAAAGATTTAGTATCGCCTATATTGGCCAATAAGGAAAAAATTTGCGTTCCGTCTGCTATTTTCTTTGCAGAATCATAACCCCCTTTAACACCAAATGTAATTAGCCCACTTTGTCCTTTTGGTAAATAAGCCTCTGCCTCGGCAAAATATTTACTGCTTTCCAGGCCCGGATAATTTACCCAGGTAACTTCATCTCGGTTTTCAAGCCATTCAGCCAATTCGAGTGCATTATCACTGTGCTTTTTCATACGTACCTCAAGAGTTTCCAGACCCTGGATTATTTGAAAGGCGTTAAATGGGCTCAGACAGGCGCCATGATCCCTTAAGCCTTCGATTCGTACTTTAGCAATAAATGCAGCCGGTCCCAAGGCATCATGATATACTAAACCATGATATCCAGCTGAAGGTTCTGTAAATTCAGGAAATTTCCCGTTTGCCCAATCAAAGGTTCCGGCATCTATTACCGCACCACCAAGTGCTGTACCATTGCCATTGATATATTTGGTAAGAGAATGAATTACAATATTGGCTCCATGCTCAATCGGATTTAATAAGGCAGGTGTTGCGACTGTATTATCAACAATAAAAGGAATTTTGGCAGCCTTTGCTTCAGCTGAAATAGCTTTTAAGTCGAGAACATCCAGCTTTGGGTTCCCCAGCGACTCTACGAAAATTGCGCGTGTATTCTCCTTTACAGCTTTCCCAAAATTTAAAGGGTCTGAAGGGTCAACAAATGTTGTTGTAATTCCAAACCGGGGTAGGGTAACACTCAGCAAATTATATGTCCCCCCATATAAGCTATTGGAGGCCACAATATGATCTCCTGACTTCAACAGAACTAAAAGGGCCGTATTAATAGCTCCTGTTCCCGATGAAGTAACGACCGAAGCAATACCACCTTCCAGTGCAGCAAGTCGTTGTTCTAAAATATCATTCGTTGGATTATTAATCCGGCTGTAAATATTTCCAAACTCCGCTAAAGAAAATAAATTAGCCGCATGTTCAGAATCGTTAAAAACATAGGCTGTACTTTGATAAATTGGCACTGCCCGGGTACCGGCATTTAAAGTTGTGTCATGGCCGGCATGTAATGCATTGGTAGAAAATTTGTGTTCACTCATGATGTTTGTTTCTATGTATTCAAAATGAATACTGGTTCTTAATACAAATTGTTTTTTACACGATCTTTATATCGTTATTAAATATAAAATTCAGTACAATCCAAACCTAAGTGCTACATAGAGCATTAGGGAAATAATAAAATGTTATAAAGAAAGACAAATTACCTCAGGTAATTCTTTTATGTTATCTGTCACAATTTTCCTGTGATAGAATTTAGCACCTTCTTCGTATTGGACACAAAGGGTTGCTAAGGCTTCAAAGGGTCTATTCCCTCCACCTTTCTTGATAACTTTTCAATAAGTGATTGAACTTAATAAAAGCAAATATAGGTATGGAAAAACTGATATTCCTATTATTTGTACAAAAAATTACAAATTGAACGCCAATTTCACCTTATCTATCATATCTAATTTCTCCCAGGTGAATAACTCTACTTCTTTTTCAACCCTCCCATTATATGGGGATTCAAATACTTTAGAAATCATTACGGGTTCTTTCCCCATATGGCCATAAGCCGCTGTTTCAAAATAAATAGGATTTCTCAGTTTAAGTCGATCTTCTATCGCAAATGGTCTCATATCAAAAAGTTCGGCTACTTTCTGCGCTATTTCTCCATCACTTAATGCCACTTTTGAAGTTCCATAAGTATCTACAAAAATTGAAGTGGGCTCAACAACACCAATAGCATAACTTACCTGCACCAATATTTCTTCAGAAACTCCCGCTGCAACAAGGTTTTTTGCAGCATGTCTGGCTGCGTAGGCGGCGCTTCGGTCTACTTTACTAGGATCCTTCCCGCTGAAAGCACCCCCTCCGTGGGCCCCTTTTCCTCCATATGTATCTACAATAATTTTTCTTCCTGTTAATCCGGTATCACCATGGGGTCCTCCGATAACAAATTTACCGGTGGGATTTATATGATAGGTAATTTCATCATTAAACAAGGCCTGGGTATTTTGCGGCAACTTTGCTATTACTTTAGGCATTAAAACAGTAACAAGGTCTTCTTTGATTTTTGATAGCATTTTGGCATCGTCCTTATCAAACTCATCATGCTGCGTAGATATTACAATCGTATCAATTCTAACGGGTGTATTATCATCCGAATACGCTATAGTAACCTGTGATTTTGCATCAGGTCTCAAATAAGTTATCTCCTTATTTTCTTTTCTTAATAGAGATAGTTCCTTAAGTATTCGATGTGAAATATCCAATGCCAAAGGCATATAATTTTCACTTTCGTTAGTAGCATAACCGAACATCATACCCTGATCACCTGCACCCTGCTCTTCCTTCTTTCCGCGATCTACTCCCTGATTTATATCCTTAGACTGCTCATGTATCAAAGAGATGACTCCGCATGAATCACCACTAAACTGATACTCACCTTTGGTATAACCAATCTCATTAATAACATCACGAGCTATTTGCTGTAAATCTACATAGGTATGACTTTTAACCTCTCCGGCCAATATAACCTGACCTGTAGTTACCAAGGTTTCACATGCCACTTTACTTTCAGGGTCAAAGGCTAAAAAATTATCCAATAATGCATCGCTAATCTGATCTGCTATCTTATCAGGATGTCCTTCGCTCACAGATTCCGAGGTAAACAAATAGTCCATAAATAGTTATTTTTTTAAAATTTAAATTGATTTGACGGACGCTTGAAAAGAAGTTTACAACTCAAATTGATCTGTAGAAACTGCTTTAGCATTTTTTCTTTTACAGAGCTTTAATGATCATTAAAAAAGTATTTTTACCTGATCCGGAAAAGGGTTCTGCATAAGAGGTTGCAATCAGTCAAATCCTTCCTCTTATTTAATGGTTACAAAAGTACGCAAATACCCTTGAAATAAAAATTTTGATAAAATATAATTATCTCTCGCATTTCAACAACTATTTTTTCTCTTCCAGAAGATACTTTGTATATTGTGTTTCTCTTAAATTTAAGATACCAACCATAAATTAAGACACTATATGCATATTGCCGTTGCTGGAAATATAGGAGCCGGAAAAACTACCCTCACCAGGCTTTTAGCAAAACATTACAGGTGGGAGGCACATTTTGAAGATGTAGTAGACAATCCGTATTTGGATGATTTTTACAACCAAATGGAGCGTTGGAGTTTTAACCTGCAGATTTATTTTTTAAATAGCAGATACAGACAAATACTAAAGATCCGGGAATCGGGGAAAAATATAATCCAGGACAGGACCATTTACGAAGATGCCCACATTTTTGCACCTAATTTACATGCAATGGGCTTAATGACTAACAGGGATTTTGGCAACTATTCCAGTCTATTTGAACTTATGGAAAGCCTTGTTGAGCCTCCTGATCTTTTAATTTACCTAAGAAGTTCAATTCCTAATTTGGTGAACCAGATTCACAAACGAGGCCGGGATTACGAAAATTCTATTTCCATTGATTATTTAAGTCGGTTGAACGAACGATATGAGGCATGGGCCCATGGTTATGAAAAAGGCAATTTATTGGTAATTGATGTGGATAAATTAAATTTTGTAGATAATCCTGAACATCTGGGCGAGGTGATTAATAAAATAGACGCCGAAATTCACGGACTTTTTTAAACCTAATAATAAAAAAAATCCCTGAGCTGAGCTTAGGGATTTTTTTTGATGTTTTAAATAGTTCCCTATTCTTCGGTCACTTCTTTCACAACCTTCTCTATACGGATTTTCGCATTATTATCGGTTTCATTTAATGACTCTATTTGCGAATTTACTTCTTCCTCGCTACCTTCAAATATAAGCTCACGGGTACTTTCCGTTGCGTTTTCCATAGTAGTTATAGTAACAACTGCCTTTACAAGACCGTCATCGTTTTTCTTCATCTCAACATGCACTTCCTTTTTGACTTCTGCAATAACTTTTTGTTCAGCATAGGCCGTTAAGCTATCTGAAGATATTGCAATACTCGGTGCGATCACCAATGCTACAACGGACATTAGTTTTAAAAGTATGTTCAATGAAGGACCTGATGTATCCTTGAAAGGGTCTCCTACGGTATCTCCTACTACAGCTGCTTTATGAGCATCCGTGCCTTTACCACCATCTGACTCGATCATTTTTTTGGCATTATCCCATGCACCACCGGCATTAGATTGAAATATTGCCATAAGTACACCACAAGTAGTTACGCCTGCTAAAAGGCCTCCAAGCATTTCTGCACCACCAATAAATCCCACAGCAACAGGTACTGCTATAGCCAATAATCCTGGTAATACCATTTCCTTAATGGAAGCTTTAGTAGATATATCTACACATTTATCGTATTCAGCAACGCCATCTGCAGCATCAAATATTTTTCTATCCTCTGCAGTGGCCTTAGACATATCTGAATCATACTTGCGCATCACTTCCAATGCAGCATGCAAAGCCGGAATATCCCTAAACTGTCTGCGGACTTCTTCAATCATAGCCATTGCGGCCCGACCTACTGCATTCATAGATAATGCGGAGAATACAAATGGAAGCATCCCTCCCACTAATAAACCGGCCATAATCTCCGGTCTTGAAACGTCTATAGCAGTAACATTAGCCACTTTCATAAAGGCTGCAAATAATGCCAATGCGGTTAATGCCGCAGAGGCAATAGCAAAACCTTTTCCAATAGCTGCTGTTGTGTTACCTACTGCATCTAATTTATCTGTACGTTCTCGAACTTCCTTAGGCAATTCGGCCATTTCGGCAATACCACCTGCGTTGTCAGAGATAGGACCATAAGCATCAACTGCTAGTTGAATACCTGTATTTGCCAGCATTCCAACCGCCGCAATAGCAATTCCGTATAATCCAGCAAAGTGATGTGAAACTAAAATGGCTGCTGCTATTAACAGGATCGGCACTGCTGTAGACATCATTCCAACTCCCAGACCCGCTATAATATTAGTAGCGGCTCCTGTATTAGATTGTCTTACTATTGAAGTAACCGGTTTTGTTCCTGTACCTGTATAGTACTCTGTAATTTTACCAACTCCAAAACCGGCAATTAAACCGGCAAGTGTTGCCCAAAAAACACCCATTGCCCCAAAAGGTAGACCTTCAATACTTTCAGGTAACATATTAGTTATGATAAAATAGGAAGCAATTATCATTAATCCCCCAGATCCGAATTCACCCAAATTTAATGCCTTATGTGGGCTTCCACCGTCTTTTACCTTAACAAAAAAGGTGCCAATAATAGACATCACAATACCTACTGCAGCCAATACCAATGGTAAATATACTGCGCCTAATCCACCGAATTCAGGGGTGAAAATAAATGCCCCTAAGACCATGGTACCAATAATAGAACCAACAAACGATTCAAATAAATCGGCTCCCATTCCTGCAACATCCCCAACATTATCCCCAACATTATCTGCAATAGTCGCAGGATTTAAGGGGTGATCTTCAGGAATTCCCGCTTCAACCTTACCTACTAAATCTGCACCGACATCTGCTGCCTTAGTGTAAATACCACCACCAACACGAGCAAATAATGCAATAGATGATGCTCCTAATGAAAATCCGGAAAGCACATTCAATACCATAGGAATGTTTTCCGATCCCGGCCAAATCATCTGGTAAATCATAAATAGACCACTCAATCCAAGAACGCCTAAACCAACTACTCCTAATCCCATAACCGAACCTCCGGCAAATGCAACTTCCAGTGCTTTTCCTAAAGATGCTCTGGCAGCTTGTGTTGTCCTAACGTTTGCTTTAGTAGCTACACGCATTCCTATAAAACCTGCCAATGCAGAGCAAATTGCACCTACTACAAAAGACAGAGCAACCATGCCATTAGAACCTTCTTCAGAATTACCCTTAAAATATAACAGGATAGCCACAGCTATCACAAAAATTGATAGGATTTTGTACTCCGCCTTTAAGAAAGACATTGCCCCATCGGCAATGTTTTTAGCAATCCTTGCCATCTTGGCATCGCCTTCGTCTTGTTTTGAAACCCATACATTCTTCACAAAAACAAAGAGAAGTGCTAAAACACCGAACGCAGGTAAAATTTGTACTATTAATTCCATACTAGTTAGTTATTTACAATTTAAAACGGGTGCAAAAGTAGTAAAATGGATTAGAATAAAAAAGATAAAATCTTCTGCCATTAAGATTTAAAAACTAAAACCAAATGTTCCTTTAATACTAAAAGGACGAGCATCCGGGTTCTCCAGGTAATTGCCTCTGAAATTGAAGTCGATTCTGAAAACCTTGAAGATATTGCCAATGCCAAAGGAGTATTCCCAGTAAATCTTATCAGAAGGAGCTATTAATGGAATATTTGTTGGGCTGCTTAACAAAATATTTTCATCTGTTAAAGTTCCCCATGCACCTCTTAAACCTACTATTTCTCTTAAATTCCAATTACGAATAAGAGGTATCCTTGAAAAAATTCGACCATTAAAATTATGCTCCAAATGAATAGTAGCATAGGTATCTGTTACAAACTCATAAAAATTTAGATTAGGAAATGTATTATAAATCGTCCATAAGGTCTGGTTTCCCGGTATTACGCTCAAAAGGCCAAGCGGTACAGCACCGAACGTTTTACCTACCTCAACAGTACTTAACAATCTTCCAAAACCTCCAATCTGCCATGGCTGAGTGTAAGAAAATTGTATTTTTTCAAATTCAAAATCACTTTGAAAAAAACCTTTTAATCCCTTTGTGTAATTTAATAAAAGTGTACTATAATTATCATTTACATTTCTGCGCTCAACCCCGTTACCAATAGTTTTTTTACCAGGTGTGTATAGTAGTATCGTATTTAGTTCAAACTGTTTAATCTCAGAAGATATTCCTGTCGGAGATGTGGGATCTAAATAATCCAGACTAAACGCATCGGGCAGTGCGGAGCTTAATGTACGATATGAGCTCCCAAATCGAATTCGTAAATTGGTAACAGGTTCAATATCTACGTTAAATGTGGACAGGTTTATATTGGTAAGCCTGTCATTAGCACCAACTGTAAATATTGCCGAAGAGGCCACACTTCTGCCTAGCACATCTGTTGTTTGGGTAAGGTTAATTCCCAATTGCTCAATATCCCGGCGGTTACCCCCGGATAGTATTAGTCTGGTTTTTTTATCTAACAGCCATTTGCCGGAAATACCATGCTTAAATTTTTCGTCTTTAAATCCATATGCCATATACCCTTCAATGCGCCAGGGATCATTTTGTCCAAAATAAGTTCTTGCCCCCCCTCTCAATCTAATTCCTTCGGCTTCATTATACCCAAAACCACTATAAATACTTCCAAGATCAATATTCCATTTATCAATTTCTATATAACCCGATGCCAAAATACTTACAATGTCATAAGCTGTATTAAAACGTGGTACAGTCTTTAAAGTATCTAAGAGAGCATAAATTCCTTGTTCGTCTTTATTAAGCGATTCCAATCTGTTATTTTCCCAAAATACACTATCCCTTTCAAATGTTATTGGATTAAAAGGGTCTGTCTTATTTTTATAAAACTGTTTAGGCCTTTCTACATTAAAATTATAATTGCCATAAACTGTGGTTCTTTTTCCATAGACTCCCTTTGATTCTTCTTTTTTAAAGAGGCTGAAATCACTTAGCATATAATCTCTTTTTAGCAAGAATACCGAATCATTAACCACCTCGAATTCCTGCTCTATATAGATTTCTTTCACCCAATTTATATTGGCGCTTTTTGTAACTTCCAGGTTGATTTTCTTTACGGCGAAAGTTGAATCGTTTACCCAAAAATCACCTTTAAATGTGAGTTCATTTTTACGCCTGGGATAATAAATAATATGGTAACACCATTTGTTTTCTATATAAGCACTATCAGAAAGGACGTAATTATAAGCATCAATACCGGCTTCGGAAACCGGACTGGGAAAACTCTTGTCAAAAAACTTTAAATACTTATCATAAATATCATATTCCGAATAAAGATCCTTGACAAATCCTATTATGGCCTGATTATTACTAAATCCGGAATTTTTATTCCCTAAAACATCCTCTTTGGTCTCTACAAGAATGTTATCACCATATACTTTACTTGAGGTTTCATTTAAAAAAATTGGTAAATAGGTTTTCCCGGTAATTCTTGAAGTATCAAGATCCTGAAATACAAATTCCATTCCTTTGAAAAGCTTACTCGTCATCATAGCGCTATCAATAGAATTTAGGTCAAATTCGACCTTTTCATATTTATCATATTGATATTGCTTAAACATTCGAAGACCATTGATCTTCTTTTTTGCCCATATTTTCTTCAGGATATCAATTGCGGGATTATTCTTCTTAGATTGCTTCCCCACATATACCACGACTTCATCTAACTGTTCACCCTGAAACATCACAGCTTTGAGATTATAGTTTACTCGTTTTGGCAATTCTAATTCTTCAGTTTTATAGCCAATAAACGATATGATCAGGGAGTTGTATTTTTTTGAAGATTCCAAATAGAATAAGCCATCTTCGTTAGTTATGGCACCCTCGGTAGACCCTTTAAATACAACATTAGCAAATGCTACAGGTTCTCCTTCCTCATCTACTACAACACCACCAGCTTTTGTCTGAGACCAGATAAATATGGGACATAATAAAAGAATAAATAACAGGAATCTTTTCATTAATATGGCATATTGCAATTCTCGATCCAAACTAGTCGAAAGCACAAAATTAGCAGTAATAGTTTAGGGTAAATTGACTTCGAATAGAATTCCTTTTATAAAAAAGCTCCGTCCACGCTTTGTCGACGAAGCTAAGATACCTTTACAAAATCACTTTGTTTATTTATATAATACCTTTTTAACAGCCTTAATCACATCCTTGTGGTTAGGGATCCATTCTTCCAACAATACTGGAGAGTAAGGTGCAGGAGTATCTGCGGTGTTTATTTTTACAACAGGTGCGTCCAGATAATCAAAAGCCTCTGATTGCACCAAATAAGTTATCTCCGTTGCAACGTTTCCAAATGGCCACGCCTCTTCAAGAATGACTAATCTGTTTGTTTTCTTTACAGATTTTAATATCGCTTCCTGATCCATTGGCTTTACGGTACGCAGGTCTATAATCTCACAACTAATTCCTTCCTTCTCCAATTCGTCCGCAGCTTTATAAGCTTCCTTAATGATTTTTCCAAAAGAAACAATGGTAACATCTTTACCTTCTCTTTTTATTTCAGCTACTCCCAGAGGAATAGTATAATCTCCTTCAGGAACTTCACCTTTATCTCCATACATTTGTTCAGACTCCATAAAGATAACCGGGTCATCATCGCGAATTGCCATTTTCAAAAGTCCTTTAGCATCATTTGGATTAGATGGCACAACCACTTTTAATCCCGGACAATTGGCAAACCAGCTTTCAAATGCCTGTGAGTGCGTAGCAGCCAATTGGCCCGCAGAACCTGTAGGACCACGAAAAACAATTGGGCAATTAAACTGCCCCCCGGACATCTGTCTAATTTTTGCAGCATTATTTATTATCTGATCTATACCCACCAGAGCAAAATTAAAGGTCATAAATTCAATGATTGGCCTGTTACCGTTCATCGCAGATCCAACACCTATTCCTGCAAAACCTAATTCAGAAATTGGAGTATCTAGAACACGATCCGGACCAAATTCGTCTAACATTCCTTTTGATGCCTTATAGGCGCCATTATATTCTGCGACCTCTTCACCCATTAAATAAATGGACTCATCTCTTCGCATCTCTTCTGTCATTGCCTCAGCAATTGCCTGCCTAAATTGTATGGTCTTCATCCTATTGTGATCCCCCTTTTAAAAAATTCATTTTCAAATGCCAACAAAAATAGGAAAATATCTACCAATTAACCCTGCCAGGGTATTAAAAAAAGATGCAAAATTTACTATGCGTGCATAGTAAATTTGAAAATTAATAGTTATCTTAGTACCCACTTTTGAATGCATAAAACGCAAAATAAATATGAAGATATTAGTTTGTATCAGTAACGTACCGGATACTACTTCCAAAATCAATTTTACTGAAGGAGATACTAAATTTGATACCAATGGCGTACAGTTTGTAATTAATCCAAACGATGAATTTGGTTTAACCCGTGCCATGTGGTTTAAAGAAAAGCAGGGAGCAACTATTCATGTAGCCACCGTGGGGGGGGCTACAGTTGAACCAACAATTAGAAAAGCTCTGGCAATCGGTGCAGATGAGGCTGTCCGTATTAATGCAGAACCAACAGATGGTCTGTTTGTCGCACAGCAGCTCACCGAAGTTATTAAAACTGGCGCTTATGATCTAATCATAGCGGGCAGAGAATCCATAGACTATAATGGGGGTATGGTTCCTGGTATGATGTCAGCCATTTTAAATTTTAATTTTATAAATACCTGCATAGGGCTGGAGGTTGAAGGAAATACTGTTACGGCCATTCGGGAAATTGATGGTGGTAAGGAAAAAATCTCTACTACGCTTCCCCTAATTATTGGTGGACAAAAAGGTCTGGTAGATGAAAGTGACCTTCGTATTCCAAATATGAGGGGTATTATGATGGCTCGTCAAAAAAAGCTAAATATTCTGGAACCAGTTGAAGCTAACCATGGAACAGAAGATATTAAATTTGAAAAACCAGCGGCGAAAGGCGCAGTGAAACTAGTGGAAGCAGATAATATTTCCCAATTAATTGATCTGTTACACAATGAAGCAAAGGTCATCTAAATATTAAATCAGGTTTCAAAGTTCACTGAAATTTTGAAATTAATCTTTAAAAGAAAATTATGTCAGTACTTGTTTATACGGAATCCGATAACGGTAAATTCAAAAAAAATGCATTCGAGACTGCCTCTTATGCGTACAAGTTAGCGGAACAATTAAGCACTTCAGTTACCGCTATAACTATTAATGTCCCGGATTCCGAGGTAATTGGAAATTATGGAGTTTCAAAAATATTGAAAGTTACCAGCGATAAACTATCCATTTTTAACGCAAAGGCAGTCGCAACAGCTGTTGCTCAGGCAGTGGAAAATGAAGGAGCCAGTGCTATTGTTGTTAGTTCCAGTACAGATACCAAATATATGGCTTCCGTCCTCGCAGGGATATTAAAAGCTGGATACTGCACTAATGTCGTTGCTGCACCACTAAGTACAAATCCTCTAGTAGTAAAAAGGACGGCTTTTAGCAACAAAGGTTTTGCCCATACACAATTCAAAACGAATATAAATATTATTGGGGTATCTAGTAATGCCTATGGAATATTTGAAAATAAATTAAGTCCAAAGGTGGAAAACTTTGAACCAACTTTAAATGATTCCGATTTCTCTGTTCAATCAGTGAATATCGACAAAGTAGTTGGTAAGGCGACTATTGCTGATGCAGATATAATCGTGTCCGGAGGTAGAGGATTGAAAGGTCCGGAAAATTGGGGTATTATCGAAGAATTAGCCGATGTTCTCGGAGCTGCCACTGCCTGCTCTAAACCCGTATCGGATATGGGGTGGCGATCACATAGTGAACATGTTGGACAAACAGGGAAACCTGTGGCTAGTAATCTTTATATTGCAATAGGGATCTCAGGAGCAATCCAACACCTGGCGGGAGTTAATGCTTCTAAGGTAAAAGTTGTAATTAATACTGATCCGGAAGCACCGTTTTTTAAGGCTGCAGATTATGGTGTAGTGGGTGATGCCTTCGAAGTAGTACCCAAACTCATCGAAAAATTAAAAGAATTTAAGGCCCAAAACGCTTAATTTTTGTTAATTTGTGCCCCTAAAAGGCTATTAAATATATGTGCATCCTTTATTTAAACAGCCATTTGAGGTTTAAAGACAAATATGAGCTTAGTAAGGTTAAAAATAAAAGGAATTTCCTATAGCCAAACACAAAACGGGGCTTATGCCCTTATTCTAAATGAAGTGGATGGCGACAGAAAACTGCCAATTGTTATTGGGGCTTTCGAGGCGCAATCAATTGCTATTGCACTGGAAAAGGAGATTAAACCACCCAGACCTTTAACTCATGACCTTTTCAAAAATTTTTCTGACCGGTTTGATATAGTCGTAAAGCAGGTAATCATCCATAAACTTGTGGATGGTGTATTTTATTCCAGCATTATCTGTGAGCGAGATAAAATTGAAGAAATAATAGATGCGAGGACAAGTGATGCTATTGCTCTTGCTCTTCGCTTTAACGCACCAATTTTTACTTATAAAACCATTTTGGACAAAGCCGGTATTTTCCTTAAGTTTTCTTCAAAGGATAAAGACAAGGAAGAGGGAGATGACAGTATTGTAGTTGATGAGATTCTACAGGAAGGTGAAACTGTCGAAATAGATCCGGGTACAACTACTCCATATAAGGAATTAAGCCTCGAAGAACTCAACAAGGAATTAGACAAGGCTGTTGCCAACGAAGATTATGAAAAAGCTGCAAAATTGAGGGATGAAATCTCCAAGCGCAATTGATAATTTAGCATCTCTTCTATGAACCTCAGGTTTTGGATTCTTTTATTTTTATTCATTTTTTCATTTCCTGTAATAGCCCAGACAGCTAATATTCCGGATTCTCTGTCAATTACGATAGATACGACTACCTTAAATGACATTACCTCCCAGACAATAGACGTAATAACTCCTAATCAGGGGTTCTCAATAAACTCACTTTGGAGAGGGGTTTTAGGGATGTTTATGCTCATTTTAATATCCTATATCTTTAGTGCGAACCGAAAAGCAATTAATTGGAAAACTACAAGTATAGGTCTTGGGGTTCAACTCCTACTCGCCATAGGTATTTTGCAGGTACCTTTAATTCAAGATATTTTTAGAGTCGCAGGACAATTTTTTGTAAATATTCTTGATTATACGCTTGCCGGCAGTGAATTTCTATTGGGTAACTTGTTGAATGTAGATAATCCAAACATTGGATATGTCTTTGCGTTCCAGATTCTACCCACCATCATTTTCTTTTCTGCGCTTACATCTGTACTATTTTATTTGGGAATTATACAAAAGATTGTCAAAGCTTTAGCCTGGTTACTAACAAAAACGTTGGGTATCTCCGGTGCTGAAAGCCTATCTGTTGCTGGTAATATATTTTTAGGACAAACGGAATCACCTTTACTCATAAAAGCATATTTAGAGAAAATGAACCGGTCTGAAATATTATTGGTCATGATTGGCGGAATGGCTACTGTAGCTGGCGGGGTATTGGCCGCCTATATTGGTTTTCTTGGAGGGACAGATGAAATACTTCGTTTAGAATTCGCACGGCATTTATTGGCAGCTTCTGTTATGGCCGCTCCAGGAGCCATAGTGGTATCTAAAATACTTTATCCGCAAACAGAAGCCGTAAACAAAGAGGTCAAAATATCTAATGAAAAAATAGGTTCCAATCTTCTTGATGCAATTGCTAACGGCACAACCGAAGGGCTAAAACTGGCAGTAAATGTTGGGGCAATGTTATTGGTTTTTATTGCTTTTATTGCTATGATTAATGGCATTTTGGGCTGGATTGGCGACTTTACTACGCTCAATGAATGGATTTCTTCAAACACTGTATACGATTCATTTTCACTTGAAGCTATTTTGGGCGCAGTCTTCGCTCCATTGATGTGGCTTATTGGAGTAAATACTCAGGATATTATGCTAATGGGCCAATTATTGGGCATAAAACTGGCAGCAAGTGAATTTGTAGGTTATATACAATTGGCAGAATTAAAAAATGTCCTTAACCCTACACATTTTGCCTTTAATAAATCTATAATTATGGGCACCTATATGTTATGCGGTTTTGCCAATTTTGCTTCAATTGGAATTCAAATAGGTGGAATTGGCTCTTTAGCACCCGGCCAGAGAAAAACACTCTCTGAATTTGGTATGCGAGCGGTCTTAGGAGGAACACTTGCTTCCTTGCTATCAGCTACTATTGCTGGGATGATTCTGGGGTAGCCCTTTTAAAAGGAAAATATCATACCGGAGTTGGTTAATAAGTTTTTAAAACTCAAAAACTAATCCAATCTATCTTTCATTAAATTCGTCTTTGAAAGATTAATTTTATGAAGCAATACCACGATCTACTAAAGCATGTTCTTAAAACAGGTGCACAAAAATCTGACAGGACCGGAACCGGTACTTTAAGTGTCTTTGGCTACCAAATGCGTTTTGACCTCAGCGAGGGGTTTCCTATGGTTACCACCAAAAAACTGCATTTAAAATCCATTATTTATGAATTGCTATGGTTCTTAAAAGGGGATACCAATATTAATTACCTGCAGGAAAATAGCGTCCGGATCTGGAACGAATGGGCAGATGAAAATGGAGAATTAGGACCTGTATACGGTCATCAGTGGCGCAATTGGAATGGGGAGCAGATAGACCAGATTTCCGATGTCATTAAAACCTTAAAAGAAAATCCGGATAGTCGTAGGATGCTGGTAACCGCATGGAACCCCAGTGTGTTACCAGATACTTCAAAATCTTTTTCAGAAAATGTTGCTAACGGAAAAGCGGCACTTCCCCCCTGTCATGCTTTTTTTCAGTTTTACGTTTCTGACGGAAAATTATCCTGTCAGTTATATCAAAGAAGTGCCGACATTTTTTTAGGGGTTCCTTTTAATATCGCTTCCTATGCCCTCTTTACACTTATGATTGCTCAGGTTTGTGGTTATGCCCCAGGTGAATTTATCCATACTTTTGGCGACGCACATATATATAACAATCACTTAGAGCAAATAGAGCTACAACTCAGCAGAGAGCCCAGACCATTACCGAAAATGGTCCTCAGCCCTGAAGTCAAAAATATCTTTGATTTTAAATTTGAAGATTTTAAGCTGTTATATTATGATCCATATCCTCATATAAAAGGGGCTGTAGCTGTGTAATTATTAAATAATTTTATCTCCGCGCATAAATTCCTATATTTAAAAGAAAAATTGCGTTATGCTCCTTACCGAGACACTCCTGGACACATTCCTAGTCACCAGAAAAGAAAGCGAAGCTATATGTTCCCCTCTGGAAATTGAGGACTATGTGGTTCAGCCTATAGAAGATGTTTCCCCACCTAAATGGCATCTCGGACATACGACCTGGTTCTTTGAAGAGTTTCTTCTTAAGCCATTTTTAAAGGATTATAAAGTTTACGATGAGGACTTTTCATTTGTATTCAACAGCTATTATGAAACTGTGGGGAAAAGAGTAATCCGTGCGGACCGTGGTAATCTTTCAAGACCATCAGTCCAAAAGGTATATGCTTACAGAAATTATGTGACTAATGCTATTAAAACACTTTTGGATAAAGAACCAGAAGAGAAACTACTTCAACTTTTAGAAATTGGCATACACCATGAAAAGCAACATCAGGAACTGTTATTAACGGACATCAAATACATTCTTGGTAATAATCCACTTTTACCGGCCTATAAAGATTCAATTAATGAGCATAGGGAAGAAAGTCACCAACAGGATTGGGTTTCAATTGATCCCGGCATTTATGAAATTGGCCACAACCTGGATTCATTTTGCTTTGACAATGAACTAGGAAGACATAAGGTTTATTTGCATGCTTACGAAATTTCAAATAGGCTTATTACCAATAAAGAATATTTGGAATTTATTAATGACGGCGGGTATAATTCATTTGAATTTTGGCATGCCGAAGGATGGGATTGGGTTTGTAAAAATCAGATTTCTTCCCCTTTATACTGGCATAATATTGACGGAGAATGGCATAACTATACCCTTGAAGGACTACAAAAAATTAGTCCGGATACCTCAGTTTCTCATCTTTCCTATTTTGAGGCCTTTGCCTTTGCACAATGGAAAGGCTGCCGCTTGCCAACTGAGTTTGAATGGGAAGTAGCGCATAAATATTTCCCATGGGGCCACCGATGGGAATGGACAGAAAGCGCATACCTGCCTTACCCTGGTTATCATAAAGAAGAGGGGGCACTGGGTGAGTATAATGGCAAATTTATGGTAAGTCAAAAAGTCCTTAGGGGAGGATCTTTCGGCACACCATCGAATCATACGCGCCCTACATACCGTAATTTTTTTCACCCCCATCTAAGATGGCAGTATACCGGGTTAAGGTTGGCCAAATAATTCCGACAAAAGCATCATGCAACAAAAAACCACATTGATTTCAACGTCTCAATTCCATAAAGACGTGTATAAAGGACTTACTGATTTTCCTAAACATTTATCTTCAAAATATTTCTATGATGAAATAGGAGATAAATTGTTTCAGGAAATTATGGACATGCCAGAATACTATCTGACAAATTGCGAGTATAAAATCCTCGATAAGTTTAAAGATGAAATATGCCGGGCATTTTTTAAAGATTCAAAGGAGTTCGACCTTATTGAACTGGGCGCAGGAGATGGAAAGAAAACCAAAATTCTGTTAAGACAACTTGCGACTGAGGAGGTTCCCTTTCAGTATGTCCCTATAGATATTAGCGAGAATGCTCTGAATCAACTTGAGGAGTCAATAAGTAATGAACTTCCATCGGTAAAAGTTAAGTCTTTGCAGGGAACCTATTTTGAAACGCTTGAACAGCTCTGCACAATGCAACGCAAGAGGAAGGTTATCATGTTTCTGGGTTCAAATATTGGTAATTTACTTCATCCGCAGGCGGTAGAATTTTTGATGAGTATACAAGAATTAATGAATGACGATGATCTTTTCTTTATTGGTTTTGATCAAAAAAAAGATCCGCAGACCATCTTAAATGCCTACAATGACACTGCAGGGATTACCGAAAGATTTAATAAAAATTTGCTAGCCAGAATAAACCGTGAGTTGGATGCCAATTTTGATCTCGATAAGTTCTTACATTGGGAAGTATATGACCCGGAAACAGGTACTGCTAAAAGTTATTTGGTGTCCAAGGAAAATCAGACAATTCATGTTAACGGGCTTGATCTTACCGTAACTTTTAATGCATGGGAAACTATACATACAGAAATTTCGCAAAAATATGACGACAATGTAGTCTCGTGGTTAGCCGATAAAGCTGGAATGGAGATAAGCAGAATTTTTAGCGATGAGAATAAATTTTATAAAAACTATATTTTAAAAAAGTAGTTATGAAAGCCATTTGGAATGATACAATTATTGCGGAAAGTAACGATACAGTTGTAGTTGAGAACAATCATTATTTTCCAGCTGAAAGCATTAAAAAAGAATATTTTAAACCCAGTACAACACATAGTACGTGCCCCTGGAAAGGTGTAGCATCATATTATACCCTGGAGGTTAACGGGGCAGAAAATAAAGATGCGGCTTGGCATTACCCTGAGATCAGTGAACTGGCAAAACAAATAAAAGGGTCTGTGGCTTTTTGGAAGGGCGTAGAAATTGTTGAATAAAAAAACCGGGATGTTCATAGAACAACCCGGTCGCTTTAACACTAATTGTTAATTACAGATCTAATACAGCATTTTCTGAACCAGCAAATTCATTCCACTGATAACGGTCTGCTTCTGTTTCATTAACATAATTTCCATCTACGAGGTATTTAAACTCGTAAGTATTCTCCTTTGGTAAATCAAACGTTCCTTTAAAAGTTCCGTTTTTAAGTTTCTTAAGCATGCTTCCTTTTGGATTCCAATTATTGAAATCTCCGACTACAGCAACTTTTTTTGCGTCTTCAGCAGGCACTGTAAAAGTAACCTTGCATACTGGCTTTGTTTTTAAATATTGTTTTGCGATTGACATAATATTTTAATTTTGTGATTACGCTGCAAAAATAGTACATTAAATTCCTCATTTCCAATGATTAAAATCATAATTATTGATTTCTTAAAATATTAATGTCTTTTAGTTCACTTTAGTAAAAAGGTATGGGTTCTTTTTTCAAGTAGGTAATTCCTACATAATCTTTCTAATGATCTCTAAAATGGAATCTATGTCTTTAACCGTATTATAATGGTGAAAACTAAGTCGGATACCTTCTCCACGTCTGGAGCAGACCACATTTTCTTTCCTTAAATGGTTAAATAACGCATCGTTGCCTTTAATGTTAAAAATGGTACTATGCAGATTTCTATGGATAACATCTTTGTTTAACAAACCTAATTCGTCAAAACCCTTACTGGCCTTTTTACTTAAATTCTCATTATGCTCCGCAATTTCTTTCATCCCTATATCATTCAGTATCTCTAGTGCACATTTCAGACTTCCAAAATTTAGACTATCCAGATGCCCTGGCTCAAAGTGTTTATTAAAGGGTATAGTATTCTTTGCGGTGATAACGGCATTAGCGGAATTGAATCCCGTAGTTTTAATTGTGAACCTTCTTTTGGCTATATCTTTAAATAACATAAATCCATTACCTGTTCCTGCTAACAGCCATTTATACCCACTCGCTCCAAGTACATCGATACCTGAGTTTTCAAAATCTATTTCAAAAGCCCCACAAAATTGAGTGCCGTCGGCAATGATCAGAAGCTGTGGGAATTCATCTTTCAACGCTTTTAGAAAATCCAGATCTATACGTATTCCATTTATCCATTGAACCAAACTAAGCGCTAGTACTGTTATAGAATTGTTCCTAACTTTTTCTAAAATATTCTGCTCCAACTGTTCATCAATTTTAGTATAAGAAATTTCAAAACCTCGGCTTTCAAAAGGCCAATTAACGGAAGGGTAGTCATTTTCAAGTAGCAATATATGTTCTCTACTATCTAATCCTTCGAGAAGTATATTCAGTCCCAAGGAAAAGTTAGGAACCAGTGCTACCAGATCCTTCCTGCACATAAAAAACTTTCCAACCATTTGTCTTGCTTCGCTTATGAGGCCTAAACTCTCAATTTTCATAGAACTCCCACCAACTAAATAATCCAAATCGTGATTTTGGCGCCACTCCAAAAGCTCATCGCCTAAAAGACCATATGCGGCCGTATTTGCATAAATACAATGGTTAAGGACTGGATATGATTTTCTATTATTTAGCATCTTTGATAGTTATTGTAATTTCTGATTTGCTGTATCTTTGTATCTAAAGATAATTATTAGAATGTTTTCTGGAAATAAAAGTGAGTCCATTATAGACAAAGAGCAGCATGAACAGCTGGAGTACGCACATAAGCGAATCAAACAGAAAAAAAATCTTTACGTTCATTTTGTACTATTTCTTATCGGGAGTGTCTTTCTTATTTTGATCAATAAAATTCTGAAATACGGTGAAGAGTATAACTGGTTTATATGGGCAATTATATTTTGGGCATTCTTATTTGTAGTCCATATCGTAAATGTCTATGTTACTCAAAAATTTATGGGAATTGAATGGGAACGTGAACAGCGAGAAAAATTAATTGCAAAACAAAGGCAGCGAATAAAGGAACTTCAAAATGAAATTGAAACCGATTTTCCGATGACCAATTATAAAAAAAAAGATTAGTGGGTAAAATTGTTATGATAGCTGCCATTGGAAAGAATAATGCCTTAGGAAAGGATAATGATCTTATATGGCACCTTCCAGACGACTTTAAACGTTTTAAGCAATTAACTACTGGCCATAAAATTATTATGGGTAGGAAAACATTTGAAAGTTTTCCAAAACCCCTGCCAAATCGCACACATATAATTATTACACGAGACCACAATTACAGTCTGGATTTGCCCTCATGTATTGTGGTTCATTCTATCGATGAAGCTTTGAATCTAGTACAAGATGATCCCATTTCCTATATTATTGGTGGAGGAGAAATCTATGACTTGGGGATGCCTCATGCTGATGTCCTGGAAATCACCAAAGTTCATGAATCTTTTGACGCTGATGCACATTTTCCGGAAATAGATAAAAAAGTATGGAAACTGATTAAGGAGGAATTTCACTCAAGTGATGAAAGACATAATTACAACTTTACCTATCTCACCTACCAAAGACGTAATATCTAGGAAAATCTAAATTTTCCCATTTTAACTTGCGTATAAGCTATGCTTTTTAGTCGAGAATAAAATTTATTCTATCGGCATGATATTCAAAAGTTTAGATATTCGATTTGTTTTAATTCATTAATATCTTCCAGAAAAGAAGTTAAGATCTTTATATCCTTATTTGTGTAAAACTGAATCTTGCCTGGAGTTTTATTGGGATTTTGGAGGTTTTCTTTATTAAGAACCGCCAGGGTTTGCTTTGCCACGGCAGCACCACAATCAATTATGTTCACATGAGGTGGTAATAATTCCCTTAAGACTGGAATTAAATAGGGATAATGCGTACACCCCAAAACAATATGATCCATATTTGCATCGAGCATAGGTTCAATGTAGCGAATCAATAATTGTTTCGTCTCAATAGAATTTATTTTTCCTGCCTCTATCAATGGAACAAGGCCAATACCTTCCTTTTCAACAATGGTTATTTCGCCAGCATGATTCTTTGAGGTTTTTAAAAAGAGACTGCTACTTAAAGTTCCTTTTGTGGCCAATACTCCCACCGTTCCTGTTCCGGAATATAGAGCCGCCGGTTTAATAGCTGGCTCAATACCGATAAAAGGGATTTCATACTTTTCCCGTAAAAGTGATATTGCATTGGTGGTAGCTGTATTACAGGCAACAACAATGAGTTTGCAGCCTCTTGCCAGCAAAAGTTCAGTGTTCTTAATACTTAAAGCAATAATTTCTTCTCTGGTTTTTTGACCATATGGTGCATTCTTACTATCTGCCAGATAAATAGTATTCTCATATGGCAATAGAGCATGTATTTCTTTCCATATGGAAGTGCCTCCTACTCCCGAATCAAAAATACCTATGGGTTTTGCATTCATCTAAAATGCGGTTTACTATAAATAATTATCAATAACAAAGTTATACATTCCTAAAACAAGCCTTTAGTACCTAACGAGATATTATAAAACAATCTTTTCCCTCTAAGTCTATTAATAATATATCGCTTGCTATTTGGTTGGTGATCATAAAAGAAATGAAGTCTATTTCTCTTTAAAAATTAAACAAAAAAAACTGCCCTAAAGAGGACAGTTTATAAATATAAGTTGAACAAAGGAAAAATTAAAATCCTAGTTCCTGTTTTACTTCGACTAAAAGATCCTTCCCTTTTGCAACAATTAAACCACCACCTTGCGTAGCATCTATCACATAATCATAGCCCTGAGCAGCTGCTACTTTTTCTATGGCTGCTTTTGCCTTAATAGAAATGGGCTCAAATAATTCTGCTTGCTTTTTAGCTAATTCCTGTTGCGCGGCCTGTTGCGCATCCCCAATATTTTTTTCAAAACCCTGAAGTTCCTGAGCTCTTTTTTGATTCTCTTCTTCAGATTTTGAAGTAGCTTCATTGGAATACTGAGTATATTTATTCTTTAATTCTGTCATAGAACTTTCAATATCTGCCCTGTATGTTTCCTGTAGTTTTTTTAGCTCTGCCTGCGCGGCCTTCATTTCCGGCATCTCGCCCAATAATTCCGTTACATTGATATGTGCGACTTTGCTTTGTGCATTAACAAAACTAGTAGCTGCTACTAATAAAACTATGGCTATTGCTACTTTTTTAAACTGTTTCATGATTTCTGAATTTACTATTTGAATGTTAATATAATTAATTTCGAGTTTTAGTTTTTAGTTTCTTCGTTCTTTTCAATTACTTGTTTTCTTTCCTCTTCTTTTTCTTTCCTCTTTGCCTCCCGCTCTTCTAATAATTTCTTTCTTCGTTCTTCATAAGCTCTTTTACGCTCTTCTCTTATTTTAAGTTGTTCTGCTCTCCGTTCTTCGGCTGTTTTGATTCTTGTTTCTTCCGCTTCCTTTGCCATTGCCTGTCTCTCGAGAAGGGCATCACTTATTTCCTCTTCTTCCGAATCACCTTCAAAGGTTTCTAACTGGCTTTTGGTTTTCGCCTTCGCCTTTGGTGCACTTACTTTCCTTGTCCTCGCTATTCCCCTCAGCACCAATTCACTTATGTCATGTCTTTTTTGGGAGTACAACATTACAACATCCGCCGATTTATCAAAAATAAAATCGTATTTTTTATTTGATCCAATTTTCTGCACTTCATTAAAAACCTGATCCTGTATAGGCTGAATTAACCTTTTCTTTTGCAGAACCAAATCGCCATTAGGTCCAAATCGATTTTGCTGGTATTCAATCATTTCCTTTTCCAGGATTTGAATTTCCTCTTCTCGTTCGAGGATAAGTTCATTTGTCAACAACACTTTTTCTGCCATCAAATCCTTCTTCATTTGATCCACTTCGCTTTGCTTCTGCTCAATTTCTATTTTCCAGCGTTGGACTTTATTTTCCAGCTGCTCGCTTGCATCTCTGTATTCTTCAACATTTTCAAGAATATACTCCATGTCTACATAACCTATTCTTACACCCCGTTGCGAAAATGTGTTAGACCAAAGCAATAAACCTACAACTACCAAAAGAACTTTTGTCTTCATCATTTAATTCGTTTTATTACATAGAAAATATCGTGCCAAAAATACTAATTATTTTAAAATGAGTGGATTACCCTAAAGTTTTATTGGAAAATATTCCGAGGTTAGAACTGTTGCCCTATAATAAAGTGTGTTTGCCATCCGCTTGGACCAGTACCTGCGGACTGAGGACGGCTGTCTTCATCAAAACCATAACCAAAGTCAATTCCCAATAGACCAAAGGCCGGCATAAATATGCGGACACCCACTCCGGCCGATCGTTTTAAAATAAACGGATTATATTCTTGAAAATTGTTAAAATTATTTCCCGCTTCTAAAAAAGTTAGGGCATATATAGATGCAGAAGGCTTTAATGTCAATGGATATCGAAGTTCGAGGGAATACTTATTAAATACAATTCCACCTTCCTGTTGACCGGTAATAGGATTAATTGGTGTAATGGAATTATTCTCATAACCCCTTAATTGGATGGTCTCTCGGCCATCTAATGTGAAATTACCTCCAAGACCGTCTCCACCCATAAAAAAGCGTTCAAATGGTACTGTTCCCACATCACTGTTATAGCTTGCCAGAAAACCAAACTCAATATTTGTACGCAGTACTAATTTCCCGACTATTCGCGTATACCAATCTCCTTTAAATTTAATTTTGAAATACTCTAACCACTCCCACCTCTCCTGCTCTATTGCCTCCTGTTCCGAGATTTCATCCGGGCTTAAAGGACGTTGCTGATTAATCTCACTAAGTTCATTACTTCGATCTTGTAAACCTCTATAGTCTTTATTGTTAAAAAGAGAATAAGGTGGAGTTAACTTGGCGGTCACTTCAAATATAGACCCTGATAACGGAAATATTCTTCCTGGTCCTGCTGAACTCCTGGATATACCCAAAGTATAAGCAAGGGAATTCGATGTCCCATTACCAAACCTAAAAAGACCGGAATTGTAGTTCTGAAAATCATATAATTGATATCCCAATGCATGGGATATTGTAAAAAAGTCATCGGGCCATTGCAATCTTTTCGCAAGTCCAACAGAAACGCCTGTTATGGAAAATTGCTGATCTTTATTTACCTCAACCCTTCCTGAGCTGCTAAAAGATGCTAAAAATTGCTGAGTTCTGGAAAACGACATATTAAACCTTACCGGCTTTTTGCCTCCAAGCCAGGGTTCGGAAAAACTAAGGCTATAAACCCTAAAAGTTCTACTGGCTTGCAAACGCAAAGCAAATGTTTGCCCATCTCCCATAGGAACCGGTTTATAAGCCTTCCCATTAAATATATTTTTTATAGAAAAGTTATTAAAAGACAAACCAAGGGTTCCAATAAATCCACCCCCCCCATAACCGCCTTGTAATTCTATCTGGCTGGATCCGGATTCCACCAGATTATATTTCAAATCAACCGTCCCCGCATTGGGATCCGGGTTTAAAATATCTGGCTTTATCTGCTCGGCATCAAAAAAGCCTAGTTGTCCCAATTCCCTTACACTACGAACAATGTTGTCTTTACTGTATTTCTGTCCGGGGCGAGTTCTTAATTCTCTAAATATAACATGATCATTGGTTTTGTCATTCCCTGCAACATAGACATGGTTTAGAAAAGTCTCCTTCCCTTCAATAATCCTGATCTCAAAATTAATAGTATCATTCTGAGCTGATACTTCAACCGGATTTATTTGCGAGAACAAATAGCCATTGTTTTGATAGAGGTTTGTGATATCTTCAGCATCAGGTTTACTTTCATCCGCAATGCGTTCTCTCAGGAGTACTCCATTGTATGTTTCTCCTTTTTTAATTCCCAAAACCTTATTTAACTGACCATCAGTATAAACTGAATTCCCGACAAAATCTATTTTCCCAAAATAGTATTTATTCCCTTCCTCAACCTTAATATCTATATTTATTTTCTTGGCACTAACTATGGAAATTGAATCTGAAATCACTCTGGCATCCCTGTAACCTTTCTCAGCAAATTTATCGACCATTGCTGCCAGATCCTCCTTATAATCAGCTTCAATAAATTTTGATTTTTTCCAAACCCTGCCGAATTGCGCTTTTTTAGTATTCTTCAGAGCTTTTCGAAGCTGTTTGTCTGAGAGCATTTTGTTTCCATCAATAGTAATATTTTTAATCTTAACCTTATCTCCTATCTTAATATTCACCACCATACTTGCCGCATTGGTGTCTGATGTGTCTACAGCGGTAGCAATTGTAACCTTAGTATTTAAATAACCATCTTTTTTATATTTATTCTCAATATAGTTTCTGGTATTGGAAATAAAACTCTCCGTCACCTTTTTTCCTTTTTTAAGATCCGTTTCTTTTATTATTTCATCAATTTTTTTCTTCTTAACCCCATAAACCGTAACCTTAGTTAAGGTTGGCCTTTCCACAATATTAAGTTCCAGGTAAACCTTATCTCCGTCAATATTTGAGATATAGAAATTAATATCACTAAACAATTCAAGATCCCATAGCTTTTTAATTACCGCACTTATTTGATCACCTGGAACCGTAATCGGCTGACCCTCTCTAAGTCCCGTAAATGTTTTGACAGTCTGTTCATTATAACTTTGCAAGCCTTTAACTTCAATTCCCCCAAGTATATATTTTTTACCATTGCCATAGGTAGTTTCCTGAGCAGAACTGAAAGTAGTAAAAAGGAGAAGTAAAAATAAAATCAGAAGTTCAAAAGATATGAACTTATTATTATCGCTAGTTGAGTTGTTCGCTGGTTTTTCCAAATCTTCGTTCTCTGTGCTGGTAATTTTTTATAGCCTCTAACAAATGATGCTCTTTAAAATCGGGCCAAAATACATCAATAAAATATAATTCAGCATACGCAATCTGCCAAAGTAAAAAATTGCTAATCCTGTGTTCACCACTGGTGCGGATTAGCAAGTCTACGTCTGGTAAATTTCGCGTGTAAAGATGGTTATTAATAATGGTTTCATCAATATTTTCGGGAGAAATTATATTATTTTTAACTTTGGTACTAATGCTTTGAATCGCATTTTTTATCTCTTCTCTTGAACCATAACTTAAAGCAAGAGTCAGTGTCATTGTTCCATTCTGACTAGTCTTGGCCATTACTTCATTAAGTTCTGCCAGTGCTCGGGTGGGAAGAGATTCAATATTGCCAATGGCATTTAGTTTAATATCATTCTCATTTAGAGTAGGAAGTTCTTTTTTTAAAGAGGATACCAATAATTTCATTAAGGTTTCAACTTCTATTTTAGGTCGTTTCCAGTTTTCTGTGGAAAAGGCATAAAGGGTAAGGTACTTTATTCCAAGCTTAGAACAGTTTACAGCAACATCGCGTACTGCCTTAACACCATGCTCATGACCAAAAACACGTAGTCGCCCTTTTTGTTTCGCCCATCTGCCATTACCATCCATTATAATAGCCAGATGTTTAGGAAGTTTGCCGTTTTTTAAATCATCATTAGTGTTCATAAAAAGTGTTACTCAAAACAATCGGAACATGGTTTTCTACCAAAGGTATAAGTTAATGTAATTCCTGAGAAAACATACCAATCATCACTAAAAATATTTCCAAATCTAAATTGTTCAAAATTAGATCCTTCCGGATTACTGCCATCTAAATTGTCAGTAAAAGTCAATCGCGCTCCTATTTCTGCTCCTATAATGAAATAATGCGACAACCTTGCCTTCATACCAACAGTCATTGGAATGGCAAAAGCACCGTCTTTTTGATCTAAATCCTGCACCTGCCCGGCATCAAAATATTTATACTCATATCGGAAATACGTAATACCGGTATACAAATATGGGGTAAATGCAGGTCCCAATTTATGTAAATTATATTCAACAAAATTAAATTCCAGTCCTGCAGATACCTCCAACACAGAATTATCCATCTTATAATCCCTTTGGCGTCTGGAAGAAATACTTGATTTCGAATCATCCGCCGTAAACTGTCCATATATCACGCTAGCTCTCCAAGCATAACGTTTACTTTTATTCCATTTAAAAATACCCCCAAATGCAGGCCCCGAAGGCGCTATATAGTTTGTTCTGCCAACATCCCCAATATTATTGGTACCCCCCGCATAAACTCCAATTTCATAAGTTTGGGCATTTATCAAGCCAAATCCAAGTAAAAGAATAACAACAATAAACGCTCTCATTAAATTAAAAAGTTTGCAAATATAATTAATATAGTATTTTACAACTAATATCTTTTATACCCCTATTTACTTTTGATAAACAGTATTTGCAGTTTTTTATTGTTTTAAGGAAGTATCTAATTCCGCTTATCCTGACCCCAAAGCAATTTGTTTCTAATGGTTTCCAAAAAGCTCTCAGAAGTGTAGGCAATCATTTTTATTGTAAATGGGGCTTTTTTAACGGTAATTTCTTTGCCATTTTCTATAGTGGCGATTCTGGAATCTAATGAAACAAGATGATTTACTTCACGTCCCGAAACTTTTAATCTGATGATTGTGTCGTCTGAGATAACCAGGGGTCTTGCATTTAAATTATGGGGGGCAATGGGTGTAATTACCAGTGATTGTACTCCCGGCATTATAACGGGGCCTCCACAACTCAAGGAATAGCCTGTGGATCCTGTCGGTGTTGCCACTATAAGCCCATCTGCCCAGTAAGAGGTTAAATATTCATTATTAAGATGGGTTTCCACAGTTATCATTGAAGTCGTATCCTTCCTGCTTACAGTTACTTCATTCAATGCATAATTCATATCCCTGAATTCAGGGATATCAAAATCGGCATTCACTTCTACCAAACTACGTTCGACTATGGAATATGCTCCGGAAACAAATTCCGTAACAACTCTTCTGACTTCTTCTTTTTTTAAAGTGGATAGAAAACCAAGTCTTCCTGTATTTACTCCTACTATGGGAATCCCCAAATCACGGATATATGTGATAGCTCTTAAAATAGTTCCGTCCCCTCCAAAGCTCACGAACATTTCGAAAGACGGATCCAATCCAACTTCACGATCAAAGGTTCTGTAAATTTCTATTTGTCTTGAAGCGGACAATTGAGTGTAAAAATCCGATTCAATAATTACTTCTGCGCCAACATTCTTACATTCATCCAGTAACTCCACAACATAGTCTAAGGTCTCACTCTCGTAGATCTGAGCATATATCGCTATTTTCATATTGGAATGGTTTACGTAATTAGCTTCTAACTAGAGAGGACAGTGAGGGTAAAATCACCTTTTTCAGAACACTTCCCCACATAGAACTTAAACATTAAGATACTTATCAAGATAATCCGATCTTTCTTTTAGATTCTCAATAAACTGATCATCCTTATTACCAAAGAGTATATTGTAATTGTATCGCCGGAAGGTTTGGACAACTTCACTAAAATTACCAGTACTGATTTTTATCGTAATCTGAATAACATCATTTCGAATATCGGTGATAAATGCACCGAGCAACTTAGTATTATTACTTTCAACTATCTGAGATATTTCACTAAAAGAATAGTCTTTTACGCCTTTTGCTAATACCAGCATTCCTCCCGGTTCTGTAAAGAATGGGGTATCTATGAAAACACCAACAACATCATTAAGGTCATAATAACCTATTACCAGGTTTTCATCATCCAAAACCGGTAACAAATTGCACTCATTTCTGGCGAATTTTTCAAGGACATCCAGCCACGAAGTACTTTTTAATACAAAAAAGGACTCAAGATTATATTTATAATCTTCTATTTTTTTGCCACTTTCAAAGGTTTCAAGATCATTTTCTGATAAGACTCCCAAAAAAAAGTTATTCTCAACTATAGCCACATGCGAATAGGTGGTATGCTTAAAAAAGTTAATAACCTCATTAAGTGCGCCTTCCAAATTAAAAACTGGAATTGTCGTAATTATATGGGATTGAATCTGCATGTCCTTAAAATCTTACGCAAAATACTAATTTTAAATATCAAAAGGTATGCCTAATTTGTATTTTTGAGCCCTGGAAATTATAAATATGGTAAAATGACAAAACTTAGTGTTAATGTTAACAAAATAGCTACTCTAAGAAATTCAAGAGGTGGAGACGTCCCAAATCTCTTAAAAGTAGTTACCGATATAGAAGGTTTTGGTGCACAAGGAATCACTATTCATCCCCGACCGGACGAAAGACACATTAAATATGAGGATGCTCGTAAGCTGGGGGAGGTAGTAACTACTGAATTGAATATTGAAGGGAATCCAATTGATAAGTTTATTGATTTGGTACTTGAAGTTCAACCCGATCAGGTCACTCTGGTTCCCGACTCGGTTAATGCTCTTACCTCTAATGCCGGATGGAACACTATAGTTCACGAAGACTTCTTAAAAGAAGTAATTGGGATTTTTAAAGAGAAAAATATTCGAACTTCGATATTTGTAGATCCCGAAATAAGTATGGTTATTGGTGCAGCTAAAACTGGTGCCGACAGAATTGAGCTCTATACCGAACAGTATGCGAAGAGCTATGAAGCTGGTGACAAGCTTGGGATTAATCCTTTCATTGAAGCCGCTAATGCTGCTCATGAATTAGGTCTGGGTATTAATGCCGGACATGATTTAAGTCTCAATAATATAAAATATTTTAAAGATAATATCTCCAATCTGCTTGAAGTGTCCATCGGGCATGCCCTGATCTGTGAATCACTTTATCTGGGACTTGAAAATGTTATAAATATGTACTTACACAAATTACACTAATGTCATTACTTCATTCAAACATCCTAGGCGAAGGTAAACCGCTGATGATATTGCACGGCTTTTTAGGAATGTCCGATAATTGGAAAACGCTGGGTACCCAATATGCACAACATGGTTACGAAGTTCATCTTATTGATCAACGAAATCATGGTAAGAGTTTCTGGTCAGAGGAGTTTAATTATACAATTCTTGCTGAAGATTTAAATCACTATTTTAACTATTATAAATTTTCAAGTGCATGTGTCCTGGGTCATTCTATGGGTGGAAAAACTGCAATGACCTTTGCTTGTAAGTATCAAGATTTAGTTGATAAATTAATAGTTGCCGACATTGCTCCAAAATTTTATCCCTCTCATCATCAGTATATTATTGATGCCTTAAAAACCCTGCGAATGGAAGAAATTTCCTCTCGAAGTCAGGCCGACTTTCTTCTTGCGGAACACCTTCATGATTGGGGAATAAGGCAGTTTTTATTAAGAAACCTTCATTGGATAGAAAAAGGAAGATTAGCCTTTCGTTTTAACCTCGATGTCCTGTCGCAAAAAATGGAAGAAATTGGGGAGTCCCTCGGCCATACAGAATCCTTTACGGGCCCGACTTTATTTCTAAGAGGCAGCAGATCAGAGTACATTGCTACTGAAGACCTGTCTGAAATTAAGCTTCATTTTCCAAAAGCCGAGCTCGAAACCATCGATGATGCAGGGCATTGGTTACATGCCGAAAACCCACAGCAGTTTATTGAAAAATCTATGGTTTTTCTGAATTCGTAAAAAAGGAGCTAATCACCCTGGCGTTGTCCCTATGGATTATGAGGGTCTCAATTTTATAAATTAAAAAATATAACTACTTTTAAAGATGTCAATTAATATTGGCACCATTTATATTAATCCTAAAGACCTTAACAAATGAAACTTATTATTCGAATTTTATTGAGTGCCCTTGCAGTAGTAATACTGGCAAATATACTACCTGGCGTTGGAGTTGACTCCTATACGACAGCGATCATAGTAGCCATTGTGTTAGGCCTGTTAAATTTTATTGTTAAGCCTATAATGGTTATTCTTACCTTGCCTATAACCATATTAACTTTAGGCTTATTTTTACTAATTATTAATGCCCTGATTATATTGCTGGCAGACAGGTTTATCTCCGGGTTTTCTGTAGATTCTATTTGGTGGGCGCTATTGTTCAGTCTCCTATTAAGCTTCCTTGAATCTATCTTTTTCTCATTTTTAAAGGAGGATAAAAGTTCCTGATTCAGGATTCGATAATCAGCTATTTAAAAACTTGTTCCAGTTCATAAAATATCCTATTTTTGCATCCCATTTTAGAAAGCAAATCAGAGATATCAATGAATATTCAGAAAGAGCAGATAGACGAGTTAAATGCTATTGTAAAAGTAGCAATAACGAAAGATGACTATAGTGACAAGGTAGATAAGATTCTTAAGGATTATAAAAAACAGGCCAACATTCCGGGGTTCAGGAAAGGTCAGGTTCCAATGGGATTAATCAAGAAACAATATGGCAAAGCCGTATTAGTTGATGAAGTAAATAAACTTTTACAGGATAACCTTAATAAATATCTCACCGAAGAAAAACTAGACGTCCTGGGAAATCCACTTCCAAAACAACAGGACAATTTTAATTGGGAGGCGGAAGATTTTTCTTTTGAATTTGAATTGGGCCTCGCTCCCAATTTTGAAGTATCACTAAAGACAAAAAAGCCGATTACTCATTATAAAATTGTAGCCGATAAGAAAATGATAGATGATCAGGTTGACCGTATAAGAAAACAATACGGAAAACTGATTAGTAAGTCTGAAGTTGGCAAAAATGATGAACTTACAGGCACTTTCAGAAATGAAGAAGAGGAAATAGACCATAAGTCTAACCTTGAAATGTCTAAAGTGAAAAGTAAAAAGGCCATAGACGGTCTTCGCGGTAAAAAAGCAGGTGATACTGTAATTTTGAAAACCAAAGGCCTTTTTAAAGAGGACTATTTATTATCCGGAGCTTTAGGAATTCAAAGGGAAGAGGCAGAAAAACTAAATATAGAAGTAAGTTTTACTATAGAGGAAATCAATGAGCGGGAGGCTGCGGATTTAGATCAGGAATTGTTTGATAAACTTTTTGGCAAAGATGCCATTACTTCAGAAAAAGATCTCAGAGAAAGAATAAAAGAAGATTCGGAGAAACAATTTGAGCAACAGGCAGATCAGAAACTATTGAATGATGTTACGGAGCGGCTTATTGAAACCATAAAATTTGATCTTCCAGCCGGATTCCTTAAAAAATGGATTCGGACCACAGGGGAAAAATCTCTTTCCGAGGAGGAGGCCAATGATGAATATGAAAAGTCTGAAAAAGGACTGAGATATCAATTAATTGAAGGGAAAATCATTAAGGATAACAGCATTGAAATCCAATTTGATGAATTGAAAGAGTTCGCTAAAGGTTTTATTAAATCTCAAATGGCGCAATACGGCCAGTTAAATCCACAGGAAGATGAATTAGACAACATTGCCACCAGAGTTTTGAGCAATCAGGAAGAAGTAAAAAGACTCTCTGAACAGCTAATGAGTCAAAAACTTATTGCACTTTATAAAGAAAAGGCCAATTTGAAGAAAAAAGAAGTTACTTATGATAATTTCGTGAAAGAGGTTTACGGTTAATTTTAAAAAATAAATTAAGTATCTTTACGGTGCCGAAAGCAGTAATTTCGGCACCTTTTTTTTATTTAAAAATATCATATTAAATATGGATTTCGGAAAAGAATTTCAAAATTATGCCATCAAGGACCAGGGTATAAATAGCATGTACTACGAGCGTATTATAAGCAGTATGTATCCGGTTAACATGACGCCAAACATTATTGAGGAAAGGCAATTGAACGCAATAGCAATGGACGTTTTCTCGAGACTTATGATGGACCGAATCATTTTTTTAGGAACAGGAATTAATGACCAGGTAGCAAATATTGTGCAGGCGCAATTGCTTTTTCTGGCCAGCGCAGATTCCTCTAAAGATATTCAGATTTACATTAACTCTCCGGGAGGAAGTGTCTATGCCGGGCTTGGGATCTATGATACCATGCAATTTATTAAACCGGATGTGGCAACTATATGCACTGGAATGGCTGCATCTATGGCTGCCGTTCTTCTTTGCGCAGGGGAAAAAGGTAAACGCAGTGGTTTGACGCATTCACGGGTAATGATACATCAACCGATGTCTGGAGCACAGGGACAAGCAAGTGATATCGAGATTGCTGCCAAAGAAGTACTTAAAATTAAGGATGAATTATACCATATTATATCTAATCACTCTGGTCAAAAATTTGATAAGGTGTATGAAGATAGCGATCGGGATTATTGGATGAAAGCTCAAGAAGCCAAAGATTATGGTATGATTGACGAAATTTTGGAAAGGGATAAGGATTAATTTCGACGAAATACGCATATTTATTGCGCTATAGGGTAATTTTAATGAACCAAAACTACTTTTGCTTCGTTATTGTTTAGAAATCTAGTTAAAATTATGGCTAAGGAAAACCTGGAATGTTCTTTTTGTGGACGAAAAAAACCTGAGACCAATCTATTGATTGCAGGTTTAGATGCACATATTTGTGATAGATGTATAGAACAGGCACACGGTATTGTTGCCGAAGAATCTAAGCAATCAAAGAATGACGACCTGTCTACAGAACTTATCTTAAAAAAACCTAAGGAGATAAAAAGCTTCTTGGACAACTACGTCATTGGCCAGGAACGCACAAAGAGGGTATTATCTGTTGCGGTTTATAATCATTATAAAAGGCTATTGCAGCCTCATTCCAAAGATGACGATATAGAGATTCAAAAAAGTAATATTGTGATGGTGGGCCAAACCGGTACAGGTAAAACATTAATGGCCAAAACCATTGCCAGGATGCTTAATGTGCCACTAGCTATCGTGGACGCCACAGTATTGACAGAGGCGGGATATGTAGGTGAAGATGTGGAAAGTATCCTTACACGACTTTTACAGGCTGCAGATTATAATCTAGAAAAAGCAGAGAGAGGTATTGTTTTTATTGACGAGCTTGACAAAATAGCACGTAAAAGTGATAATCCTTCAATTACTCGCGACGTTTCCGGGGAAGGTGTTCAACAGGGATTACTTAAATTGTTGGAAGGAACTATGGTAAATGTACCACCCAAGGGCGGAAGAAAACATCCCGATCAAAAATTTATAGAAGTAAATACAGAAAACATCTTGTTTATTGCAGGTGGTGCTTTTGATGGAATAGAGCGGATAATAACCAAACGATTGAATATGCAAGCTATTGGTTATAGTGCTGCAAAAAAAGAAGAAAGTTTGGATAATACCAATGTACTTCAATATATAATTCCAAAAGATTTAAAAGAATTTGGACTTATTCCTGAAATAATTGGAAGGCTACCTGTCCTAACACATATGAATCCTCTGGATGAAAAAACTTTAAGAGCAATATTAACGGAGCCCAAAAATGCTATTATAAAACAGTATGAAAAATTATTTGCCATGGACGGCATTAGTTTTAAGATTACTGAACAAGCTTTGGATTACATTGTGGAAAAGGCAGTGGAATATAAGTTAGGAGCCAGAGGATTAAGATCTTTGTGTGAAGCTGTTTTTACAGATGCAATGTTTGAACTTCCTAGTAGCGATGAAACGGAATTTAAGGTAACAAAACCTTATGCAGAGAATAAATTGTCCTTTGAAACCATCAAGAAACTAAAGGCCGTTTCTTAAAACTCAGCTTTTTTTTTAATAAGGCATCCAGTAAATCCATACATACTTTTTGGATTACTTTGTCGTCACTATATAGTTCTCTGCCGAATTTAGGCATGATTTCCATATTCACATCCATTTCAGACAACCATTCAGGGCTGGGTTTATCCTCCTGATATTCACCATAAAGTAAATTAATCTTACAATCTGGTTTTTCTTTTTGTAAATGGAGATTCAAGGGAGAAATTGCCGTTAATGATTTTATTGGCAACCCACATAAACCCGCATTCCAGGCAATAGTACCACCTGCACAAAAGGTAAGGTAATGGCTTTCTTCTCTTTCTTTTATTAAAAGCTGAGTCAATGCCATATTCATACCTCCATTATTAAAAGCTTCGCAGATATCTTCAGCTGTATTACTTATAAGATTTACATCGGAAAGTTGACGGATATCATAAAAAACAATATCAAAATATTGTTGCAAATAGCCCAGATACGAAGTAATCCAAAGGCCCTTTTTAGCACCCCACATGTCTGATAAAACAACCAATCGTTCTGCCATAAAAGTAATATTTATTAATAAACGGGTTAAGTTTGGACCTGCAATTTGACGATTAATGGTATATTTTCAACATTTTTTTGTTTACTTGATGCATTTCATCGATATAGTAGCTTAATCAATAGTAATCTGAAGTTATAATAAGTGGATTTATCAGTTTTTCCTAGCTATTCATTTCCAGTAATTCATCTACATATACCCTCTCATTAGACAATCGGGGAATTTTATGTTGACCACCTAATTTTCCTTTAGACTTTAACCAGTCATAGAAAAGGTTTTTTCTGGCCATATGAACTTTAGGCATTTTTAAAGTCATACTATTGTATCTCTTGGCCTCATAATCAGAATTTAATGATTTAAGGGCATTATCCAATACTTCTGTAAAGTATTGGATTTCTTCAGGAGCTTTTCGAAATTCTATTATCCATTCATGCGCCCCTTTTTCATTTCGAGACATAAAAACGGGAGCAGCGGTATAATCTATTATTTCAGCACCGGTCTTTCGACAACTATTTTTAAGTGCCTCTTCAGCATTTTCAATAATCAGTTCCTCTCCGAAAGCATTTATATGGTGTTTGGTCCTACCCGTAATCTTTATCCTATAGGGATTGGTAGAAGTAAAACGAACAGTATCCCCTATTTTGTAACGCCAAAGTCCGGAATTGGTAGTAATAATAATGGCGTAGTTCTTATTCTCCTCCACCTCCCATAATGGAATCACTTTTTGATCTGGAAGACCATAGGCTTCCATCGGAATGAACTCGTAAAAAATTCCATAATCGAGCATTAATAATAAATCATCTGCATTATTCCTGTCCTGAATGGCAAAAAACCCTTCAGACGCATTGTAAATCTCATAATATTTAAAACTTTTCTTTGGGAGTAGGTTATTGTATTGTTCCAGATATGGATTAAAACTTACTCCGCCATGGAAATAAACTTCCAGATTTTCCCATACCTCAAACAAGTTCTTCTTACCCGTTTCTTCCAATACTTTGTTTAACAGAACTAACATCCAGGACGGAACACCGGCCAAACTGGTAACATTTTCCTGTATGCTTTCCTGTATAATAGCATTCATTTTAGTTTCCCATTCGCCCATCAATGAAACTCTACTTCTTGGGGTACTACTTAATTCTGCCCAAAATGGCATATTATCTATTAGAATGGCTGAAAGATCCCCAAAAAATGTACCGTTATCCTCATATAACTCCTTGCTACCTCCTAAGCGAAGGCTTTTACCTCTAAATAACTGAGAATTCTCATTATTGTTTAAATAGAGGCATAATAAGTCCTTTCCTGATTTATAATGACAATCTTCCAATGCCTCAGTACTTACGGGAATAAATTTACTTTTGGCATTAGTTGTCCCGCTACTTTTCGCAAACCATTTAATGTTAGTTGGCCAAAAGATGTTTTGTTCTCCTCTCCTAGTGCGCTCTATTAAAGGTTCTATTTCCTCATAGGAAACAATAGGAATACGTTCAGAAAAAGCCTTATAGCTTGCAATTGAACCAAATTCATGCTTCCTGCCAATCTTTGTATCTTCAGCAATTCCCAATAATTGAAACAATACTTCCTCCTGTACTTCACCAGGATACTTAAGAAAAAGCTCTATCTGGTGATAGCGTTTTTTTAAAAGCCATGAAGCTATAGAATTAAATAAAGGTATTGGCATTTTTAGGTATCTTTAGCGATCTAAATCTAACAGCTAAAGTTAGTATTTTCAATTGAATTTTTAACAAAAATCACCATTCATGCGTTACGAAGGCGTATTGCGCAAGATGCAATCTGAAATAGGCCAACCTATTCAGTATTATTTGATATTTAATAATGACTTTTTAAATGTCAATCAAGTGTTGGACAAAGAATTACAGTTTAATTTTATAAAATACCAGTGCCTGAATTGTAATGAAGACAAGCCTATATTCAGGCAAGGTTATTGTCAAAATTGTTTTTTTGAAACTCCTGCCGCCGGTGACTGGATAATGAGACCAGAACTTAGTGTGGCACATTTAAATAAGGAAGACCGGGATTTGGAATATGAAAAAAAGGTACAATTACAACCTCATATTGTATACCTGGCTAATTCAAGTAATGTTAAGGTAGGTGTTACGCGAAAATCTCAGATCCCGACAAGATGGATCGATCAGGGTGCACATGAGGCCATCGAAATTGTTGAGGTTCCCAACCGCTTTCTGGCTGGCATAACAGAAGTGGCCTTAAAAGAACATGTCAGCGATAAAACCAATTGGCGCAAAATGCTTACAAATACCATTGAAGATGTAGATTTGGTAGAATGGCGGAACAAGTTAAGTAAATACATCCCTGAAGAAGCTTTCGCCTATTATATTGAAAGTAACCAGGAAACTCATATGGAGTTTCCCGTACTGCAATACCCTGATAAAGTCAAAAGTCTTAATCTAGGAAAAACAAGAGAATTCAAAGGCATTTTAAAAGGTATAAAAGGGCAATATCTGATCTTCCAGGATAATACTGTGTTTAATATTCGCGGGAATGAAGGTCTATATGTCTCCCTTGGAGTTAGTTAATTGAATCTTACTCTTTCTTTGAGTTACTTGAGCTTTTTTTCTTTCCACTTAAAATTCCACCGAGGATTCCTTTTGCCGTTTTCGCAAGGGGATCTTCTTTTACCAGGGAGTCCTTAATTAAGGTTGTTGTATCCTTGTTTGCTGTCTCATTTGCCAGCACATCATCCAGAACATCATTCAATTTTACATTTTCTGCACGCTCCTCACTCAAAGAGTCCTTTTCATTGTCCTTAACCGATAAAAGGTCTCCAAGCAATTCTCCAGCCTTCTCAGAACCTTTATTAATCATTTTTTGTTTTTGTACAGCAAGTAATCTTGAAGTTAGTTCCTTCATGCCTGTAGTAAGGTCAGTATTTATTTGCGGTGCATCATAAAAGCCCTCAACCGTTGCCTTTACCGGGAGCGTTAAATTATCCAGTTCTTTTTCGTCAATCTGTGCAATAAGCGAATTAAGCTGCTTGCCCAAATACTTTCGGGGGACCTCAATATTTAAATTATAGTTCAACTTTTTATCAAATGAATGACCACCATCCACGGTTATATCGATATCTTCATAACTTACTGTAAATGGTTTAACATTTACGGTTCCATCTTTGAATGAAAGAATTGTTTTTAAGGTCTTTAAATTAAATTTGTCCACTTCAATAAAATTTAAACGAGAATTCAGGGTGTTTAAAATTTTAGCATTTTCAGGATTTAATTCCATCGCTGATGCTTCTGCAAGTACATTCCCCGAGATACTTTTCAGATCTGGGGTAAAATCATCATTAAGGTTACCCGAAATTTTTATTATCGAATTCAGATTTCCTTTAAGAGCTGCTGCCATTGGTGCCAATATCCTAAAAAGCTCTACGTTTTTAAAAGTATCTTCTAAATCTAAACTACTCATATCCAGTTGCATTGAGAAACCAGGTCTTTCTCCTTTTGTACTTGTATACCCATTTAAATTAAGCGATCCATTATAAAATGACGACTGGAAATTGGAAAGGATTGCCTGTTGGTCTACAATTTTTAATTGCCCTTTTACATTTCTTAAAATCAGGTTGTCATAAACAACGGAATTTGCCTGGGCGTCTATGGTGCAATCAAGGAAGGCAGGGATTTGTATTTTTTCTGATTTAAGTTCCTTACTTTTCTGGTTTAATTCAGTTTTATCTTTTCCCTGTTCCGCAATATCTTCCTTAGACATAAAATCGCCAAGATCAAAAGTGTTAGAATTCATTTTAAAACTACCTGCCACTTTCTCATCATTAAACAAAAATCCAAGCAAGTTTTTAATGGTTCCGTCAATTTTGAAGTCAGTTTTCCCAAGCTGTCCATTCATATTCTTCAGTAGTACTTCTTCTGGAGAAAATGCTATCCCTGCATCATGAATTTTAAGAGGTGCGGATAAATTATCAGAATTGTATCTTAATTCATTTACTTTTAAATGACCATTTAACGCTGTATTTTCATACCGCTTTTTTTCAATGGATTCCATATCAAAAGAGGTATTTATATCGGCATCGAGCAGACCTTTCAAATCTATCGCCTCGGGCATAGGGTAAGCCTCGGAAATATTACCTAGATCCATGTTGCATACTATATGCGAACTCACTTTGGTATTGCCCAATAATTCGGTAATCTTTGAGCTTAATTCAAAGCTGTCATTTTCTATCGCGAAGGATGCCTTATTTATATCAACATAAGTATCTTCCACCAGACCTGAGGTATTTTTAATAATAAGGTCCATATTGATGTTCTTTATGGCCTTTGGCAAATCGGGATACTTAACGGAGGCATCCCTGGCATCTATCTGAATATCAAATTCCGGGATATATTCATCATCTTTAACACCGGCTATCTCGCCTTCTATATTGAAAATTCCTGTGGTTTTGACATCCTTTATATTTTGGGTATAGACTTGGGGAATAACTGCTAAAAAATTATCAAATTCGGATGAAGGAGTTTTAAACTTAATGGCTACTTCCTGCTTATCTTCAAAATTCCTGACAAATCCCTCAAACACCAGAGGAAGCCTATTTATAAAGCCCTCGTTCTTCAAAAAGGAATATGTATTAGATTTAAGATCAACCCCAATTAACGCTTCCAGCATAACCATAGTATTATCCAGATAGCGGGTGCTATCTAATTCAAATGACACCATTGCGCTGGTTTGCGTATCTAATTCACTTATTTCTAAAGAAAGGTCCCCTTTGCCTTTGTGCTCAATATCTTTTACTTCAAGGAGTACTCCGGAATTTAAGTCTTCGTAGATTATTTCAGAATTCACTAACTCAAAAGATTCCAGACCAAAGGTAAAACCACTGGATACAGTTTCATTTATGGAATTTGCTCCCTCCTCTTTGCCTATGGAGTAATTCGCATTTTGCTGCTTATCTGTTCTGAGCTTCAAAACTGCTTTGTCAAAGATCAGGCTATTTATGGTTATTGGTTTTTCGGCATCCTTTAATAGTTCTTTAATCCCCATTTCTAAAGAAATAGATTTGGACTTAAAGAGCGTGTCACCTTCAAACGGACCTTTAGTCAACAAATACAAATCTTTAATTCGAAGTTCGGCCTTTGGAAAACTCCGTAACAGACTTAGATTAACTTCAGAGAAATCCAAGGTGGCATTAATGTTCTTATTAACATTGTTCTTAATCAGGTCGCCAATCTTGGCCTCCAGGAAAAAAGGTACAGCAATCAGCACACCCAAAACGAGTAACAGAAGCAGGCCGGTAATTTTTAAAATTTTCTTTTTCATGATATTTGGAGTTCAGTCCGATAAGAACTTAAAAAAATGGGTATTTAGTATACCTTTCATCGAAAATTTGAAAAATAAAAAAGAAGATCAATTAATTGGATAACCCATTTACTTCGTAAGTCAAATCATTCCCGGGTATCCAGGTCTATTTCTTCACCCACGGCCAGGTTGAATCGCCTTCTGAAGATATATACAAACAAATAAAGAAAAGGGGTGTCGAGAAAGGCGATAAAAATCTTAAATATAACGCCACTAATAACCAGGCCCTGGAACATCTTCCATGGAATTACCCCAAAAATGCAAAGAAGTCCCACCACTGTTGTGGTATCAATTATTTGCGATAAGAAAGTTGAGAAATTGTTACGAAGCCATAAATATTTACCTTTTGTTAGACGTTTCCAAAAATGATAGATAGCAATGTCTACATATTGCGCGCAGAGGTAGGCCAGCATTGAAGCCAACACAGCTAAGGGGGACAAGGCGAAAACACTACTAAAAACTTCATTATCCACAGGTGAGGAAGGAATTGCCGGTACCAAATTGGAAATCAAGATGATTCCCATGGAAAAAAAGGAAGCAAAAATTCCGGTCGTAACAACCTGATTCGCTTTTTTCCTTCCAAATATTTCTGATATAAGGTCAGTTATTAAAAAAGTAATAGGATATGGCAATACCCCAACGGAAATTTCAAATAAAGGTGCTCCAAAAACAGTTACATCTCCAAAAGGATACCAAAAAAAGAATTTTTGGAAAATTAAATTGGAAACAACAAGGGAGGTAATAAAAAGTGCCCCCAGGTATATATAAATGCGATATGCCTGTTTTCTATTTTTGGGAGTCATTAAGCTATTTAATGGTTAAGGTAAACGGCAAACGTGCCTGAATTCCTTTTTGTTCCATTGCAGACCTGACTTCCTTATAAATACCGTAAACTTCAGCACCAATCTCTTCCCGGATCAGTTCTTCTTTATTAAAAATACTTGCGCCACCAAAATCTTCCATCAATCGTTCAAAACTCGATTTATATTTCGGATATTTTTTGACAGAGTAAGAATCCACATCGGCCAATAAGGCGGCGGCTTCAATTGCGTCATCTAGACCTCCCAATTCATCTACCAGTCCTAATTTTTTAGCTTCGGCACCACTCCAAACTCTTCCCTGGGCAACGCTATCTGCCTCAGCAATCGTAATATTCCGACCCTCAGATACTTTAGTTAGGAAAGTCTGGTAAGTAGATTCAATCCCTTCTTTTACATACGCTCTAAATTCATCACTCATGGGTTCAAAAAAAGAATAATCAACAGAATTCTTATTGGTCCCTACCTGTTCTGCATTGATTCCAATATTAGCTGCCAGTTCGTTAATATTCGGAATGGTTCCAAAGACTCCAATAGATCCGGTAATGGTTGTAGGCTCAGCATAAATTTGATCTGCACCAGCCGAAATATAATAGCCTCCGGAAGCTGCAACATCACCCATGGAGACAACAAGGGGTTTTTTCCCTTTTGCAATTTCAAGTTCACGCCAAATAATGTCGGAAGTAAGAGCACTTCCACCCGGAGAATTGACTCTCAATACAATTGCTTTAACAGTCTTATCATCTCTGGCTTTTATAATAGCCTTATTCATAATACCCTGCCCAATCATATCCGGGCCTCCTTCTCCATAGAGTATATTCCCCTGTGCAAAAATGACTGCAATTTTATCTTTGCCGCTATACAATTTCTTTTTGCGGGACATCTTCATATAATCCTCCAGTGAAATAGAATTGAGTTTATCCTCCTTACTAATACCGATAGCTTGTTTTAAACGATTTTCATATTCATCGTAATAAACAACCTCATCTAATAATCCTGAAGCTTTAGCATATTCAGGTTTTCTGCCACCAAGGGTATCCGCTATTATATTTATGTCCTGCTCGCTAATTGATCTATCTACTGAAATTTCAGAAATAATTGAATTCCAAATTGAACTCATAAGTTCCTTGATTTGAGTTCTGTTGTCCTCACTCATTTCATTAGATAAAAAAGGCTCTACCGCACTCTTGTATTTACCATGTCTTATTACTTCCATTTTTACCCCGGTCTTATCCTGCAAATCCTTAAAATAAAGAACTTCCGCAGAAAGTCCTTTAAAATCCACTGCGCCTACAGGGTTTAGAAATATACTATCTGCAACACTGGCCAGATAGTAATCCTTTTGAAGATAATAATCCCCGAATGCATATATGAATTTTCCGCTTTCCTTAAAATCCGACAAGGCGTTCCTTATTGCCTGAGTTGTTGAAATTCCAGCAGAAATATAATTGTTACTAATACTGATACCTTTAATATTATCATCCTCTTTTGCCACCTTTATTGCATGGAGTATTTGATCCAAACCCTGCGCCTTGTCAAAAAGAATGTCGAAAGGTTCCCCTTCATTATTCCCTGTGTAGTCATTAATTGGATATTTCATTTGTAATTCCAAAACGGAGTTTTTCTTAACAGATACGCTTTCTTCAGTGTTTACAAGACTCACAAAAATGACAAACATGAAGAACATGATACCGAATGCTATCAAAGTGCCGATGATTGCGGCCAGAAGGTTTCTTAAAAAATTCATACAATATTTTAATTATTACACCCAAAGATAACCAAACTTAGGATGATGCAATCTACTTATTTTTTACTAGAACATAATTCAATCTAAGTGGAAGAAGCAATAAGCAATTAATAAATAGAATGTCTTTATTGTAATTTAGTTACCATCTGGCTTACCTTTGTTTACACAATATGAAGGAAGCTAAAACTATATATCTTGCGCTAGGAAGCAACCTTGGAAACAAACTTTTCAATTTGCAGCGGGCCGTTCTCCTTTTACAAAAAGAGCTGGGAATTATTCTTAAAATATCCGGGGTATACAATAGTCCATCCTGGGGATTTGAGGGAGAAGACTTTATAAATGCATGTTTGTCTGTAGAAACTCAATACACAGCTGCAGAAGTATTGCATATTATACTAAAAGTTGAACGGAAAATGGGCAGAAAACGCGTTGCGGTAGAGGGATATCAATCCAGAAATATTGATATAGATCTGTTGTATTATGGTACCGAAATAATTAAAACAAATGAGCTAACAGTACCGCACCCCCAATTGCACTTAAGACGATTTGTTCTCAAACCCTTAGCAGATATTGCTCCCCAATTCTATCACCCTATACTAGGTAAGGATACCAGAAATTTGTTGCAGGAATGTAAAGACAAGAGTAGCTTACATCAAACCACTCATAAATTATATGCCAGCAGGGAGTTACTCTTATCTCAACTGCATCTGGTGGCAATTGAAGGTAATATAGGCGCAGGTAAGACCACCCTTGCCAGGAAAATAGCCAGCGATCATAATGCAAAGCTGGTATTAGAACGTTTTGCGGATAATCCGTTCTTACCCAAATTCTACAAAGATCAAAGCAGATATGCCTTTCCATTGGAAATGTCTTTTTTGGCAGACAGATACCAGCAGTTTACAGATGATACCACCCAATTTGATCTTTTTAAGAATTTTATGGTAAGTGATTATGATATCTACAAATCGCTGATTTTTGCCCAGGTCACCCTTCAAAAAGAAGAATTTAAGTTATATCGTAAAATGTTCAATTTTATGTATAACGAAGTAAAAAAACCGGATATCTATATCTTCCTTTATCAGAAAACTGAACGTTTGTTAGAGAATATTAAGCGAAGGGGACGAGGCTATGAACAAGGAATTAATAAGGAATACCTGGAGAAAATTAATCGAGGCTATTTTGATTTTTTAAAGGGTTTTCCTCATCGTAAAAGTCTAATAATAGATATCGGTGATCTTGATTTTGTTGAAAATAAGGCAGATTATGAATTAATAATAGATAAAATTCTGGAACAGGCTCTTGCGTACTAAGGCCTTTGTTTACAAAGGTTTTCCGGTATAGGACACAAATTTTTTAACACAAATTTGGCTATTTTCTTGCATAGTTAAAAAGGAATTACTTTATTGCACCTTCATTTTTGAGAAACTAACTAACTCAAACTATATATCCAAAACCCTGACTATTTTGTCAGGGTTTTTATTTTCAGACGGTTACAAGTCCGAATGCCTGATTAAATTTAATTCTTTTTCGAAGCAAGTTGAAGTTTGGACCAAAGATCCCAAATAACTACTCCGGCACTCACAGATATATTTAAAGAATGTTTAGTTCCGTACTGAGGTATTTCTAAAACACCCTGACAGCTATCCACTACTTCCTGCGAAACCCCTTTTACTTCATTACCAAAAACCAGAGCGTATTTATTTGACGTTTCAGGAATAAAGTGATTAAGAGGAGTAGCATTTTCTGTTTGTTCCACCGCCAGGCACAAATAGTCCTTCTGAAGTTCCGCAATTAAAGCTACGGTGTTCTTTCTATACTCCCAGGCCACACTCTCTGTAGCTCCCAATGCCGTTTTGTGAATATCCTTGTGGGGCGGAGTAGCAGTTATTCCACATAAATAAATCTTTTCAATCAGGAAAGCATCTGCAGTTCTAAAGACTGAACCAATATTGTTTAAACTCCTAATATTGTCCAAAACAAGAACCAGAGGTGTTTTTGAAACACTCTTGAACTGATCAATATCCAATCTATCTAACTCACTGTTTTTAAGTTTCCGCATAAACCGATGAAGTTTTGCTAATGATGATTAGGCCTTTATTTAAACTAAGCTATACTAAGTTATCCGAAAATATCAACAAGGGGTGACAATCCCTGGTAAAAATAGTATTTTCGTTTACTCTCTGGTTGACAAAAATAGGAGAATAAACAACTTTGGCCAATTCCGGTAAAATAAAGAAAGAAACGCCTCTGATGAGGCAGTATAACACCATCAAGACAAAATATCCTGATGCACTTCTGCTGTTCAGGGTTGGTGATTTTTATGAAACTTTTGGGGAAGATGCAGTAAAAGCAGCAGGAATTTTAGGGATTGTGCTCACACATAGAAATAATGGGGGTGAAAAGACAGAACTGGCTGGTTTTCCGCACCATTCCCTTAACACCTATCTCCCTAAACTGGTTAAGGCAGGCCAACGCGTTGCTATATGTGATCAATTGGAAGATCCTAAATTAACCAAGACCATTGTTAAACGTGGAGTTACTGAATTGGTTACCCCCGGAGTGGCATTAAATGATGATATCCTAAGTGCTAAATCCAATAATTTTCTCTGTGCGGTCCATTTTGGAAAAAATATACATGGTGTTTCCTTTTTGGACATCTCTACGGGTGAATTCCTTATTGCAGAAGGAAGCTTGGAACAAATCGATAAACTATTACAGAATTTTGCCCCAAATGAGGTATTGGTTTCCAAAGTGCACAAGACAGATTTTACAGAAGCTTTTGGAACCCGTTTCCATACCTTCTTTATGGAAGACTGGATATTTCAGGAAGATTATGCTCTTGAAACTCTTACCAACCATTTTAAAACCACTACTTTAAAAGGTTTTGGTGTGGCTCAGCTAACGTATGGGATAATTGCCTCAGGAGTAGTTATGCATTATCTATCTGATACACGGCACAATCAATTGCAGCATATCAGTAAGATACAAAGAGTAGCTGAAGAAGAATATATCTGGATGGACAGGTTTACCATAAAAAACCTGGAATTGTACAATTCACAGAATGAAAATGCGGTCACTCTTATAGACGTTATCGACAAGACTATTTCTCCTATGGGCGGGAGAATGCTAAAACGCTGGTTGGCGCTTCCCCTAAAGAATATAGAAAGAATAAGGCGCAGGCATGAAGTAATTTCCTATCTGAAGGAAAATGAAGGGTCCCTTCAAAAACTGCAAACTGGAATTAAACATATTGCAGATCTGGAACGTCTGATTTCCAAAGTTGCTACCGGCAAAGTGAATCCGAGGGAAACGGTTCAATTAAAAAATTCTTTGGATGCCATTGTACCGATCAAACAATTAATTTCTCAAAGTGAAAACGAATCCTTAAGGTTAATAGGAGATCATTTAGATACTTGCGGTACCGTACGTGAAAAAATAAAAAAGTTATTGCAGGAAGATGCCCCTGTTAATGTTCTCAAAGGCAATGTTATTGCTAAAGGATATTCTACGGAGCTGGATGAACTAAAGGCTTTAGCTTTTACCGGAAAGGATCATCTGGACCAGATGTTGAAAAGGGAAACAGAACGAACGGGAATTACATCTCTTAAAATTGCTTCCAATAATGTTTTTGGATATTATATTGAAGTGCGCAATACCCATAAGGATAAGGTGCCTGAAGATTGGATACGCAAGCAAACACTTGTGAGCGCTGAACGCTACATTACAGAAGAACTAAAGGAATATGAAGCTAAGATATTGGGAGCCGAGGAGCGTATTTTAAGTCTTGAACAACAATTGTTCTCCCAATTGATTGTATGGCTACAGGAATATATTTCTCCTGTTCAAAACAATGCCCGTCAGATTGCTAAACTTGATTGCCTTTGTGGTTTTACGCAATTAGCGATGGAAAATAACTATGTGGCCCCATCATTAAACGACAGTACTGAAATAGCTATTAAAAATGGCCGGCATCCTGTAATAGAAAAGCAACTCCCTTTAGGCGAATCCTATATTCCCAACGATTTGGTTTTAAACAGGGAATCACAGCAAATTATTATGATTACCGGGCCAAATATGAGTGGTAAATCGGCTATATTAAGGCAAACCGCACTTATCGTCTTGCTGGCACAGATGGGAAGTTTTGTTCCTGCTGAAGCAGCCCAGATAGGCTATGTAGACAAGATTTTTACACGGGTTGGTGCCAGCGATAATATTTCATTGGGTGAATCAACCTTTATGGTTGAAATGAATGAAACGGCTTCCATCCTCAACAACCTTTCTGAAAGGAGTTTGATACTTCTCGATGAAATTGGAAGAGGTACCAGCACCTATGACGGTATTTCCATTGCCTGGGCAATTTCTGAATACCTGCATGAACATCCGGCCAGAGCCAAAACACTATTTGCTACCCACTATCATGAACTCAATGAAATGGCTGCAACCTTTGAGCGGATTAAGAATTTCAATGTAGCTGTAAAAGAGCTAAAGGATACAGTATTGTTTTTAAGAAAACTAGTTCCCGGGGGGAGTGAACACAGTTTTGGGATTTATGTAGCCAAAATGGCGGGGATGCCTCAACAGGTGATCTACAAGGCTGAGAAGATCTTAAAAAAATTGGAAAAATCACATTCCAGCGAGGAGCTCACGGATAATTTACAGGCGGTACAGAATGAAATGCAACTCAGTTTTTTTAACCTGGATGATCCTTTACTGGAACGTATTAAGGAAGAATTATTGCATTTAGATATAAATACCTTAACCCCCGTAGAAGCTTTGATGAAGCTAAATGAAATTAAACGAATGCTCAGCAAAAATAAAAAAGCCACTTCCTGATTCATTCCTGCTATTGGACCATAATCTGCCTTACGGAATTCCGGTTTAAAATTATTTTATCCTTATTGATGAACTACACATTCTTTTTGAATAAAAGTTCTTTGCTTTTTATAGAATTGTATTAAATTTGCGTCCGCATCCATTTTTGGGATGCGACGTTCTTTTAAAACATGCGAAAATAGCTTCCCGATAGTTATCGGGAGTTGAGCGCCACATTGCCCTGGTAATTAGCACTCGACCTGTTATTGGCTATTTTCCGTAAACGCGAAAATAGCTCAGTTGGTAGAGCGCCACCTTGCCAAGGTGGAGGTCGCGGGTTCGAATCCCGTTTTTCGCTCGATGATTTGACCGAAAAATTAGAGTTGATTCTTAATTCTATAAACTGACGCGATTTTGGTGGCGGGTTCTCCTGATAGTTATCGGGAGGTAAACACGTTACTTTGTAAAATGTTTATTAATCATCGAGATTAATAGTTTGCTCGAGTGGTGGTCCCGATAGCTATCGGGAGGTAAACACGTTACTTTGTAAAATGTTTATTAATCATCGAGATTAATAGTTTGCTCGAGTGGTGGAATTGGTAGACACGTTGGACTTAAAATCCAATGGCCATTATGGCCGTGCGGGTTCAAGTCCCGCCTCGAGTACCAATAGATAAAAACCAGTGCAATTGCACTGGTTTTTTGGTTGTGAACGATTTGCAAAACTTGTTTTGACAAAGAAGTGAGCAACTAAATAACAAAGCCTTTAGGCTTGGTTTTTATTTTCAACACGTTCGGGCCGGGACAAACCGATCCCGATAGCTATCGGGAGAGGTAATTCTCCGCCTCGAGTACTTAAACCCTTGTTAATCATTTGATTTTCAAGGGTTTTTTGTTTTATATGCTTAAATTTTCCACATATTTTCCACACAAACATGAAAATAGCATGTTTTTTACTTGTATTTCTTTGAATTTATAACACCGAACACCTCAGCTAACCTAGATTCATTTTACGACAAACTAAATCTCCTTCGGAACATTACTATATCTATCTAAATTATCACCACATTTAAACTCTCCTTTTCCTACTATCTCATCCGTTTTGTTATTCCATTCCACTTCAACAAAGAACTTGTCTATTGCATACAGAACATACTTAGAACTACCTTCTATAACAATATCCAGGAACTTTCCTTTGGCAAATACGGTATCGTACTGCTTATCTTCTGAAAGCATTTTGTATTCGTAGAGTGTCATGTAAGGAGAGCAAAGGTCTGCTTATCGAATATTTTCGGAGGTGCTAATGAAAATAACTACTTTGAGGCTATATTTATTCAAAAACAACGATATTATGATAAATATTGGAATTCTTGTGGCAGGATTGGCGATCTGCCTTGTAGCTTGTGACACAGATTCTCTTGACGATGTCGATAAACATAGCACAAATAAACTTAAATCCACTACAGACGAAGAAAACATGGGCGGGAGCGGGACAATGTGACATAACTAAAGGTGTTGAAGTAGGTAGGGTTACCCTATTTTACTCTGCAGGTGTGGCTACTGTTACCTATCAAATCACAAATGGGGATTATGCTCTAACAGAGACACATCTCTATATAGGAAATGACATGTACCCATTACAACAGAGAGGCCAGAATACCGTGCCAACTGTTGCACCAGGACAATATCCATTTCAAAATGGAAATCTGGATAAGGTTTTGACCGACAGTTATACAGTTGATAGTTTATCAGGACATATTTATATTATCGCTCACGGAGTGGTTTGTGAAATTAATCAAGTTGATTAATTGATTATTGACCCAAGACAGGGCTGCAATAATTAGAATTAGGTTTAACCTGTGCAGAAAACTCCACAGTTATTTTTGTTTAAAAATTAGCCCTAACTTTTCCTAACTTATGATTAAATAATCATCCTAGTAATAATTACATTATTACTTGCGCAGATACAAAGCATCAAGAGTGTAAGATTTGACTAAAAGTCAAATTCCTAGAATTTATAAGAACGGTTTCCTAAATCAATAAACATTCAAATCACGTTCAATAACTTATAAAATAAGTTTAAACCTTAAACAACTAAACTTCTTATCTATTTAGTCTTATATTCTCTTATTTAATCTATCTTTTCTCATATCATCTATTATTATCTATTCTACTCTTATCTTTCTTATTTACTCTTATCTTGTTTTATCTTATCTCTTCTTATCTTATAGCATTGCCATCGCAATGCGAACGATATGAAAAACTTTTTGGAGTAAAGAAACGAGCAAATATTAATCAAAGACCTCGGCTTTGGATTTTATCTTCAACACGTTTGAGTTGGGACTCACCTGGATATCTTCTCAATCAAATCTTTCCAGACATCCTTCAGTAAATAAAAGGGTATTTAGTAGGAATTGTTCTTTCATTGATCAGCCAGTTCAGCGTGCTTTCTTTCTTCCTCTTCCTGCTCACGAGACATATCTTCCAAACTTCGGCCTTTGGTTTCTTTAACATACGACTTGACAAAGAAATATGCCACTACGCCAAAGATTGCATAAACTCCATAGGAAACACCGAGTCCTAAATATCTCAGCATGATGGGGAAAGTCATGGTTATAGTAAAGTTGGATCCCCACTGGGCTATTCCGCAAACTGCCAGCGCAGCTCCTCTATATTGATTTGGAAACATTTCGCCTAGCATAACCCACATTACCGGCCCCCATGAGGCTGCAAAAAAGGCAATGTAAGCATTAGCCGCTAATAATGCATAGGTGCCATTATTTCCTTCCAAAATAAGATTATTTGCACTATCCATAGTTGCCGTTCCGAAAAGATACGCAAGCACTCCCAGCATTACCGCCTGCCCGATCGAACCCACTAACAACAAAGGTTTTCTGCCTACTTTATCTATCAGAATAATAGCCACAATAGTGAAAAATATATTAACACTTCCGCTAATAACATTGGTAAGTAACGCGTCGGCCTCTGCAAATCCTGCGGCTTGCCAGAGTGTAGCTCCATAATAGAAAATCACATTAATACCCGTAAACTGTTGAAGCACGGCAATTCCGATACCAACCCAGACCAGTGGATGAATTTTGCCGGTATATTTACTGATGATGTCACCGAGTTTGGGACGGCTATCCTCTCTTACCGTTGATTTTATATCTGCGACCTTGGCAGTGGCTTCTGTGACATTGCTAATTGTAGAAAGTACTTTGATCGCTTTTTCGGATCGGTTTGATGCCACTAAATACCTTGGTGATTCAGGGATGAAAACCAATACAATTACGAATACAGCTGCCGGCAGTATTTCCGCCCAGAACATCCATGACCAGGTTTGATATCCCAACCAAAGCACCTCTTCAGCACCACCGGAAAGTCCCACAAGTGAATAATTACTCATAAATGCCACAAACAGGCCAATTACAATCATGAGTTGTTGTAATGTTGCCAGGCGGCCTCTGATTCTCGAAGGGGCAATTTCACTGATATAAAGTGGTGCCAATATACTGGCTGCACCTACAGCCAGCCCACCAATTAATCGATAAATAACAAACTCTAATGAACCTTCTGAGATGCCGGAACCCCACGCACTGATGATAAAAACCATGGCTGCGGTCAACATCATTGGTTTTCTTCCGAACCTGTCCGCCAACGTACCGGCGAAAAAGGCACCCGCAACGCAACCCAGGAGTACCGAGGCAACATTAAATCCTGTGCCCGCGGCATCGGAGTTAAAAGCCACCTGTAAGGCATCGACAGTGCCATTTATCACTCCGCTGTCAAACCCAAACAAAAATCCGCCTATCGCGGCAACGAAAGCCAAAAAGATGACCCGAGGTAAATTATAACTTTCAATGTGTGTGGATTCCTGGTGTTGATCACTCATTTTGTAAGGCTTTAAGTAAGGCTTTTGGTGCCCACATTTGGTTTTGTTTTTATTAGTTTATTTCGGCTACTTGGTTACGAAGAAACATTAAATAACCTACATTACAAAAAAAAAAGGCTAAAGAAACTACATTAGTACTAAAAAGCCTCGCGAAATGAGGGCTTTTTTAATCTCAACATGTTTGAGCAGGATTCGCGAGGCCCTGTGACGGGCAATTCCCGCATTTCATACTTATTCATTTCTTTAGCTTGTCCAAAAGAAACGAAGCAAAGAAAAAGACACTTTATCGAGAGGCAATTTTAATGTGTTGCATTAATACCAGATCAACCCTCCTAAATTGTCTCCAGGGCTTCAACAATTCCCAACGGAGGCTTTCTCCTTTGCTGCTGATAAAGACATACTGACGGGATACACTTCCGCTAGCTCCTCCACTATTTCTGGAAATCCTTCAAGCATAATTTCTTAATCTACTTTTCTATTTTCAAAATATTGGGCGAGACTCGCGAGCCCCTCTGCCGAGCAATTTCGACCATTAATTCTCTTCTTTTTGCCCAGATCCAAACAAAGCAAAAAATCAGGAAGGATTTAAGGAATTTTTTTTGCTCTGACCAAAAACGCAGTTACAACTTATCGTTACAGGCTCTTTTTCGCCTGGCGAAACGCACTTCCGCTGGAGGCATTGTTATTTCCGGAAAACCTGCAGGAAATCATTAAACAATAGCTTTGATTAATTGTTGACGGCACTAAAAATGCGCCTTCAGGATTAACTACTAACTAAGGAAGCTGCAAAGAATAGTTACATATTCATAGGATTATTATCCAAAAAAAGGTAATTGGATCGTAAATTAGCTGAAGATACATTCAGACACCAATTATTAATTTCGGATGAGGTTAAGTTTGAGAATTTATTGTTTACTTATTGGAGTTTTCCTTTCCTCAACAGAATTTTCTTTCTCTCAGAATACAAGTGACTCACTTAATTCAGTGAAGCTGGTTGGGCTCAAAGTTCACAAAGGATCTGTACTTATTCATAGCCGTGAGCTCAGACCTATTAAAGATTCCTACCCTACCGGGATTGAATTGGATTTGGCCTGGCACAAAATATCCCAAAAAGCCTGGGAGTCATGCATGTGTTATCCGAAACTCGGTATTGCACTCACCTACTGGGACTACGATAATAAGGAAGTGCTCGGCCAGGGGATAACAGGACTCTTTTACATCGAACCCGTTTTTAACACCAAGGGAAGAGTGAATTATTCCATTCGGGCGGGTTTGGGTTTATCTTATCAGAACACCCCGTATGATTCCCTATTAAATCCCGACAACTTAAGTTACAGTACCTCTCTGGCGTTTCCCTTGCAACTGGGAGGAACAGTACATTTCAGAATAAAATCCCGGTGGTTATTGAATGGAAGTCTGATGTATAACCACTTTTCAAATGGAGGTATCAGGCAACCAAATAAGGGTATTAACTGGCCATCTCTAAGTATTGGTATGGCCTATTATCTAAAAGAGTTCGAATTTAAAAAAAGAGCGGTCAACAACTGGAGAGATATTGCCCCACCCCAAAAAAGGTTAGATTTTACTTTTTTTATTGCCTATGAAGAACCTAGAGATAATCTATTCCTGATTTCCCCCGGACTAGAAATCAAATGGAGCAGGCAGTTTGCCAGGGTAAATGCCTACACCCTCGGAGGGGAGATCATGTATGATAAGGGTACCGGGTACGTACTTGAACAGAACGGAGAAGAAGGTAGTCCAGTGAAAGCCGGAATGGCTATTGGTCATGAATTCTTATTAGGGAAGTTTCTTTTCAGCCAGCAATTTGGAGTCTATTTCAATAATCCTAATCCCATGCACTCAGATGTGTATCAAAGATACGGGCTGGTTTTCAGAATCAACAAAACCCTAAACGCAGGTATCAATCTGAAAGCACACGGTCATGTAGCTAACTTCCTTGATTTTAGAATAGGTATTTCCCTTTGAGATTAGGAATGATGCAGATTCTCGCGCTGTTTAGTCAGAAAACTGTTTGGCATTGAAGTTAATCCGGGAAGTATGAAGGAAATTTAAGGAATGGTGGAGTATCCACCTGTGTTTTTCCAATTCCAATCAAAGTGCCTTAAATGTTTTTTGTGTCAAAATCCAGAGCAGCATCCAATCCTATTTCCACCCCTTTAATTGTTTTTACATAACGAATTGCTTGTAAAGCTCCATTAACAAAGGATTCATATGAAGTGCTGCTATGATGTATTGAGAAAATTTCGCCCTTATTACTAAATGCAACTTCCTGATCAGATAACATGCCTTTCATTCTCAAAGAATGAACACGCACGCCTGAGACCAATCCTCCCCGGGCCCCTTTAACTACCTCTGTGTTGTCTTTCTGTTCTGATGGGCTTCTGTGCTCTCCCATTCGCATTGCCGTAGCCAGTGCCGTGCCTGAAGGAGCATCTGGTTTCGTATCTTCATGCCGTTCAATTATCTCGGCTGAATCAAAATGAATTGAAGCCATTTCTGCAAAACGCATCATCAGAACTGCTCCTATTGAAAAGTTAGGTACGATAAGACACCCGGGGTCATCTTCACCCCAAAAAGATTTTAATTCATTTATTCGATCTGCGGTAAACCCAGAGGTACCCACAACAACATGCATCTCCCTGGCGTGCCATTTTCTAAGATTTTCCATCACTACCTTGGGATGGGCACATTCAACCATGATTTGAGCATTCATTTTTTTTAGCGAATCAACGACCTCAATACCTCCCACAGTTTTACCGGCATGTCCGGGCGCATAAGCTCCTGTAAGTTGCAGTTCCCTTGCGTTTGAAATACCTTCTGCAATTGCACTTCCCAATCGGCCCATAGCTCCTGAAACTGCTACTCTCATACCTTTTTAATTTTATAATGGGTTTTCAATATGTTATCTACTTGTTCTACAGTTTTAAAGGCATCTTCTTTAGAAAAACATAAAGGGGGTTTTGTTTTCAAAACACTATCATAGGGACCATCAGTACTAATAAGGATATATCTATTTCTCAGTTCGTTCTTAATATGATGTGCCAACCCGGTATCGGGCTCCATACTATTATCCTTCACAATTTCAACCCCAAGATATAAGCCGGAACCTCTCACATCCCCAATACAAGGATACCGTTCTTGAAGCCCCCATAATAATGATTTGTAATATTCCCCAACAATTTTAGCATTCACCTGTAAATTTTCTTCTTCAATAATTTCAAGAACCGACAAAGCAATTGCGCACGACACAGGATTACCGCCAAATGAACTGAAGAACTCCACTCCTTTTTCAAAAGATGCAGCAATATCCGAAGTACAAACTAGAGCTCCCATTGGATGTCCGTTTGCCATGGGTTTTCCAAGAATTACCATGTCGGGAACAACTTCCTGTGCTTCATACCCCCAATAATGATCCCCAATTCTACCAAATCCTGTTTGTACCTCATCATCTATACAAATACCTCCCTGCTTTCTTATTGCAGGATACAGCTGTTTTAAATACCCTTTTGCCAAAGGAACCTGCCCTCCACAACCTATAATAGGCTCACTTATGAATGCCCCAATTGGTGTCTTTGAATCTTCTATTTGTTTAATGGCTTCTTCCGCATAACTTTTTCCCGCACTGCCATTATCATTCGTATACTTGCCCCTATAAGTATCGGGAATAGGTGCCACTAAAATGTGTTCTTTTTTTCCTATCCCTTTCGGATTATTAAACTTATAGTAACTTACGTCAATAGCTGCCCGGGTGTTGCCGTGATAACCATGCTCCATGACCATTATTTTTTCATTACCGCTATGGATATTAGCCATACGGAGTGCCAAATCAGTAGCCGCACTTCCGGAGTTCACGAAATAAACTTTGTTTAAGGAGTCGGGAAATTTGGACAAAAGCTTTTCAGCATATTCATTTAGAGAATCATAAAGATACCTTGTGTTTGTGTTTAGTTTAGCCATTTGGCGCTGCCCGGCTTCCACCACCTTTGGGTGAGAATGCCCTACATGCGGAATGTTGTTGTACGCATCCAAATAGCTGTTCCCATAAGCGTCGTACATATATTGAAATGCAGCGCCTATCATATGAATAGGAGTGTCATAACTTACCGAAAGTATTGAACTTAAATGTTCATGTCTTTTCTCCAAAAGCTTTTCAATGGGTAGTGGATTTTTAACTGGAAATCCAGCTGCTCGACGAAAACTTGTTTCTGCCGCAATAGGATTTATAGCCAGCCAACGATATAACATTTGCCATGCGTATTTTTCACTTACAAAGGCATATTCATTGTTATGGTTTTCTTCTCTGGCACAAGCAGAATTACAGATACTTATGCAGAGTCTTGCAGCAATCAGGTAATAAAGGACTTCTAATTCTTTCTCCTGAAGAGGCAGTATTTCATGATAGGATTCTATAAGTATGTTCGCCCATTCCAATGGGTTCTCTTTATCGTAGCAGGCATAGGTAATTGCAATAGCCAGTTCATTAATAAGAAAGGTATCTGACATATCACCAAAATCTATAATTCCGGAAACCTCTTCATGAGCAACCAGGACATTCAATTCATTGGCATCATTGTGGATTACAGACGTTCTTAATTCATGGAGCCACGGCACTACATTTTCCTCATATTGTTGATAATAATAATGTACAACGCTCCTGTCTTTTCTATCAGGAATACTGTCCAGGTATTTTTTACTAAGATTCAGGTACTGAATGTCCCATTTTAATTTCCTCGCTGCGACTCTGTAATCAGTAAACTGTTGAAATTTTAAATCTAATTGGGCAAGAAATTTGCCAAAACTTTGAAATAATTTTTTTGAATGTGGTACGTCCACCAGAAACTTGCCCTCAAGGTAAGACAGCATTCTGCAAATATATTCCTGCCCATTGATCGTAACTATAGCCGTGTAACTTTGGTTCTTTGATGGAATGGGGGTTTGTATATTTCTTTGACCTTCGTTTTGTAAAAACAGAAGTGCGTTGTTTTCGGCTTCTACCAATGACAGCGTATCCCGAGTAGCGGGGTATGTTTTGAAAATATATTTTTCTGATTGGGTTTCAACAAAGTAGTTGGCATTGTCTAATCCGCTTAGTCTTTCTACTTTAATTGCGTTTATTCCAAATTGTTCACGTAAAATGGACTTCATTTAAGTTATACCAGGTTAAAAATAGGTTTCTGTAGTTGCTACTAATTGACGTTATTACAAAAGCTCTAAGCTAATAATTCTAATGCTCAACCCAAAACGATCTTATTAAAACCCGGGAAATCAAAATTCAATAAATAATGACTACATGATTTATAACGGACCGCATATTTCAGAATAAAATAATGAGGAATAACCCTTTTTGTATGGACTCAATTATCCTTTATCTTAGAATATGACCAGAAAAATTTACTTCCTATACTTACTGTTGGTAATCGTTGTCCCTTATGGGTGCCAGAAAGCAACAACTACACTAACACTCCAACTGGCAGCCGGTGGTGGAGCGGCAATAAGTTTGGTGCCTACTGAATAAGCTTGGATCATCTTAGTTTTCAAAACAAATTGATTAATTCCAATACATCTTTGGAAGTAGGAGATTATGCATCTTTAATTCATATTATTAGCGATGCCACCTCTTATTCTTATTGAATTAAGAACTTTTCTGCTTCCTCCGTCCCGGAATATATGGCATTGGGAAACTTAAAGCAGTCATTGGTCCTTTATAACTATTTTTTCTACAGTTTTTCTGTATCTTCTATATAATACAAAGGGGTTTTATAAAAGCACCAACGTTCCCTTCAGTTATCTGGTGCCGGTAAAATTTCTTTCCCAATCCATTTTTAAAAGAAAACGGATTTTATTATCCCCCCTTATTGCCTAACCATCCTATTATTAATCTAAAACCAAAACAAGTATTATGAAAACAAATGAAAAACCTCACCTTTTGTTAATCCTTAAGCACGGCTTTTTGGCCATGCTTTTTCTAGCCTTTTCCTGCAGTCCGGATCCGGCTCTGAACCTTGAAGAAAACCTTGGGGCTACCAATGCCAAATCTAATAATTCCATTTTGAAAACCTTAGTCAAGGGTGCTGCCCTTAACGGCGCCAATGGTCTGGATGTAGGACCAGACGGGAATTTGTACGTTGCCAGTGTTAATGGGCAGGAAGTTGTTGTGATGAACAAGAATAACGGAAAGATCCTTAAACGCTTCAAGGGGCCAGAAAATGACGTATACGGACCCGATGACCTGGTATTTGGGCCGGATGGGACTTTTTACTGGACGGATCTCCTGACTGGATTTGTAGGAAGGAAGGATATAGATGGTAACACATTGGGGTATCAGGAAGTTGCACCGGGGGTAAACCCGATTCGGTTTTCAGAGCCCAACCCGGCCGTTCTCGGGAGCGAGCCCCGTCTTTTTGTGGCCCTGGACTTCCTGGGAGACGGCTTATATGAATTGGACCCCAATCTGATAGCGTCTCCGAGACTTATCATCTCGTGTCCTGACGGTTTTGGCCTTGGCTTCTTTAATTCCTTTGATACCCGCTGGGAAAACGGGCGCCTTTGGTTATACGGGCCCTTGTTTGCTTTGAACGCTGTTATCGCTATCGATGTTGATTCTTTCAGCGATGGAACTGTGTTCCCAGCAGATTTATCCGGGTTGTTTGGAGCGGTAATTTCAGGTCAGATTCGTATTGTGGCCGGCAACCCGTTTGGCCCTTCCGACCTGTTCAACCCTGCCGCCGCCAAATTCGGTCCGGAAGGCCTGTTGTACGTCTTGGACCAGGCTGGAAAGGTCTTCAAGGTAAACCCGAACGGGAACGATGATAAAACCCTGTTTACCACCCTTCCACCCGGACTGGATAATATGACCTTCGATGATGACGGAACCCTGTATATGACCAACAATGATGATGGCTGGGTAGCCGAGATTCTCAAGAACGGACAAGCCAGGTACATAAGCCCGGGGGGTGTGACTGGACCGCAAGGCCTGGCCATCATGCCGGGATCGAATAACCAGGACATCCTTTTTGTAGCCGACGTGTTCAGGTTGCGGCTGTACAATGGATCCAGCGGCCGACAAGAAGACAATTATAAAGGCTTCCTTGTCAACGCGGATTTGGATTTGCCTATACTTCCTATGAATCTTTCAACAGCCGGTGATAAGCTGGTAGTTTCATCCTGGTTTAGTGCAGCGGTTCAGCTTTGGGATCTTTCTACGAAGCCGGCAACCGTATTGGATTCCTATCCCATGCCAGTTCCTATTGATGCCGTCCAAATCAATGGCGAAATCATAGTCTCCGATTATGGACTGGGTGGCGTGGTCAATGCCAGTAATGGAAATGCGATGATAAAGAGTTTAACTACCGCGAGTGGTCTGGCAACAGATGGGGAAACCCTCTGGGCGGCAGACCAGGATTCAGGGGAAATCTGGCAAATTGATTTAAGCGACCCATCAAATGCTAGTGTCGTTGCCAGCGGACTGCAAGGACCTGAGGGCCTTGCCCTGGATATGGAGGGCAGATTGCTGGTTGTTGAAGCAACTGCTTCCATTCTCTCCCGTATCGACTTCGAAAACGGCAAAACCGTCCTTGTTGAGGGTCTTGATTTATTTGGCCCGGGTCTTGGCGTTCCTCCTACATGGGGATTTGACGGGGTAGCGGTTGGATCTTCCGGCGACATCTATGTTTCAGGTGCCGGAGCAAATGTCATTTATAAAATACCACAAAATAAGGCTAAGTAAGGAGAAGTTACCAATCCAGGAGGCTTATGTGTTTTCTTTCAGTAAAGAATACTATTCCAGAGTTAAAAACTCTGGAATAGTTTTATGGGTTTTTTTCTGTTACCAGATGTTCGAAACGGAGCTCGCCCAAAGGGTCTCCATAAAACGCGATACAACTAATGCATGTGTATCATAGCCCCATAATAAGCCGCTCCCAGGAGTGGTGTTTTAGCATTTAAAATTACTTTTACCGGCATTTGTTGAAGCAGGGGATTCATACGGCCTACCGAAACAAAGTTTTCAGTAAATACTTCCCTGTTAATCATCCAGAGTATCTTTGGCACAATGCCACCCCCAATATAAACCCCTCCTGTAGCCTTGGTCTTTAGGGCAAATTGAGCTGATTCTATGGCTAAAAACCTTGTAAATAAATCCAGGGTTTCAATACAAATCGAATCACTACTTTCATAAGCGCAAGTAGTAATTAAAGTGAAGAATGGTAAAAAATAAATGGTGGCAAGGAAGCCCTTAATTGAAAGGGAAAAGATTAAATTAGCTGTGGTTCCTCACCCAATCGGATGGCTACAATTAATTTACCAATAAAATACCCAATTATAAATACGGCCGCCGATATGGCTACAATTAGTAGCATTCCTTTCCAAACTTCCGTAAGTGGTATACTGTCTGTAGGAATTTTTTCGAGGATCTTTAAGCTGCTGAAAACTCTAAATGGAAAACTAAAATAATTAATTAAAGCCTCTTTGAATTCACTAAAAGTAAGAAACATGTATACATTACTGGAAATTCCATAGGCTATAATACTCAAACCAAACCCAAACATTTTACTGTATGTTTTGCTGTATTCAATTTTTATTGATTTTGCTAAAACATCACTATAAGAAAGCCCATTTTCCGTTAATGAATGTGCTAAATCACTATTGTTCCTGTATTTATTCACATATTCCCTTGAATAGTGAATCCAGCAAAATATTAACAGCAACGGCGTAACTACAACAATCAATGTAATACATAAAAGCAGAAGCAAAGTTACCAATTCACTAAGTCCTTCCAGTGTAAAATAACGTTCAACAGGAGCTTGGTTACTTTGCAAACCATAAAATATTTTTACTAAAACGTTTACAAATTCCAGAACTAAGTAGTCCATTCAAAAATAATTTAGAATTAAAGTAAATTTTAAATTGAAACCGCATTCATAATAAATACTCAAACGCTTTATGAATATAGCGAATTTGTTCAAATCAGAAAAATTCTTTTAATGATATACTAGTTGTAATTTGTTTCTTAGCCAAACGAAAAGTGACGGAACCCTATATTCCACATCCCAATGGTAACAATTATTTATCTAAAGTTTCAATTAGTCGAAATTCGTGAAATTAAGCGTCAGGTCGATTTTCATATTTACTTTAGATAAAGTAGTGACGGAATCTTGCAATTATTAATAATCCTGAAGAAACCTAAGATTTTCTATCTTAGGAGGATCATTATTTTAAAAGTTTAATATGTTTCATTTTGTAAATATTTCCTCTAATATCAGGATAATGATATTATCAATTTTAGCCTTTGGATTTGGTCTTACTACTTATTCGCAGGTTACTCAATATGAAACCAGGCAGAACATCCATTACTACAACGAACCTATTAACCAGGCTGATGAATACATAAATGAGCGTTGTGTTTTAGACATTTATTACCCGAAAAATGCAAAAGCTTTTCCCACAATTGTATGGTTCCACGGAGGTGGATTAACAGGTGGCAATAAAGAAATTCCAGAGCAGCTTATGGAAAAAGGAGTTTGTATAGTTGCTGTCAATTATCGATTATATCCAAAAGTAAAGGCCCCTTTGTATATTGATGATGCCGCTGCTGCAGTTAGTTGGGTCTTTAAGAATGTGGCTGATTTGGGTGGCGACCCTTCATTGATTTTTGTATCTGGTCACTCCGCTGGAGGATATTTGGCCAGCATGATTGGGTTAGATAAGTCCTGGTTAGATAAATACCATATTGATGCAGATAGCATTGCCGGCCTGATCCCGTTTAGTGGCCACACCATTACGCATTTTACCGTCAGGGTAGAAAGAGGTATTCCCGGAACTCAACCTATAGTTGACAGTTTAGCGCCGCTTTATCACGTTCGCCCTGATGCGCCACCATTATTGCTAATTACCGGTGACCGGGAACTGGAACTTTTAGGGAGATATGAGGAAAATGCCTACTTAATGCGAATGATGAAAATTGCAGGTCATAAAGAGACCACACTCTATGAGTTAGATGGTTATGGCCATGGTATGACCGAACCAGCTTTCCCGTTATTGCTAAAAGAAGTTGAAAGAATTAAAGGAGAAAAAACTACCGATAAATGAAAATAGCCAAAACTATTGTTGTCCTTACTGTATTTGTAATGACATATTTATCTCATGCCCAGGAAATAAAGCCAGCTGAGGTAAAAAACATCATGGCACAAGTAGCTGATTGGCAAATAGCACATTTCACTGATTTATACAGCGGATATGAAGAACCCCATCACCCATTGGATTGGACAAATGGTGCATTATATGTTGGCATGGTGAAATGGGCCGCAATGGCTGATAACGATAAATATTACAATTGGCTTTTTGATATCGGGGAAAAATATGAGTGGAAATTACACTTTCGTAAATACTTTGCGGATGACCATACGGTGGGTCAGATGTATCTTGAACTTTATCGCAAGTATCAGGACCCAAAAATGATTGAACCTACCAAAGAGCAGTTTAACTTTATCATGCTTCATCCTGCAAAAACGTCGTTGCAATGGAAGACTCCATACCACCAGGATCGTTGGAATTGGTGCGATGCTTTGTTTATGGCGCCACCAGTATGGGCAAAGCTTTACAAGATTACCGGAGAACAAAAATATCTCGATTTTATGATGGCCGAATACAAAGCCACAACCGACTTTTTATTCGATAAAAAGGAGAGCTTGTATTACCGGGACGAAAGCTATATGGGCAAATTGGACAATGGCACTAAAATATTTTGGTCGCGCGGTAACGGCTGGGTATTTGCCGGACTCACCAACATTATGGATGAGTTGAATCCGGGGAGTAAAGAATACAAGTATTTCTTAGATCTTTATAAAAAAATGGCAAAAAAACTGCTTGAAATTCAAACTCCGGCAGGCCATTGGGCAATGAGTTTATTGGGGCAGGATTTTTATTCAACCCCTGAAACAAGCGGCTCTTCATTTTATACATATGGTTTGGCCTGGGGAATAAACAGGGGAATTTTGGATAAAGCAACCTATGGCGCAGCGGTAAAAAAGGGATGGAAAGCTATGGTTAGCTATGTGACAAAAGAGGGAATGTTAGGTTATGTACAGCCCATTGGAGCGGCTCCCGGAAAGGCCTGGGCAGATAAGTCTGAAGTGTATGGAACCGGAGCGTTTTTAAGCGCCGGTTCAGAAGTATACAAATTGTATGGAGGAAAATAGAACTTTCCGTTGCCCTCAAAAGAAACTTTAACATCGCTTAACAATTATCGTTAACTTTATCAATAATAGAAACTTTCAATATGTCAAAAGGTAGGGACGCAAAGAAAAACGTCAAAAAAGAACCGCTCTTAACTGCAAAAGAAAAAAAAGAAGCCAAAAGACTTAAAAAAGCTAAGAGGGTTTAACTTTATTATTTTATTTCAGAACATCACACGATAAGCTCCAGGCGATTTTACTACAATGGGACACGCTGATGTCATTTTTTCTTTAAATTCAACAAATAGCTTTATCATAAAGCTTCTTTAGAAAAAGAGAAACTTATTTTTATAATTAAATTACTCATTTTTTTACGTGATTTAGACATATAGAATAGCTTTTTTCTTTATGGAAGTTTAAACATCTCAATACCCTCAAAAGAAAGATTCCAGAATTGAACGGTTGTTAGGAATATAACATTGTTATGTACCGTTAAACCGATATTCATAAAACGTAAAAATTTTCCTTAAGTTTTTGTATATACAGACGTATTTTAACTAATTTTAACCCTGTTTTAAAATCACTAAAAACTTAACTTTTATCATAATGAAAGATCTAAATATTTTAATTGCAATGATTGTACTATGCTTAACATTTAGTACAAGTACATATGGTCAGGCTAATATTGAAGCGGGTGTTCGTTTTGGTGACAATATTGGCATAGATGCTACAATACCATTGGGTATTTCTCCCAGGCTTCACCCTACCGTTTATTTGGAAAATTTTGGAGTGGGCACCTATTTTGATTGGATGTTTGCTTTGACTGACGGGCCCGAAGGTCTAAAGTTTTATCCTGGGGTTGGACCTGAATTTTTCTTCGAAAATGATTTTGATTTTAATATCGCAGGTAATTTCGGAGTGGAATATTCCTTTAAATTTCCCTTAACTATCGGATTTGATTGGAGGCCCGGCTTTGCTGTTACAAATGATTTCGACTTTTACACCGGCAATTGGGGGGTTATGGCAAGATTTCGCTTTAAAGAAGGAGGTTTTAAAAGGGTAGATTAGTAAGTTATTAAAATCTTGTTTTCTCAAACAGGCTTTTTTTAAAACCTTATAACAAGAGCAATAATTGGGTTATGAATTTTTTTTTATATTACATGTCTAAATTACACAGCCATATGTTTTCGTTTTCAAAACCAGGAATAAGTTTATTGCTATTGCTCATTACTTGTACAACAGCCCTTGCTCAACAAGATTCTCTTTTATTAGATTCGAACACCACAATTGTAGGAGAGATAAAATCCATGAAAAGAGGCGTTTTAACTATTGAAACCAATTATAGCGATTCGGATTTTAACATTGAGTGGTTAGAAACTAAAAAAATCTATACTCAATCTGTATTTTTAGCAAGTTTGGTAGACGGAAGTAGAATTGTGGGAACTTTAAGATCTAATGAGAATAACTCCATTACTATTACAAACCGGGAAGGGGTAGATGAAAGAGAAGTATTGATATCTGAAATCGTTTATCTTCAGCCTCTTAACGAAGGATTTTGGAGCAGATTAGATGCCGCTATTGATTTTGGAATAAGTTTTACCAAAGCAAATAATTTAAAACAGTTCACCATGGGAACTAATTTAAAATATACCGAGGATAAATGGTCAGCACTTATCAATGCGAATATGCTGCGTTCTACGCAAGACAATGCTGAAGATATCAGAAGGGAAGACGCCGCTTTTATTTTTAATTATTTTCTTCCTAAAGACTGGTATCTTACTCCAAGGGTATCCATCCTGTCAAATACCGAACAACTTTTAGATTTAAGAACAGTAGTTTCTCTGGGGGTTGGAAAATATATTGTAAATAATAACAACATGTATTGGGGCGTGTTAACAGGTTTATCCTATAACAATGAGCAATTTTCAAGTGATGCAGAAAGCAGGTCAAGTATAGAAGGCATATTAGGTACTGAACTTAATATGTTTGACGCTAAAGATCTGAGTATTATTACCGCATTAACGGCGTATCCCAGTTTAAGTGAAGGTGGTCGCTGGCGTGTAGATTGGAATTTTGATTTGAAATATGACCTGCCGCTAGATTTCTATGTAAAAACGGGGATTACCTTAAATTACGACAACCAACCAGTAGCCGATGCCAGCGATTCGGATTATTTCTGGAAACTGGCGTTTGGCTGGGAATGGTAAATGATTTAACGCGCTACAAAAGGGATATATTTCTTCTAAGAACTGTAAAAAATTAATCCATTAAGATTACAATAGTTTTTGCTGTACTTCCTGCCAGGAATTTACCCTTTCAAAACCGTTTGTATGTATATTATGTGGTGAACTAAACATAATAGATCTGCCCTCAAAGTTTTCCAGATTATATTTACGGTCATCGATGAGTATATCCCCCTTAAGAATATGCTTATCCCCGCATAAGATGCGCCGTTTCCAATCTATAAAAGGAAAATGCTCATCTAACCAATAATGTTTCTCAATCAATGAATTTGGAAATTGCATGGCAGCAGATGCAATAAAAACATCGTATTTATTGGTCAATTCCTTTATTACTTCTTTACTTCCTTCTATAGGAGGCAGAGCCCGGAAAAACCCTACTTCATGGCAGTGCCTGTGAATCCTGTTCCTGCGACTTTCAGGAACACTTTGCCATACTTCGCCTCCAATGCATTCCTCCACGGTCAGGTTTTCATCGAATTCTTGATTATAAAGTGTGATATGTGCTCTATAGGTATCCGCTATTACCTCATCCATGTCTATAAATAATGTCATAATCGAATTAATTTATACGAATTACGTAAAAATCCTAATCCTCAGGAATTGATTACTCAAATGTTAACTAATTTATGATAATTCCGGGGTTAAAATTAACTAATCGATATTATAAAAATTCAATTATTTAGCTTGAAGTTGCTTTTTTTTGTTTTTGGAGATTTGCTCAAAAAGATAGCAGCCGTTTCCTTACCTTTAAATTTGAAATGAAAATATCCATTAAAAAGAAATATCGTTTTTTATTGGCCATTGCGCTACTCTTGTCAATACTCGTGGTAGTGATTTCCAATTTTACAATTGAATTTTCAGCCAAAGGAAAAACCTTTTCTGATCTGGGAAGTATCCCTAAAAACAAAGTTGGTTTAGTACTAGGTACTTCAAGAATGCTTGTGGAGGGTGGTATAAATCCTTATTATGCACATCGTATTGACGCAACCATAGCGCTTTATAAAGCGGGAAAAATAGAGTTTGTTTTAGTAAGTGGAGATAATGGAACTATTTACTATAATGAACCAACTACTATAAAAAAGGACTTGGTAGAAGGCGGGATACCAACGGATAAAATATTTCTGGATTATGCAGGTTTTCGAACATTGGATTCTATGGTAAGAGCTAAATTTATCTTCGGTCTTGATAGTGTTACTGTAATCTCTCAACAATTTCACAATGAGCGAGCCATTTATATCGCCGAAAAAAAAGGTCTTAAAGCTATAGGTTTTAATGCCAGGGGGATTTCCGGGAAACAAGGCACTAAGGTGCAGTTTCGGGAATATTTCGCAAGGGTAAAAGTATTTATAGATCTACTTTTAAATACACAACCCCGGTTTTATGGTGATAAAATAGAGATAAAATAGGTCGTGTCTTTTTTTGTATAAAATAACCTATTTTAGTCACTGAAAGTTAATCCAACCACACATGTCAAAGTTTAAAAAACTGCTTAAAAACCTTGGTCCCGGGTTGTTGTTTGCAAGTATGGCGATAGGCACATCACATTTGGTGTTATCAACCAAAGCAGGTGCGCAATACGGCTGGGTTATGTTTATACCAATCATCCTGGCCAATATTTTAAAATACCCTTTTTTCGAATTCGGAATACGATATACCAATGTAACCAATAAAACTCTGATAGAGGGATATCTCAATAGGGGTAAAGGCTATTTATGGCTCTATGCTTTTATTACTCTGGTAACCACATTTACAATTCTGGCGGCATTATATGTGGTAACTGCCGGTTTGTTCATTAACCTGTTTAATGTTCAGAAGCTTTCCGTTGCTATGGTTGCCCTTGGTTTATTTATATTTATTAGTACCCTGTTAATCATAGGCCGCTATCGCTTTCTGGAGACCTCCTTAAAATTCGTCATCTCTATTCTATTTGTGGCATTACTTGTTACTACATTTTTAGTAATTTATAAAGGCCCGGTAGAACCTGTTTCGGGTTTTGTAAGACCTCCAATTTTTAATGAGGTAGGTATCTTGTTTTTAATTGGGTTAATTGGTTGGATGCCCACAGCTGTTGAAGCTTCGAGTTGGATCAGCCTTTGGAGTCTGGAAAAATATAAATTAAATAAGGTCAAACCTTCCTTAAAAGAGGCATTACAGGAATTTAACTCCGGGTATTTGTTGACCGCTGTACTTGCCATTTTCTTTTTAATCATCGGATGGATGACCCTTTATGGCACAAATACCGAATTGAGCGGCAATGCCATTTTGTTTGCAGATCAGGTGGTACAACTGTTTACTACCCATATTGGTAGCTGGGCATATATTTTTATAGCTGTAGCTGCCTTCGCCACCATGTTTAGCACCTGTATGACTGCCCACGACGCTATATCAAGGGTAAGTATTGACATCGTTGGTTTGCTTACCCCTAAGAACAAAGATTTTACCGGAAGGAAGTATTACGCCACAGGGGTTGTAATTTTGGCACTCGTTAATTTTATTGTAATTACGGCCTTTGGAGCGAATATGGGTACTCTGGTAGCACTTGCAACTTTTGTCTCTTTTGTTTTAGCTCCTATAGTCGGTTATATGAATCTAAAAAACGTAATGAGTCATGATCTTCCTAACCATTTTCATCCCAGTAAGGGGTTACAGGTCCTGACTTTCGCCGGAATAATATTCCTGTCGCTGTTTGCAATTTATTATTGCTGGATGGTTCTTTTTTAAGTTAGCAACACAAAACTATAGAGCGTTATCCATAACTTCTTTAACTACTTCGGGATTTAATAATGTACTAATATCCCCAAGGTTTTCAGTGTCTTTAGAAGCGATTTTTCGTAAAATACGTCTCATGATCTTGCCACTTCGTGTTTTAGGTAAACCAGAAACAAACTGTATCTTGTCTAACTTGGCAATTGGGCCAATATGTTCAGTGATTTGCTGGTTTATTTCTTTCCTAAGATTATCTCTGTCCCTGCCTTCTCCAATTTCTTTTAGGATCATAAAGCCATATAAGGCATTTCCTTTTATATCGTGTGGGAATCCAACAATAGCAGATTCAGCCACAGCGGGATGTTCGTTTATGGCATCTTCAATTGGTGCAGTCCCTAAATTATGACCCGAAACAATGATCACATCATCAACCCGACCGGTTATTCTGTAATATCCTACTTCGTCTCTCAGGGCACCATCCCCTGTAAAATATTTGTTTTTATAGGCAGTAAAATAGGTGTCCCTGTACCTGTCATGATTTCCCCATATGGTTCTGGCCATTGAAGGCCATGGAAATTTGATGCACAATCGTCCGTCTACCTGAATTCCCATAATTTCATGACCTTCCTCATCCATAAGTGCAGGCTGTATTCCTATAAAGGGTAAGGTTGCATATGTTGGGGTTGTTGGGGTAACATACGGTATGGGTGAGATCATAATTCCACCTGTCTCTGTTTGCCACCATGTGTCTACAATAGGACTTTTGCCGCGTCCTATATTGTTATTATACCAATGCCAGGCTTCTTCGTTAATTGGTTCGCCAACAGATCCTAAAACTTTGAGAGAAGAGAGATCATATTTTTCAACATGATCCAGGTTTTCCTTTGCCAATGCTCTTATTGCAGTAGGGGCAGTATAAAACTGATTTACTTTATGCTTTTCAACTACTTCCCAAAATCTTCCATAGTTTGGATATGAAGGCACTCCTTCAAACATAACCGTAGTTGCCCCATTTGCCAGGGGACCATAAATAATATAGGAATGACCGGTAATCCATCCAATATCTGCAGTACACCAATATACGTCACCATCCCTGTATTGAAATATATTTTTAAAAGTATAGGCCGTATATACCATATAACCTGCACAGGTATGTACCATACCTTTTGGCTTGCCTGTTGAACCCGATGTATAAAGAATAAAAAGAGGATCTTCAGAATTCATACGTTCCGCATCACTATCTGCATAAGCATTATCCAATAATGGTTTTAACCACAAATCCCGGTTCTTCTTCATCTTTACTTTTCCCCCTGTGCGCTGAGCCACCAAAACCTTTTCAACTCCCGGACAATCTTCCAGGGCCACATCTACTATACCCTTGAGGTCAATAGTTTTATTACCCCTGTAGGAACCATCAGAAGTTATAACCATTTTACAATCACAATCATTTATCCTGGTAGCTAATGCATTTGAAGAAAAGCCGGCAAAAACCACAGAATGTATGGCGCCAACTCTGGCGCAGGCCAATACAGTATAGGCCAGTTCAGGGATCATTGGCAAGTAAACACAAACACGATCCCCTTTTTTTATTCCGTTTTCCTTGAGCACATTAGCCATCCTGCATACGCTTTCATGCAATTGCCCATAAGTGATATGCTGTGCTTCTTCTTTAGGATCATTAGGTTCGAAAATGATCGCAGTGTTATTGCGCTTAGTTGGCAAATGCCTATCAAGGCAGTTTTCCGTTATGTTAAGTTCTGCACCCTCAAACCATTTAATTTCAGGTTTTGTAAAATCCCAACTTAGCACCCTATCCCATTTTGACCGCCAAACAAAATGCTCTTCAGCTATTTCTTCCCAAAAAGCCTCGGGGTTTTGAACGGACTTACGGTATACCTGAAAATATTCCTCTAAATGTTTAATGTGATAATTACTCATGCTAATTATATTTTAATGAGAATTTGTTTCTTCAAGACCACTTGGTATTCGAATATTCTCCACAATTTCCTGCACCTCATTTGGAGGGTCCGGTGTAAATAAAGAGATAATTATGGAAACCATAAAGTTAAGCAACATAGCCACAGTACCAAAGCCTTCGGGAGAAATTCCAAACCACCAATCTTTCGGTGTACCACCCCCAAACATATCGAATTTAAACTTTAGCATATAAAATAACATGGCTACCATACCTACTATCATACCCGCCACAGCACCCTCTTTATTCATCTTTTTATAAAAAATACCCATTATTATGGCCGGGAAAAAAGAGGCAGCAGCTAAACCAAAAGCCAGGGCAACTGTAGCTGCGACAAAATCTGGGGGGTTAATCCCAAAATAACCTGCAATACAGACGGCAACTACAGCAGACATTCTTGCAATAACCAATTCATTTTTATCTGAAATATTTGGCCTAAACTGTTTTTTAATCAGATCATGTGAGATCGAAGTTGAGATAACCAACAATAAACCTGCCGCAGTAGAAAGTGCAGCTGCCAATCCACCCGCCGCCACCAATGCAATTACCCAATTGGGTAAATTAGCTATTTCGGGGTTCGCGAGAACAATAATATCCTTATCTACTTTTAATTCATTAATCTTAGGGTCCGCTACATACTGAATAATCCCATCAGAATTTTTGTCATCAAATTTTAACAGGCCTGTGGATTCCCATTTCGAGAACCATGCAGGCATGGAAGCATAATTTTTATTGCTTACCGTCTCAATCAAATTTGTTCTGGCAAAAACCGCAATCGCAGGGGCCGTAGTATATAAGATGGCTATAAAAAACAGGGCATAACCTGCAGATTTCCTGGCATCCTTTACTTTGGGTACCGTAAAAAACCTCACAATGACATGAGGTAAGCCTGCGGTTCCTACCATTAAAGCTGCAGTAATAAAAAATACGTCAATTATAGGCTTGGAGCCCTTAGTGTATTCATCAAAACCGAGCTCTGTAGATAATCCGTCTAATTTATCCAATAATGAAACCCCTTCGCCAATTACATTACTACCCATTCCTAATTGAGGAATTGAATTACCAGTCATTTGTATAGAAATAAAAATTGCCGGTACCATAAAAGCAAAAATCAACACGCAGTATTGGGCTACCTGTGTATAGGTGATTCCTTTCATGCCGCCTAAAACGGCATAAAACAATACGATAATCATACCAATGATTACTCCGGTATTAATAGGTACCTCCAGAAATCTGGAAAAAACAAGTCCTACCCCCCGCATTTGGCCTGCCACGTAGGTAAATGAAACCAAGAGGGCACATAAAACGGCTACTGAACGAGCTATATTGGAATAGTAGCGATCGCCTATAAAATCTGGTACAGTAAATTGTCCAAACTTTCTGAGATAGGGTGCAAGAAGAAGGGCCAGCAGCACATATCCGCCGGTCCAACCCATTAAATATACCGAACCGTCATAACCGTTAAATGATATTAATCCGGCCATTCCCAGAAAGGATGCTGCCGACATCCAATCTGCTGCGGTTGCCAATCCGTTAGCAAAGGCAGGAACATGGCCCCCGGCAACATAAAAATCTTTAGTAGAACTTGCCCTGGACCAGATTGCAATTCCTATATAAAGTAAAAAAGTAAGGACAACAATGGTTAATGTCCAGGTCTGTACATCCATAAAATGAATACGTTTGGTTGGTTTTATTTATTCGTCGAAACCATATTTCTTATCAAGGCGGTTCATCAATCTGACATAAATAAATATCAGGATAACAAAGACATAGATTGATCCCTGCTGAGCGAACCAAAAACCAAGTTTAAAACCGCCTAATTGAATAGTATCCAGGGTTTCCTTGAACAGAATTCCAAAACCATAGGATACCAAAAACCAAATACCTAATAAAATTGAAAGGTATTGCAGGTTTTTTTTCCAATACCCTTTAGCTTTAGAATTACTACTCATTTCAATATTTATTTGTCTAAATATAAGTATTCCCAATAATTAATGGGTATGCAAGATAAAATTTTTGATTTGCCTATTGAGATGTTATGCCATTAGGAGTGTTACATGCATATATATAACCAGTGGGTGATAGTATTCACAAGGCCATTATCAATAAAGAAGTAAACTTAAAATATGAGATCGTAGTTTAACACAACTATTAATTGTCTCTCATTCTGATTATGCAACTGTTCAAGGCAGAATACCCCATTCTTACAAGAATTGATTATTTTATCCTCTCCATAACCGATGGAATACAAAATATTTGAAGACGAAACACCATGTTGCTCTAAGTAGCCTTTTATTGCATCCGCACGTCGTTGTGATAATTTAAAATTTGTGGCACCTCCACCCCGACTATCGGTATGAGATTCTATTCGCAATTGCAATTGAGGAAAACTTTTTACGGCAATCACAGCTTTGTCCAGCTCAGCAGCCGCCTCGGGAGTTATTTTATAATTTCCTTTTTGAAAATAAAACTTCTTCATTTTGAGTACCGTCTGATCCTCTTTTTCTTCAACAAGGTCATCCAGAAACAGGAGCTCTAAATCAACTATATTATTATCTTCAAGACCTTGAATTGCCGTTTCATCAAAAGACTGGATTGAAGCAGAGTATCGCTCTTTGGAAGCTTCAAGCATAAGAGATTCTCTCCATGGAATTTCCAACCTGTATGTGCCATCTTCCTTTGTGTAAATTTCCTTGATAAGGTTTAAGTCTGTATCGTATATTTTAACTGCCGCCTTTGAAACCCCTTCTTTTGAGCTTGAATTATTTACCTGACCTCTTAGCACCAATGTTTTAATTCCTGGTTTCTCATCAACTGTAAATCCATAAATATCATCTTTGCCTTTACCTTCTGTTCTATTCGATGAAAAATAACCGATAAGTCCTTCTGTTGTATTATTCTTGATTATGAAACCAAAATCATCATCCACCGAATTAAGACCCATTCCTAAATTTATCGGAATACTGAAAAATTCATCCCCCTGCATTTCCGACTTATAAATATCCATCCCCCCAAGCCCGTAAAAGATATCCGAAGCAAAGTAAAGACTATTTTCAAAAACAAATGGTGAGACCTCATTTCCCGGGGTATTGATCCTTGATCCCAAATTTATAGGTGCAGACATAATTTGACCTTCACTAGTATCCACATAATAAAGATCTGTGCCCCCAAATCCTTCAGGAAAATTAGCTGCAAAGTAAAGTCTGCTGGTCTTCGCCTCGTAGAAAGGATAGTAAAAAGAGGTACTGGGATCTCTTAATAAGTATTGAGCAGTTCCTTCGCCAGAAGTCATCATCACCGCCAGGCTATTCTTACCACTTTCATCAAAAGTTAACTGATCATCTTCTTCATTGGAGCTCACATAAAATACAGCATCCTTTGTTTTAGAATAAAAAGGTGTCGCCTGATGGAATTCCGATACCGGAACATCCAAAAATGGATTAGGATTGAGAATCTGACCATCTATCCCAATTTTGGCTACAAATATTTCCAGATATTCTTTTTCCCTGGTTTCTTTTTTCTTATTCGCTTTAAGACTTCTGGTACTGGTAAAAAGTAATTTATCATCCTTGTAAAAAGATGGTGAAAAGTCTGAGGCAGAGCCATTAGAATTGATATTAAAAATTTGATAATTGAGGTCATTGGCCTTTTCAGACTCTTGTAGTTCATAATTAAATTCCGCGTTTTCCAGTAATTCATTGGACAAAACATCGGTTTTCGTTGCTAGAAATGCCTTGACTCTGTCCTGTCCGGAAGTTTTTGCCATGGCCTGCAACATATTATTAAAATGATAGGTACTTATCTTGGTATCTTCTCGATATATCTCAAGATAGGTGTCAGAAGCATTTTTATAGTTCCCTGTTTGCAAATAGGAATCTGCTAAATTCAGTAATTGTCTTTTACTTAAAGGATGTTCATTTTTCTCCTTTTTATAAGCACTAATTGCCTGTGGGTATTTATACTCAAAAAAGAAATCATCTCCTCTTGATTTTTTATCCTGGGCAACAGAAAAGCTGTTAACAAACAAAAAAGCAATCAGAATTAAGAATGTATTTTTCATTGCCTATACGTTTAGAAAAACCTTGGTGAATCTATTTGTTTTGGTTTGCCCTTAAGATTCTCGATTTTATCCTTTTTAGTTTTACTACCCCTTCCAACATAAAACTTAAGTATTATTTCGTGTGAACCATTATTATATTGACCTATTGGATTGGTATTATAATCGTAAGAATATCCAGCAAACATGCTGTTGGATATCTGAAATCCTACCAAACCGCTTATCGCATTATCAAACCTATAAGAAGCCCCAGCAGTCAACACATCATTAATTAGAAAGTTAGCTGATAAATTTGCAGTTACCGGTGCTCCCGAAATAAAATTTGCTAAAAAAGCAGGTTTAAATTTAAGCTTTTCAGATAAATCAAAAACATAACCCCCGATAAAATTAAACTGTAAGTTATCATCTAAAACCTGAGCTACATCATCATTATAAAGGCCGCCAGGCAAAAAGTTGGGTGCTGATACACCAAGGTACCATTTGTCCTGATATAAAAATAACCCGGCCCCTACCGTGGGATAAAATTCATTGATTTGTTCTCGTCCTAGAATTGGCTCTCCGGGGTTCTCAAAACTTCCTTTAGAAAAATCGACATTTAAAAATGAACCCCCCACATCAATCCCAAAAGATAATTTGGTGTTAGATGAAACATTTATTTGGTATGAGTAAGAAATATCTACAAAAGTATTTGTTGTTGGGCCCAACTGATCACTTTGAACATTAAAACCAAGCCCCATCTTCTCATTTTCAAAAGGATAATTTACCCCAAACCTGATGGTCCTGGGAGCTCCCTCAATATCTATCCATTGCGCCCTGTACAGGCCAGTAATATCCATGTTTTCTACTGTGCCTACATAGGCAGGGTTAAAACTACCAATATTGTACATATATTGGGTGTACTGCGGTTCCTGCTGGGAATAACTCTTATTAAACATTACTAGTAAAAAGCCTAGTAATAAAAAGACATTCCGAACTAAAGATTTACTTGTGGTACAAGTCATTATTTTCATCATCTTATGAGCTGAATCCAGCCTTTTCTAATTTCTGAACCATCTCCTAAATCCAGCACATAATAATAGGTGCCTGAAGCTACCTGTTCCCCACTTCTTGTTCCATCCCAGGTATTGCCGTCTGTCATGCCCTGAGCTTCAAATATCTTATTTCCATATCTATTAAAAATTTGAAGGTAATTGTTTGGATATTCTTCCAGGTTATTAATTTTGAGAAGGTCATTTGTGCCATCCCCATTTGGTGAAAACTGATTAAAGAGGAAGCCAGGTTCCGTATTTGTTGGTTCATTTACATTAACCCGGGCAAATGCTTCCGGATCTGCGCCTGGAACCAGGGGAGGACTAAGAATAGTTGCGGTATTGCCCCAAATACCTGCTCTGGGAACCCTTACGGTAATCCGCAATGCCGCCTGCTGATTTAGTGCTAAGCTGGGTATTTCCCATAAGCCGGTAGCTCTCGTATAATCGCCTAAATCAGTAGTATGAGACAAATATTCGAACTCAGTATCGACAGTGTCCGGTATTATATCCTCAACCACAATTTGAGATACGGTGCCCTCTAATGATAGGTTGGTAACTACAATTGTAAAAACAACTTCTTCTCCTACCAATGGGTTTGCACCCTCAACAGTTTTTTCAATTAATAAATTTGCCTCTTCAGGCACACCAATAATTAGAGTTACGGTATCCTCGTTATTTGTATCATTGCTATCTTCCGGAAAAGAACTCACAAGCGAGGCAGTATTAGAATAATCACCCTGATCTAAAACTACTGCGGTAATTTCCAGGGTAGCGCTTTCCAAAGGTAGTAATTCACCAATTGTCCATTCTCCCAAAATAGTGTCATATACCCCTAGTGAAGCGGTTTCAGATAAATAGTTAAACCCACTTTGTAAAGCATCACTGATAAGTATATTCAATACCGAACTATCGGACAGATTATTTACAGTAACCGTAAAAATCACTTCCTGCCCAATTTGGACAATTGGAGCGTTTACAGTTTTAGTTATTTCAAGATCTATATCAGAACCTGCACTACAATCATTCACAGATACCGTTACCTCAACCGATTGGTTCGTACAAGGTGCCACAGCTCCTGAAGTAGTATAGGTAAATACATAATCTCCATCTGGAAGCCCCGTAAAGTCTACCATATTCTGCCCGTCAATAACAACATTTCCGTCGGATGGGTCTGTTGTAATTGCCCAGGTACCGGCATCGGCCCCTGTAAGCCGATCATCAAGATCAACGGTTGTTGGGCCGTTATCCGGATCACTACATGCTGGTCCATTTATAGGGGTTCCCGGAGATGGTTCAATATTTACGGTAACGGTTACCTCCTCCCTGGCCGAATTACAACCATTTGCGGTGGCCTCCACCCAAAAGGAAGTCGTTTCGGTTAAAACAGCTGTTGTATAAGTGTCTGAATTAGATAAAACAATCGTACTGGTCTCTGTGGCATACCAGTTGTAATTTGGCAAATTTAGGCTGTTAGGAATATTACCCTCGACAGTAAGTACTGCCTGTCCGGACCCACAGAGAGTGTCGCCTGTAGTGGCTGTTATTACAGGTGTGCTATTAACTACAAGAGTTATGGTATTACTGGGGCTCCAACATGTATCTAGCGCGTCATAAAAGAAAGTATAATATGTACCAATGGTGGGATTGTCTTTCTCGGCCTGACTTAAATGGTCACTAATTGTTGTTGGATTTGGATTTCTGCTCCAAACTAAAATGGTACCTGTTGGTGCGCTGCCGTCAGTATAATCATCTAAACTAATGGTAGGGTCTATTTCGTCACAAAATGTAGTAGGTACGCCTGGGAGTATTTGAGGTGGTGCGACATCACAGGCTCGTTCACAATTTGTTACAGTAATAGTTGCCGTGACTGTTTGGTTTGTACAGGGTGGAACTGCGGTATTAGTGGTATAGGTGAAAATATAGGTGCCTGCCTCTGTCTTGTTAAAATCCACTTCAGAATCTCCGCCCGAAATATCTACCGTTTCCGGTCCGCTAACCTGTATCCAGTCTCCGTTGTCTTCGGTGCCATCAAAATAATCATCAAGTTTAATTTTTTCCAGACCGCCCTTTTTAACGTTACAAGCTGCATCAAAAATGTTATCAGGGGCACCTCCCGTAGAAGGTGTGGTATTAAATTGAAGGTCTATCTGCAATACCGGGCTGGCACACGCATTAAGCGCGTCATAGAAAAAACCATAGTATCTATCGGATACTGTAACAACACTACTTCCTAAATGTGCTCCTGTATTTAAAGGGTCAGAATTAGTACTCCATGTAAGTACTGAATTTGGAGGTGCCGGGGTATTTGTGTAGTCATCTAAGTCTTGTCCGCTGCTATCGCATAAATCAGTAGGTACACCCCCATTCAAAACTGGTGCAGTAGAACCAGCGGCACAACTGTCATCATTATTTATAGTACCGATAGCAGTGCTCGTGCCAAGGGTCGCTCCACCACTGGGTCCGCTCAAAGTAACGGTAAAAGTTTCATTCGACTCTATCACTATATCGCCGCTTACATTTATATTCAGAGTCGCCGTAGCAGAACCAGCAATAAAATTTGCCGTGCCATTAGGCAATGTGCCGCCTACAAAGTCCGCTGCATTGGCCGGATTTCCACCACTACCCGTAACAGCATAGTTAACCGTGGCCGCTCCAGATATATCACCCGTGCGGCTTAGACTAAAACCAAAGACCGTCGTCCCACTGTTGCCTTCGTCAAGTGTTACCCCAGCGCCAATGGAAATCTGGCTGTCGTCATCTACAAAACTACTGGTACCAACTGCTTTTATTATCACAACGTTGGTACTCGGATTACTCAGAGTCACAGTCACCATCTCATCAGGCTCAATAACTGTATCTCCATTTGTGGTAACGGTAATATCCTGGGAAAGTGTCGTTGTCCCATCTAAAAATGTTAGTATTCCTCCGGTACCGTTCTCAATACCTCCGCTAATGGTATATTCAATAGTTGCATCTTCTCCAATAGGAGCAATATTGATAGTAACAGTAAAGTTAAGTGTAGTTACACCAATATTCCCTTCGGGGACTGGGGCAGGATCATTAATACTTGCAAGTGATTGCCCATACCCATTTGTAACAAAAAGCAGAAACAGCCCAAAAAACGAAAGTCCTTTTAAAAACTTTGTTCGGAAATCCCTTAATAAAAATTTATCTCTAAGGTTTACGACCATATTTTTCTTCATTGAATTCATAAAAATTCAAACCATAGCAGGTAAAGCAGGTTAGGTGAAAAAGGGACCCAATAATACTAAAATTGTAGCCCTCAGACTAATAAAAAGGGTTAAAACTGGCTTTTTCGGTTGAAATACTAAATCTATGCTTAATTCTCCTAAGATAATGCAGCCGATGTGGTTTCTGCTGCTGGCTCAATTTTCTTAACAAGTCCCTGTAGTACCTTCCCCGGGCCTACCTCTGTGAATAGGGTTGCACCATCCGAAACCATATGCTGTACACTCTGTGTCCACTTAACCGGGGCGGTAAGTTGGGAGATCAGATTCTGTTTAATTTCATCAACATTTAGAACAGCCGTGGTTGTAACATTCTGATAAATAGGACAGCTAGGTTTACTAAAATTCGTGTTCTCTATAGCCGCAGCCAATTCTTCCCTGGCAGGCTCCATAAGAGGCGAATGAAATGCCCCGCCCACCGGCAATATCATAGCTCTGCGCGCACCCGCTGTTTTTAAAGCCTCGCAGGCGCGATTTACCGCTTCTATTTCACCAGATATGACCAATTGTCCCGGACAATTATAGTTTGCGGGAACAACAATACCCTCTGTTTCTTCACAAATTTTTTCCACCACCTCATCTGCCAGCCTTAATACAACCGCCATAGTACTTGGAATAAGCTCACAGGCTTTTTGCATTGCAATTGCCCTTTGTGAAACCAATGATAACCCGTCTTCAAAGCTTAACGCTCCATTAGATACCAAAGCGGAAAATTCACCTAATGAATGCCCGGCAACCATATCCGGCTTAAAATCTTCGCCCATCATTTTACCTAAAATTACCGAGTGTAAAAAAATAGCAGGCTGTGTAACTTTTGTTTGTTTTAAGTCCTCAGCAGAACCCTGAAACATGATATCTGTGATGTTAAATCCAAGTATGTCATTGGCTTTTTCAAATAGTTCCTGAGCCAGGTTGGATTTTTCATACATATCGAGCCCCATTCCAGAGAACTGCGCCCCTTGTCCAGGAAAAATAAATGCATTCATTTTAATCTTTTTTTGGTTGAACAAAAATAATCATAATTGTGTTCGAAAAACTAATTTTCTTTAAACCAACCTGAATATTTTACATAATTATTGGCAATCCTGTCTATTTCACCTGAACTCAATTCCACGCTGATATCCTTGATCTTTTTAGCAGGCATTCCAGCAAAAACAGACCCTGCAGGCACATGGGTTCCGGCTATTACCACAGCTCCCGCTGCAATAATACTGTTGCTTTCTACTACACAACCGTCCATAATTATACTACCCATGCCTATTAATACATTATCCTTTATGGTGCAACCATGCACCAGGGCGTTATGACCTATAGAAACGTTATTCCCTATGGTCGTGGCAAATTTTTGATAAGTGCCGTGTATTACTACTCCATCCTGCACATTAACTTTATTCCCCATGGTGATATAATTCACATCTCCTCTTACTACAGCGTTAAACCAAATGCTACATTGATCCCCCATGGTGACTTCTCCCACAATGGTGGCATTTTCTGCGATAAAACAATCCTCCCCTATCTGGGGCGTTTTACCATTAACTGTTTTTATAATCATAACAACTAGTAATCTTTTGGTACCGGTTAAAGCCCGGAAAGTTATTCAAAATACGACAATAATTGTTTCTTTTTAGAGGCGGAAACCAATAATTCTTTTCCGTTAGATACGATTACACTCCCCCCTTTACCTTTTCTATATTTTATGACCTCATTTACGTTTACGAGGAAAGATTTATGGATTCGGGCAAAAGGATAATCGGCAAGAGCCTCCTCAAAGTACTTTAAAGTCTTGCTTACCAGTAATTTTTTATTTTCAAGGTAAATTTCAGTGTAATTGTCATCGGCCTTACAATAGAGAATATCCGAAATATTTAATACCAAAAATCCATCTTGCTGTGGCAGTGTTATTTTACCTTCAGCCTTATTCAGTTTTGATTTTAGAATCCGGTCCTCAAAGGCATTTTCCTTTTCTTTTATCTCAGCCACATAGGAAACTGATTTAATAAGTTCATCAATGTTAATTGGCTTCATTAAATAATATGCTGCATGATTGTTTAATGCTTCCAAGGCATATGAATTATAAGCCGTTACAAATACAGTTTCAAAAGATCTTTCCGGCATTTGATCCAATAGATCAAATGCGTTTCCATAAGGCATTTCCACATCCAAAAACACAACATCCGGCTTTGTCGTTGCAAGAAGCTCTAACCCTTCCTTTACACTGGCCGCCTCACCTAGCACGTTTACATTTTTACAATATTTATCCAGGTAATTGCGCAAAATTTCCCTGCTACTGCTTTCATCCTCAATAATAACCGCCTTTAGTTTCATACCACCTTTCTTAATGTTAAGATCACTCTGGTGCCAGTCGTATCTTTGTTCAGGTCCTTTACAGAAACCATCACTTTATCTTTATACATAGAATTGAGAATAGCGATTCGTTTTTTAATATTCCCCATGCCTTTAGAACTTTGGTTTTTCTGATTAGTTGTTTTTAACTCCCTTGACCTTTTTCTTCCTATCCCATTGTCCGTAATACGAATTTGAATTACATCTGCTTCTTCCTGTTCTATTTCAATGTTTAAAAATCCCTTTTCTTCCTTATATCTAAGTCCGTGCCAAATGGCGTTTTCTATATAAGGCTGAAGTAACATTGGGGGGATTTGAAAAGCCTCAGTATCAATCTGTTCATCCAAATTTATAGTATAATCAAACTTCTCCGGAAAACGTGAATGTTCCAGTTTCACATACAGTTCTAATAGCTCCAATTCCCTTGAAAGTGAAATAAAATCTTCTTCAGAATTTTCTAAAACGGATCTCATCAATGTTGAGAATTCGCTTAAATACCGGTTAGCACTACGCTCGTCATTTTTAGCAATGTAATTATTTACCGAATTCAAGGCATTAAAGATAAAATGCGGATTCATCTGGGAACGTAATGACTTTAGTGCCAATAAATTATTAGCATATTGCTGTTGCCTGTTACTCCTGTAAAAAAAGTAGGCGGCCAGGGCAGTAAGCACCATTCCCAGTACCAAAGAATAAATTATCCATTTTTGCCTTTTATTACTTTCCATGGCCAATTGTTGTTCTGTAACTGCCAGATCGTATTTACTCTGCGTAAGTTCCCTTTCCTTTTCCAGGCCGGTAATTCTACCCTGACTAGCGGCAATTTCTCTGTTAAATCTTGAAGCCCGGGAAATTTCCTGCTCTTTTCGAAGATAAAGCGTATCCACTATAGCAACATATTTCTGATAGGTTTCAAAGGCTTTTGAATAATCGCCCTTATCCCTATATATTTCAGAAAGTTTTCGGGTGGCATCTTTCTGCACTATCAGGTCATCTTCAATATTTGCTTCTTTAATACTCTCTTTCAAATAGGGTATGGCTTCATCGTATTTATCCTGAGCAACATAGGCATTGGCAATCTTATAATTAATCTGTTGTGAAGTAATAGAATCAGCTTCGTTGGGAGCTCCTTCTGATTTGGCAACTGTACCCGGTAGCGACTGTAGTTCATTCAGGCTTTTCTTTCTCAATTTTATCTCATCGTCATACTGATTTTTTTTATTATAAAAATCTGCAACTTTTTCCTTTTCCTGAATGGCTCGAGCCGGAGCCTGTTGACTGGAAAGTTCGAGTGAATTACCATAATAACTTTCTGCTTCTTCAAGTCTGTTAGCCTGAGCATAAGCATCGGCAATTTTGGAATTTAAGTCGGGTATTTTTGGGCTAACCTGATTTTTTTTAGCAACTTTCAGGCCTTCCTCATAATAGGCTATTGCCTTATTAGTTTCACCAAGCCCCTTGTATACATCGCCTAATAATTCATACAATTCAATTCTTTGATAGGGCACCAAACCCTTTATGTCCTCAAGAGGATGTAATACAGCTGCGGCATTTTTGTAATCCTTTGCTTGTATGTAGGCCTTCCCGAGTAACAAAGTTGTCCTGGATGTTTTACTGACTTCCTGAGCGTCCTTAAAATTAGAAATAGCCAGATCGTATTGCTTGTGATATTGATACACCTCTCCCAAATTTGAAAGTGCCAAAGCAAGTTCCTGCTTATTAGCATTTTGTCCGAGACTTCCAATGGCCTGGGCTATAAAATCTATGCTTTTTGCAATATCAGTCTTCTTATAAAAATTAGCTGAATCCAGATTAACCATATAGGCCGTTTCTCGGTTAGCAGGTTCTTGTTCAGAATCTTCAGCCTTCTTTTGAGGCTGTGAAAAGCCTATAAAAAGGATAAGGGAAAAAACTATAAACAGGTGCCTTTTCTTTTGCATGATTTGCATTTATAGGGATAAAATTACTTGATTTATACGGTATTAAAAAATACCCTTATTTCAAATCCTGGTCTGTTTATCCTTGATTATTAGGCTTTACGCAATCATTGTACCACTTCACTCAATAAAGGGCTCATTTCACTCATTTCTCATTTTTTGTGAAAAAGTTCGGGCCTACATTTAGCTAATAATTATCATTAAAAAAATAACATTATGAAAAATTTAAAACACACTATCGGTCTAATACTTTTAAGTCTGACACTTGGTACGGCATTCGGTTATGCCCCACTAAGCAAGGAGGAAATAAATAACATCGAGACGGAAAAATTTTTAATTGACAAAAAAGGTAAGGATAACAACACTGTAAAAATTGCACTACTGTTAGATACAAGTAATAGTATGGATGGGTTAATTAATCAGGCCAAAGCTCAGTTATGGGATATTGTGAATCAGTTCTCCTATGCGAAATGCGGGAATGGACACAGGCCTAATCTACAGATTGCGCTTTACCAATATGGAAATGACGGACTTTCTTCAAGGGAAGGCTATATTCAACAGGTTATAGGGTTCAGTAGCGATTTGGATGAGATTTCCGAAAAGCTTTTTTCATTAAGTACAAATGGTGGCGAGGAATACTGTGGTGAAGTTATTCAAACTTCATTACGGCAGTTAGACTGGGGAAAAAATCCTGATAATTTAAAAATGATATTTATTGCAGGAAATGAGCCTTTTACCCAGGGGAAACTTAATTACAGGGACGCTGCGGCCAATGCCAGAGAAAAGGAGATCATTGTAAATACTATATTTTGCGGTAACTATCAGCAAGGCATTAACACCCATTGGAAAAAGGGTGCTACCCTGACAGGAGGAGAATATATTGCGATAGATCATAACAAACAGATTGTTCATATAAATACTCCTTATGATGATGTTATCATTAAACTAAATTCAAAATTGAACCGTACTTATATTTCTTATGGTGCCATGGGAAGTACAAAACTGAAATTACAGTCCCAACAAGATAACAACGCCATGGAATTGGAAGAGGCTGTAGCTGTGAAACGGGCTGTTAGTAAAAGCTCAGGGATGTATAAGAATTCGTCATGGGATCTGATAGATGCAGCTGAAGATGATGAATTTGATGTATCGGCAATAAAAAGGGAGGAATTACCCAATGCAATAAGAAATAAGTCGGAGGCAGAGCTTACTGCGTTTATAAGTGAGAAAAAGGCAGAAAGAACCAGGATTCAAAAGGAAATACAGCAATTAAATGCCAAACGGGAGATCTATATTAGCGAACATGCCCAGCAAGAAAAGGGAGAGCTTGAAAATGCGATGTTAAATGCTATAAAAAGACAAGCGGCCGGGAAAAAGTTCAAATGGGAATAAACTAAAGTTATAAATTTTATTAAAAGTGGGTTTAACAGAATACGTTGTTAAGCCCTTTTTTAATTTGCACCAGGACAGAAACAGTCATATCTGTTTTCCCTGACCGGACCAAAGTCATAACCCAGGGTAATCTGATGAAACCCCCCGTTATCTAATCTAATATCTCCGGATTGGTAAGAATAGTTATAGGAGAACATAAATCTGTTATAATTAATGCCTACGATTGGAGTAAACAATTGAAGTCTCTGTTCACCAAAAGTACCATCAACCTGGAATTGAGCACCATCAAAACTCCTTCTGTAAGAGAGACCTGCCCAAATCGTACCAAAGCCTAATTCTCTATAAACCTTAGCATTGATATCCACAGTTTTCTCTTCAGTAAATTCTGTTAATTGAAAGAGAATAGAAGGCTCATATTTCCACAAGTTTTTACCAAATACGTAGCCAGCATTAATCAAATACCTTCTTAAATTATCAAATTCAATGGCTGTATAAAGGTCTCGTCCGGTACCCAAAAGGTTTAAGACTGCGAAATTTGAATAGAATTCCATATAGTTATATGACATCCCTAAATCCATATTGAAATAACCTACGCTATTTTTTCCACCTGTAATAATAGGATCGGGGATAACCGACCTGAATTCTGATTCATCAAGACTACTTTGAATAAAACCTGCACTCAACCCGAATGACAACTGATTTAATATCCTGATTTCTGGTCCTAATTGCAAATGATGAGCGTAAGTAAGCTTGGCACCTGTTTGAGAGTGATAACCATTCGCATCATTAAAAATGATCACCCCTACTCCACTCGAGCTCTCCGGAATTCGGTAATTTGCGCTAAGTGTCTGTAAACTTGGAGCCTCATCTACGCTAAACCATTGTTTTCTGGCCGTGAGTCTTATTTTACCACCATCGCTAATACCTGCCATAGAGGGGAATACCAAATAATAATTGTCCGCCAAATAATCAAAATACACAGGAATACCTTCCTGTGCGGTCAAAGAGCTGGAAAAAGCCACATATGTAAATAAAATCAACAGAAGTTTTTTCATCTAAGAATAGGGCGTGTTTAATGCAGTTTCTTTCAAATATAAAGTATAACGGATGAAATACAACATTATTATATATGTATAGGAAGGGAAAATGGTTGTATTTTTGCTGAAAACAAATACGATGAAAGAATACGTTATTACGGTAGTAGAAACTAAAAACCCCGCCATTTTAAAATTTGAGACTAATCATTTTCTGACGAATGGTAGTAATTTCGAATTCAAGAATATAGATGATGCAAAAAATTCTCCGTTGGCTCAGCAATTATTTTACCTTCCATTTATTAAAACAGTATATATTTCAGGGAATTTCATAGCCCTGGAACGCTTTGATATAGTAGATTGGTCATCGGTTAAGGACGAGGTGGCACAACAGCTGGTTGAATATTTAAACGCAGAGGAACCTATTGTCAATGAAGAGGATGATAACAAGAAAGTGGCTGTTACCATATACGCAGAAATTACGCCAAACCCGGCCGTAATGAAATTCGTAGCAAATAGAAAAATAGTTCCTGTTATGTTTGAATTTAAAAATCTTGATGAAGCAAAAGGTTCTGATCTGGCTAAGAAGTTATTTCACCTGCCTTATGTTAAAGAGGTTTTTATGGATGAAAACTATGTTTCTATTACCAAATACGAGGTTGCCAACTGGGATGAGATTACCATGGAACTCCGTGAATTGATCCGGAATTTTATTGCCGATGGAAATGAAGTAGTCTCCAGTGATGAAGTTGCTGTTAAATCTATGGTCACATCTAAAGCACAAACAGAGAACGAAACCTTGGATATTACTTCGCAGGAGATCATTAATATTCTTGAAGAATATGTAAAGCCAGCAGTTGCCAGTGACGGCGGAAATATACTTTTTCAATCTTATGAGAAAGAAAGCAAAACAGTAAATGTTATTCTTCAGGGTGCCTGTAGCGGATGCCCTTCTTCTACCTATACACTGAAAAATGGTATAGAAACCATGCTAAAAAATATGCTGGGAGATAAGGTGTCTGAAGTGGTCGCGCTGAACGGATAATTTAGCATTAAATTATTGTCCCTTCCCTTTTTATTTGCTACCTTATCGTAACACTAAAAAGAAGTATTATGGCAGTTTTAAAAGTTATTGAAATTCTAGCAAATTCGAATGAAAGCTGGGAAGATGCTACAGAAAAAGCGGTTGCTCACGCGTCAAAATCCGTCAATAATATACGTTCCGTATATGTAAATGAACAAAGTGCAACAGTTAAAGATGGCAAAATAGATGACTATCGTGTTAATGTTAAAATCACTTTTGAAGTGAAGTAAACAATCTTAAAAAATTAAAAGCGCCTATATGGCGCTTTTTTTATGCTCTTTAATAAGTAGTAACTTTGCGCATGGCCAATTTCAGAACCACGATATTTTTACTTTTAATTACTTTAAATGGCTGTTCTCAAAAAAAAGAAACCATGTCATATAAACATACCAATGCCCTGATAAATGAAAGCAGCCCATATCTGTTACAACATGCTCATAATCCGGTAAACTGGGAACCCTGGAGTGATGATGTTCTGGAAAAAGCCAAAAATGAAAATAAATTAGTGCTTATAAGTATTGGTTATGCTGCCTGTCATTGGTGCCATGTTATGGAAAAAGAATGCTTTGAAGATGAAGAAGTGGCAAATTTGATGAACGAACATTATATCAATATAAAAATAGACCGGGAAGAGCGCCCGGATATTGATCATCTTTATATGGATGCAGTTCAAATGATGACGGGAAGAGGCGGATGGCCATTAAATGTAGTTGCCTTACCGGACGGGCGTCCATTTTGGGGAGCCACTTATGTGAAGAAAGATGATTGGATGAAGGTTTTAAAAGAACTCACAAGGCTATACAAGGAACAACCCGAAAAAATAAATGGATATGCCAAAGATCTGGCTGAAGGGATTAAAGCAATTAATCTTATTGAAGTTGGTGCCAATTCCCAGATTTTAACTGAAGATCAATTAGATGATTCGGTTAAAAAGTGGTCTCGTTATTTTGATCATAATTATGGGGGTTATAACCGGGCTCCAAAATTTATGATGCCTGGCAACCTTGATTTTTTATTACATTATGCAATTACCAGAAAAAATGAGGAACTCCTGGAATACGTCAATTTAACACTTACGAAAATGGCTTATGGAGGAATTTTTGATCATCTGGGGGGTGGTTTTTCAAGATACTCCGTGGATGGCAAATGGCATGTCCCTCATTTTGAAAAAATGTTATATGACAATGGCCAATTAATAAGTTTATATTCCAAGGCATACGCCGTAACCAAAAACCCACTCTATAAGAAGGTCGTGGAAGAAACTATTGCATTTGTAACCACGGAGCTTATGGATAGCACAAATGCATTCTATGCTTCACTGGATGCCGATAGTCTAAACGAAACGGGGGAGTTAGAAGAAGGTGCATTTTATGTTTGGCAGAAAGCAGAACTACAAACGCTCCTCGCTGATAAATATGAACTTTTCAAGGACTATTACAACATAAACGATTTTGGGCTTTGGGAGCATGGTAACTACGTATTAATAAGGGATGAATCAGACGAGGCAATAGCTAAAAAACACAAACTTTCTGTTGCTGAAGTCAATGAAATTATTTCAGAGTGTAAACGAATATTAAATAAGCTCCGGGAAAATAGAAATCGCCCCAGATTAGATGATAAAATCCTTTGTTCCTGGAATGGATTAATGCTAAAGGGATTGACAGATGCCTACAGGTTTATCAAAAATGATAATTATCTGGATCTGGCTTTAAAAAACGCCTCATTTATTAAGGAAACATTTATAAAGAAAGATGGCAGCCTGTACCATAATCATAAAGATGGTAAAAGCACCATCAATGGTTATCTGGAAGATTATGCTTCGGTGATAGACGGGTTTATTGGACTTTATGAAATAACCTTTGAAGAAGGTTGGCTTGATGAGGCAAAAAAATTATCAGATTATTGTATTGCTAATTTTACGGATGACAGTAGCGGTTTGTTTTTCTTCACCCCCAAACAAGATTCATTTATTATCAGAAGAACTATAGAAATGGCAGATAATGTGATCCCATCATCCAATTCTATTATGGCTAAAAATCTATTTAAATTATCCCGGTTTTTTCCTGATGAGAATTATGAAAACATTGCACAACAAATGGTTGTGAATCTGCAGCAAAGTTTTGAGAAAGATACGGCCAGTTATGCCAATTGGCTTCATCTGGTATTGTATTTTCAAAAACCTTTTTATGAAATAAGCATAGTTGGGGAAGACTATATGAAAACAGCTAGCGCCATGCAAAAATCCTATTTACCCAACGTCGTATTTGCAGGTGCTAATGAAGAGAGCGGATTATCACTCATTCAGAACAGATTTGTGGCCAATAGTACACTTATTTATCTCTGCGAACATGGTTCTTGCAAGTTACCAACTGAAGATATGAATCATGTTTTAAATCAGCTTAAATAGAATTCTCAAATTTATTGCCTTCTTATATCAAAAAAAATTGAAATTATTTTATATAATTGTGCTTAAAATATACCCTATGAAAGATATATCTAATTACGATCAACATCTACAGAACGCCATAAATTGGTTTTGGGAGTTTATTCCGGGTTTGATCACAGCTATTATTATTTTAATAGTTGGTTTGTGGTTTATAAAACTAATTAACCGTCTCGTACGCAAATTTTTTGATAAGAAAGATTACGATCTGGCACTGGAGTCTTTTCTAATGCAATTGATTAGCGTAGGTTTAAAGGTGCTTCTTTTTGTTGCTGTCGTTACGCAGTTAGGTGTGGCATCTTCTTCCTTGCTTGCGGTTTTAGGATCTGCGGGTCTTGCCATTGGATTAGCACTGCAGGGCTCTTTGGCCAACTTTGCCGGTGGAATTTTAATATTATTTTTCAAGCCCTTTAAAATTGGAGATTTTATTACCGCCCAGGGCATAGACGGTACAGTAAAGGAAATCACTATTTTCACTACCAAATTAAACACATTTGGTAATCAGGTGGCAATTATTCCAAACGGACAACTCTCTAACAATAACATCATCAATTACAATGCAGAAAAAACAAGAAGGGATAAAATTGATGTTGGAATTAGTTACGGTTCCAATATTAAACAAGCCAAAGACATTCTCCTGGAAATATGCAGGGAACAAACAACTATATTCAAAGATCCCGAACCCCAGGTTTTTGTGGGCGAATTGGGAGATAGTTCCGTAAATCTCACCCTGCGTTTTTGGGCTAAAAATGAAGACTTTTGGGCAGCTCATTTTTTTGTGCTCGAAGAGCTCAAAAGAAGATTTGACGAGGCCAATATTGAAATTCCGTTTCCACAAAGAGTGGTACACAGGCCGGATTAATATTTATACCCATTTTGTGCGCGTTTAATTAATCGGAATTGTTTTATTTTTTGCTTTGAATGACAATAAAGTCTTTTAAATAATCTGGTTCAAAATAAGCGGTGTTTTCAAAGTTATTCGCCCTGAATGCCTGATAGGAGAATTGACACATTTCTTTAGCTGAAGGCACTATAGAATCATCAAAAATAAAATTTGGATGTTCCAAACTTTCCCTACACTTAACTGCTCCGCTTCCAATAATAAATACTGGTCCTTGCTTAGCAAATTGGGCAAATGAATCTGGTTTAACCTCTTCGACTATGGTTTCCCTTACCTGCTCATAGTTTGTGTTAAACACAGCAGAATAGACTTCCATGCGCCTGGCATCCAGAACAGGAATCACAAGGCCATCCTCTAATTTAAGCTGAGAAGCCATACTCGCTAAAGTGGATATCCCTATAAGAGGAAGGTCTAAGGCAAAACAAAGCCCTTTCGCCGCTGAAACACCTATCCGCAGGCCGGTATAAGATCCGGGGCCTTTACTCACAGCTATGGCATCGAGATCATCGGTTGCTATGGAAGCCGCATCGAGAGATTCCTTTATAAAAAAGTGTAAATCCTCAGAATGCGAATAGGATGCACTATCCTGTTCCCTTAATGCAATCATACGACCTTCTTTACCAATGCTTACAGAACAATTGGTGGTTGCAGTCTCAATATTTAGAATTATTGCCATAACTGTGCAGCAAATATAAAAAGACCTGTCGGGCTTTAACAACACAACAGGTCCAAACAATAATATATTTTATCTTTAATCTATTACAATTGGAAGTCCAAAGTAGAATTCCAATACTTTAATTCTAAAAACGTAATCGTATTTGGTGCGAATCACCTCAGCCTCCGCATTGTCCACTCTGGCCTGCGACTGGCCATAATCAAATGAGTTCATAATACCAACATCAAATCTTTCTTTAGAATAATCCAGCGCCAATGTCCTCGCTTCCCGGGTCTTAAGGGCGGCCTCATACGCTTTAGAACTATTAATAACATCTACATAGGCCTGATTTATATTTGTTTCCAGTTCCAATTTATTCTGCTCCAGGTCCAGTTGTGCCTTTTTTACATTTATTTCAGAACGTTTAATGTTATTCCGAGTACTAAAACCGTTAAAAACAGGAATACTTATTTGTGCTCCAAAGGCGATACCGTCATTAATCCATAGCTGTTCTTTGAAGGGGATTACCTGCCCTGTTATTGGGTCAAGAAATTGATCAGAATAACGTGTATTATAATTAATAAAAGCGTCTAGTGATGGATAGGCTGCACCTTTGGCTAAAGCTAAATCTTTTTCTGCCAAATCCACATTGGTCTCGAAAAATTTGGTCTCATACCAGTAGGTCATGGCTTTATCAAAAATAACCCTAGGAGAATTTTTCAATATATCTGCAGCAGGAACCTCAAATTCAGCATCTGAAATATCAAAGTTTTCATAATCTGTTATTTGCAGTAACTGTGCCAAATTAATTCGGGAAATAAGAACTTCGTTTTCAGCATTAATAATTTGCTGCTCCCGGGTTGCCGCAGTGGCTTCAATTTCCAATAAATCTCCTTTGGCCACCACACCAGACTCAACTAATTCTCTAGTTTTATTTAAGTCCTGTTCGGTAACAGCATATAGTGCTTTTGCCACTTTCGTCGCTTCCTTATTGGACAAAATTCTTAAATAATTTATAGCCACATTTAAACGAATATCGTTTACCAGGTCGTCCAAACGGTATTTGCTTCCAATTGCGTTAAGTTTAGCCCTGTTAAGCCTGTGAATATTTCTCAATCCATTAAATAAATTCACTGATGAGGTAACACTTCCGGAAGACGTAATTTGGGTCGTATTAACCGGTTGATTATTTGTTGGGTCAAAAGACAGACCAGTATTGCTTTGTCCATTTAACATTCCATTTAAATCAGGAAGAAAAGCCCCAATAGCATCCGATTTATCAATCGTAGACATTTCCAGGTCCAATTCGTATTGTTGAATGGAGAGGTTATTTTCTACCGCGTAAGTAACACATTCTTCAAGGGTCCATATCTTTTTCTGTGCTATTGTCATTCCAATCGCACATAGGAATAATAGTGCAGTTAGTTTAAATTTCATCTGTCTTTTTTTGATAATTATAATTGATTGACTATTCTTATTTACGTTAATTAATCTTCTTCTTCACTTTCCTCTTCGTCTTCTTCTTCACCTTTTTTAATCGGCTCTGTTTTATTCCAGATTTTTACTTCATCTTCTTCGGTTATGCCTGAGATAATTTCCACGTTTACCCCATCGGAAATTCCTATTTCAACTTCTTTGCGCTCAAATTTCTGATCCCCAACGACAACTTCCACATAGGGTTCATCTGTTTCCTTATCAAATTGCAGGAGTGCTTCAGGTATTACCATTACACTGTCTTTTTTCTCAAGTACCAGTGATGCATTAGCACTATATCCCGCCCTGATCATAAAATCTCCTTCCACAACCACATCTCCTTCTATTTTAAACTGTACGGCACCTGATTCTTCTATTCCTTTTGGTGCGATGAACTTTAACTTTGCTTCAAATTTTTGATCTTCTATGGCTCCCAAGCTAATTTCAAGGGGCATCCCTATCTCCAGTTTCCCTACTTCCCCTTCATCAACCTTTCCTTCAAAAATCATCTTGCCCAAATCGGCAATGGTAGCAATGGTTGTCCCGTCATTAAAGTTATTGCTCTGAATTACCTGATCTCCTTCCCTTACCGGAATTTCCAACAATGTGCCGGCAACGGTTGCCCTAATGTTGGTGTTTGCACTTGATGAACCTCCGGCAGAACCTCTTCTAATAATCTGATAATCTGCACGAGAATTGTCCAATTCCTGTACAGCCTGATCATATTTTAATTGCAAGACGTTAAAGTCCTGACTCGAAATAACCCCTTTGTCAAAAATGGCCTTATTTCTTTTATATTCAATTTCGGTATTATTTAAAGCAATTTCAGCATTCCTTACCCTTCCACGTGCCTGATTCAAGGATTGCTCATTGGGTACCACTTTTATAATGGCAATTAAATCGCCCGCCTTAACCCGGGCCCCTTCTTCCAGATAAATTGTTTCAATAATTCCAGAAATTTGAGGTTTGATCTCAATCTCATCCTCAGGGATTACTTTACCTGTGGCTACCGTTTTCTTTTCAATATTTGAAATAAATGGCTTTTTAGTTTCATATGTAATGGCTGATTTGCTATTGGATTTTATAAAAAAAGCAGCAGCCCACAATGCTCCGAGCCCCAGAATCCCAATCAATACATATTTTAGAATTTTATTCATCTTAATCTAATGTGTTAGTGTATAGTTAATGGTTTTGTTTATTCTTCTCTTAGTGCATCTATGGGCTTAATACTCACAGCCCGCTGCGCAGGAATTGAACCTATTAGTGTTCCCAATATTATCATAATTGCCAGAGCTCCCAGGACGTATGGTATAGGAACTGTTGGATTCGTATATGGAAAATTGATATCCTTAGTGAGGTAGTTGATCAAACTTAAAACCCCTGCCCCAAGTATAATGCCCACAATACCAGCAATCATAGTAAGAAATACAGATTCTAAAATAATCAGAGAACGTACTTCCCTGGGGGTAGCTCCTAATGCCCGGCGAATTCCCAATTCCTTGGTTCTCTCCTTAACGGATATCAACAGGATATTACCAATTCCAATTACTCCGGCAAGAATGGTTGCAACGCCTACTATCAGAGATAAAAAGGTAATCCCGTTGGCAAATCCCATAATTTTATTAAAAATTTCACCAAGATTAAAAGCACCAAATGCACGTTCATCCTCAGGATGTACCCTATGTATACTTCTTAAGACAGCCTTAATGTCCTTTTCAACCTGAATAACGTCGGCATCGTCATATGCGGCTATTGTAAAAAATTGAACATCTTCGCCGGTATTGTAAAGTTTTTTGAAAGTTGTAAAAGGAATAAAAATATCTCCATCTGTCCCAAATGGCGTTGTTTGAGTGAATTTATGAACCCCAACTACCTGAAAATAAATATTTTCCACCCTGATATAAGCCCCAATAGGATCTTCATCCTTATCAAATAATTCCTGTTGGGTGCGATCCCCAATTACACAAACTTTTCTCGCCTGAACAATATCTTCATCGTTTATAAATCTTCCGTTATCATAAATTTTCTGAGTGGCAATCTTAGCTATTTCCGGAAAGTACCCATATACTGCATAACTATTAGATTTAATTCCCCGTACCGTCAGAGCTGATGCTCCGCCGAAAGCTCCTTTGGTATTTACCGGCGCTATGTATTGTATTTCAGGAATCCTATTTTTTAAAACCTCGGCATCTTTAACTTTTATCCGTAGTGTTCTCCCTGTTTTAAAACCTGCGTACGGCATACTGGTACTTTGAGACCAGGCCCAAATACTGTTTTTAGCTACAGTTTCAAAGTTCTTTTCAAATCCGTTATCCATCCCTTTTGCCGCACCAGCCAAAGCAATGTAGATAAATATACCCCACAGTACTCCTATGACTGTAATTATAGTCCTGGTTTTATTCTTACCTATAGACCCGAAAATTTCCTGCCAGGTATTTTTGTCAAAAAGAAATCTAATACTATTCATCTCGTAACGCTATTATAGGTTTAATGCGTGCTGCCCTTTTGGCCGGAATATATCCCGCAATTGCACCAAACATTATTAAAAGAAGAGTAGCAAATATTGCCACGGCAGTATTTATATAAGGATTGGTAATGAAATAATCCTCAGCCAAACTCTCTCCTAAAGAAGTAAGTAGTGCAATTCCAATTAGCATTCCTGTAAATCCCGATACAGTTGTAATAAAAACCGATTCAAGTAAAATTGTACTGATTACCGCTTTTGGAGTAGCGCCTAAAGCTTTTCGGATTCCCAATTCCTTAGTGCGTTCCTTAACGACAAACACCATGATATTACTTATCCCTATAATGCCGGCAATTATAGTCCCAAAAGCCACAAAAGCCACTATAATTTGCAGTACACGTGCAAACTGTTGATTTTGCTGTAATTGATCTGCAACGTTTCTGATGAAAATTCCATTTTGATCTTCCGGATCTATGAATTTCTTGTCTTTAAAAAACTTATCCAGACTACGTTCAAAAGCCATGGCTCCCATATATCCCATTTCCGGTTTAAAGGCCACAACCATCTGGTCTATTTTATCTGTGTTTTTTTCAATAAGCTGGAGCGTTGTATAAGGAACATATATGCCACGTTCTTCCCTGTCGCCTCCATCGTCCTGAAAAACGCCTATTACTTTAAAAACACTTCCACCAACATCCAAATATTTGCCAAGCGCATTTTTAGATCCAAAGAGGTCCTGTTCTACTAAACGCCCAATCACTGCATGCTTTGTCTTCTTTTTAATATCTTCCACATTTAGGTACCGGCCTTTCATAATAATTGTCTTCTCCGCAAATTGGTGGCCCCAATCTACCCCTGTGGTGTTATAATTATCCGATTCTTCCTCGAATTTCACCAATCTGCTTCTTGTAATCCTCGGGGTTACATATTCCAGAAACATTGGGAAATTCTTTTTAATATCAGCCAGGTCGCTATTTTCAAATTCAATTCGCCTCATTGATTTATACCCCTTATACGGGAGTGTAGTTTTTCCGGGAAAAAGATAGAGTACGTTAGTGGCGTCTTCCTGGAAAAATTTGTCGAAGGTGTTAATTAGCCCGTTTCCAAGACCAAAAAGTGAAACAAAAATTAGTATCCCCAGAGCCACTGTAAAACCTGAAAGGAAAGTCCTAAGTTTATTTTTTTGAATAGTTTCAAATATCTCGTTCCAGGTGTCTCGGCTAAACATACGCTGATGCCCTTACTTGCTTAACTTTTTTATCTTCAACAATAACACCATCTTTAAGGTAAACGATTCGTTTACACATATGGGCTATATCATCTTCATGAGTTACAACTAAAATGGTATTTCCCTGGTCGTTAATTTTCTGAATTAAATCCATGACTTCATAAGAGGTAGTACTATCCAGGGCTCCTGTAGGTTCATCGGCAAGAAGTACTTTTGGCTCTGAGGCCATAGCCCTGGCAATGGCAACTCTTTGATTCTGGCCTCCTGAAAGTTCACTAGGTAAATGAGTAGCCCACTCCTTAAGGCCCACCTGGTCCAGATATTTCATTGCCCTTTCCTGCCGTTCTTTTCTTGGAACTCTCTGATAATATAAGGGCAAGGCCACATTTTCAAGTGCGCTTTTGTAATTGATAAGATTAAATGATTGAAAAACAAATCCTAAGAATTTATTCCGGTAATTGGCAGCTTTAGTCTCATTAAGATTTTTTATCGGCACACCATCCAGTGTGTATTCTCCCGAATCAGCAACATCCAGCATCCCAAGAATATTCAATAGGGTAGATTTTCCCGAACCGGATGAACCCATAATTGCAACTAACTCTCCTTCTTCAACAGTAAAATTTATCCCTTTTAAAACATGCAGGGCATTGCTGCCCATTTTATAGGATTTGTGCAAATCTTTTATTTCAATCATGGTTAGTGTCTTAAGTTATACTAATTCAAATCCGATAATAGGACAGGCAAGTTGTTAAAATGTTACAAATAATCTTCCAAATATTTTGTTAAAAAGCTATCCTCCAAACTCATCGGGCTTCACCTCATTCCATACTTTTATCTCATCCTCTTTTTCCAAACCAGACTTAACTTCTACATGAATTCCATCACTTATTCCCAATTCCACATCCCTTCTCTCGAATTGCTGATCTCCGGTAGAAATTTCAAGAAATGGCTTTTTGGTTTCAGGGTCAAATTGAACGAGCGCTTCTTTTATGGAAAGAACACTATCTGCTCTATCCAGTATTATTGATGCATTGGCACTTAGACCCGCGCGGATAAAGACCGAATCCTGTTTTTTTAATGTTCCCTTAATTTCGAATTGAATAGCTCCATTTTCCTCATTACCCTTGGGAGCTATATAATCCAAAATAGCATCAAAAGTTACATTTTCAAGAGCTCCAACAGTAATTTCCAATGGCAGGTCCTCCTTTATCTTTCCCACCTCAGATTCATCTACCTTTCCTTCAAAGATCATTTTATCCACGTCCGCAATAGCTGCAATAGTGGTTCCTTCATTAAAATTATTACTTTCAATGACCTGGTTGCCTACTTCTACAGGTACTTCTAAAACCATTCCGGTCACAGTAGACCTGATCAAGGTGTTGGCGGCATTTCCATAACCTTTAGTAGTTCCTGTTTTAACAATATCATATCTTTTATTTGCTGCACTATAGGATTGTTTGGCCTGGTCATAACTTACCTGTGCTCTTTCCAGATCAACTTTTGAGATTACGCCTTTGTTAAAAAGACTACTTTGCCTATCAAAATTTCGTCTTTGGTCATCTAATGATATTTTAGCCTCATCGATACTATTTTTGGCATCATTAAGTGCATTAAGATTTGGCACCACTTTTATTTTTGCCAGTAAGTCACCAGATTTTACAAAATCTCCCCCCTCAACAAAAATTTCCTCAATAACCCCCGAAATATTTGGTTTTATCAGGACTTCTTCTAATGGTAGTATACTACCGGTGGCTACCGTTTTTTTGATAATGGTCTGGGTAGAAGGTTTCTCGGTCTCATATACAATTGGATCTTGTTCATTCTTTTGATAGAGGTAATACATAGACCCTCCGAAAGCCAAAAAAATGACAATTAGAATGATAATAGTTACTGACTTTTTCATTTTTTATAGTTTAAATGATTGATGTTTCAAAATTATTCTGTTCTTAAGGCATCTATTGGCTTTACCTTTATGGCACTTTGAGCAGGAATAAAACCTGCAAGTAATCCTGACAATACCAGGATGAATAGCGCCACACTAACTACACCTAAGCTTACGCTAGGATTTAAAAACATATCCACCGGGCCATTAGCATCCAATAAGGCATTAACACCATAAATAAACAGAGCACCAATAATAATTCCCGTCATTCCGGATATAATTGTAAGAAAAATTGACTCCAATAGAATCTGCTTTTTAATAGACCAGGGATCCTCACCTAGTGCCCTGCGTATTCCTATTTCCTTGGTCCTTTCCTTAACTACAATCAACATAATGTTACTCACTCCGATTATTCCGGATAACAGGACTAAAATTCCCACGAAATAAGCGATAAAACTCATTGCTCCGAATAAGCTTTCTACTCTGTTATACTGTTCATATAAATCAAAATAACCAACTGCCCTTGTATCTTCAGGATGTATTTTGTGTTTGGTTTTCATTAAATTAACAATATCTTCTTTTTTACCGGAAATTGAAGTTCCGTCATGGGCCGTAATAGCCATCCAACCCACGTCATTGCCCATATTAAATGCCTGTGAAAAAGAAGTAAAGGGTACAAATATTTCTTTTTGCGCCTCTTCCCCATCACCATCATTACTCTTCTTCTTATAGGTCCCCACTACCATAAAATTCACCCCCTGAATCTTAATATAGCTTCCCATTACTGCCTCACCTTTATCATAAAGCTCGTTTCTAACTCCGGATCCAATAATTGCTATTTTCCGTTTTTCTCTAATATCATTCTGATTTATAAAACGTCCTTCTGTAATGGTCATGGGGTCCTGGTTGATTATCTCGGGATAGTCTCCATATACGTTATAAGCCCCTGTATTTAGACCTCTTACCACATTATTGTCATTCCCAAATCCACCTAATCGATTTCTGGGTGATATAAACCGTAGATTGGGTATATTATCACTTATGCTCTTTACATCTTCCACCTTAAATCGAAAACTTCTTCCAATAGGTAAGCCCATGTGAGCTTTTGTGGTACTGCGTGTCCACATAAACATGGTATTTGTAGCAATATCTCCAAAATCTGCTTTTATACCATTTTCAAGGCCTTTACCCGCAGAAAGTAAAATAATTAATATGAGTATGCCCCAGAAAACTCCAAAAGCGGTAAGCAGAGTTCTGAACCAATTAGTGGTCAGTACTTCTAAAATTTCTTTCCAGCGATCTCGATTAAACATAATCTCAATATATTATTCGTCTCTTAAGGCTTCGATAGTATGAATACTTGCTGCCCTCCATGCGGGGAAAAACCCTGCAACTGCTCCCGCAAAAATCAGGACCAAAACAGTAGAAATGGCAACATTAAAATTAACAGAAGGGTTAAGAATATAATCTACTTCAACATATGGTCCCACTATTTCCAAAAGCCCCATACTAAAAATAAGACCTGCAAAACCGGAAATGGCTGTTACAAAAATAGATTCATGCAAAATCATTGCTACAATCGACCAGGGTTTTGCTCCTAAAGCTTTTCGGATTCCTATTTCTCTTGTTCTTTCCTTTACAACAATCAGCATGATATTACTTACACCTACAACCCCGGCAATGATTGTACAGATGCCCACAAACCAGAAAAAGAATTTAATATTTCCTGTGAGACTATAATAGCGTTTCGCTTCTTCCAAAGCACTCCATACCTGTATTGCACCGGTATCTTCTGGTGCAACTGTATGAACCTTCTGCAGATGTGCCTGTAAATTTTCCTTAAAAGCCACAGCCTGAACAACAGCCTGGTCAAAATTTTCCACCATTGGCATTGTGTAGCTCATATTATTAATTCGATCTCCCCCATTAAATACTCGCTGTGCTGTAGTTACAGGGATATAAATACGCTCTTCTTCCCGATCCTCTCTTTCTGAGAATATCCCAACGATTTTAAATAATACACCGGATATATTAATAAACTCACCCAGAGGGGTTTCTACGTCCTTAAATACATCGTGCTTAATTTTATTTCCAATAATGGCGACCTTAGCCGTATTTACTTCATCCTGGTAATTTAAAAATCTCCCTTCAGACATTTTTGCGTTTTCAATAAACTGAAAATCATAAGAAACGCCTTGTATCCCGTAGACCAAAGCTTCTTTTCCATAATTAACCGAGACATTTCGCACAAATACCCTGGGCGATTTGTATTCAACTTCATTTCCAAACAAAGCCAGGGAAGATTCATAATTTTCATTTTTCAATTGGATACTCCTACCCGGATTAAGTCCTTTAAATTCTTTGGACGTAACTCCTGGCCAAACCCATACACTGGTAGCTGAATCTTCTTCAAATTCATGGGCAATACCGTTTTGCATCCCCTGACCAAAACCCAATAAAATTACCAATATAAAAATTCCAGAGGCCACAGATAGACCAGTAAGGAAGGTCCGTAATTTGTTTTTACGGATCGTGTCAAAAATTTCCTGCCATCTTTCCAGATCGAACATGGAGTTGGTTGATTAAAGAATGATGTAATAACTTCTAATAAATAAGACTTCCAGAACACGTAATTGTTACAGTTGGAATTGTAAAATAGTGTTAAATTCGAACCTATAGTCTTATGACCTCATTTTCCTGTAAACAAAGTAAAAAAGTACCCCTAACAAAATGTAAGGAAGTGCCATTAAATACACAATCCCATTATTAATACCTTCAGCCATAGAATTATCGTCCTGACTTTCGAGAACTGCCCTGCACATAGCGCATTGAGCAGTTAATAGCCTTGGCAATACAAAGAATAAAATTACAAGTATAAGGCCTTTAACTTTCAAGCTAATTATTTTTACATTAAGGTATCAAAAAATACAAATTTTTAATAATCATAATAAGGTGAAATCATTAAATAAACAATAACTCCCGTAACGGCTACATATAACCAGATAGGGAATGTAATTCTGGCAAGTTTACGGTGGCGTTCAAAATCTTTTAAGTATGCTCGGGCATATGTCTTAAGGACAAGCGGTATTATAACAATGGATAAAAAAATATGCGAAATAAGTATAAAAAAATAAACATATTTAATTACACCCACACCTCCATAAGATGTAGAATCTGCAGTCATATGATAAGCAATATACATGAGTAAGAAAAGTATAGAAAGGATAATACAAGCACTCATAATATTCTGATGTAAAACTCTTTTACCATTCTTAATAGCCCAAACGGCATAAATAAGTAAGACTGCTGTGAGTCCATTAATCGTTGCATAAATAGGAGGCAGAAATCCTAAAGGTTCAGAATTTGGGATTTTAACTCCAAATAAAACCGCTACCACAAAGGGAACCAAAATTGATATTATAGTAATTAACTTATTAAACTTCCGCTCCTCTGCTGTTTTGTTTAGTTTATTCACTTAGAAGTTTTTTTATGTCTTCCTTTAAAATAGTAATCTCTTGTTTTTCTCCCTCTGTATTTTCTCCCTGTGATTCGCTAATTGTTCCCCGGTAATAAATAATTGGGTTTCCAAAATCATCAGTTCTTGAGCGGAGAAATCCATTTTTATCAACTAGTGCAAATAAGCCAGAATGTTCAAATCCACCAGGGACTCCTGAGTTTTCCGCAGCAAAAATATTAAAGCCAATATTTGCAAGGTCATAGATTTCCTTACGGTCCCCGGTCATTAGGTGCCAATCCATATCATTTATACTATATTTTTCAGCATACTCTTTCAACACCTTTGGCGTGTCATATTCTGGGTTAATTGTAAACGAGGCCACACCAAAATCATCAAAATCCCTGAATTCTTCCTGGATTTCAACCAGATTGGAATTCATTACAGGACAAATTGTAGGACATGTTGTGAAGAAAAACTCAACTATATATACCTTTCCTTCGTAGTCTTTTTGGGTAATTAACAGGCTATCCTGATTTAGAAATGCAAAATTTGGAACCTTTCTTTCCTCATTATTCAAATAGATAAAACCAAGTTTCTCATCATTTTCAGAAAGATTCATACGATCATGTTGGGTGATGGTACCTGTCTTTATGCGCTCAATGATTTTGGGAATAAATATGATACCAAAAACGAGGATAACAAGTGATACCCAGACGTAAGTATATTTATTTCTCATTAATTCTTTCTTTCTGCATTGTTCTTCTTAAGGGCCATACGGTACTCCGCTAAAATGATTTTGACGTCGTCTTCCATTTTATTGTTAAGTTCCGCAACAGAGGTGGCCTTAAAGCCATACTTGGTAGCCTCCTCTTCATCATCTGTTCTACCTCTAAGATTTTTTTTCTTGTCAATTATAAAAACATAATGGGTGCCTAAGTTTTCATCAAGACTTAGGTTTGTCTTTAGTGAATTGAAAACAGACCTGATTTCTTCATCTTCAATAAATACAAATTTCCAGTTCTTAATATCAACCAAATTACCAAGTTCTGCTCTTAATTCCTCAACTTTGGCCTCAGTTCCGATCGGCATAATCATAACCAATTGGAAGTCATTAAACTCATAGAAAGGTTTGTAAATTTTTTGATTCAGATTAAATGCATTGCCTTTTTTAAGTTCAACATTATTTCCCAAAAAACCCAAAACAGTAATCTTATTATCGAAGGTAACTTTATCTATATTTTCAGGAATATCTAAAACCCCCTCGGTTAGTATAGGGAGTTTCCCAAAATTGTTCACCCCTGAGGCAAAAAACAAATAAGCAACCAGTGGCAAGATAAAAAGTACCACCAAGACGAATGTCTTTTTCATTGGTCATTATTTAGACATTACAAAAATAAAAAAGACGGCTGTTATACCGTCTTTAAGTGCTGTTAATTCCTTGTTAGAAATTCCAAGTTACGTAGCCATCTTTAAAGACATTATAAATATAGTCTGCCTCGAACAGGAGTATAAAAATAAGATAGGCCACCAAAAAAATTGGTGTCCATACGATAGCCCTTCGCAAAGAACTTTTCTCATCACGCAAATGCATAAAATCCCAGGCAATATAGTAAGCCTTAACCAGGGTTAGGATTATAAAAATCCAATTTAGAAGTTTCATCCCTAAAAAAGTATTGGTCGCCAGAATATGTGGTTTCGAAATCCCCAGCGCTACTTCTACTCCGGTAACTATGGTCAGAAAGACCAATACACCCCATATTTTTTGAGTGTTGGATTTAAACTTTATTAATCCTCTAAAAATCTCCAGCTTGTGTGCGTGTGCCATTCTAAATTGAGTTATATTAAATATGATATTCTTTTATTACTTCTTTGTTTCTTCTTTGCTTCTTCTTTAAACCAGATAGAAAAAGGTGAAAACAAATACCCAGACTAAATCTACAAAATGCCAATAAAGTCCTACTTTTTCGACCATTTCATAATGACCTCTTCTTTCATAAGTGCCCAGGATAATATTAAAGAAAATAATGATATTAATAATTACGCCCGAAAATACGTGGAAACCGTGAAAGCCAGTAATAAAGAAAAAGAAATCAGCAAAAAGCCGACTACCATATTCGTTCCTTATTAAATTAGCGCCCTCAACTACTAATTTTCCATCTTTGATCTTATTTAATGATTCTTCTCTTGTCAACAGTGTTTTTTCTCCTTCTGAGTCTATGGTTTCAGTTCTGATCAGGATGTTAGGATTTGATTTTAATCCTTCTACAACTTCATTAAGGGAATAAGAGGGAAGTGCTTCACCCTGGTAAAACCATACTCCATTTTTTCTTTCATGATCAACACGTTCTGAAGCTAATGTTTTTGAAAAATCTGATAACGCCGCTCTTTCACCAGTGTCTGCCTTTACAAATTGTAAAACTCTTCCGCCTCTTGTTTCTATCGCACCATAATCCCCTTTTATGAATGTAGCCCATTCCCATGCCTGAGAGCCCACAAAGATGGCCCCTCCGATAATTGTAAGGAACATGTAGATAATGGCCTTATTCTTCATCATCTTGTGACCAGCATCAACTGCAAGAACCATAGTTACCGATGACATAATTAAGATAAATGTCATAAACGCGACATAGTACATTGGGAAATTGCCATGAAAAAATGGAACGTGAGTAAATACCTCATCGGCTATTGGCCAAGTTTCAATAAACTTAAATCTAGAAAAACCATAAGATGCCAAAAATCCCGAAAACGTCAAAGCATCGGAAACTATAAAGAACCACATCATTAGCTTTCCATAACTTGCTCCTAAAGGTCGGTTTCCACCCCCCCAAACGCTTTTTTCTGTACTCGTTGCTACCGTAGAATCCATAAACAAATATATCGTGTTATAACAATAAAGGCAAATTTACATTTTTTTCAACACTAGAAAAGCCCAATTACAAATCAAATCAAATTTTGTCTTTATTTATTACCTAAAGAAGTAAAAAAACAGTATAAGATAGACCCATAAAAGATCTAAAAAATGCCAAAAAGTTGCCCCCAGTTCAACTCCCAATGTGTTCGTATCGGAGTATTTATTTTTAATGTTATTGTACAATACTACCAAAAGTGAGATAAGTCCAGCAATGACATGAACAATGTGCACGGCTGCAATTAAAAAAATGTAGGACATTGTAATATTACTGGTAGGACCGGTAAAATAGTAACCCTGGTTTATCAGTTGTGAAAATCCAGAGAACTGAATAAAAATAAACACAATACCGAGAAGCAATGTAAGCAACAACCATTTGGTGCCCAGGCTACTCTTATTTGCTTTAATCGCTTTACTTGCCATGATGTAGGTGCCACTGCTAAGTATGATAATTACAGTACTATATAAGAAAGCTGATGGTAGTTCAAAGTCTTTAAGCCAATCTGCACGAGAACTACTAACGATATAGGCGCTGGTCCATCCAGCAAATCCCATAAGCAGACTCGCTATTCCAAACCACAGCATCATTTTCCTTGCCCTGGCATTCTTTTCTTTACTTGTCCCTTGTGTAAGATCCATATGAATTATAAAAATTTATCAATAACATAAACTATCTGCATAAGAGTTATATAGCTTACACTTATTAACATAAGTTTCCTCGCCGATTTATTATCTCTTTTTTCAAATAATCTAAAGCCAAAGACCAACATTACCAATCCCATTATAAGGATGATTATAGCAGCCGGAATAGATAAATGTAATCTCCCGGTTATTCCAAAAACCGGGATTACGGAGATGATTATCATCCAAATTGTATACATTATTATCTGAATTGCGGTACCCTTATCCTTTTTCCCGGTAGGTAACAATTTAAAACCCCCTTTTTGATAATCTTCATCCAGCATCCAAGCTAACGCCCAAAAGTGAGGGAATTGCCAGAAAAATTGGATCATGAAAAGTGTTCCCGGTTCTATCCCGAAGTTATTCGTGGCAGCAACCCATCCCAGCATAAATGGAATTGCTCCAGGAATTGCACCAATAAAAACTGATAAAGGTGTTTTTGTTTTTAAAGGTGTATAAACACTAGTATAAATGAATATTGATATGGCCCCAAACATGGCCGTTTTAGGGTTGAGTATATATAGGCTAACCACGCCCAAAATTGTCATCAGTATGGCAAGGGTCAGGGCTTTATTACTAGACATCCTACCCGCCGGAATGGGCCTGTTTCTAGTTCTATTCATCAAAGCATCAAGATCTTTTTCAATAACCTGATTAAAAGCATTTGATGCACCTACCATGCAGTAACCTCCAAATGCTAGCAGAAGAAGTGATAAAGGGCTCACCTCATAGGCCCCTAAAAGATAGCCGGCAAGAGATGAAAAGACAACGCTAAGTGCGAGTCTCGATTTGGTAATCTCCTTAAAATCAGCAAAAGTCAATAAACTTTTTGTATTGTTTGCCGTTCCAACAGCCGTCTTCATTTGAAATCCTTAATGTATAGAAAGCGAAGTAATATGTTCGCTTTTATGAGGTGGCAAAGATAAGACCCATTACATATTCCTGCAACGAAATATGTTTGTTTATATTATCTTTAAAGTCCTCACTAATAAATATATAAATCTATGGCCTTTTACAAAACCAAAGTTAAACTTCTGATCTTAATTTCATCATTTTGCATTTCGTTCTTATCTGCACAAGAGCAGGAAGTGGTTATTACCATTGATAAACTTTCAGACAACGTTTATATGCTTACGGGGCAAGGTGGCAACATTGGTATCTTCATAGGTCAAAAGCATGTCTTTATGATTGATGATCAATTTGATCGTTTGAGTGATAAGATAAAGGCTGCAATTGAATCACTTACTAATAAACCTATTGCATTTCTATTTAATACACATATGCACGGCGACCATACCGGAGGAAACGCGAATTTCAATAATGACCTTACCGCAATTGTAGCACATGACAATGTTCGGAAACGGGTTATGGCCAATAAGCAGAAAGAATTAGACGATAAAAAAATCACCCAAGAGTATTTCAATAAAATGCTGCCCGAGGTTACCTTTTCGGAGGACATAACCTTTTATGACGAAGGTGAAACTATCATGGCATTTCATGTTCACAACGCCCACACAGATGGGGATGCTATGGTCTATTTTGTCAATAATGATGTTATACATATGGGAGATACTTATTTTGCCGGGAGGTATCCCTATATTGATTTGAATAGTGGTGGTAGTTTACAGGGTTTTATTGATGCTCATAAGAAAGTACTTATGGTAATAGGTGATGAGACAAAAATAATTCCTGGGCATGGAAGGCCTTCCAATAAAAAAGAACTGGAAATTTATGTTAGCATGTTAGAAGATGTAAAGACCAGTATTATAGCCGCTATTGAGGCAGGAAAAAGCCTTGAAGAAGTAAAAACCGACATCAGTATTAGCGCGGCCTATGATAGTACCCATGGCAATGGGTTTATTAAGCCAGAAGTCATGCGGGAAATCTTCTATAAAAGTTTAAAGGGCGAATAATTTAGAACAGAAAAAAACCCTGCCATTCACTGGCAGGGTTTAAATATATTTCTAAATTTTCTGGTTATTGTAGTTTAAAGGTAATTGGAATACTAAAAGGTACCCTAACCGCTCTTCCTCTCTGCTTACCGGGAGTCATTCTGGGAAGTTTTTCAATAATTCGCAGTGCTTCTTTCTCCAGGTTTTTATCCGGACCTCTGTATCTAATATTTCCAATGCTTCCATCTTTCTGAATGGTAAACATAACATTTACTCTACCCTGAACGCCCATTTCCTGAGCAATTTCGGGATAACGGAAGTTTTTACGAATATGTTTTTGCATCATTTCATTAAAACATGCTCTTTTATCGCTGGCTCCTTCACAACCTGGAAATATTGGCACATCTTCAATTACTGCAAATGGAACATCCACGTCTTCTTCCATTTCATCAACATCAACATCTTCAACTTCTATGACCTCTTCTTCCTGACTTGTTTCCGTAGATTCAATAACAGTTTCTTCTACTTCTTCCTCATCCTCTACAACTTCAATTACTTCAGGAGCGGCAGGTGGTGGAGGTGGTGGAGGTGTTTTTATCTGTTCTGTCATGGGAACTTCCTCATCCAAATCATCCTCAACATTTAAAGAAATGTCATATTCACTAGATTTATCGTAAGTTTTCCATTCAAATGCACCCCATACAATTAACATTACAACAGCCAATCCTAAAACAAAATAGAGTCCACTATTTTTTCTTAAATCGGCTTTTGGATTCTTTTTTAGTTCCATCTTCTAAAATTTTAATATTCGCTAATTTAACTATTAATTTGATTAAAAAGCAATTAATCTTTCCATTTTAACTGCGTTTTACCCGAAAAAAGTATAATTATTAAGCCCGCTCCAAAAAAAGCACCAAGGCTATTAGCAAGGGCATCATATAATTCTCCACTTCTGTTCTGGGTAAATGTATCTTGAATTACTTCAATAACTATACCATAAATAATAACGATTAAGGTAGCAAAAATAATAGCTCTGGATAAGCTTAGATATCCTTTCGTCTGTTCTCTAATTAACAATACTCCCAGTATTGCAGCGACAAAATAGAAAAAGAAATGAACCAATTTATCCAGGTGAGGGATGTTTATTCCCCCAGTGTCAATGTCTTCAAATGAGGATAGGCTAAGTACAGTAATAATAACAATCCAGCAAATAAAGCCAATAGTAAAACCATAACGCTTAAACACCAATAAGCTCCTTATAATCCGCTTCACTCATAAGACTGTCTATCTCCGAGGCATCATTTGTCTTTATTTTAATCATCCAGCCATCGCCATAGGGATCTGTATTTACTTTCTCCGGTTCATCCTCCAGTAATTCGTTGAATTCAATGATCTCGCCGCTTAGTGGCAGAAAAAGATCAGAAACTGTTTTTACTGCCTCAACAGAACCAAAAACCTCATCCTTTTCTAAAGTTTCATCAAGTGTCTCTACTTCAACATAAACTATATCGCCAAGTTCCCCCTGTGCAAAATCTGTAATGCCAACGGTAGCGATATCGCCATCAATCCTTATCCATTCGTGATCTTTGGTGTACTTTAATTCGGATGGTATATTCATTTTATTTCGTTTTGTTTTGCCCGCAAATGTAGTAGATAATCTGTTGGTTTTCAAAAAAAATAGGCAGGATAAAAGACTTAATCCTATAATGAACGGATATCAAATGAAAACAATATCCAAAAAAATATTGTTTGCCCTCCTCTTCTAATAAACGTACAAAATCTCTTTAGTTACCAAAATTATATCGAATGGTAAACCCGGTATTGATGGTTGTTTGAGGAAATGCTGTAGAAACAGCGAACTGGGAGAATGAATAATCAAAAAAGAATAAAGCGTTAAGGTTTTTACTCAGGGCGTAGTCTGCTGTAAATTTAGTTGACAATAAATTCTGCCCAGCAGTTATCTGATTATTATCTAAGCTGAGATTTCTAATAATGGTAAGATTATCTCTTAGCGTAAAATCTGCCTTTAGGTTCAAATCGCCTTTCAAACGTTGCTTTTGCCCGCCAATGTTAGTTACAAATTTTACATCCTTAAAACGATATCCCAGTCCCACTGTATAATCCTGACCTATAATCTCTGTAAGCAAATTATTGTCGAAGCTAAAAGAATAAGCTCTGTCTGTACCTACTTCTGCCAGGACGCTTAGCGAACTTTGCATTTCAAAATCTACTCGTATTAAAGGATTAAACTGATCTGTAAGAACAACATTATTAATAATATTTTCCGGAAGATAATCTTGTGTTTCCGGATTAATTGGCGGAAGATTATCATTGACAAGCTGAGATCTTTCGAGGTTGGTTTGAAAAGTATTAATACTGTAAGCAGATCGGTAACCATGGCTCAATGAAAAGCGTTTAAACTTCTTCTTAAAAGATTTAATCCGCATTAACCCGGTATACTTAATATTCCAATTAGGGATAGGAATATCTCTAAAAGCATCTAAATTAACCCTATTTACATCCTGACCGGTGTAGGCGGCAAAGAAAGCGGGTAAGATCACGTCCTGACTTGTTGGGCCATATCTTAAAGGGTATCCATTCTCATCTACACCTTCATCCGGACTCGACCTGTCTGAGAATAACCTTTCTGATACAACAAGCCTATTGTCTTTGAAGGTTTCAAAATTCTTTGATTCAAATTCATCACTTTTACTAAACGATGTACCAATCATTATGGTAGATATGCTGAAGTTTCCAAAAGTGTTAGGTGTTTGCGCTAAATACTCGCCAGCGTTGATCTCAAAATTCTCCTGTAAACTACTTGAAAATTGCCTGTCTGCCAATAAATCAATGGTCAAATCCCGAACGGGTTGAGCTGTAGCTGTAATATTCAGCTGTTTGTTTGTTCGTTTTATAAATTGTTCGTTAAACTCATTATAAGGGGTAAGCCATCCATTACGTGCAGCTTCAAAACGTATATCTTTCTGACTTCCGAAGACAAAGCCCAATGATGGTCTTGTAGTTCCAATAAATCCGATAGACTGGGTATATCCGGGTAAAACTGTACCGTTGTTCTCCCTGTAGTTAACGTTAATACGTTTTACCATTGTTACTATATCAACAAAAGTATTGAATCCGGCACTACTTTTCTTTTTTGGTTTTTCCTCCCCGGCAGCCGGGTTTCCAGCTTTATCACGGCGAACAGGAGTATTACCAACCTCCCCTTTGCCGCTCCTCCTTTTAAGACCTATTTGATCATAAAGACGTTGCATGCTTAGCGCAGTGGTAATTGTATGTGTATTAGCATTTTGAATAGTATTAATAACAGCATTAGGATCTCCAAGGGCATCCTGAACCACTTCATTTAGAGCGTCGCCACCTCGCTGCCAATCAAAATTACTGGTGTAAGTATATTGCGCATTGATAAAGTCCAGTATAGGTATCTTGTTTAGCGGAATATCATAATTTAACTGAAACTGTTGGGCATGCCTGTTGGGTTCTCCGATATCAAAGAAGCCATTCCAAACATTCAGGTCTTGGTTAATATCTGAGTTAGGATCGCCTTCCTCTTCAAAATAATTTCGTACAATATTATTGTTGGAGGCCGTGATATTCAGGCGCAATGATTTGGACAAACTATAGTTTAGAGCATATTGCCAATTAAAAAGATAGTTTCTTTGCTGGAGCAATGGTAATGCAAGCTTTTCGACGCCAGCTTCCAGAACATCTCTGAACCGCTGCTGGTTGAACTGACGATTGTAATCTGACTGAACTGACAAACTGGTCGGCAACAGATTAAAATTCATGTCTTTCAACCATTTTAGGTAGCTTCCGGTAAATAAGGAATCCTTTTTTTCAAAAGGTGCTACTGATAAGGGCTTAAAATTATAATTGTAGACAAAGCCTGTCTTTACATTCTGATCTTTTAATCTCTCAACTTCAAAATCTCTATGATCTGTCTGGTTATAAGAATAATTAAAAGTAAAATTTTCAATATCATAAATATGGGGTTTTGCTTCAGGGCCCCTATTCTTGCGTACTCCAATAAAGTTGACGCTTCTTCTTTTGGTATAGTCTTCTGCCTGCTCTCTTATGTCTTCTTCTTCGGCCTGAGTATTTGCAGCATCTATTCTATCTTCAAGCTTTAAATCGTCATATACCGGATCAAACTCGGGGGTTATTAATTGCTCGGAAACTCCAAAATTAAAAGGAATTTGAACATTCCACTTTTTAGGGAGAAGTTGTCCAATAGACACATTAGTTACAACATCATAGGCCACTGCTTCCTCCCTGGAACGTTCATTTGGCCTTTGATCTACTGACCCAAATCCAGGAGTACTTTTACTTCCCGTGGCAGTTACATCAGCAAAATCAGCTAAGTTCGCATCAACCGCAGCAAGTGCAGCCCAACCTCCATTGTTATCCAAACCTGCCATACGTAATTCATTAAACCATACTTCGCCGCGAGCGGGGAGATTATCAATATTCTTTATCCCCAACATAGCACTTCTCAGCGAACCTATTGAAGGGTTTCCCCTGATTCCAATACGGATCTGCCCCAATACTCTTGGAGCAAATTCATCAACTGAAACAACTTCGCCATCAATGATTTCATAAAAATTGATGTCATTCAGGGATTGATCAGCAATACCCTGAGATTTAACTTTCGTAAGGTCACTCAGAGCTATATCCATTTCATTTATTTCGGGCCAAATTTCCTCCGGAGTTGTAGAACCAAATGGTGTAAACTTTAAAGGGACTTCTATTTGATAAAAATTCTCTGAGAAATCTGTCCCTATCCTTAGAAATGCGACCAGGGGTACATCATCATCCAGATAGTCAGAATTCACAATCTTCTCAGCATGTAAAAACATTTTTAACCTTTTGTATTGTCGGATATCAATATTTACATTTTTAAAGACACCCCTGGAGTCCCGGGGCTCTAGATTCTCTACTTTGAATGACAAGGACTGTTCATTCTGACGAATGATAGTGTTATTATTATTTAATTGTTCTCTTAATACGCCTGGAGGTAAAACATAAGGAATTGGTGTTCTGGAATTATTCTCTTCTATGTTTACCGTATTCACATCAACTATAGTCGCATCATCTTCCGGGTCATCGTTATCTGATGACAGGGTTTTTAAATAATTTCTCCAATCGATACGTACTAGATCCAGTGTCGCAAATCGCAAAACTACCTCATCTGTAAAGCCGGTAAGGTACATGCGCATAAAACTGATAGATCTAAAATCTGATACGCCACCTACGGCATCTGTAAAATTGCTTAATGGAATTTTATACTGAATCCATCTGCGGTTTAATTGAGTTCCATTGGGCAAATCGGGCGTAGTTCCTTCACTTATATCGGTTACATATTCATCGTTGATCGTGGTATTAGGTTTAATGGGAATGCGATACTCAAAATAGCTATTAATAGTATTCATAGTAAGGTCGCGGTTAACGTCTTCCACGTCGGGCAGAGTTGTAGACCCCCGATCTGTATTTGTAACTGTAACTGGTGAATTTCCCTCCGTATTATTAAAGTCAAGGTAACGTTCTAAAATGCCTCCTTCTCTGTTCAAATAGTATTGAAAATTATCGAGAGCAGGATCCTCCGCGGGTCCATTGTAACCTTGTGCAGCTTCCAGACTATCATCAAGGCCATCAAAACCAATATCCTGCAGAGAACGATTAGTTTCGCTGGCATCAAAAGCATAAACCAGAGATTGGGTAGCCGGTACTACACCCCAATCGGTGGGTGTGGTGAGATCATTGCTGTTCAGACCCGGCAAACCGTTTTCATATTGTTTTCTTCCATCATCCAGAACGTCCTCAGAGATATTACCTAAATTAATAACTAATTCACCAGGACCGGTGGCTATGCCATCCACATACGGATCCATAACCCAGAATTGAACAAACTCAACATTCGATTGCTCAAAATTTGTACTACTCAAAGAACGCATCATTCCGGCCCATTTTTGATTTGGTTGGAGGCCATTAAAAGTGGTACTTGCATTATAAGGTCCTTTTTGACTTGGATAATAGGCCATATCGAAAGTATTCTGAACTGTAGTTTGCCCCTGGGCGATATCTACCTGCGGAAATACTTCATCAATAAAAACTCTACGCGTCTCATTTGTGGATATATCATCATCATTAATACCGGAGGGGCGTTGGTTCGTATAAAAAATGGGGTCTATAGTATACCAGGCCATTTTTGCTCTTTCAAAACCTGTTTCTAAATCCTGCTCACCATCAATTCTAAACTCCTCTGGTGTACTTGCCAATGACCAGCCTAATGAAGAACGGATATCTATTAATGCCTGCGCCCCTTCAAAATCATCTAAATAAGTCGTGGTTTCTCCCTGAAAGTCGGCATTTTTAGGAGAGTTAGGGTTGAGGTATGCAGCTTCAGCCCGAACCGATACATTGGAGGCAACATCTGTATCTATATTAGGTAATTTGTTAACCAACCTGGTTAAAAAAGGAACCTCTGTTGAATAATTTGCATTGAGACCAAAGATGCTGTTATTTACCGGCTCAACACCGTAATTCGATTTTTGAGTAAGAGGCCTTTCATTGAGGTTTTGAAAATTTCCTCCTAAAATAAATCTCTCATTGAATTTATGTTCAATATTAAAACCAGTAAATCTTCTTGTTTGCTGGCCAAAAATTGCATTGTTTTCTACAGAGATATCTATAGGTGTATTTGAAGCTTGTAAACTAGGGTCTAATATCTGAACTGTTCCTGCCTGATAATTTACCGTATAATCTATTCCTTCCACCAATTGGCGGCCACCTGCCGTTACGCGTACAGATCCTCTGGGCACATTAAAGGCACCTATAGGGATACCGCTTGATCCTTCAGATTTATATCGCCCCTTTAGCTTAAATCTGTTTTTCTCAGCATCTTGCAAAGATGCTGCTTTAGTAAGGGCGTACATATTTCTGAAAACATATTTTTGTTGGTTTTCATTATATCCCTGATCATTGTCTATATCATAAGTACCTCCACCTAGTACATCAAATAAAAACTCACCAAAAGGTTCAACTTTTGTGAAAAGTATCAGGCCATTTTGAGTATTTACTGTAATACCGGGAACAAAATCGAAGAAACCATCTCCGCCTCTCTGAACATCATTAAAAGTATTTAGGCGATCCAGATTAAAAACATCCAGAAGAATTCTATCCTGCAAAGCCCCTTCAGGAGAATTTTCATCGGGCCATCCGGATCCCGGACCTTCAACCACGGGTAAAATATAATTTCTGGGGGTTGGATCTGAGTATAAGATATTTAACTTAAAATCTTCCTGACTTAATTGAAAAGCGCCAGTAGCATATATGTTTTTCATCATTAGATCCCAGATAGGGTCGCTCACATTGGTAATATTGCTTTTTAGTAGTTTCAGGACAAGCGTATTATTGCTAATTTGCGGAACTTCTACACCTGGAGTAACCGTAGTGGCATCTATTCCGCCATTGGCAAATTCACCAACCTGAAATATTTGACCATCGTAGGTATATTGAAAGGCCACAGCCAGAACTTCATCATTGCTTAAACGCTGGTTCAAAGAAATATATCCCAATTGAGAATCAAACTGGAAATCTCTTCCCGTTTCAAGTTTTCTGGCGTTTTCCAAAATAGCATAGTCAAATCCCTGATTAACCTGATATCCGGTATTTATGTCAAAACCATCATCAACTGTAGCAATATCCCTTATATTCGAATTTAGCACCCCTCCATTATCAATTAATAGAGGATCGTAGTCATTCGCATTATTTCTGGGTAATTCCTGATTGGAAGCTGAGGTATTAAAAAAACCTGCCGGTTCACCATTTGCCAGTCCAATTCTGGTATCTTCCTTAAGGGCCTCACCCAAATCCTGCAGGGCAACTATGTTTCTTACATTTAGTGTTTGCTGACCTCTGTTTGTGACCCACACCTCAAGACGTGTAATTTGAACCTGACTTTTGATAAAAGGATAATTGGTTAAAGCCCCATCGTACTGATCCCTAAAATATTGGGCTAAAAAAAAGTGTTTGTCCTCATCGTAATCCAAGGCAGATAATTCAAAATCATTCAAGGTACCGCCTCCCTGAGCTACTACTGAACTATTTTGAGATTGCTGTTCAGAGAAAACTGCAGTTATAGTAGTCCTGCCAAACTGCAATTGAGTTTTTACACCAAAAAGACTTTGTGCCCCCCTAATCAAGGAGCTGTTAAGAGGGAAGCTTACATTACCAACCTCAATTTTTCTTATGATATCATCTTCTGTGGGTGTATAATCTAATTTTATTAAATTCTGAAAATCGAAAGTAGCTTCGGTGTCATAATTAGCCGTTACCTGCAAACGCTCACCAATTTTTCCTAACAAGCTTAAACTAATACGCTGATCAAAATCAAATGAGAGATTTGTCCGGTTTCTTGGAGAAAGTGCCGGATTATCATTTTTTTGCCATATAACGCCCAGGTCCATTGCAACAGACCCCTGGGGTATTACTTCAATAGTATTTCCTCCAAATATGGTTTCAAAAAATCCGCTATTTACATAGAAATTAGGAAGCAGGTTTTTTCGCGCTTCTTCAGAGCCTGCTTTTTTTCCTGAGAAGGCATCTATTTTTTCTTTAAAATAGGACTTCATGTTTTCTTGTTGTACAAGATCTAAATACTGTTCAGGTGTAAGTATAATAGGATAGCTAATATCAAAATCTCCCACCATTTCAGAATAGATATACCTGTCGAGCTTGGGATCATAGGTGTATTTGGAAACAATGCTATTAGGATTTTCAAGTAAAATTCTGCCCAAAGCAAATCCCGTCTGAACAGAATCAATCTGTACAGAATCTGTCTCCTGTTCATTAGTTTCCTGAGCCTGAATTGTATTTATAACTCCCAGGAAAATGAAGGAAAGTAAAAAGAGCTTAAATGAATATGATTTAAGAATTGATTTTGCCCCTGTTTTCAAACTTATTTACAAATTTTTAAGCGCGTGTTTTATAATGTCCTCTACGCTTAGAGTGGGGTCCTGGGATAAAACCTTGTCAACAGCCTTTTCTGACTGCCTTCGGGCAAACCCGAGAACCTCTAAAGCAGATAACGCTTCTTCTTTATTTGTATTGTTTGAATTTGGTGAAACTTCGTCAATATCATAGATTTTTAAAACCTTGTCTTTTAGGTCCAAAATTACACGTTGAGCAGTTTTGGCGCCTATGCCCTTAACCGCCTGTATTGTAGGAACATCCCCACAGGCAATTGCATTTTTAATCTGTACGGGTGTAAGTGAAGAAAGCATGGTTCTCGCAATATTTGATCCTATTCCCGAAACGGACAACAATAACCTGAATATTTCTCTTTCAGAGTTTTCCGCAAATCCGTATAGGGTATGTGAGTCTTCCTTTATCTGTAAATGCGTGTAAAGCTGAATGCTTTCAGAATCTGAAATTTTTGAAAAAGTATGAAGAGAAATGTTTACGAAATAGCCGACGCCTGCACATTCTATTACCACGTAAGTGGGATTCTTTTCTACAAGCCTACCTTTTAAATGGGTAATCATTTATATTTTGTTTGTGTTGAAATGGTTTATTAATCCGTCTCGTTGCTCAATCCCATTTTTACTTTCCGCCTTTTCTCACGCTCCTGGGCATCAATAACTGCTACGGCAGTCATATTTACCATCTCTTCTACACTGGCTCCCAATTGCAAAACGTGAACCGCCTTTCTAAGGCCCAGCATAATTGGCCCAATTGATTCTGCAGCATGAAGCTCTTTAAGTAATTTATAAGTGATATTTGCAGATTCAAGATTAGGGAAAATTAATGTATTCACTTTTTTATTCGCCAGAGAGGAAAAGGGAAACTGGCTTTTTCGAAGTTTTTTGTTAAGTGCAAAGTCGGTTTGTATTTCTCCATCAACTATTAATTGCGGGTTTTTTGAATGTAATATCTTAACAGCTTCTCTTACTTTAACGGCGTGAGGATGGTTGGAAGAACCAAAATTAGAATAAGACAACAGGGCCAAAACAGGATCAAAACCAAAGGCGGTACCCAGATTAGCTGTCATCTGCGTTATCTCCGCCAATTCTTCAGCATTAGGATCAATATTTATAGATGTATCTGAAAGGATTAATGGACCTCTTTGGGTAATCATAATATGGGCCGTTGCAGCCCTTGAAACATTATTTGCTTTTCCTATGACTTCAAAAATTGGTTTCACTACATTGGAATATGCCCTGGAATGACCGGAAATCATACCATCTGCATCGCCTTCCATGACCATCATTGCCCCATAATAATTACGTTCCCGCATTTTAGTAGTTGCCCCATATAAAGTAACACCACTTCTTTTTCTAGCCTCAAAAAATTTAGCAGCATAACTTTTTCTTTTCGGTTTTGAATCTTCATCTTTTGGATCAATTATCAAAACATTGGCATCAAACTCTAACTCCTTTTTTAATTCCGTGATGACTTCTTTATTTCCCAATAAGATAGGGGTCGCTATCCCTTCTTCATAGGCAATTTGGGCAGTTTTCAACACATCCAGATGATTCGCTTCGGCAAAAACAATTCTTTTTGGATTACTCTTGGCTCTATTCATCAAAAGTCGCATCACCTTATTATCATCTCCGGATCTTTTAAGGAGTTCTTCCCTATACCTGTTCCAGTCTTCAATAGGTTCTTTGGCAACACCACTTTGCATGGCTGCTTTGGCTACCGCTGGTGGAATTTCCGCTATAAGTCTGGGATCAAAGGGTTTTGGGATTATATAATCCTTGCCAAAAGTTAATCTGGTTTCCCCATAAGCAATATTAACTTGTTCAGGAACCGGTTGTTTGGCCAAATCAGATAAAGCTGTGACGGCAGCCATTTTCATGGCTTCGTTAATTTTAGTTGCTCTAACATCTAGTGCCCCTCGAAATATAAATGGAAAACCTAGAACGTTATTCACCTGATTGGGATGATCAGATCTTCCGGTAGCCATAATAACATCATTTCTTGTACTACATGCCAGTTTATACTTTATCTCAGGGTCCGGATTGGCCATAGCAAAGACTATTGGATCTTTTGCCATCGAATTAAGCATTGCCGGAGTCAGAATATCAGCAATAGAGAGTCCTATAAAAACATCGGCATCCTTAGTAGCTTCGGCCAAGGTATTTATCTTTCTCTTTGTGGCAAACTCCCGTTTTTCCCGGGAGAGATTTTCTGCATCCTGGCGAATTACACCTTTGCTATCTAACATAACAATATTCTCTGCTACCGCTCCAAAGGCTTTATATAGTCTGGTACATGAAACCGCAGCGGCACCAGCTCCACTAACAACGATCTTTACCTTTTCTATTTTTTTATTAGTTATTTCCAGCGCGTTTAACAATGCTGCAGCCGAAATTATTGCTGTTCCATGCTGATCGTCATGCATCACCGGTATATCAAGCTCTTCTTTTAATCTTCTTTCAATTTCAAAAGCTTCAGGAGCTTTAATATCCTCCAGATTTATTCCCCCAAAAGTGGGTGCAATAATCTTTACGGTTTCTACAAACTTATCTACGTCTTTTGTGTCAAGTTCTATATCAATACCATCTATGTCGGCAAAAATTTTAAATAGTAAACTCTTCCCCTCCATTACTGGTTTGGAAGCCTCCGGGCCAATATCTCCGAGTCCCAGGACAGCTGTACCATTGGAAATAATAGCTACAATATTTCCTTTTGCTGTATATTTATAAACTTTTTCCTTGTCCTTTTTAATTTCCAGACAAGGCTCGGCCACACCGGGAGAATAGGCAAGAGCCAAATCGCGTTGGGTGGCGTAAGGTTTCGTAGGAACAACTTTAATTTTGCCCGGTGTAGGTTTGGCATGATAGATCAATGCCTCTCTTCTTTTTTTCTCTTCAGCCATAAAATGGATTTGTCTCACAAATTTAAGGGAAACCTCGTTAGCAAATACAGCTAAACGCAGTTAATATATATCAAAATATTACTATTCCGTATAAGAAATATCCATGGAATGGGAACACCTAAATCTTTGTTTAAGGGGATATTTTAATCATTATACTTTTCCCTTCTCTGATGCTACTTTCAATCTTGTAGCTAAAACCCCGGCGATGATAAAAAATACTCCTGCAAAAATAATGGCATTAATTGCATTATTATTCAGTCCATACTTAATGATGAATCCAAAAGAAATAGTTTGAATTAACATTGGGATCACTATCATCATATTTACAATTCCCATATAAACACCTCTTCTTTCTTCAGGGATAACTTTTGAAACCATTGCATAAGGAATTCCCATCATTGCGGCCCAACCTATTCCAAATAAAATCATTGGCACAAGCAATACATATTGATCCTTAATAAAAGGCATACTCAACATTGCTATACCAGTTAATATCAAGCTAAACACATACACCAGTTTTGAGGTGTATTTTCTCGCAATTGGAACCAGAATTAAAGCCACGAGCATGGTCACCATATTGTAGGTTCCGTTCATCAGACCTGTTTGCGCCAATGCTTGTTCTGATAACAATTGAATATTTTCAGCAAAAGACACGTCGCCTGGACTTATTTCCGCTCCGGTTTTACAAGCTTCCATTATGGTATCAAATTTTTCCGTATCATCATTACTGATACCGAAAAGACTTGTTCGAAGCATAGGTGTAATGAATTGCCAATATACAAATAAGGCATACCATTGAAATAAATATACGGCAGACAGGTTCCACATGAGTTTTGGCATATCGCCAACCGCATGTAATATTTCTATTATGGGCTCAAATAATTTTTTGACACCAGACTTTTGACTCTTTCGCTCCTGAATAATTGCCAGTTCTTCATCGCTCGGAGGTATTTCCGGTGTTTTCCAGACAGACCATAATATTGTGGTTACAGAAGCAATTGCACCTAAGAAGAAGGAATAATATACCCATTTAGGTATTGCTGTTACCATTTCTGCATCGGTGCCACATAGACTACCACTTTCAATTGGAACGCTAAACCAATCCTGGAACAGAAATAATGAAAAATTTGCCAGAGTAATTCCTGCTCCAACAAATAGGCTTTGCATTTGAAAACCATAAGTGAGTTGATTGTCAGGAAGCTTATCTCCAATAAAGGCTCTATACGGTTCCATCGCAGTATTATTGGCCGCATCCAAAATCCATAATAAACCAACTGCAAACCATAGACTAGGACTAAAAGGAAATGCAAACAGGCATAAACTTGCCGCTATAGCTCCAATTAGAAAAAAAGGTTTTCTTCTTCCCCAACGCGGGGACCATGTCTTATCTGAAATTGCACCAATCAATGGCTGAATCAACAGACCTGTTACCGGTCCGGCAAGATTTAACAAAGGAAGTTCTTCGTGATGCGCTCCAAGGAATGAAAATATTGGATTTATGGCGGTTTGCTGAAGTCCAAAACTGAATTGAATACCAAAAAACCCGACATTCATATTCCAGATTTGCCAAAAACTTAATTCAGGTTTTCTAATTTTAATCATAAACTTGAAGTAGTAAAATTAGTTTTAAACTCTGTTGCATAGGTATTTGCACATCTTTAAATAACTGACAATAATGTTTGTTTTACCAAATAAGTCTTCAATATAGCATTTTATAAGAGGTCTTAATAAAATCTTAAATAAAAAACAGGCAATTTAACAACGAAAACGATGTAGTTCTCTGGTACTTTATTTTAGAAATTCAATGTTTCGCTGCAAACCTGAAAATTTGGTACGCTTTACCGCTGATTTTTGAAATACTTTTTTAAAAACGTCTTCAGTGATTTCTTCCCAGTCTTTTTTGGTCATAGAGAACAATTCCGGGTGCGGATTAAAAAGGGGTTCCCGGTGCGCTTTGGAAAACCTGTTCCACGGACATACATCCTGGCAGATGTCACAACCAAAGATCCAATCGTCAAACTTATCTTTTACCGAATTAGGGATCTCATTCTTAAGTTCAATAGTGAAATAGGAAATACATTTGCCGCCGTCTACTACATAAGGCTCAACAATGGCTTCTGTTGGGCAGGCATCTATGCAGGCAGTACAGCTGCCGCAATGATCAGTGACCGGGGAATCATATTCCAGTTCAAGATCCACTATTAACTCGGCAATAAAGTAAAAAGAACCTATTTGTTGGGTGAGAAGATTAGAATGTTTCCCCATCCAGCCCAGACCGCTTTTGGCTGCCCATGCCTTGTCCAGTACCGGGGCCGAATCTACAAAGGCACGACCGTTCACTTCTCCTATTTCTTCTGAAATAAATTCCTGAAGTTGTCTTAATTTGGATTTGATGACATGGTGGTAATCCTGGCCGTATGCGTATTTGGATATTTTATAGGTGTTTTTGTTTTGAGTTTCCTGCGGATAATAATTTAACAAGAGTGATATTACCGATTTGGCACCATCAACCAACAGGCGAGGATCCAGACGTTTGTCGAAATGGTTCTCCATATACTGCATCTCGCCATGCATTTTATTTTTTAGCCAATTTTCTAATCTCGGCGCCTCTTCCTCCAAGAAATCTGCTTTGGAAAACCCACAAGACAAAAAACCGAGGCGTTTAGCTTCGGTTTTTATTAATTGACTGTTACCCGGGTTTTTCATGGCCCCAAGATAAGACATCTTTAAAATACCATTAGAATAAATAATTTTAATGGTCTTTCTGGTGTTATTGTGGTGCTGGTGGAAAAACAGCAGCTGCTATATCCCCACACTCTCCAATTGTATTAGGATATACTGTGAAGGGAGCATACTGGAATGGATTATCACAACCGCCTCTATACGAACTGATTTGGTCATTGATCAAACCTGGTACGGCGGGACCATGAGTTCTTAAAACTACATGAACTTCTGCATCAAAGGTATTCCCAACTCGCAAACCTCCGATGATTGGAAGTCCAAAAGCCTCATTCATTGATTCGGGAGTGTCATCTCCTGCATTCAAATGTGCTGAAAAATTGCCCTTCCCATTATTACCAACAACATGTCCGCCAGCATACATTACTTCGACATCCACGTTTGGAGTTCCAAAATCCGCTTCGCCACACAAATTTCCTTCTGTACATTCCAGAGGATTGTTCCAGATTACCCACCATATTGTATAAGCCCCGGGATACAAGCCTTCAGCTTTAAAATTTACGGTTATGCCATTTTTATTTCTATGCAAAGTTGCAGTACCTGTAATATCAGCAAGACCTCCGATTGGTGCTGTTTGTTTACTAGATGCCTTTGCGGAAACAGCATCCAAATCTGCAGGAAGTGGATCTTGCGTCGATTCCTGACTACAGGAAAATGTGAATAAAAGTACAAGCGTAAATAAAAATTTAATAATTGTTTTCATAATAATGATATTAAGATTGTTGAAAAATCAGGGGGAGGTCATGAAACATTAATAGTCTCAGGTATATGTTCCTTCTTTATTAAGGATCATAGGCTCACAGCCGTAGTTAAACAAGTTCAAATAAACCTGGAATGTTTTAATGCATTTACGGACTAAATTCAATTTTACTATAGGAATACATTGTGTTTCGATCCCAATACCAATATTGCTCAGAAATAAATTGCTACCAGACCCAGGCATCATACTTAAGATAATCTCAAGGTCAATTATTGATTAAGTCAACTTTTGCTGTTACATAAACAACCCGTGAATCATGGTTTAAATATGCTGTTATAATGAATATAATACCAATTACAAGCAAGGCGACCGTTTTTGTTTTTATACCTTAAATAGAAGAGGATTAATTCACTATTAAAGGTGATCTAATTCTGGGTTGATCGCATAATCAGTATGTTGTAATTACTTTAATATTTCTTGGGTATTCATACAACATAAATGTAATCCTATAACTTATGTTGCAGGGAGGCATATTACTTGCTTTAAATTGGGATTATAAAATATTTGATGTCAGGTTTGAGAAAACCTATTTTTCGGCGGAGGAATACTTTAAATTGGAAAATCCAATTTTATCATATAGATCTTTATATCGTGGATCATTATGAAGTGGGATTAATAAGGATTCCTCCCGGAACCAGGTAAGTTCCACTTCATGCCGGTCATAGGATCTTTGAAGCCACATAAATGTCTTTTCATAGTCCTGGAGCGTGCAGTAGTATAGTGCAATGAACCATGCCGGGCTGCCAGAAGATCCTTTTGCATATTCATTTTCCAGTTCTTGCAAATGCTTTGATGCTTTATCTTTATTTCCATCCATATAAGAATAAACTCCATCTAACCACATAAGAATAGGCGGATAATCGGGATAATTGTTCTTCAATATTTCAAGTTGGTCTTTTGATTTGCCATATTCTCCTAAATAGTACAGTAATTTAGCTGATTCACGCAGATACCACCAATTATCGTTAAAAAGCATATTGGTAGCGTTCATTAGGTCAATAGCCTCCTTTCTATTTCCTAATAGCATTAAAGCCTCAGCTTTAAATGTATAAAATATCCCAATCGATGGGTCAATAGCAATGCATTTTTCCATTGCCATAATCGCATCTTTAGATCTTCCGGTCTTTATTGCATAATCAGCTACAATTGCAGGCGTTCTATCAAAAATAAAATTTGATAGACGACGTTGATAATAGGGTTCAACTCGTTCAAAATCCCAATCATAATAAAAATAGCCCGTATACAACATATCCTCTAACCCACTATAATTACTGTCTATTTTCTGAGCCCTTTCCAGCGCATTTTTACCATTGGCCCAAGCTTCCTGTTCGGGATATAACCCCCAGACCAATCCACCTGTCATCCATACATCTGCTAATCCAATATAGGACTCAATATAATCACTATCCAATAATATTGCTTTTTCAAACAATGGAATGGCACTTGCCAATGAACTTTTGTTCTCTTTGTGCTTTTGAGATTTTGCTAAAAGATAACTTCTATAGGCTTCTTCATTGTTCGTTGGAATTTTTTGTATAGCCTCAAATTCACTATCCGAAATCTGAACGTCCATATTTCTTGCAACATTTTCCGCTACTTCCGCCTGGATTTTAAAAATATCATTGCTATTCCAATCTCCTGTATATTCATCGGCCCAAAAATGATTATCCGCCGGGCCATCAATTAATTGAAGACTCACTTTTATATTATTACCGGATTTTTGGAAACTACCTTCCAAAATATGGGTAACACCCAATTCGCTGGCAATTTCCGGAATATTTTTGTTGGTATCCTTATATAGCAATATGGATGTTCTGGAGCTAACTTTAGTGAAGGATTTGATTTTAGTAAGTCTTGAGATAACCTCATCGGTCATGCCTTCACAAAATGGATCCATATCAGGATCACCACTATAATTTTTAAATGGAAGAACTGCAATTGATTTATCTATATTTGAGCTTGTAGAATCCCTTGTCGTATTTGCTATATCAATGCGCAAATAAATGATATATGTGAGTAAAAAGAGTAGTATAGCCACCAACAAAGGAACTAAGACAAATCTTTTCTTGAAGGGCTTGCCCACAACTTTGTCAAAATCTTTAATAACAGGAGGTTTAATACCCTCCACCAATATTTCATTGATTGAAGTTTCCGGATCCGCGTCCTTGTTCCTATACTTTACTTTTCCTGGTGGATAACCGTAATAGATGCGGAAACATGTATTGAAGTAAGTAGGGCTACTAAAACCTACTCGATAAGCTATCTCTGATACGGTTGCTACATTATCAGTCAACATTTCCTTGGCCTTCCTAAGTCTGTACTGACGAATAAATCTACTTGCAGATTTGCCTGTAATCGCTTTAAGTTTTCGGTGCAGTTGTGAGCGGCTTAGACCAACTTTTTCAGCTAATTGTTGCACTCCGAAATGTTCATTCTCAAGATTTACTTCCAATAAGTCGGTGAGTTTTTTAATAAACGCCTGATCTATTGAAAGTTCACTAGCCATCTGGAATTTCTTTAAGGAGGGAGCACTTAGTTTTTTTATTTAGCTTTTGGTTCGACAACTCCTATAAGATAGCGAATTTTAAGAAGTAAATGTAATTTTGTAAGGTATTCTTAAATCAGCAAGATGAGGTAAATTATCGTTGTTCAAATAAGAGAGGGACTGTTACAGGTTTCAATGAGATGAGGGGATTGACTTCAACTGTTCTAAGGTCCGTGCTAATTTGAAATTTCTTAACGATTTGCGCTACGGTGAGAATCATTTCGTACATCGCAAAATTATTCCCCACGCACATTCTTGGCCCCGCTCCAAATGGGTAATAATAATTAGAATAGTCCTTTTTTAAAGCAATATCGAATCGGTCCGGGTTAAATTCTTCGGGAGAATCCCAAAAAGCCGATGACCTGTGTAATTCATATATAGACATTAAAACCAAAGTGTTTTTGGGAAATTTTCGTCCCTTAACAACATCATCAGCGATGGCAGTCCTATCAATAACATATGCAGGAGGATAGAGTCTTAAAGCTTCCTCAATACACTGTTTTGTATAAGCTAATTGAGACAGGCACTGCATCAGGTCATCAACTTCCATGTTTATATTTTCAACCTCCCGTAAAACTTTATTTTGGATATCCGGGTGTTTTGCCAGGAGAAAAAGAGTAAAACCAAGTGCGTTGGCAGTGGTCTCATGACCCGCGGTAAATAGAATGAGGACTTCATCTATTAATTGCCGCCTGGGCATATGCGTACCGTCTTCGTAGGTTGCATTTAATAGCATATCCAATAGATCATCCTTGTTTTCCCTGGAAGCCAGGCGCTCTTCAATAATCTGATTTAGGATATCCCTTCCCTGTTCAGAAAGATCAAGATGTTTTTTAATTTCTCCGCTTATTTTAAACCACCATTTAAGGTAAGGTTGCCTCATTTCTTTAATTAACATCTTCTGGTTACGCTCCGTAAAATCCTGAAGTTGTTTCATGTTTCTTTGAATGTCTGAGCGGCTAAAAAGAGCTTGTGCAACCACCTGGAATGCCAAATCGCCCATTAGAGGGAAAACATCCTGAGTAGTACCAGGTTCAATTCTTTTTAATTCAGAATCAATGGCCTGCTTCATGATGCCCAATAAACCCTGAAGCTTTTTTTTGTGAAATGCAGGTTGTACCATGCGGCGGTGTACACGCCAGTGTTCTCCATTAGAAGTAAGAATTCCGTGCCCAATATATTTTGCCAGATCGACCGTTTGAAGTTCAGATTTCTGATACTTCCTGTGTTGCTTTTGAAGTATATGTTTAATTATGGTGGCATTACGAGTAAAAACTACAGCTTTCCGAAAACCTACTCTAACCCTGAAGATATCGCCATATTTCTCAAAATTCGCCCGATGGAAAGGCAAGGGGTTTTTAAGAATTGTCTTTCTGTTTTTAAAAACCTGGAATTGAGAGATGGTCGGGAGGTCTTTCATTTTTGTTCCAAAAACCATTCAATATGGGTGCAATTCTCACATACATAGCAATGGGCATTTTTATTTGCCCAATCGATATCTAATAAAGAGGCCATTTTGGTATTCAATTGCGCTTTTCGATAATAAAATCTATCATGTGCACATATTGTACATTTCAGTTTCCTTCCTTTAACATTAATTTGCTCTGGGGGTACTTCTTTTTTTCCAAATAGTGACATGTTTCAGGATTTTGTATTCAACTTATAAATTTCTACAGACCAAAAATGCCAGTAAAACGCCTTCTACATTTAAAAGTCGCGCTAAAATAAACCTGGTTGTGCACCTCCTTTTATTCGACCCAAATGGGTATAGGCCAGTTCTGTTACTTCTCTCCCCCTTGGAGTACGCATAATAAATCCCTGCTGGATTAAGAAAGGTTCGTAGACCTCTTCTATTGTTTCTGCACTTTCTGAAACTGCAGTAGCCAAGGTAGTAATGCCCACCGGGCCACCTTTAAATTTATCGATAATCGTAGTCAGGATTTTGTTATCCATTTCATCCAATCCGTGGGTATCTACATTCAGGGCTTTTAATCCATACCTGGATATGTCCATATCAATATTTCCATCTCCTTTTATCTGAGCAAAATCCCTTACCCTCCTTAGCAGGGCGTTACTTATTCTTGGTGTTCCCCTGCTTCTTCCCGCAATTTCGATTGCCGCATCATCCATAATAGGAACTTTTAGAATATCTGCACTCCGCAATACAATAGTAGATAGTAATTCAGTTCTGTAATACTCAAGTCTGCTTGTTATTCCAAATCTGGCACGCATAGGCGCGGTTAATAAACCTGAGCGCGTGGTAGCACCTATTAGTGTAAATGGATGCAAATTTATTTGGACCGACCTGGCATTTGGGCCGGTCTCAATCATGATATCAATTTTATAATCCTCCATTGCAGAATACAAATATTCTTCAACTATTGGACTTAGTCTGTGAATTTCATCAATAAACAAAACATCGCGTTCATCCAGATTGGTTAGTAGTCCTGCAAGATCCCCGGGTTTATCCAAAACTGGTCCTGAAGTAATTTTGATTCCAACTCCCAATTCATTGGCAAGGATATGTGCCAGGGTAGTTTTTCCTAACCCGGGAGGGCCATGAAATAAAGTATGATCCAGGGCTTCATTTCGCTGGTTGGCTGCCTGTACAAAAACCTTAAGGTTCTCTAAAACCTGTTCCTGACCTGTAAAATCATCAAAAGTAATGGGCCTTAATGCCCGTTCAATATCCAATTCCTCTTGTGAAAATGTGGAGCCGGTAGGATCAAGATTATCGTTCATATTATCAAAGATACTAAAAAACAAAAGGGGTAAATATCACAAAATGTTCCTACTTCTTTATAATTTGACAATTCAGTGAAACCACATGATATTTATCAGCTTTTTTACAAAAATTTATTGTCTTCTTTGCATAGAATTTATGAATTTTTACTAAATTATCAATGCTTAGGAAAGTACAATATTCAAAAATAAAAAAACGATGAAAACAACATTTAATCTTCAAAAATACGGGATAGAAACGGAGCAGGTGTACAGGAACAGTAGTGTTCCTGTCCTCTATGAATTAGGATTGCGATTAGAAAAGGGAACGGCTATTTCAGACGTAGGTGCACTAATGACCTACTCTGCCGAAAAAACAGGTCGTAGTCCAAAGGATAAAAGAATCGTGAGACACCCTGATTCTGAAAATAATATTGACTGGGGTGATATCAATATTGGTTTGGATGAACATACCTTTATGGTAAACCATGAACGCGCTTTAGATTTCTTGAATATTTGCGATCATCTATTTGTAGTTGATGCGTATGCCGGTTGGGATCCAAAATACAGAATTAAAGTTAGGATTATATGCACAAGAGCTTATCATGCTCTGTTTATGCAGAATATGTTAATCATGCCAACAGCTGAAGAACTGGAAAATTTTGGAGAACCCGATTATGTTGTCCTTAATGCGGGTGGATTCCCTGCTAACAGGTACACTTCTGAAATGACTTCTAAAACTAGTGTGGACCTTAATTTGGAACGCAAGGAAATTGTAATTCTTGGAACACAGTATGCCGGAGAAATGAAAAAAGGTATTTTCTCTGTTATGAATTATTTAATGCCTTTGGAAAATGTATTACCAATGCACTGTTCTGCCAATGTAGGCGAGAAGGATGATGTTACTATATTGTTTGGTTTATCAGGAACAGGTAAGACCACTTTAAGTGCTGATCCTAAACGTAAATTAATTGGAGACGACGAGCACTGCTGGACAGACCATGGTACTTTTAATATTGAAGGAGGATGTTATGCTAAAGCTATAAATCTTTCAGCAGAAAAAGAACCGGATATATTTAACGCCATTAAATTTGGTACCGTTCTGGAAAATGTTGTTTACGATAAGTTTAGCAGGAAAGTTGACTATACGGATACTACTATAACACAAAATACGAGAGCCTCCTATCCAATTCACTATATAGACAATGTGCAAATACCTTGTGTTGCTGGCCATCCGGAAAATATTATTTTCCTTACCTGTGATGCTTTCGGTGTCTTGCCTCCAGTGAGCAAATTAACTCCTGAACAGGCCAGTTACCACTTTATTTCTGGATATACGGCTAAGGTAGCCGGTACGGAAATGGGTGTAACAGAACCACAGGCAACATTCAGTGCTTGTTTTGGAGCAGCATTTATGATGTGGCACCCAAATAAATATGCTGAATTACTGGCAGAAAAAATAAAAGATCATAAAGCAACAGCCTGGTTGGTTAATACCGGATGGACTGGTGGAGCACATGGTGTAGGTTCAAGAATGAGCCTGAAGTATACCCGTGCAATGATTGATGCAATTCACCATCATGATTTTGACAATGTTGAATTTGTGAAAGATGAGGAATTTGGTTTTCAAATTCCACTTAGCTGTCCAAATGTACCTTCTGAAATTCTCATACCAAAGAATACCTGGGAAGATAAGGAGCAATATCAGGAAGTTAAGAAGAAACTTGTAGGGCTTTTTAATGAAAATTTTAAAAAGTTTGCAGCAAACGTAAACGCCAAGATTGTGGAGGCAGGGCCAAGCGTAGACCATGCCTTGCAGTCCTGACAAGTTTGAGTTTAGTTAAAAACCCCATCGCCATAGGCGATGGGGTTTTTTTGTTTGCAGTTTACACTAAATACTAATCTTCCCTCTTATATAATTCCGAGGTATTCAGAAATTCATTTAAATTTATCTTGGGATTACCCCACAAATAGGTCTTTGCAGCACCGCTGGATGAAAGCTCTATACTTTTATAAGCGTATAATCTTGCTCTTGTAGTCTCTTCCAGACCAGCACTAATTACTCCCGCTTCCATTTTTTCAGCCTTGAGGTTACTGCTTCCATACAACTTAATATTCAAAGTATCCACAGTTCCCTCCACCACTGCTGAGGCATTATTATACATCTCAATGTTACTTTTACCCGTTATACCGTATAAATTAAGATTTACTTTATCTCTTAACATTAGATCTAAAGAATCAGATTGCAGATTAAAATCGCCAGCACTATTACCTTCCATAGTAATATTCATATTGAAGGCCTTGGCATTTAACTCAAGTCTAGAAGATCCATAAGTACTGATATTCAGTTTATCAGAATTTATCATATCTTTTGTTATAATCTTGCCTTGCTGTAATATTATGCTCTCAAGTTCATTGAAGTTTACCGTAATCTCCAGCTGCTTTTTAGTCGTAATCTTATAAAATGACCTTATTACAAGTGTACTGTCTACTACATCAAACCTCAAAATATCTATCAAATTATCATCCGCGGAAATTGAATATCCCGGAATAGTGGTCTCTTTTAAGAATATTTCAAGATCATCCCTGACTTCAATAGCATTAAAGAAGGGTAAATCTTCATTTACCTCCACTATGGATTTATTTCCTTTAATTTTAGGTTTTCTCTGGGCACTTACAGCTATTGTAGTGAATGCTAAAAAAAATATGATAATGTTCTTCACGATAGCGAATTTAATAATTATTCCCGCTAAAAATAAGTCAAGCTAATTATTTTATAAAAGCCTTATACATAATCCTCCATTACGAGTATAAAAAAGCCCATCAAAAGATGGGCCATATAAATATGAGTTAACAATTTACTCTTTAATGATTCAATTCCTCTTCATCCTGTTGAAGTGGTATATTTTGAGGGACAAAATCCTGACCCGGGATGACATATTCCCCATTATCCTGAGTTTTGCTGTAATCATATGCCCATCTATGTACCTCTGGAATCTTACCTTCCCAGTTTCCGTGGAAGTGCTCAATTGGTGCCGTCCATTCCAGTGTATTAGATTTCCATGGGTTCTGTTCAGTAGGTTTCCCATAAAAAATACTACTGATGAAATTATATAAGAAGACTAATTGAGCCAGACCGGCTATCAGTGCAAAAACAGTAATAAGAATATTTACATCTGTTAGTTCATCGAACATAGGGAAGGCCGTATTTTCATAATAACGCCTTGGGACCCCTGCCATTCCAACAAAATGCATGGGAAAGAATACCCCATATGCACAGATTGCAGTAATCCAAAAGTGTACATAGCCCAAATTCTTATTCATCATTCTTTTGAACATTTTAGGGAACCAGTGATATACTCCGGCAAATAATCCATACAAGGCTGAAATACCCATTACCAGGTGAAAGTGAGCTACAACAAAATACGTGTCGTGAACATTGATATCCAATGTGCTATCCCCAAGGATAATACCGGTCAATCCTCCGGAAATGAAGGTTGACACCAATCCTATTGAGAAAAGCATCCCAGGATTTAATTGCAAATTTCCCTTCCATAAGGTGGTTATATAATTAAATGCTTTAACCGCAGATGGGATAGCTATTAAGAGGGTTGTGAAGGTAAATACGGAGCCAAGGAATGGGTTCATTCCCGAAATAAACATATGATGACCCCATACAATAGTAGATAAAAACGCAATTGCCAAAATTGATGCCACCATTGCCCTATAACCAAATATTGGTTTACGCGCATTTGTAGACATAACTTCAGAGGTAATACCAAGAGCAGGTAATATCACTATGTATACTTCTGGGTGCCCAAGAAACCAAAACAAGTGCTCAAATAATACCGGGGAGCCTCCTTGATAATGCAAGACTTCACCCTGAATAAAAATATCGGATAAAAAGAAAGATGTTCCAAAACTTCTGTCCATTATCAAAAGTAAAGCAGCGGATAGTAACACGGGGAAAGATACTACACCAATTACCGCGGTTACGAAAAACGCCCAAATGGTTAAAGGAAGCCTTGTCATAGACATCCCCTTGGTTCTTAGATTGATTACCGTGACAATGTAGTTCAATGATCCTAATAAAGAAGACGCTATAAAGATTGCCATAGAGACTAACCAAAGTGTCATTCCCATCCCCGATCCAGGCTGTGCCATTGGCAGTGCACTAAGCGGCGGGTAGATAGTCCATCCTGCAGCTGCAGGCCCGGCTTCCACAAAAAGTGAAATAATCATGACTACACTGGATACAAAGAACATCCAATACGATAACATATTCAGGAAACCGGAGGCCATATCCCTTGCACCAATTTGCAGAGGTATTAGAAGATTACTAAAAGTACCACTTAAACCGGCTGTTAGGACAAAGAATACCATTATAGTGCCGTGAATGGTAACCAATGCAAGGTACATATCTGCATCCAAAACTCCACCGGGTGCCCAACCTCCTAATAATGCCTCGAAAATAGGAAATGATTCTCCAGGCCAGGCTAATTGCATTCTGAATAAAAGAGACATAGCAATGCCAATAAAACCCATGATCAAACCAGTAATAAGATACTGTTTTGAAATCATCTTATGATCCTGACTAAAGATATACTTTGTTACAAATGTCTCTTTATGATGATGTACATGATCATCTGCGTGATCATCAATATGGGCATGTGCAGTAACAGACATAATCGAATTTTTTTTATATTAATTTTCTCTTTGTATAGCTCTATTTATTGCATTGATGCCATAGTCTGACTAAATGTCTGCTGACTATCTATCCATGCATTATAATCTTCTTCGCTTTCTACAATTATCTTCATCTGCATATTGTAGTGAGATTTACCACAAATTTTATTACACAGCAGGATATAATCAAATTCCCATGGATCGGAGTTGTCCTCTCCATTAGCTGCTCGTTCTGCTCTAATTTCGTTTGTTCTTTTTACTTTATCTACTACATCCGGATTCATCCTCATCTCGGCAGTAGTTATGGTTGGTGTAAAAGAAAACTCCGTGGTCATTCCAGGTACGCAATTCATCTGAGCTCTAAAATGAGGCATATAGGCGGAGTGCAATACATCCTGAGAGCGCATTTTGAAATTTACTTTTCTACCAACAGGCAGATGTAATTCTTTCACGATTACGTCATCAGAGGCATTAGGATCAGATTCATCCAATCCTAAAACATTTGCCTTATCAATATCAATCATTCTAACATTGGCACCTCCTAATACATTGTCAGTCCCACCATATCTTGCAGTCCAATTGAATTGTTGTGCATAGAGTTCCACGATTAGTGGGTCATCCTCGTCATTGATATCCATTATGTTGGTCCAGGTATATAAACCCCACAAGATTAATCCGGCTAATACAATCACCGGTATTATCGTCCATATGAATTCTAACCTGTCATTATCTGCAAAGAACAAGGCCTTTTTCCCTTTTTCCCCGCGATATTTATATCCAAAATAATGTAATAAAGCCTGAGTAAGGGTTTGTACAAAAAAGATAATAATAAATGAAACAAGCAACAGGTAATCATAATCCCCTCCATGTGCTGAAGCTGCTTCAGGCAATAAGACTTTGGTATATTTATAAAAACTAAATATGGTTATCCCATAAATAAATATCAAAAAAGCGAACAACAAGTAACCATTATACTTATTATCCTTATCGGTCGCCACTTGTGAATCTACAGTCTTTAGCTTGGACAATTCAAAGATTTTGGTCATTTGCCAAATTGCAATTGCCACTAGTACTAAAACAATTAAGATCAATAATGTAGTCATCGTATGTATTGAAATTATACTTTAAAATTACTAATAATGAAAATGCCTGCTTTCCTCTATAAAAGGATTACGGCTAGGTTGCAAGGGAGCATGGGTCAATGCTCGGAACACCCAGAAAATAAAAGCTCCTGCGAAAAAGAGGATAGCGCCCAATTCCGGAATCCCAATATACCATTGGTCGCCCACCGTACCAGGCATTATCATATTGAATATATCTAAATAATGCCCTGCAAGTAACACGATACCCGTCATAATTACAAACCAATTCACTCTTTTGTAATCACTGTTCATTAGCAGTAACAATGGAAAAACAAAATTCATTACTACCATACCAAAAAATGGCAGATTATAGTCTTCAATCCTCGTAACAAAATAGGTAACTTCTTCAGGAATATTTGCATACCATATTAACATAAACTGACTAATCCAGAGGTAGGCCCAGAATATACTAAAACCAAACATGAATTTAGCTAAATCATGAATATGACTGTCATTAACATCAGGTAAATATCCTTTTGATTTGAGATAGATGGTTACCATAGCAATTACAGTTATGCCGGAAACTATCATGCTCGCAAAAAGATACCAGCCAAATAAGGTACTGAACCAATGAGGATCAACACTCATAATCCAATCCCAGGACATCATGGATTCTGTTATCAGATAAAATACCAGGAAAGCGGCAGAGAATCTGAAGTTCTTTTTAAAATTGGAATTATCATCAGAATTATCCTGTGCAATAGAAAGCTTTCGCGATATTTCACGATAACCAATCCATCCTCCAAGGAAGATTGCGGCTCTTATGAGAAAGAAAGTAGGGTTAAGATACCCAGACTTATTTTGCAGCAAGTTATCATGAGCTACAACGTCAGCATCCATCCAAGTAAACATATGATTAAAGTGCAATACAGAAAGTACCAGAATAACAAATACGATTATTCCTCCCGGAACAAGGTAGGCCGTAATTCCTTCCATTACCCTGAATAACATAGGTGACCAGCCAGCTTGTGAAGCCCTTTGAATACCATAAAAAGCGAGAACCCCTAAGGCGATCATAAAGAAAAAGAAAGCTGCCACATATAAGGCAGACCAAGGTCTGTTTTGTAATTGATGCAGCAAGTGCTCATCATGAGCATCACTGTGATCAGCCGCCTCTCCATGATCGGAGGCTATTGCATGGGATGCTTCCTCCCCGTGTGAATCTCCGTGACCGTCATCATGAGCGGCTACCATAGCTTTGGCTTCGTCTACAGTTCCAGGTGCGGATACAAAACCAATGCCAATTCCCAATACCCCAACGGCCATGAGAATAAAAGAAGCTATTTTTAATCTGTTTGAAAACGTGTACATATTAAAGGTCTATGTATTATTTTGTTAAGTCTTGTTTTAATTGCATTACATACTCAGATACCTGCCAACGTTCTTCATAATCAAGTTGTCCTGCATAGGATCCCATGGAATTTAACCCGTAATAAATAGTATGATAGGTGCTTCCAACAGTAATATTCCTTGCTGCATCTTCATAACTGGGTACACCTAGTATTTTTTCTCTTTTCACAAGAGTTCCCTGTCCTTTACCCTGGTTACCATGGCAAATGCCACAATATATAGTATAAAGTTCCTTGCCTTTTGTAAGGTTAGCTTCCATTTGCAAAGAATCCAACGGACTTTTTTGCAATCTTGCCATTTCCTTGCTCTCCAGATCATTGCCAAACTCATAAGGCAACCATCCTCTATGAATAGTATTTTCCGGAGGGGTCATAGCTTCAGATCCATTAGGTAGAAAATCAACAGGCTGATAAGTCTCATAGCCTATTGGTTCATACATATTTGGCATATATTGATAATTCGGATTATTACTATCTGCACAAGCAGCAACAAATCCAATTACTGCCAGAATCATTACTATTTTTATAAAACGCTTCATTCTCTAATGACTGTTTTTAATAATGTTCAACTCTACTGCTCCCGTATCTAACAACAAATCTTTTAATTCGGACTCGTTATTATGTACTTCAATTTCCATGATAAAATGTGCGTCTGTTGTTCTCACATCAGGGTTCTCAGCCTTTTTAAATGGCCACAACCTAGCTCGTAAATAAAATGTGATCACCATTAAATGTGCCGCAAAAAAGACCGTTAATTCAAACATAATTGGTACAAAGGCAGGCATATTTTCTATATAGCTAAAGCTGGGTTTGCCCCCAATATCCATTGGCCAATCGTCAATCATTATGAATTTCATCATAACAATAGAAACAATTAATCCCAAGCAGCCATACATAAAGGATGTAATTGCTATTCTGGTTGGGGCTAAGCCCATTGCTTTGTCCAAACCATGTACGGGAAACGGACAATAGACCTCCTCGATATGATGTCTTTCAGCTTTAACCTTTTTAACGGCGTGCATCAATACATCATCATCATCATAGTATGCGTGGATAACAGTAGCTGCCATAATTATTTATCGTTGTTTAAAAACATTCTTGCTTGCCCTGCCCAATCATCTCTCTGAGCTCGGCCAGGGAATGCGTCGGTAAGAGAATCAAGCAAATCGTATTCTTTTTGGGTCATTTTACTCACTTGTAAAAAGCTGAAAATTCCCAATTTGTTGAGGGTCTTTTCCATTAAAGGACCAATCCCTTTTACTTTTTTAAGATCGTCCGGATCCTGAGTGCCTGAATCAAAACTACCTAGTGAACTAAGTAAGCTATCTTCCTGATTTGATTCTGAAGAGACTGAAGTTTCCTGATTATTGTTAACAATGGTTTCTCTTACAATTCCATTTTTCCTAATTGTATATAATGGTTTCCCTGCATCACGAAGCGCCTTATAACGGGCTCCTGACGATTTTAATATTGATTTTACCTCAGCCTGTGCAATTACCGGGAAGGTTCTTGAATATAACAAAAAGAGTACAAAGAAGAAACCAATGGTACCAATGAATATTCCAATGTCCACAAAAGTTGGTGAGAACATCGTCCATGATGACGGCAAATAATCGCGGTGTAATGAAGTAACAATGATCACAAATCTTTCAAACCACATACCTACATTTACTACGATGGAAATAATAAATGAAATTATTATGCTGGTTCTAATTTTCTTAAACCACATAATCTGCGGTGATAAAACATTGCAGCTCATCATTAAAAGATAGGCCCACCAATACGGTCCTGTTGCTCTGTTTAGAAAAGCATATTGTTCATATTCCACTCCTGAATACCAGGCAATAAAAAGTTCTGTAATATACGCACATCCAACTATAGAGCCGGTAATCATAATTACTATATTCATCAATTCAATATGCTGAACAGTAATATAATCCTCAAGGTGACTTACTTTCCTCATAATAATTAACAGGGTTTGAACCATTGCAAACCCAGAGAAAATAGCCCCTGCAACAAAGTAAGGAGGGAATATGGTAGTGTGCCATCCCGGAATCACAGAAGTTGCAAAATCCATAGATACTATGGTATGTACAGAAAGTACAAGTGGTGTTGCCAAACCAGCAAGGACAAGGGAAACTTCTTCAAAACGTTGCCAGTCCTTAGCACGACCGGTCCACCCAAAACTTACCAGACCGTAAATTTTCTTCTGGAAAGGTTTTACGGCCCTGTCGCGGATCATACCGAAATCAGGCAGTAATCCTGTCCACCAAAAAACCAATGAAACAGATAAGTAAGTTGATATTGCAAAAACATCCCATAACAAGGGGGAATTAAAATTAACCCATAGTGAACCAAATTGGTTAGGAATAGGTACCACCCAATATGCCAACCATGGTCTACCCATATGTATTACCGGAAATAGTGCTGCCTGGATTACAGAAAATATGGTCATGGCCTCCGCAGATCGGTTAATTGCCATTCTCCACTTTTGTCGGAATAGTAACAGCACTGCAGAAATTAGAGTTCCCGCATGTCCTATTCCAACCCACCAAACAAAGTTGGTAATATCCCAGGCCCAGTTTACTGTTTTATTGAGTCCCCAGACTCCAACACCTGTAGAAATTGTGTAAATTATAGCACCTATACCCCAAAGGAGTGCTACCAATGCAATGGAAAAAGCAATCCACCATTGTCTGTTAGCCCGTCCTTCAACCGGAGCTGCAATATCTACCGATACATCATGGTAGCCTTTGTCCCCAAGAACTAAGGGTTTACGTATTGGTGCTTCGTAATGCGACGCCATATAGTTTTATTATAGTTGTATTCTTCCTTAATTGATTATGCTTCATTTGTGTTTCTCACTTTAACCTGATAAAACACATTTGGTCTGGTTCCCACACTCTCTAATAAGTGGTACATCCTGTCATTTTTCTTCAATTCTGTAACCTGGCTTTCCTCGTCATTTGAATCGCCAAACACTATTGCTCCATTGCTACAGGCATTTGAACAGGCGGTCTGAAACTCACCATCTACAATTTCTCTTCCTTCACGTTTGGCATCAAGAATTGTCTTTTGGGTCATCTGGATACAAAGAGAACACTTCTCTATTACCCCTCTGGAACGCACGGTAACATCTGGATTAATAACCATTTTACCAAGATCATTGTTGAAATGGTAATCAAACTCATCATTATTATTCAACAAGAACCAGTTAAACCTCCTTACTTTATAAGGACAGTTATTGGCACAGTATCTGGTGCCCACACATCGGTTATACGCCATATGATTTTGACCCTGACGACTATGTGAAGTTGCTGCAACCGGACAAACGGTCTCGCAAGGTGCATGGTTACAATGCTGACACATTACAGGCTGAAATGCAACCTGCGGATTAACCGCAGCAATCTCCATTTCTTCAAAGCCTGACTTTGTCTCTGAAGCTCCTGAAAATTCATCTTTTTTGGTATTGTCCTGGTCAAAAGTATCTTCTGAGGAATAATATCTGTCTATTCGCAACCAATGCATATCCCTTGATTTGCGAACCTCTTCTTTACCAACAACAGGCACATTATTCTCAGCGTGACAGGCAATAACGCAGGCACCACAACCTGTACAGGCGTTCAAATCTATTGACATATTAAAATGATGTCCTATAGACCTGTCAAAACTATCCCAAAGATCAACCGTAGTAGCAGGAACTTCCTGATGGTTCAAGGATACCTGAGGTACATGATTCCATTCCGAATGATCTTTTGTATTAAATATCTCTAAGGTCGTCTCCTTTATGATATCACCTCTGCCCATAAGGGTGTTGTGGAGCTGAATACATGCAAACTCATGCATTCCTGTTGCCTTTTCGAGAGTAACATTTTGAATACTATTAAAACCCTGATATAACGCAAATGCATTAACACCGGTCTGCATTTCAGTTTTCATACCTACTTGCCTGCCAAAACCAAATGACAGGCCCACTGTACCAGCCGCCTGACCTGGTTGAATTATAGCCGGAACATTTTCAAGTGAGATACCGTTAACCGTAAGTTTGGCATAACTTCCGTTCAGACCTCCATTCGCTACATTTTCATTTATCAGGCCTAATGAGGAGGCATCTGCTTTGGATACAGTAACGTAATTATCCCATGAGACCCTGGTGATGGGGTCTGGAAATTCCTGTAACCAAGGATTATTAGCCTGCTGACCGTCACCCATTCCAATTTTTGGATAAAGAACAAGTTCCATTCCATCGGCAGATGAATTGGCCAGTGAACTTACCGCGGAAGAAATTGGTGCTATTGCTGTATTAGCTTCGGCTTGTTGATCCATTTCCTGACCAACAGAGCTTTCATTTGTGGTAGAAGTTTCTCCTTCCGTATTTGATTCCATTACAAAAACACCATCATGAAGTGCTTTATTCCAGGAAGCATCCCCAAGGATGCCCGAATTCCATGTCTCTTTTATATAGTCGTAATAATTTAATTCACTACCCATCCATTGAAGGAGTGACTGCTGAAATTGCCTGGTATCAAAAAGTTCTTTTATGGTAGGCTGTATAAGACTGTAGTGTCCTTTCACTAATTCGGCATCTCCCCAGGATTCCAAAAAGTGATTAGATGCTGCGGTAAATTCTGTAATTTCTGTGGTTTCATTCCAATTTGTAGAAAAAGTAACCGATAAATCTACTTTTGAAACCCCTTCAGCAAACTCAGAAGCGTTAGGTAGTGTATACATAGGATTAACACCATCCATAATCAAAGTTCCTACTTTTCCGGAATTCATATCCTGAATGAGTTTATTAACAGCCTGGCTATTTCCCTGTCTGATATATCTTGGCATCCTTGGGTTAAAAGCATTACTGCTTAGCATCTCATTTATTGACAAAGCAACTGCCTGGGCGTTTACATCATCCAATCCTGTTACTACAACCGCTTTATTTCCTGCTTTCTTTATTTCAGCAGCAACATCGTCAACGGCTTTGCTGATATTATCGCTAAGATCAACATTAACTGAACTATTATTTAGCTTACCAAATAAACTCGCCAGCGCCTTTTTCTGTTCTGATGGTTTTATTGCAATTCGCTTATCTGCATTTGCCCCAGTAAGAGACATATTGGATTCAAACTGAATGTGTCTGGACATTTTTCCATTTTGGGGAATACGTCCTTTAGAATAGCCACTGTCATAACCTCCACCTTGCCAATCAGCCAGGAAATCTGCGCCAAAAGAAACAATGATTTCGGCTTTTTCAAAATCATATGTCGGCAATGCCCTTTCTCCAAATTTAGAGTCAAAAGCAGACAAAGCAGCATCTTCGCTTATAGCATCATAAGCAATGTGATTTACGTTCCCGTAAACATCCTTAAACTCACTTATCAATTTTGACGTAGACGGACTTGCATAAGTCTGAGTGAGCAATACTATTTGCTTCTCTGATTCTTTTAATCCTTCTAACTTATTTTTTACTGAAGCATCTAATGAAGTCCACTCTGCAGGTTCTCCATTGGCTAATGGACCTTGCAATCTCGTACTGTCATATAAAGAAAGAACAGACGCTTGTATTCTGGCATTGCCATTGCCATTTGTTTTTGCAGCCTTATTATTTTCCACTTTAATTGGTCTGCCTTCCCGTGTTTTTATCAAAATACTGGCAAAATCATAGCCATTAGCTATAGTGGTTGCGTAATAATTAGCGATGCCTGGAATTATTTGCTCAGGCTTAATAACATAGGGTATGGACTTTCTTACCGGACCTTCACAAGCTGCTAAAGATGCTGCAGCAGTACTAAACCCCACATATTTAAGAAAATCTCGTCTATTTGTTGTACTGGCAGACAAATTCTCCTTATCTCCCAGAAATTCATCAACTGGTATTTCTTCCGGAAATTCGTTTTGTCTTAGCGTCTCCACGATGGAATCGTTGGGATTTAACTCCGCTTCGCTTTTCCAATACTTTTTTGATGCCATACTATTTATCTGTAATTAGATGCTTATTTATTTCTAATAGTGACACTTGCCACATTCCAAACCACCCATTTGAGCAGCGGTAAGATTTTCAACGCCATATTTTTTGGATAACTCTTCATGTATTTTAGCATAATAAGCGTTATCCTCTACCTTAACATTTGTTTCTCTATGGCAATTAATACACCAACCCATTGTCAATGTAGAATATTGATACATGATCTCCATTTCCTCCACAGGACCATGACATGTTTGACATTCAATACCTGCAACGGAAACGTGTTGAGAGTGATTGAAGTAAGCCAAATCCGGAAGATTATGAATCCTTACCCATTCAACCGGCTGACTTTCACCTGTATATTTTTGATTCTCCTCATCCCAACCGACAGCCTTATACAACTTCTTAATTTCACCTGTATAGAATTCATTTGTATACCCGTTAGCCAAATCTTCAGGACTTGGACCTTCAGGGTTCCCTTTATATTCATAAATAGATTTATGACAATTCATGCAGACATTTAAAGAGGGAATTCCAGAATGTTTAGATACCCTAGCGGATGAATGGCAATATTTACACTCAATTTTGTTATCTCCCGCATGCACCTTATGTGAATAATGGATGGGTTGAATTGGTGCGTAACCCTGGTCAATACCCACTTGCATCATCCAACCATAAGCGAAGTATGCACTCGCCAATAACAGGAAAATAGAAGATACGAGCACCAGGAATTGGTTATGGGCAAATGCCTTCCACAATGGAGTTCGTTTAACAGCTTTATCCTTTTCAATTGCAACGCCGTTAGCCTCGGCTATGCGTTGCAAAGTATTATTGACTAAAAACAGCATCATCACCAGCAAGGCAAAAACCAGCACAAGGGCTCCCAAAATAATTTCATTGGTAATCCCGGAAGAATCACTCCCTCCCTCGCCCGCGGTAGTTGCGGTAGCAGCTGCAACCGGTGCTGGAGGTGGAGCAGCTGTATAAGCCAAAATATTATCAATGTCGGCATTGGAAAGCGTAGGAAAAGCAGTCATCGCAGCCTGATTGTATTCAGCATACACTTTGTTTCCATAAGCATCCCCGGAACTAATCATCCCGGCACTATTCTTAATCCATGCATATAACCATTCCTTATCTAATCCTTCATCTTCGGCAAGTCTGCTTTCAACATTAGCTAATGCCGGCCCAGTCATTTTTCGATTTAACGCATGACAAGCTGCACAATTCTGATTAAATAATTGTTTCCCTTTTGCAATATCACCAGAGCCTGAATCACCAGCCTCAGCGGCAACTTCAGTATCGGATGCAGTGCTTTGATCCGGGCTTTCTTCCTGGGCAAAAAGAGAATAGGATAGGAGTAGATAAACTACAAGAGTGCACGTGAAAAGTTTAGAAATCTGATGGCGGTACAAAACCTTTTTCATATTTAAAATATTTCTATCTTAATTCTGGCACGATAATTACTACAAGTATAAGACAAAAAGGTAATTTATCGCCGCTCAAATTGCGACAAAAATAAGACTTTGACTTTATTTGAGAAATGTTAAGGGTTTTATAATTTATAATTTATATTAATTCTAAATAAGTATAAAATCTTTTGTTTAATGTTCAATAAATTACTTTTGCATATTATGTTTGACATCTATAAAGTTAACATTATGAAAACAATTATTTTTTCAGTAATACTTCTTGGGAGCATTAGTTACGGGGTGGCACAAAACGGTGAAATTAATATTGAACAAGACGCCAACATCACCCGCCTGCTTGAAGTATATAAGATAAGTAATTCAAAATCCAATTTCTATACAATTCAGGTTGGGTTTGGCTCATATACCAAAGCAGAAGAACTTAAACAGAAGGTAGACATTGATTTTCCTGACTTAAAAGCGAAAATTATTTTTGATTCCCCTACTTACAGAGTTCAGATTGGTCAGTTTAGATCTAAGTTGGATGCGGAACGTAAATTTAAAGAGGTTCGGATAAAATATCCTGAATCACTTTTATTAAAACCAGAAAAAACGACCAAATAGGTCGTTTTTTGTTTTATTATCATCATTTAAGTCTATTTCAGGTTAAAGCTTTTTCTTAACCGCTACTTCCTCGAAGGCTTCCACAATATCTCCTTCTTTTATGTCATTATAGTTCTTTACCTGAAGTCCACAATCATATCCCTTTGCCACATCTTTAACATCGTCCTTAAACCTTTTTAAAGAAGATAGTTCTCCCGTAAATATTACTACACCATCCCTAATAAGACGAATACTCGAGTTTCTAAAGATTTTACCAGTAGTTACCATACAGCCCGCAATGGTGCCTATTTTGGATATTTTAAAGGTTTCTCTAATTTCTGCGGTACCCGTAATCTCTTCTTTCATTACCGGAGATAGCATGCCTTCCATTGCATCCTTAAGATCATTAATGGCATCATAAATAATAGAATACATCCTTATATCAATCTCTTCTTTATCGGCAATATCCCTGGCATTACCCATGGGTCTCACATTAAATCCAATAACGATTGCATCAGATGCCGAAGCCAATAATACATCAGATTCTGTAATTGCTCCTACTCCTTTATGAATAATATTGACTTGTATTTCATCCGTTGACAATTTCTGGAAGGAATCCGTTAATGCTTCCACAGATCCATCGACATCTCCTTTTAAAATAATATTCAACTCTTTAAATTCACCTAATGCAATTCGTCTACCAATTTCATCGAGCGTAATATGACGTTGTGTCCTTACCGACTGTTCGCGTTGCAACTGGCTCCTTTTGGATGCAATTTGCTTTGCTTCTTTTTCATCTTCAAGCACGTTGAATTTATCCCCTGCCTGAGGTGCACCATCTAATCCCAATATTGAAATTGGTGTAGAAGGGCCGGCTTTTTTAACAGCCTTACCGCGTTCATCCTGCATTGCTTTAATCTTGCCACTACATGTTCCCGCCAAGACGTAATCACCTATTTCCAAAGTACCTCCCTGTACCAAAATTGTGGAGACATACCCTCTTCCTTTATCAAGAAATGCCTCTACTACAGTACCGGAAGCCAATCTGTCTGGATTAGCCTTTAATTCCAAAAGTTCTGCTTCCAAAAGCACTTTTTCTAAAAGTTCTTTTATACCATCGCCGGTTTTTGCAGAGATATCATGAGATTGAATTTTTCCACCCCAATCCTCTACAAGTAAATTCATAGCAGCCAAACCTTCTTTAATCTTATCAGGATTTGCTGTAGGTCTGTCTATTTTGTTAATCGCAAAAACTATAGGAACACCTGCGGCCTGTGCATGACTGATGGCTTCCTTGGTCTGAGGCATAATGTCATCATCTGCGGCAATCACGACAATTGCAATATCTGTTACCTGCGCTCCACGTGCACGCATAGCAGTAAATGCTTCGTGGCCCGGAGTATCTAAAAAGGTAATTCTCTGACCCCCTGATAAAGTAACACCATAGGCACCAATATGCTGTGTAATTCCTCCACTCTCCCCGGCAATTACATTTTCCTCCCGAATGTAATCTAACAATGATGTTTTACCATGATCTACGTGACCCATTACTGTAACAATGGGGGCCCTGGGCTTCAAATCCTCAGGCGCATCCACTTCTTCTTCAATAGATTCTTCAAGATCTGCTGTAATAAATTCAACTTCGTAACCAAATTCTTCTGCAACAATGGAAAGTGTTTCAGCATCCAATCTTTGATTCATGGTAACCATAATCCCAAGAGACATACAGGCAGAAATTATCTCTGTAGACCCAACATCCATCATGGTAGCAACTTCTCCAACGGTCACAAACTCAGTGACCTTAAGTATTTTACTTTCCAGCTCTTGTTGTTCCAGATCTTTCTCTGTCTGCTGTTTGTGTTGGTCTCTCTTATCCCTTCTATATTTCGCTCCTTTTCCTTTTTTGGATTTGCCCTGAAGTTTTTCAAGAGTTTCACGCACCTGTTTTTGTACTTCTTCTTCCGTAGGCTCAGCCTTTGGAGTAGAGGTAAAACGTTGTCCTTTTTTAGCAGTTGTTCTCGCTCTGCCACCGCCTGACGGACCATTATTACTAATAATCCGCTTACGTCTTTTGCGTTTCTCCGCTTCGGAAGGTTCTTCCTTAGCAGCTTCTTTCTTTTTCTTTGGTTTATTAAACTTAGAGAGATCAATTTTATCTCCCATAATCTTTGGTCCGGAAAGCTTTTTATACTTTGTAGCAATTGAACTGGGCTCCTCTGGTTTTTCCTCCTCCGGAGCCTTCTCATCAACTTGTGTTATCTCCGGAACCGTTTCAGGTTTTATTTCTTCTTTTACTTCTTCGGTTGCTACCTCATCCTTTACCTCAGCAATTACCTCTTCCTTTGGGGTTGGTTTATCTTCGGTCTTCTTAATCTCGGGCTTAACTTTCTTTTTGGGTTCAAGATCAATTTTACCTACTTGTTTAGGTCCGGAAAGTTCAACCTTTGCCTTCACTACCTCCCTTGAAGCAGCCCTTTTTTCTCTTTCAAGTCTTTTTTCTTCCTGCTCCTGCTCCAACTGCAGTCTTATAGCCTCTTTTTCCTTGCGCTTTTCTTCACCAACTTCCAGCGACGCAACTTTCTTGCTCATATCCGTCTGGAATTCGTCTAAAAGAACCTGATGTATGTCTTCAGAAATCTTTGTGGTAGGTCTTGCGTCCACCTTGTGTCCTTTAGAGGCAAGATATTCCACCGCTCTATCCAAAGAAATATTAAGTTCTCTCAAGACTTTATTAAGCCTTATTGTTGCATTGTCTGCCATAAATACTGTTTACTCTCTACTTTTACGTTGCTAATATATAGCTTAATCTTCAAATTCTTCTTTTAGGATACGTACAACGTCAGAAATAGTTTCCTCCTCCAGGTCGGTACGTTTTACCAAATCGTCTACATCCTGCTCCAGAACACTTCTGGCGGTATCAAGACCTATTTTTTTAAGTTCTTCAATTATCCAGCCTTCAATTTCATCAGAGAATTCTGTTAGCTCCACATCTTCCTCTACACCTTCCCGGAACACATCTATCTCATACCCTGTAAGTTGACCTGCAAGACGTATATTATGACCTCCTCTTCCAATGGCCTTTGAAACTTCTTCAGGCCTTAGATAAACTTGTGCAGTCTTTTTTTCATCATTTAAGTTTACGGTAGAAACACGTGCGGGGCTAAGTGCACGGGTTACCATTAACTGAGGATTATTTGTCCAGTTAATCACATCTATATTTTCATTTCCAAGTTCGCGTACTATCCCGTGAATACGGCTGCCTTTCATCCCCACACATGCTCCTACTGGATCTATCCTGTCATCATATGAATCTACTGCTACTTTTGCTTTTTCACCTGGAATTCTTACTGCCTTTTTTATGGTAATTAGCCCATCAAATACTTCTGGAATTTCCTGGAAGAACAATTGCTCAAGGAAAATTGGTGAAGTTCTTGACATGATGATCATTGGTTTGTTGCCCTTAAGCTCTACGCTTTCTATAATTCCCCGAACGTTATCTCCTTTTCTAAAAAAGTCCGAAGGTATTTGTTTATCCTTGGGAAGAATTATTTCATTTCCTTCATCATCCAGCAAAATAATTGCCTTATGCCTTATGTGATGAACTTCAGCTGTATAAATCTCACCTTCAAGATCCTTAAATTGTTTATAAATGGTCGTATTGTCGTGTTCGTGAATTTTGGATATCAGGTTTTGGCGCAAGGCTAAAATTGCCCTTCTTCCAAGATCTATAAGCTTTACTTCCTCAGAAACATCTTCACCAACTTCAAAATCCGGTTCTATCTTACGAGCTTCTGATAGGGATATTTCTTCATTTGGTTCTTCTACCTCCCCATCTTCCACGACAATCCTATTTCTCCATATTTCCAAATCTCCTTTATCAGGGTTAATAATGATATCAAAATTTTCATCGGAGCCAAATTTCTTCTTTAAAGCATTCCTAAAAACGTCTTCCAAAATCGCCATTAGGGTTACCCTGTCTATAAACTTATCATCCTTAAATTCCGAGAAAGATTCGATCAATGCAATATTTTCCATTTTGCGCTGTAATTAAAATATTAATTTAACTTTTGCCTCTTCGATTTCAGAAATGGCAATTTCTTTTCTTTTCTGAACGGTTATTTTTCCTTTTCCCACCGGTTTAGGTTCTCGTGCTTTCCATTCCAGGGTTATAGTCTCCTCGTTTGCTTCGGTAAGGTCGCCTTCGAAATTTCCGGTCGCTGTTTTTACGACTAACTTCCTGCCAATATTTTTAGGATACTGGCGGGCCATTACAATGGGTTCCGCGGCACCAGATGAGGTAACTTCTATTGAAAAATCATGTTCTTCTCTATCCAAATTGTGTTCAATAGCCCTGCTTATGGCCATACAATCCTTCAGATTTACGCCTTCATCCCCATCAAGAACTACCTTAATAGTATTATCCGGTGTAATTGAAAAATCAATTAAAAACAGGGTTTCATTCTCCTTCAGTGCTTTTCCCAAAAGCTCTTCAACTTGTGCTTTAAACATAACCATAAGTAACAAAAGAGGGGACAATTTGTCCCCTCATGAATACAATTATATCCTTTCAGTGGCGCAAATATACAATTTTTTTTGATTTTAAAACAGAAGCTTATTTCATTTATAGTATATACTTAAAGCAATATCTCCAACGTTTCACTAATAATAGTAACTTTATTTTATACGAATTAAAACTAATCGAATTAATCAACATTTAAATGGACGTCTTTAACTCCTACAACCTTATTATTGAAGCATCGGTAATACTTATTCTTTCTTTTCTATTCAATGGTATATCAAAAAGAACAAATATTCCGTCTGTCTTATTGCTTATACTTCTTGGGTTTATTTTGCAGTTTGTACTTAAAACTTTTACCTCCGAAGAAGTTGATTTCTTTCCTGCATTAGAAGTTCTGGGTATAATTGGTCTTATAATGATAGTCCTTGAAGCTGCTCTTGAACTTGAATTAAAAAAGGAAAAACTCGTTCCTATTTTAAAATCTATGGCTATAGCCCTCACAGGGCTAATAGGTTCTGCTTGGGTAGCCGCCCTAATTTTACATCAATTTATCCCCGATATGTCTATGCAGGCTGCATGGTTGTATGCGACACCTCTATCCATTCTATCCAGCGCTATTATTATTCCAAGTGTTAGTGAGCTTGCCGAAAAGAAAAAGGAATTCCATATATATGAAAGTACATTTTCTGACATTATGGGAATTATGATGTTCTATTTCCTCATCAGCGGGTTAAATCCTGCGGAGGATTCAGGGGCCGGAGGTTTCGCTCTTAATATTCTTCTCACCATAGTTATCTCACTTATTGCGAGTTATGCAATTATTCTTATTTTTCAACAAATTAAAAGCCAGGCCAAACTATTCCTGTTAATCGCTGTCTTGCTTCTTTTATATGCAATCGGCAAACAATTACATCTCTCTTCTCTGCTTATTATTTTGATATTCGGTTTAGTAATTGCTAATATGAAGTTGTTCTTTGGTGGAAAACTATCTCACTTTCTTGAGTATGAAAAAGCACATCGCATTTATCATGAACTTCATATTGTGACCCTCGAAACGGCATTTGTAGTGCGCACTTTCTTTTTCGTTATTTTTGGATTGACCATCGCCATAGCATCCTTATTAAACTTTCAGGTAGCCATGGTTAGTGTGCTTATTATTCTTTCTATCTATGCTATCAGATTTGTAATCTTAAGAACTTTTATCGGTAGCGATATTCTGCCACAACTGTTTATTGCTCCAAGAGGGCTTATTACAATACTCCTGTTTTATGCAATTCCGACAGAAGCTCAGGTAGCCACATTTGAACCGGGGATTCTACTTTTTGTGATTATAGGCACAAGTCTTATTATGACCTGGGCCATGATTAAGGATAAGAAAAAAATGAGTACCCTTTTGGATATGGAGGACAAGGAAATAGATGAATTGCAAGAAGTCAACAAAATTATTAAAGAAAATGAAGCTCAAATACAGAATGAACCTCCACTTCCCGAAGAATTAGAATAAGGCTCCAAAACAAAAAACCCAACTCTGACTAAGGGTTGGGATTGTTTTTCATTTTTAGTTGGCCTACTAGGACTCGAACCTAGAACGACTGGACCAAAACCAGCTGTGTTGCCAATTACACCATAGGCCATTAGTGCATAAGAGCCTGCAAATTTAAGACAAACTTTTATTTGCACAAATATTTTGGATACAATCGATCAAAAAAAGAACCGCAGCCTCCTGTTAAAGGTTTGACAAAATTATAAGCCCATATCTATTTTAATTAGTAAATTCGCCGAGACTGGTAAACTTCATTATACATGTTTTCAAAGAACTTCGAGAAATGGGACACCATCCTTGGATGGGTCGTTTTTTTTATAGCCCTTATCACTTATACTATTACGGTTGAGCCTACGAGCAGTTTTTGGGATGCCGGAGAATACATTACAACCTCCGCAAAATTGCAGGTAGCACACCCACCAGGAGCACCATTACTTCAGATGATTGGGGCCTTTTTTGCCATGTTTGCTTTAGAACCAGACCAGATTGCACGAATGGTAAATTATGTTTCCGGGGTTTCCAGTGCATTTACTATTTTGTTTATGTTCTGGACAATTACCAATCTTACACGGAAGTTAATATCCAAAAAAGAAAAGTTTACCAACAGCAATGCCATAGCGGTTTTAGGCAGTGGCTTAGTTGGCGCTTTGGCGTTTACTTTTTCAGATAGTTTTTGGTTTAATGCCGTAGAAACTGAAGTGTACGCAATGGCTAGTTTTATTATGGCGCTGCTGTTGTGGATGGGGTTAAAATGGACTGATGACCTGCAGGACCCCAGGGGTAATCGCTGGCTGATCCTGATTTCCTTTGTTGTAGGGCTTACCTTTGGCATTCAATTTATGGGCTTTTTGGCCATCCCCACCATTGGTTTGTTGTACTATTTCAAAAGATATAAGACCACTACCATTAAGAATTTTCTTTTAGCTAATATCATTGTTGTTGCCATTTTATTGTTGGTTTATAAATTTTCATTGACCTACGTTCTAAAATTATTTGGCTGGAGCGAAGTCTTCTTTATCAATAGTATTGGTCTGCCCTTTAATTCCGGTTCCTTGATTATGCTTTTTGTTTTTATTGGCGTCTTTTACTTTGGATTGCGGTATACTAGAAAAAATAATTTCAGGATAGCCAATACGATTGTGCTTTGTGCTATGTATTTATTCCTTGGTTTTTCTTCCTGGCTAATGCTACCAATCAGGGCGAATGCCAATGTGGTTGTCAACGAAAATAATCCGTCAGATGCCCGCTCATTGCTCGCCTATTACAACAGAGAACAATACCCTCAGGTAGACAGCCCAATTTATGGCACTTATTATTCCGACACGTTTGCCCCTGCAGGTCCTGAGAAGGATGATAAACCCAAATATGAAAAAGATAAAGAGCTGGGCAAATACATTATTGTAAATAAATACAAGAATGCGATGCAGGGCCCTAACGAAGATCACAGGGGCATATTACCGCGAATGTGGAGCGATCAGAATGCTGAAAACTACATGAAATATTTCGGTCCGTTGAATTTTAGGATGAAGACATCTAATGAGGAGTTACGCAAAGCCGTTACCCAGGTTAAATCTGGTCTTGCCAATGGCGAAATAGATGAAGAACAATACATTGGTTTCTTAAGGCAGTTTGGAGAGTATTTGGAAGTAGAACCTCCAAGCGTTTGGCAGAACTTGAAATATATGGTTCAGTTTCAATTTGGTTATATGTACTGGCGTTATTTTATGTGGAACTTTGTTGGAAAGCAGAATGATTTACAGGGTCGTTATAATGGTAATGGTGAATGGTTAAGCGGGATTGGGTTTATTGACAGTCTGCGTTTGGGGAGTCAGGAAAATCTCCCTCAGGAGGTATTGGAAAATAAAGGCAGAAATACGTATTTCTTTTTGCCCTTAATCCTGGGGATCATAGGTTTGGTTTTCCAACTCACTAAAAACCCTAAGCAATTCTGGGCTCTTTTTGTGTTTTTTATTTTTACGGGAATTGCGATTCAATTCTACACAAATCCTTATATTTTTCAGCCACGCGAACGGGATTATTCTCTTGTAGGTTCATTTTATATTTTCGCCTTGTGGATAGGTTTAGGTGTATATGGCCTTTATGAAGAATTTAAAAAGTTGATAACCCCAAAGGTACTTGGACCGTTAGTTATTGTGATTTGTCTTTTGACTGTCCCCGGGGTTATGGCCTTTCAGAATTGGGATGATCACGACCGCTCTAACCGCTTTACGGCCCGAACCAGTGCGCAGGCGTATCTTGATTCCTGTCAGGAAGATGCGGGCTCCATGTTATTCACAATTGGAGATAATGATACTTTTCCACTTTGGTATGCGCAGGAAATTGAGGGATACCGAACCGATATACGTATTATTTGTACCAGCCTTTTTGCTACAGACTGGTATGTGGATCAAATGAAACGAAAGGCTTATAAAAGTGACCCCATACCATCTCAACTGACGCATGATCTGTATAGATATGGCAACAGGGATGTTATTTATTATCAGGGTCTTCCTGGTTTAGCTGAAAAACGATGGAACATCAAAGATTTTATGAATTGGGTAGGGAGCAATAAACCTCAGACAAAATTCAAGTATATACTTGAAAAACAAGGTGCAGATGTAAGTGAATATTCTGAGAGCACGTTAGACCTTGTATATTATCCAACTAACAAAATAAGAGTCCCCGTTAACAAGAAAAATGTACTTGAAAGTGGACTGGTTAAAGAAAAAGATACAGCATTGATTGTTGATTATATAGATATTGACCTACCTAAAAGTGCCTTGCCGAAAAACAGGATTATGATGTTAGACATCATTGCTAATAATGATTGGAAACGTCCAATATACTTTTCAGGCGGTAGTTTTGACAAAGCAGAATACATCTGGATGAAAGAATATCTACAGCTGGAGGGATTGGCCTATAAATTAGTGCCCATCCAAACGAAAAATCAAAGTTCTTTTGAGATGGGGCGAATAGATACAGAACTGATGTACGATATCGTAAAAGGATGGGATTGGGGCAATTCAGGAAGTTCAGATATCTATCATGATCCACAAACCAGAACACAAGGTTTATCTTTCCGGGGCAATCTTGCTCGATTGACAGAAGCTCTAATAAATGAAAACGAAATAGATAAAGCAAAAGATGTAATTAACATTGCTATGACAAACATGCCTGTAGAATACTACAGTTTTTATGCTTTTGTCGAACCTTATGTAGATGGTTATTATAAGGTAGGAGAAACACAGAAGGCCAGGGATTTATTCTATAAATTAAGGAATATTTATCAGGATCGATTAGACTATTATTCAAGCATACCCTTGGATGAACAATATGATAATATTGAAGATATTATTGGCGATATGGAAGCTTACAGAAGAAACATTGATATTCTTATCGAAAATAATGACCGGGAGATGGCAGAGAAAGAAACCTTAATTTTTAATGAGCATATAGACAGGTTCAGTCATTTTTATAAAGATGAAGTACTAGAAGAACCGCCTTTAAGGGAGCAATCGAATCCGGATATGAACGATACTTTGGAAGTTGAACAAGATTCATTTTCAGATGACTGAGTATGATTCCTGAAAAGCACTGGATAGGGTTAATAATGTGTAACTAATTCTTCACCCGGAAGAATATTGATATAAATTTACAGTTACTATTTATAGGTATTCGTTAAGTATCCCAATAAGGGTATTTGCATCTTGCTCACCGCTTTGTCTCCAAACCATTTCCCCTTTTTTATAGATCATCAGGGTTGGCAAACCTTTAATTCTAAGTGCTTGAGATAGTTCCTTGTTCTTATCTACATCTATTTTTATGACCTTTCCTTTATCTCCTAATGCGGCTGCAACATCCCTAAGAACAGGGTGCATGGAAGTAGATTGATCGTTCCATTCCGCATAGAAATCAAGTAATACAGGGATATTTAGATCTATAAGTTCACCAAATTTGGACATATAAAATACATTGGGTTATAGATCAAATGTATGAAAAAATGTTAAAAAATCCGGTATGCCCTTAATTTTGGGCATTACTTGAGAGTTAAATTCAAGTTAATTCTTTCTTTTTCAGAGTAATAACGGTGATTTCCGGCCAAATACCCACCCTTCCCGGATAGCCTATAAATCCAAATCCGCGGTTTACATTTATAAATTCTCCCAGTTCTTCATAAATACCGGCCCAATATTTATATCGCCATTTGACCGGACTCCATTTAACCCATCCTGGAATTTCAATGCCAAACTGCATCCCATGCGTATGACCACTTAGCGTGAGATGATAATGGTACTTATCTTTTAAAACTACATCCTCCCAATGAGATGGATCGTGGCTTAATAGGATTTTAAAATCATCCTTGCCAATTTCGGAAGCTGCCTTTTTTAAGTCACCCGACTTTCTAAATCCTCCTCTTCCCCAATTCTCTACCCCAATTAAAGCCAATTTATCTTCCTCTTTTTCTAGATATCTGCTCTCATTCAACAAGAGATCAAAACCCATTTCCTTTTGCATCAATTTAAGTTCATCCAAGTTTTTCATCTTTTCCTCTTCAGTATCCCAGATTACATAATCGCCATAATCATGGTTCCCAAGAATTGAATATTTCCCATCTACAGCACTAAGGCTTGAAAACAATGTGGCCCATGGTTTCATTTCCTCCGCCTTATTATTTACCATGTCTCCGGTAAACAAAATAACATCACTCTTTTGCTTATTAATCAAATTAACAGCATATTCGATTTTTCTTCTATTGTCAAAACTACCGCTGTGAATATCTGAAATTTGAGTAATCTGATATCCATCAAAAGCCGCAGGTAGATCTTCATATTCCATTTTGTATTTCAATACCTTAAAATTGTATTTCCCTCTATACATGCCGTATAGTAGTGCCCCAAAAGGAATTGCTGCAATACCCATGGCAATTAAGCTTAAAAACCTCCGTCTCTCCGGCAGGCTGAACTCCCTGTTTGTACCATAAAATTTCTGATACCCCGCTGCAACGAATCTGAAAATATCTTCAGAAAAAAGAAATATAATCGTAATAATTTTGAAGGTAAGGATGGCTACCAAAAAACCGAAAGCATAACTTTTAGGCCTGCTTAAAACCCGGCCCGCGGTTTCACCCCAGGTAAATTGAAAAATAAAGTTCCCAAGTACTATTAACGATATGGCAATAAATACATAATATACCCAGGGAAACCTTGTTGCGGTCTTCAAGGCTTGTAAGGTATAGAAGCCCAAAATAAAATAAATAATAACAAAAATAATCCAGCGTATCATATGCCTTTTTTTACAAATATATTTCTTTAACGGAGGTTCGCTTTACATCTTTACCTTTATTTTGTGCTTTGAATTATTGCACGAACAATCTTGGGATCCGTAAGGGCTATTTCATCATCTCTGAGATAAGAGGCATTATTCATAGAAAGTTCAGGCTTTTTTTCAAGTGTTTTACTAAACTTTATTCCCGAAAGGTGAATGGCTTCAAATCCTTTATTTTTAAAAAACAATGCGTTGTGTTCTCGTATTCCTCCTCCCGGCATTATAACACATTTTTTCGCTTTCTCTCTCCACAAGACCAACTGATTTATGGCCTCTACAGCTGATTGCCCTCCTCCGGATGTTAAAATATTGTCAACCCCTAAATCTTCAAGTTCCAGTAATGTCTTTACAGGGTCGAATACCCAGTCAAATGCCCGGTGAAAAGTAAATTGTAAATCTCCGGCTGCAGAAATTAATTCCCCGGTTCGTGTTTTATCCAGCGTCCCATCGGAATGCAAAACTCCTGAAACAATTCCAGAAACACCGAGATCTGCGCAGAGTGCTATATTTATTTTCATAATCTGAAATTCGTCTTCGGAATAAGTGAAATCCCCACTTCGTGGTCTAATCAAAACATGAATGGGAATGCTAAGTTTTTCTGACACCTTCTTTATCAGACCGAAGGACGGTGTTATTCCTCCAACTGCTAATTCGGCGCAGAGCTCAATTCTGTCTGCTCCTGCTTCCTCTGCATTGACAGCAGATTGATAGGAATTAGAGCATACTTCTACGATCATTTCATATATTTAGGCATATAAAAATAAGCAACCTAGACAGATGAAACGTAGAAAATTTTTAAAAAGTTCTTCCTTAAGTACAGCCGGAATCTTTTCCGCTTCCTTACTATCCGCCTGCGAAACTGATAAGAAGCATCCATCGGTTAATGAAATATTAAAACCTATTGTAATTGCAACTTGGGATGTGCCCAATGCAACAAATAAAGCCTGGCAAGTGCTCAGAGATGCCGGCACCGCTTTAGATGCAGTTGAACAAGGTGTAATGATTGAAGAGGCAGATATTAATAATCAATCTGTAGGTAAGGGTGGTAGACCGGACCGTGAAGGAAATGTTACTCTGGATGCCTGTATAATGGACAAAGACAGTAATTGTGGAGCAGTTGTATACCTTAAAAATATAGTCCATCCCATTTCAGTTGCAAGAAAGGTAATGGAGGATACACCTCATGTAATGCTTGCAGGAAAAGGGGCGGAATTGTTTGCCTACGAAAAGGGTTTTAAAAAAGAAAACTTGCTTACTGAGAAATCGAAGGAAGAATGGATAGAATGGAAAAAAACTTCGCAATACCAGCCTGTTATAAACATAGAAAATCACGATACTATTGGGATGCTCGCAATTGACAGTAAAGGAGATATCGCAGGTGCTTGCACGACTAGCGGGATGGCATATAAAATAGCGGGGCGGGTTGGCGATTCTCCAATTATTGGAGCTGGTTTATTTATTGATAATGAAGTTGGTGGGGCTACTGCAACAGGGGTTGGTGAAGAAGTTGTTCGCACAGTAGGGAGTTTCCTTATTGTTGAATTAATGAGGCAGGGTAAAACACCCCAACAGGCTTGTGAAGAAGGGGTAAAACGCATCATATCGAAAAATAAGGGGAAACTGGATTTCCAAATTGGCTTTATTGCCATTAACAAAAAAGGAGAAACCGGAGGGTATTGCATACAGCCGGGCTTTACCTACAGGGTATATTCTGAAAAAGGACATGTTAATAATAGAGCAAGCAGCTATATAAGCACTTAAATACTTTACTAAAGCACTTAAACTTTGTAGTTTTGAAATCCTACAAGAACACTAACAATGGCAGACCAGAAGCGACTTTTTTTATTGGATGCATACGCATTAATTTTTAGGGGGTATTATGCCCTGATTAAAAACCCCAGGATAAATTCTAAAGGAATGGACACCTCGGCTATTATGGGGTTCGTAAATTCCTTGTTTGATGTTATTAAGCGAGAAAAGCCAGACCACCTTGCTGTCTGTTTCGATAAGGACGGCAGTGCGGAACGCACAGAGTTATTTGCAGATTATAAGGCAAACCGCGATGAAACTCCCGATGCTATAAGGGTGGCTGTACCTATAATTCAGGATATTCTAAAAGCCATGCATATTCCCTGCGTAGAAGTATCCGGTCTGGAAGCAGATGACATTATAGGCACATTAGCCAAGCAGGCCGAGAAGGAAGGGTACAAAATATATATGGTTACACCCGACAAGGATTTCGGGCAATTGGTATCAGAAAATATTTTTATGTACCGCCCTTCCCGTATGGGCAACGGAATTGAAATTTGGGGAATCCCGGAAATACAAAATCGATTTGGAGTTGAACGTCCCGAACAGGTAATTGATTATTTGGGAATGATGGGGGATGCCAGTGATAATATTCCCGGACTTCCAGGAGTTGGCGATAAAACCGCAAAAAAATTTATTGCCGAATTTGGAACCCTTGAAGGCCTGCTTGCGAACACGGATAAACTGAAGGGGAAAATGAAAGAGAAGGTGGAAGAAAATGCCGAATTGGGCAGACTCTCAAGAAAGTTAGCAACTATTTGCGTGACTTGTGATGTTACTTTTGACGCCAGGGATTACGAACTCTCTGAACCCAATAGTGAAGAAGTACAGAAAATATTTGAGGAATTAGAGTTTAGAAGGCTTAAAGAACAATTCTTGAGGATTTTCTCAGAGGAATCTGATATTGTAACTGAGAAAGTCAACAATGAGGAACCAAAACAAAAAAAAGAGCCCCAGGCTGCCGGAAGTGGTCAGTTTTCGCTATTTGGAAGTGATGGCGATACTCCTGCTACTTTAAAAGAATTTTCCAGCAGAAAAACAATTAAAGATGTACCTCATGTTTATCAGAGTGTCTCACCAGGAATGGGTATGAAGTTATTCCTTCAAAATTTAATGAAACAAGCTGTAGTTTGTTTTGATACGGAAACAACTTCTTTAAACCCTCTCGTAGCCGAGCTGGTAGGAATTGCCTTCTCCTGGGAAGCCGGTAAAGGTTTTTATGTTCCTTTCCCAGAAGAACGAGAAAATGCTCAGGAATTAATTGAACAACTCCGACCTTTTTTTGAAGCTGAAAACATAGAGAAAATTGGACAGAATTTAAAATATGATATAAAAGTACTTAACAAATATAATGTTTCTGTCAAAGGAAGTTTATTTGATACCATGATAGCGCATTACCTGATAAATCCGGATATGCGTCATAATATGGATGTGTTATCAGAAACTTACCTGAACTATACCCCAATATCTATAACTGAGCTTATAGGAAAAAAAGGTAAAAACCAACTGAGCATGCGCGAGGTTAGTTTAGAAAGACAAACGGAATATGCTGTAGAGGATGCTGACATAACATTTCAGTTAGCAAAGCAGTTTGCAAAAGAACTCGAGGAAGCTAAAACAGAAGAGCTTTTCAAAAACATTGAAATTCCTTTGGTAAATGTCCTGGCAGATATGGAATTAGAGGGAATAAACCTGGATAAGGAGTTTCTTCATTCTCTTTCAAAAGATTTGGAAAATGATATAAAAAATCTGGAAGTCAAGATCTACAAGGAAGCCGGTGAAGAATTTAATATTGCATCCCCAAAGCAGTTAGGTGATATTTTGTTCAATAAGCTAAAACTTGCAGACAAGCCCAAAAAAACAAAAACAGGTCAGTATTCCACAGCGGAAGATGTGCTTTCTTATCATGCCAAAGAACACCAAATAATTAAAGATGTTTTAAATTACAGAGGCCTGGCCAAGTTAAAAAGCACCTACATTGATGCATTACCCGAACAGGTCGAAGAGAGTACAGGCAGAGTACATACAGATTATATGCAAACAGTAGCTGCCACTGGAAGGTTAAGCAGCAATAATCCTAACCTTCAAAACATACCAATACGTACAGAACGTGGCAGGCAAGTGCGAAAAGCTTTTATTCCGAGAGATGATAATTATATCCTTTTAGCTGCTGATTATTCCCAAATAGAACTTAGAATAATTGCTTCGCTAAGTGAAGAAACAACAATGATTGAAGCCTTTAAAAATGGGGAAGACATTCATGCTTCAACCGCTTCAAAAGTTTTTAATGTCCCCCTGAATGAAGTTAGCAGAGATCAGAGAAGTAATGCCAAAACTGTGAATTTTGGTATAATATATGGCGTATCGGCCTTTGGATTGAGCAATCAAACGGAACTATCGCGGACCGAGGCTAAGGAATTAATTGATACTTACTACAAGACTTATCCAAAACTCCGGAATTATATTAGTGATCAAATAGACTTTGCAAGGGAACATGGATATGTGCAAACGGTGCTGGGCAGGAGACGTTATTTAAAGGACATCAATGGAAGTAATGCCGTTGTACGTGGTGCTGCCGAAAGGAACGCCGTGAATGCACCTATACAGGGTAGCGCAGCCGACATTATAAAAATAGCAATGATCAATATCCATAAAAAGCTAAAGGAAGGTAATTTTAAAACCAATATGCTTCTACAGGTTCATGACGAACTGGTATTTGACGTTTTTAAACCAGAACTGGAAGATCTCAAGGTTATGATCAGAACCGAAATGGAAAACGCTTATGAACTCCTTGTGCCCTTAGATGTAGAACTGGGTATAGGGGAAAATTGGCTGGAAGCCCACTGATACGAAAATCAAGAATTATCCGTTTTATTTTTAGGTTAAGATTATTACTCTCTTATATGATTATTTGTCTTGTATAACGAGAAAATTAATCTCTTCAAAATAAAACTAAGTCATGACAAAAGTTTCTGTCTGTCTCTTTTTTTTGGTTTTGAGCACTTTAGGTTTAAATGCTCAGCAGGATGTTAATTCGATCGATAAAAATTATCAACCTGAGATTAAGGTTTTCCCCAACCCGGCAACTAATGTCGTTAATCTACTCGGTCTGGAGAATAGTTCAAAGGCCGATATCCTTATATCTGATATTTCCGGTAACATCATTCAACAATATAGATGGGAAATTCGCAACCATGCCCTTAATATTCCAATTGCCACCCTTAACCCTGGTATTTATATAATTTCTATCTCATCAAAGGAACAGAGTTTACAAACCAAGTTTTATAAAAAATAAAAACCCTTCGTAAGAAACGAAGGGTTTTTATTTTCAGTTGAATTTCTTATTACCTTTTTGTAAAGATCAAAACACCACCATCATCAAAATTAGCAAAATCTAATTCCGTGGCATTCACTCTCATAGTATTTCCTGAAATCTCAGCATTCACAGTAGTCTCAACCTCATTCTCATCTATATAGGTTAATACTCCTCCTTCATACATATAACTATCTACGCTGGTGTCTTTCTCTGTTGGACATGGAACATCGAGCCCTGTCCCTCCGGGATTTACGTTTATCTCCAGATAGTTTCCTGAGTTTTCCGTAATTACACTTAGGTCTGCATTAAAAGTAATTGTCATAATATAGCAATCAATTACAGATAAAAAGCTTAAAATATCTCGGGCATTTTTTTCGTCATCACTCGCCGTACTGTCATCAATTTCCAATGCGGTCAGATCCCATGATCCAACAATACCATTATCCTGATTTGAATCATCTTTGTCTGATGAGCAGGAAAATAAAAGAGCTGTTACAACAAAAAGGGTTAATAGGTTACGTTTCATTTTTTTCGGGTTTACAAATGTTTTATCTGTTGAAAAACGTATAAAATGGTTATATAGTATATTTAGATGGTTAGATTAGAGGACAATTATAAGGTTAGTTTAACATCCTTTATATATTACTTTATACAATATTCTCAAAATCTTGCTTAAAATATCAGATTTAAACAGACATAATTATTTTCAAAAATTAGAGAAATAACGGTTTGCATTTAAACTTAATAGTTGTACATTTGCAGCCCGTTAAACGGGATTGAAGTGTTTAATTAATAAAAAAAGAAGTAGTGGATACATTAAGCTACAAGACCAAATCTGCTAATAAGAATACTGTTGAAAAGCAGTGGTTATTAGTTGATGCTGAGGGCCAAACATTAGGACGTCTTGCCTCTAAAGTGGCAAAAATTTTAAGAGGTAAATACAAACCAAGTTTTACGCCACACGTTGATTGCGGAGACAATGTTGTTATTGTGAACGCTGAGAAAATTCAACTTAGCGGCAATAAATGGGAAGACAAGACCTACACTAGGTATACGGGATATCCCGGAGGTCAAAGATCAACCACTGCCAGGGAACTCTTAGAGAAAAACCCTGCTAGTATTGTTGAAAAAGCAGTTAAAGGTATGCTTCCTAAAAACAAATTGGGAGCCGAACTATTTAGAAACTTAAGAGTTTATGCTGGAACTGATCATGACCAGGAAGCACAAAAACCGAAGGCTATTAATTTAAATGACCTTAATTAGATGGACATAATTCATAAAATAGGCAGAAGAAAAACAGCTGTTGCACGCGTTTATATTTCAGAAGGAAAAGGCAACATCACCGTTAATAAAAGGACATTAGAAGATTATTTCTCTACAGCTACTTTACAGTATAAAGTAAAACAACCTTTTGCTTTAACCAATACCGTGGACAACTATGACGTGACCGTTAATGTTTACGGAGGTGGAATTACAGGACAGGCAGAAGCAGTACGCCTAGCCTTGTCACGGGCTCTATGTGAGATTGAGGCAGAAAACAGGGAATTTTTAAAACCTGAAGGATTGCTTACAAGAGATCCTAGAATGGTTGAACGTAAAAAGTTTGGTCAGAAAAAAGCAAGAAAGAAATTCCAATTCTCGAAACGATAAAAATATATATAGTCCTGGAATGAATTCAGGATTTTTAACCCAAGTTCATTGAAAGTCTCTTGTTAAAGGGACAATTAAAAATCTAAACCTGATAGTGACCCGTATTTAAGGTATCTATAAAGGCAGGTAAAGATTAAATTTAGTTTAGCATCTAAATGTTGGAGGCTTTCCGATAAGAAGGAATACCACTTCATCATTGCTAATTCAAAAGAACGTAAACTAAGTATTAAAAATGGCTAAGAAAGCTGAAGTTAAAGAATTATTAGAAGCAGGTGTGCACTTTGGACACCTTACACGAAAATGGAATCCAAATATGGCTCCCTATATCTACATGGAGCGGAATGGAATTCACGTAATCAATTTATATAAAACGGTTGCCAAGTTGGAAGAGGCTAATGAAGCCTTGTCTAAAATTGCGGCCTCTGGCAGAAAAATCTTATTTGTCGCCACTAAGAAACAGGCAAAAGATATTGTTGCTGACAAAGTATCCAACGTAAATATGCCATACATCACAGAAAGATGGCCCGGTGGTATGTTGACTAACTTTGTGACTATTAGAAAGGCAGTAAAAAAAATGGCTTCCATTGATAGGATGAAGAAAGATGGAACATTTATGACACTTTCTAAAAAAGAACGTTTGCAGGTAGATCGTCTTCGTGCTAAATTAGAAAAGAATCTTGGCTCTATATCTGATATGACGCGTTTACCTGGTGCCTTGTTTATTGTAGATACTATGCGTGAGCATATTGCTGTCAAAGAGGCCCAAAAATTGAATATTCCCATATTTGCTATGGTGGATACCAACTCAGATCCAAGACCCATTAATTATGTAATTCCTTCTAATGATGATGCGTCGAAATCTATCGATGTTATATTAACGGAAGTTACAAATGCAATTGCAGCAGGCCTGGAAGAGCGTAAATCCGAAAAACAAGCTGAAAAAGAAGGAGGCTCTGAAGAAACTACCGCCAAAGCCGAAACAGCAGTTATAGAAAAAGCAGAGGAAGAAAAAGCTGCAGTTGTTAAAGCACCTAAAAAAGAAAAAGCTGAAGCCGTTGTTGAAAAAGATGCTCCTAAGCAAACAATAGAAGATGCTGCGCCGGTAACCGAGAAAAAGGAAAAAGCGGCAGTTAAAAAAACTGTGAAAGTAGACTCTGACAATCTTACAAAGATTGAAGGTATTGGCCCAAAAGGAGCTGAAGCACTTACGAATGCAGGTATTGATTCATATGCGAAATTAGCTAAAGCAAAAGCAGAAAAAATCAAGGAAATCCTGACTGAAGCGAGTTCTAGAATGGCACATTTAGATCCAGAATCTTGGCCAAAACAAGCAAAAATGGCTGCTGATGGGAAATGGGATGAATTGAAAGATTGGCAGGATAAAGCTAAAGGTGGAGTAGAATAATTATAGTTTAATTAATTGACAACTGAACACTTACACTCGTGTTCTATAAAAAGAAAATAAAATGGTAAAAATTACCGCTTCAGAAGTTAACAATTTAAGAAAGACCACAGGTGCAGGGATGATGGACTGCAAAAATGCATTGGTTGAAGCCGAAGGAGATTTTGAGAAAGCTATTGAAATCCTTCGAAAAAAAGGACAGAAAGTAGCTGCTAAGAGAGCAGACAGAGATTCCTCTGAAGGAGCTGCTATAGCTCAGGTTAATACTGACAAAACTAGTGGAGTTATTATTTCCCTGAATTGTGAAACCGATTTTGTTGCAAAGAATGATAGCTTTGTTGCCCTGGCCAATGAGCTGGCTCAACTTGCGCTTGATTTTGATAGTAAAGATGAATTCCTGAATGCTAATTACAATGGTATATCAGTACAGGAAAAATTAACTGAACAGACTGGTGTAATTGGTGAAAAAATTGAAATTGGTGGCTTTAGAAAACTAAATGCTCCTTTTGTGGGATCATATATTCACGCAGGTAACAAGATTGCAACATTGATTGGACTTTCGAGTGCGGTTGAGGGGGCTGCTGTTGCCGCGAAAGATGTAGCCATGCAGGCTGCGGCCATGAATCCTGTTGCACTTGATGAATCTGCAGTAGATCAATCCGTTATTGACAAGGAAATAGAAATTGCCAAAGATCAATTACGTCAGGAAGGTAAGCCCGAGGCCATGTTGGATAATATTGCAAAGGGAAAATTAAAACGTTTCTTTAAAGACAATACTCTGGTTAACCAGGATTTTATTAAGGATAATAAACAGAGTGTTTCTCAATACATCAAATCTGTCAATGCTGATTTGAAAATCACCGGTTTTGAAAGGGTAGCTTTAGGATAAAATACCCATTTAATGTTTAATAAAAAAACCACTTTTCAAAAATAAAAGTGGTTTTTTTATTTGATAAGTTTAGTCCAATCCTGTTCTTCTAGTCAAGAAACTTCATTTACCTAAATCTTAACTATACAGAAAAGGCCTTAGCCCTTGAGCCAGGCTTTCCTGAGTTTAGATTGTGAGGTGTTTTCCAAATTATCTATGGGCACAATAGTAGTTACTTTAAGAGTTGGTGTCCCAACTTTTCCTTGCAGTGTTAATTCTTCCTCGCCTCGTTGAACGACCATAGTAATTTCCCTATCGGATGTCCATCCAAAACTCTGTCCAATAATAGGCCTAATGGATTCTAATGAAATTGGCATCCCATCAATACTCCTTATAGTATCACCTCCCTGTGCTCCAAGACCTGTAAAGAAAGTATTTAACTCAATACCGCTTCTAATAAATATTGCATCATTATTAGTTTGATCAATATCTATAAATGGTATTTCCCCATTTAAAAAATAACCACTCCGCTCTTGCATGTCTGTCGTCTTCAAGCCAACTGACGCCAAAATAGCATCATAATTCAATGGCGTATTGCCTATAACATAGGTGTCAAAAAATGATTTTATTTCAGGATAAGTCAGATCTACAATTTCTCCGATAATTTCATCGTCTTCAAATGGCGTGTCATTGTCATACTTTTTAGAAAGCTCCTTCATTAACCACAATACTCCTTTTTCTCCATTACTCAAGTCTCTAAGCCTAATATCCAAACTCATATTTAATAAGGCTCCTTTTTCATATACATTGGCATAATTCCCTCTATATGGATCTTCCAAAACATTTCTGCTCATTGTTGTAAATGACATTGTATCGTCATATGATCTGGAGTTGTATATTTTATCTACAATTCGTTTATAAAAATCAGCCTCATCAATTAAACCTTGTTGAATCTGAAACAGGTTGGCGAAATATTCCGTAGTCCCTTCATACATCCATAAGTGTTCAGACATTTTAGGATCATTGAAATCAAAATATTGAATTTCCTTTGAATGCACATTCAAGGGTGTAACAATATGAAAAAATTCATGTGAAACAACATCTGTCATCGCTTTTTCCAGAGCTTCAATTGGCATTTGCTCAGGAAGTACAACAACGGTAGAAGTATGATGTTCCAGGGCCCCGAATCCGGAAGCATCCCTTTCGTCTAATGTAGACAGATACAATAATATATTATACTCCTTAGTCCCGTCAATCTCTCCAAGAAATGCCTTTTGAGCTATCATCATACGTTCCATGCTCTCTTCCAGATCAGCGGCAGAATAAACATTATTAGGAGAATACACGCTCAAATTAACCGTAATATCATTGATGACAAAAGTAGCTGTGTCTGATTTTGTATAAAGAATTGGGTTATCTACAACCTCAAAGTATCTGGAAGCAAGAAAAGTATCTGTTACACTATTGGTTTCATCCTCCTTTTTCATTAATGATGTTGTGGGTACCAGGTCTGAAGGAGAAGAAACAATTAACTCATAGGGCACTTCCTTTAATCCCTCAAAATAACCTACAAAACCATGTAGATTCAACACAAAATTTTTGCCCTTTAAAATATTAGTTCCAGCAGGAGAAAATACCGGATCGTTTAATTCGCTTTCAGTATCATAAGTATCTGTAACATAATAAGTGATCTTATCTAATTTCGTTGCATCGGAGATATTCCATTCATTGGTTCCGATAGAACTAACCAAAAGTTCATTACCCTGATAATCAATAGCCTTAAGCTCCTGAATATACTTGCCATAGTCATCCTCACTATAAGTCCCGGGAACCGTTTTTGGAATAAAAAAGGAAATGCTTTGCTTACTAAATGACCCCGGATTGATAGTTACACTTACTCTGTCATCATTAACATTCACCAAATCTATTGTTGTTTCAATAACTGCTTTATCCGCTGATAACACAGATTTTGAAGTGCCACAGCCATATAATAATACAAGGAAAACGTATAGGGTAATTAATTTCTTCATTTGTACCTGAGATAGTTTAATTAAAAAGCAAGATTATTAAAATTAATCTAGATCATGCTGGTTATTAGGAAATAATTAAGATGAACATTAAACCTAATAACGAAGAGTTCTCATAAATATTTTTGACTATTTTTGTTTGCAAATCAGCTTAAGACAATATGTTATACAAAAGAATACTTCTAAAACTCAGTGGTGAAGCACTAATGGGCAGCAAGCAATACGGGATAGATGCGATGAGACTGGCAGCCTATGCAGAAGAGATTAAGGAAGTCGTAGAACAAGGCGTTGAAGTAGCAATTGTCATTGGAGGAGGAAATATCTTTAGAGGTCTGGCCGGGGCAAGTAACGGCATGGACAGGGTTCAGGCAGATCATATGGGGATGCTGGCAACAGTCATCAATGGTCTGGCGCTACAAAGTGCTTTGGAGCACAATGGTGTACAAACCAGATTACAATCTGCAATAAAGATCAACGAAGTTGCAGAACCTTTTATCAGAAGAAGAGCAATGCGCCATTTAGAAAAAGGACGGGTAGTTATTTTTGGAGGTGGTACCGGAAACCCATATTTCACTACGGATTCTGCTGCAGTTTTAAGAGCGATTGAAGTTGAAGCCGACGTTATTTTAAAGGGAACAAGAGTTGATGGTATTTATACCAGTGATCCTGAAAAAGATAAAACTGCTACTAAATTTGATACTATTAGCTTTAATGATGTACTTACCAAAGGTTTAAAAGTAATGGATTCAACTGCTTTTACCCTGAGTCAGGAAAACAATCTTCCAATTGTCGTTTTTGATATGAACAAAAAAGGGAATCTTATGAAAATAGTATCTGGTGAAAATATTGGAACGGTAGTAGATCTTTAGTTTGGTATAATTTGTGTAAATAAGTTATAAAAATTTATTATGGACGAAGATGTTAAATTTATTTTAGAGGCCACCAAAGAAAGTATGGACGGGGCCATATTACATTTGGAAAAGGCATTAGTTAAAATTAGGGCAGGGAGAGCTAACCCCTCGATGTTATCGTCAGTTATGGTGGAATACTATGGCTCGCAGACTCCTTTGTCGCAGGTGTCAAATGTGAATACTCCTGATGCCCGAACACTATCTGTTCAACCATGGGAGAAAAGTATGCTGACCGAAATAGAAACAGCCATTATGAATGCCAACTTAGGTTTTAATCCCATGAACAACGGAGAGATGGTAATTATTAATGTTCCTCCCCTAACCGAGGAAAGAAGAATACAATTAGTTAAACAAGCAAAATCAGAAGCCGAAGAAGCTAAAATAAGTGTTCGTAGCGCAAGACAGGAAGCTAATAAAGAAGTAAAACATCTGGGCATTTCTGAAGATCTTGAAAAAAACGCGGAAATTGATATTCAGGAAATGACCAACGCTTACACGGAAAAAATAGACAGTGTACTTCATTTAAAGGAAACAGAGATCATGAAAGTCTAATTCTTGATTTTACCAAATGCATACCACACGATTATAGGTCATTAACCTTACGCTATTACCTTAGCCTTTGTGGAAGTTTAATCTATCCTCCAAAATAAATTGCAATAATCGCAGCAATAACGATAATAGCACAAATGACTATTAATACCCGATATAGTATAATGGCAATTCTACTATAGTTTTTCTCATCGGACATGGCATCATTTCTTTAAACCTATTTTATTTTAAAGGAGTAATTTTACTTCCCCTCAATTTACATAAATTCTTTAGCAAATAGCGCTTTGTGATACACATGATGGTATTTACTATTTTATAGAGCGTTTCTAGGTACAGTCCTCCTTGTTTTTTACCTTTGCCGCGATTAAAAATACAATAGTAAATAAAGTTTGTTCTAATTGAATACGGCATCAGAACTAGTTGTTCGCAAGAAGCACATTAAATTTTAATTACTTTCTGGTTGTATTTAAAATCTGGATTCATAAATAACAGTATGGTCACGAAGATTACAAGAGGATTTTGGGGAAAGGTTGGTAGAATTATTCTTAGAAACAGAATTCTTATCCTCTTTTTAATTGTTGCTGTCACTGTTTTTTTGGCGTTTCAATGGAAGAATATGCAATTTTCAACTTCTGAAGCGAATCTACTCCCCGATGATCACCCACTGAATCTTGCTTATGAAGATTTTCTTGAAAAATTTGGTGAAGAAGGAAATACTATTGCCTTTGCTATAAATGACAGTTCACTTTACGAAGTTGAAAATTTTAACAGATGGAACAGATTAAGTAAACAATTGGCAGCTTTTCCCGAGGTAGACTATGTGGTATCTGTAGATAATATTAAGGAACTTATAAGGGACAAGGAAGAACGAAAATTTATTCTTCGACCGTTAATTGAGCAGAATCCGCTCAATAATATTGAGGTGGACAGTCTAACTCAGTATATGTTCAATAATTTACCTTTTTATGATAACCTGTTATACAATAAAGAAACGGGAACCATAAGAACACTTGTCTATATGGACAAGGATATTGTAAACACTCCCGTTCGAAAAGATTTTATTCTAAAGGACCTTCATACACTAATTACCGATTTTGAAAAGGAAACCAAAATGGATGTTCGGGTCTCAGGAATGCCCTATATAAGAACAATGAATACTCAACATATCATTGACGAAATAGGAATATTCATTGCAGCGGCACTTATTGTTACTTCCTTAATTTTCTTTTTCTTTTTCCGCAGTATACGTGCAACGCTAATTTCAATGTGTGTAGTACTAATTGGAGTTATGTGGGCCTTCGGGATCCTGGGACTTTTGAAATATGAAATTACGGTTCTAACAGCGCTGATTCCACCTCTCATTATAGTAATTGGGATTCCCAATTGTATTTTTCTAATCAATAAATATCAGCAGGAAGTTAAAAAACATGGGAATCAGGCTTTATCCTTAAAAAGGGTAATATCAAAAATTGGTAATGCAACACTCATGACCAACGTTACCACGGCCTGTGGTTTTGCAACCTTTATTATTACGGACAGTAAACTTTTAACCGAGTTTGGTATAGTAGCTTCTATAAATATACTATGCATCTTTATGCTTTCCATACTTATTATACCAATCGTGTATAGTTTTATGTACCCTCCAAAAACAAAGCATCTGAGACACCTCAACAAAAAATGGATAGATGCTTTTGTAAACTGGATGGAGCATATAGTTCGGGAAAAAAGGATAGCTATTTATTCAATCTCTTTGCTAGCATTAATAATTAGTATCATTGGGATTTATCAAATTAAAATTTCCGGGAATCTCGTTGAAGATATGCCTAAAAATACCGGGTTTTATAAAGACATTCAATTTTTTGACAAAGAGTTCAACGGTATTATGCCTATTGAAATTGTTGTAGATACAGAAAGGAAAAAAGGGGTGCTAAAACCGGTCACACTCAAAAAAATGAATGAGTTGGGGGAAATGATTGATGAGACCCCGGAATTATCGAAGCCAATATCCGTGGTTAATTTGGTAAAATATTCCAAGCAGGCTTTTTATAGCGGAATTCCTAAATATTATCAATTACCCACATCGCAGGAATACAATTTTATTATGGATGTAGCCCGAAAATCTCCAGGAAATGAAGGCTTAGTTGAGAATTTTGTTGATAGTACAGGGCAGGTTGCCAGGATTACCACTTTCATTAAAGACGTACCGACGGACAGGATGGAAGAAATTGAAAAATCGATGCTAGATAAAATCAAGAAGGTTTTTCCGGCCGATCGTTTTAATGTATATGTGACCGGAAAGGCTTTGCTTTTTTTAAAAGGCACCAAATATTTGGTAAAGAATTTAGTGCTTTCTTTATCCCTTGCTATTCTTTTAATTGCGCTATTTATGGCTTATCTATTCCGTTCTTTCAGAATGATAGTCATTTCTTTAATTCCCAATCTTTTACCCCTGGCTATTACCGCCGGGGTGATGGGTTTTGTTGGCGTTCCAATTAAACCTTCGACGATATTAGTTTTTAGTATTGCCTTCGGAATTTCAGTAGATGACACCATTCACTTTCTGGCGAAATACAGGCAAGAACTGTCCGCTAACCATTGGCGAATTCAAAAATCGGTTTATGCCGCCTTACGCGAGACTGGTGTTAGTATGTTTTATACTTCTATTGTCCTTTTCTTTGGCTTTTCCGTCTTTACAATTTCAAGTTTTGGGGGAACTGTTGCTCTGGGTGCATTGGTATCTGCTACATTGCTCTTTGCCATGTTAGCCAATTTAATTTTGCTCCCTTCACTTCTTCTTTCATTAGAACGCAGTATCGCAAACAAAGAAGTCCTCAAAAAACCTCAAATAGATATTCTTCCTAAAGAAGAGTTGCCCATAAGGAGATCGGAAGATTGAGTCGTTGGTTCGCTACATGTATTTTATAAGTGGTTTAGAGCTAAATATTTTTACCAAAAAGTTATCTTTGCCATTCAAATTTAGAATTGATCTCATATGAAATCATACAGCATTAATGAGCTACTTCAGTCACAACCGTTAAAACAAGAGGTAGAAGTAAATGGATGGGTCAAAACATTTAGAAGCAATCGATTTATCGCTTTAAATGATGGCTCCACCATTAACAATATCCAATGTGTGGTAGATTTTGATCAATTCAATGAAGACTTACTAAAGAAAATTGCAACAGGTGCTGCTTTAAAAATAAAGGGTGTCTTAGTAGAAAGCTTGGGTAAAGGCCAAAACGTTGAGATTCAAGCGCATGAAATCTTTGTTCATGGAGTATCTGATCCGGACACCTATCCTATTCAACCCAAAAAGCATTCAATGGAATTTTTAAGGGAGCAGGCTCATTTAAGGATACGTACGAATACGTTTGCAGCCGTTATGCGCGTCAGATCTGCCCTCTCGTTTGCGATCCATGCGTATTTTCAAAAAAACGGATTTTATTATTTTCATGCTCCAATAATTACAGGTTCAGATGCAGAAGGGGCAGGTGAAATGTTCAGAGTTAGCACATTAGATCCTAAAACCCCACCATTGACAGATAATGGGGAGGTAAATTATAAGGAAGATTTTTTTGGTAAGGAAACCAATCTAACTGTCTCAGGGCAGCTTGAAGCCGAAGCGTATGCCATGGGATTGGGTAAAGTATATACTTTTGGCCCTACTTTTAGGGCAGAAAATTCGAATACTTCAAGACATCTTGCCGAGTTTTGGATGATTGAACCTGAAATGGCCTTTTATGATCTTAAAGATAATATGGATCTGGCAGAAGATTTTATTAAAAATATCATTTCCTATTTGCTAGAAAATTGTGAAGAGGATTTAGCATTCCTAGAAAAACGGCTTCTCGATGAAGAGAAAACAAAACCTATGGCGGAACGAAGTGAAATGGCGCTTATAGATAGGCTGAAATTTGTGGTGGATAATGAATTTATAAGAATTACATATACCGAAGCAATCGAGATTTTAAGGAATAGCAAACCAAACAAAAAGAAAAAATTTCAATACCAAATTGACGAATGGGGTGCAGATTTACAAAGTGAACACGAGCGCTATTTAGTAGAAAAACACTTTAAATGCCCAGTTATTTTATTTGACTATCCTGCTAAAATAAAGGCGTTTTATATGCGTTTGAATGAAGACGGGAAGACAGTAAGAGCCATGGATATTCTATTCCCTGGAATAGGTGAAATTGTAGGAGGGTCTCAGCGTGAAGAACGACTGGATGTCTTAAAAGAAAAAATAGCCGCTTTAGGGATCGATGAAAAAGAACTTTGGTGGTATCTTGATCTAAGGAAATTTGGAACTGCTATTCACAGTGGATTTGGACTTGGCTTTGAACGAATGGTACAATTTGCTACGGGAATGGGGAATATAAGAGATGTGATTCCTTTTCCAAGAACACCTCAAAATGCTGAGTTTTAACGGCTAAGTCATTACATGATATTAATTCTTTAACTTTATAGATAGGAAAAGAATACAAGCTTATGCTAAAACAACACTTACAGTTTAAATTATCGCAAAAGCTATCTCCTCAACAGATTCAGTTGATGAAGCTAATTCAGCTTCCTACGCAGGCATTTGAACAACGTTTAAATCAGGAACTTGAGGAAAATCCGGCCTTAGAGAGAGGCAAAGAAGAAAAGAGTTCATTAGAAGATGATTTTAGTGAAGACTATGAAGGGGAATCAGATGGTGAAAGTATAGCAGCAGAAGATATTAATATTGATGACTATTTAAGCGATGACGAAGTACCCGATTATCGTACGAGGGCTAATAATTACAGCCCGGATGATGATGAAAAGAGCATTCCTTATGCGGCTGGTATCTCGTTCAATCAATACCTGATTAATCAATTAAATACCGTAAATCTTAATGACCAGGAATGGGCCATAGCTGAATTTTTGGTTGGTAGTGTTGATGAGAGTGGTTATATACGAAGACCTATAGCCGATATTGCAGACGATTTGGCTTTTACACAAAATATCTATTGCGAAGCGGAGGATATTGAAAAGGTTTTAAAAATTGTTCAGGAATTGGATCCTCCTGGTGTTGCTGCAAGAACATTGGATGAGTGTCTCATTCTTCAGCTTAAACGTAAAGAGAGAACATCAAATATTGAATTAGCTATTGACATTCTGGATAAATCCTTTGAGCAATTCACCAAAAAGCACTACAAGAAACTGCTTCAGAAATACGACATAAATGAAGATGAGCTTAAAGAAGCCGTATTAGAAATTGAAAAATTAAATCCCAAACCAGGCGGATCTTATGCGGGCAGTAACAAGGTTATTGAACATATTGTTCCCGACTTTTCTATTAAGATTATGGATGGAGAACTGGAATTGACATTAAATGGAAGAAATGCTCCTGAACTCCATATTTCGAATGAGTATAGTAATATGTTAGCTGGTTATAAAAGTGCAAAGGATAAGTCCAAGTCACAAAAAGATGCTGTAATGTTTATCAAACAGAAGTTGGATTCTGCAAAGTGGTTTATAGATGCCATAAAACAGAGGCAGCAAACACTCTATGTTACTATGAATGCAATAATGCAATATCAAAAAGAATACTTTCTTAGCGGTGATGAACGCAAATTGCGGCCAATGATCTTAAAAGATATTGCAGATGCCATTCATATGGATGTATCCACAGTATCACGAGTTGCTAATAGTAAATATGTTGACACTCCCTATGGCACCAAATTGATTAAAGAATATTTCTCCGAATCAATGAAGAATGAAGAAGGGGAAGATGTCTCTACCAGGGAAATCAAAAGTATATTGGAAACTGTAATAAGGGATGAAGAAAAGAAAAAACCACTCACAGATGATAAATTGGCTGCCATGCTAAAAGATAAGGGGTATCCAATCGCAAGACGAACTGTAGCCAAGTATAGAGAGCAACTGGGTATACCGGTGGCTCGTCTTAGAAAACAGATTTAATGAAACTGTTTTTCAAGATAATTTCCCATTTATTCCATCCTATTTTTGTGCCTATAGCGGGTACTATTACTTATTTTGTGATAACCCCGAAATACAGCCCCCTTGAACTTCAAAGTGGCAACGTATTACCAATTTTTATACTCACTGTCATCATCCCCATTATTAGCTTTCTCATATTGAAAAACCTGGGCGTTGCAAGTTCAATTTTTTTACCAGGAATAAATGAACGAAAATATCCATTGATTATCCAAATTGCCTTACTCCTAATGATAATAATAAAGGTAATCCCCAATAATTATATCCTTGAAGTGAATTTTTTCTTTGTTGGATTGCTAATTGCTACAATGGCCAGCCTTTTTTTGATTTTTTTTAAATTTAAAACCAGTTTACATCTGGTGGGTATAGGTAGCTACCTTATGTTTTTAATAGCCCTGAGTATTCATTTTGAAATTAATTTAATTATTGCCATAAGCCTTTTTACTCTGTTAACAGGAATCCTAGCTACCGCAAGGCTCTATCTGAATAGGCATAGCAGAGCTGAAGTCTTTATTGGTTTTCTAATTGGATTTGGGTCCCAATTACTGACTATCAAATTCTGGCTATAATTTTATAAGATATAGAAGATAATTCCAATTCTTAAAGGCACGAATTCAATTGAATCTCCTTCATTAGTAGTTACACCATCGTTAAACAAATTACTTAATGCATAATAAGCATGGACATTAAAGGTACTATAGCCAAGATTAAGCATAACACCATATCTGAAATTACGAATATCTGAGTTATTAAAAGAAATCTTTGTCTCATTAGACACAAACTTGGATCTACTACCTACAACATAGCCCAATTTCATGCCAGCGTAAACTCTCCAAAATTTGTAATCACTTGGTGTGGATGTGCGCCATCTGAATTCTATGGGCATTTCTATAACATGATTATCCAATTTATTTCGCTTATAAGATACATCGGAATCAAGCACGATATATTCGAGACCGCTCTCGGTTTCATTAACAAACAAGTTCGTATAGTAGTTATTATATGCATAACCAAGACCAATACCTATTCCAAAATTCCTTCGGCTGTTAAAAGGAATATCCTTTATAAATCCGCCTTGTAATCCATAAGAAAAATTACCCTGAGTGACTCCTTCAGGCATATTTAGTATAAAGTTATACGTTATACCAAGATAAAATTGATCTTCCAGGTATTTAAGATCTTCGACCTCAGCATTCTCCTGTGCGCAAAGATTTATCGTGAAACCCAAAATTAAAAATAGTGTATAGCGTTTCATAGAACATTAAAGGTAAATAATAAACGAAACCAAGAGTATAAAAAAAGCGCTTCAAATATATTTTGAAGCGCTTTTTACAATTATTTAAGTATGAAAGTTAATTCTTTACTGCAAATTTCTAAAAGCATCACCTTCATAGGTGGTATAATTAACCTTTAGAGCGTTCACTTTTCGTAACTCTAGTTTAATATCTGATATAAGACCCATGTTGGCACCTTTATCTACCTTAAGAGCAGTAGTTAGAACATTCTGTAGTTCCTGCGATTTTTTAGCTCTTTCCTGCAAAATAAAATCCCCTACTTCAGAAACGTTTGCAAATTTATCGTTCAGTTGTATTTTTGGTTCAGTACCAAAAACCTTCTGATATTCTCGAGTGGGTTTACCCACATAGATGTACAATACTCTATCCTTTTTTTCCAACTTCTTTACCTCACTAGCATTTGGTAAGGTATTCTGAACCATTAACGAGCTATCTTTCATTACGGTTACAGTCATAAAAAAGAACAATAGCATAAAAACAATGTCCGGCAAAGAAGCCGTAGATACCGCGGGTAGATCCCCATCTTTTTTCTTATTAAATTTTGCCATAATTATAACTTAACTCAAGGTTAATTACTAGTTGATGTTTCTGCCTCGGATAATTTTTGAGGAAAGATCCCCTGTATTCTCTGAACCTTTTCCTTTAAATCTTCCCTGGTACTCGCTGGTGTTTCAGGATTAAGAAATTCAGATTCCATTTCCGTAAAATTTCTTCCATAAAGACGCTGTGCTTCTCTATTTCGAAGATCATTATAAGCACCCACCAATTCATTTTGCACCGTTATATAAGTGCCATACTTGGTTTCACGATCATTCTTCAGAGATATAATTGCTTTTGTCGGATTATCTGAAGAACTGGCATCTTTTTTACCCTTACAGAAATTACAAGTACCATCACCTCCATTATCCAGAAATGCGATAGCTTTTGCTCTAAGCTGCTTAAGATCTATTAACTCTTCTTCAACCAGCAACTGACCATTTTTATTGATATTAACCGTAAAAATATTCTTTTGCTTAATGACTACATCTGTGTCTGGCGGCTCCATTGGCGGAAGCATCCTGTCTAACCCTGCATCCGTTTCAATAGTAGTAGTAACTAAGAAAAAAATGAGCAGTAAGAAGGCAATATCTGCCATAGATCCTGCATTAACATCTGGTGGTCCTCCTCTTCTAGGCATAGTTTAAAGTTTTTATTTGTTCGACATGTTCTTAAATGCACCCAAAATCATAGCTGCAATGGCTATTAGCACAAGGAGAAAAAACATATTGAGACCAGTCCCAATTCTTCTTATCGTAGTTTCTGAAGTATCAATACCCCTGCCGGCCATTTCTTCAATACTAACATCCGTACCGCTTGCAAGAACATAAGAAATAAGAACAACCACTACAAACCCACCAATAACCATTAGGGTCTTTTTCAGGCTTTTCGGATTTGCAAATAAGTTCTTAAGTGTGAAAACAAGACTTACGACAACTGCAAATCCCAAGAGAATATAAGTAATCATGAACATCATGTTCATCGCCCCACTACCTACGGCTTCAGAGGCAGGAACATCTCTTCCTGGCAGTTGATACCAAAGTACCGCTGATAACACGCCTAAAACAACTAATACTATTTTAATAATTTTATTCATAATATTTATTATTTAGTGCGATTTATTTTTTGTGGTCTACCAACATATCGATCAAAGAGATCGATGAATCTTCCATGTCATTTACAATACTATCTATTTTAGCAATAATATAATTATAGAAAATTTGAAGAATAATAGCCGTTATAAGACCAAAGACCGTGGTTAATAAAGCAACCTGAATATCCCCCGCAATTAATGATGCACTAAGGTTACCAACCGCGCTAATCTTTTGGAAGGCCTGGATCATACCAATAACTGTTCCCATGAATCCTAACATCGGTGCAATAGCTATAAATAAAGATAACCAGGAAACATTTTTCTCTAATTGTCCCATCTGAACACCACCGTAAGCAACAACTGCCTTTTCAGCTGATTCTATGCTCTCACCTGCTCTATCCAAGCCCTGGTAATAAATAGAAGCAACCGGCCCTTTTGTGTTTCTGCATACCTCTTTTGCAGCTTCGATACCTCCTGATGCAAGAGCATCTTCTACTTGTTGTTTCAATTTTGTTGTATTAGTGCTTGCCATATTCAAATAAATGATTCTTTCAATGGCAACTGCCAATCCTAATATCAAACATAAAAGAACAATCCCCATAAAACCAGCTCCACCTTGAATAAACTGCTCTTTTAAAACCTGGGTAAAACCTTTGGTCGATTCATCCGCTGCTTCATCCTGAAGCATAATTGTAGCCGTAGCTACAGTTGTAGATAAATTAGAAACTATTGCGTTCGCTTTCGCGCTTACCGTATTTGTGCTTAGAACAAATAACCCAGCCATGGCCAGGATCGAGAATAATCTTTTCATTTCTTTCAAACTTAAATTTAGTTAGTTAATAGGGTTAAAGATAAAAAAAAAATACAATTAAAAAATTAAAACTTCATACTATTAGAAGGCTGATGCAATTGAATTTGGCATTTCCTTTCTATAAGGAACAAAAAAGTCGAATTTAACTTCTTTATTAGCCCGAAGTTAAATACTAATTTTTTGTTTATGGCAGAGAGGAAGGGATTCGAACCCTCGATACACTTTTGATGTATACACACTTTCCAGGCGTGCGCCTTCGACCACTCGGCCACCTCTCTATACTGTAAATAACAGGGCGAGCAATTAACAAAAAAAAATTTGGTTTAAAAAACTTTACCCATTTAATTTTAAGTCAATTCTCCGCGTATTGAAGTTTCAAAAATTGTTCTGAAAGATTTATGTGAAACACCGCTACCTAATAGGTACATAAGTTTGGTAATCGCCGCTTCGGTTGTGATATCACCTCCATCAATAAGTTGTAATCTCTTAAGCTCTTCACTTGTACTATATCTGCCCATAATTACTGAACCCCCTGAACACTGAGTTACATTAACAATATGCAATCCATTTTTTATAGCTTCCTTTAAATCTGATATCAACCAATCATCGGTAGGGGCATTTCCTGCACCATATGTCTCAAAAACCAACGCTTTTAAGTTTTGTATGTTCAATAATCCCTGTAGCAATTCCCGACTAAAACCTGGAAAAAGTTTAAAAATTGCAACATTGGTGTCCATGACTTTATGGACCGTTAACTTTTTATTTTTTTGATTTTTTAGAAGATAATTTTGATTGATCTTTAAATGAACTCCTGATTCTACCAGAGCAGGGAAGTTTAATGATGTGAATGCCTCAAAGTGCTCTGCATTAATCTTGGTAGTTCTGTTTGCACGGTATAATTTGTATTCAAAATACAGACATACCTCCTGAATTACCGCCCGGTTATTTTCTTGCAAGGCAGCTATTTGAATAGAAGTGATTAAATTTTCCTTGGCATCTGTACGAAGATCTCCAATAGGTAATTGCGAACCGGTAAAAATTACTGGTTTCGAAAGGTTTTCGAGCATATAACTCAACGCAGATGAAGAATAACTCATGGTGTCACTGCCCTGAAGCACAACAAAACCGTCAAATCTGTTGTAATGCTCCTCAATTATAGTAGCTATAGAAACCCAATGTGAAGGATTCATATTGGAGGAGTCTATTGGGTTTTTAAATGATATACTCTCAATTTTACACTCCAACTGACTTAATTCCGGGATTTTACTGACTAACTTGTTAAAATCAAAAGCTCTTAAGGTTTCCGAAGGGTGGTCTTTGACCATTCCTATAGTGCCTCCAGTATAGATGAGTAAAATGCTAACTTTTTTGCTCATTTAGTAAAGTGATTTTTTGTTTTAAACTATTCTTGAATATATGTTATAAAAGTAAAAAAGTACTATCCCCCGAACACCTCTTTTGAATTCTGCGTAGTAATATTTGCAATCACCTTTTCATCCAGACCATAGATCATTGAGAGTTTTTTTAATACCTGAAGTAAATATACACTTTCATTGCGTTTACCTCTATAAGGTACAGGGGCCAAATAAGGACTATCTGTTTCCAATACAATATGATTCAAGTCAATCTTGTTTAAAAATGTATCGATTTTCCCATTTTTAAAGGTAACAACTCCTCCTATGCCAAGCTTCATATTATAACTTAAAGCTCTTTTGGCTTGTTCTTCCGTACCAGTAAAACAGTGAAATATTCCAAAAAGGTCCTCTGCTTTTTCCTCTTCGAGCACCTCAAAAATTTCGTCAAAAGAATCTCTGCAATGAATTACTATAGGTAAGCCATATTTTTTTGCCAGGTGTATTTGGAATTTAAATGCCTCCTGCTGTTCATTTAAATAAGTCTTATCCCAATAGAGATCTATTCCTATCTCGCCTATGGCATAGAAATGCCTTTTTGATAACATAAGTTCAACATGTTTGAGCTCTTCTTTATAATTCTCCTTTACATGAGTTGGGTGTAAACCCATCATCAAAAACATGTTTCTGGGGTATTGCAATTCAAGTTCCAACATTGATTTGGTGTAGGAAGAATCAATAGACGGAATGAAAAAGCGTTCAATTCCCTGTTCAATAGCATTTTGTATAACTTTATCCCTATCCTCATCAAAGGCTTTACTATATAAATGGGTGTGTGTATCTGTAATAATCATAGAGCAAAAATAGAATTATCTTTGTCAAAAAAAATATTAGATGCGCAATCTGAAAAAAGTTTTAAAGCATAAAGGGTATTCTAAAATTCCTCTGATTATAAGCGGCACCAATCATTTGGAGATTAATGCCAGTATTAATGGAGTTAGCGGACGTTTCATTTTAGATACGGGTGCATCAAATACCTGTGTGGGGGTTGATAAAGCCGGTTATTTTAAACTCGTTTCAAAAGACTCTAAAATCAAAGCAGCTGGTGCTGGTGCTACTGATATGGAAACACTGATTTCAACAAAAAATAAAATTGAAATTGGTAGTTGGAAAAAGGAAAAGCAAAAGATAGTTGTTTTTGACCTGGTTCACGTAAATGAAGCCCTCAAAGAACACAAGTCACTTCCGGTTGACGGGATTATAGGGGCAGATATTCTAATAAAATGCAAGGCTGTGATTGATTATGCTTCCGGGAATTTATTTTTGAAAAATAAAAAATAATTTTTGCGACTTGCTACTATTAATTTATCTACAACTCAAGGGCTTTTTCCGTGTTACCTTCCATCAATATTTCCACAGGGTTTTCCAAAGCTTCTTTTACTTCAACCAGAAATCCTACAGATTCTTTTCCATCAATAATTCTATGATCATAAGATAGTGCTACATACATTATTGGCGCGATAACTATAGCTCCTTCCTTAACCACCGGTCGTTCTACGATATTATGCATCCCGAGAATTCCGCTTTGCGGTGGATTTATTATTGGTGTTGATAACATTGAACCAAAAACCCCTCCATTAGAAATCGTAAAAGTTCCTCCTGTCATTTCGTCTACAGTAATCTGTCCATCACGGGCTCTTAATGCAAGGCGTTTAACTTCTGCTTCTACACCTCTAAAAGTAAGATTTTCGGCATTTCTTATAACAGGTACCATAAGACCCTTTGGCCCGGAAACGGCAATGCTTATATCACAAAAATCAAATGAAAGCATTTCTTTACCATCAATCATCGAGTTAACAGAAGGGAACATCTCCAAAGCCCTTATCACGGCTTTGGTAAAAAACGACATGAATCCAAGACTTACATCATGTTTATCTTTAAAAATTTCTTTGTATTGTTTTCTCAAATCAAAAATTGCCGACATGTCTACCTCATTAAAAGTAGTTAGCATAGCCGTTTCATTTTTAGCAGCTACCAGACGTTCTGCCACTTTACGCCTTAGCATAGAAAGTTTAGTCCTGCGCTCACCACGACTACCACCTGTAGGGCTACCCATTGAAGGCACAGATTTCACTGCATCCTCCTTGGTAATTCTACCGTCTTTGCCAGTTCCGTTTAAACTTGCGGGATCTATACCTTTCTCATCGAGTATTTTCCTGGCGGCAGGTGAAGGCACACCCTTTGCATAGGATTCTTTTGCAACTTCTTTCCTGGCGGGTTCAGCCTGATTAACAACAACTTCAGTTTTATCAACCTTTTTTTCTTCGGTTATTAAAGCTCCATCTTTTGGCTTTTCGGCACTTGTATCTATTAGACAGACAACTGCTCCAACGGCTACAGCGTCTCCTTCTTCTGCTTTCAAGGTGATTATACCGCTCTCTTCAGCCGGTAATTCCAGAGTTGCTTTATCTGAATCTACCTCAGCAATTGCCTGGTCCTTCTCTACATAATCTCCATCACTTACTAGCCATTCTGCTATTTCAACTTCAGTAATGGATTCACCCGGAGATGGAACTTTCATTTCTAAAATCATGCCTTACACTTTTATAATGGTTTCTTTAATTACTATTACTAATAAAATCTTCTTTTACCGGAAGATAATCCAATCTAATCTCTCCATTGACCTCTATGCGGTCAAAATATAATTTGGCCCCTATTGAATCTTCCATATCTGCGGCATTTTGCAAGCTTAAATGCAAATGAGCTTCCGTTGAATTTCCTGAGTTACCACATTTCGCAAGGATTTCTCCTTTACTTATATCCTGGCCTTCCTCAACAATAATAGAACCTTTCATTAAATGGGCCATAAGCACGAACTCATCCCTGTCGGTCTGCAATACAATCGTATTCCCTGTAAGCTCCTGCGGATTGGTTTCTCCCGGAATGTTGTCAGGGACACCATCAATAACTGTAATAACCCTGGCAGCGCAAGGAGCAATGATTTCCTCTCCGAAGGCAAAATAACTTTCATTATTCATGGGATCTCCATCATGAGAGGCTCCATCTTTTACCTTCAAGATGTCATAGGCATATTGCTGTGTCACCTCATTAAGGTGATAATTCTGAGTTTCAGTAACTCCTCCCCAATATACAAACCATTCTCCATTAAATGGCAAACTCATTATTGTTGTATTCCTTTCCAATAACGGGATCCCTAAGGGCTTTGGTTTGGAGATTAACAAACCGCTTATTTTACTCTCCGAGGATAAAGAAATTGTCAAATCCGCCACAGATTTGTCAAAAACCACCCTGTAAACATGAGCACCTTGACGTAGCGTATAAAACTGCATGGATTTAATCTCACCTGTCAACCGGTTTATATTATTCTCAAAGAAATTTCTGGTTTCGATTTTGGTAAAAGCATTTTTCATCCCGGCATCGTACAACTCGTATATTCCATCATAATCCCCACTATTAAAACGTTCAGCAAATACTGATACAAACCTTTCATAATTTGGTTGCTCAGCCTGCGAGAATAATTCCAGTGAGAATAATAACAATAAGAGTAATACAGGTCTCATTCTTTTTTATATTCACTTTTAACAACCCGCCTGGTCATATTATCTTTCGTTTTATCAAAGACATAATCTATTATCTGTTGCTGTCTTAGTTTAGAACGAACGGCACTGCCCGCTGAAGGAGATGCATAAAAGCGTCTTGAAGCCACGCGAAACTTTTGAGCTTCGCCATAATGAGTAAACATATGGCTCCATGCCCCCATATTCCTTGGTTCTTCTTGCGCCCAAACCCAATCATCAGCCTTTTTATACTTATTTATAATAGCGGTCATTTTTTGTTCAGGAACAGGAAATAATTGCTCAACTCGCACCAAAGCTACATCATCTCGTTTGTTTTCATCTTTAAATGCCAACAAGTCATAATAAAATTTCCCAGTACAAAAGACCACACTTCTAACCTTATTAATTTCAACACTTGCGTCATCAATTACTTCCTGAAAACCACCGCTGGAAAATTCTTCTACACCTGAAACAGCTTTTGGGTGACGCAACAAACTTTTAGGCGTAAATACAATTAAAGGTTTTCTGAAATTAGCTTTCATTTGTCTCCTTAGCAAATGATATATGTTTGCAGGGGTAGTACAATCTGCGACATACATATTGTCTCTTGCACATAGTTGAAGATACCTTTCCATTCTTGCCGATGAATGCTCAGCTCCCTGGCCCTCATATCCATGCGGTAAGAGCATTACCAGTCCGTTCTGTAATTTCCATTTATCTTCTGCTGCAGATATATACTGATCTATCATAATCTGAGCGCCATTACTAAAATCACCAAACTGTGCTTCCCAAATAGTTAAGGTATTTGGGCTGGCCATGGCATATCCATAGTCAAAACCTACTACGCCATATTCAGATAAAAGCGAATTATAAATCTGAAACCTTCCCTGATTATCATTGAGATTGTTTAATAACATTATCTCTTCTTCACTTTCTTCCACCTTCATCACTGCGTGACGGTGTGAAAAAGTTCCTCTTTCTACATCCTGCCCAGACATACGAACATCAAAGCCCTCTTCTAATAGGGTTCCATAGGCGAGTAATTCTCCCATTGCCCAATCCAGCTTATCTGTTTCGAAGAACATTTTTTTGCGATCCCCCACGAGTTTTTCAACTTTACGCAAAAACTTCTTATCCTTGGGTAATTGGGTAATGGTCTTTGCTATTTCAGTTAATTTTGCCTTATCATAAGAAGTGTCTACAGCATCTAACATTTCCCATTCACGGACATTTTGAAAACCACTCCACTCATCCGCCATAAAAGGAGTAATAATGGTTTTATCCTCTTTTCTTGAATCTTCTAATTCTTCTTCTAAACTAGCTTTATACTCCTGTTCCAGCTCTTTTACAAAATCTTTATCAATAATACCCTGGTCAATTAATTTTTCGGCATATATCTCTCTTGGGTTCTTATGCTTGGCTATTGCTTTATACAATTTAGGTTGTGTAAAGCGTGGTTCATCTCCTTCATTATGTCCATACTTTCTGTATCCTAACAAATCAAGAAAAACATCGCTTTTAAAGCGCATTCTATATTCTAAAGCAAATAGGGATGCGTGGACTACAGCCTCTACATCATCAGCATTCACATGTAAAACAGGGCTTAATGTAACTTTGCCGACATCTGTACAATATGTGGAAGATCTCCCATCGAGATAATTAGTAGTAAAACCAATTTGGTTGTTTACCACAATATGAATCGTACCATTGGTTTTATATCCGTCTAATTGTGCCATCTGCACTATTTCATAGGCTATTCCCTGTCCTGCAATTGCGGCATCACCGTGAACCACAATAGGTAAAACCTTAGAAAAATTTTCCGGATAATGTGTGTCTTGTTTTGCCCGGCTAATACCTTCCACAACCGCCCCAACGGTTTCCAGATGTGAAGGATTAGGCGCAATGTTCATGTTAATTTTGTTGCCATTATAAGTTTTACGCTCAGAGGTCCATCCCAAATGATATTTTACATCGCCGTCAAAAATTTCTTCCTCATAGTCCTTGCCATCAAACTCACTAAAAATATCTTTGGCAGACTTTCCAAAAATATTAGTTAAAACGTTAAGCCTTCCTCTATGGGCCATACCCATGACAAATTGCTTTACACCCATTTCAGCTGCCCTTTCAACCACAGCATCAATTGCCGGAATAAGCGATTCATTCCCCTCAAGTGAAAATCTTTTCTGACCCACATATTTAGTGTGTAAGAATGCCTCAAAAGATACAGCCTGATTAAGTTTTCGTAGTATTTGCTTCTTTCTGTCCTGGTTAAAATTCGGGTGATTGTCATTTACATTCAGCCACTCTTGTATCCATTGAACACGTTCAGGCTTTCTTATATACATATATTCTACCCCTATAGCATCACAATATATTCGTTGCAAATGGCTAATTATTTTACCCAGTTCCCTTGGACCTAACCCAATCACTTCACCGGCATTAAATATTGTGTTTAAGTCGGCCTGAGATAATCCGAAATTTTCTATTTCAAGCGTAGGTGTATATTTTCTTCTTTCTCTAACAGGATTGGTCTTGGTAAACAAATGGCCTCTACTTCGGTAAGCATCAATTAATTTTACCACCTGAAATTCTTTGTAGAGATTCTCGGGAATCGCTACCGATTTCCCATCAACAACCACAGAAGATCCAGTATGACCGTCTATGCCTACTTCATCCAGGGTACTTTCCATTCCAAAATCAAATCCCTGGAAAAAAGCACGCCAACTAGGTTCTACGCTATCAGGGTTTGTGAGATACCTGTCATATAATTCTGCAAAGAAAGACGTATGTGCTGTATTTAAAAAGGAATATTTATCCATGTACGCCAATTCAATATATTGTAAAAAATTAGGTCAAAAATACAATAATTAATAGTTTATGAGATTATATAGGAGTGTATTAATTGAAAATCATAGTTTATGGTCTTGAAACATTTATCCCGATATAAAACTTTTGTTTTAATAGCAGTATTTTCATTTGTGAGTTTAACTTCCTTTGCGCAGCAAATAAAGCCACAAAATGAGTTTTGGAGAAATGTCCGATTTGGAGGTGCATTAGGCCTTGGTTTCGGAAGCGACAGCTTTAGCATTGCCGTTGCTCCAAGTGCTGTTTATCAGGTAAGCGAGAAGTTTGGGACAGGATTGGCTTTGAATTTTGAATATTCCAAATTCGGAGATTCCGAATTTACGGCATACGGTGGGAGCATATTGAATTTTTTTAATCCAATCCCAGCCATTCAATTATCAGCTGTATTGCAGCAGTTAAGAGTTAGTACCAATTACAGTTCAACATCCATCTACTCGGATGAAAATTACTGGACTACCGCACTTTTTATGGGGGTTGGATACAGCACAAGAAATGTTACTTTTGGCATACAATACGACGTATTGCATAATGACCGAAGTATTTATGCAGATCCCTGGGTTCCTTTTGTACGGGTATTTTTTTAAATGGGCATTCTTCGTTACTATTGGTATTTCTGCCTAAACCATATTTTTTGCCATACTCTCTTTAAAATCAGAAAGGTATAATGATCACTGATATTCTGTTTCTCCGTTTCCAAAATTTGTCTGGCGGTATTTTCCGGTAAATCCACGATATAAAGAAGATTCACGAAATCTGAAAACTTCTCTTCAATAAGGAATTGAATGTTCTTTTGAAGTAAGTATTTTAATTCATTGGGATTGCTATCTTCAGGTAAATCCAAAGTTAAATTAGCCAGCCCAAAATCCTTTTTTAATTGCAGAATAAGATCTTTATACAGATGATGAGTATTGGCAAACTTTATTAGTTCTTCACTTTCTTTGAATACTGGTATCATAAAGAAATTCCCCCCTTATTTTAATTCCATCTAATGGAGTAGGCCACACCATCTTTCATGTATGGATACAAAGAAAAAGCATTATTTTATTTAATAAATGAGTTTGAAGCCTTTAACTTCTTATTTTTTGTTCCCAATCCCAGGCAGATTTCATAGCCTGGTCTAAAGTAGATCCTGCTTTCCAGCCTAAAATTTCATTGGCCTTTTTAGTATCCGCATATGCAGAAATTATATCACCTGACCGTCTTTCTACAATAGAATAATTAAGTTTCTTTCCTGAAATCCGTTCAAAACTAGAGATAACTTCAAGGACAGAACTACCCTCGCCTGTACCCACATTAAAAACTTCATAATTCTGTGGGTTCTTCCCATTCAAAAGTCGCTCCAAGGCCACAACATGGGCCTTTGCTAAATCAACCACATGAATATAATCTCTAATACAGGTGCCATCCGCTGTTGGATAATCATCGCCAAAAACAGAGAGTTGTTCCCTTAAACCAACCCCTGTTTGCGTAATAAAGGGAACTAAATTTTGAGGAACACCTATAGGTAATTCTCCTATCTCCGCGCTGGGGTGCGCACCCATAGGGTTAAAATATCTTAATGAGATGGCTTGTAGTTCCAGATTTACCTTACATGTATCACTAATTATTTCCTCTCCAATCTGTTTTGTATTACCGTAAGGTGATTCAGCCTTTTTTACAGGAGCATCCTCCGTAATGGGCATTTGGTCTGCTTGTCCGTAAACAGTGCAAGAGGAACTAAAAATAAAACTCTGCTTCTTATTTGCGGTTATTTCCTGAAGCAGATAGATTAGGGTATTTATATTGTTCTCGTAATATAATAAAGGTTTTTCCACACTTTCCCCAACCGCTTTAGATGCTGCAAAATGTATGGTCCCTTTAATATCGGCATGCCTTTTAAAAAAATCATAAACCTTTTCTCTCTGCCTTAAATTAATTTTCTCAAAGACGGGCATTTTTTTCGTAATTGCAAAAATACCATCCAAAACCTTCTCTGAAGAATTAGAACAATCATCAATAATAACAACTTCATAGCCAGAATTTTGTAACTCCACTACGGTATGCGAACCAATAAATCCGAGTCCGCCAGTTACAAGTATTTTCATATAAATAGTTCTAGTTTAAATGGATAGTCAATTTGACATAAACAGTAGTGTAAAATTAATTTTTTAAGAATTGAATTATCGTATCGGTGATAAATGAGATTTGGTCATCCTCCAATTCAGTATGCATGGGTAAGGATATAACCTCCTTAACAAGTTCATTGGTCACCGGAAAATCTGATTCTTTATAGCGTTTATCTAAATACGCTTTCTGTCTGTGTAAAGGTATTGGGTAATAAATTCCGAAAGGGATGTTCTTTTCCGCCAAATGCTCTGCCAACTCATCCCTTTTACCATTCATAATTCGAATTGTAAATTGATGAAATACGTGACAATCGCAGTTTTCACAAATTCCGGAACAATCAATCCCTGTTTTAGGTAAAATAATAAAATCTTGTCCCTGGAAAGCGTTCACATATTTTCGGGCAGCATCTCTTCGCCGGTTACAATAAGCGTCAAGATGTGGTAGTTTTGCTCTTAAAACGGCTGCCTGGAGAGTATCTAACCTGGAATTCACTCCAACGACATCATGATGATAACGGGTATACATTCCATGATTTACAATTCCTCTAATGGTATGAGCCAGTTCGTCATTATCCGTAAATATTGCTCCCCCGTCTCCATAGCATCCCAAATTTTTGGATGGAAAAAATGAGGTAGAGGCCACATGTCCAATAGCACCGGCTTTTTTCTTTGTTCCGTTTTTAAAAGTATAATCAGCCCCAATTGCCTGGGCGTTATCTTCAATAACAAAAAGCCCGTGTTTCTCAGCGATTTCCATAATGACATCCATATTCGCGCACTGCCCAAAAAGATGAACAGGTACGATGGCCTTGGTTTTGGAAGTTATCGCCTTTTCAATGGCAATCGGGTCAATATTAAAGGTGTCAGATTCAACATCTACCAATACCGGTGTTAGCCTTAATAAGGCTATTACTTCAACGGTAGCTGCAAAGGTAAAATCTGCCGTAATTACCTCATCTCCCGGTTGAAGCCCAAGGCCCATCATTGCAATTTGAAGGGCATCTGTACCATTAGCACAAGGAATTACATGCTTTACCTGCAAATAATCTTCCAGATCTTTTTGAAAGGCATGAACTTCGGGGCCATTTATAAAAGCGGCAGAATTCAATATCTGCGTTATGGACTCATCTACTTGCTTTTTAATACCCTGGTACTGTCCAACCAGGTCTACCATTTGTAGCTTTTTCATAAGTGCTTGTTAAGTGAGCAATAATACAAAAATAAGGAACCGCCACAATGAAATCTAACAAAGAAGCGTATTTTAGCTACAAATTCTCAGTACGTGTATATCCTCTATAATTTAGCAATATATATCACCTCGCTCTTTTTACCTATAATTGCTTTTTTCAGCACCAAAGTGAACCTTTTTATAAATGGAAGAAAGAATGTTTTTACGGAATTAAAAAAACAAATCACAGAAAAAGATTCCACTATTTGGGTACACGCCGCATCACTTGGCGAGTATGAGCAAGGCTTACCGATTGTAGAAAAATTGAAAGCAGAATATCCCTCTTTCAAAATTGTAGTTTCATTTTTTTCTCCATCTGGTTATGAAGTAATAAAACACAGGACTGAGGCCGATTTGGTAACCTATCTTCCTTTGGATACTACAATTAATGCTAAGAGATTTATTAAATACTTGCAACCTAAGATCGCCATTTTTATAAAATATGAAATATGGCCTAATATGCTCAAGGAACTTCATAAAAGCGGTATTCCTATACTACTTATTTCAGCAATTTTTAAAAGTGATCAGATCTATTTCAAATGGTATGGAGGATTTATGAGAAAAGCATTGCATAAGTTTTCCCACTTTTTTATTCAGGATTCAGAATCTGTCAAATTATTGAATTCTATTGGTCTCGATAATATCACGATAAGTGGTGACACAAGATTTGACAGGGTTTCTGAAATCTTGCAGCAAAATAATTCACTCGAATTTATGGATAGTTTTGCGCATAATTTCACCTGTTTTGTAATGGGCAGTACCTGGTCTGAGGATGAAGAAATTTTGGTTGATTATATCAATTCCTCTTCGCATGATATGAAATATGTGATTGCTCCTCACAGAATTATCCCAAAGGATATAGAGCGTCTGCGGGAAAGTATTAATAAGAATACCGTTTTGTTATCGGAATCTTCAGAAAATTTTACGGGAGACTCGCAAGTTCTGATCGTGGACACCATTGGACTATTGACAAAAATTTATAGCTATGCCGATATAGCCTATGTAGGAGGGGCGTTTTTAAAAGGTGGACTTCATAACACTCTGGAACCTTCAGTATTTGGAATTCCGGTAATTATAGGGCCTAATTATGCAGGATTTAAGGAAGCGGAAGAATTAGTTCAGCTAAATGGCATCTTTCCCGTGCATGATAAAGCCGAGTTTACCAAACTGGCAGATAAACTGTTTCTGGATTCTCATTTCAGACTTACAGCTGGTAAGATAAATGTTTCCTACATTAATAAAAACAAAGGGGCGAGCATCCAAGTAATGAATCATATCCGTACATTAATATAGCTATTCATTACATTTCGGATGAAAACCCAAAATAGGATCATCCGGCGAAGGGAATAGTGGTTCAAAGGAAAATCCAATTAATTAGAAACTGGCTGTTCTTTTGTAATTAAACCGAAAATAAGACTGATGAAATTTGCCCCTTTTCATACCTTATTGTTATGTGTATTGTTTTGTACTATTTCCTGCAGGGAAAGTGCAAAAGGAGTTGATGACCCCAAAACAAAACAAAATACTACTATAGATTCTCTACCTTATAATGACAATAAAAAAGACAGGGATTTAAAATCAAACCCAGGTTCTGTAAAGCCTACCAAAGAACAGCAAGACCGGGCAATTGAAAAAAAGAAAAAAACAAGTATTTTAGATTCTTTGAAACCCAAGACTGCCTGACTTCTATTTCAAATTTATTTTCTCTTCCTTTTTTTGCTAGATTTACCAAAACCAGCAAACCATGGACAAAAGGATTTTCAGAATTTCATTAACCGCCGCGCTGGCGGGTTTTTTATTTGGCTTTGATACCGTTGTAATAAGTGGTGCCAATTTACCAATTAAAGAATTGTGGAACACTTCACCATGGTTCCATGGTACTTTTATAATGTCTATGGCTTTATGGGGGACGGTAATAGGTTCTCTTTTTGGAGGCATCCCGTGTGATCTTTTTGGTCGAAAGAAGACCTTATTCTGGATTGGTGTTTTATATTTTGTCTCTGCCATGGGATCTGCTTTGGCTGTTGATCCCTATATGTTTTCATTCTTCAGATTTATTGGTGGGCTGGGGGTAGGCGCTTCCTCTGTCGCTGCTCCAATTTATATTTCAGAGATTTCATCATCTAAAAACCGGGGACAGTTGGTAGCTTTATATCAATTTAATATTGTCTTTGGAATTTTTATCGCTTTTATTTCCAATTATTTATTCAAAGGTTTTGATGGGGCCAATGATTGGCGTTGGATGCTTGGCGTGGAGGCTATTCCTGCTTTAATATATAGTTTAATGGTTCTAAAGATACCAAACAGCCCGCGCTGGTTAGTGATAAAAAAACAGGATGATGCGGGCGCAATAAAAGTATTGGAATATCTTTCAAACAAAGAACATGCCCGGGTAAAACTCGAAGAAATAAAGAATTCTTTTAATCCTACAGAAAAAAAAGAAAAGTTATTTACAAGCAAGTACAAAAAACCACTTATTCTCGCATTTTTACTTGCGTTCTTCAACCAATTATCCGGAATTAATTTTGTTCTTTACTACGCGCCGGAGATTTTAGAAAGAGCAGGTTTGGCTGCCAGAGAATCTTTATTCAGTTCTATTTCCATAGGAGTTGTCAATTTAATTTTTACCCTTGTAGGGATACGATTAATTGATAAAGTGGGAAGAAGAGAATTGATGAAAATAGGGTCGGTGGGTTATATCATAAGTCTCGCAATGGTTGGCTGGTGTTTTTACAGTGGAGCCAGTTCTACAATTCTTCTTGTCTTCATTCTCATTTTTATCGCCTCACATGCCATTGGACAAGGTGCGGTTATATGGGTTTTTATTTCCGAGATCTTTCCAAATAAAGTCAGAGCATTTGGGCAATCATGGGGTACCGGAACACATTGGATATTTGCGGCTTTAATCACTTTGCTTACTCCTATATTCCTCGATGCCAATGATGGTATCTTTAAGGACAACCCATGGCCAATCTTTCTGTTTTTTGCATTTATGATGGTACTACAATTGTTATTTGTATTATTTATGATGCCTGAAACCAAAGGAATTTCACTTGAAGAACTAGGAAAAAAGTTAAGTCCGGATAAAAATTCGTGAAAAAAGTAAAATACCTTTTACCGAAAATTCAGGTATTACATCTCAAAAAGGCCCATTCCGATTGACTTTTAGTCGAAATATGGCATACCAAATGTAATTTTATTGTCATAAATATGTACATTGTAGGAAATTATATGAATTATGGAAGATCAATTATCTTTTGGCACAAAGCTCCTTAACGGGTTCCTTAGCATAATGGTAGTGGTTTTGGTCTTAATTCTGGCTGCCGTTGTAATTACCCTTATTTTGGCAGGCCTGGGATTCTTTTAAACAGGACGCAAATCCAAATTTCCCCAATCTTACCCTTTAATATTTATCTTATAACTTATTTATACTTCTTATCTCATTTTGTATTAATTCAAATACAATCAATCATTGTCTGACCTTAGGTTTAAAAAGTGGTGTTCATAATAAGCCTGGTGAAATTAGTTTCTTTAAAACCTTTTGGAATCTATATTTCCACAAAACTTATTGTCAATTCACTTCCTTAATTTAATATTCCGGATTATAACAGTCTACTTATGTATATTGCAAATAGAAACTTTAAACGGGATTTAATGCGCTTTTGCACGCTGGTATATTTTCTTTTAATAATTTCAGGGCTTTTTGGTTGTAAAAATTTCGAGAAAACCAGGACCATCAAATTGGCCCACGGCCTTGATGTAAACCACTCTGTTCACTTAGCTATGGTCAAAATGGGCGTAGATCTAAATGAGCTTTCAGACGGCAAACTCATTCTTGAAATTTATCCCAGTCAGCAACTGGGAACGGAGCGTCAATGTCTGGAATTATTACAAATTGGAAGCCTTGATATGACTAAAGTTTCTGTCGGCGTTTTAGAAAATTTTGCTCCCAAAATGAAAGTGTTAGGGCTCCCTTTCCTTTTTAGAGACAGGGAACATGCATTTAAAGTTTTGGACGGACCAGTTGGGAGACAACTATTGGAAGATGGCGAGAAATACTGGCTTAAAGGTTTAGGCTATTACGATGCGGGCAGTAGAAGTTTTTATACAAAAGACAGGCCTATAAATTCGCCTGAGGACCTTGATGGACTAAAAATAAGGGTCATGGAAAGTGTTACAGCAATAGATATGGTAACAAGTTTAGGCGGCTCCCCAACACCTATATCCTGGGGTGAATTGTACACTTCTCTGCAACAAGGAGTCGTGGATGGTGCAGAAAACAATCCCCCAAGTTTTTATTTATCACGTCATTATGAAGTTTGCAAATACTATTCGCTGGATGAGCATACTGTGCTTCCCGATGTACTTCTTGCGGGCACTCATTTATGGAAAAGACTTTCTTCAGAAGAAAAGGAGTGGCTAACCCAAGCCGTAGAAAACTCTATAAGTTACCAGCGAAAATTATGGATGGAGTCTGAGAAAGAAGCATTAGACGCAGTACAGGAAGCCGGTGTTAAGATTATTAGACCAGATAAAACCCTATTTTCGGAAAAAATTAAGGGCATTTATGAACAGTACAAAGTGAATGAAGAACTTTATAGATTAATACAAGAGATTCAGGAAACCCGATAAAATGGAACTAAGGAATAAGATCGACAAGGTTTTGGCCAGGGTGTTAATAATCATAATGAGTATAATGGTTATTAATGTTCTATGGCAGGTATTTAGCAGATATTTCCTTGGTGCGCCCAGTTCCTTTACCGATGAACTGGCCAGGTACCTGATGATATGGATTGGGATTTTGGGAGCTGCCTACGTTTCGGGCCGAAATAAACATGTTGCCATAGATGTACTCCCCTCGCGTTTAAGTGCAAAGACTCAAAAAAAATTAAAATTAATAGTCCGTATTTTAATTATTCTATTCTGCTTGTTTGCATTAGTTATAGGCGGTTCCAGATTGGTTTATGTCACCTTTGTATTGGATCAATATTCCCCTGCATTACAAGTTCCTTTAGCTGTAGTATATATGATTATACCTATAAGCGGCTTGTTGATCATATATTACAAGATCTCTGATATTTTAAATCAATAAATCCTATGGAATATATTCCTGTACTTGTTTTGATTATCAGCTTTATATGCTTGCTGGCTATAGGTACTCCTGTGGCGTGGAGTATAACAATATCCGCGTTGCTTACAATGTTGGTGAGCATCCCTGCATTACCTGCATTTACAACAGTCTCTCAACGCATTGGGACAGGATTAGACAGTTTTGCGCTCCTGGCTATTCCGTTTTTTATTCTCTCGGGTGAGTTAATGAACAAAGGAGGTATTGCTCACAGGTTGATTGCCTTTGCAAAAACATTAGTTGGGGCCCTACCAGGTGGCTTAGCTCTTATTAACATCATTTCAGCCATGCTAATGGGTGCTATTGCAGGTTCTGCTATGGCATCGGCATCGGCCATGGGCAGTATATTAGGTCCTGAAATGGAAAAAGACGGATACTCAAGGGAATTTGGTGCTGCTGTAAATATTACTTCTGCAACCACCGGACTCCTAATTCCTCCCAGCAATGTGCTGATAGTATATTCCCTGGCTAGTGGGGGTGCATCTATCGCGGCCTTATTTTTAGCCGGCTATATTCCCGGAATACTTACAGGTTTGTTGCTAATGCTTGTTGCTTCTTTTTGGGCAAGGAAAAAAGGGTACAAGGTTGGAAAGCGAAGTACATTCAAGAATATAATAAAAACATTTATTGATGCTGTCCCCAGCTTATTTATGTTGGTAGTGGTTATAGGAGGCATCGTAACAGGGATTTTTACAGCTACGGAAGCATCGGCCATTGCAGTGCTTTACAGCGTTGTCCTTGGTTTTATTTATAAGGAAATTACTTTTGAGAAACTTCCTCAAATTTTATTGGATTCATCTTCTACAACAGCCATTGTAATGTTATTGATAGGTGCATCAATGAGCATGTCATGGGCGCTTTCTTTTGAAAATATCCCTCAGGACATCAGTACCGGTTTATTGAGCATTAGTGATAATAAGATTATAATATTACTTATCATAAACCTTCTGCTTCTGTTCGTTGGAATATTTATGGATATGACTCCCGCTGTCCTTATTTTTACCCCAATATTTTTACCAGTAGTGATGAAGCTGGGACTAGATCCGGTGCATTTTGGCATTATTATGATTTTAAACCTCTGTATTGGTTTATGTACTCCCCCGGTTGGATCTGTATTATTTGTTGGAGTAGGAATCGCCAATACCACTATCGAAAAAGTAATAAAACCCCTCCTGCCCTTGTTTGTAGTAATGATCATTGCGCTGTTCCTGATCACTTATTTACCTCAACTAAGCCTTTGGCTACCAGGTTTGTTTGATTTGTAGTGGAAGGAATTAGTCTGTTTCCAAAAATAAAAAGCCCATTCTTAAAACTCAGCTAAAAGTTAAATTTGAATATTTTCGTGATCACAATCTGAAAGTATACCGCACTTTTAATACAATCTGTTCATTTTGCAGCGTCCATCGGTCTGTAATATCATCTAGTGTATTGTGATTATAGACTAAAAATATATCTCCCTGGGGTGAAAATATCCAATGAATACGAGCATTTACCCCTAAAATCCTGCTATCTGTATCATATTGACCATAGGCATTTAACTGCAGATCGGAGGTAACATTAAACCGTACACGCATACCCACCAGGGTCTGATCAAAATCTCCCCAGGGCAATCGACCAATATTCCGGACTCCACTGAATTCAAATCCCATCAATGAACTCGGATTCCAGTTCAATTCCAATTCCAATTCATCTAACGTCCCGTCATAAAAAGAACCAAACCACCAACTTACCTGACCATTTAGGCGTCTTTTAGCAGCAAATTGAGCTTCCAATCGGTATCGTATAAAGTGGTATTTATCTACCGGGATAGTAACACCATCAGCTATTTCAAAGGGTTCAGTGATATTCTCGCCCACAGGTCTTACATTCATTTCTATTCGGTCACCACTTTCCAATCGCCAGTTAACAGGTGCCGTAAATAAGCTATAGGACTGCCATTCCCCGTTAATGCTCTTTACGTAGCTGGCAAAAACCTCATAAAACATTTGCCTCACTAAAGGCCAATTGGGCCTGGGAGCGTATACAGTACCTAATCTCGAATAATGAACACCCTGTCGGGGTACAAACCCAAGAGAGGGATCAAAGTCTTCCCCTATGCGGGAATACGTTAAGGACAAGTCCCATTTGTCATTTGGGTAGTCTACTTTAAAACCAAAGGCAGATCTGTCATTCATTAAATCCTCCCGATCTGCATACAATGCCCATGCACCGGCAATTAAATTCTTATTTCCTTTAAATCGAGTAGTTTGATAGGTAAAATCCAACCCGGACATGAAGCTGCCATCCCGGCCTAAAGGATCTCCTACGGATGCTATAAGCCCCACAGAACTTTCCTTGAAAACATTCTGCCTTACGCGCATCACACCCATAGTGGTGGCATCATAGGATGAGCCTGCTGAATCAAAAGCATCAGTTCGCACTCCCAAGCCGCCAAAAGCTGTATTTCCAACCCTGCCATTAATCTTAGCTCCTGCAATTATGGGCACTTGTTCGTTATCAACAAGCCCTATTCTTCTGCTAAAGAAAGGCAGGACCGTATTGCTTCCTGTACCGAAACCAAATTCAAATATATCTGACCCTTCCAGAAAAAATGCTCGTTTCTCCGGAAAAAAAAGAGGGAAGCGTGTCAGATTTGTTTGTCTTGTATCTACTTCTGTTTCGGCAAAATCAGTATTCACGGTTACAGTTGCCAATACATTTGGTCCTATCCTCTGACTGGCGTCCAGACTTGGTTCCAGTTTAAAAATTGTCGCCGCATCAGCACCTTCTTTATTCAATGAACTTACTAAGGATGGCCTCACACTTAAACCCCAACCGTAATTGAAAACAGGTAAATTAGTTAAAAGACCCGCCCTGCTTGTCTGCCCAAAAAACTGATCGCGCTCTACATTTGCCCAGCGAATCGTTTCCTGATTTCTTTGTATACGACGTTCAATATTAAAACCCCATTCTGTTAATCCCTTTTTAAAATAAATACTTTGAATAGGCAGTCGTATCTCTGCATTCCAACCATTTTCATCAATAGATACGCGGGCTTCCCAAATGGTATCCCAGTCTTCATTTTCAGATTCTCCTCTGTTGGATACCAGCGCGTCATAGCGAGCTGCATTAGCGTTAACCGCCAAAATATAGCCCGACTGCCCGTCCAAAAATGGATCAATCACCACTTTGATATGATCTTCATTGGATATATCTGTATCTCTAAGTTTGGAAAACCTGACAATCCTATCCGGATCAGGATCTTTACATTCTACCCCAATAAAAATAGCCTTTTCCGTTGCAATAACGCGCACCAAGGTTGGCGCAGAAGGCATGCCCCTTTCTACCGGTTCAGTTGTAAGGAAGGAATCCATAACCGGAGTATTTTGCCAATCCTCTTCATTTAGGACTCCATCTATTATTATTTCACCAGCCAAGCTTCCAGCCTGGAGTGAAGGCCTTTCAGATACCTGGCTTTGAGCCAAAGCATGGAAGACCAATAATAATCCAAGAAAAAGGAAGGGCCTTTTAACTAAAAACACTGTCGGCAAATTATTTGAATTAAAGATACAGTTATTGCGTTGGAATTTTTCGCGAAAATATATTCCTTGGGGATTAACTCAGAAGAAAAATAAAGTTTTTTCTTTTTTTTGCCAGAAGAGATTTTAAGTAATAATGGTCACTCCTGGTTTTCAAAATATGACAAATCTCTAGTTTGTCAGCACTGAACATTAACGCTGTGGACCTCCTATTTCAACAGAAACTAAAATCTATAAAGAAGTTTCTATTCCAGAAGTACATATGGTAATCATATCTAAAATATCTTCTACTTCAATTCTTCATCAATTAATTTGAGCACGCGTTCAATTTCATATAAAGTATTAGTATAAACTTCGTCCTTTTCTTCCATAATTTGCATAAGCATTACTACAAGATTTTGAAATTCATAGGTAAAAACAGCATCAGGCTTTTTAATTTCGTTGGTAGCGAATGCAATAACAGGATTTAACGCTAAGACTAAATGTTGCATCATGGCATCGTAATGAATGTTTTCCATTCTATTCATATAATTATACAATTCTTCCAACTCTCTAATACCATTAACAATTTCATGATTATGTAGTAATTTAATTTGTCCACTATTCACCATGGTTTCGTATATATTGCCTTCCTTATCAAAATCTGAATAATTAGTAAGATTACGAACTATAATTCCGAGTGTATCTAATTTACTTCGGTCATTGGCTTCAATAATTTCATTGGCGTACTTATATTGTACCATATGACGATTATTATAATGTCTTTGGCCAGCAATTAGTTCCTCATCATCTATTATTTGTTCTTTAATATTTTCATAAAATCTTATTTCAGCGTTCTTTCTAATCCTATTATCATCCCAATTACTTACTTGAAACGCCAAACTAATACCAATCATTACTAGAAGGATTTCGCCTATTGCATAAAGCAGATATCTCCTTAAGTTTCCATTATTAATATTATTTTGTCTAAGGGTTTTAAATAGTTTCATTTTTTTGAACTTGAGAATTAAATTTATTACGCTTATTTATTAAAAACTATGGTGTTTTCTAAGTTAACAATTTTTGAGGGTTCTATCTTTTTCTTTCTTTTCATCCCAAACACCACTCTTAAAAAATTGAATTTCTTAATGATAAAATAGCTTGAAAGGATAAATACAAGCGAGAGCGCTGTTATTAAAACTGCTTGCATTCCATAAGTAATATCCCATTGCAGGACAACATAGCCAACAAAAATTAAAGCTGGTTGGTGCAATAAATAGAAGGGATAAATTGCCTCATTCAGCACTTTTCTAAGTTTATGATCCTTATTGAAGTATTCCCGGAAGTAACCTATGGCGGTTAATCCACAGGATAATGAAATTACCATTTCAGTTATGCCGCGAGAATAATCCTGGACTATTGAAGATTCTCCAAAAATTGATGGTAAAGCAAAGAGCAGCATGGTAAAAACAATGGTTTGATATAAGTACAACCTTCGGTCCCTGGCAAGCGCATTAATTATTTTATCACTGGTGAACAACATAAACCCACTTACAAAGAATAGCAGGTAATAGGTAAAATAAGCCCAGTCATTATACAGTGCATGTGTGCTGTTTGGAAAATATTGTCTCAGGATCAGCTGCGAGAGTATAATAATTGGTATTAACCAGTTTAAACCCATTTTTCTGGAAATGATCACTATCAATCTTCCTCTTACCATATTATAATGACCACTCTTGGTATAGTTTAAAACCGGGGCGATCAAAAGTGATATGATGAACAGATAAAGAATGAACCACAGATGGTGCCATGAAATATTCCCCACAGGGTATGGTCCGCCATCAAACATATGTGGTAAGTAATCTAAAAATGAACCGTAGTTCTCAATACGCTCAACATAGACCATTAACGGAACCAAGGTGAAAAAGCCGAACGTAAAAGGAATGTATAGCCTTCTAAAACGTTCCTTCACATATTGCCAGCTGGTTCTATGTCCAATAGCATAATACGTGCCCACACCGGAAACTAAAAACAGTAAAGGCATTCTCCAAAGATGCAACCACCACATAATGGGGTCTAAAAATGGAAATGATTCGGCACTGTTTACATGCCATTGCTCAGGCCTGAAAATCATACCGACATGAAAGAAGAAGACACTGATGATAAGGCCAATTCGCAGCCAGTCTATAAAATATTTCCGCTCGTTTTTTGATTTGATTTTTGTGTCCATAATGATTTTGCTGTTTGTTTATGAAACAAAGCTATGTACACTTCACACCTCACAAAGAATCTCCCTATAAGTACGTTGTTCGTCCTTATCGGCCCGTATAAAATATAATTGATTATCAGGTGGTTACGAATCCCTAAACGTAGAGGGTGTCTGAGAGGTAATTTTCTTAAAGGCGGTATTAAATGCCGATTTGGAGTTATAGCCAACTTGTTCTGCCACCTCCTCAATGGTCAATTTTTTACCCAATTTAGTCTTTAAAATTTGCTGGGCTTCACGCACTCGGTAGGTGGCCATAAGTTCAAAAAAAGATTGCCCAAGGTTTTCATTGATGACCTGGGAAACATGATGGGGGGATTCATTAATGGTCCTTGCCAAACCGGACAAAGAGGCAGTACTTTTCACAAAATATTTTTCATTTTCCATTTGGGCAACAATATGGTTGAGAATGACATTTTTTTCTGCCTCATCCAGGGAGGACTTTTTGTATTTTAAACTTGGGACTTCCAAAAAGGTAGATACTTCATTGTAATAATCAGATTTATTCATGATTTGGGCAACGGTGACGAAAACCATAAATGATATATACAAATAGATAAAATAATCCCCAACATCATTTTTAAAGATCAATTTTACGGCTATAAAAATGATAATTATTATGACGAAATGGTAGATAGAATTTCGTATGGTTTTTAATGTCTGATTTGTAGTATTGAAGATGGTCTGCCCTAAGGATCTTGACTTTATAAAAACTAACCTCAAAATCAGAATATTATAGATTACAAAAGATATTCCCGTCATTATGTTTATGAAGGGCCTAATGCCCAGGGGATCATCATAAATTTTGCCACTGCTTTTGATCATTGGATAATCCAATTGCATTACATCAATAGTCGAATTGTATTTCATCACGTCCGATTGAATGAAAAAGAAGAAACAATATCCCAACCAAAATAAAAAGGGGAGAAAATGCCACCAATAGTTCCTTTTATTGAAATCTTTAAATTGAGATGCTACAAACAAAAAGATTAGGGGAGCAATTATAAAATTAGTTGGTTCTGAAAAATTGGTCAACCATAGCATCTTGAATATATAGCCTGTATAATTCAACCATCCCTCCAACATAGATAGCCCAATTGCAAGCATAAAAAAACCCATGAAGAGATTTGGTAAGTGCCGATTCCACGACTTTTTAATTAGAAAGTACGAAGTGAAAATACTTAGAAATGAACCTATTAGAACAATTAGGGCTATAAAATCAATGTGAAGGGGTATTTCCTGCATACTATCCAAATGTAGAAATAATTCAGTAGCCCACAAAAAAGGAGAGTTTCCAAAAAACTGGAGTGAAATAATCAATCCCCAGTGAAAGTATTTTTATGGTATATATGATGTTATTATTTATCCATATAAACGAATAAATACATAAGACATAATATGTACAGACCCGGACTGGCCTGAAAAGCATGATTATATTAAAGAAAAAGACATTGATAATAACGCCAATTCGTTACCTGTCTTTAAAATATTTGCATTAGCCATTTGATTTATTTTGAGAATTAATACTAATCTTACTTTTAGTTAAGTCCTACTTATCCAATGCAATCACATTCTTGTCTTGTATAGCATGAACAGGCTGTTTCTTTTGTTTTATTTTCAAGCCAAATAGAAATCGTAAAATATTATTGGTTTGTATAATCTTATATAATAATAAAGCTGCTGGAATGGCAGTAACCGTGATAATCAGGAATTTTAAATACAGATTCACTTCCAGGCCAACGATGTAAAAACCAAATACGATAATGAGGGTTTGATGCAGTATATAAACAGGCAGGATACTTATATTAGCAGGTATAAGCACGGAATGCTTGAAATTAAATTTACTTGCAAAAAAACCTAAAAAGAATAAAATCCAGCTATAAGCAATTAGCATAGATACAATACTTATCTGAATGTGATATAAAGAAAAACTTGGGTGTAAATATTCTTGGACATTTTCAGGGTTTTGTGAACCTGTATATAAAAAGTAAGTTGAACTTACTAGCCCCACAACAAGAAAAAGATACATTTTTTTCTTTATTATATTAATAAATTCAGGGTCGCTCATAAAAAGGAAACCATATAAAAAAGGGAATAAATACACGAAGAAATCTGCCCAATCTGTGTATTCGGGATAAATGAGCTTTAATATGACCCGGACAAGAATCATTGGCAACACTAAAATGAATACCCCATAATTACTTTTCATAACATTTTTTAACCCAGAGAAGTCGAACCGTTTGTTTTGAATTTTTTTAAGCAATGGAAGCGCAAACACTGTCATCACAAATAAAAACGGTAAGTACCATATATGAGTTCCCAGATGACCAAACCATAACAACAGACTACTACCCATATTGGCATCAAGCTGTTGGAAAGGATATAAAGTCAGAAAATCAAGAAAGCTGCCTGTAAAATCACGGAACATAATCCATTCATAAAACCGCTGAGGAGGTATAATAAGTAAGATTCCAAATAGAAAAGGAATGATTAATCGTTTGATTCTATCTTTGACGAAGGCATCCTTACGTGATCGCATCGCGAACCAGGTACCAGCTCCGGACACTAAAAAAATAAGGAACATGCGCCATCCATGGGTAAACATAGTGAGCATGTCAAAAATAAAATTTTGCTCCTCATTTTTTATGTGCCACGGAAAATGATCGAAAGGTCTCCATGAATGAAAGAGAAAGAGCAAGCCAAAAGCTAGAACTCTGAGCCAATCTATATAATGTTTTCTTTCGTTAACTGATTTGATCTGTGTATTCATAATAATTCACTTTTTAATTATGAAACAAATCTATGCATACAGCACACCGTACAAAGAATCTCCCTATAAGTACGGTGTTCGTCCTTATAGGCACATGCAAAACATACTTGATTATCAGATAGTTACGAATCCTTAAACACAGAGAGTGTCTGAGCGGTAATTTTATTAAAAGCGGTATTAAATGCCGATTTGGAATTCTGGCCCACCCTTTCTGCTATTCTTCAATCGTCAATTTTTTACCTAAGTTCGTTCTTAGAATTAGCCGGGCTTCTTTAATCCTATAAACATATTGGGAAAGTTCTTCTTCAGGATAGTTTTGTTGAAGCTAAGTAAAAAGTTATCACTCCCGCAATTATGGCCGGTATGGAAAAAATCAAAAAATTCTCCGCCATCGAAAGCCCCATTCCTATAAGGACACCACCCAGAGCCGGCCCAATCACAGCGCCGAGTCTGCCAATGCCTATAGCCCAACCCAGCCCGGTGGTCCTGAATTCCGTGGGATACATCCTTGCAGCAACTGCATACAATCCCACAAAACCACCTTGCAGCGTAAAACCGAGTAAACCAATTACAAAGAGCAAGGCACTGGAGTCACTAAACAATTTAAAAGTAGCCATCAAAATGCCTGTTACCACCAAAAAAACAGCCACTGTCCTCTTTAATCCTGTTCGTGAGGAAAAATAGCCCTGGATAATGATCCCAAAAAAGGCCCCCACATTGAAAACCGTACCGGCATAGATTGCCAATGACATTGAAAGACCTGTAGCCTCTGCAAGTTTTGGTATCCAACTTATTAGAAAGTACAAACATCCAAATGCCATGAATAAGGCCGTCCATAACTGGTATGTAGGTATCCTGTACTCTTTGTTGAGTAGCTTGTTCACTGGAATACCTGAAGATTTTACCTCCCGTTTTGGGAGTCTTTCCAATGCCTCATGTCCCAGTTTACTCAAAATTGTATTTGCGCTGAGCAATGCTCCTTTGGGTTGTTTTTTTATATAAAAGTAAATCGATTCCGCCAGTAAAAAATAGATAAGTGGCAAGCAGATAAAGGAGGCTAGTCCGGCTAGTTTGAACATAATAGGCCATCCATAAGCCGGCACTAAACTTGCCGATACTATGCCCGTTAATACGGCTCCTACAGGATAGCCCGACAAAACAAAACTGACCCAAAAATCCCTTTTACCGTCGGGGGCATACTCTGCGGTCAGTGCCGCCGTACTTGCTAACATGCTTCCTATGCCTATACCGCTTAAAAAACGCAACAATATCAATTCGGAAACATTTTGTGACCAGGCAGTCATGAGCATACTGGCACCCATCAAAAAAGCACTGATCAGTATCATTTTCTTTCTTCCGATCTTATCGGCAAAAGGTGCCAAAAACATCGCCCCAATCATCATCCCTGCAAGTCCCGAACTGAAAACAATACCCAACTCCTCCGGGCCCACCTGCCAGGATTTTGCAATTGCGGATGCACAATAGGAAATAACCATGACATCCATCCCGTCCAAAATATTCATAACAAAGCATACAAAAAAGGTCGCGTATTGTAATTTCGACAGTGACTGTCCGTCAATAAGCTCCTTCATGGTTTTTTGCATCCTTTGGTTTTAAATTGAATTACAATCAGCTTCACAACAATGTTATAAATCTTTTGTAAAAACTTGCAAGATAACTTTTGTGTTTAAAATATTCCTAAAACAAAATAGCTTCTCTTAAAACGAGAAGCTATTTTGTTTTGTAAAGGCAGAGATGACAGTGCGAATTAAATAGTTGCCCACTTTTAATCTCATTACCCAATAGTGGATCAACAGCTTGGCTTGTTAAAATTATGTTCTTGACTTTTTATTTCATTTTGAACTATTTTCAATATTTATAATAGATTACACATTCAAATCAATTTCATCAATACTATAAATTTTTAAAGGTTTGCTTTTACCTCTAAGCAGAACTTCTCCTACCATGTGAAATTTAAGTTCTGTTCTTTCCTCTATCAATTTTTTTAGTGTCTGAGATAAAAGCAGGCCTTTCTCGTATTCATTACACATTCCCTCGATCCTTGATGCAGTATTGAGAGTATCACCGTGGAATGCTATCTCCCGTTTTATTTGTCCGACCTCAGCTATGGTAACGTCACCCACGTTCAACCCAGCTTTAAAAAAAGGAACAAGTCCATATTTCTTCTTGTAAAAATCACTCCTGCTTTCCAGTAAATTCTGAAAATTGAAATATGCCTTTATACAATTCAGATTTTCTAGACCATGGGATATCGACCAGGACAAAATCACTTCATCTCCCACATATTGATAGATTTCAGCTTTGTAATTCCGGACAACAGATAAATCAGTAAAACAATCCTGTAGCAAGCGGCTAATTTTTATATGTCCTAACTTCTCTGCAATGCTAGTAGATGATCTGAGATCTAGAAACATGAAGATACGACGATCTCTCTTTGGCTTGTGAAATCTTCCTAACAACAATTTAAACAAATTTCCCGGACCAAATTTTAAATTGATCTCTTTGAAAGAATTAATTAGGATACAGACCAGCGAAATATAAACAAGCGGTACTTGCCATGACACCAATGCAGAGTTTTTTGTCCATTGGTCAAAATCTATACTGCCATGATAAATTGTGAATGAAATGAAGTTTGTTAGAAATGCAGTTAATACAAAAATAAATATATAGAAAACACTTTTTACAAGGATGATGCGGCCATAAGACATTATTTTGAACATCCTCCGTTCAAAAATCAATTCTAAGAGGCCTAATACAATGCCCAAAATAATCCCGCCCCGTGTAACATTCAGATATAATGCTGAAATATCTATTGGAACAGCGGTATTAACAGGGTTAACAGAGGTAGGATTGCCAGTAAACCTTAAGAATACAAGTAAATTTAAAGCTGCTACCCAGACCACAATCGACAATAATATATTTATGAGTCGGATACGGGACTTCAACGATAAATTAACAGGTAGTTTCATAATTCAGTTTCTATAATTTGTTGGAATAACAAAAATGCTTTCAATAGAGCTTAATTGACCCTCTATATCACACTATAATCGGTTCAATAAAACTTATTATAACCCCTCACCTTTTAAATAATAAATTTATGCTGTTTTAATTAGAAAAAATACCTCCACCCAATCTCTATAGTAGTTTTACGGTCAGTAGACTCTGAGTTACCCAAACCCCATCCTGGTTTAATATAGGCTACATTGCCCTCAGTAATAATCTTTCCAAGTTCTACACCTAGCCAGGAAGAAAAATCTTTTGTTTCGAAATTATAAATTGGTTGATATTCAGGCATTAAAAAGAACAAGCCCCACCATTTACCAGGAGGGGTCAAAGGCTGCATATAAAACCAACGACCCACATACAAAGAGGTTGTTGGGGCAGCATCTGTTCTGTAAACATCAAAGTAATAGAGGTTTAGCATGGCGAAAAATCCATGCATAGGTGTATCTATCACAACCCCCAATATCGGTGCTAACTTAAATGAATTTCCAGCTAACAAAGGACTAGTTGCCGTTGGTAAAACGAAATCTGTACCTAACATTATGGCACCAGTTTTTTTGTTCATTTCCCCTGGTTTACCATACGAAAAATCCAAAGGTTTTAGTCTGGCCAGAAACTTAAGACTCACGTCACCCATACCTATGGCGCTAGCAGGAGCGTCTTGGGGCAATCCTGATATCTCGCTGAAATCACGGTACTGGGCGACCGGCAATTCAAAGAACACGCCGATGTTATCACTGAAAGCGATAGTACCAAACGCTGTCACGTCTTGCTGGGTCAATCCATTTTCTAATTCCTGAAAGCGGTAAAAGGGCATCCATTTATCCGTAAATGCCCGCGGATCATTACCTGTTCCATCTTTCTCTACATTTTCTTGTATTTTCTCCTGTTTAGCTGCTTTTTTTAATTCTTTGTAATCATCTAATAGCTCCTGAGATATTTTTACAGAATCCTGTTCTTTTTCCTGAGCAAAAATACTTGATGGTAAAAATAGAGCAACTATAAAAAATAGGCCAATATAAAAATTTTTCAATTTAAATTTGTCCATAACTAGTGTTATAGAAGTTGTTGTTGTCATTTTTATTTATTTAAATTAATATTCTTGAATTCATTGTTTTGCGAAATAAAAAACCAGAGCATTACTCCCCTCCTGATAATTTTTTAGCGTTTTCTACTGTCTTATTCCAGCTGTAAACAAACTGAACTTTAATAACGCTGGTATTCAAATTGTCATTACCAAACACATTGGAGCTATAACTACCGCGTATCATAATATTATCTTGAATTTCGTAATTCATCGAAAAACCAAGACTTCCAATTTCAAGGTTTTCACCAGCTTTAATGCCATTTATTTCGGACTGAAAGCCATTCTGGTAAAGCATATCAAGTGAACCGAAAAATTTGCTCGTAAAATCATGGGTTAAATGAGATTCTATTTGCCATAACGGTTCATTTTTCAGGGTTTGCCCTGCATTAAAATTATCATTATCTCCAAATAAATAAACTGAAGGGGTCAATTCAAAGCTCGACATATACCCGGGTGCAAACACCCCAAAATGGTACTTGAGAGGAAGTGCAATACGGCCAAACCAACGATTAAGTCCTAAATTCACAAGTTTGTCATTTTCATAGGCACCTACAGGAACCGACAATAATAATGCAACATCCATACTAAAGCCAGGCTCATAGTTCAACAGGTCTACAGTGCTATTAAGTCGAGGTGTACCAATTAAATTTGTTACAAACGCAACGCTTGGATCACCAAATCCAGAACTTGATTGACTAAAGGCAATACCTGGGGCTATTCCTGGAGGTAAAAACTCTGGGGATATATTGGAATTAAAATTTGCGCCAACACTACCTCCAATAATATTAACAGCAAAGGAGGATGGACGTTTAAAAAATGCAAAATGATGGGCAAAAGAACCAAAACTCATATTTGCGTCAACATCGGCATTACCATAAATATACTGACCTGGGGCAAAGACTTTAGCATCTGAGGCATCTAGGTTCATAGCTAAATATTGAAAAGAAAATATGTTTGTTTTTTCTCTTGCATTCCAGTAAGCTCTGGCGCCATCATCTTGAGCGAATAGCGAACTTCTTAATGGTAGGATGGTAATAATTATGAAAACAATCCCAAATTGAAGAAGTGGATTCAGATGTTTTTTGCTTTTATTATTTCCTTTTGCAGTCATATCTATTCTTTTTTTGATCCCTTTTTGTTATTTTCTCCACTCATCAATTTTAGAAGTTGTTCATAAGGAACCGCTTCTAAACCACGACGAGGTGGGTAATTATCGAATTCTGGCTGCGGATCGGGAAGCGCTTTTTTTGCCCTTTCAAAAGGTGACCTGTTTCCTATGATAACACCGTTCGTCTTCTGATATTCTTCCCACAAAGCGATAAGCTCCTTCCTTTTATCAGGTCTTTTTTCAGAGAGGTCGTATTGTTCCCCGGGATCATCGGCAAGGTTGTATAGCTGCCAGTCTCCGGTACCCATTGGCTGATAAAGTGAATTGATCTTCCAGTCTCCCTGGCGAATCGCCCTGTTGCCAAATAGTTCCCAACCAAGCCAATCATCAGCACTTCTGGGTGATTGAGTTCTACCTTCTAACATTTCCACCCATGACTTACCTTGAACCGGTGCCACTTCGCGCCCATTAAAGGATGATGGGTGCTCAATACCTGCCAGTTCCAGAACCGTTGGAACAATATCTTTAACATGAAGTACAGCCTCTTTATTCAATCCGCCGGAGCCCTGTACTCCAGGACCACTAACAATTAGAGGGGAGCGAATGCCGCCTTCAGCTGTCCATCCTTTATAGATCCGGAATGGAGCCATGGAGACCTGGGCCCAGGCAGCACCATATTCAGCATATGTTCCTTTACGACCAATGGAATTATGACTATTTTCAGCAAAATTATTCATACCGTGAATAAATCCCATAGTGCCTGCTTGACCTGCTACCATACTCCTCAGGTCGTTTCCTTCTGCTCCATTGTCTGAAATGAAGATTACGATAGTATTGTCATACTCTCCAATTTGTTTCAGATATTCAAATACATGTCCGATCTGATCATCCATGTATTCAACCATCGAGGCATAAATCTCCATCTTCCTGCCTAGTGCCACTCTTGCTGCTGGTGCTAAAGCGCTGGATCTTGGCAGAAAATACAAACGATCAGCGGTGTTTGCACCCTCTTCTATGATACCCAGTTCCTGCATGCGTGCCAGGCGTTTTTCGCGGATCCCATCCCATCCTTCATCGTAGTGGTTCTTATATTTGCGCAACCATCTATTTGGCACTTGAAGTGGGCCATGGGGAGCCGTATATGCCATGTAAGCAAAGAAAGGTTTTCCATCCTGGCGGCCTTCATCTATAAACTGGATGGTCTTGTCGGTGTAGTTCTTAGAGGAGTAAAAGTCCTTAGGCAATTCAGCCACAGGTTGACCATCTTCTGTATATGGTGCTTTAGGTACCTGCCATTCAAGGTTCCACGCATTATCAAAGTGGCTACCTCCGCCCACAAGTAATGAGAAATCACGCTCAAAACCACGAGCGTGTGGGTACTCATCCGGTTTTAAACCCAGGTGCCATTTGCCAGCCATGTAGGTGTGATAGCCATTGTCATGTAGCAATGAGGCAACAGTAACCACACGCTGGTTCAGTACACCCTCATAACCGGGCTGCCCCATTTGATTCGGGGCCTTCAATTCACCCATATTACCCAGACCTGCAATGTGATTATCAGTTCCTGATAGTAGCATAGATCGGGTAACTGAACAAGTTGGACTCACATAAAAGTTAGTGTATCGCATACCCTCTTTCGAAAGCTTGTCCAATACAGGGGTGTTGATTTCGCCTCCGTAGCAACCTAGATCAGAGTAGCCCATATCATCAGCAACAATAAGCAATATATTAGGCTTCTTTTTTTGTTTAGTGTTCACTTGACTTTGACTAAAAGCAAGCAATGTGCTGAATGTAAAAATCAGCAAGAAAAATATTTTCAAAACACCAAAACCAGAAGGAGTATTCCTTCTTTGAATTAATTTATAGATAGTTTTCATTTTCATTTAGTTATTAAATTCTTTTAGTAGTTCTTTTTTGTAATTCTTTTCTATAATTCTTATAACTCTTTTATCCTTGCCAACAAATTCAACTGTAGGCTTATGACAAAGAACATGTATGCTTCCCGCAAAAATGTTAAATTCATTACTGTTCAAAAGTGATTTAAAAAGATTATTGTTTTGCCAATCCATTCGAAAAACAAATTGATCCTTGTCCAGATTATCTTGTTCAAAATCAATATTTAAGCATCCTTCTACCCTTTGCATATTTACAATATTTGAACCCATAACCTGTAATAATTCCAGATTCTTCCCTGGCTTTGCTTTTATATTATATTTTATACTAATCATTGATTTATTGTATCAAATATTAACTTCTTTAGAATCCGGTAACCTAAAACCGTGCCAAAAAAAGTTAATAATTTTAATATTTTGTATATCAATGCTTTACACGTATTTTTGTCAATATACTAGTTGATATCAAAATCAATAAAGCGACTATATTTCGTCATAGTGACGAAATATAGTCGCTTTATCTTTGCTAGAAAATTATATCAAAAAGAATAGATTTGTATTGTGAAAAGGTCAATTATGGGAATGGAAAATACTATCTTGACGTTTTTTTAATATTGAGCTTTTTCATTTTCGAATTTAGTGTAGTTCTCTTAAGACCTAATCTTTCAGCAGCCCCTTCTTTTCCTCCAATTTGCCAATTCACCAATTTTAAGATTTTAATTATATGTTCACGTTCAAGATCCTCTAGTTTCGATTTCCCCTTAGTAGTTAATATAACCTTTCCAGGCACTTCAGTTTTTAGCACTTCTCCGTTTGAGATAATAAGAGCGTTTTCGATGACATTCTCTAGTTCACGAACATTTCCTGGCCATGAATAATTTACCAGGTTTCGCATTGCGGTTTGAGGAACTTTCTTTATAGATTTATTAAGCTTTTTTCCCAATTTATTGACAAGATATTTTACTAAAAGAGGAATATCCTCTTTGCGATCCCTCAAAGGCGGAATTGTTATAATAAAAGTTGTTAAACGATAATATAAATCTACACGGAAACGATTATTTTTAACCTCTTCCTTCAAGTTCCGATTAGTAGCGGCGATTATTCTTACATTAGTTTTTATAGTTTTTGAGCTACCCAACCTTTCAAATTCACCTTCCTGTAAAACTCTTAACAATTTAGCCTGAATTTCTAATGACAACTCACTTATCTCATCCAGGAAAATAGTTCCACCATCGGCAAGTTCAAATCGACCGATTCGTTTTTCATTTGCCCCTGTAAAAGCCCCCCTTTCATGACCAAATAATTCACTTTCGATCAAAGCAGGAGAGAGAGCAGCACAATTAACCTTAACCAGAGCTTTATGTTTTCGAAGGCTTAATTGATGTAAAGCATTAGTAAATACTTCTTTACCAGTGCCTGTTTCTCCTGAAATAAGAACTGTTGTATCGGTTGGAGCTACTTGCTCAACGCGAAACAAAACATATTTAAGGGCTTTACTTTGACCGATAATAGTATCGAAATTTTTAATTCCTTTTATTTCTTCCTTCAAATAGGTGTTTTCCTGTTGCAGCTGGTCCTTTAATCGTTTGATTTCTAAATATCCGTTTTGGAGTTCAACTTCTGCCTCACTACGCAATATCGCACTTAGTAAAACCTTTCCAATTGTTTTAGCTTGCTCGATAACGTCCTTAGACCATGTATACTCTGACGATACCTTATCCATGGCAAATACATCAACCCCATAGGTGCCAGATTCCAATGGAACTCCAACACCAGTTTTAGTTCCAAAGAATTTGAGAATCTTGCGCATTTCCGGCCACTGTGGACTATCATTGAATATAACAGATTCTCCTTGCAAATAATGTGCAGCGAGATTAGGATATTTCATTTTATGAATCACTGACATTTCTTCTTGTGGGGCAAGATGTTCTGAAAGCCACATAAGCCTGAATTTCAATACTTCTCCTTGATGAGAAAGCTGATAAAGTCTTATAGTATCAACTCTGAAATAACTGCCAATCTTCGCAAGGCTCTCTTGTATAGCATTCTCGAATTCAACTCCGGATAGCCCTATGAATCTGGAGGAGAGTTCGGAAACAAGTTGTTTAAATTCAGCTTCTTTTTTTAGGGCATGCTCTGCCCGCTTTCTATTCAAGGCATTGGAAAAAACAATTCCCAGCAGTTTAATCTGCTTAATATTGGTCTGTGTCAGAACATATGAGCTTAAAAAATCTACGACGAATATTTCAATTACTGACCCATCAAAATCTAAATTAACTGCGAGACCTGCTTTAAATTTGATTTTTAGATTAGTTTCATACTCAGGGTGCCAATGCGAAAACTCATCAGGATCTGAGAAACTCCAATATTCTTTGTCTTTGATGTAGTTGACAAAATTTGGATAAATTGCGTCCTCCATATCAGCTGCAAACACTTCAATATTTATCTTGTCAGAGAACCACATATTGGTAGCCGCCAATACTTCACCCTTTTCATTTAATTTGCCAATTGTTACACGATCAGCATTAAAATATTCTCCAATCTCCTTAAACCGCTCATTAATTGACTGGTCGATTTTATCAGCTGGCAGGTTGATGAATTGGGAAGAGATTTTGGCGACGAGTTCTTGAAATTCAGCTTCTTTCTTTAGGGTTTGCTCTGCTAACTTGCGCTCAGTAATATCCTGAACAATTCCACCTATTTTTACGGGATTGTCATCTGCATCATATTCAACCTGCACTTCTGTATATATATGCCGAATCGTACCATCTCTATGTATAATACGATAATCATATGGGTCGTTGCTAACATTTTTATTTAACAGATTCTTTGTTATATGGTCATGATGCTCACGGTCTTCCGGATGGATTATTTCAATCATTTTATCAGAGACAATCTTTGTATCAGGATCAGGGTCTACATCAAAAATCTTATACGTCTCTTCAGAATAGTATCCTTTGTCAGCTACAAGATCCCATTCCCAGATTCCAATTTTAGAAATTTTTTGCGCCTCTCTTAGTTTTGATTCACTCTCTATAAGAGCCAATTCCGACTTCTTTCGTTCTGATATATCGCGGGCCAGTGCCAGTAGTAATTTTCTGCCCTCCAAATCCAACCGGCCAAGCCTAACTTCAACAGGAAAGGTGCTCCCATCTTTTCGTTGATGGATCCCTTCGAAATTTAAGTATTCCCCTGTTTTAAGTGGATTCCAAAACCGGTTTTTATGCTCCTTCTCAACAACCTTAATATCAACTTGCTGAATCGTCATTTTCAAAAGTTCCCGGCGTGAATAACCAAGACTTAGGCATGACTGGAGATTAACATCCATAATCGAACCTTCATAATCAAGGACAAAAAATGCATCTCCGGCTTGATCTACTAACAATTTAAATTTATCCTCTGCCTGCTCAAATGTTTTTTGAGACAGCCCTTTACTTTTTTCGTGCGGTGTTAATTTTGTTGTGTCAGATTTATTTTCAAGATTTTGGCTGGTCTTTTTTTTCATAATTTCCTGTCTTGAATATTTTACAGCTAGTAGTACTAGTTAAAATTAAACTATTTAGATCTTTCATGGAAAAGATTTTATTATTGGCAGCTCCTTTTCTTAATAAAATACTATGGGAACGAGGTCTTTATGCTTTCGAAAGATTAATGGGGATGATATTGGTAATGATTGCTGTTCAAATGTTCATTAATGGTATTCAAGTTCTTTTTTGAAGGTATTGGCAAAACAATAATTTTTTCAACATGCTAGTAATTATTTATTTTGTAAATAAATGATATCAAAAATATTTATTTGAAATAGCCCTAGGAGAAAAATCGATTTGTGTTACCCGTGGGTTACCCAAAACTAAAAAAGCCTCCCTAAATAGGGAAGCTTTTTAAACTGTACAGGCGGAGAGACTTCCCGCCGATGGCGGGATAAACTTCTCCCCTCTCCACTTTTCATAAAAAAAAAGCCCATCTTTATTAGATGGGCCTTTACTTCGTACAGGCGGAGAGACTCGAACTCTCACACCTTTCGGCACTAGATCCTAAGTCTAGCGTGTCTACCAATTCCACCACGCCTGCATTTCCCATCCTGATAACTTCTCCTTTGAAATAGTATGGAGAAGGAACTATCTTTATTATGGGGTTGCAAATATAAAGCAAAATTTCAATTTAAAAATAATCGAAGTTTAAAATTATCAACCTTCTTTTCGTAAATTTAGTCATTCTTCAAATTATTGATAATGCAAAACATAAAGGCTTACCTGGAACAACACAAAGAACGATTTATAAATGAGCTCATCCAACTTCTAAAAATGCCATCTGTTAGTGCAGATTCTGCTTATTCACAAGATGTACTGGATACTGCAGAGGTTTTTGCCTCTTCTTTAAAAGATGCCGGTTGTGATATTGTTGAGATCTGTGAAACTCAAGGGTATCCCATCGTTTATGGAGAAAAAACAATTGATAAGAATCTGCCAACCGTTCTGGTTTACGGGCATTATGACGTTCAACCGCCAGATCCTTTAGATCTTTGGGACTCCCCTCCATTTGAACCTGTGATTAAAAAAACGGAACTCCACCCCGATGGTGCCATTTATGCCCGCGGAGCCTCTGATGATAAGGGACAGGTTTATATGCATGTGAAAGCCCTTGAATTTATGGTTGCAAACAACTCGCTTCCCTGTAATGTGAAGTTTATGATTGAGGGGGAAGAAGAAGTAGGAAGTGAAAGCTTGTCCGCTTTTGTAAAAGAAAATCATAAAAAATTAGCCAATGATATTATTTTAATTTCCGATACCGGAATGATAGCTAATGATGTTCCTTCAATAACGACAGGTCTCAGGGGATTGAGTTATGTGGAGGTAGAAGTTACAGGTCCAAACCGGGACTTACATTCAGGATTGTATGGAGGAGCAGTTGCCAATCCTATAAATATCCTTGCAAAAATGATTGCCTCTTTGCATGATAAAAATAACCATATTACAATACCGGGATTTTATGATAAGGTAGAAGAACTCACCCGGGAGGAGCGCAATGCCATGGAAAAAGCACCCTTTAAGCTGGAGGCGTATAAAGCCGCCCTGGACATTGAAGATGTCTATGGTGAATCTTCTTATACCACAAATGAAAGAAACTCCATAAGACCTACCCTTGATGTAAACGGCATCTGGGGTGGTTATACAGGAGAAGGTGCAAAAACCGTTATTGCGAGCAAGGCTTATGCAAAAATCTCTATGCGGCTCGTACCACATCAGGACTGGCATGAGATTACACAACTTTTTAAGACCCATTTTGAAAATATTGCCCCTACCGGAGTTAAGGTGAAAGTAACTCCGCACCACGGTGGTGAAAGTTATGTAACACCCATAGACAGTATAGGTTACCAGGCAGCAAGTAAAGCTTATGAGACTACATTTGGAAAATTACCCGTACCCAAGAGAAACGGGGGTAGCATCCCTATTGTTCCGCTATTTGAAAAGGAGTTAGGAACTAAATCCATCTTAATGGGCTTCGGACTCGACAGCAATGCCATTCATTCTCCGAATGAACATTTTGGGGTATGGAATTTTTTAAAAGGAATTGAAACGATACCTTATTTCTATAAATACTATACGGAACTTCTTTCTTAGAGTATTTAGATTTGAGATGAGTCGTGAATTCCTCAAAAAATATTGAAGGAAAATTCCTGGAATTCATAAAACCTTCTTAACGAGATGATTTTATTTCATTTTAGTGTAACAAATCTATGCAAATTGCGTTCTAACCATTAGAATCAAAAACGAACACTATAATGATACGAAGCTTTTTTATCCTCTGTTCCGGAGCGGACACCCGCATTCTTGAATCCTGTTCTTCAGGAGAACAAAACAAATACGCAGGCATAGGTGCCACTGTTTTTTTTACCGCCGTAATGGCATTTATTGCCAGTAGTTATGCACTCTTTACGGTATTTGACAACGTTTACGCAGCAATCTTTTTTGGCCTTATTTGGGGCCTATTGATTTTTAATCTGGATAGGTTTATTGTCTCCACTATTAAAAAAAGAGATAGTATAAAAAGTGAATTTTTACAGGCTACCCCCAGGATAATTCTGGCTATTATTATTGCCGTAGTGATCTCAAAACCTTTGGAAATGAAAATTTTCGAAAAGGAAATCAACCAGGTTTTATTGGAACAAAAAAACGAACTCACTCTGGCAAATAAGGCACAGATTGCACAGCAATACACTCCGGTGGTTGCCAGTCTGAACGAAGATATTACAGCCCTAAAGAATGAAATAAACATAAAAGAAGCGGAGACCAACGCCCTTTACGACACCTATATTTCAGAGGCCGAAGGAAGAGCAGGGACCATGCTTTTAGGCAAAGGACCGGTGTATAAAGAAAAACGTGAAAAGCACGATGCTGCCTTATTGGAATTAGGACAATTAAAGGAAGCAAATACAAATAAAATAGCCGGTATAGAAACCCAGATCACCTCGCTTAATGCAGAATATTCACAGGCAGTAGATGATTCTCAGCCAATTATTGACGGATTTGATGGCCTTATGGCCCGTATAAGTGCCCTGGGAGAACTGCCATGGTTTCCCTCTTTCTTTATTTTCTTATTATTCCTTGCCATAGAAACCTCACCTATAATTGTTAAGCTTCTGGCTCCAAAAGGACCCTATGACCTTAAGTTGGAAGATGAGGAAAGTGCCGTAGAGACCTGGGTGATGCAAAAAGTATTACAGCGACAAAATATCCTGGCTACAGATACTACCTTAAATGAAAAAATTTATGGTGAAATTGCAGAAGAAGAAGCTGTATACGCATATAAAAAACAGAAAGCAGAAGAGTTGCTACGTCTGCAGGCAGATACTTTTCATGATCTTCAGATAAAAAGCTTATAAGGTGTATTAACCAATATAAAAGAATTGGAAACCAGAGGATTAATTCCCCCAGATTCTTGCCCATAAATCTATTAGAACGTTTTGTGCATCTTCTTTGAATTTTGGGGTTTCCTCAACGATTACCTTATTATTTATTTTAAACAGTTTATAACTAAAAGCAAATTTAGGATCAATGGGATTCAGGTTTATCAAACCAAAACGAAGGTCATTAAAGAGTAAGGTTTGTTTTTTCTGCGAAATGGTATACCAGCCTTCGGTAATTTTTATTAACCGGTTAAGCTTATCCTCACCTGCCAGTTCTCCCAATAAGTCGTGGTTTTTTGGATAAGGCCTGAACACAATTGGTTTAGTATCAAACAAGGAATATTCTCCTATTAGATATTCGTTCCCTGCATCCACATTAGCGGTCCATAGTATTGAATTAAATGGGGTTGGCCTGGTTTGGATCTGCTCATAAGCAATTTCCTGATCCTCCAAATTATCGGTAAATTTCTTATAGGTAATTCCCTTTAATAGTATGGTTACTGCCAGATAAGCTGTGCTAACCATCAGGCCCATTCGGTTATATTTTCTTCTGGCCGGTGACAGCCTGTGTTCTCTCATTGTCAGAATCAGGAAAAACAGAAAAGGCAGCGTATATATTGGATCGATAACAAAAATATTCTGAAAAGCCAGGCGTAGGTCAAAAGGCCAAAAAAGTTGTGTGCCCCAGGTGGTAAAGGAATCTAAAATGGGATGTGTAAACAAACCCCAGAACATAAGCGTGGACCATTCTCGCCAGCTTACCCCGGATTTTTTTTCGATCTTAAAAATAAGCCATCCGAAAACCGGTGCAAAAAGGAGGCTAAAGAGAATAGAATGACTAAAACCCCTGTGCCATTCAGTATAAGTAACCGTATCTACAAAATAGCTACTTAAGACATCAAGATCGGGTATAGTACCGGCTATTGCACCATAGAGCATTGCCTTATTCCCCACCTTTTTACCAAGTACCACCTCTCCTACGGACGCCCCTAAAACTATTTGTGTTAGTGAATCCATAGCTTATTCAACGATTTTCATTTTCTTCAACAAAAATGAGGCATTCATATTTTTACAAATCCCTTTTTTGAATTTGTAGTCAAAATGCAACTCTTCATTTACAATTGCAGCATCAAAAAAATAGTTTTCAACCCTATCCAGACTTTTAGCAACTTCACAAAGACTTAAATCATGCGTCGCAATCAGACCGGTTGAATTGGAATTCACTAACTTCTCAATAAACTTTCTGGAACCTATGGCCTTATCTGTGCTGTTGGTTCCCTTTAAGATTTCATCCAGAACAATAAAGTATCTATCTTCTTTTATGTTATCAATAATAAACTTTAAACGCTTTAGTTCAGAAAAAAAGTAGGATTCATGTTCTGTCAAAGAATCTACAGTGCGCATGCTGGTAATCAGTTTTATGGGTTGGTATCGCAACGAGGTAGCGCATACCGGCAAGCCCATATTGGCCATAACAATCTGAAGGGAAATAGTACGTAGAAATGTGCTCTTACCAGCCATATTTGCGCCGGTAATTACAAAGAACTCTTCCCCGCAAATTTTAAAATTATTGGTTACCCCTTCAGCCGGGTCCAGCATAGGGTGAGAAATATTTAGCGCCTCTATAATAAGGTCATTTTTTGTAATTTCCGGAAAAGTATAATCAGGATGATTAAATGCAAAATTTCCCAGGCTGTTATAAGCATCAAAAAAAGCAATAGTTTTTAGCCAGGATTCTACATTATTGCCATGAACTTTAATCCATTTTTCAATGACATAGCCATACCTCATGTCCCATAAAAAGAATCCATTGGCCAATACTCCAAAAAGCATATTATTCCTTTGGTCAAAGGCGTTCAACATCCCTGAAAATTGTTTCAAAACCTGGGAAACCTTTACGCCTTCTTCCAAAATGTTATCTTTTTCATTTTCCAATACCCGGGCTTGAAATTTCCTATTCTCCAAAAGCAATATCAATTTTTGATACTGCTGAAAACTGCTCTGTGCTTGCGTCGTGTTCTGAGAAAGCGCATTGATCCTGCTTAAATACCTACCTGTTATACCTAGGCCTAGGAAAAACCAAAATAGCAACCCCCATCCTGAAACATAGTCAAAGAAATAAAGGCTTATTAATCCAAGTGACAAAACTGAAAACACCTTGGGTAGCGTTTTCATCAGATTAGGAACGAATGGCTGATATGTTTTTAGCCAACCTATTAAACTAGCCGACGAGATTTCCGTTTTTATCAATCTGGCAACTGCCGAAAATTCCTGTCTCCATTCTGCATCTGACCCAAGTTCTTTTATGGCTTCCTGTTTATCTATTACATTTTCGATATTGTTTGCAGTAAGTAGTGTAGCTAATGTTTTACTGCCTTCCGGTAAAGCCGTGCGATTAAAATATTGGTAAAAAGATCCCTTCCCGAAAAGATCAATATCCTGACTATAAAAATGTCCACGATCTGTGAAGTTATTTCCATCCGGGAGCTGATAAAATTTTCGATCCAATACCTGCAACTCGGTTTCATTAATGGAGATCAGGGCCAGCAATTTACTTTTTCGGTAATTCAGGTCGGTATGCCTCGAAACCAAAAAAAGGAACAATATGGCCGCAATTAGGATAATTAAAAGAATATAATTTGAACTATCATAAAACAGGTATATTCCGAAAATTGCGAGGATAAAAACTGTTAGCCTAAGCATACTGGAGACCCATAATTGCCGTTTCACCTGAACAAGCAGCTCACTCAATTTGTCTTTTCTTTCTTTGTAAAACCCGGAGGGATTAAGCATAACTAACTTGCTCTTTGAATTGAGGTGGTAAAGATATGGTATTCTTAAAGGGATTTAAAGATTAAATCATACCCTCGAGCGCAGCTTTTTGTTTTTTTGTTAGCTTAGAAACTACCAATTCGTAGGAATGATTCACAAGTTCCGATATCAGTTTAGAAGGCAACTGTCCCAGAAATAATGTGTTCCAGTGCACTTTGCTCATATGATATCCAGGAGTAATAATTCCGTCATAGGTTTCGCGTAACTCAATGGCTTTTTCCGGGTCACACTTTAAATTCACCTGTGACGGAATCCGTTCAAGCGGGGCAATGGTAAATATTTTACCCATCACCTTAAAGACCAGCGTATCCGCGTCAAAAGGAAATTCTTCCGTAACTCCTTTCTTATGTAAACAAAGTTCTCTGAATTCTTCAATGTTCATATTCAAAAGCACTTTAACGTAAACCTTCGTTAAAATATAAGGCGAAGAACACCTAGGTGTTTTCTGGAAAGATCATAGTTTGACCCCCTGGGAATCATATACAATTACCTTATTCCAAAGGCTTTGGGCCTCATCAATAAAATCCAAATGTGCCTTCTCTGTTTGGTACTTCTCCTGAGATTTGGCATTTTTAAAACTAACTATCAATGCGTAGGTAAATGAATCATCTACCACATCGCGTGTAGCCTTTGGCGGCTTGCCAACATAATGGGTGTTGGCATGTTTCGACTTCTTCATGAATTTCTTCATCGCCTTTTCAAATTGCTTTTGGTCATCCTCATTATCCGGATTGTTGAGCCAAAAATATACGGTGTGTACAAAACCTGGATCTAAACTTCTCATTTGCTTATCTTGTTGACTGTATGCTGTTATGGATATCAATAAAAGGGTTAAAATACAAACTGTCTTTTTCATCTTGTTATGATTTAAATTTAAAATCTATTTTTCAATAAAAGGTTTTTTATTTTCGCTTAATTCCAAAGTTGAGTAATCTAATTTCCACCCGATTGTTTCAACAATTTTCTCGATCAATAAAACAGCTTCCAAAGCTTCCCGCCGAGCTGTATCCATGAGCCCGCTTTCAGGAATTTTCTCCATGACATGTTTTTTAGCTTCCTGATTTAATGCTGTCAAATCTTTTGGGGTAAATGAATTGAAAAGCCCATTCTTTATATCGTAAAATTCAAGTTCCGGTTGTATTGAAAGCACTTCTGGCTGGGGAAAGTTAGTAAGAATTATTTTCTTTTTGTCCGTATCAGCGTGCATTAATACTTTTTTAAGGTCGTAACCTATTTGAGCTTTTGCATTAATTACTATAAGGGCCTTTTTCTTGCTGCTTAGCAAGCTCATAAAGTGTTCCCGGGTATTTTCATATTTGTATATTTCTGCAAAATCACCCTCCACAGATATCAACTTACAGACGCTTTTAATCTTCTCCAGTATTATTGTGGATTGATGCTCTGTAAGTTCTTTGTTCCTCTTTATACGAAATAAGGAGTACATCCAGTACATAAGGATTGCTCCTAATATTAATCCTAAAAAAAGTTCTAAAATACTATCCATTGGTTTTTCCTAATTCGCCTAAATGCGTATAATTAAATCCTTTCTCATACTTTAAGCCATAGCCTAAAGCTCTGTCCATAGCTGAGTGTGAAAATAAAATTATTCCGGCACCTTCTAACAAAGGAAGAGAAAAATATACTCCTAAAATATAAATAACTATCGCCAAACCTTTATGATGAAAGATATTATATGTAACCGCCCCAATTTTATTTCCTAAAATATATCCCAACATTCCAATATCCGGGACCAGAAGAAACACAAAAAACCACCACCAGGAAAATGGGAGAAACGTAAAAAGATAGAATCCAAATCCAAACATAGCCCATTCCTCTATTTTAATAAGAGTTTTCATGGCATTATTAGTTTAAATAAAACCGGCCTGCTCGGACTTGCATCATTCTCTATTGGGGCAAATTGCAAATTCAAAATATATGTACCATCCTTAATAGAATTATTTACATAAATAAATTCTGTAATAGTAGCTCTGGTTCTCAAGTTGCCTTCAAGCTGCCAGAAAGCCCTGTGGGCCAGTAGGGCTCCATTGTCATTTTCCTTGTCTATCGAAGGCAGGTCTATGAGCAAGTGATTTATTCCCCTATCAACTAAATATTGAGCGGTTTCTTCTAATAAATAAGGTGGATTTGTATCGGAATACTTCCTTGATAACTTTTCCTTAAGGTTAGGTAAGGTTCTGATGATGAGGGCCTCACATTTTTTATCTCCTATCGCATACTGAATTTGCTTTCTGGAGACTACAAAATCATTCTGATATTTTTCCGGGGCGATGGTAACCACCTCAGCAAGGAAAAAAAATTCGGACAATTGCTTATTTATGGAATAGTTATCTTCTGTGATATGTCCTATACATTCTGTATGAGTTCCATGTGCGTGGGGATTAAAACTGATATCGTTAAAATTAGTGGAAGCTCCTTCAGATACTTTCCCTACAAAATCCCCTTCCCTATGTGGTTGTATTACAGGCGCATTTAAGTTCCAGGCCCTTACATTAGACTCATTGCCCCTCAATGGAATTGAAATATCCAGGGGCTTGGAAAGGTCTATCTGATAGTCCCTGCTATTATGTTTTATTAATGCCAGCATAAGCCTTAATCTAAGAATCTTAACTCAATTTAATCATAAATAAATCACTTGCGATCCCATCGCATAAAAACTTTCCTTTTTTGGTAACATAAATTTTATCCCCATCAACAGAGAGCATTTCCTCTTTGATATATTTATCTGATTGCTGCAGCAGGTACTCATAATATGAATTGCCGAATTCCGTTTGAATTTTATAGAGTGAAATCCCCCAAATTGTTCGCAGGCCAGTCATTACATATTCGTTATATCTATCTGTTTTGGTGAGTGTCTCTTCCTCCAATGGGAGGAGGTTCTGATTAATCGACTTTATATATTTTGAATTATTACTGATATTCCATCCCCTTCTAATCCCGTTATATGAATGTGCTGAAGGACCTATCCCAATATATTTTTTCCCTTGCCAATATGCAGTGTTGTTCTTTGAAAAATAACCCTCTTTTTCAAAGTTGGATATTTCATAATTCTGGTATCCTTCACCTTCTAAAAGATCGAGTAGTAAATAAAACTGCTGTTGTGCTATTTCATCATCAACATCCGGAATTACCCCCTTTTCTATAAAGGCCTTCAAAGCAGTTTTGGGTTCCACGGTCAAAGCGTAAGATGAGATATGAGGCAAGCTATAAGACAATGCTTGGGCAATATTCTCTTCCCAACGCGCATTAGTCATCCCTGGTATTCCATAGATAAGGTCAATCGAAATATTATTAAAATACTTTTTGGCTTCCGCAATACAAGTATGCGCTTCATTAGCATTATGTGCCCTGTTCATCAGTTTTAAATCCTGATCAAAAAAGGACTGTATGCCAATACTTAATCTGTTGATAGATGAATCACTAAGTTCTTTAATTTTGGTTACCGACAAATCATCAGGGTTGGCTTCTAAAGTAATTTCAGGAGTTTCAATTACCTTATAGTTCCTGTAAACTGCTTCCACTAAGTGTTCTATTTCGGCTGTTTGCAATACAGAAGGTGTTCCCCCTCCAAAATAAATAGTCTCAATTTTCTCATTTTTTAATTCCTCTTTTCTTAACAATAATTCCTGCTCCAGAGCTAAAAGCATAGGTCTTTTTTTAGACAAGCTAGTTGAAAAATGAAAGTCACAATAATGACAGGCTTGTTTGCAAAAAGGGATATGGATATAAATGCCTGACATTATTACTGTTTTAAAGCTATGATAATATAAGAGAGGATGGAAGCCAGGAGGATATAAAACACATAAGCCAGAATGTAGGCAATAAAGGCTTTAATAGCCGTCAGCCATTTTCTATGGCCGAAAAAAGAAACCATGGCATACACAAAATAAACATTCATGACCAGCGTCGACAAGTACTGGATGTTTTGATTGACGTATCGGATGTAGAATAAATTCAACGTAACCAATAACATATAGAATCCAATCAAATAAAAAGATACCGCAAAATACTCTGCTAGAGAATAATACCTGCGGTAAAACAGTTTCATTGCCAGTGCCAGAACAGCCACAAAAATGAACAGCAGGCTGTTGATATTTTCAATCATAAATTCCCGGGCCTGGTAAATAAAATCTGAATCCACAAAGGGATTATCTTTAGGATCTCCAATGATCTGCCCCAGTCCCTCAGATCCGACCAGCCCACGAATAATGAGGTAAAACAAAGTAGTGAGGAGGAAAAAGGATATGGGCCTGTAATACCTTCTGCGCTTTCCATAAAGGTAGTCTCTTAAAAGATAGCCTGGATTTATTACCAGCATTTTTAGGGTTTGGGGAAGGGGAGCACTGAGGGAGAGTAACTGGTCCGCAAGATCCTGAAAGGTTTCTTTGAAGTTAACCTTATGCACAGAAGTTCTTTGACCGCAAGCCGGACAAAAACGACCCTGGCATGATTGTTCACAATTATGACAATATGCGTTGTTATTCGTATTCATGACTTATTTTATCCGGTCTTCATTCTTCTTAACATAGGCTGTCCATCCGGTATAACTTTTACCTACCTCTACCCTGCCTTCATTGTAGAAATGACAAACTGCAGCTGCCAGACCATCTGTGCTATCCAGATTTTTTGGAAGTGTTTTTAATCCAAGAGTACTTTGAAGCATTTTCGCTACCTGTTCTTTACTGGCATTGCCATTGCCCGTAATCGCCATTTTTATTTTTTTGGGCAAATATTCAGTTATTGGAATTTGCCTTGAGAGTCCGGCTGCCATGGCCACTCCCTGTGCCCGGCCAAGTTTTAGCATAGACTGGACATTTTTCCCATAAAAAGGGGCTTCAATGGCTATTTCATCCGGATGGTAGGTGTCAATCAGTTCAATAGTTCGTTCAAAAATAAGCTTGAGTTTTGTAAAAGGGTCACTGTATTTCTTAAGCATTAATTCGTTCATTTGAATAAATGTCATCTTCTTCCCTTGCACCTTAATGATGCCGAATCCCATGATGGTAGTTCCAGGGTCAATCCCCAATATAATTTTCTCGTTCTGCAATCTATTTTGTTTACTCTGAATTTAAAATAATTGGGATCCTGCACTTGGCATTCACAGGTATTCCCCTTTTTAAAGCCGGCTCAACCCGGGGCAGACTTTTAAGACTTCTACTTATAATCCCATCAAATTCGGGAATTTGATCCTGAATAATACTGTTTTTATCAATATTTAAAACGGTCAATTTTCCTTCTTTATCCACCAAAAAATCAACATATACTACTTCCTCAACATCTTTGTCCAATATAAATTCGAATTCCTGTAAGATCATAGAAAAATGCAAAAGCAAGGTGTTCTCAAAGCACTCTTTTTGAGCAGATTTAGACACTGTTTCGTCACAATCATCAAAGAGCGGGTACTGATCTACATCGTTCCAATTGATCGCCTGTAATTCTTTTTCCACCAGTCTTTGGGTTTTCACTTCTGTAGAAGTAAACAAATTACAGGAAGACATCAAGTAAAGACAAGACAAAATTAGTAACTTCCTCATATAAGCGGTATTCCTTGCGGAAAATTACGACTTTTTCGGGCAATTAAGCTTCAGAAATCCAGGATTTCCTGCAACCCTAAAAAGACATGTAACAAATAGACCCTATCTTCGTCCAATAATAAATGGTTTTCATGGATATTGCCTTATTCTTATTGGGATTTATCTTTATGTTTATAGGTGTTTTAGGAAGTTTTTTACCCGTTTTACCAGGCCCTACAATAAGCTGGATAGGTCTTTTATTATTGGTGCTTACCAAGGCAATACCCAATGACTGGTGGTTTTTGGGGATCACACTTTTGGTTGCCGTAATTGTATTCACATTAGATTATATTATCCCGGCAATGGGTACTAAAAAGTTTGGGGGCAGCAAAGCCGGAATGTTCGGGACCGTAGTTGGGCTTCTTGTAGCAATAATATTTCCAATACTGGGTATTTTTGGTATAGTTATATGGCCGTTTATTGGAGCCTTAATTGGAGAATTAATAAATAAAGCGGAGAGTAAAACAGCCCTTAAAGCCGCTTTTGGTTCCTTTGTTGGCTTTCTTACCGGGACTTTCTTAAAATTTGTGGTTACTATAATTTATTTTGGACTCTTTATTGCCAAAACCTGGGAGTATAAGGAAAAATTATTTCCGTTTTTTTACTAGCTCCTAATTAAACCAAACCACCTTATCGTCAATAGGTTTTCTTTCTCCAACTGAGATTTCCTCCTCGTAACGTCCCATATATAAAAACCCGAGACATAGTTCCCCATCACCCAGTTCAATAAATTCACCTATATATTTTATCAGGCCCGGCGAGCTCCAATAACAACCTATCCCCATTTCTGTGCAACAAAGCCACATATTCTGAACAGCCATTGCTGTGGCGGCAATTTCTTCCCATTCCGGAAGACTTTCATTTGGGTCTCTTTGCATGCAGATGGCTATGACTGCGGCAGACCTGCTTGGGTTTTCGAGAAGTTTTTTCGCTTTAAAAGCCTTTGGGTTCGCCTCTGTTTCCTTGTACTTATTTGCAAGGAATTGTCCGAGCTGCTCTTTAGAATCTTCTAAAAAGATCTTAAACCTCCAGGGTTCCGTTTTTTTATGAGTAGGTGCCCAGTTAGCTGCTTCCAGAATTTTTTCAATCTCCGATCTATTTATCGGTTGGTTTGTATATTGAGCGGGAAATACAGATCGCCTTTTTTTAATTAATTCAAATACCATTCTAAACATTTTAAGTTTGCAAAGTTAGATTTTCTTACTGTGATATTATATTCAAATTAAAGTGGGGCTCCAATTCCATTTTTCTGAAACTTAATGAATACATTTATAGTACTAAAAATTCTATTTAATGGTTTCACCAACTGATACCTTTCTGTACGGGGAAGAAGAACTTAGTTGCCGCCTTGCATTGGGAATTGCAAGGGGAACAATTCAAGGTCAATTATCAAATGCTGCGCGAAAACGGGTCCGGGACAGCAAACTTGTAGTTGAAAACATAGTTGAAAAAAGGCAGGCTGTTTATGGGATAAATACTGGGTTCGGACCCTTGTGCACCACAAATATTTCTAAAGAAGAAACCAGAATACTTCAGACAAATATCCTCAAAAGCCATAGTGTTGGTGTTGGCAAGCCTATTAAGACAGAACTGGCAAAACTAATGCTCATTTTAAAGATACATTCGCTTGCAAAGGGATATTCTGGTATTGCAGAAGAAACCTTAGACAGAATTCTATGGCACATAGACAACGATGCTATCCCACTGGTACCTTCTCAAGGTTCCGTTGGAGCCTCAGGAGACTTAGCTCCTCTTGCCCACCTGTTTTTACCTCTGATAGGTCTTGGCAAAGTGCTGTTTGAAAACAAAATTATACTCACTGAAGAACTATTTAAAAAAACAGGGTTGAAACCTCTGGAACTTGGCCCCAAAGAGGGGTTAGCCCTAATTAACGGCACCCAGTTTATTGCTGCACATAGCATCAAAGTGATAGAAAAATTACACAATTGCCTTGCACATGCAGATATTATAGGAGCCATGATGATTGAAGGTTTACAGGGTTCCGTAAAACCTTTTTACAATGAATTACATAAGCTGCGGCCGTTCAAGGGCAATATACATGTGGCACAAAGGGTTAAATTACTTCTGAAAGGTTCTGAGATCATGGAAAATCATATTGACTGTGAGCGGGTACAGGATCCTTATTCCTTGCGTTGCATTCCACAGGTCCATGGAGCTTCCAGAAATTCCTGGTTACATCTCAAGGAATTGTTGCAAGTAGAATTGAATGCCGTAACAGATAATCCAATTATCATCAATGAAGAATTGACAATTAGTGGAGGTAATTTTCATGGACAGCCTCTGGCTATGGCATTGGATTATGCTTGTCTGGCAGCTTCTGAACTGGGAAATATATCAGACAGGCGGATTTATCTGGCCTTGGAGGGTAATAGCCCGGGTGTTCCCAAATTACTCATGGAAGATACGGGAATAAATTCAGGATACATGATCCTTCAATACACCACCGCTGCTTTGGCCAGTGAAAATAAAGGACTTTGTTTTCCTTCCAGCGCCGACAGTATTCCTACTTCTATGGGGCAGGAAGACCATGTAAGTATGGGGTCTATTGCCGGGAGAAAAGCTTTAAGGGTACTTGAAAATTTAGAAAAAATACTGGCCATTGAATTACTAACGGCCACCCAGGCTTTTGAATATAGAAAACCTTTAAAATCGGGAATATTGCTTGAAGAAGTGCATAAGGAAGTTCGTAAAAAAGTGGCCTTTGCAGAAAAAGACAGGGTTTTTGCCGATGATATTGAACAAGGAATAGAATTGGTAAGAAACCAAACCATTATAGACCATATTAATAAGGTTTGTAGAAGAAAGAATCTCACTTTACAGACAACTTATTCAGAAGAGTTTGAAAACTATTAATTACTATGGAGCAATTAACACTTATTGGGCCCTTAAACCAGGTAATTCCTATGACAGGAATGCCTATAAAAGGTGCTGTTTCAGATAGTCAGCTACGGATCATTGAAAATGCCGGGATTCTTTTTGCTGATGGCCTTATTAAGACAATTGACAGCTATAAAAAACTCGCAACCGAAGTAAAAGATCTGAACGTAAAATTAATTCAGTTAGAAGGAAATCACATTTGCCTTCCGGGATTTGTAGATTCGCATACACATATTTGTTTTGGAGGTTCCAGGGCCAGGGATTACGCTATGAGGAATGCTGGCAAAACCTACTTGGAAATTGCAGAGGAAGGTGGTGGTATTTGGGATACTGTACAACAAACAAGAAAGGCCACAAAAAAAGAGCTGATCAAAGGAATAATTAAAAGAGCCAAACAGCATCTTAGAAATGGTGTAACGACCATTGAGGTTAAAAGCGGTTACGGTCTTACAGTAAAGGAAGAACTTAAAATGCTACAGGCAATTAAGGAGGCAGATGAACAGTTTCCATTAGATTTTGTCTCCACTTGTTTGGCTGCTCATATGCTCCCCAGGGATTTTAATGGTAATTCGTCAGAGTATCTATCAGAAATAAGCGAGCAACTGTTCCCTGTTTTAAAAAAGGAAAAATTATCAAACAGAGTTGATGCTTTTATTGAAAAAGGGGCATTTAATAAATCAGAAATTGAGCCTTACCTTTCCAAAGCTGCTGAAATGGGTTTTGATATTACCATTCATGCAGATCAGTTCTCTGTTGGAGGAAGTGAGGTTGCAGTTAAATTTAATGCTGTTAGTGCAGATCATTTAGAGGCAAGTACGTCTAATGAAATAGAACTATTAGCAAAAAGTGAAGTGATTTCCACAGCACTTCCCGGAGCATCATTAGGTTTAGGTTGCAGTTTTACACCTGCGAGGGAAATTCTGGATGCAGGTGGTGCTCTGGCTATTGCCAGTGATCATAATCCGGGCTCTGCCCCTATGGGCGATCTTCTTACCCAATCAGCAATTTTAGGTACCATGCAAAAATTAACTAATGCGGAAGTATTGGCAGGAATAACATTCAGGGCAGCAGCGGCGCTTAAATTGCAGGATAGAGGCAAATTGGAAGCCGGTTATCTTGCAGATTTTAATCTGTTTCATACTGCCAATTTTAATGAAGTTCTATACAACCAGGGGGCTTTTAAACCATGTATAGTTTATAAAAAGGGAAAATTGATTTACAATAAACATAACTCATAAGGAAGATGCAAAGTTCCAAAACAGAATTGAGTTTTAGAGATGAGATCCTATTGGGAATTCCTAAGGTATTGCCCACGCAAAGGTCGAGAATCCAGGAATTAAATCATGCCCCAAAAAGAAAAGAAATTTTAAGCCTGGAAGAAAAAAAGCTGGCGATAAGGAATGCGCTTCGCTATTTTCCTCCAGCCTGGCATTCTGAGCTTTCTTCAGAATTTGCTATGGAATTGGAAAAATATGGTCGTATTTATATGTATCGTTTTATACCGGGGTATAAAATGCATGCCAGGCCAATTTCAGAATATCCTGCCAAAACCGTGGAGGGTGCAGCAATAATGCTTATGATACAGAATAATCTGGATCCTGAAGTAGCACAACATCCTGAAGAATTAATTACATATGGGGGTAATGGTGCCGTCTTTCAGAATTGGGCACAATATCTTCTTACCATGCAGTATCTGGCTGCCATGACCACAGAGCAAACCCTGCATATGTATTCCGGGCATCCTATGGGTTTATTCCCTTCTACCAGAGAAGCACCCAGAGTAGTAATTACCAATGGAATGATGATTCCCAATTATTCCAGTCAGGACGATTGGGAAAAATTCAATGCACTTGGGGTCACTCAGTACGGGCAAATGACTGCCGGGTCTTATATGTATATTGGACCACAAGGAATAGTACATGGAACTGCGATTACAGTTATGAATGCTTTTAGAAAGGTATTACCAAGATCTGAATCCCCGAATGGTAAAATATTTCTCACTGCCGGCTTGGGTGGTATGAGTGGTGCTCAGCCAAAAGCGGGAAATATTGCTGGCTGTATTACGGTTTGCGCCGAAGTAAATGAAGCTGCGGCTTCCAAAAGGTATAAACAGGGTTGGGTTGATGAACTCCATTCCAATATGGACACTTTGATTGGCAGGACCAAACAGGCAATAGCTAAGAATGAAGTATTATCCCTTGCCTATGTTGGCAATGTAGTTGACGTCTGGGAGCAGTTTTATGAGGAGGGATTGTTCATTCACCTGGGATCCGATCAAACCTCTTTGCACAACCCATGGGCAGGAGGGTATTATCCGGCCGGATTGTCCTTTGAGGAAGCGAATATAATGATGGCGGAAAACCCGGAACTATTCAAAGAGAAGGTTCGTGAATCTTTACGGCGTCAGGTGAACGCAATCAATAAACATTCAGAAAAAGGAACTTATTTCTTTGACTACGGGAATGCCTTTTTGTTGGAGGCCTCCAGAGCTGGGGCAGATGTTATGTCTGAAAATAATATTGATTTTAAATACCCTTCATATGTTCAGGATATTTTGGGGCCGATGTGTTTTGACTTCGGTTTTGGGCCTTTTAGATGGGTCTGTACCTCAGGTAATCCTGAAGATCTGCAAAAGACAGATGAAATAGCTTTAGGTGTTATGGAGAAAATCAGAGACAGTGCGCCCGAGGAGATTCAACAACAAATGCAGGATAATATCAAATGGATTAAAGAGGCTGATTCCAATAAGTTGGTGGTTGGATCACAGGCCCGTATCTTGTATGCAGATGCTGAAGGAAGGATTAAGATCGCCGAGGCTTTTAATGAAGCGGTTAATTCAGGCATAATTACTGCACCTATTGTCCTGGGAAGGGATCACCATGATGTAAGCGGCACAGATTCTCCATTCAGGGAAACCAGCAACATCTATGATGGAAGTCAGTTTACGGCAGATATGGCTATCCATAATGTTATAGGCGATAGTTTTAGAGGAGCAAGCTGGGTTTCCATACACAACGGTGGTGGAGTTGGTTGGGGCGAAGTGATCAACGGCGGTTTTGGGATGGTACTTGATGGTTCAGATGAAGCCGCTAAACGACTGAAAAATATGCTATTTTATGATGTAAATAATGGCATATCGCGCAGAAGCTGGGCCAGAAATGAGGAAGCGCTTTTCGCTATTAAAAGGGAGATGAAACGATCCCCCAATTTAAAAGTGACATTACCCAATACGGTAACAGATGAATTGTTAGATAGATTATTTGAATAACCAAATGATTCTTTACAAACCAACAGACGAAAATATTTGGACAGGTCGAAAAACCGATCAGGATATTTATGTTTACCAAAAGGTTGAACAAATAGATCTGGAACTTCAAAAAATCCCAAACTCTGAGGAAAAGACTTTCGTGCTCCTGGGTTATGAATGTGATGAAGGTGTAAAGAGAAATATGGGACGAGAGGGTGCAAAAGAGGGCCCACATGCTGCTCGCCGACAGCTGGCCAAACTACCGCAGCATCTGAATGAAAGCATTGCAATTTTTGATGCGGGGAATGTAGTATGCGTAGGAGACGATATGGAGAAAGCTCAAAGTGTATTGGCTGAAAAAGTAACTCAGATTTTGAACTACAAAGGCTTACCATTATTGTTAGGAGGAGGTCATGATATAGCGTACGGTCATTATAATGGAATTAAAAAATTTGTTGGCAATGACCAAAAAATTGGAATAGTGAACCTGGATGCCCATTTTGATCTTCGATCCAATGAAGATGGCAATAATTCCGGAACGCCCTTTTACCAAATCGCAACCGAAAATAGCAACCAAAAATTCGACTTCCCTTATTTATGCCTTGGGATAAGAAATGATGCCAACGATAGTATATTATTTGAGCGTGCCCGAGAATGGAACATAAAATATATTGAGGCCGAGCTATTTCATAAGCAGAATACTTCTTATGTAATTAATAAAATTAATGAGTTCTGTAAGGATGTAGATTTTGTATACCTGACAATAGATTTAGACGGATTTGCTTCTGCCTTTGCACCAGGTGTTAGCGCCGCCTCTCCTATGGGGTTTTCGGTAGATATTGCATTAGTTGCGTTAGAAACAATCATCTCAACAAATAAATTAATAAGTGCAGATGTGGCTGAACTCAATCCTACCTATGACCACGATGATCAAACAGCTAAACTGGCCGCAAGCCTGCTACATTTTATTATACATAAAGTTGCCCTACTCTAACCAGGACTGATAGTAAGTGCCATCATCAATTTCAAGTGCATCTTCTGTCAATTGCAGCGGTTTAAATGTATCAACCATTACGGCATATTCTTCGGTTCCACTCTTGCCAATACTGGCCTCGTATGTTCCGGGGTGCGGACCGTGAGGGATACCTGCCGGATGAAGAGAAATATATCCTTGATCAATATTTTTACGACTCATAAAATCGCCCTCAACATAATAGAGCACCTCATCGGAATCGATGTTTGAATGATTATAGGGTGCTGGTATAGCCTGTGGGTGATAGTCATAAAGGCGTGGGCAGAAAGAACAAACTACGAAAGCACTGGTCTCAAATGTCTGGTGAACCGGTGGTGGCTGATGCACTCTTCCTGTAATAGGTTCAAAATCAAATATCGAAAAAGCGTATGGGTAGTTATATCCATCCCAGCCTACTATGTCAAAAGGATGCGAAGCATATACTAAATGATGTAACTGGCCCTGTTTCTTTACTTTTATTAAAAATTCTCCGAGCTCATCATGGGTTTGCAAATTTTCCGGCAGTCTAAAATCGCGCTCGCAAAATGGTGAATGCTCCAAATGTTGTCCAAACCAGTTCCTATACCGTTTTGGGGTGTAAATAGGTTGGTAAGATTCTGTAATAAAGAGTCTGTTATCCTCATCTTCAAAAACTATTTGATAGATCATTCCGCGGGGTATCAAGATATAATCCCCATATCCAAAAGGAATTTCACCCAACATTGTCTTCAGAGTTCCTTTTCCCCTGTGAATAAAGAGTAATTCATCTGCATCAGCATTTTTATAGAAGTAATCTGTCATTGATTTTTTAGGGGCTGCAAGACCAACATGAACATCGCTATTGAATAGTACAACCTTTCTGCTATCGAGATAATCATCCACCGGGGATACCTGAAAACCTTTAAGTAATCTGGATTTTATATTATACTTAACCGCGGCCTTGGGGGAAATATCCTTTGTATCACCAACCTCCTTAACCATAGTTGGCCGGTATAAATGATACATTAGAGAAGACATCCCATCAAATCCGATGGTTCCGAACAATTGTTCATAGTGCAAACTGCCATCTTTTTTCTTAAAAACCGTATGTCTTTTGTGTGGTAAATTCCCAAGTTTATGATATAATGGCATGATCAGATCTCTTTAAAAGTCATCCCTAAAATTACGACAAAATGAAGGTATTGTAAAATAAAGCCCCATAAATATCAGGCAATTATTCTATTCTGTCAACCAAGGTAAGCTCTAAACAAAAAAAGCCTCCCAAATTGGAAAGCCTTTCATTGGTAAGTGCCGAATCAATATCGGCATCTATACACATACACCATTATTAATGATGCACAACACAACTTGGCAAAGATATAAAAGGATTCCAAATTAGTTGTTATAATTGGGCTGTTTTATATTCTGGTCCTGAAGGGTCTGACTATTAAGCGTGCTGCCTTATCATAATTGATGTAATTATAAACCCAATTAAAAAATACGATTACTCTGTTCCTGAATCCAACAAGGGACATTAGATGAACAAACATCCATATAAACCATGCAAAGAATCCTCCAAATTCAATTCCCGGAAGATCAACTACTGCCTTATTACGACCTATAGTTGCCATATTTCCTTTATTTCTATACACAAAAGGTTTCATGGACCCTCCTTTTAATAATCTTCCTAAATTCATAGCCAAAAGTTCTCCCTGTTGAATTGCGGGCTGTGCCATTTGAGGGTGTCCTTTTGGATAGGCTTCAGTTTCCATATAAGCAATATCTCCAATGGCAAAAATATTAGCGTGGCCTAAAATTTGATTATATCGGTCTACTTTAAACCGATTAATTCTCTTTATCAAAGCATCAGAACTTAAGCCCTCAACCGCCGCCCCGGTAACACCGGCAGTCCAGATAAAGTTCCTGGTTCTGATCTCTTCACCGTTATCCATTTTTACAAGGTCGCCATTGTATCCTTTTACTATGGTATTTAGATGCAGATGAACCCCAAAATTTTCCAAAAATTTAGTTGCTTTTTCTGAAGCTTTGGCACTCATAGGTGGTAGAACAACATCCGCACCTTCGAAAAGATGAATTTCCATTTCATCAATATTAAGATGTCTGTAATCTTTTGGAAATACATGTTTTTTCAATTCCGCAAATGCTCCGGCAAGTTCAACCCCGGTGGGGCCGGCACCAATTATACAAAAATTCAGAAGGGCCTTGCGCTCTTCCAAATCTTGACAATTATCTGCTAATTCAAAATTCTGAAGCATAAGACTTCGGATATTTAAAGCCTGAGGAACACTTTTCATTGACATGGCGTTTTCCTGGATCTCTGTATTGCCAAAGTAATTGGTTCGTGTACCGGTGGCAATAATCAAATAATCATAGGAGATTTTACCTATATCTGTATGTACTTCTTTAAGTTCAGGGTTTATTTTATTTACAGTAGCCAGCCTGAAATAAAAATTATGAAGCTTTTTTAAGATCTTCCTAATGGGGTAAGCTATAGAATCTGGTTCTAAACCTCCAGTGGAAACCTGGTACAAAAGGGGTTGAAATGTATGGTAATTGTGTTTATCTATGACAACAACCTGAACCGGAAGTCTCCTCAGTTTCTTGGCTAGTGAAATTCCTGCAAAACCAGCTCCAATAATTACTACTCTTTTTCTTGTGGTTTCGGGAAGATTCATAAAATAATTTAATGTAAAAATAGGGAAACTCTTACCGTTCATCGATGTTTTTTAACTGAGTTGACCAGATCAGGTTTCAGTTAAAAACTCATTTCCGGGATAATCCGCTAATAGTAATGGTTTTAGTCGGACATACTACACGTTGGTCGTAATCCTTAAACAGACCGGACTATCATTATTAATTTTATAAAACGATTCCCAAGTCTTTAAAACCACCTATATCATGCTTAAAAAGTTACTTTTATTTACAATCTTAGGTTTTTTAGCCCTTTCCTGTACCCTTGATACTACTGAAGTATATGAGGAACTAATTTATATTGAAAACGGTATACCTGATTTACCTGAAAATAATTTAGAAGATAATTTGGAAAGTAATGCTCTTCAAATATCTCAATGGATCGACAATATGCAGCTTGCCAACGGGTTACTGACAAGTTCTGAAAAAACAGACTACGTATCACTATATGATAATGCCCTGGCCGCATTGGCATTCATGGCTGAAGGAGAAATTGAAAAAGCCGAAGGGGTCTTTGATTATTTCAATGAACGTATCGATTCAGAATTCATCTTGAATAATGGAGGTTTTTATCAGTTAAGAAATAGCGATGGTTCTAACGGCAGGCGAACCTGGATGGGAGATAATGCCTGGCTATTGATAGCTCTCAATAATTATCACGAAATAACGGGAAATACGAAGTATGCTGAATTGACTGGTTTATTGGAAAATTGGATCAGGAGTTTACAGGATGAAGATGGTGGTCTCTGGGGAGGAATTAATGAAGATGGCACTCAAATACATAAGGTTACAGAAGGTATTATAATGGCATTTAATGCTGTGGAAGGTTACGATGATTTCCATAAGGGGATATTAAATTTTCTTAAACAAGAACGTTGGGACCTTAATGACCAGCTTCTTGTAGCATGGCCGGAAAATGAAACCCATTATTATGCTATGGACCTGCATTCTCTGGGCTATTTAATTTTTGAGAATTTCTCAGAAGAGGTTCTTTTTAAGGCTGAACGTTATAAAAACACCCAGGTTGCCAGTTTTAACGGAGAGGTAATTTCCGGTTATTGCTTTGATGAAGATAAAGATGTTATTTGGTTAGAAGGTACCGCGCAAATGGCCTTAGCTTTTAAAGAAGCAAATATGGCCGATGAAGCAAATAGCACACTTCAGCAACTACAAAAAGCACAAATGAAGAATTCTACCCAGGAAAATTCCACGGGTATTCCATATACAACAAATGCAGGTACTAGCTATGGTTCTTCATTATTGTGGGAAGATGCTCCGAACACTCCGGCTATTTCATCAAGCATTTGGTATTTATTTAGCGTACTTAACTTTAATCCTTTGGATCTAGGCAGGCAAAAGAATATTCCAGCCGAAGATATGTTTTGGAATTTTTAATTTGCTGTAGATTTATCATTGTGTTAACACCAGCGTTTTTTGATTTTAAATAACTTTAAAATAAAAAATGAAATCTTCTGCCATATTCTGGGTTGGAGCAACCACCATACTATTAATAATGGTGACCATAATGGCTACTATGAATTTTGCTTTTAGCTGGGTCTTTTACCTTACTGTACTTGGTCAGATAATGATAGTTTATATGGTCTATAAAGTAATTACAGACGACTACAAAACTTCAAAAACATTCGAAGATTTCTATGAGGATTACCCAATTAGGAAATAACTGACGCTCTTCTATTCGAAGAGACAAATTTTTCTTTCTATAATATCGTAACTAGTCGGATAATACAAGAAGAGGAATTGGGGTATGAAACGCTATGCGTTTGACAACAGGTTCTCTAACCAATTCTTCCAAAAATCCATGTCGGTAATTTACTAGTGCAAGCATTTGTATGCCAAACTCCTTTATGAAGAATTCGATCACATCCGATTTGCTGGCAAAATAAGGCATGCTATGCAAACAATGTGAGACAGACGAAACATACTCCAACAATATCTCTTTATTTGAATGCTGGTGCTTGTTCAATTGTTCCTCCTCACTAATATGCATTATATTTAAAGTAGCACCAAATTTAGCAGTCAGCTGAATCATAGGCTCAATTACTTCTGCACTAAAATTTCTTTTAAAATCCGTCGTGAAACCAATTCTAACAGGTTTGATATACTCAAAATCTTCCGGAACAGCAAGGATTGGACATGATCTTACCGCCTTAATTATTCTTACTGTATTACTTCCCAAAAATACCTCCTCAAAGCCAGATGCACCCTTTGTTCCTGTCACGACAAAATCTATATTCTCTGATTTCACAATCTCCTTGATTTCTTCGGTAAGCAGATTAAACGAAGAAATACATTTAAAACTGTGTTGTGGGTATTTATAATAAGTATTGATTTGATTCAACAGCTCTTCCAATCCTTGTTCAGACTCAGATCTAACATTATCTTCCACCAACCCACCATGAATAGTAGCGGCCATAAAACGGCTGTGCACAATAGCAGGGGTATATGTATTTAAAAGATGAAAAACACATTCTTCTTCTTTAAAAAATTCAATTGCAAACTTTGCTGCATTTAAGGAATTTTTGGAGAAATCCGTTGGTAATAATATATTTTTCATACACCTGATTAAAAAAACAATGGTGTAAAAATACCTCTGGGATTAGATGGAAACAATGATATATGTCAGGTTTTTAAATCCCTTATAATTAATGAAAGGTGTTCATTTACTGTAGGTCGGGAGTATATAAGGGTTTAACTAGAATCCTTCAGCAAGATCTCTTAATTTCTTTTCATCCAAAATTCCAAGTTTCTTACCGGAACTCTTTAGCAGGCCCTTCTTTTTAAATTCTGAAATAATTCGAATGCAGGATTCCGTGGCAGTACCTACAACATTAGCAATATCCTCTCTGGAAAGACTAAGCGATAAATATCCATCTTTATCCTCACCATAGTTAGATTTAAGATAAATGAATGCTTCGGCGATACGTTGTTTTACTGTTTTCTGTGAAATATTTACAATTACATCATCTGCCTCCTTTAAGTCATGTGCCATAAGACGAAGGACTTCAAATGTAAAATCAGGATTCTTATGTAGAGTATTAATGATAACTTCTTTAGGAATAAAGCAAAGTTCCATATCATTTACGGCAACAGCACTTAGATTTGAGGTCTCTTCTGCAATAACAGAACGCTGACCCATAACTTCTCCTTTAGTAGCCAATTTCACTATTTGATCTTTTCCGTTAGAGCTTAGCTTGGAAAGTTTTGTAACCCCATCCCGAACACAAAAAACACCATTCAATTTTTCACCTTCTTCGAAAATTGCTTCGCCTTTTTTAAAGCTTTTGGAAGTCTTCGAATCTGATACCTGCTTTAATTCTTCCTTACTCATAGCACGCAAGGAATTAAATTGACGAATTATGCAATACTCGCACCTCTTTTCAGAACTCATGGATTTTACTTTAGACTGATGCAAAATTATTGAAAAGGTGACAAATATCATATATATTTTAAGTAAATTACTACAATTTCGCACTCAGGTATTAAGCAAATGTTTTAGAATATGACTAAATGTTACCACTGTGGTGATGATTGTAACACTACAGCGATAGTATTTGACGACAAAGACTTCTGTTGTAACGGATGTAAAACGGTATATGGGATTTTTCAATCTAATGATTTATCCTATTACTATGATCTTCAATCGGGCGCTGGCACTACTCCTTTAGCAATTGAAGGGAAATATGATTTTCTCAATTCCGATAACATAGCTCAGAGATTAATTGAATTTGATGATGGAATTATTCAAATTGTTAATCTATTTATTCCGGGAATACATTGTAGTTCATGTATTTGGGTGCTGGAAAATTTAAAAAAACTACATCCCGGAGTCACGAATTCGCAGGTAGACTTTCCTCAAAAAACAACTAGAATAACCTATAACAGGGAACTGGTTTCACTAAAAGAACTTGTTATATTACTGGCAAGAATTGGTTATGAACCCTATATCTCCCTTGAAGATTATGATAAGGGAAAGAGCAAAATAGACAGAAGTTTAATTTATAAATTAGGTGTTGCAGGTTTTGCCTTTGGGAATATTATGTTTTTATCTTTCCCTGAGTATTTTGAAGTTGGGGAATTTTGGCTGGATCAATACAAAGGTTTATTCAGATGGCTGATGTTTACTTTTTCGCTACCTGTAGTATTTTATGCCGGTAATGATTATCTGATCTCAGCTTATAAAGGATTGCGATCGGGACTTTTAAATATTGACGTGCCTATTGCACTGGGTATTTTGGTTCTTTTTATTCGCAGTAGTTATGAAATATTCTTTGACCTGGGTTCCGGTTTCTTTGACAGTCTAACGGGTTTAATTTTCTTCCTGCTGGTAGGGAGGTTCTTTCAGCAAAAAACGTATTCATTCCTTTCTTTTGAGCGAGACTACAAGTCGTATTTCCCTATTGCAGTTACCAGGTTAGGCAAAAAAAGGAAGGAAGAAACGGTGCAGATATATGCTATTAAGAGTGGCGATAGGTTACTTATAAGAAATGAGGAGCTAATTCCGGTTGACGGTATTCTTATAACGGAAAAGGCCCAAATAGATTATAGTTTTGTAACCGGAGAATCTGAACCCGTCCAAAAAAGTTCTGGCGATAAAGTTTTTGCAGGTGGGAGACAATGTAATGGTGCTATTGAAATAGAAGCTTTAAAAAGTGTTTCTCAGAGCTATCTTACACAATTGTGGAGTAATTCTGTTTTCCAAAAAGACAAATCAACCGCTTTTCAAACTTTAACAGACAGCATTGGAAAGCGCTTTACAATTGCTGTATTAGCTATTGCTATTATTGCGGCATCTTTTTGGATGTTCCAGGACAGCAGTAAAGTATTAAATGTTTTTACGGCTGTACTTATCATAGCCTGCCCATGTGCCATTGCCCTTGCTGCTCCGTTTACTCTAGGTAATATGTTACGGATTTTCGGACGTAAGAAACTCTACCTGAAGGACAGTAATGTAATAGAGCAGTTGGCTCAAATAGATACCGCAATATTTGATAAAACAGGTACCATAACCACAGCGCATTCAAACTCAATTACTTATGAAGGCATGGAGCTTACTGCTGAGGAAGAATCCCTGCTAAAAAATACCCTTAGGGCTTCCAATCACCCTCTAAGCAGATCGCTTTATGCACTGTTGAAAGAGCACAATATAGAAACCCTTGATGATTACAAGGAATATACCGGCAAGGGAGTACAAGGTGTTAAGGATAAAAGTGACATAAAAGTTGGTTCAGCAGATTTTGTTGGACATCAGCAACAAAGTGATTACAACAGCACCTCTGTTCACGTAAGTACAAATGATTCATATAAGGGGTGTTTTGTTTTTCATAATAATTACAGAGAAGGAGTTTCGAAAGTTTTTAAAGAAATGGGGCACTATATGGATTTAGCAGTATTATCAGGAGATAATGCAGGAGAAAAGACCAGGCTGGAAAAGCTTTTACCAAAGTTGACTCCTTTATATTTTAATCAAAAGCCTACAGATAAGTTGGAGTTTATAAGCGAGTTACAGTCCAATGATAAAAAGGTCCTAATGGTGGGTGATGGCTTAAATGATGCCGGTGCTCTGGCACAGAGTAATGTGGGTCTTGCAATTTCTGAAAACATAAATGTTTTCTCCCCTGCCTGCGATGGAATTCTTGATGCCACAAAATTTAAATATCTAAATAATTATATTCTGGCCTCTAAAAAGGCCATGAAAATTATTAAATTGTGTTTTGTGCTCTCATTGATGTATAATCTGGTTGGGCTTTATTTTGCTGTAACGGGGCAGTTAGAGCCCGTAATTGCAGCTATCTTAATGCCCTTGAGTTCAATTAGCATTGTGGCTTTTGCTACACTTGCAACCAATGTAATAGGGAAGAAATTAAAATAATTAACAAACCTGACATATGTCATTTTTTGAACTTGTCAACAAATGTAGTTTTACGCGAGAATTCAGGTAGGTATGAGTGTCATTTATTTATTGCTTACAATTAGTATTGTAGTAGCACTGATTTTCTTTGCTGCTTTTATAATTTCTGTACGCAGCGGGCAGTATGACGATTCGTATACTCCCTCAGTCAGAATGTTATTTGAAGATGAAGTTGTAAAAAACACAGCTGCAGAACCCAATACTAAAATCAAAAAATCAAACCAACTAAATAAAAAGCAAAATTTGTAATTATGGAAGTACAACAGTTCTATTACGATAACAAGATCGTAAAAAAATTCCTCTATGCCACTTTGTTTTGGGGAATCATTGGTATGCTCGTAGGATTACTACTTGCATTAATGTTTCTATTCCCTAATATTACCGATGGGATATCATTTCTGAGTTTTGGACGACTTCGCCCGTTGCACACTAATGCAGTTATCTTTGCATTTGTAGGCAACGCTATCTTTGCAGGAGTTTATTACTCTACCCAACGTTTGCTCAAAGCCCGAATGTTTAGCGATTTCCTTAGTAATTTCAACTTCTGGGGGTGGCAGAGTATAATTGTTGCAGCCGCAATAACGCTCCCGCTTGGAATCACTACTTCTAAAGAATATGCAGAATTGGAGTGGCCAATTGATATTGCAATTGCGCTGGTATGGGTCGCATTTGGATGGAACCTGATTGGAACAATGGTTAAAAGAAGGCAACGTCACCTTTATGTGGCTATCTGGTTCTATTTGGCCACATTTGTAACAGTTGCAGTTCTACATATCTTCAATAGTTTAGAATTGCCTGTTAGCGCTTTAAAAAGTTATTCGGTATATGCAGGGGTTCAGGATGCTCTGGTTCAATGGTGGTACGGTCATAACGCTGTGGCCTTCTTCCTTACCACACCTTTTTTAGGACTTATGTATTATTTTGTTCCTAAAGCTGCGAACAGACCTGTTTACTCCTATAGATTATCTATCGTCCATTTCTGGTCATTGATTTTTATATATATCTGGGCCGGACCTCACCATTTACTTTATTCATCCCTGCCGGATTGGGCACAAAACTTAGGTGTTGCATTTTCTGTAATGCTAATTGCTCCATCCTGGGGTGGTATGATAAATGGGTTGTTGACGCTTAGAGGTGCCTGGGATAAAGTACGTACAGACCCAACCCTTAAATTTATGGTGGTTGCAATTACAGGTTATGGGATGGCTACTTTTGAAGGTCCCATGTTATCCTTAAAAAATGTAAACGCCATTGCTCATTTTAGTGACTGGATTATTGCGCATGTTCATGTAGGTGCCCTGGCATGGAACGGTTTTCTGGCCTTTGGAATGATTTACTGGATGGTGCCTAAAATGTTTAAAACAAGATTGCATTCCCTGCCCATGGCCAATTTCCACTTTTGGATCGGGACATTAGGGATCATATTATATGCCCTGCCCATGTATGTGGCCGGCTTTACGCAAGCCTTAATGTGGAAAGAATTTAATCCGGACGGCTCTCTTGTTTACGGGAACTTCCTGGAAACGGTAAATGAAATTATGCCAATGTACTGGATGCGCGCTATTGGCGGCAGCCTCTATATTGTTGGGTTTGTTGTAATGTTATACAACATAGTAGTTACTGTTCGCTCAGGTAGCAAGGTGGAAGATGAACTTGCAGAAGCAGCCGCACTAACAAGGGTATCTAAAAAAAGAACGGCAGGAGAAACGTATCATACCTGGCTGGAACGTAAACCTATTAAATTGACAATATTTGCTACAATAGCCATTCTTATTGGAGGGATTGTCCAGATAGTCCCTACTATTCTGGTAAAATCCAATATACCAACCATTACAAGTGTAAAACCATATACTCCTTTGGAATTAGAGGGAAGAGATCTTTATATACGTGAAGGTTGTGTAGGTTGTCATTCTCAGATGATTCGTCCATTCCGCAGTGAAGTGGAACGTTATGGGGAATATGCCAAAGCAGGTGAGTTTGTTTATGATCACCCATTCCTTTGGGGTAGTAAACGTACAGGGCCCGATTTATTGCGAATTGGGGGTAAATATTCCGATAGCTGGCACCTTAACCATATGTATGACCCGCAAAGCACCTCCTCAGGTTCTATCATGCCGGCATATCAGTGGTTGGTCCGCAATGAACATGATCGCAGTGGCATCCAAAGCAAAATGGAGGCTATGGTAAGCCTTGGTGTCCCTTATACAGAAGAAGAAATCGCAAATGCTGCAACTTCTATGGAAGAGCAGTCTATTCAAATAGAAGAAAACCTTTATTCTGATCCCGATTTTGTAAAATCTTATGAAGAAGATAAAAAAATAGCAGCCGAAAACGGATCGGAATTTGTAGAAATGCGCGATCGTGAGATCGTTTCTCTAATCGCTTACTTACAGCGCTTAGGTACAGATATAAAAGTTAAGGAAACCGACGAATTAATGTCAGAAAACAAATAGATCATGCTAAAATTTATAAAAAATCACATGGAAAGTATGGAAGGCATCGCCACCTATCCCATGATATCGCTACTTATCTTCTTTGTATTTTTTGCCATTCTTTTTTGGTGGGTATTTACCGCCTCCAAAGAGCATATAAAAGAAGTAAGTGAAATACCATTAGAAGATAATCAACCAAAACAATAAAAGCCATGAAAAATATGTCACCCTGGTGGATCAGAATCCCAGTAATATTCTTTATCATCTTCGGACTGATGGAGTACTTTATTGATTCCGGAGAAAAACCCGCATTTATTGAATATCCTATAACACAGTTCTTTCTATTGATGGTGTTATTGATTTTAATTGCAATTGAACTTATTTTAAAATCTATTGAAAATGTTATGTTTCAAACCCTTTCTACAGAAGGTAAAGAAAGATATTTGGAATCTAAATCAAAACAATGGGAATGGAGTTGGGGTAAGAAGATGTACCAAAAACTATTAGGCTCCAAACCCATAGAAGCTGAAGGCGAAATCATTTTGGACCACAACTATGATGGTATAAAAGAGCTCGACAACAAATTACCGCCATGGTGGGTTTACCTTTTTTATGCGACGATTATTTTTGGTGTTATTTACCTGATAAGATTCGAAATTTATGGTGATTATGACCAGGATTTGGAATATGAACTCGAGGTAGCGGAAGCACAGGCCGAAATAGAAGCTTACAAAAAAACAGCTAAGGATTTGGTGGATGTCAATACAGTAGAATTGTTAACCGAGGCCTCCGATATTAGTGCAGGAAAATCCATTTTTGAAGCCAATTGCGTTGTATGTCATATGGCAGATGGTGGTGGTGGAATTGGACCCAATCTTACAGATGAATATTGGATATCTGGAGGCGGAATTAAAAATGTTTTTAATACCGTTTCTGAAGGAGGACGAGCCGGCAAAGGAATGATTTCCTGGAAGCAAACGCTGAAACCGTTAGAAATGGCCCAGGTATCTAGTTATTTACTTAATTTCCAAGGTACTACAGCCGCTAATCCCAAAGCAGCGGAAGGAGATCTATGGGTTGACGAGAATGCGCCAAAATAGGAAAATACGTCCTTTAAAGGTTGTTCTGGAACAAAATACAGATTCTATAACTGGTTGTTATGAATGTATAGCTCCTATTCATGCAGGAGTAGGGAATAGTAATTAAAACTATGGAAGAGAATTTCAGGGATAGTATTGGGACCATTGACGAAGAAGGAAAGCGGGCCTGGATATTCCCCAAAAAACCTAGTGGAAGGTATTATAAATATCGAAAATGGGTTAGTTACGGATTATTGATATTCCTATTTGCTTCTCCATTTATTAAGATAAATGGCAACCAGTTCCTTATGTTTAATGTTTTGGAACGCAGGTTCAATATTTTTGGTTTTCCCTTCTGGCCTCAGGATTTTCATCTTTTTGTTATTTCCATGATCATCGGGGTAATTTTTATCGCACTTTTTACCGTTGCTTTTGGACGTATATTTTGTGGATGGATGTGTCCTCAAACTATTTTTATGGAAATGGTCTTCAGGCGAATTGAATTCTGGATAGATGGAGATCGAGGTGCTCAGATGCGTTTGGACAGGCAATCATGGAATGCAGAAAAAATAAGGAAGCGATTACTTAAGTGGTTCGTCTTCTTTATTATATCTTTTTTAATAGCTAATGTATTCCTGGCCTATCTAATTGGAAGTGACAGCTTAATACAATACATCACCGATGGTCCTCTGAACCATATTAATACATTGGTGTCTCTGCTAATTTTTACTGCAGTATTCTATTTCATTTTTGCATGGTTCAGAGAACAGGTTTGCATTATTGCTTGTCCCTATGGAAGAATGCAAGGGGTATTATTAGACAATAAGTCTATTGTGGTTGCCTATGACCATAAGCGGGGTGAAGCTGAAAATGGCCGTAAGAAATTTCGAAAAAATGAAGATAGGTCAGCGCTTGGTCACGGAGATTGCATAGACTGCTTTCAATGTGTGAATGTATGCCCAACAGGTATTGATATCAGAAATGGTACACAATTGGAATGTGTGAATTGCACGGCTTGTATAGATGAGTGTGATACGATTATGGAAAAAATAGATCTTCCAAAAGGTCTCATTCGTTACGCAAGTGAGGACAATATTGAAAGAAAGGCGAAATTTACTTTTAATCCCAGATTAAAAGGATACGCTGCCGTACTTACTATATTAACTGTGGTATTTATTGGAATGCTTTTCTTACGAAACGATCTGGAAGCCAATATTTTAAGATTACCTGGTCAGCTATATGAACATAAAGAAGGAAATATAATCAGTAATGTTTACACCTATAAGCTGATAAATAAAACATCCAAAGACATTGATGATGTAAGTTTTAAACTTCTCTCACATAAAGGAAAAATTGATTTGGTATCACATCGCAGTTTTGAAGTCCCAGCGCAGCAATTAGCAGAGGGCACCTTGTTTATTGAAATTAATAATGCCGCTTTAAATGGGGATAAAGACAAACTAAAAATTGGTGTATATAGTGGGGATCAATTAATTGAAACAACAACGGCAAGGTTCCTGGCACCAAGAAGTTATAATTAGGAGTATTCATTAATATGAAATATAGAGTATGAAATTTAATTGGGGAACAGGAATAGTTTTGGCATTCGTTGCATTTATTGCATTTATAATGTATTTCGTCATTCTTGCCAGTACAGATAACAGTGCCAATCATGATTTGGTCACAGAAGAGTATTACAAGGAAGAATTAGCCTATCAAAAGGAGATTGACGCACTTTCTAATGCCAAAGATTATGCACCCCGGTTTAGTTTTATACACCAGGAAAATGGGTTAGCTATTACTTTCCCGCCAAAAATGAATTATAAAGAAATAAAAGGTAAAGTGTCCCTGTACAGACCATCCAATAAACACTTGGATTTTGACTTTCCTATAAGTTTATCCAATAAACATTTGCTCATACCTGACAAACGTTTGTTGGATGGTCGTTGGGACATAAAAATTTACTGGAATTATCAAGGCAAAAAGTACTTGATAAAAAAAAGTATCACCTATTAATTAATGATATGCTATTATCTGCCTTAATCTTGGGCCTTATGGGAAGCTTGCACTGCATAGGCATGTGCGGGCCAATTGCATTTATGCTGCCTGTAAGTCAGGATAATAAATATAAAAAAGCAGGTCAGGTTTTCATTTACCATTTTGGAAGACTAATGGCATATGGCATTATTGGCTTATTATTTGGGTTGTTGGGTAAGGGACTTTACATCTTTGGAATACAGCAAAAATTATCAATTCTTGTTGGTGTACTCATGATATTAGTTGTAATAATACCCTATAGATATATAAACAGACTTAGCCTTTCAAAACCTGTGTATCGGATTATTGGAAAAATTAAGAGCAGTTTAGGTAAAGCACTGAAGAAGAAAACGGCAGATACTTTTCTCACTATTGGGTTTCTAAATGGCTTCCTGCCCTGCGGACTGGTTTATATGGCTCTATTGGGAGCAATTGCCATGGGCACAGCTGTTGAAGGTTGGTTATATATGGTTTTGTTTGGTTTAGGAACAGTTCCATTAATGACAACAGCCGTTTACCTGAGCGGAATATTAAAGGATTCTGCAAAGCAGCGAATACGTAAATTAATACCAGTTTTTGTAGTTATCATAGGGTTACTTTTTATTCTGAGAGGAATGGGTTTAGGAATACCATATGTATCTCCCAAGCCTATGGTTAATGTGGTTTCTACAGAATTAGAATGTCATTAGCCTTAAATTATTTAAATGAGGCATTTTATAAATCAAGTAAAAATACTAACATGAAAATTGTTACCGCAGCAGAAGCTGCCGCCATTGTAAAATCCGGGGATCGGATATTTCTTCAGGGAGCTGCTATGACTCCTAATACTTTAATCAATAGAATTTGTGAAAGATATGAGGAATTAGAACAAGTAGAGATTATATCAATACATACGGAAGGGGAGGTTAAATATGCAATACCTCCATATAATCAGGCATTTAACATAAACAGTTGTTTTGTTGGAGGCAATGTCAGAAAGGCAGTGAATACAAATAAAGGTGATTATATTCCCATTTTTCTCAGTGAAATACATTTTTTGTTCAGGCGAAATATTTTACCTCTTGATGTGGCGGTGGTTCAGGTATCCCCCCCGGACAGGCATGGGTATTGTTCTTTGGGCGTTTCTGTCGATATTGCCTTGCCTGCAATACAGACTGCTAAAAAAGTAATTGCTCAGATAAATCCTCAGGTGCCAAGGACACATGGAGATGGTATTATTCATATTAATAGAATTGATCTGGCCATAGAAGTTGATGAGCCAATCCATGTTGCACCCCTAACCCAAATAACCGATTTAGAACACCAAATTGGGAAAAATGTAGCCGGACTTATTGAAGATGGTGCCACTTTACAATTGGGCATCGGAAATATTCCCAATGCTGTTTTAAGCAATTTACACAACCATAAAAGATTAGGAGTACATACAGAAATGTTTTCCGATGGTCTCTTACCTTTGGTTGAGGAAGGCATTATTACGGGTGAGGAAAAGGAGATTAAAACCGGTAAAATTGTTACTTGTTTCGCGGCAGGAACTAAAAATTTATACGATTTTGTCGATGACAATCCATCGGTGCATTTCAAAGAAGCCGGATATACTAATGATACTAGTTTAATTTCACAAAATCCCAAAGTAACTGCAATAAACAGCGCCATTGAAATAGATCTAACAGGGCAGGTATGTGCAGATAGTATTGGTCAACGACACTTCTCAGGTGTGGGAGGTCAAATGGATTTTATACGAGGCGCCACTATTTCTGAAGGAGGAAAACCAATTTTTGCCCTTTCCTCAACCACGGCAAAAGGAGTAAGCAAGATTACCCCTACCCTTAAAGAGGGTGCAGGAGTTACTACTACCAGAGCTCACGTTCACTACGTGGTCACCGAGTATGGCGTGGTAAATCTTTTTGGTAAAAATTTATATGAAAGGGCAAAAGACTTGATATCTATTTCACATCCTGATCATCGTGAAATGTTGATTAAAGCCGCCTATGAGCGTTTTGAACGATCATAAAAATAGCAATGGATTTAGAGCAATATATTGACCATACTTTATTAAAGCCTACGGCAACACCCTTGGCAATAAGACAATTATGCGATGAAGCCAGGGAATTTAATTTTTATTCAGTTTGTGTCAACAGTTGTTACGTTGCGTTGGCAAAAGACGAATTGAAAGATTCCGTTGTCAAAATAGCCGCGGTAATTGGTTTTCCGTTAGGCGCCATGTCTACTGAAGCTAAACTATGCGAGGCACAATTTTGTATTGAGCATGGGGCAGATGAAATAGATATGGTTATAAATATTGGTTGGTTAAAATTCAAAGAATACGATCTGGTAAAAGATGAAATAACTAAAATAAAACAGACCATTGGGTCAAGGAAATTGAAAGTAATAATTGAGACCTGTTACTTAACTGCTGAAGAAAAAAAAATAGCCAGTATGCTGGTTGTTGAGGGAAAGGCAGATTTTGTGAAGACTTCAACCGGATTTGGTTCAGGAGGAGCTACATTTGAAGATATTGAATTGATAAAACGCGTAATTCAAGACAGAATTAAGATTAAAGCCTCAGGAGGTATTAAAGATAAAAAAACGGCCAAACGTTACATTGATATGGGCGTTTCACGTTTAGGCACCTCCTCTGGAATTGAAATAGTAAAAAATTCTAATCTATAATCTATGAGTGCTCATATTGAAGCTAAAAAGAATGAGATTGCCGAGACCGTTTTAATGCCGGGTGATCCATTACGAGCCAAATGGATTGCCGAAACATTTTTGGATAACGTTTATTGTTACTCAAAAATTCGTGGTATGCTAGGTTATACAGGGGAATTTAAAGGGCAACGTATCTCAATACAGGGAAGCGGTATGGGCATCCCTTCTGCCATGATTTACTATCATGAACTTATTAATGATTATGATGTGAAACGAATAATCCGGGTAGGCACAGCAGGGTCTTATCAGGAGGATGTTAAAATCAGGGATATTGTTTTGGCCCTGTCCGCATCTACAAATTCGGGTATTAATAATGCCATTTTTAATGATTTTAATTATGCCCCAACAGCCGACTTCAATTTGATCTTGAAGGCTGCTTTATATGCGCAAGAAAACAACATTCTTATCAAGGCAGGTAATATACTCTCTTCGGACCTGTATTATGAAGAAGATCCGATGGCTTATAAAAAATGGGCTAAATATGGAGTGCTTTGTGCTGAAATGGAATCCGCTGGACTTTACACTATTGCAGCCAAGCACAATATTGAGGCTTTAACCATACTTACCATTTCCGACTCAATGGTTACTGGTGAAAAATGTAGTTTTGAAGAGCGGGAACGAACTTTTAAAGAAATGGTTCAAATAGCGCTGAACATTTGCGAAGACTAAATTAGCATGCGTTAAACGATGATTTATAAGCACATCCCCGGCGTACTCGTAAAAGCCAAATTTTCCAATTGTAAAAAATTCCGATATCAGCTTACCATAGAAAGCACACTAAAAACACACGGCAGCTCGCTCTGTGTTCTTATGCAAAATCCCAGTGTTGCCAATTCAAAATTTGCGGATAAGTCCGTTCAATTTCTTGAAAAACTCATTTTTGAAAAAGAAATTGAGTTATTTGAAAACATAAAAACTATTAAAGTAGTTAATCAGTTTGCTTATATACAAACTAAAGATTTTAAAGGAGCTTCATCTAAAATCGGGAAAGAGAATGACAGTTTTATAAGACAGGCCATAGAAGATTCCGATATCGTAATAGTTGCCTGGGGCAAAACCAACCCGTTTTTAAAACGGCAAGAAGACATCCTCAGGATTGTTTATTCGTTTGAGGATAAAACGGTCTTGATGACAAAGAAACATCCATCCCGGGGTACTTATCAAGATTTTATAATGCCCTTTTCAAATTAAAAATCCTTCCTTTTTGCTTTGTAAGACAATAGCCAAATGGGCAAAACGGTCCAAAGGATCAGCGTCAATATAGAAACGATCAAGCCCTTATCCGTACCAAAGAACTGCTTAAATATTGCGCCAGTATAGCCTAAAAGTGCTGAAATATCCAATTTTAAAAGGATCAAGGTTCTGGAAAGGTCAATTGGGTTGAACATAGTTGCTGCCAAGGAAAAAGAATCTAAGGGATATTCTTCAAAGAGGATCAATGACATTAAAAACAAGCCGTCATAGATTACTGCTAAAAAGAGCCACAACAACACGGCATACCCAAAACCTTTGATCTTGTTTTCATTCGATAGTGAAATATTGAAAGCCAAAGCAGTAAAAATTAGGGTAAGAAATCCCCCTGTTATCAATAATAAGGAAAAATCCCATATTGCATCACTCCTAAACAAACCATAAAGAATAAAAGGTATTCCCAATCCTAATACCAGGCTCATCGTTAACGAGCCAGCCACACCCAGATATTGCCCAAGGAATATGGAATTCCTTTTTAAAGGTTGGGCCAGTAATAGTTCAGTGAATTCTTTCGAATTATAAAAATACATGACCCCGAAGATGGTACTTATAAGCGGAACAAGAACAATGATAACGTTCATTAAAGTAATTACAGCTTTTGAAAGGTCATTGTTCAGAAATAAAAGTACAAAGCCCAATGCCAAATAGAATAGAAAGTACACATAACTCCATCTGCTTCGCATTAAATCGTAAAAGCTATATTTTAAAATCTTAAGCATCAGCTGTCTGTATTGTTATGGCCGCTATGGCATGTTCAAAATCTGTTTGTTTGGTCCTGGTCATCAATTGTTCAACACTACCTTTGAAAAAAATGTTGCCTTCTAAAAGATATACAATCTCATCGGCCATTTCTTCAACGAACTGCATGATATGGGTAGTGATCAATATGGTCTTGCCCTTGTTTTTTTCTTGAAGTATCAATTCCTTTAACTTTATCAGTGAGGCTGGATCCAATCCTGTAGTAGGTTCATCAAGAATAATCAAGGAACTATCGAACATGAAGGTCAATACTATGTTCACCTTTTGTTTAGTACCGCCAGAAAGTGTTCCTAATTTTTTATCCAAAAAAGGTTCTAAACCAAAAAGCTTTACCAACACTTCTTCCTTACTTTCCTTTTGCCGAAGGTCTTTGATCATCCTAATTAGTTCTTTCACTTTGAGGTTGCCCGGAAAGTTCGCTATTTGAGGGAGGTAATTTATATCCTGCCTGTATTTCCAATTCTTTTTGATTGTGTTGTCCTGTACGTCAATTTCGCCTGATGAAGGAATTACCATTCCTAAAATACATTTGATTAATGTGGTTTTACCAGATCCATTGGGACCCAGTACGGCAAATATTCCACCACTATGAATATCTAAATCCAAATTGAATAGTACCTGGTTTCTTCCAAATTTTTTATGTAGATTTTCTATCTGTATCATTCTGATTTTTTCATTAACGGCATTGCATCCAATAAGTTATCCGGTGTAAAAACGGGTGACACTTTTTCGGAAAAATCAATTATATCCATAAACATACTGCGCAATAGTATTATCGTTTCGGGTGTTCGGTTCACAACGTATGAGAACAATTTCACAGGTCGATAGGGCACATCTCCTATTCCGTCTTTATCCAAATCATATCCCGTGTAATCGCTCCAATAATTTTTCTCAAAAACATTGTCGTTCAATTTACTGTTATACGAAATATCAAAAGAGTTGTAAAGGAAATTATTATTGACAAATGAATTGGTATAACAGGCACCCAATACTTTCACGGCCCACCCGTTGCTAATAAAGTTATTGTTTTTATATTCTATGCGATTTGAGCCTTCGATATTGATGCCGATAGTGTTTTCCTGAAAGGTATTGCCAATAATTTCAGCATCATTGATTTCCTTGAGCAACATACCAAATGCGGCCGTACCCCAATTCTTTCTGAATATATTGCCTACCATTTTGATACGTTTGGAAAACATAACGGCCACACCAGCGCCATTGTTCTCAAAAGTATTATTTGTGTACACATCATCATTCGAAAACATAAAATGAAGGCCATACCTAAGATTATTTGCGCTCACGTTGTTATTGATGGTAATGTTATCAGAAAACTCCAGGTAAATACCATCACGTACCCCTTGCACGATATTTCGGTCTACCTGAACATTGTGGGAATACCATAATTGAATACCATTGCCAGAATTATATTCATCCACAGCATCGCCGATAATCTTGTTGTGATACACTTTACCATTGTTCGATCTTTCAAGATATATACCGAAAAACAGTTTTTCCAATACTACATTCTGTATCAGGTAGTTTTCACTTTTGACGACCCTTATGGCCGCATAATCAGTGGTGTAACTGGTACCGACGTTAATAATGTATAGTCCATCAATTGTCACATTATCAGAAACAATGCGAATGATTTCCCCACGGTCTTCGCCATCGATTACCGGGTAGTTTTCACCCTTCAAGGTTAAGGGTTTGTCGACAAGGATATTGAACTCTTTGTAGATGCCTTTTTTAATGAGAAGTGTGTCAAATTCCGAAGCATTAGAAATCCCATCCTTTATAGTTTTAACTTTACAAGATGGGCAGATTTCTATTGTCTTTGGCACTTGAGCGAAGCCAGAAAATATACTAAATAAAAAAAATATAAAAGCTCCGTATCTCATCATAAGAAGCCCCTAAAATACATTATATTTTGCAGATCCGTTAAATCCAAATTTTTCATTCATAAAGATGCCATTGTAATTCTGATACAAAGGTATTCCAATTTCAGCTCCTAAAATTAGCTTACTTCCTGCAAGCAAAAAATTAAAACCTAGTGCACCATGTACTAAATCAATAAATCTTTCTTTTAAGGTTTCCCAGTTATATACATCTCCTCCCTTTTCTTTTTGCACACTTATTGCTTCTGATTGAAGCATATAGGCAGAAAGGTTAGCACCCATGGGGCTTGGAATAGCTTTAGACTTAAGATAATATGCATTAGCCGCATGAATAACCTTCCCACTATTATAATCGGTTACCTGAATTTTTTGAAAGACATTTTCATTTTTGGATTTTAAATAATTTACCAAACATTCTATAGCATCGAACCAAATTAACTTTCCTGACTGGGTTTGTGCCTGTGCTTTGAACTGTAGATTTTTGACAGCCATACTGCAATGAATACATTGCTCATGAGATTGTGCAATAGATACCTTAGTCAAAATTAGGCATAGAAATAATATAGAAAAACATAAAGTATGTTTCATATTACTTTTTATCTTATGATTAAAAATTTAGAATTTTCATTGGCTTTTACCCAATGTGGTGTTTCTTTAGGAAAGCAAAAAAGTTGATGTTTCAAAAGAACGTACTCTTCCTGATTTATATTAAAAATCACAGCCCCTTCCAATACAATCAATTGTGCATCTGAGGGAGACGTGTGTTCAGGAAAGGTTGCCCCTTTTTCTAAACTAATACTGAGAATCTCCAAAGCATTAGTCTTTACTATTTTTTGGATTTGTAAATTATCGAATCGCTGATCTGTTATTTGACTGCTTATATTGTACATTATTTAAAATTTTATTTAAAAAATAATGGTTAACAGAATTTACCGGACATAAGTTGACCGAATACCATTAACCATTAAATTGAATCTTATTATTGCACTTTAAATCTTGTCAACAACTCGTTCCAAGAGTACAATTTCCCATTATTTTCGGCTTCAACATTCTCAGCTTCAACTCTGGACTGAAATGCTGTCAGGTATTCGCCCATAGGACTAGGAATTTCCTTGCTTATTAAAAAAGTAGCTTTTCTGGCATCGATTAACTCGCCCGGGGCTTGGTAATCATTAACCATAAAAAGTTCAATAGATGTCACATCTACGTCCTTTAAATGATTCACCATACACTCCACCGCGTCAAATTTAAATGCCTTACCTTTTTTAGTTACTATTTGAGCAGCATGTTGTTTATCAACAATGATCATCGAACAAAAATGACATCCATCAGAACCATAATTAATCGGTTTTGGATTAACCTCGCACGATACAAATGACAAAAGTGCAATAGTTACTAAAATGAATCTACTTATCATTTGTTTTTACTTTAATAGGTCTTACCGCACTGGCCTTGCTTTTAGGTTTCCATGCTTTTTTACCCACAAAAAATGCCATTACAGTCAGTATCATACCCACAAACATGAACCACGCACCTGTTGATGGCAAAGAGGTTACGTCAAAATTAAGCATTTTTACATGCCCAAAAAGTGGTGGTTTGTAGCTCACAGGAGTGCCATCTGCATTGGTGAGTTTCATTATAGCATTAGGATCTAAATTGGTGCCGTAATCTACCATCCATTCATTAAAATCATACATACCCAGTAATCCTAAGATACTCATGAGTACGAACCATCCCATAAACCATTTATAGCTAACTTTTTCAAAAAATCCCAGCAGGCCTATCAATACACCTAAGGCCACCATTCCTCCAATGACCCATGGAAAGGTACTAAACTCCCACATATCCTCAGGTTTTGGTAGTGTACGCATCCCAATATAATGATTAAGACCATCAATGTTCTGAATATCAAATTCGCTGACTCCCTTAATACCATCAATATAAATGTTCATTCCCAAAGGTTCCGGATATTGAGGTGCGCCCAGCATTATGTTCCAGAGTGGGAAAAAATACAATCCCAAAAGAAACAAAGGACCAATGATCATTAAGATACTTGCTTTTTTCATCATTTCTACTTTTTGATCGTTTATAAATCAAACATTATTTTGAAAGGATACTTTAATTTGAGAATAAAGCGGGCAGGTCCAAGACACAGCCCGCTTTTATTTGTAAATTAATTATTCTACCTAAGTACTTTTATTCGCCTAAAGACCAAGAAAGGTCAATATTTGAATTAGCAGGAGATACTCTAACATAACCTTGCATTTCCTGGTGTAAGGCAGAACAAAAATCAGTACAATAGAATGGCCATACCCCAACCTTTTTAGGTTCCCATAAAGAAGTCTTGGTTTGCCCCGGCATTACTAAAATTTCGGAAGTCCCCTGACCAATAATGGAGAAACCATGTGGTACGTCAAAATCTTGCTCGTGGTTTGTGATATGGAAATAAACCTTATCCCCTACTTTGACACCCTCAATATTGTCAGGTGTAAAATGACTTCGGATGGTAGACATATAAACATGTACTTCATTCCCATTGCGCTCTACACGTGCATCATCAACACCGATAGTGGCATATTTATGCTTATTTTCATCCAATCGATAGATCTTTTTCGAATTTGTTGCTAACAACTCGGCAGGGCAACCAGCAGCATAATGCGGTTCACCGTGGGTTGGGAAATCATAAATCAATTCCATTTTTTCCCCTGAAATATCATAAATCTGAGCAGAGTGCTCCATTTCAGGACCAGTAGGAAGATACCGGTCTTTGGTAATCTTGTTCATAGCAACAACATACTTCCCGAAAGGCTTTCTTGAATTTCCACCCGGAATCATCAAATGTCCTACGGAATAGTAAGTCGGTTTTCTATCGACAACCTCCCAGGTTCCCACTTTCCATTTAACAACTTCCGAAGAAATAAAGAAGGTAGTATAAGCATTCCCCTTACCATCGAATTCGGTATGAAGTGGGCCTAAACCTCCACTTTTTACAGTACCTGCTAAGACCTCCTCAAATTTGAGAATAGGAATACCATAAGCCTCTCCATCAAATTTTTCTCCTTCGATTGCGGCCAACATTTTATCAAACGAATGTACCGTAATGTCTGCAGACAGTTTTCCGCTACCAATAATATATTGCCCTGTTGGATCTACATCACAGCCGTGTGGTGATTTAGGTGTGGGCAGGAAGTACAAAGCTCCAGGCACTTTGGTTGGATCTACCGTAACTACCTCTTTTATCATGGTAGAAGTTCCTGTATGGCTTTCCTCGTCATAGACATTGTGCGCATAGTTAGCAGGCATTTTAGTCCCGCCACCATTTTTAACATACTCCTCTATTTTCTTCCAGTTTACAGCAGCGATAAAATCCTTATCATTTTGCGAAGCCATAACTTCTAATAAAGAATTGGCCTCTTCGGTGTTATACGTTGAAAAGAAGAACCATCCATGAGATTTTCCACGACCGGGATGCGAAAGGTCATAATTGAAACCTGGCATCAATATCTGGAATTCCAGATTTAATCGCCCATTGTCTGGAGCTACACTAATAAAAGACAAAGCGCCTTTGAAATTTCCCTTGTACTCATTAATGGCCATATCGCGCTGAGGTACAGGTACTGAAAATCTAGTCCCGGCTACTACATACTCCGTGTTTTCTGTAATGAATGACGAACTGTGGTTACCTGCACTGTTCGGAACCTCGATAATCTCTTCGGTCTCAAAAGTACTCAAACTTACTCTTGCTATACGGGGAGTATTGTTGCCATTCACAAAAACCCATCTGCCATCTAATTCACCATTAGTTTGCGAAATATCAGGGTGATGTAAATCATCCCAAGGAACGAATCCAAAAGAAGTGTTCAACATCGGTTTGGTTTCTTCCGAATAACCATATCCCGAGGTCGGGAATTGTGAGAATACGGGGATTTCCTTGAACATTCGCCCTGAGGGCAGTCCGTATACAGTAAGGTTTCCGCTATAACCTCCAGAAAGGAAAGCGTAGAATTCGTCTTGTTCACCAGGAGCTACATACACTTTTTCGGCAGCGCTTGATGATAAAGCCCCATTTGATTTCTGAGATTGGTTGTTGCAGCTGCTTAAGGTAATTCCTAACCCAAAGAGGACACAAATTAAATAGCTTAAATTTTTCATTATTTTATTTTTAGTTTTTATTGATTAATGTTTTTTATTCTTCCGGCGGCAAAATTACCTTGTCTACCACGTGGACAATCCCATTCCCTCCTTTGACACTACCTATTATTTTGGCTCCTCCAACAAAAACATCATCCCCTTCAACAACTATCATTACATCCTGATCATTGGCCTGCCCTAATTTTTTAAATTTCTTTAAAAACTCTTTGGAATAATTTCCAGGGGTTACATGATATTTTAAGATATTGGCCAACGCATCTTTATTTTCCGGCTTTAACAAGTTGTCAACCGTTCCTTCAGGTAGTGCAGCAAAGGCTTCATTAGTAGGTGCAAATACCATTAACGGACCAGCGTTTACCAAAACATTTTCAAGGTCCGCAGCTTGTACGGCCGCAACCAGCGTTGTATGATCCGGAGAACCAATAGCAATCTGTAGTACATTGGGCGTTGATCCGTCATCTTCAATAAAGGCCTGGCCACGTTCTTTATCTTCTTCAGTTGTTGGTGTTGTTGAAGAAGTTGTTCCTTCTGTTTTAGCTTCATTTTTACAACCGACAAATAAAATCAGCATAAAACATGAACCCACAAGTAATCTTAATTTAGTTATTGTTTTCATATGATTGTTTATTATAAAGTTCTAAAATACTCCAGCACCGCCCTTGCTTGTTCTTCAGTAAGACCTTGATTCGCCATTGGTGAACCGTTGAACTCTACCAACAAATCTTTAGCCAATGGGTCTTCTTTTACCATCTGTTCCGGATTAAGAATCATGTTCATAACCCATTCCGGTGTACGTCTCTCCAGGATACCGTTAGGGGCAGGACCAATGAATTTTTTGCCTATTCTATGGCATGCCAGACACATTTGGTCGTACACTTCTTTTCCTGTTGTCGCCATTGCCTGATCAATTTCCGGATTTAAGGTGATTGAAGTCACAGGCCCTAAACCCTTGTTAGTTAGATCTATACGCTCTGATGCTTTTGTCACTTCAGTATCAGGAGTGGTTGCGGGTTTCTCTGTTTCTGACTTTTGTCTGGTGACACTAAAACCGTCTTTTTTCTTTTCTTCTTTTCCGCCACAACTCATCAATATTAGAGTGAGCAGGAATACGGTAGTCCTAATTAGTTGTTTCATTCGATTGTTTTTGTTAATTAATGGTCAAAAATAAGAGTGAAAGTATTGAAAAAACATGATATTAATCATATTTAAGATAAAAATATCTTTTTATTCTTGTGGTTGAATTTAATATTCGAAATATGCTTTCAAACTCTTCGAAATACGCTCTCAAGGCTGTATTGTTTCTGGCATTACATTCCGATGAGAATAATAAAATGATGGTGAAAGATATCAGTGAAAGAATAAATGTGCCCAAAGCCTATATTGCCAAACTCTTGCAAGTGCTTGCCAAACGTAAAATCATCTCTTCCGCCAAAGGTCCTAAAGGAGGGTTTTATATTGATGAAGCAAAGAAAAATGAACCTATAATAAAAATTATAGATGTTATTGACGGTAAAAAAAGATTTGAATCCTGTGTCCTGAGTTTGGAAGATTGTAATAAATACAAGCCCTGCCCACTACATGCCTTAATTAGCCCCTCAAGATCACAAATAATTTCATTACTGGAAAGTAAGACAATAGAAGATCTGGCCGAGGATTTAGAGCTGAACAAGGCTTTTTTACCTATTTAATCCACTTCTTGGAGTACTTATTAAAAAAGCGTAATTTAAACTACTTTAACAAGAAAGTATCAACTTTAGTACTCCATTATGAAAAAGAATCAATCAAGAAGATTATTTTTAAAACGTGCTGGTTTGGGCGCAGCTGCAATTTCCACAGCACCACAAATTTTAGCTTCCTCTTATAATCAAAAACTATTACTTAACAGAACCTATGAAGAAAATACCTATGCTATAAATGATCAGATAAATCTGGCATTAATTGGATCCGGTATACAAGGAATATACGACACTACTGCTGCTTTAAAAGTGCAAGGTGTAAAACTTGTAGCGGCCTGTGATCTTTACCTGGGCAGGTTAGACAGGGCTAAAGAATTATGGGGAGAGGATATAGCTGTTACCAGAGACTACAGAGAGATCCTTAGCCGCAGCGACATTGATGCCGTTATTGTTGCGGTCCCTGATCATTGGCATAAAAAAATTACTATTGATGCTATGATAGCTGGCAAGGCTGTCTACTGTGAAAAGCCTATGGTGCAGAATTTTACAGAAGGCCATGAAATAATTAAGGCTCAAAAAGATACCGGGATGTTATGCCAGATAGGAAGCCAGGGGATGTCTTCTCTAGGTAATGAAAAAGCACGGCTACTCTATGAGGATGGTGCAATTGGTGACCTGGTGCTTCTGGATATGTATAACGACCGCTATTCTTCGGAAGGGGCCTGGCAATATCCTATTCCTCCTGATGCTGATCCAAATACGGTAGATTTTGATACCTTCCTGGGCACTGCTCCACAAGTCCCCTTTGATAAAAAACGCTTTTTCAGATGGCGAAATTACAGGGATTACGGAACCGGGGTTGCCGGAGATCTTTTCGTTCATGCATTTTCAACATTAAATTATATTATCAGCTCCAAAGGTCCCTCCAGAGCACTTTCAACAGGTGGCTTACGCTATTGGAAAGACGGGCGTGATGTGCCCGATGTTACCTTAACATTTTATGATTATCCGGAATCTGAAACACATGCTGCCTTTAACGCCTCATTCAGGGTAAATTTCATTGCCGGATCTGGTGGAGGAGGAGGTTTCAAGCTGGTAGGAACAGAAGGAGTAATGGAGGTTGGCTACAATTCTGTAAAACTCCTGCGTTCCGAATTGGGAATGACCCCTGGTAATTATTCCATGGTTGCTTATACGGAAGCAACTCAAGCGAAAATCAAGAAAGAGTACGCTTCCAAAAATCTTGAAAGCAGAGAATCTGCATTAAATATCGGGGAAACACTTTGGGAAGCACCAGACGATTACAAAGGAGGTCACTATGACCATTTTTATAATTTCTTCCAGGCGATCCGTGGCAAGAACACAATAATTCAGGACCCTAATTTCGGCCTTAGGGCAGCAGGAGCAGCTTTACTGGCAAATGAAAGTTATTATAAGAATAAGCCTGTTAACTGGGATCCTATTGATATGAAATTAACCTAATCAGCGTATTATGAAAAATCTTATACTCTGCTTTTTTATTGTTTTCACTGTACATTTTGGTAATTCCCAATCTAATCCAGTAAATGTAATTGTTTTTGGTGCACACCCCGATGATTGCGATATAGATGCTGGCGGAACAGCTATCCTTCTAGCAAGGATGGGGCACAAGGTAAAATTTGTTTCCCTTACTAATGGCGATGCCGGGCACTACAACAAAGGAGGCGGAGCCTTGGCAAAAATCAGGATTGCCGAAGCAAAAGAAGCAGGGAAGCGATTTGGGGTGGAATATACAGTTTTGGATAATCACGATGGAGAACTTATGCCTACGCTGGAAAACAGATTAAAGGTCATCCGTGAGATCAGAAAATGGAATGCAGATGTGGTAATAGCTCCCAGACCAAATGATTACCACCCTGATCACCGATATACGGGTATATTAATTCAGGATGCCGCATATATGGTTATCGTACCAAATGTTGCTGCAAATACTCCTCCTTTAAAGAAAAATCCAGTTTTTTTATATTCTGAAGATGGCTTTGAACGCCCAAATCCATTTAACCCTGACATTGTCATAAATATTGATTCTGTTTTTGATCAAAAGATTTATGCCATGGCCGCACATGAATCGCAATTCTTCGAATGGCTTCCATGGACTTCAGGAAATCTGGATAAGGTTCCGAAAGGAGAAAAAGAACGTTTGGAAATGCTCGCTAACTGGCGTCCATCTGCACCCAATAAAACTGCGCTGACGACCCTAATAAAATGGTATGGCGATAAAGCTTCTGAAGTAAAGCACGTAGAGAGTTTTGAAATTTGTGAATATGGAAAACAACCTACAGATGAGGAATTAAGAAAGCTGTTTCCGATGCTCAATGACCAATAGCAAAGCGCTTAGCTCCGTAGTCTGCCCCAAGCCCTTATTTTATTTAATTCAAATCGCGTTGCAAATAAATAAGGGAGAATCTTTTTTTGATTCCCCCTTACTTTTCAATTAATTATTTAACCTAAAACTATAATTTGAATGTGATTACAGGAATTTTGGAATGATTGGTAATATCCTCTCCAATACTACCCATAAAGAAATGTGAAAGCCCCTTTCTGCCATGAGTGGGGATTCCGATTACATCGGCATGGATACTTTCACTAAAATTTAAAACACCTTTCTCTACACTATAATCATTATAAATATTCACTTCCTTGCCGGCACCTGCTTTTTGTAAATACTTGTTTACTTTTTCGTAAGCATCCTGAGTACTTAGAAAATTGTCTCCCGGAGTATTTATATAGACCAAATGTAGTTTTGCCGATAATTTATCTGCAAATTCCTTGGCTTTTTGAAAGGAAACAAGGCTTTCTTCTTTAAATGCACAGGCGAATACAAAATTTTCAGCCTTGAAATCTTCCATTTCATCTTTAATCACCAGAACCGGGATTTCAGAATTTCTTACTACTTTTTCGGCATTAGAACCGACAAATATTTCTTTAAGCCCATCGCTGCCATGAGAGCCCATAATAATCATATCGGCCCCATGTTTTTCGGCAACATCATTTACTTCACTAAATACTTTAAAATGTTTTATAATAGGAGTCACCTTTTTTACATCCTTCAAGTAAGGTTTGTTTAAAAACTCAGAAATTCGTTTCTCAGCCATTTTAATAAGAAACACGGTTTGTTCAGGATGAAACCCTTCTGAAGATGAAATCATTGCCTCATTTAATTCCAGCATATGAAGTGCAATAATCTCTGCTCCGTGTTTTTTAGATAGGGAGGCTGCAGCTTTTAAGGCATATTCAGATTGCTCGGAGAAGTCAATAGGTACTATGATTGTTTTCATGATCTTAGTTTTTAAGGTGAATAAAACACTATTAAATAGTCATGGAAAACAGCCTGGTTTCAGGCGCTTTCCTATGTAATAACAAATCAAATGCCATACATATGTTTCTTATAAAAGGTCTTCCCTTTTCAGTAACTTTAATTCTATTAACGCTAATTTCAATTAATTCGTCTTTTTCCATTTCCCTTAGCCTGGCCAAGATCTGCTCTAAAAGTTCGATGTTTCCACTTTCCAGATCCCAGCTTGTCTCAAAGCTACACATTAAATTTAATATTTGTCTTCTAATAAATTGATCTTCATCGGTTAAAATATGTCCTCTATAAATAGGTATAATATTATTGCCTACCAGGTGTTCATATTCCTCAATGCTTTTAACATTTTGTGCAAAGCTATACCAGCTATCACCAATACTGGAAACTCCAAGTCCAATCATCAATTGCGTTTTGGAGGCAGTATAACCCATAAAATTTCTATGAAGTTTTCCAGAATCCATTGCAGCGTATAAAGAATCGCTTTCCAGCGCAAAATGATCCATTCCAATTTCGTGGTAACCTACCTCAGCTAATAAAGCTTTTCCATTCTCATACTGGTTGCGCTTTTCTTCAGCGGTGGGCAAATCTATATCGTTATATCCTCTTTGACCGTTTCCCTTAAGCCAGGGCACATGAGCATAACTATAAAATGCCAATCGATCGGGCATTAATAATTTGGTTTTTAAAATTGTATCCTTAACATGTTCCAAAGTTTGATGTGGGAGTCCAAAAATTAGATCGTGGCCTACAGATGTAAATCCAATTTCACGGGACCATTCCGTAACATCTCTTACCTTTTCAAAAGGTTGAATACGGTGAATTGCTTTTTGTACTGTAATATTATAATCTTGCACACCATAACTCACCCTTCTAAACCCCAGATCAAATAACACCTGTAAATGAGTCTTGGTGGTGTTGTTGGGGTGGCCTTCAAAACTAAATTCATAGTTTTCGGCTCTTTCCGCAAACCGAAATATTCCATTAATCAATATTTTAAGGTGGTCAGGAGAAAAGAAAGTCGGGGTACCTCCTCCCAAATGTAATTCCTTTATTTTGGGTTTGGCATCAAAAAGTTCGCAATACAAACTCCACTCCTTTAATAAGGTATTTATATAAGGTTTTTCTACCTCATGCCTTTTTGTAATACGCTTATGACATCCGCAAAACGTGCACATTTGTTCACAAAATGGCAAATGAATATAAAGGCTAATACCCTCGGTGGCATTACTTTCCTTAAAAGTTTTCTTCACAGTAGCTTTCCAGGCCTTACCGGAAAATGTATCCATATTCCAATAGGGAACTGTAGGATAACTGGTATAACGCGGACCGGGGATATTGTATTTGCGTACTAAGTTACTCATCTGAAAAAGTGTTTTAACAAATCTATTCGATTTATGTTCAATATAATATGACATAAATCAGTTTTAAATTTAGGTAAAATCGTAATTGGCTAACGATTTCCCGTATAAAAACTTATTTTTGCGGCCATAATAGCAGAACTATGACTCTTTTACTTATGGCAGCCGGAAGAGGCAGCCGATATGGAAAACTTAAACAATTTGACGGCCTGGGGCCCAAAGATGAATTTCTTATGGAATTCAGTATTTCCGACGCTTTAGAAAATGGTTTTAATCATATCGTTGTAATTACTCAAAAGGATAATGTTGAATTTTTAAAAAATTACTTGTCTCCAAAATTACCCAAGCATATAGAGCTCGATGTCCTTTCACAGGAGCTTACAGACCTGCCTGACGGTACTGGGTTTAATGGAGAAAGGAGTAAACCCTGGGGTACTGCGCATGCCGTTTGGACTGCAAGACATGTCATTCAAAATTCCTTTGCAATTATAAATGCAGACGACTACTACGGAAAGGGGGCATATAAAAATGCTTCCAATTTCATCAAAAGCAGCGGAAACAAAGATGCATATGCTTTGGTGGCTTATACCCTTGAAGATACCCTTTCAGAATATGGTTCCGTTTCCAGAGGAGTTTGCAAAAGAGATGGAAATAAATTGCATTCAGTAGTGGAACGTACAAAAATTCAAAAAGTCAACGGAGGACTCACTGATACAGATTCGGGACTTCACTTTAGTGGTGAAGAATTGGTTAGTATGAATTTTTGGGTTTGCAATCCTTCTATTTTCGACCATATTGAACATGATTTGCGAATATTTCTGGAGAATGAGGAAAACATTGCCAGTGGTGAAGTATATATTCCTTTTGTTATTCAGAAAATGTTAGAACAAAATGAAGTAAGTGTTTCGGTAATACCTTCAGATAGCAAATGGTTTGGAATAACCTATGCCGATGATAAGGAAAAAGCTATGAAGGAATTGCAGGACATGACAAATATTGGAGAATACAGAACGCCACTATGGCCGGTTGAATCTGCATAGACTAAATATTAATGGATAGCAATGGCCCCATCGCTGTTTTGCCTTATTTTTCCATTGAGAGAAAGGACTATAAAATACGTCCTATAAGTCAAGGGTATATCAATGACACATACGCTCTCATGCAAGATGATGGACCTTGCTATATATTGCAAAGGCTTAATGCACAAGTCTTTAGCAATATTGATGTATTAATGCAGAACATTCACCACGCACTTCCGTATTTAAATGATGAAAACTACTACCTAATTTCCCTGATAAGCACCATTGATGGCAAGCCTTATTTGAAAATCAATAAAAGTGACTGCTGGCGAATGCTGACAATGGTTCCTGATAGTATTGCTTTTAATACCACGCAGGATGAAGGAATCGCATTAGAAGCAGGAAAAATTATTGGTAAATTCCATTCCCTGTTGCAAGAGGCACCTCTTGATATGTTTAAAGATTCCATCCCCGGGTTTCACGATCTTAACCTGAGGGCCCGGCAGTTTGCAGAAGCTACAAGCAGCGCTACGGCAGACAAATTAAAAGAGGCTGAAAAAGCGATTCTTTTTGCCAAATTGACCCTTGAAGAACTACGTTTTTATGACCCTGGGAATTTACCCCTCAGAATTTGTCATAATGATACCAAACTAAATAATATTCTTTTTCATAAGCAGGATAAAAGAGCACTATGCCTTATCGATCTTGATACCGTAATGAAAGGATATTTTCATTACGATTTTGGTGATGCCGTGCGTACTATAGTAAATAACGTGAACGAAGACGAAAAAAATCTCAGTAAAATAACTTTTAACAAAGGGCTCTTTGAAGCTTTTGTTGACGGTCTGAGCGAGAACTCAGATTTCCTCACTAAAGCAGAAATTCAGCATTTGTCTTTTGGTGTTAAATTAATGCCTTTTATGCATGGTATCAGGGCATTAACAGATTATTTAAATGGGAATATCTACTATAAAGTGACATATGAAACCCAGAATCTGGATAGGTGTCATAATCTCTTTGCCTTTACTAAAAAAGCTGCAGAGCATATGGACTACATGCAGGAAGTAATAATTAAGAAATTTTAAAGCACAGGGGTTACTTAAAAGCGTTGTGGCCGGTAATATCGGCACCTGTAATTAGTAAGTGAATATCGTGTGTACCCTCATATGTGATTACACTTTCAAGGTTCATCATATGACGCATGATACTATATTCTCCTGTTATTCCCATGCCCCCCAGAACCTGCCTGGCTTCCCGGGCTATTTTAATAGCCATTTCAACATTGTTCCGCTTAGCCATAGAAATTTGTGCTGTAGTAGCTCTTCCTTCATTTTTTAATTGCCCCAGGCGAAATGCCAGGAGTTGAGCCTTGGTTATTTCGGTAATCATTTCCGCTAATTTCTTTTGTTGTAATTGAGTTGCTGCGATGGGTTTTCCAAATTGGATTCGCTCCTTGGCATAGCGAAGCGCCGTATCGTAGCAATCCATGGCGGCTCCAATAGCACCCCAGGCAATACCGTATCGTGCAGAGTCTAAACAACCTAAAGGAGCTCCCAACCCATTTTTGCCGGGTAACAGGTTTTCTTTAGGAACTCTAACATTATCAAATATTAATTCACCGGTAGCGGAAGCCCTCAGGGACCATTTATTATGGGTTTCAGGAGTGGAAAAACCTTCCATTCCCCTTTCCACAATTAATCCATGAATTCTTCCTTCTTCATTTTTAGCCCAAACAACACCAATATCAGCGAATGGGGAATTTGAGATCCAAAGCTTGGCTCCGTTTAATAAAAAATGATCTCCTTTATCTTTAAAATTGGTTACCATTCCACTAGGGTTAGATCCATGATCTGGTTCAGTAAGACCGAAACAACCCATATATTCTCCAGTAGCCAATTTAGGTAAGTATTTCTTCCTTTGCTCCTCTGTTCCATATGCAAATATTGGGTACATCACCAAGGAAGATTGAACCGAAGCTGTAGAACGAACCCCACTGTCTCCACGTTCAATTTCTTGCATAATAAGTCCGTAACTAATTTGGTCAAGGCCGGCTCCACCATACTCTACAGGAATATAAGGTCCAAAGGCTCCAATTTCTGCTAGTCCGCCTATAATTTGCTGAGGAAATTCCGCTTTTTGTGCAAATTCCTCAATTATCGGAGTGACATCACGCTTTACCCACTGACGGGCTGCATCTCGCACTAATTTGTGTTCTTCACTTAAAAGTTCATCAAGGTTATAGTAGTCTGGTGCTTCAAATAAGTCTGGCCTCATTCGTAAAATTTTTGTCAAAGGTAGTTAAAGGAATATAACAAACCAATCAAGAGAAAGGACATTTTATAACAGAAAATAGCTCTGAAATGAAGATTTATGAATTAATAAATTCCGCCAAAAGCCGGTGAAAATGATGCACCCCTTTTTCACGTGATGGTGAAAATCTGCCCGCCTTATAAAAACGGGAACGTATACCCTTCTGAACGCCTTCAACCACATCTTCATCTTCCATTTCTACCTTATCTAATTGCGAACCAGCCCCTTTATCCAATTTGGAAGCGTCATAAACATAACTGTAAAAGGATACTTTAGTTTTATTCATTTCAAGGGGTTGGATCAAATTTACGGAAACACCCCAGGGATAAAAATTGAACATCATATTCGGAAATACCCAATAATAATATGCTGCTATTTTCTTTCCATAATCCGGATGATTTTCAGGAAGATCAAAGACCTCCTCGGTGCCTTTAGCATAGCCTATCTGTAAATTCATATGGTCATACAGAAGTGTATCATAGTTTCCGTAATCTAAAACTGCATTCAGATCCTCATGAACAAAAGGGATATGAAAACCCTCTAAATAATTATCACAATAAAGTGCCCAATTTGCATCAATAAAATAGTCTTTACCCCGTTTTTTATCCAATATAAGCTCTTGTAATGGTAAAAACCCAACTCTTTCATTCATGGCGTCCAAAACTTCCTGTATCTCAAAGGCAGGATTGAGTCCAACAAATAAAAAAGGACCCCAATGCCCTAATGGAAATTTATTGAGGTTGTCACATGGTCTTGGGAAATTCTCCACGTCTTCAAATTCTGGCATATGCTCCATTTTGCCATGCAGATCGAAGCTTCGTCCATGGTAACCACAAATCAGTTTTTTAGTCGTCTTTGTACTTTCAACGACTAAGTTCCCGCGATGTGTGCAAACGTTCGTAAGGCAGGAAATCCTGTCTTCCTTATCCCGGGTTAAAAGCATGGGTTCAGTTAAAAACCTATCAAGCAAAATAAATGGATATACGTTCTGTCCGGAATCCACTAATCCTACATGTCCAATCCATTGCCATGACCTGTAAAAAATGCGTTCTCTAACGGCCTCAAAAAAAACGGGATTTCGATAAAAAGAGGCGGGTAAGGTTTCTGCCTTTTTTATATCCGGGTCGATTTTCAATTTTTCCGTCACGAGTTATTTAATTTGTACATTTAAAAATATATAATTCTTTTCAAAACCAACCAAAACCAATGAACCAAAGCAGGAATAAAAAAAAACTTGGGCTATGGATGAGTACTTCTTTAGTTATTGGAAATATGATTGGTGCAGGTGTTTTTCTGATGCCTGCGGCCCTTGCAGCCTACGGAGGAATCAGTATTATTGGATGGCTAGCTTCTTCAATGGGTACTCTTGTATTGGCATTGGTTTTCAGTAGGCTCAGTAAATTGTTCCTCAATAAAAGTGGGGGACCTTATGCTTATACCAGAGCCGGGTTCGGGGAATTCGCCGGATTTTTGGTAGCCTGGGGATATTGGATTTCTATTTGGGTTGGTATGGCCGTAATGGCCATTGCTTTTGTAAGTGCTTTAACGGTGTTGTTTCCGATATTAGATGAAAATTCTTTGGCTTCGGTCTTGACAGGCCTAGGCGCTATTTGGTTACTCACCTGGGTAAACTCCAGAGGGGTCAGGGAATCAGGTAAAATACAAGTAGTAACGACCCTACTTAAACTAACCCCTTTGCTAATGATTATTGTTGGGGGCTTTTTCTTTTTTAATATTGACAACTTTATACCTTTCAATGTAAGTGATTCATCAAGTTTTGAAGCCATAGCTATAACTTCAACTATGACCCTCTATGCTTTTTTGGGATTTGAGAGCGCAACCATTCCAGCAGATAACGTAAAAGACCCCGGAAAAACCATCCCGAGGGCTACTATGCTGGGAACAATTATAACCACTTTGGTTTATATATTGGGAACTGTGGCGGTCATGGGGATGGTTCCACTTCAGGAACTTGCGGTATCGCCAGCACCATTCGCCGATGCCATGGGGATTATGACCGGGTATTTAGGACGTGGGTTGGTTGCTGGTGGAGCAGCTATTGCTGCTTTTGGAGCCCTTAACGGATGGATCCTAATTGTTGGTCAATTACCAAGGGCAACTGCAAAGGATAAACTCTTTCCGGGAATTTTTAAAAAGGAAAACAAACGAGGTGTCCCTGTTTATGGAATGCTGATCGGCAGTGCCTTGGCCTCAGGGGTAATGCTAATGAATTATGCCGAAGGCCTGGTAGAGCAATTCAGGTTTTTAATTTTGCTAGGCACCTTGAGTGCCTTAGTTCCGTATCTCTTTACTGCTGCTGCCTATGTTAGTATCCTTTTAGAGAAAAAGCTGCCCTCACAACCATGGTTGGGAATATATGGTATGGGTAGTTTGGCTTTTTCTTACTCTCTTTGGGCAATTTTCGGAGCAGGTGAAAAGGCTGTGTTTTGGGGATTTATTTTGTTGATGATCGGAATACCCTTTTATGTATTTGTGAAATGGAGAAATAAAGATTCCACATAATAATAATTCGATGCAATATACCTGTCAATCTGAGTACAAAAAATTGGAATCCGTTTTCATCAAAACCGCTGAGGAAGCTTTTGTAAATGAAGAGAAGCTAAAAAAAGAATGGTTTGCACTTAATTACCTTTCCAAACCGGATCTGACCAGTGCAAAAGAGGAGTATAAGACCTTTAGAAATTTGCTTGCCAAAGAAGTGCCTCACATAAGTTGCTTCCCTAAGTCTGAATCGGTTGCTATAGATTCTATCTACTGCAGGGATGCCAGTATAGCAACAGATTATGGAATGATTATATGCAATATGGGCAAACAATCAAGGGCTTTGGAACCTGGCACACAAAAGAAATACTTTGAAGCCAATAAACTTCCAATTCTTGGGACTATAAAAAACCCGGGGACTCTTGAGGGAGGTGATGTGGCCTGGTTAGACAAAAATACTTTGGCAGTTGGGCATACGTATCGCACTAATTCATCGGGAATTGCACAGCTAAAAGAACTGCTGGCCCCTTATAAAATTGAAGTAGTCGTGGCAGAACTTCCACATTATAAAGGTGCCACAGATGTCTTTCATTTAATGTCCATACTAAGTCCGGTAGATAAAGATCTGGCAGTCGTTTATTCCCCGCTAATGCCAATTTCATTCAGAAATGAATTGCTGCATCGTGGATTTAGTTTTATAGAGGTTCCGGAATATGAATTTGAATCTATGGGTTGTAATGTGCTGGCTATTGCCCCCAGGCAATGCATAATGGTAGCCGGAAATCCTGATACCGAAAATGCTTTGCGCGCGGCGGGATGTACTGTTTTTACTTATAAAGGCCAGGAAATCAGTTATAAAGGTGGGGGTGGTCCTACCTGCCTCACCCGACCCATTCACAGAATAGACTAAACCTCACATCTTCAGATAGAAATCTTTCGTCAGATTTATATAATCTTCAGTATACTCGTGTCTTGACTTTTCGATAATCAGTTCATTTGTCAAAACTTCGGTATTTTTAAAATGGAATTCTATAAGGCTTCTCTTAACTTCAGAATCCGGATGGCCTTTTACACGCTGTAACCGTGCAGGATAAAGTCTAAGTTTTAAGGCTTCCTGTAGCACTCTCTTTTCTTCTTTATAAGGAATTACAAGCGCAAAAATACCCTTCTCCGAGAGCAACCCAGACACCCCTTTAAAAAGAAGATTAAAAGGGAGGGAGCTATTCTGTCTGGCCAGGTCTCTGGCACTATCACCGCTGGAGACTTCTTCAGAATAAAAAGGGGGATTAGAAATTATCAGGTCATATTTATCATCTACCTCATCAAGGAATTCATCAAGAGAGGCATGGTAACAAAAAAGCCGGTCTGCCCATGGTGAAGCTTCGAAGTTCTCTACGCATTGTTCAAAAGCATCCTCATCTATTTCAATGGCATCTATGGTGTCCGCATAACATCTTTGAGCCAACATTAACCCTATAATGCCTGTGCCGGAGCCAATATCTAAAATTGATTCGGGTGAATTAGAGATGTTCGTCCAGGCACCCAATAAAACACCATCTGTGCCTATCTTCATGGCGCAACGATCCTGGTAAATGGTGAATTGTTTAAATTTAAATGGTTTTCTCATTCAATGGTACCCGCCAGTCTAATTTCAGTTCCTTCTATTTCCTGCAATGAATCCCCTAATTTTTTTCGCATAGCATCTGCCAGCTGTTTTATTTTTTCCACGACCTCCGGATATTCACCGGCTACATTTGTGGTTTCACCGAAGTCCCTGGAAAGATCATAAAGTTCAATTTCTTTTAAATCTAAATACACGTAATTGCCGGGAAGCCCATCCTTACCTGGCTTCTGACCTTTCATAGTTCTGTAATTATGTGGGAAATAAAGTTTCCATTTACCATATCTGACACCGTGAAGTTCGTTCACCCTGTAATAAAAATAATAAGCCTCCTGCGGACTCTCTTTACTATCTCCGTTAAGTAATTTCCAAACACTTTTGCCGTCAATAACGGTATCAGGTAATTCTGAACCTGTTATTTCGGCCAGCGTAGGTAAGATATCTATGGCCATTACAGGGGTATCAATATTCCGGCCGCCATTTAATCCATTGGGATATCTTATTATAAATGGCTCTCTGTGACCGCCTTCCCATGCCGTGCCCTTGCCTTCCCGAAATGGCAAAGCACTACCCGCATGATTCCCATAGGATAACCAGGGACCATTATCCGAAGTAAAAATTACAATGGTATTTTTATCCAGATTATTGACTTTTAAAGCATTCAAAATCTGCCCTACAGACCAATCGATCTCCATAATGACGTCTCCATATAATCCCCTACCAGACTTTCCCTTAAACTTCTCTGAGACAAACAAGGGTACATGTGGTTGTGGGTGGGGTACATAAAGAAAGAAGGGACGATCCTTATTCCTGTTTATAAAATCTACGCTTCGCTCTGTAATTTGCGTGGTTAATTGAGACTGGTTGGTTAAGGTGTCTACCACGGTTTCATTCTCATATAATGGCAAAGGCCCAAAATGAAAAACAGGACCCTGTTGTGGATGAAAAGGCCACATATCGTTAGAATATGGAATTCCAAAATACTCATCAAAGCCTTGTTTGGTTGGTAAAAAATCCGGATGATCTCCTAAATGCCATTTCCCAAAAATGCCGGTGGCATATCCGTTTGCTTTAAGCATTTCTGCAATAGTGGTTTCAGAAGGATGCAGCCCAATTTTACTATCTGGCATAAAGGCATTGTGAATCCCAATACGATTAGGATAACAACCCGTTAATAACCCGGCCCTTGAGGCTGAGCAAACTGCCTGGGCAGCATAAAAACTACTTAATTTTATACCTTCTCCGGCCATCTGATCCAGGTGTGGCGTTGGGATGTCATTTGCTCCGAATACCCCAACATCCTGATAACCCTGATCATCAGTAAAAATTAAGACTACATTTGGATGTTTCATCTCCTTAGAAGCAACCTCTTCTGTTTTATTTTTACAGCTAACTAAAAGAAGGATCAGGATCCAAAAAGAGAGGTTACGATACATTGAAAAAAGCTAAGTTTTCTTAATTCTTTTAAGACAAGTTTGACTAAACACTTGTAAGTTGGGCTGAATATAATTAATTTTCACTCATCTGGTATGGTATTCGCAGATTGTTCTAAATCTAAAGTATGATTATTAAATTCTCGGTGGATTTAAAAATTCCGGCCCGCAATAGTTTTTTCTTATTATTTCTAATTGTCTTTTCTATCACGGGCTGCAAACCAAAAAGCGAGGGGCCTCACCCTATTGAGCGAGTAATTAGTTCCATGTCGGATACCTTACCTGTATTAACCATTCCTGAGGATGAAGATCCGGAAAGTGAAAACTGGAAAGGCGCTGATCTGGAACCAAAATCTCCCGTATTGCCTTTATACCCGGAAGAAGAAGCCACCCACTTTCTATTACCTCCCGGGTATAAGATAGAACCTATTCTGACAGAACCAGAGATAGAACAACCTGGTGCTATTTCCTTTGATGGAAACGGACGAATGTATGTGTTGGAATTACGGACTTACATGCTAACAGCCGATTCAGACGGAACCCTGGAACCGGTGAGTAGAATATCACGTTGGGAAGATAAAAATAACGATGGCATCTATGAGTCAGGAACCACCTTTGTGGATAACCTTATCTTTCCCAGATTTGTGTTACCCTATGGTAAAGATTGTATTCTTACTATGGAATCGGATGCAGATAATGTCTATAAATATACCGATACCGATGGGGATGGAATAGCAGATAAAAAGGAATTCTTTACAGATAAATTTGGACGGTCAGGAAATGTGGAGCATCAACAAGCCTTTATGTACTGGGGAATGGATAATTGGTTGTACAGTACGGTTAATGCGTTTCGGGTAAAAGAAACACCTCGAGGGGTGATCAGGGAAAAAACCGGATACAACAGAGCTCAATGGGGCATTACTCATGACAATGAGGGGAAGCTATGGTTTCAAGGCGGTTGGAGTGGTGTACCCTCCTACTTCCAGTTTCCTATTCATTATGGGAATTTTGAGGTAGAAAATGAATTTGAAGAAGGATTTGAAATTCCCTGGGGAGCGCCTGTGAAGATTGCAGACATGCAAGGAGGAATGGACGAGGTTCGCCAACCTGATGGGTCACTGAACAGGGTTACCGGAGCTGCAGGCAATGATATCTATAGGGGAGACAGATTACCGAAAGAACTTATAGGACAGTATTTTTATGGAGAACCGGTGGCGAGGATCGTCCGTCAGATAAACCCGGTAGTTACAGAAGGGCTTACTAAACTGCATAATGTTTATCAGGATGAAAAATCAGAATTCCTGCGCAGCACAGATCCCCTTTTCAGGCCGGTTGACATGGCAACTGCACCGGATGGCACCATGTACGTCGTGGATATGTATCATGGGATAATTCAGGAGGGTCAATGGGTGCAGAAAGGAACCTATCTGCGAACGAAGATTGAACAATACCAACTAGATAAAGTAGTAGGTCTGGGACGTATCTGGCGTATTTCTTATGAAGGAAATTCACGCGATAAAACAAAACCCAGAATGTTTGAGGAGAGTCCGGCACAACTAGTGAAACACCTGGAACATCCTAATGGATGGTGGCGCGATAAAGCGCAGCAACTTCTCGTTATGGCCAACGATGGTTCAGTTGTTCCTACCCTTAAAACAATAGTTCAAAAAAGTGAAAATCTTTTAGGAAGATTTCATGCCCTATGGACATTGGAGGGGTTAAACTCCTTGGATCCTGAATTACTAAAGGTTCTATTAAAAGACCCGAATCCAAGAATGCGGATTCAGGCACTCCGCGCAAGTGAGTCACTGTCCAAATCGGGCAAAAAAGATCTGGAAAAATATTATGCAGAATTGCTATCGGATCCAAACACCGATGTTGTTATCCAGGCTATGCTGACTTCAAATCATTTGAAAATTCCTTCTTTGGAGGAAAATATAAAGTCTGTCTTAACTCAGAATCAGACCTTGGGGGTGCAGCTGGTTGGGGAACAAATCCTAAACCCAAAAGAAATGAGAAGTTTTGGATCCCGATCCGGACCTAAACTTACAGAAGTACAACAGGAACAGATAGAAAGGGGTGCGGAGATTTTTAATGAATTATGTGCTCAGTGTCATGGCCCGGATGGTAAAGGAACACAACTGGGAAATGGCATTATTATGGCTCCTTCTTTGGCAGGGTCTATAAATGTTCAGGCTCACCCGGAATATGTTATAAAGACGCTACTCCATGGCCTGGAGGGCCCTTTAGACGGAGAATCATATCCCGGTGGGATTATGGTAGGTATGGGAGACCAATCTGATGAGTGGATTGCCTCTGTAACTTCTTATGTAAGATTATATCTGGATAATGAGGCCAATGTAGTGACTCCTGAAGATGTAGCCAAAGTGCGGTCTGAAAGTGTAGACCATGAAGGTTCATATCAATACAACGAGCTTTTGTCCTCTATTCCACAAATTTTAATTCCTGCCAAAGACTGGGAGGTTACTGCTAGCCATTCTGCCCCTGCCAGAATAGGTGGAACGGCATCACCTTTGGGTGCTTTTAATTTTGAAGGCTGGACCACCGGAGAAAAACAAAAAAAGGGAATGTGGTTTCAAATTGAATTTTCAAAAATGGAAGAAGTGACTGAAATTCATTTTAACTCTCCTCCAAAAAGATTCGGCTGGAGACCAGATGCCCCACCTCCACTGCAGACCTATCCCAGGGACTATGAGGTCCTGATTTCTGCAGATGGTAAACAATGGCAAACGGTGGCTGAAGGCAGCTGTGAGAACGAAAATACCATCATATCATTTAAGGCAGTTACCGCGAAATTTATCAGAATAACGCAAATAAGAAATTTGAAAGAAGAAGGAGAAATTCCGTGGTCCATGAGACAAATGAAAATATTCGGTTTACTCCAAAATGAGAAGTTGGTAAACTAAAAGGACACTAAAAGAACAACATTATGGAAAATAACAAAAGTAATTTTAGCAGAAGAAAGTTTATTGGAACATCCACCGCTTTTGTCGCTGGTGCGGCTATTACTGGTCCCTCACTTTTTGCGGCTCCATCGATGCTAAAAAACAACAACAAGCCAAATTCAATAATAAATGGCGTACAAATAGGTGTAATTACTTATTCTTTCAGGAGTATGCCAGATCAAAGTGCTGAGGCCACATTAAAGTACATATTAGATTGCGGTATAAATGCCATTGAACTCATGGGTGATCCAGCCGAGTCTTATGCCGGAAAACCCGAAAATCCTGTTGATCGTCGCGCCTATTTCACTCTTATGAGATCTAAACGCAAAGGAGAAGTCCTAAATGATGAAGAGCAAAAAGAATTCGCGGAAATGCAGGAAAAAATGGCAGCTTATAAAAAAGAAGTGGCACAATGGCGTTCGAATGTACCCATGGATAAATTTGTGGAACTTAGAAAGATGTACAATGATGCTGGTGTTACTATCTATGCCTTCAAACCCGGGGCCTTTGGAAAGGACAATACTGATGCTGAAATTGAATGGGGCATGCGGGCAGCTAAAACCTTGGGGGCAAGCCATGTAACGTTGGAACACCCCGGTGATGATGCACATACCCAAAAACTGGGAGATATGGCCAAAAAACACGGAATTTTCGTAGCCTATCATGGTCATGAACAACAGACGCCCACTTTTTGGGATACGGCTTTAAAACAATCAAAGTACAATGCCTTGAATCTGGATTTAGGACATTATGTAGCCGCTGGAAATACGGACCCGCTTGAAATTATAAAGAGTAAACACGACCGTATTATGAGTATGCACACTAAAGATCGTCAAACACCTGAGCATGGAAAAGGGAATCTTCCATGGGGAACCGGAGATACGCCAATAACCCAGGCCCTGCAACTAATCAGGGATAACAAATATAAATTTCCAGCTACGATTGAATTGGAATACGATATACCTGAAGGTTCAAATGCAATAGAGGAAGTTAGAAAGTGTCTGAAGTATTGTGAAAAGTCTCTGGCTTAAGAAGCCTTTATATCTGTTCCTATTATAACAATTTGGTGAAACTTATTTCCCGATTGTTTAGTGTATAACTTTTAACCTCCATATAGGAAGAAACTACGAAACTTTAAGTTTATATTCTTTATTGCGCTTGTTGCAGAAATGCCAGCAAATCAGCCATGTCCTGTTTATCTATTCCTGCTTCCAGTCCTTCCGGCATTAGAGATTTTCCGGTAGACATAAAGACTTCAATTGTATTTTTTGGAATAATTACTTCTTCCCCACCTGTCATTTTTAAAGTAAGTTCTGTATCTGTTTCATTACTGACAAGTCCAAAATAGATACTTCCACCAGCCGTGACTACTTTGTAGTTTAAATATCGGGTATCCACGGCGGCATTAGGGTCCAGAATTTCATGAATCAGGGACTCCTTACTTTTTCTGCTTATTTCGGTTAAAACAGGACCTACTTCATTGCCTGTACTTCCATAAATATGGCAACTTGAACATAAATTTTGAAATACAATACTTCCCTTTTCTGAATCTCCATTTAGAGCTAAAGCAGGTTGCATTTCTAATATTACCTGTTTCCTTTGAACAACTCCACTATCTGAAAACAACGCCTCTGCTCGTTTTCGAATATCTTCATCATCAGAAAACAATAACACTCTCCTGCGTTCCAGATCAAGATTAAATTCACCGAGGTTTACCGTACCATCTTCCATGGCGGTTAGAAGTGCATCATGATTAAAAGATTTATATAACAGAATATCGGTTGCGTGCTTTCTGGCTTCCGGAGCTAAAAAATTCCACATACTTAAAAGTCTTGGCCCCACTTCTTTTTCGTTAGAATTCCATAATTGTTTAAGGGATTCCCTTTGCAAAACCATAGGCCTTTTGCTATCAAGCAGTTTGTAAAGTAAAGCAGCCCTGTTTTCGAAATCAGACAAGCCAATTAATTTTAATTGTAACAATTGCTCATCTATACTCCCCTTTTGTGCTAAAATATCCTTCTGGGATTTCGCCATTATTTCATTGATCTTTTTAGAAGAAGGGAATCCCATGGCCAGGCGGAGTTCTCCAGTGGCTTTTATTATTCCGAGGTCATTGATATTTTCCAGATTTCTCAAAGCCTGTATGATTGAATTCTTACTGTCTTTGTCTGCCAATTGATCTACCCTCTGAATGTATCCTTTGGAAAGTGATTCAATAAGTTCGGCTTTTAAAGATTTTTGTATATTACTTTTATAGATCCCATCCAGAACCGATTTGATACTCAGACCATCCATTTCTTTTCCAATTATTCCGGTCAAAATTTCCAGCACTTGCTTTTGGTCTTCTGTTAGCACCTGGTTATAAGTTAATTCTTCACCTACAAAACTGCTGGCCTGTCTGCTTAATGCAAATGACATTGCCATTCTATTCCATTGATCTGATTGAGTCTCTCTTAATGCCTTTTTCATTAAGGACGCAATTTGACCCCTATGTGCAAAATATAAAGAATCTGAGATAGTACTGAGGGTAAGAGCAGCCTGCATTCTAAGGCGTGGATTATTTGCCAGTGATAAACCCAGCAATGATTCCATAAACTTGTCAATTTCTTCTGGTCTTGCCTCTAGAATTTTCAAGGCATTTTCGGCAATAGGGCTATAAGGATCATTTAAAGCCTTCATTAATTGTTTGTTATTTAGACTACCCAGACCCTCAAGTGTCCATAAACTATGGATTCTTGCCAAAGGATTTTGAGTGCTGTCCAATTGTGTTGCAATTAAAGGAACTGATTTATAGTTCTTTTGGGTTACGAGTCGTTGCTGAGCTGTCTTCCTTATCCATTGGTTTTTGTTCCCCAAGGCCGTTACAAGTTCTATTTCACTGAAATTTTCCAGATCTTTTGGTTTGTCATAATTATATTGGATTCCGGTAATACGGTAGATTCTTCCTTTGTTTCTCCCCGCATTTAAATCCAATCCGGCCTCAATATCATCCGGAATCCATTCAGGATGCTCAATGACTTCCCTGTGCATATCTAAAACATAAAGAGACCCATCCGGGCCCACAGTCATATTAACGGGTCTGAATGCCCTATCACTGGATGCCAAAAATTCGGTTTTATCTCCAACTCTGCTTGCTTTGGAAGCTGCGTCGTTTTCCGTTAATAGGTCCATATGAACGAGATTTAGAACGCAATCAGCCACCAATAAAGACGAATCAAAATCTTCGGGAAAAATTCCTCCCCCATAAAATGTAATTCCACATGCTCCTGAAAAATACCCGGATTGCTCAGGGTGATTCACCCTGGTTTCCTGCTCACCAATGGGGTAAATTCTAGACAAACCGTTTTCATCATGATCGGAGATATTTGTTAATGCATGGCTAGGAGTAACAGGTAAATTTTGAAAATAACGATCCTCAAATATCAATTGAGAAACATGTTCCAGGTTATGAGTTTCGTACAATCGACCCCATTCGTCAAAAGTAATTTTAAATCCCCCTGAAGATTCCCCTACCCTTTCAGCAATTTCATTTTCCAAATCCAGACGGAGATCGCCACCTCTTAAATTTAGAATAGAATCAGGTTTAGAGAAAAAATAAGGTTTTCCTGAGTTTCCCCCATTTGCCGTATAGATCCAGTTGTCCAATCCATAAGTCAATCCATTAAAATTATGCTGAAGATTCTCATTGCTAAATCCATCCATAATATGAACTCGTTCGTCGGCCAACCCATCAAAGTCCTGGTCCGAAATCCAAATAAGATGCGGTGGGGAGGCAACCAGGAAACCACCTTTATAAAACATAAAAGAGGAAGCTACTCCCAGGCTGTCCGCGTAGACTTTCCTTTCATCATAGAACCCATCATCATCAGTATCTTTCAAAAGAATAATCCGGCTTTGTTCATCCCGCAGAGGGTATCCGGGCATTTCTAAAACATACGTATTACCGTTGGGAGAGAACTGCATGTCCACCGGGTCATAAACTAATGGTTCAGAAGCAACTAATTCAATTTTAAAATCAGGGTGTATTTTAAAACTTTCAATGGATTCTGAATGTTTAGTTGTGCAGTTTAAAAACAAAGCGATAGCCGCCAAAAAATATAAAACAGTTCTGATATTCATTTTTCTACCCAAAATAAAAAAGGATTATGAAAGATAGAAAAAAAAGAAAGAACTTAAAGGGTAGAATGCCTTTCTAATCTCAATTGAAAGAACTAGGAAAGATAAAGGTCTACCAAGCCTTCAGGGGTAGTTACATAAAGAGTTTTATTGGCCCTGTCAACTTTGTCAATAATATTATCAGCTACTGGGATCAGAAGTTCCTTATCATCCTTTTTTACCTCAAAAAGCGCCTGGGAAACAGAATCATTTACTGCTGTAATAATTCCAATATTTCCGTATTGGCTATCGATGACCTCAAACCCTATAATTTCATGATAATAGAATTTGTTTCCCGAAAGTTTGGGCAGGAATTCTAAGGGAAGATACAAATGAGACCCTATGATACGATCTGCATCGGTCTCAGAGGAAATGTCTTCAAATCGAATACGGAGCAGATTCGATTTATGCAAATAACACTTTTCAATAAAAAATGGAACCAGATTGTTTCCTAATGAAACAAAAACTGATTCCATGTTTTCGTATATTTCGGGCTCATCGGTATCGAGTTTAACAAGTACCTCACCCTTAAAACTATGTTTTGAAACGATCTTGCCCAGGTAGAAACAATCTTCCTTTTGCATCTCGCTTTAAAAATTATTTTTTCTTTTCAGAAGCAGCAGGCTTTTCTTCAGTGTCTCCTTCGGCAGCAGCATCTTCTGCTTTAGCAGGAGCAGCCTCTTTGGCAACTTCTTCTTCAACAGCAGGAGTAGCTTCCTCGACTTTCTCTTCGGCAATAGCTTCTTCAGCCACCGGAGCAGTTTCTTCAACTACAGGAGCAGTTTCCTCAACAACTTCTTTGGCAGCAGCTTCTTCGGCTACAGGCTCTTCTTTCGCAGCTTCCTCCACTACTGGTTCTTCCGTAACAGCATTAGCTTCTTCAGTTACTTCCGCTTCAGCTCCAGCCTCTTCAGTAACAACAATAGCTTCTTCAGTTATTTCTGCTTCAGCCTCTTCATTTAATGCTTCTGTAGCAGCTAAAGCTCGTTTTTCGCTTACTTCTTTTTCAGCTTCTAAAGCTTTAGTTTTTGCATCAGCCTTTTCCTTATCTAATCCGGCCTCTTTCTTTGCAATAGTCTTTGCTTTTTCTTCAACCCATGCATTAAATTTTGCTTCTGCTTGTTCTTCCGTCAAAGCGCCTTTTCGAACACCACCTAATAGGTGATGCTTATATAAAACACCTTTATAAGATAAAATTCTTCTGGCAGTATCTGAAGGTTGAGCTCCGTTTACAAGCCATTGAACAGAATTATCAATGTTTAATTCAATGGTAGCAGGATTGGTGTTCGGGTTGTAGCTCCCTAACTTTTCAAGAAACTTACCATCTCTTTTTGAGCGTGCATCTGCTGCTACTACCCAATAAAATGGTTTTCCTTTTTTCCCGTGTCTTTGTAATCTAATTCTAACTGGCATATCACATTAATTTTGCAGGGTGCCCGACCCTCGATTATTAATTCTTTATTTTTTCCCTATAAAATGGGGTGCAAATATAAGTGTTTTCTATAAACCACCAATACTTTTAAACTATTTCCTTTTATTCTATTTCTACCAATTGATCCTGTCCTATTACCAATTTTGATTTGTGTTCAGAAATAAGCGAATTAATCGCTTTAATGATATTCGGATTTTCATTAGCTACATCAAACCGCTCTTCCGGATCAGTACTTAAATTATATAAAATTGGAGGATTGTGCACCTCCTTTTTACCAAACTCGCCATATTCTCCCTGGGTAATAAAATGTGCCTTGTAATCTCCTAAACGAACAGCATAAAGATCGGTGCCCCTGTAATAAAAAAGCTTCTTCCGGGGACTTTGATTCCCATATAGCAAAGTTTCACTTAAATCGTACCCATCAATTATTCTGTCTTCCGGAATTTTGGCACCTGCCATACTGCTAAAAGTAGTAAAAAGATCCATCGTAGAACCAAGGCCGTTTATCAATCCCGGCTTAATTAAACCCGGTCCCCAGAAAATTCCGGGTTCCCTCATACCGCCTTCCCATGTTGTTCCTTTTCCGGCTCTTAAAACTCCCGCACTACCCCCGTTAAGTTTAAAACTGAGCCAGGGACCATTATCGGAAGTAAAGACAACTATTGTGTTATTTTCGAGGCCTTCTTCTTTTAAAGTGGCAATTATTTTACCAACCCCATAGTCAATCTCTTCTAATACATCGCCGTATAAACCACGCTTACTTTTGCCTTTGAATTCTTTTGATACAAATAAGGGAATATGGGGTAAGTTGTGTGCTAGATAAATAAAGAATGGGGTTCCCTTGTTTTTCTTTATAAATGAAATGGTTTCACTGGTATATCTGCCGGTAATGGTATTCTGATTGGCCGGACGTTCTATGATCTCTGTATTCCTCATTAATGGAACATTAAAATGATTTGTTTTAATGGCCTCATTGGGTTGTTTCCAATACTCCCAATAGGGAATATCAACTACCTTATCCATGTCATTGGAATATGGAATTCCATAGTAATAATCAAAACCATTGTTGGTTGGGAGGTATTCCTGCTTATGTCCTAAATGCCATTTTCCAATACAGGCCGTTTTATAACCCACCTGCTTGAGCTGTTCGGCAAGGGTGATTTCAGATGAGGGCAAACCATTTCTGGAATTCGGATAGAGCACTCTTCTTTTATTACTAGACATACCACTTCTTACTGTAAGTCTTCCTGTAAGTAATGCTGCCCTGCTGGGAGTACAAACACTGGCCGCCGCATAAAAATTGGTCCATTTTTGACCCTCATAGGCCATCAGGTCCAGGTTAGGTGTTTGGATAGTGGGATGGCCGTAAACCCCAAGATCCCCATAACCAAGATCATCTGCAAAAATTATGATAAAGTTGGGTGGCCGATTATTCTTATCTTGACCTAAGGTTTTTTGTACAGCTGTTGAGCAAACCAATGCACTCAAAATCACTAGTAAATTTGACAATTTGATCCTAATATTCATTTTAATATAGCTTTTGGTAGTTTTAAAGATATATATCTCGAAAGACTTAAAAAATAATATCTGCTTTGGCGTTAATAACTCGTGACAACTCTGCTATTTATGAATTTTGTTTTTGATTATTTTTAGCTACTTTTTTTACGCTGAAACCAAACTAATATGTACCTCATTTTTGATACTGAAACTACTGGCCTTCCGAAAAGATGGGATGCTCCGGTAAGTGATACTGACAATTGGCCTCGTAGCATTCAAATTGCCTGGCAATTGCACGATGCACTGGGTAATTTATTAGACCGGCAGGACTTCCTGATTCAGCCAGAAGGCTTCAATATTCCCTATGACGCCGAAAAAATTCATGGGATTTCCACCGAACTCGCGCAGGAGAATGGACATCCTTTGGACGAAGTATTGGAAAAATTTAATGACGCACTAACCAAAACCAAATTTGTAGTCGGTCAGAATGTTGGTTTTGATATTAACATTATGGGGGCTGAATATTATCGGGCAGATCTAAAAACGATATTAGGGGAATTGCCCGTTCTGGACACATGTACGGAACATACGGCCACGCTCTGTGCACTTCCGGGAGGACGAGGCGGCAAATTTAAGCTTCCTACTCTTACTGAGCTTCATCAATATTTGTTTAAAACTCCCTTTGCAGAAGCGCACAACGCCACAGCAGATGTTGAAGCAACTACCCGATGTTTTTTGGAACTCGTAAGGAGAAAGCAATACACCAAAGAACAATTGGATGTACAACCAGATTATTTTGAAAAATTTATCGAAGCCAACCCGCAGGAAATTCAATTAATAGGTTTAAAACATATCAATTTAAAGAAGGTCTCTGAAAAAATAGCCAAACATCTGAAAAAATTAGATATAATAGATGTTTCCGAGGAAGACCTGAGCCAAAATATAAAGTCGCTTGAAGATGCAGAATTTATTCATCTGCATAACCATTCACAATTTTCTGTATTGCAGTCTACCATTAAAATAAAGGATCTTGTTGCAAGTGCTTCTGAAAACAAAATGTCTGCCGTAGCAATGACAGATCACGCCAATATGATGGGTGCTTTTCATTTTGTGAAAGAGGTTAAGGCCCACAACAAAATGGTAGAAGAAGCTGCGGCTAAGGAAACAGAAAATGAAGACAACATTCAAAGAAATTTTATAAAACCTATTATTGGTTGCGAATTTTTTGTGTGTGATGAACATTCAAATAAAAATGTCAAGGATCATGGGTATCAGATGGTGTTGCTGGCTAAAAATAAAAACGGCTATCACAATCTGGCAAAAATGTCTTCTATTGCTTATACCGATGGATTCTACTATGTTCCCAGAATTGACAAAAGTATTATAACTCAATTCAAAGACGATATCATTGTCCTAAGCGGAAACCTTTATGGTGAAGTGGCTTCCAAAATATTAAATATTGGTGAAAATCAGGCTGAGGAATCGTTACTGTGGTGGAAATCTGTTTTTAAAGATGACTTCTATCTTGAAATAATGAGGCATGGCCAGGAAGATGAAGAAAGAGCTAACAAAGTATTAATTGAATTTGCCAAAAAACATCAGGTAAAATTAGTAGCCACCAACAATACTTATTATTGTGCCAAGAAAGATGCAAATGCACATGATATTTTACTATGTGTTAAAGATGGTGAGAAACAGACCACCCCAATTGGCAGGGGTCGCGGTTACAGGTATGGACTGCCCAACCAGGAGTACTACTTTAAGAGCGGTGCTGAGATGAAAGAATTGTTTAAAGACCTTCCCGAATCTATTTTAAATATTCAGGAAGTAGTAAACAAAATTGAACCTTTTGAGCTGGCCAGGGATGTACTCTTACCAGAATTTGAAATTCCAGTTGAGTTTAAGGTTAAAGAGGATGAAGCAGATGGTGGGAAACGAGGTGAAAATGCCTATCTAAGACATATCACTTATGAAGGGGCTAAAAAAAGATATGATGAGATTACTGATGAAATTAAGGAGCGCATTGATTTTGAATTAACAACTGTAGAGAATTCTGGCTATCCGGGCTATTTTTTGATTGTGGAGGATTTTATTCGGGAAGCAAGAAATATGGACGTATCCGTAGGTCCCGGAAGAGGATCTGCCGCCGGTTCTGTGGTAGCCTATTGCCTTTGGATAACCAATATTGACCCTCTGAAATACGACCTGCTATTTGAGCGTTTCCTTAATCCTGATAGGGTTTCAATGCCCGATATCGATATTGACTTTGATGATGAAGGCCGCGGAAGAGTCATGGATTATGTAATCAATAAATACGGTGCTAACCAGGTAGCACAGATTATCACTTATGGCACCATGGCTGCAAAATCATCTATCAGAGATACTGCAAGAGTTCTTGACCTGCCATTAAATGATGCGGACCGGATTGCGAAGTTGATTCCTAATATGTCCAAATTGAGTAAAATATTTGGCGTTCCCGAGGCTGATCTTAAAAAACGGTTTCGGTCTGATGAATTGGAAAAAGTGAATAGTCTGCTCAATATTTCAGAAGGTGACGACCTGGAGGCGCAAACGGTCAATATGGCCAGGGTATTGGAAGGATCTTTACGAAATACGGGAATCCATGCTTGTGGCGTAATCATTACTCCTGATGATATTACGAATTTTGTCCCCGTTGCCACTGCCAAGGATTCTGACCTTTATGTAACCCAGTTTGATAATTCTGTGGTTGAGAATGCAGGCTTATTGAAAATGGATTTCCTCGGTCTGAAAACCCTCACCTTAATAAAAGATACCGTTAAAATTGTAAAAGCCAAACATGGTATTCAATTAGATCCAGATGAATTTCCCCTGGATGATACAGCCACTTATGAGCTATTTCAGCGAGGGGATACGGTTGGGATATTTCAATATGAATCTGTGGGTATGCAGAAGCACCTGAAAGACCTGAAACCTTCTGTATTTGATGACTTAATAGCCATGAATGCACTCTACCGTCCGGGACCAATGGAATACATCCCCAGTTTTATCGCGCGGAAGAATGGCGAGGAGGAAATAGCTTATGACCTCCCGATTATGGAGGAAAACCTTAAAGAAACCTACGGAATAACTGTTTATCAGGAACAGGTGATGCTATTATCACAAAAACTTGCTGGTTTTTCTAAAGGTGACGCCGATGTTCTCAGAAAGGCAATGGGCAAAAAAATATTTGCCCTGCTTCAAAAACTTAAGCCACAGTTCCTTGACGGGGGTGAAAAAAATGGCCATCCAAGAGAAATTTTAGAGAAGATCTGGAAAGACTGGGAAGCTTTTGCTTCCTATGCATTTAATAAAAGTCATTCTACCTGCTATGCTTATATCGCCTATCAAACCGCCTATTTAAAAGCACATTATCCGGCCGAATATATGGCTGCTGTGTTGTCTAACAATATGAACGACATTAAGCAGGTTACTTTTTTTATGGAAGAATGTAAACGAATGGGGCTGGAAGTTCTGGGTCCGGATGTTAACGAATCCTATTATAAATTTGCAGTGAATAAGGAAAATGCGGTCCGTTTTGGTATGGGTGCTATAAAAGGAGTAGGACGTTCAGCCGTAGAGACCATTGTTGAAAACAGGAAAGAGAACGGGCCATTTAAATCGGTTTTTGATTTAACCAAAAGAATAGATTTGAGAGCAGCCAATAAAAAAGCTTTTGAAAACCTTGCTCTGGCCGGCGGTTTCGATTCATTTGGCGACACACACAGAGCACAATATTTTCACAGGGAAGGAGATGGAAATACATTTCTTGAAATGGTTATAAAATACGGGTCCAAATTTCAGGAAAGCGAAAACTCATCTCAGGTAAGCTTGTTTGGCGACACCAGTGAAGTGCAGATTCCGGAACCTGAAGTACCACCTTGTGATGAATGGGGTACAATGGAGAAACTCAGAAGAGAAAAAGAAGTAGTTGGTATTTATATCTCCGGACATCCGCTGGATGATTTCAGATCAGAGATTAATGCCTTTTGCAATGCCAATGTTTCTTTCTTTAATAATTTGGAAGACTATATAAACAGGGAGCTCTCCTTTGCCGGAGTTATTACGGATGTGCAACACAGAGTATCTAAAAATGGTAAGGGATGGGCCTTATTTACCCTGGAGGATTATACAGACACCTTCGAGTTTCGCATTTTTGGAGAAGAATATTTAAAATTCCGACACTTTTTTATGATTAATTCGTTTGTATTTGTAAAGGTATTTGTCCGCGAAGGATGGACAAACCGTGAAACCGGTAAAAAGGGAGATGCACGGTTACAGTTTGTAAACTTTATGTTGTTGCAGGATACCATGGAAAACTTTGCTAAAAAATTGACGATAAAATTGAATATTGACCAACTCAAAGAAGAAAATATTCACGATCTAAAAGATACTCTTATCTCTTATAAGGGTAAGCATCCGCTAAATTTTGTTATATACGAAATGAACGAAGAAATTAAGGTAAACCTGTCCAGCAGAAAGCAAAAAGTAGAGATCACCAGCGAACTATTGCATACTCTGGAAGAAAAGGACGTACATTATAAATTAAATTAAATAAGCTTTTTCAATAGGGTAATAAGAAAAACGAATACTATTGGAGTAATGAAAAGGTAGAATAATTGACTAAATTTGCGTAATTAAAAACAAAAACAATATGGCTTTAGAGATAACCGATGCTACTTTTGACGAAGTAGTTTTAAAAAGTGACAAACCCGTAGTGGTAGATTTTTGGGCAGCATGGTGCGGACCCTGTAGAATGGTAGGACCTATTATAGATGAGGTAAGTACTGAATATGAAGGTAAAGCTGTAGTAGGTAAAGTTGATGTAGATACCAATCAGGAATTTGCTGCAAAATACGGGGTGCGAAATATTCCAACGGTCCTTGTATTTAAGGATGGTGAAATAGTGACCAGACAGGTTGGAGTATCTCCAAAAAAAGTATATACCGATGCAATTGAAGCGGTTCTTTAATTAAAAAAGAAACTTCTATTTTAGAAAAGGTTTAGCAGTTGCTAAACCTTTTTTAGTTTATCTTGGTCCTATGGATTTGCGTTCAGAACTACATAGCGCCCCTTTATTTCAAAACCTTGAATTATTGGCGAATCAGATTGTGGAAGGTTTTATCAGCGGAATCCATAAAAGCCCCTTTCACGGTTTTTCTGCAGAATTTGCCGAACACAAAATATATAATACCGGAGAGAGCACAAAGCACATAGATTGGAAATTGTTTGCAAAGACAGACAAACTTTATACAAAGAGATATGAAGAAGAAACCAATCTGAGATGCCATATGATATTGGACAATTCAGCTTCCATGTATTATCCGGAAATGCAGAAGCTTTCAATTAATAATTTAAATAAAATTGGGTTTGGGGTACTTGCTATTGCTGCTTTAATGAATATCCTTAAAAAGCAGCGGGATGCCGTAGGGCTAAGTGTATTTTCTGATACCTATTCCTTTTACACTTCGGAGAAAGGGAGTGAAAGGCATCACCAAATGTTACTTGCCAAACTAAGTGAAATAAGCTTTGATAAAAAGCCGGCCAAACAGACGGAGCTCTATTCCTATTTACATCAGATAGCGGAGAAGATAAAAAGGCGAAGTCTTGTTTTTCTTTTTACGGATATGTTCCAGACCTCAACCTCAGATGAGAAGCTTTTTGATGCACTTCGGCATTTAAAATACAACAAGCATGAAGTAGTCTTATTCCATTTACTGGACAATGAAACCGAATTACATTTTAACTTTGAGAATACCCCAAAAAGGTTTGTTGATGTAGAAACTGGCAGCCATATAGATCTCTATGCGGACACTATTAAAGATGCCTATGAAAGCGGGATTAGTGAATATTTAGATGACTTAAAACTAAAATGTGCGCAGTACCGCATAAAATATGTAGAAGTAGATATCAGGGAACCCTTTACCAAGGTGCTGAATACATTTATGATAGAACGTCAAAATTTTTTATAGCCCGAACGGAATTTTAAAAAAATTGTTTGTGGAATTCATTTAGCAACGTATATTTGCACACGCTAAACGCCACGGTCTGGTAGTTCAGTTGGTTAGAATACCTGCCTGTCACGCAGGGGGTCGCGGGTTCGAGTCCCGTCCAGACCGCCACAAAGTAAACCCTTCATACATAGTATGAGGGGTTTTTTATTTCCAAACTTGGCGCTTGCTCCGGGAGCGAAGGATATAAAAGACATAGCCGGTTTTGCCAACAGTGGGTTACTTTGAATTTATAACAACGAATGCCTCAGCTACCTAACATTCATTTTACTTAGCCTATTAAATCGCCTTAGGAACATTTCTATATCTATCTAAGTTGTTACCGCATTTAAACACTCCTTTACCAATTATCTCATTCTTTTAATTCGATAAGTAAGGAGTGAAACTCAGTATCTCCCATATTTTAAATTAAATGAACCTCGTCTTCTGTATTTAGTCCATAGTGTCAAAAGTGTTTGTCCACTTTGTAGACTTTTTTGGTGTTTTAATGAACTATGATTTAAGTCATAGGATTCAATTAATTGTAGCATCAATTTTGTAGAAATATTAAAAACCATTTGATATGACTTTCTTAATTACAGCAGTAGCAGGAACGATAGCAATAATATTAATTGTCTCAATCGTAGAGAGTGTTTATGATTACTAAAGTTTAAGCGGTCTTTTGATTCCTGGTTTCCATACCATTTTCATTTACTAGATCAAAGGCATCTATCAAGTGTCATAGGTTGGGATTCTTTTGCGCCAATTTGTTTGCCCGGTGTTCGGTAGTTGAATATATCGTTGTGTTTTCTTCTTTAGGTAAGGAATTATTGAATATGGCAGATAGACCTTTGTATTCCTTTAAATAAAAGAATGTTGTTAAAACCGGCTATAGTAATGATTGCACATAGCATTATCCCTGTAATATGAGAAAATTATTTAGGCAAAAAGTGCCTTATTACCTTTCATATCCCATGATCTGAATCATTTTGTGGTTCTTCCTGAATGTCTATTTTTATCCTTCTTTATATGCTATTTTAAGATGGATCAATCACTTACCCTGTTTCTTTGTGGTGATGTAATGACCGGTCGGGGCATAGACCAGATTTTGCCCCATCCCAATGATCCGGTGCTTTACGAATCCTATTTAAAAAATGCGAAGGACTATGTAAAACTTGCCGAAAAAGCAAACGGGGCTATTGAACGTCCTGTAGATTTTGCCTACATCTGGGGGTATGCCATAGGGGCCATGAAAGAAGCCGATGCCCGGATAATAAACCTGGAGACTAGTATAACCAGTAGTGAGGATTACCTCAACAAAGGCATAAATTATCGCATGCACCCCAAAAATATTTCGTGCCTGGACATTGCCAATGTAGATTGCTGTGTCTTAGCCAACAATCATGTACTGGACTGGGGCCAAAAAGGGCTTTTGGACACCCTGGAGACGCTGGAGAGCGCACAGATAAAATATGCCGGCGCTGGCAGGAATAACAGCGATGCCAAAGCACCGTGTATTTTAACTGTTAAGGGCAAGGGCAGGATTCTGGTCTTCGCTTTTGGCTTATCCTCAAGCGGGATACCACATAATTGGAAAGCAACTGAGCATCGTCCGGGACTGAATGTACTTACTAATTTGTCTATGGAGACCATTAAATGGATCGAAAAGGAAATCACACAAATAAAACGGCCGGGAGACCTGGTGGTGGCCTCTATCCATTGGGGCGGCAATTGGGGTTATGAAGTTCAGGAAGCCCATAGGGGATTCGCACATAACCTGATTGACCATGCTGGGGTCGATATTATCCATGGCCATTCTTCACACCATTTCAAGGGGCTGGAAGTTTATAAAAACAAGCTCGTAATATATGGTTGTGGAGATTTTCTGAATGATTATGAAGGAATCGGTGGCCATGAATCTTACCGCAGTGATCTGGGCCTGATGTATTTTATTAAGTGGGATTGCACAAAAGGAGATTTTGTCTCGCTAATGATGGTCCCCACTCAAATCAGGAAATTACAAATAAACAAGCCCAATAAAGAGGATTGCAATTGGATAAAGAAAGTATTGAACCGGGAAGGAAAAAAGTTTGGCACCAAAGTGGAATGGGCGAATGAGCATACTTTGACCCTGGTTTGGAATTGATATTATTTTAAAAGCAAAAAAGAATATTTTCTGTTTATACGATTTGAACTACCACCCAAACTATGCTTTTTTTGGGCGCATAGGACATGGCTACAAATATTTCTAATAGCACCCCTTCCATAAGAACATCTTCCTCGGAAAAGCCGCTTTTAAAGCATTTAATATAAGTTGAAAATAAGTGCCCTCACTGATAAAGATCATTACAAAACCAATAATTGCAAACTATATTGGATGCCTAAATAATAGTTTTTTGATTCCACTTATCATGAAAGACACTTTATACATAACACGGAAGAAAACGCCAAATATGCCAGATTATGATTCTTTGTGTGGTCGGTTTAAATGGGAAAATGAATATAAATATTTAGACAGGCTCCCGGGAGGCGGGCTCAATATCGCGCACGAAGCAGTGGACAGGCACGCCAATAGCGATCTTGCCAATACGGTTGCGCTTAGATGGATTCGGAAGGATAGATCGTTTATAGATTTCACCTATGCCGATTTAAAAATTCAGACCTCCCGATTCGCAAATGTTCTGGAAAAGCTGGCTATAAAAAAGAACGATAGCATTTTTTCTCTTGTAGGAAGAATTCCTTCCTTATATGTTGCCGCACTGGGGACACTAAAAAACGGAGCGGTATTTTGTCCCATGTTTTCAGTTTTTGGACCAGAACCTGCTTTTCAACGTTTAAGTAAAGGGAAAGCAAAGGTTTTGATAACTACAACAAAACTATATCAGCCAAAAATAAAACAATTGATGCATCGGCTTCCTTTGCTTCGGTATATTTTATTGACGGATGCAAAACAACATATGGACGCTAAAGTCTTGTCCCTATCCCAATTAATGGATGAAGTCCCAAATGAATATGTAATCAAAAATACGCAGCCGGAAGATCCTGCTTTATTGCATTTTACAAGCGGCACCACCGGGATGCCAAAAGGTGCTTTACATGTTCATCAAGCGGTCCTTACACATTACGTTACCGGAAAATATGTTCTCGACTTCCAACCCGGGGATATATTCTGGTGTACGGCAGATCCGGGATGGGTTACCGGAACTTCTTATGGGATCATTGCTCCTCTGGTCAATGGGGTTACCAACATTGTTGATGAAGAAGAGTTCGACGCAGCCCGCTGGTATTCCATTCTTGAAGAACACCGTGTAAATGTATGGTATACTGCTCCAACGGCTATCCGCAGATTAATGCGCCTTGATTTTAAGCCATTGGAAAAGTATGATCTTTCTAACCTGCGTCTAATACATAGTGTTGGGGAACCCTTGCAAGCAGAGGAAGTAATTTGGGGTAAAAAGACTTTTGAAATGCCCATTTGCGATAACTGGTGGCAAACGGAGACCGGTGGCATCATGATTTCAAACTATTCTTCGATGGAAGTACGCCCGGGTTCTATGGGCAAACCATTACCAGGAATCGAGGCTGCAATTGGAAACATTGTTGAGGACGAAGTACATCTCTTATCAAAACCCATGGAACAAGGACATCTTTTGCTAAAAATAGGATGGCCGTCCATGTTCAGGGCATATCTTGATGAGGAGGAACGCTATAAGAAATGCTTTAAAGGAGAATGGTATGTTACCGGCGATCTGGCAAAGAAAGATAAAGATGGCTATTTCTGGTTCGTGGGCAGGGCCGATGACATTATCAAAACATCTGGCCATATGGTAGGGCCATTTGAAGTGGAAAGTACATTAATGGAGCACCCCGCAGTTTCTGAAGCGGCTATCATAGGGAAACCAGACCCCCTTGTAGGGGAACTGGTTAAGGCCTTTGTAGTTTTAAAACCCGGGTATGAAGGGAATGATAAAACGAAACTGGATATCAAAGGGTTTACACGTAAAAAATTAGGACCGGCAGTAGCTCCTAAAGAAATAACATTTACAGACAGTTTGCCCAAGACAAAAAGTGGCAAAATCCTGAGGCGATTATTAAAAGCGAGAGAACTGGGATTACCCGAAGGAGACAAATCAACATTGGAATAACATGGAAAAAGAAGGAATAAAGACAAATCCGGCAATCACCAGAAAACTTGGCCTTAAACTTCTGTACCAGATGATCCTGATCAGAAGGTTCGAGGAAAAGTCTGCCGAATTGTATACCAAAGAAAAAATTCGTGGTTTTCTGCATCTCTATATTGGTGAAGAGGCAGTCGCCGTTGGTGCTATGCAGTCATTAACAAAAGATGACAATATACTGAGTACCTACCGTGAACATGGCCATGCACTGGCAAGGGGCCTTGATCCGGGAAGCATCATGGCCGAGATGTATGGCAAACAAGAGGGGTGTAGCATGGGACGTGGAGGCTCAATGCACTTATTTGATACTTCCAAAAAATTTTATGGAGGAAATGCCATTGTTGGAGGCCATTTACCCATGGCAGTCGGAATGGCACTGGCATCCAAAAAACAAAATCTTAACAATCTTACCTGTTGTTTTTTTGGTGAAGGGGCAATTGCAGAAGGAGAATTCCATGAATCAATGAACCTGGCTGCCCTATGGGGGGTCCCTGTTCTTTTTCTCTGTGAAAACAACCTTTACGGCATGGGAACCGCGCTCCGTTTTTCACATTCTGTTCAGAAACTGGAAAAAAAAGGAGCTGCATACGGGGTTGAATCAGCAAAGGCCAATGGAATGGATGTGCTGGAAGTGAAGAATGCAGTTGAGAAGGCCACAGCATACATCAAATCTACGGGAAAACCATATTTTCTGGTATGCAACACCTATCGCTTTAGAGCGCACTCCATGTTCGATGCCCAGTTGTATCGTGAGAAAAAGGAAGTTGATGAATGGAAAAAACGTGATCCTATTCTAACATTTAGTAATCAATTATTAAAAAACGAATTAATCTCCCCGGATGATATTGATACTATAGAGGACAAGGTCAAAGCTGAAGTGCAAAAAGCCGTTGATTTTGCAGAAGCGGGAACTTTTGAACCTGTTGAAGATTTAAAAAAATTTGTTTATAGCCCATAGTTATGACTGATAAAACAACATTGAAAATTACGTATAGGGAGGCATTAAAACGTGGAATCCACGAAGCCCTGATCAATAGTGATAAGGTATTCCTGATGGGAGAAGATGTAGGGCGTTATGGAGGTGCCTTTGCAGTAAGTAAAGGATTCCTTGAGGAATTTGGTGAAGATCGTATCATGGACGTTCCCTTGTCAGAATCAGGTTTTGTTGGAGCAGGTATAGGTGCTGCTTTAGCAGGGATGCGACCCATAGTGGAAGTAATGACAGTCAACTTCAGCCTGCTCGCACTAGACCAGATCATTAACAACGCATCTACTTTATTACATATGTCGGGAGGGCAGATAAATGTCCCTGTGGTCATCCGAATGAATTCGGGAATTGGCAACCAGCTCGCGGCCCAGCATTCTCACAGCTGGGAACCATTCTATGCACACATTCCAGGATTGAAGATCGTTTCCGCCGGCACGCATGAGGATGCCAGAGGAATGCTCTCAACCGCCCTGGAGAGTCCTGATCCTGTTGTGATTTTTGAGTATACTTCCCTACTCAACATGGAATCGGAAATCCCCTCCGGCTCTGGCGCTGTGGATCTTGATAAGGCAAAAGTACGTAGGGAGGGAAAGGATCTTTCGATCATTACATATGGTCCCGGGGTATACAAAGCTTTGGCAGCTGCAGAAATATTGGCCTCATCCAGGATTGATGTGGAAATAATTGATCTTCGTGTACTCAATCCTATCGATAATGAAACCATCATAAATTCCATAGCTAAAACACATAAAGCATTGATCGTAGAGGAGGCATGGCGTTCGGTCAGTATATCCTCAGAGATCATTTCCAGAATTATGGAGAATGCCTTTTTTAGTTTGGATGCTCCGGTAGAGCGGCTTTGCGGAATTGAGGTGCCCATTCCATATCCCAAACATTTGGAGGACGCATCGATTCCACAGAAACAGGATATTGTTGACTCGGTTTTAAAAATGATTCGGTATGATTGAATTTACTATGCCCAGTCTTGGTGCCGATATGGAGGATGGCACACTTGTAGAATGGAGGGTAAAATATGGTGATTTTGTTAAACGGGGTGATATCATAGCGGATGTTGATACCCAAAAAGGTTTGATCGAAATAGAAGTCTTTGATGAAGGTACCATCGCGGAGCTTATTGTCAAAGAAGGAGAAAATGTACCTGTAGGAACGGTAATGGCCAACATCATCCCGGTTGGGGAAAAAGTGTCTGTCAAAAAGAAATCCAGGATTAAAAAAGAACCCATAAAACAAATAGTAAATAAGGGTTCAATAAAAATTGATGATCAATTAAAGATATCCCCACTGGCGAAAAAAATTGCGAAGGAAAAAGGAATCGATCTGTCAACCATAAAAGGAAGCGGTCCGGAAGGCAGTATTGTCAAAAAGGATATTGACCTGGCTGTTGTTATGAAAGTAGAATCGCATGTAGAAGTTACGGGAGGCAAAAAAGAAATAGCTGTGAAAGGTTTGCGAGCGGCAATCGCTACTGCCATGAGCAAGTCCAACAGAGAGATTCCTCATTTTTACCTTGAGACAAGGATCGACATGTCAAAAGCGCTCGATTGGTTGCGCGAATCGAATAGGCAAAGGGAGCTTAAAGACAGATTGCTATCCGTTGTGCTGCTGATTAAAGCAACAGCGAAAGCTATAAAAGAAGTGCCCTCAGTTAATGCTTTTTGGGAAAATGGACTGCAATTGAAAGATTCCATCAATATAGGCTTTGCCGTTTCATTGCGGCAAGGAGGAGTTGTGATTCCGGCGATACCAGAGGCAGACAATAAATCCCTGAATCAGTTAATGGACCTGTTGAACGATTTGATACCGCGTGCAAGGGCATTACAATTGAGAAGTTCAGAATTAAGCGAATCTACCATTACAGTTTCCAATATTGGGGAAGGAAGTACAGATAAAGTATTTGGGGTTATTTATCCGCCTCAGGTTGCCATTTTAGGTTTTGGCAATATTGTAGAAGAGGCCTGGGCCGAGGACGGTGAATTGAGCACCCGCCCCGTTGTTCATGTTACACTCGCCGCAGACCACAGGGCCATTGATGGTTATCTGGGGAGTAGGTTTTTAATGGCCCTAAAGAAAAATCTGCAAAAGCCCGAAGCCCTATGAAAGATGAGGAAGCAAAAGCAACTATTCTTAGATTGCTACAAGAAATAGCACCGGACATTGATCCGGAGGAACTTGGAATGGATGACAATATCAGGGAAGTTTTTGGTATCGATTCATTCGACTTTCTGCAACTAATAATTGGTCTTGACAAGGAATTCGGGATCACAACCCCGGAAGAGGATTATGGCAAAATAACCACGCTCAGGTATTTGATAGCTTATGTAAAAGCCACAAAATAGACGATCAATTTAATTTTTTCACCGTATCAGATTTAGAATCACCAATAGAATATCCCTATTTGGTACCTGCGTTATTTTGTCAATCAAATTAAATACCTAAGTTTATTGAAAGAAAAGAAGAATATGAAAGTGGCAATTACCATAGGATCTGGCGAACCGGAAGTCATTGAAATTCAGGATAAACCTGTCCCGGAAGCCAAAAGCGGTTGGGTTTTAATAAAAATTAAGGCTTTTGGTTTAAACAGATCTGAACTATTTACCCGTCAGGGCCATTCTCCAGATGTCCGGTTTCCAAGAATCCAGGGAATAGAATGTGTAGGTACGGTAGAAGAAGACCCGTCCGGTACCTATAATAAAGGTCAGAAGGTGGCTGCTATTATGGGTGGTATGGGCAGGGATTTTGACGGGGGTTATGCTGAGTATACCTTAGTACCTTTAAAAATAGTATTTCCCTTTGAGAGCAATTTACCATGGAGTACCCTTGGGGCCATTCCTGAGATGTTCCAAACAGTTTCAGGGTCTTTAACCCAGGCATTAGAAGTTAAGTCTGGTGAAACCTTACTTATCAGAGGTGGAACATCATCCATAGGCTTACTTTCCTGCCAGTTAGCAAAACATTTAGGATTGACGGTCATTTCTACAACCAGAAATTCAGCTAAGAAGGATTTTTTGATAGAAAACGGGGCAGCTCATGTTCTTATTGATAATGGAACAATTTCTAAGGAACTTAAAGAATTATACCCTGATGGCGTAAACAAGGTATTGGAATTAATTGGTATAAAAACATTAAAGGATTCTTTAAAATGTATAAAACGCCAGGGAACAGTATGTATGACAGGAATACTGGGCGGTGAATGGACGCTTAAGGAATTCACCCCTATGGGTGACATCCCCTCTTTAGGAAGATTAACAGTATATATGGGAGACGCTGCTAATTTAAAGAAAGACTTACTGCAAGATTTTATTGATGCGGTTGCGGATGGGGTGATAACCCTTAACATTGACAAAGTTTTCCGTCTAGACCAAATAGTTGAGGCCCACACCTATATGGAAAACAATTTAGCCAAAGGAAAACTAGTGGTTGAGATATAGGTCCTATAAAGGTTCTCAAAATTTATAAGGAACTTAAAATTCAAAACAGGTGTTTTGCACTTTGTGAAGTGAAGGTTGAGGGGTTTTATTTATGCTCTGCTACTTTAAGCGGAAAGAATGGCCTTAAACTACTGATGCCAATCAAAAATGTTCCATCAATAGAACATCACCATTTATTTTTCTTTTCTTTAGAGGCATTGCAGGACCAACCCCAGGGTGATCTTGAGTATATAGGAGAAAGCCTCTCTCTTAGTTTAAGGAGTAAAACCTAATTCGAGAATGATTCTCTACACTTCTAAAATTGAGTTATCATTGTTCAGGAATTCCCCAGTTCATCTTTTCATCTTCAGTCCATAAAGTTGGGAAAAATTTGCGCTGCTGATGTTTCGGATGTAGATACTTCTTCCATTCAGAACCCCCCGTTGCAGTCTTGTTTTCACCCTTCACATTTAAATAATAATCTGCAGTTCGAAGGTGTACCAATGGCCATTCTACATTATAAAGGTGATCAAATTCCTTTAGCTTTTCAGTTAATTGAGCGGAAGGGTTTTTTAATTTCAGAAATTTATCCTCAAGAGTATATCCCTGTAATTTTTTGGCGAGGGCAATTAAACTATCCAGGTATTTTTCCTCAAACTGTTGCAATGTCAGGGTTTTTGCACCCGTTTCACGGTTTAATCCGGCATCCTTCCAATAAATATGCTCAAAATATTCCTCTACGCTAGGTTTGGTGGATAAACGATCTTGCCCTTCATCATTAACTAAGTTTTCCAGCCGGGTACAGTACAGTTCAATATATCTGAACTGGGCACTTTGAAACCCACTAGCCGGAGTCAACGTGGTGCGAAATTCATTGTAGTCGTCATGATCCATGCCATCCTTCATGATATCAAAAGAGGTAATAAGCATTGTAGTGTACCTATTTAGTCTGTTGATTTTGGTAATTAAAAAAGTTTCTGTCGGGAATTCCTCTTCCGAAATCTGTTCTAATTCATGTCTCATCATCTTCAGCATTAATTCGGTAACCTGATGATACATGATAAAAATGGTTTCATCCTTAAAATGAGTACGTGGTTTTTGTAATGACAATAAGGTATCAGTTTCTACATAATCCCAATACGTAATTGGTTTGGCATGAAGCAAGCCTTTCAGGTAAGTTTCCGGATTTTCACCCAGAGCCTCATATTTTTGCTTTAGTTTTTTGTTTATATCCAAAATAGTTTTATGGCTTAAAATTTATCTATTAATAGGGCTTAACCGGATTTTCTTTCGTTTGTTTCCAATGTTTCAAAATGTGTAATCACTTTTCGATGTGATTCTTCACTTATAGTATTATTCTCTTTTAAATACATATCAAGATGTCGATGCAACTTAATTGATTTTATTTAAACTTTCCAACATTGTTGGAATTAGTTCAGAGATGGTTGGATGAACTTGAACAGAATCTCTTATTAACGTATATGGAAGATCTGCGTACATAATATTAAGGATACTACTAATAACTTCATCTCCCCCAACTCCCAGGATCGCTGCACCTAATATTTTGTTGGTTTCAGCATCTATTATGGCACTCATAATTCCATTAGTCTCTCCTTTTTCTTTAGCTCTTGCAATGCGGCTCATTGGTCTTGTTCCTTCCAAAATTTTATAGCCTTTCTTCAAAGCTTCTTTTTTAGTCAGTCCGGCTCGTCCTAGCGGCGGATCTACAAAAAGACCGTAAGTTAAAAAACGATCTGATACTCTTCTGTTTTTACCATCAAATTTATTTTGAGCTATAATTTCATAGTCATTGTATGCTGTATGCGTAAAGGCTCCTTTACCATTACAATCTCCTAAGGCATAAATACCTTTAATATTGGTTTGTAAGGAATCGTCTACTTCTATATAACCTCTGTCATTGGTTTTAATACCAGCTGCAGACAAGTTTAGAGTATCAGTATTAGGAATTCTTCCTACTGCCAACAATAAATGGGTGCCTGTAACTTCCGGTGGTCCCTGCAAGCAATCTAACTCTACGGCTATCTTTCCATCTTCATTTTGATGACCACTTATGCAGTTGGCATTCAAACGAAAGTCTATTCCTTCGTCTTTTAAAAAACTATAAATTCGATCACTTATTTCATCATCTTCCCGGCTAATAATACTGGCACTTCTTTCTATAATGGTTACTTTACTGCCAAACCTTTTAAACATTTGTCCAAATTCCAGTCCTATATAGCTTCCTCCAACAATTATTAAATGCTGAGGAAGTTCTTCCAACTCCAGAATGGTCTGATTGGTGAGGTAATTAACCCCTTCAAACCCTTCTGGAATAAAAGGGCGACCACCAACATTGATGTAAATTTCATTTGCCGATAATTGTTTTTCCCGCACCGCTACTATTTTCTCTGCTAAAAAACGAGCAGTTCCTTCAAAGAAAGTTATGTTGTCATTATTCCTTACTCCGGCTGTAATCCCATCTACTGAAGCTTTTATAATGCTGTCTTTTCGTGACTTTACTTTTTTTAGATCTACTTTTACACCTTCGGGTATTATTACACCAAGTTCTTCTCCATGCTGGGCATCCCACATTCTACGGGCACTGGCAACATAGGTCTTGGTTGGCGTACATCCTATATTTAGGCAGGTTCCTCCGAAGTGTTCTTTCTCAATAAATGCTACTTTCTTTCCTTCGGTAGCTAATTTAAATACCAATGGAGTTCCTGCTTGACCAGAACCAATGATTATTGCATCAAATTGAAGTATAGACATGTTTTTAAATAATTAAATATTCAATATACTCAAAGCGGAAATAACCAGGCTCTTATTTGCAAGCATTTTTGATTGTACATATCCTACTGTGGTCCACAACCTTCCAATTTTGCCTGCAAGTCCTTAATTTCCGCTTTTAAGTTCTCAATATAATTGTTCTTTTCTTCCGCCATCTTAGAAATGTCTTCTACGGTATACCTTGGTGTAATATGCTGCGGGCAATTCCAATCAAAAGCTTTAATATGAAAAAGAAAAATACGTTCGGCTTTGTATTTATAATCTTCTAATTTCAGTTTTTCAACTAATTCTGGTTGTTCGGATAAGGAGACAACCTCAGCTTCAGCATAAATTTTAAGTCTTGCCCTGTTTGGATAATCTACCAGAATCAAAGACACTTTGTTATGTGTTTCCACGTTACCGGTTGTAATGTATTGCTTGTTTCCCCTGAAATCCAGAAATGCTAACGTCTTCAGGTCTATTGCCTTCAGGAATCCCTTTGGGCCTCCCCGGTGTTGGATATATGGAAACCCATTTTCCCCAAATGAAGCCACATAAAAACTGTCACGTTCTTTAATAAAGCTCAACTCCCTGTTAGAAAGGCCATCTGGAAAAGTAAATTGTTCCATCCGCTCATAACCCTGACGACTTCCTTGCTCTTTCTGCAGGGCCTTAATAGGATCAGAAAACGCTAATTTGGCATAGTTCATAACATCTCACTTATTTATTTAACAAAATACATCTAACCGGATCTCCCCAAGTAGGGGGTACATCTTTGGAAGTAAGTAAATTAAAAGAGCTACTAGCTCCACCTACCCATTCGGATCTGTTTTTAAAGACTACTGTACTTATCCCATGAAATCGTATGGCATAACTGCACATAACACATGGTTCATTTGTAGTAATCAAAGTTGCACCTGCCATATCCCTGCCAAGAATTTTTCTTGCCTTTTTGATCACTTCCAATTCGGCGTGGCAACTAATGTCTTGCTTGCTAAATGTAGCCTCTTCGGCTTGGGCTACGATGTTATTTTCATAAATTAGCAGGCTTCCTACGGCCGTATTACCTCTTGCAGAGGCGTTAGTTGCAAGCTTCTCACAAATTTTCATATATGGACGAAAATTCTGTATCATCCTTTGATTTCCAGGATCTGACGAATCATTTGATTTGTAAAACCCCATTCATTATCATACCAGGTCATTATCTTTAGTAAATCCCCATCTACAACGCGCGTCATACTTAAATCTACAGTAGAAGCATAAGGACTTTTTACGATATCAGATGATACTATAGGTTCATAAGTAGTTGACAAAACCTTATCATAACGCTTGGTTTCGGATTCTTCTTTAAGGATAGTATTCACCTCATCTAAGGTAACATTTTTCTCCATTACGAAAGTCATATCCGAAATTGAACCAACAGGTATAGGTACTCGTATTGCCACTCCATCGAACTTTCCGGCATACTGTGGCAAGGCCTTTGTTGTGGCTATTGCCGCTCCAGTAGTTGTAGGCACCAGATTCGCAGCTCCTGCCCTACCCATCCTGAAATTTTTCTTTGAAGGACCGTCTACAATACTTTGCGATGCCGTATAGGCGTGTACCGTAGTCATTATGGCCTTCTTAATACCAATCCTGCGACCTAATATTTCAACAACCGGACTGATATTATTCGTAGTACAACTGGCGCAGGAAAATACACTGGTATGTCCATCTTTAGAATTCACACCATGCACAACCGTAGGGGTATCAACACTATTTGTAGGTGCCGAAATAATAACAGTTTTAGCCCCGGCTTTAATGTGTTTTTCGGCATCTTCCTGTGCTGTGAATAATCCGGTACTTTCAATAACCAAGTCTACTTCCAATTCTCCCCAGGGTAAATCCTCCGGGTTTCTCACAGAAGTATATCGTATTTTATTCCCTGATACAATAAGAGTATCTCCATTTTGCGAGACTTCTTTTTCATAGATACCGTACACAGAGTCATATTTTAAAAGATAAGCCGTATTCTCTACAGTAACAATATCATTTACCGCTACCAACTCTAATCCTGGGGTGTCCAAAATTATCTTTAGAGCCGCTCTTCCAATGCGCCCCATTCCGTTTATTGCAATTTTCATATATCCAGTTTTTAGGTTAAAAGTTGTTGTTATATTGTCTTATAGTAAACCCATAGTTTACATCTATAATTTTACTTAATTGAAGATTATGTAATCGTTAATTTTCTATCCTCATTAGTAATAGGTACATCATTAATGCTGGCAAAACGCTTTTTCATTAGCCCGTTTTCATCAAACTCCCAGTTTTCATTCCCATAAGCCCTCGTCCATTGGCCATGATTATCACGGTACTCATATTCAAATCGTACGGCTATTCTGTAATCGCCATGTGCCCAGTATTCTTTTTTTAATACATAATGATGTTCCTGCTCCCATTTGTTCGATAAAAATTCTCGAATGGCTTTACGCCCCTTTAGAAACTTAGATCTGTTCCTCCACTCGCTGTCTTTAGTGTAGGCGAGGGATACTCTTTCAGGATCCTTGCTATTCCAGGCATCTTCAGCCATTTGTATCTTCTTTTTCGCCGTTTCCTGAGTAAAAGGGGGTAAAGGATATTTCTTTTGTTCCATTTTGTTGTTTTAAAAAAGGCGGGGCTTGGATTGTTTCCATTCCAAAACCCGCTGAGTATCAATTAAATTCCTCCAGGTTCTGTCTTAAATTTTTAAGAGAATCTTAGTTTTGTAATATAGGAATGACGTCTTTTATTCCTCCAATATTCATGTCGAAGTGTAGACAAGATGCTGTCTTTAGATCCTACTTCTTTGCTGTTATTTGCTTTCATAATATTTTATTTTATCATTGATATGCCTTCATAATAACTTGGAAAGACATTTCTTCTTTGTGAAAAATTTATTTGTGGTTTTGAAATTTGTTCAACCTCTGTTTTACTTTTAACAATTTTAGTTGCTTTCATTATTTTCCTATTTAATGTTATTTCTCGATAAGAAAGAGCTTATAAAATGTGCTATTTCATCTCCTTTTTCTTCCAGCGCAAAGTGCCCGGTATCCAGTAAATGAAACTCCAGATTATTAAGATCCTTTTTGTAAGGATAGGCCCCATCAGCAGGAAAGATGTAATCATTTTTTCCCCAAACAATTAATGTTGGTGGTTGAAACTCTCTAAAATCGGCCTGCCATACAGGATATAGCGGAACATTGGTCCGATAACTATAGAATAATGCCAACTGAATCTCATTATTCTGAGGACGGGAGATATGACGTAAATCTAATTCCCAATTATCCGGGCTTATAGCCTCAGGATTTTGTGTTCCATGAGTATACTGCCATTTTAAACCATCCGGAGAGTGAAACCCTTCCAAGGGTTTGCCATTTTCAAGGTTATATTCATTCCAGTATTTCTTTATCGGGTTCCAAAAATCCTTTAACCCTTCATCATAGGCATTTCCATTCTGTACTATAAATGCGTCGACTCTTCGTGGATCATTATGGAAAATTCGGTATCCTATTGGAGCTCCATAATCCATAAGGTATAAGCTATAGGTATCCACTTGTAAAGTATCTACAAACTCCTGAACTAAATTAGAAATGTTCTCAAAGCTATAATCAAAATCTTCCAAAGCCGGCTGTTCACTTCTTCCGAAACCTGGATAATCCGGAGCCAGCAAATGGTAATCATCTGCGAGGTCTTTAATTAAATTTCTAAACATATGTGAAGATGTCGGGTATCCATGTAATAATAAAATGGTAGGAGCATCCTTTCTTCCTGCCTCCCGGTAAAAGATTTCTATCCCTTTAATTTTAATTGTCTTATGCAGTACTTGCGTATAGTCTACCTCGTTTTCAATAGTAACAGTTAAATTACTTTTTGTACTGGTCTGAGCAAAAACGGATAATGATGTTAGGAACATGGCTAATAACATGAATCCTTTTGTTTGTAATATTGTTTTTCTAGTAGTTTTCATTTTCAATAATTTTAAATTGTTATATGATAAGGTTTGATTAAACTATTTGTAATTGATCAATATTTTTTGCTTTTGGAAAATCAATTTCGAAGCCTCCATTGTGGAATACGTAATTAGTAATTGTAGTTAATGCAACTACTGCAATTAATTCTGCAAAGGCAGCTTTGCTATATCCTGCTTCCAGAAAATTCTGGATGACAATGTCAGATGGATGTCCTCTATGCTCCACCATTTGACTGGCAAGTGTTACCAGTGCATTAATTTTTGGGTCCGCAATGCTATTTGTCCTAATGTTTAGTGTTTCGTCTTCCGTAAAACCATTCATTTTTCCAAGAGCGGTATGGGCAGACAAACAATACGCACAACCATTAGTTTGTGACGTTGCCAAGGCTATTGCTTCATATTCTTTTTTAGAGAATTCACCGCTTTTAATTATTTCTGAAAAGTTCAGAAAGCCTCCCAATAATTTATCCGATACCCCCATGGAGCTATAAAGATTGGGTAGCATGCCAATGCTTTTTTTAATATTTGTAAATATTTCCTTTGATTGTTCATTTGCTTCCTCGAAACCTATTGCTGTTAAAACTTTCATTTCTATTTATATTTAATTGTTATTAATTATTCTATATTCTTTAATCATTATTATTTATTTATCGTACAGACAAGTCTGTTTTCTAATTTTAAAAAAAATTACTCTGCCAATAGTTTCCTTAGTGTACTCTCAGCCGAATTCACCGGCCAGGAATTTTTTTGAATTTGTGCCAGGATAATGGCTCCTTCCATGATGACCATAATCTCCTTAGCCAAAATTTCTAGTTCTGTATTGTTATAATTCTCTTCCTTTAATTCCTGTCTCAGCCAATTGAGTAATTCATTCTTATGAAGCAATACCTGATCTGCTATTGAATTCTGACCTTTCGGAAGATCAGTGACAATATTCTGGAATCCACAACCTCTGTATTCTACCTCTTCTAACCAATCTTTAATATACCCCAATGCTCCAATTATTTTATCATTCCCACTTTTTTTATCCGATACAAAGTCTGAAAGATTACCCATCCACATCTTATGTCTGCGCTGTAAGTATTCCACAGCAATCTCTTCCTTAGATCTGAAAGATTGGTACATACTGGATTTAGCCACACCCGCCTCTTCAATAATCTGGTTGATCCCGGTTTGATTATAACCCTCAAAATAGAACAACCTGGAAGCCGTTTCAATAATCCTTTCTTTTACACTTTGCTTTTGCATGGGACAAATATATGTATAATTTAAAACGTACAAACAAGTCTGTTCGTTTTTAACGTTTATTTAACATTATTTATTGATATATAGCTATGGAACTTGGGGGAACCCTTCTGACATACTGACATTTTTACCTGCTTTCTTTCTCTTAACATAGTATTTTCCACTTTTTTTGGAAAACAATTCAATACTAACACCAACGGTTACCCCTCCCAGGACCGTTACCCCCAAATCGCCATTATCCCATTTACCTCCATTACTTTTATCAATAACCTCCTTGGTTAGGCCTGCTAAAAGACTAGCGGCCACAGAACCGGTTACCGTCCAAAAACGATTCCTTTTACTTATTTTTGAAGCGATTAATGCCCCGGCTGCCCCCGAAAATGCGCCTGCTGCAAAATGAAGGGCTTTATCTTCCTCAACTTGTGCCTGTAAAGAAAATTGAACAAAAAATAACAGGACTAATATCTTAGTACAAAATCGATGCATCCGACTAAAATAAGCATATAATTTCAAAAAATGTTACCCACTCTCCCAATGAACAAGCCTGCAATCAAATTATAAGTACAATTCTGGCAATAATCTATTTTGTTACTCCCTTTCCTTTAAAGTTTTCGCTACTTTTATTAATCGAAAAATTAATTCATTATGAAGATCAATACCTTAAATTCTATAATTCTTATTTCGTTAATATTTTTAGGTTGTAAGGATAATAATAAGAGTAAAAAACCCGAGATGGAAGAAGAAAAGATTTCCTATGCCAATACAATAAATCCTGATGATTTTAAAGCAGTTATTGAAGGTGATAGTGTCAACTTATATACTCTGATAAATAAAAGTGGCGTAAGAGCCGACTTCACAAATTACGGACAGCGATTAATTGCTTTACATGTCCCGGATAAATATGGAAAAATGGGCGATGTAGTTCTGGGGCTTTCTACACTGGACACCTATATGAGTGGCGCTAAAAATAACTTTGGAGCTGTAATAGGCCGGTATGGAAATCGTATTGCAAAGGGTAAATTTTCTATTAAGAACACAAAGTATAAACTTGCAAAAAATAATGGGGAAAACCATTTGCACGGCGGTAATATTGGTTTTGAAAGTGTAATCTGGAAAGCCAGGCAAACTGCACCCAACCAAATTGAATTTACCCGCATTTCTCCGGATAAGGAGGAAGGTTATCCTGGTAACCTGGATGTAAAGGTTACCTATATTCTGTCAGATAACAATGAACTAAAAATTATCTATGAAGCCACCACAGATAAAACCACTGTTATTAATTTAACCAACCACTCCTATTTTAACCTTAAAGGGGAAGGCGAGGGTGATGTTAATGATCATGTAATGATGATTAACGCCTCTGCCTATACTCCGGTCGATGCCGGACTTATCCCTATCGGAACCATAGAAAGTGTTGATGGCACTCCCTTTGATTTTACCTCGCCGAAAACAATCCTCACAGACCTGGATAGCAATCATGCTCAAATGGTTATTGGAGGAGGTTATGATCATAATTTTGTACTCAATGAATCTCCAAAAAATAGTGAAGGACTTCTCCTGGCCGCCAGGGTTACTGAACCCACCAGTGGCAGGATAATGGAAGTATACACCTCAGAGCCTGGTGTACAACTTTACGGTGGCAACTTTTTAAATGGGAGCAGTATTGGTAAAAGTGGGAAACCTTATATGAAAAGAAATGCTTTTTGCCTGGAGACACAGCATTTTCCTGATTCCCCAAACCAGCCAAACTTCCCGAGCACTTTATTAGAACCGGGAGATAAATACAAATCCACAACAGTTTATAAATTCGATGTGGTAAAATAAGTAATTTTACATTTTACAATTAATTTCTGATAACTATGCAAGTACAATGGAAGGGTGTTATGCCCGCAGTAACCACGAAATTCACAGAGGCTGATACCCTGGATTTAAAGATGTTTGAGGTAAATATTAATGCACAGGCCCAGGCTGGTGTTAAGGGAATTATACTGGGAGGTACCCTGGGAGAAGCCAGTACGCTTTCAGATGATGAAAAGAGAATCCTTATTGAGACCACTGTTGGCATTGTAGATGAGAAAATTCCTGTTATCATAAACATAGCAGAACAATCTACCAAAGGGGCTATTAGGGCAGTAAATAATGCTGCGAAGTATGGTGCGAGCGGACTTATGATGCTACCCCCAATGCGTTATAAAGCAAATGATTTTGAAACGGTTACCTATTTTAAGGCTATTGCCCAAAGTACAGACCTTCCTATCATGATCTATAACAATCCTGTAGATTATGGAATTGAAGTTACTTTAGATATGTTTGAGGAAATGCTGCAATGCGACAACATACAGGCGGTAAAAGAATCTACGCGCGATATTTCTAATATCACCAGGATAAAAAACAGATTTGGAAATCGGTTAAAAGTACTTACAGGGGTAGACACCCTTGGACTTGAAAGTATATTAATGGGGGCCGATGGCTGGGTTGCTGGCCTCGTCTGTGCATTTCCACAGGAAACCGTTGCCATTTATGAATTGGCAAAAGCCGATAAAACTGTCGAAGCCCTGGAAATCTACCGCTGGTTTTTACCGCTGTTGGAACTGGATATAAGCCCACAGCTGGTGCAGAATATTAAACTAGCTGAAGTTGCCACGGGAATAGGCACGGAAAATGTGAGAGCTCCCAGGCTTCCGCTGCGTGGAGATGAACGCCAAAGGGTTTTAAAAATTATCGAAGAAGGAATGAAATCCAGACCAATATTACCAGATTATAAAACCTTGAACAAAACATCTTATCATTCTGCATAACGAACAAAACTATGATCACAGGAAAAAATTATATTGGAAATAAACACTCTGCCAATGGCAACAAGACCTATAAAACTTTTAACCCCAAATTAAATCTGGAGAACGAATGGACTTTTTATGAAGCCACAGAAGAAGAACTGAATGAAGCCGCAAAACTGGCCTCAGAAGCTTTTGAAAGTTATAGAAATTTCTCCGCCGAACGCAAGGCCGGCTTTTTAAGAGTTATTGCTGATGAGATAGAAGCCCTCGGTGATTTGCTTATTGAAACCTATTGCCTTGAAAGCGGACTGCCCGAAGGCAGGGCTAAAGGGGAACGGGGGCGCACCGTAGGCCAGTTAAGAACTTTTGCCAGCACTTTGGAAGATGGTTCCTGGGTCGAGGCCAGTATTGATACTGAGCTGCCAGACAGGACTCCTGTACCAAAACCGGATATAAGAAAGATGCTTTTCCCTATGGGGCCAGTTGCGGTATTTGGTTCCAGTAATTTTCCACTGGCTTATTCCACCGCAGGTGGTGATACTGCCAGTGCACTTGCAGCTGGCTGTCCGGTTATTGTAAAGAGCCATCCTATGCATGCAGGAACCGGTGAACTGGTAGCCTCAGCCATTCAAAAAGCAGCAAAAAAAACAGATATGCCCAATGGGGTATTTTCCAACCTGAATAGCAGCGGAATAGAAGTGGGTCAGCAACTTGTTAAACATCCGGTGATAAAAGCGGTTGGATTTACCGGAAGTATCAGAGGTGGAACTGCCTTGTACAAATTAGCCAATGAGCGTACGGAACCAATTCCAGTTTTTGCAGAAATGGGCAGCATTAACCCGGTGGTGGTATTGCCGTCTGCCCTCGAAGAAAAAGGAAGTTATTGGGCAGAACAATACGCGGGATCCATTATGTTGGGCGCAGGGCAATTTTGTACTAATCCCGGACTTATTTTAGGCCTGAAAAGTGAAACTCTGGATACCTTTATCAGTTCCCTGGGGAAAGAAATTGCGAAGCTGGAGCCCAGCTGTATGTTACACCCTAATATTTACAGTAATTACGAAAAAGGGAAGCAAACTGCTGCTGCCCTTACCGGTACGAGCCCAATAGCAAATTTTGAAACAGAACCCCAACCCTATTTTGCCCAACAGCTTGTACTTACAACGGAAGGGAAAAATTTTCTGGAGAACCCTAAACTACACCAGGAAGTATTTGGCCCCTTTTCAATTGTTGTTCAATGCGAGGATGCCCACGAGCTCACAACCATACTAGACCATTTAGAAGGTCAACTTACAGGTACCATTTTAGGAAATGAACAGGAAGTAGGAGAACATGCAAAGGTGGTCGCTGCCCTGGGAAGTCGGGTTGGCCGGATTATTTTTAACGGCGTTCCCACCGGGGTGGAGGTTTGCCCCTCTATGGTGCATGGCGGACCATTCCCCGCTTCAACAGATAGCAGGTTTACGGCAGTGGGGCCTTATGCGATAAAACGTTGGGTAAGGCCAGTGGCTTTCCAGAGCTGGCCCCAGGATTTTCTGCCTGATGCCCTTAAAGATGAGAATCCCCTGCAAATTTTACGATTGGTAAATGGGGTTTATACTGATGCAGCGATTTAACAGACCACGGGCCAATGGCTATAACTACTTTTAAATGCATTGATGCTCATACTTGCGGCAATCCCGTGCGGGTTGTGGCTCAGGGCGGCCCCGATTTGAAGGGCAGGAACATGAGTGAAAAGCGGCAGCACTTTTTGGAATCTTATGACTGGATTCGTAAAGGCCTTATGTATGAACCTCGTGGTCATGACATGATGAGTGGCAGTATTTTTTACCCTCCGGCAGACCCTGTAAACGACCTGGGTATCCTATTTATTGAAACCAGCGGCTGTTTGCCTATGTGCGGCCATGGTACTATTGGTTCCATAACCATTGGAATTGAAGAAGGGCTAATACACCCTAAAATTCCTGGAAAAATTCGTATGGAAACCCCTGCAGGTTTAGTTGAAGTTGAATATCAGCAAACAGCTAAAAAAGTAGAATGGGTAAAATTCAACAACGTAAAATCTTTTCTTGCAGCTGAGGAATTAAGTATTGAAAGCACTCATTTAGGCCATTTGGTATTTGATGTTTCCTATGGCGGGAATTTTTATGCCATTATTGATCCCCAGAAAAACTTTAGCGGGCTGCAGGATTACACCGCCACGGAACTCATTCAGTATAGCCGCGAAATACGGGAGGCTATCAATACAAAATACCCCAATAAATTTATACATCCGGAAAATAAGACCATCAGAGATGTGAGTCATATTCTGTGGACCGGTAAGACCTTAGCGCCAAATGCCACGGCCCGGAATGCCGTTTTTTATGGGGATAATGCTATTGATCGTTCGCCCTGTGGCACGGGAACTTCAGCCCGGATGGCCCAATGGCATGCAAAAGGCCTCCTGAAACTGGGTGAAGATTTTATCCACGAAAGTTTTATCGGGTCCCAGTTTATAGGACGTATTGAAGAAGTTACTACTTTAGACAACAAAACGGCTATAATCCCCAGCATTAAAGGATGGGCCAGGGTTTATGGTTACAATAGAATAAACATTGATGATGATGACCCATTTGCAGAGGGGTTTCAAGTAATTTAATATGAGTAAACGCATAATTATTATTGGTGGAGGGATTGCCGGTTTGAGTTCTGCCTATTATCTTAATAAGTCCGGTCATCAGGTGACCGTTATAGATAAATCTGACATTACTGCCGGGGCTTCTTTTGTGAACGCAGGTTATATTACTCCAAGCCATATTATTCCGCTGGCTTCTCCGGGAATGATCGCCAAGGGTATTAAATGGATGTTTAATTCGGCAAGTCCGTTTTATATGAAACCACGCTGGGACCCGGATTTTTTCAGATGGTCCTGGTATTTTCACAAGTCTTCGTCCCCTGCCAAAGTTGCAAAGGCCATTCCGGTGATTAAGGATATTAATATCTTAAGTCGAAACTTGTTTGAAGACATCTATGCCTCCGGTGATCTAGGTGAATTTCAACTGGAACGAAAAGGTCTGCTAATGTTGTACAAAACAGACAAAGCCGGGGAAGATGAAATGGACGTGGCACAGAAAGCCCGCTCTCTTGGCCTTGAAGTAAAAAATTTGGACCTGGCCCAACTAAAAAAACTGGAATCCAATGTAGAATTAGATGTAAAAGGAGCGATTCATTATGAATGCGACCGCCATACCACGCCTACTGAATTTATGCCCAAGATGGTGAAATATCTCAGGGGAGCCGGCGTAGATCTAAAAACCAATGAAGAAGTGCTGGAAATTTCAACTTCCGGAGGCAGAATCACCGAAATAAGAACCTCCAAAGCATCCTACAATGCCGACGAAGTGGTTTTGGCGGCAGGTTCCTGGAGTGGTAAAATTTCCAAACAACTGACTATTGATCTCCCCTTGCAGGCAGGAAAAGGATATTCAATTAATGTAAAAAAACCAACGGGGATAAGTATTCCCGCTGTACTTATGGAAGCCAAAGTAGCCGTGACGCCTATGCAGGGTTTTACCCGTTTTTCCGGAACTATGGAATTCTCTGGTATTAATGATGCCATTAGAAAAGAGCGTGTTGAGGCCATTGCGAGGGCCACAAAAAACTATTACCCGGAAATAGAAATAAGCATGGAAGACAAAGCAAATGCTAAAAGCGGGCTCCGTCCGGTAAGTCCGGACGGCTTACCTTATATTGGTAGAAGTAAGATCTATGGCAACCTTATTTTTGCAACGGGTCACGCCATGATGGGCTGGAGTCTTGGGCCAGTTACCGGGAAATTCGTTTCGGAAATTATTGACAATAAAAAACCCGCAATGGATATTGCACCATTTGACCCCGAAAGAAAATTTTAAGATTAAAAGCAAAAGATCTCAATTGACAAATAATGTGACAAATAATGGCTGACAAGGTTTTGGATAAAGTGATTGTAGATTCTCCGGGGAGGATCAATATTATTGGTGAGCATACCGACTATAACCTGGGATATGTCCTGCCCACGGCCATAGACAAGAGAATTCGCTTTACACTTGAAAGAAATAATACTGACACCCATTGTGAAATTAGAAGTAAGGGATATGAAAAGCCACTTATTGTAGATCTTAAACATATTGCCCCGAGCAACACCCAATGGGAAAATTACATCCTGGGAGTGTTGTATGAAATTTATAAAAGAAATAAGGAACTGAAAGGATTTCAATGTGCTATAGAAAGTGATCTGCCGGTTGGTTCGGGGGTCAGTTCGTCGGCTGCCCTGGAATGTGGTCTGGCCTTCGGGCTGAATGAACTTTTTGACCTTGGGTTGTCTAAACACGAGATCGTGGCGCTGTCCCGGGATGCGGAACACAACTATGTAGGCACCAAGTGTGGGATAATGGACCAATTTGCTTCAGTAATGAGTAAAAAAGATCATGTGATCCTGCTGGATTGCAAAAGTATGGAGCATACCTATGTACCATTTGTGATAGCTCCCTACAAGTTGGTTTTATTAAACAGCAATGTTTCTCACAGCCTGGCCAGTAGTGAGTACAACACCAGAAGAAAAGAGTGCGAAGAAGGAGTAACCATCCTGCAAAAACAATACGCCAATGTAGCATCGCTCAGGGATGCCAATCTCAAGATGATCGAGACTTGTAAAATGGCTTTGAATCCGAAAGTGCTGGATAGATGTACATATGTGTTGGAAGAAAACAACAGGGTTTTGGATGCTGTAGAAGCTTTAAAAAAGGGAAATTTAAAAACCCTAGGGGCTTTGATGTACCAAACGCACGAAGGCCTGCGAACTTTATATGAAGTAAGTTGCAGGGAGCTCGACTTCTTAGTGAACTTTTCAAAAAATATATCGGAGGTTTTAGGTGCCCGGGTGATGGGTGGTGGTTTTGGTGGATGCACCATCAACCTGGTTCATGAAGATGCAGCAGATGCATTTATTAAATCGGCATCTGAAGCATATGAAAAGGAATTTAATATTAAACTGACTTCTTTTGAAGGGTATCCCAGTGCCGGGACCACACTCTTATAACTTCGGATGGAAATAGTGACACTTTTTTTTGTACTTTAAAAGTGCAAAAAACATTACTATGAAAGCACCTAAACACAACCGTCGGGAATTTGTTAAAAAAAGTAGCCTGGGCCTTTTGGGATTAACCCTCCTACCCTCGCTGTCAGGGAAAGTAGCGGCAAGTGACCGACTTCGTGTGGCCCATATTGGAGTTGGTGGCATGGGGAACAACCATATGAAATGGTTCGCTGGTTTAGATGAAGTAGAGGTGGTTGCCCTTTGCGATGTAGATGAATTGCATTTAGCCGAGAGCTTAAAAACTTTGGAAAGCCTGCAATCGGGACCTAAAGTGAGTGGTTATAGGGATTTCAGGAAGATTTTAGACCGAAAAGATATCGATGCCATCACCTGCGCTACCCCGGATCATTGGCACAGCCAGATTGCCACATTGGCTTTCCAGGCTGGGAAAGACGTATATGGCGAAAAACCACTTTCATACGATGTAAAAGAAGGGCAATTATTACTTAAAAACCAAAGGAAATACAATCGTGTTTTTCAATTGGGAACGCAAATTCATGCCACAGATAATTACCACAGAGTAGTTGAATTGATCCAGGCAGGGGCCATTGGAAAAGTCCATACGGTAAGGCTGTGGAAAACTGGTGGACCTCCGGATTTGACCGAGACTGTAATCAAACCTATTCCCAAAACACTGGATTGGGATATGTGGCTGGGACCTGCGCCCTATGTAGATTATATTCCTGCAAAATGCCATTTTACCTACAGGTATTTTATGGATTATTCTGGCGGGGTATTTGCCGATTTCTGGTGCCATATTGCCGATGTTGTTTACTGGGCAATTCAGCCAAAAGGCCTGAAGAGTATCTCAGCCAGAGGGGAAGTAGCTGATGGGATAGCCAATACACCAAAGTGGATAGACGTGGACTATGAATTTCAGGATTTGAAACTGTTCTGGACTTCCACTCCCCCTGATGTTCCCGGTGCGGCAGACAGAGGAATAGGTGCTTATTTTGAAGGCGAAAAGGGCACCCTAATTTGTGATTATGAAACCCGGGAGATTACCATTAACGGTGAGACCGTTACCGATATTCCTGAAATTCCAAAAACCCTGCAACGTTCACCCGGCCATCAGCAGAATTTTGTAGATGCGGTAAAATCGCGTAAACCTTCAGAATCAAACCTGTCCTATGCCAGGGAGATGACGCTACCCATGCATTTGGGATTAATTTCCTGGCAGCTAAATAGAAAGCTCGAGTGGAATGCTGAAAAAGAAAAATTTATTGGGGATAAGGAAGCCAATACACTGCTCTCCAGAAAACCCAGGAAAAAATGGGATTTAGCGTAACTAAAAAACCAACCAACCGTGAAAAAACTTTTCAGATTTCTATTTGGTATTGTCTTAATTTTATCATTAACCAGCTGCGCCACAGATCCGGCACCAGGCTCAAAAGAACATATCACTTCTGTTACTAATAAGATAGATGAGCATAGCCTTCTGGCTGCCGATGAAAGCCCCGGAAATTGGCTCAGTTATGGGAAAAACTATAAAGAAGACAGGTTTAGTCCATTAGCCCAGATCACCAAATCCAATATAGATAGTTTAGGATTGGCGTGGAGCATAAATCTGGGAACCAAACGTGGAATAGAAGCAACGCCAATTGTGGTAGATGGTATTATGTATGTTTCGGGACCCTGGAGCGTAGTATATGCCATAGATGCCAGAAAGGGTGAACTTATCTGGACCTATGATCCTAAAGTTCCCAAAGGACATGGCGAAAAGGCTTGTTGTGATGTGGTGAACAGAGGGGTCGCCATCTATAAAGGTATGGTTTATGTAGCCTCTCTTGATGGTCGCTTAATCGCTATAAATGCAACCACAGGTGAACAATCCTGGGAGGTGCTCACCGTTGATCAGAGCAGAGGATATACCATAACAGGAGCGCCTAGAATAATTGACGGAAAAGTAATCATAGGAAATGGAGGAGCGGAATATGGAGTTAGAGGCTACATCTCTGCCTACGATGCCCTAAGTGGAGAGCAGCTTTGGCGGTTTTATACTGTACCCGGTAATCCTGCAGATGGTTTTGAGTCTAAAGCCATGGAAGATGCTGCAAAAACCTGGACCGGAGAATGGTGGAAATTTGGTGGTGGTGGTACGGCCTGGGACGCTATGGCTTATGATCCGGATTTAAAGCTTTTGTACATTGGCGTAGGCAATGGTTCTCCATGGAATAGGGATATCAGAAGTCCGGGAGGAGGTGACAACCTATATTTATCCTCCATTGTGGCTTTAAACCCTGATGATGGAACATATCAATGGCATTATCAGACCACCCCTGGTGATACATGGGATTATACAGCAACCCAACATATTATTTTAGCTGATCTCGATATAGAAGGTACAGGCCGCAAAGTGCTGATGCAGGCTCCTAAAAACGGGTTTTTCTATGTGATAGACCGCACTAACGGGGAATTTATTTCTGCTGAACCCTATGTTTATACGAATTGGGCAAAGAGTATCGATAAAGAAACTGGCCGGCCAATAGAAAGCAGTTTTAGCAGGTATCCAAATATGAATTCAGAAATATCGCCATCGGCATTAGGAGGACATAACTGGCAACCTATGGCTTTTAATCCTGTTACCGGATTAGTTTATATCCCCGCACGTGAAAATGGTATGTTTTACGGGCAACCTGCCAACTGGAAACATGAAGAGGACGGAAGAAGCTGGAACACGGGTTCAGATTTTGACCCGGAAAAAAAAGTCCATGAAGATCTGATGGCCAGAAGAGGTTTTGGTAAACTGATAGCCTGGGACCCTATAAAGCAAAAGGAAGTATGGAATGTAAAACAACTCACCCCATGGAATGCAGGAGTTCTTTCCACGCGCGATTTTGTTTTTCAGGGAACTTCAGAAGGCGACTTTGTAGCTTACGATGCCGTTACAGGAGAAAAAGTTTGGTCCTATCCATTAGCAACCGGAATTATTGCCCCTCCCATCACCTATGAAATAGATAATGTACAATATATCACTATCCCTGTAGGTTGGGGTGGCGTAATGGGACTCTGGACGAAGTTTACAGAACAGATAAATCCCGGTACCATTTATACCTTTGCCCTGGGCAGGAATGAACCCATGCCCTTTTTTGATAAAAAGCCAGCTCAGCAACTGGTGGACCTTGATTTTGAAGCCACCACGGCTCAAATAGACCATGGCCAAAAATTGTACCTCAAGTATTGTACCCACTGCCATGGAGGTGGTAATCTTCCCACGGGTGGCGGAAGTATTCCTAACTTAGCTTATTCCCAACCCGAAACCTTAAACATGATAACACAGATTGCCGGGGAAGGTATTTTTCTTGAAAAAGGAATGCCAAATTTTGGTGACCGATTATCTAAAGAAGATATTAGTAATATTAAAAATTATATTTTGAATGATGCTAAAGAAAGGAGAGAAGGCCAGACAAAAAATGAACAAGTAAAGTCGCAACATTAATTATTAAAAAGGATAGCAATCTTTAGATGATTTAATCCTATGGAAAAACAATAAATGGAAACTGAAAAACTACCAGCATTACCTTTTGATGAATGGACCGAAACCAGGGTAACCGTTCATTTACTACTCCAAATATTGGGTAAGACCAGACTGAAATCAACCACCAGAAAAAACCATTGGTGGTACATAACACTCTACGTTACCCCTAGAGGCTTTGGTACCTATAGCATCCCCATAAATGATGGGTTGGACAGTTTTGAAATGGAGTTTAATATAAAAAGAAAAGCGGTTATCATTTCTCGAAGTTCTGGTGAGGATATTGTATTATCACTGGATAATAATCCTACAATTGGCGATTTTTATAACGGATTTATGGCTGAATTACATGGTATTGGGGTATATCCAAAATTTATTGATAAACCATTTGATGTGGGCATCGAAAAACATTTTAATGAGATTACAGAGTACCACCATTATGATTGGAAATATATTAACACCTTCTGGAAACTCATGTTGTGGAATAGCAACGTTTTTAAGGAATTTAGTGGTCGTTTCTACGGCAAAACCTGTCCCGTTCATATTTACTGGCACCACCTTGATTTGGCGGTAACCCGATTCTCGGGGAAAAAGCTTCCTCCTATGGATAAATCTGCGAGGATTTTGGAAAAAGAAAGTTATTCCCATGAACAAATTAGCTTTGGATTTTGGGTGGGCGACACTAATGTACCAGAGCCTATGTACTACGCCTACACCTACCCCTCCCCTGTTGGGGTAGATGAGGAATCTCTTCAACCAAAAGGGGCATTCTGGCAGGATAGTAATGGTAGCCCTATGGGCCTGTTGCGATACGAAGATGTTAAGAATTCAACGAACCCGCGAAAAGCTTTACTCGATTTCCTGGAAAGTGCATACCAGGCAGGTGCCAAAAGGGCAAAATGGAATATAGATGAGCTCACTGTACCGGATTTAGATCAACTTTAAACAGAGAACAATATATTTTTATCACTTAAAACGGGGGTAAGATGGGTACTCCATCTAATGACACTTAGGTTGCTTTTGCCCTGGAATAAGGGAATTAAAATACTTAAAAACCACTATGGATCGAAGAAAATTTATAAAGAATACCGCAGCTTATGGTGCTGTACTTTCCGTACCCTTCCCTTTTTCGAATACACTTTTTGCAGCTAATCTTTCTTCGGATCTGACCGATCTCAGCGCTTCTGACCTTTCAGTCGCAATAAGAACAAAACAGGTCAGTTGTGTGGAGGTTATGCAGGCATATCTGGAGCGAATTCATCGGTACAATCCGGTATATAACGCCATTGTAAGTATGGTTAGTGACGATGAATTATTGAGTCAGGCAAGACACGCAGACCAGGCCCTGGCCCAAAATGAATATTGGGGATGGATGCACGGCATGCCTCATGCAGTAAAGGATTTGGCACCAGTGGCGGGCCTGCCTTACACAAGTGGATCGCCCATGTTTGCTAAGCGCATAGCTGAAGAAGACAGTGCTTTGGTGGCAAAAATTCGAAACCAAGGTGCCATTTTTATTGGTAAAACAAATACTCCGGAATTTGGTTTAGGTTCACAGTGCTACAATCCAGTATTCGGGACTACGGGAAGTGCTTACAATCCGAAATTAACCTGTGGTGGTAGTAGTGGAGGTGCAGCCTGTGGTTTAGGAACACGTATGCTCCCTGTTGCAGATGGTGGTGATATGATGGGTTCCCTTAGAAATCCAGGAGCATTTAATAATGTAATAGGTTTCAGACCGAGTACAAATGTGGTGATGGATGAAGGGGATGCGGAAAACAGGCTTCTTTGGACCTCCGGACCTATGGGGCGAAATACCCGTGATACTATTAAACTATTACAGACGATCTCACGTAATCCCGATTTTGATAACTTAATTCCCCTAAGCTTCAATAAAATAAAAATTGGCTGGATGGGCAATCTCAATAATTATTTGGCGATGGAGCCCGGAATAATAGAATTATGTGAAGCCAGTCTTGCAGACATAGGCACTGCCGGGGCACAGGTGGAGTCGATGCAGGCCAATTTTAATATGTCAGATCTATGGCAGAGCTGGACCGTCCTTCGTCATTATGGGCGTATGGATATGCTGGATTACTATGAGGATCCAGACACCCGGGGTTTGCTAAAACCAGAGTTGATCTGGGAAATTGAACAGGGTCTGCGTTTTAATGAGAAAGATGTAGAGCGAGCAAATATGATTCGCACAAAATGGTACGCCGAATTAGACAGAATGTTTGGTGAATATGACTTCCTGGTTTTACCCACCGCACAAGTATTCCCATTTCCAAAAGAGATACACTGGCCTAAACAAATAAATGGGCGGGAGATGGACACTTATCATCGCTGGATGGAAGTAGTTATTTTAGGCAGTCTGGGTGGCATTCCGGTAATTAATGTCCCGGTGGGATTCGATGCGCAAGGCAGGCCAATGGGTATGCAGGTCATGGGTAAATTCGGAGATGATAAAAAGGTATTGGAGTTTGCATTGGCTTATGAACAGATCATTGATCATTTAGGCAAGAGACCGGAATTAATTGCAGTTGATGATTAGAATTCTCTTGTAATTAAACAGGTACCTTCGCAAAATTCAGAGGATTACACTATGAAATTCTTTGAAAAATTATTCTTGTAGGTAACAACCAATTAAACTTTCCCGTGGGTGTAAAGGATTGCGTATCTTAGAGCCAGAAACCGCTTTAAGTTCCTGCAGTGTTTATTTAGTTGTTTGGCAATTAACATCAAAGAGAAAACGATATTAAATCCTCAAATTAAATAAAGTTGAATCAAAATAAAATAATATGAATTTCAATCTAGCCGTACTAATCGACGGTGATAATATTCCGTCAGCATATATAACAGAGATGATGGAAGAAATAGCCAAGTATGGTAACCCCACGATAAAAAGGATTTATGGTGACTGGACCAAACCTCGTTTGACCAAATGGAAAAATCTACTCCTTGAGAATGCGATAACTCCCATTCAGCAATATGGATATACAACAGGAAAGAATGCTACAGATTCAGCAATGATAATTGATGCTATGGATATTTTGTATTCGGAAAAAGTACATGGCTTCTGTCTGGTATCCAGCGATAGTGATTTTACCCGCCTGGCCACCCGTCTAAGGGAAGCGGGAATGCAGGTAATAGGAATTGGAGAAAAAAAGACGCCAAATCCGTTTATTGTCGCATGTGACAAATTTGTATACATTGAAATTCTGAAAAACCAATCTAAAGAAGCAGAACCTGAAAATCAAAAAACTTCATCTAAAGATACTGTCGATAAAATTACTTCAAAGGAAATTAAATTAATTGCCACAACTATAAACGACTTATCTGATGACGATGGATGGGCTTTCCTGGGAGATGTCGGCAGTTTGCTGCAGAAGAAACAACCGAATTTTGATCCCAGAAACTACGGTTTCCAGAAATTGACTCCTTTAATTAAATCAATTGGAAAATTCGAGATAGAGCAAAGAGAGAGCGCTAAAAGTAGACATAAATTAATATTCGTCAAAAACAAAAACAGGGCATAAAATTACTTACTTGAGTTACTCCCATTATCTGCCGGAAATATGAAAAATAAAAGTCTAAATCTTTTTGTCGATTGGTCGTCGCTGATCTTTAAGGCCTTCCTTGAAAAGCAGCAGGGCTGCAGATACTTGCCTTCCATTTTTCTAGAATGTCTTTTAGTCACGGGGCTATTACTTACGGTTTCCTGCCAGGAAAAAGAAGTTAAACCCGATCTAGCTAATGCCTCGCCAGCCATTTTAGACTACCCTATTCAGCCTGTGCCTTTTACGTCGGTACATATCCAGGACGATTTCTGGACCCCTCGTTTGGAAACCAACCGACAAGTAACCCTGCCCTATAATTTTAAAAAGTGCGAGGAAACCGGAAGGCTTAGAAATTTTGCCATTGCCGGGGGACTGGAAGAAGGTGAATTTGAGGGTATTTTTTTTAATGATTCTGATGTGTTTAAGGTAATAGAAGGTGCCAGTTATTCGCTACAGGTACACGACGATCCCGAGCTCAAATCCTTTCTAGACGACTTAATTGCAAAGATCGCTTCGGCTCAGGAAGCCGATGGTTATTTATATACCAACCGCACTATAGATCCGGAAAAGGCGGCGGACGGGGGAGGGGCCGAAAGATGGACGAATCTTCAAACCTTCCACGAATTGTATAATGTGGGACATCTGTATGAAGCCGCAGTGGCTCATTATCAGGCAACGGGTGAAAGAACCCTCTTGGACGTGGCCCTTAAAAATGCCGACCTCGTGGATGAGGTGTTCGGACCCGGGAAAAACATGGGCGTGCCCGGACATCAGGAAATAGAACTTGGGTTGGTGAAACTCTACCGTGTCACAGGAGAAAAAAGATATCTGGACCTGGCCAAGTTTTTTATAGATCAACGCGGAAATGCCGAGGGACATAATACTACTGAGGGGAAATATGCAGGAAAATATCAACAGGATCATGTGCCACTTGCAGAACAGGAAGAGGCTGTTGGGCATGCAGTAAGAGCCGGATACTTCTACGCTGCAGCTACTGATGTGGCAGCCCTGACAGGTGAAACCGCTTATGATGAAGCGCTGGATAAAATTTGGAATGATATTGTACACCAAAAGATTTACATTACCGGGGGCATTGGCGCCGAACCCAAGTATGAAGGCTTTGGTCCTGATTATGAGCTTCCAAATGCGACGGCTTATACAGAAACCTGTGCAGCCATTGCACTAATGCTATGGAATGAACGTATGTTCCTCAAAAGCGGTAAGGTAAAATATATGGACGTTTTTGAGAGAACCCTTTATAATGGTTTTCTTGCCGGTGTCTCTTTCGAAGGCAATACCTTTTTCTATCCCAACCCTCTGGAAGCCGATGGGTTTACCAAGTTTAACCAGGGGGTTTGTGGCAGATCACCCTGGTTTGATTGTTCTTGCTGTCCGGTAAACGTTGTCCGTATTTTACCTTCACTTCCGGGCTATATCTACACTACCAGGGGTAACGAAGTATATGTAAACCTGTATATGGGTAACAAGGCTGAGATTCCCATAGGAGATCAAATCCTGCAAATGAGTCAGACCACAAATTATCCCCGGGATGGAAAGATTGAACTGGAAGTTTTGAATAGTGAAGCCGTAGCTGCTGATTTTAAATTAAGGGTTCCGGGATGGGCGAGGAATGAAGTCATGGATGGAGACCTATATAAATATACTGACAGTTATACCCCTGCGATTAGCTTAACTGTAAACGGAGAAACCAGGGATCCTGTAATTGAAAATGGCTATATTACTCTGGAGAAACGCAGCTGGCAGCAGAACGATAAAATAATTATCTCATTTGAAATGCCTGTCCGCAAAGTAATAAGTAATGATCTTGTATTGGCCAACAAAGGTAAAATAGCCTTAGAACGGGGGCCATTGGTCTATTGTGCTGAGGAAGTGGATAACCCCAAAGGTGTCCTGAATACCTTGGTGCCAGCAGATGAAGAATTTACCTATTCTTTTGAAACAGGCTTACTTGGAGGACTTGGTAAAATTGAAAGCCCCACCCTTACAGCCATCCCATATTACGCCTGGGCACATCGGGGAAATGGTGAAATGGCAGTTTGGATAAATGAAACTCCTGCTCAATGAAAAGAACAGCTTTTTTCTTAATACTGGTTTTTCTAACCATTTTTCAAAGCTGTGAATCGCCCAAGGAAATACACAAAAAGGAGATTCCTCCAAATATTATCCTGATACTGGCAGATGATATGGGATATTCCGATATTGGCTGCTACGGAGGTGAAATTAATACCCCGGCACTAGACCAACTAGCCGCAAATGGTTTACGGTTTACCCAATTTTATAACGGGGCTCGATGCTGTCCCAGCCGTGCCTCTTTACTTACGGGTTTGTATCCTCAACAAGCAGGCATAGGACATATGGAGTACGACAGGGGAACACCAGCATTCAGGGGAGATTTAAGTAGTAATGCAGTAACCATCGCAGAGGCTCTGAAAGGTGCCGGCTATTCTACCTATATGTCTGGTAAATGGCACATAACACCTTATGTTATTGAAGATCCAGATAAAAGTAATTGGCCAAGGCAAAGGGGTTTTGATAAGTTCTATGGGATGATTTCAGGAGCAGGCAGCCATTATGATCCTCGATCTTTGGCAGAAGACAATGAATATGTGCCGCCAACAGAGAATTTTTACAGCACTACGGCTTTTACAGATTACGCAGTAAAAAGTATTGAAGGACATAAGGGGGAGAATCCCTTTTTTCTTTATTTATCTTATCCCGCATCGCATTGGCCCATGCAGGCACCGACTGAAGCCATTGCCAAATATAAGGGCCAATATGATAATGGTTGGGATGAAATGCGAAAGGCCCGTTTTGAACGTATGAAAAAAATGGGATTGGCTAATTCAGATTGGGAACTAACTCCACGGGATTCTTTTGTGAAACCCTGGTCTGATAAACTCGCGGATAAAGAGTGGGAGCTTGCCAATATGGAAACCTATGCCGCCATGACAACATTAATGGATGAAGGTATTGGACAGGTGGTGGATGCGCTTAAAGCCAAAGGACAACTGGAGAATACAATAATTTTTTATTTGCAGGACAATGGCGCCTGTGCCGAAGAGCTGGATTGGATAAAAAACAGGCCGGATGAAAAAGATGTTGCGGCTCTGGCTGCGGATGAAGTACAAACGGAGATGATCCCTTTTGCCAGCCGGGACGGGAAGCCTGTAAAAATAATGAAAGAAGGGTGGCCTGGACCTTCGGACGGGTACACGGCCTATGGCCTCAACTGGGCAAATGCCAGTAATACCCCTTTTAGGGAATACAAACATTGGGTGCATGAAGGAGGGATTGCCACTCCATTAATTGTGCACTGGCCCTCAAAAATTAAAACGGGTGGGGAATTCAGAAAAAATCCAACCCATTTAATAGACATCATGGCAACCTGTGTTGAGCTGGGTGGTAAAGCATATCCTGTTAACTACAATGGGACTTCAATTCAGCCTATGGAGGGTAAAAGTTTAGTGCCTCTTATGGAGGGTAAAGGTCTGGAACGAGAGGCCATTTATTGGGAACACGAAGGTAACCGGGCAGTTCGTATGGACAAGTGGAAATTGATTTCCAAAGCGAGTAAAAAGAACTCTTATATCTGGGATAAAACAGATGAGTTGGAATTAGCAAATTGGGAACTGTTTGATATGGAAACGGACCGTACAGAAATGCATGATTTAGCAGGAACGCATCCTGACCTGGTTAGTAAAATGGCAGAAATGTGGCTGGAATGGGGAAAACGAACGGGTATTATACCCAGACCTAAGAAAAAATAGCTCCGATAGTTAAACCAACTAAAATGAGAACCATTATAGAAAGACTTAGTCCTGTTCTATAATATTATACCCCTTAAAGGCTGTCCAGGCCAGGGCGACTTGTAACAAGGCTATAATTACCCCTATCTTATCTGTAATGCCATGAGGTTCGCCCATATAAAAGAGGACTATCTGCACCGGAATTGGTGCCAATAAAAGTATTGCCCAGAATTTATTTTTTTTAGTTCTTTTGGCCAGAAATGAATGCTTGCGGTCTTCCAGTATCACATTTATCACGAAAGCCCCTATCAAAATCATAAAAGGGATGATTATAAAGGAAAGATCTAAATGAATGTTCATTGTATCTCCGTGAAACATATAGCCCTCTCCCACAAAGACCTCATAAAAGGAGTTGGCAATCATACTGCCATACCATACTGCCAAGAAAATGTAGAATACTATCCTGTTTTTTATCCAGTAAAAGGAGTACATAAGCACCAGAAATAAAAGTACATTTATGGCTACATAATAGAAGTCACCACCAATCCCATTACCGTAAAAGACTGTACCAAAGAAATTGGCACCCCATTGGTAGGATTCCCCATCGGCAATTCCCCGGATAAATGGGAGCCAGCTGGTCGCAAAAGTAAAACTGGTAAGGATGAGTAAGAGGTTCAGTTTCTTAAAAAAACGATGATTTTTTTTGGTTTCCATAGGTTACTGTTTCTATAAAAGATAGCAACTCCCTAAAAATGTTACAGTTAAACTTTATGCTTTTAAGTACGAACTACAAAGAGATTAAGCTCTTGGCAGCAAAAAAGCTATTTTGCGAATGCCGTTGGTAGTATCGTATTCCCTTACTTTTCTAAAATGAAAACCATAGTACAAATCTTTGGCCGGTTCATTAGCCAGGCCGGTTTCTACAGTAATAGTTTTTGTAGTATAGGTATCCAGTACAAATTGGACCAGGGCACTGCCTATCCGCTGCCGAAAAAAGTTAGGGTGCACCACCAGACTTTGAATATGGGTGTTGCTTTCATCTGCTTTTACCTCCACAACCCCAGCTAAAGTATCCTCCACGTAGTAACCGTAAAACGCATTTTTACTATCTAAAAATTCCTTTACTGTTCTTTTAAGGGGCGGAAAATCTGTAGCATTTAAAAGTTTAGCTTCTATAGCGTAGGAGGCCTGAAAAACTGAGCGGATAGCATGGGCTACATGCTGATTTTTATGATTTAGAGTCCGGATCAATTGGTGGTCTTAATTAGGTGCATTATCATTCTGGCTTTATAAAAGTTACAGCAGATTAGAATCTTTTTCCCTATTTCCTTTTATGAATTAAAAGCAGGGAAACCGCTGGTTTTAAAAATACATAATATTTCTTATCCTCAAAAAATGCTAACTCTGTTTTTTGGGTGCTGTCAACCGTCTTTTATTAGCGGTCTTCATATCTGCATACCTGGGGTCCTGGATCACTTCCTGCTTTTGCATCTTTATGGTCTCTATGCTTAAAAAGTCAAACTCACTTACTACCCTGCCGTAAAACCGGTAAATGCCCCTGCCCCTAAAATAATACTTGGCAGCCACAGGGGGGAAAAGGACCGTATCAAACACCTCTCCATGCTGGTCCACACAGGTGGCAAAATGCATGCGTTTTCCCGTATGCGTATTCGTATTCTTAACGGTAACCAAATAGCCATAGATATCTATATTCCTGTTTAAATACCGCTCCAAATCCCTACTGCCATTTGCATTTTTAGGGGGTTCCTTTAACAAGTGAAAAGGAGAACACAGACAAAACCCCAGCAACTCCAACTGGGTAAAGGCCATCTCCAGGTCTGTAGTATGCAGGCGGGGGATCTTAAATTTTTGATGGGTGGGTGGGAACAATTTTGGGTGGTCTACTATAGTGCCTTTGGAAAGAAACAAATGCGCCTCCCACAAGAGTTTGTGCTTATTAATTTTTGTAAATCTAAACGCGTTTATACGAATAAGGATACTCAACTGTTCTATGGAAATAGGTACCCGGTCTAAAAAATCTTCCAAAGAAGTAAAGACCCCATGCAGCTGCCGCTCCTTAAGAATACGGTCCATCACCCGGCTCTCCAGTTCTTTTAAATACATATAGCCCAGATAGATATCTGTACCATAAATGCAGTTTACCGCAAAGCTCTTGTTTATACAGGGCGCATGTATGCTTGCTCCCATCATCCGGGCTTCGTGCACATAAAATTCGGAACGATAAAAACCACCCCCATTGTTAAGAACCGCCACCAGATATTCGAGAGGGTAATAGGCCCTTAAAAACAGGGTCTGATAACTCTCCACGGCATAGGAGGCAGAGTGCCCTTTGGCAAAAGCATAACCGGCAAAACTGGCTACCTGGTGCCAGATCTCGGAGATCAGCCCTTCTTCATAACCTTTTTTGCGGCAGTTGTCCATAAACTTGTCCTGCACCTTCTGGAACTCCTCCCGGGAACGGAATTTTCCACTCATGCCCCTTCGCAGCACATCGGCCTCGCCGAGGGTAAGTCCGGCAAAATAGTGGGCCACTTTTATAACGTCTTCCTGGTAGACCATAATGCCATAAGTCTCAGGCATAATATTTAGCATCACCGGGTGGCCCTTCTCCTCTGCCCTGCCCTCTTCACGATGCCGCAGAATGTATTCGCGCATCATCCCGCTCTTGGCCACCCCGGGACGGATAATGGAACTCGCCGCTACCAGGCCCAAATAATTATCTACCTCCAACTTTTTTAGGAGCATCCGCATGGCAGGCGATTCTACATAAAAACACCCCATACACTGGGCGGTTTTTATGAGCTGGTTAATATGCGGGTCCTCTTTAAATCTTTTGATATTATGGATGTCTATTTTTTGAAACTCCTCTGGATTATTAAGTTGCAGGATCTGCAGTGTTTCCTTGATCTTTGCCAGGCCTCGCTGGCCCAAAATATCAAATTTATAGAGGCCTACATCTTCGGCAATGACCATATCAAACATAGCAGTAGCAAAGCCCTTTGGCGGCAAATGCGTAGCCGAAAAATAGTGGATGGGTCTTTGGGTAATTAAGATCCCCCCCGCATGGATGCTCAGGTAATTGGGAAAGCCTTTTATTAACTGTCCGTATTTTAATACCAGCAGCGATACCTCATCTAATTGGGAAAGCTGGTAGTGCCTATCGCTTAGAACATCAATTTCTGCTTTTGGAAGTCCAAAGACTTTCCCCAGCTCGCGTACAATGCCCTTATGTTTAAAGGTAACATAGGTGCCTAAAAGGGTGACATGCGCAAAACGGTCAAAAATATACTGGGTAATCTCTTCCCTGTCTCTCCATGAAAAATCGATATCAAAATCGGGCGGGTTGGCCCGGTAGAGGTTAATAAAGCGCTCAAAATACAGGTCGAGTTCTATGGGATCTACGTCGGTAATACGAAGCAAATAGGCCACAATGCTGTTAGCGCCACTGCCGCGTCCCACATAGAAAAACCCTTTTTCACGGGCCTTGGAAACAATGTCCCAATTGATTAAAAAATAGGAAACAAAGTTCTTTTCTTTAATGAGGCCCAACTCCTTTTGGAGTCGCTCCCGGATAGGCTTGTCCACCACGGGATAGCGGTAAGGGAGCCCGTCATGGCACAATTGCTCCAGCAGTTTTTCATCTTCTTCTTTGCTTCCCAAATAGGTCTGCAGGTTCTGGGGAGTGCGGTTTTTGGAAAAATCAAAATGGATGCTGCAGGAATTCATCAGCCATTCTGTGTTTTCAAGAATAAAGGGGAACTCTGTAAAGGCCGCGGCCAGGTTTTGAATGGGAAACATTTTTTCCTCTTCGCTGGCCTCTTCTTCCTTAGAGAGCTTGCTTAACAGTACATTCTTATCTATGGCCCGCAGCAATCGGTGCGCATTAAAATCGCGCTTATTCCTGAAAGTAACGGGTTGCAGCACCAGCAGTTTGTCTTTTTTTTCTACTAAGCTGGAGAAGGGCAGCCTTCTTAGATCCCTTATGGAAATTCCTATAAACTCCTGCTCCCGGAAATCGCTCTGGTCATTGAGCAGCACCTTTTCAAAGGGGTAGATTACGTAGGCGTGTTTAAACTTCGGAGCTCTTTGGGGGATTTCTTTTTCCTCGTGGAGGTGGACAGATAAGAAGGCGTTTAGTTCCTGGTAGCCTTTATTGTTTTTGGCAATGCCAACAAAACATTGGTTTGCCCCGTTTCTGAAATCGATTCCCAAAATAGGCTTTATGTTGTATTCCGGAGCTTTGCGGACAAAGTTGAGGCCTGCAGAAGTATTGTTGATATCTGTAAGTACCAGTTGAGTCACCTGGTTTTCCCGGGCGAGTTCTAAGAGGGCTACTTCGGAAAAAGTCCCGTATCGGAGGCTGTAGTAGCTGTGGCAATTTAAATACATAGCTGTATAAATTCCAAAACTCAAATATCAAATTCCAAGAGAACGGTTAATAAATTTAAAAGCTCAAATGTCAAATTATAAGAGATCATTTTTTATTGGAAGTCTTATTAATAATGGATGACAGTATATTTTTTAGTTCAAAGGCTTCGCTTATTAATTCTTTTGTTCTTTCCTTATGATTAGTATTCAACTCTTTTAAAAGTCTAAGCCAATACTCTGATTCTTTGGCTTCCTTCCTTGCTATTTTAAGCCTCATCACAAGATCTTTATCTCCTAATTTTTCATTAGCCTCAATGTAATTTGCACCTACAGACCCCGAAGATCTTATCAGCTGCCTTCCATCCTCAATATTGCTCAAGCTTTTGGGCAACGCTTTAACCAAAAAACGACAGTCTTTAGCAAACAAGTAGCTTCTTTTTTCCAGATCATATACCTTATTCATATCTCTCTTTTTTGAAATTTGTGATTTGTGATTTGTGATTTTTCATTTATAATTTTATTGTTTTCTATGCGCCAGCACTATAGGCGGTTGGCCGTTAAAGGGGTTGTGCATTCTGCCAATGGTTTTAGCGCCAAGGCCGGAGGCTCTTAGCACGCTTTTATCGCCAAAGCGCTCCCGGATGTTATCCATTGCAGCATAAAGGTTCAGGGCTTCTTCGGTATCTTCAAACAGGTTGATCTGGTAATTGCCCGGCACCAGATGGCTAAAGCGGATACCTATAAGCCTCACCAGCAAACGCCTGTTATACAGGACTCTGAACAGCTCCAGGATTTTGGGGATAAGGATATGGTCTGCACTGGTGTAGGGGATCCGGACTTGTTTGGAATAGGTATTAAAATCTGAATACCTGATCTTGACGGCAATGCAGGCGGTAAGCTTTTCCCCCCTGCGGAGCTGGTAGGCCAGGTTCTCTGTCATGGCTATAAGGATGCCTTTTAGTTTACTAACATCTATGGTATCGCGGTCAAAGGTGCGTTCTGTAGAAATGGACTTACGCTCACAAAAAGGGATCACGGGGGAATTGTCTACCCCATTGGCCCGTTTCCAGATGACAGCGCCGTTAGCCCCCAGTACGCGTCGCATAAGGTCCATAGGCATTTCCTGTACGGTTTTTACTTTTCTGAGTCCCAGGTTTCTGAGCGTCTGATAGGTTTTGTCGCCCACCATAGGGATCTTTTTGATAGAGAGCGGGGCCAGAAAGGGTTTTTCATAGCCAAAATCTACTTTGAGCTGGTTGTTGGGCTTGGCCTCGTTGGTGGCTACTTTAGAGACTACTTTGTTTACAGACAGCCCGAAGGAAATGGGGAGCCCGGTTTCCTTAATGATCATTTTTCGCAGTTCGGAGGCGTAGTGGTAGCAGCCAAAAAAGCGGTCCATCCCGGAGAGGTCTGCATAGAATTCGTCTATACTCGATTTCTCAAAAACAGGGACCTGTTCTTTGATGATTTCGGTGACCAGGTCGGAGTGCTTGCTGTAGGTGCCTGCGTTACCGCGGATGACAACGGCTTCAGGGCAAAGTTCCCGTGCCATTTTCATGGGCATCCCGGAATGTATGCCAAAACCCCGGGTCTCGTAGCTGCAGGCAGCCACCACTCCCCTGTCGCTGGTGCCACCTACCAGCAGGGGTTTGTTTTGCAACTCGGAATTAATGAGCCGCTCTACGGATACAAAAAAGGTATCCAGATCCAGATGAAGAATGGTCTTTTGCATAACTGTCTAAAAGGACAGCTAAGTTATGGATTATTTCCTGTTTTATGGATTTTTTCCATATTTATTATGTATTATTTTAAAAAGAATAATTTTTTTTTAAAATAATTTGGTGTTTAATACGAAACGTATTATTTTAGTAGTACGATTCGTATCATTATGAAAACAACAAGAAAACCTACATCCCTGGATTATGCCATTCTCGGCTTAGTCCATGAACAGCCACAAACAGGCTATGGCATCCGAAAAAAATTTGACACTACCGCTTTAGGGAATTATAGCAGTAGCCCGGGAGTCATTTATCCGGCTCTTAAAAGATTGCAAGAACTAGGACTGGTGGTAAACTCGGTTAAAGGTAACGCCAAGAAAAGTATGTTTCGATGCACTACAAAAGGGGAATCCTTTCTTATAGAATGGCTTTTAAAGCCTATAGAAGCTACGGATGTAGCCAAAAACCCGAATGACCTCTTACTTCGATTTGCTTTTATGGAAAACTTACTGAAAAGAGAAGTCCAACTAGAATTTCTAAGTTCATTTCAAGATGTACTGAAAGAATATATTAAATCGCTTAAAGAATATCATAAAAGAGAATATAATACCCTGCCTTTGAACGCCAGATTGGCTTTTGAACATGGCATAGCCTCCTACACAACTACCTTAAAATGGTGTGGAAAAACAATTTCAACCTTAAAAAAATAGAAAAATGAAAACTACCTTGTTCATAAAATCAATATTAGGAGCATTACTGCTTACAGTGCTCTACATGCTCTTCAATATGTTGCTTGGCCAAACCTCAGCCATTGATAATTTGCTTTGGGGTGTGCTTTCTAACTACCTGGTTGCCTTTCTTCTGGGATATTATATAATGTCATCTAGCCTTGGTGGAATACGCTTAAGTATTTCAGTTTTTCTAATCTATTTCCTAATTGGTCACTTTAATATTCTAATAGAGGCCTATATTTTTAACGTCAGTTCTCGTCAGGAAACTGCCCTGGAAATAATAAGAGGATTTTTAATATCGGTAACATTTGCCCCGCTCTATGTTTATATATTCAGAACTAAAATAGTGCAGGAAGCAGTGATTTTTTCGAAAAGGTCTTTTATAGGCTGGTTCTGGAGAATCCTTGTAGCCGATATTTTATATCTCCTTCTTTATATTATTGCGGGATTAGTTTTAACCATTGTATACCCACAATTGCTTCAGTTTTATGAAGGCAAGATCCCACCTTTTGATGTTTTGATCAATACTCAACTATTCATACGAGGATTTATATTTATTAGTATAGCATTATTAATGCTTCAGACTCTGAACATTTCGGTGGTAAAAAAGGCTATATTAATAGGCCTGACTTTTGCGATCCTTGGTGGCATAGCCCCTTTGATTCCACCAAATGACCTCATGCCAGCCTATGTTAGACTAGGCCATGGTTTTGAAGTGGGGATTTCTAATTTTATTTATGGGATATTACTGGCCATACTATTAAGGGCAAAAAGCATCCAGAAGATAGAAATACATTCAGAATTAATATCTGCTCCTTCTAGCAATGTCTAGTATATAAAATAGCTTTAATAGCATAAATATCCTATCACCCACCGGAAATGACCGGATTACTTAGTCAAATGCAAATCCTGTAGTTACTCTAAAGATAAATGCATAGAGTGCAATTAAGAACATTGCAAAGCAAAACCACGCAAAAAGTTTAAAATAGTTTCTTATAATAAGGGTTCCTAAATTCCTGAATCCTTCCAAATAAATTTCCTTAAGTAAGTCTATAGTTTTCATAACACTAATTTTAGAATTCACTTATAAGACTTCAAAAGCCGTTCTAAGTTTAGTTTTCTGCCATTCTTTTAGTCAAGGGAACAGAATTCCCAGATAAAATGCACAATTTCTGTATAAGAACCCTGGAATAGAGATTATAAGGAACGGGTGGGGAGTAGTAGCAAAAAATCCCTGTAAGTTTATCACTTACAGGGACTAATTAATATTTAGGTTGGTTATTTAATGTATTTTTGGTTTTACATTTAATCTACCCCCAGCTCGCAAGAGCAGAGGTGAGGTCTTATCCTCCGAAGCCCACTAGGGCGAAGGAGGGGTCTTATCCTCCGAAGTCCACTAGGGCGAAGGTGGGGTCTTATCCTCCGAAGCCCACTAGGGCGAAGGAGAGACTATTGGACTCCTGCAGCTGTCATAATCATAAACATCATCACAGAAATAAACAAACATCCTGCGGCTACTAAAAAGTCGATTGCACTATATCCTTTATTTCTTTGAGCCATAGTATTTTATTTTAAGTTAATAATTAATCAAATGCGAATCCTGTATACACCCTGAAAATAAAGGCATAAAGGACCATAAAAAACATTATAAAACTAAACCAGGCAAAAGCCTTAAAATACTTCTGCACAATAAAATTTCCCAAATTCCTGAAACCTTCTAAATAGATTTCTTTAATAAGTAAAGCTGTTTTCATATCCCAAATCTTAAAAAATTATTATGCTGCCAAATTCCATATTTTATCAATTTCTATTTCAAATTATAGATTAAAAACATATTTATTTGATAAAATGAATTCTTACTAACACAGAGCGATATAAGTCGCGGTTTATGGAATTTCGATTTATTGCACCTTATGGATGAACAGCCGAATAAAACCGCCCAACAGGGCCAAAAAAGAAAATGTGGTATTAAAAGGAATATATTACCAGAATGAAAATCGAAATTACAAAACACAAACAGGCAAAGAGTACTGCCGGATATTTTGCCAATAATCTACCTGGTCTACCAAAATTCTCAACCAAGTATTTATTTAAATTTAAAAAAGGCTTCATAGCTAATAATAGTTGACCTTACTATATACATCAGTATAAAGCCTTTATCAAAAGACTCTTTGATGATTAATTAAAAAGTGAGGAAACGTTCTACAAAGACTAGTCAAAGGCAAAGCCGGTTGATATCCTGTAAATGAGCGCGTATAGCACTATCAAGAACATGATAAAACTAAACCATGCAAAGGCTTTAAAATATTTTTTCACAATAATATTGCCAAGGTTCCTGAATCCGTCCTTATATATTTCCTTGATGAGTAGTATTGTTTTCATAAACTAAGATTTTTGGTTGTTAGTTAGACGACAAAGCTCATACCTGGTTTACTTTTTTTTAAGGATTTTAGTCGTATTTGAAGATAAACAGGTTGAACTGTACGAAATGAGCTCACAGTTTGAAAACACTTCAAAATCTAATAATTTATGAATGGGATTAGCGGTGCGCTTTGTCGATTAACTACCCCCGGTTGGAATCCCGGGCAACACCTGTGGAAAGTGATTTAGTTTTAAATAAAAAAAACCCACAGGGAAATCCCTGCGGGTTTATAATTTTTAAGTAAACCATTGATTTGGAATCAATATTAATGAATACTAATTGATATTTGTCAGGAATTAACGATTATTAATCGCCAAAAATCAATTAAAAACTGATGTTTCTCATGCCGTTTTTGTTAGAAATCAGCATCGTTATCTCCTTCTCCAATGGGTTCTTTACCAGTTCTAATGTAGCCCATATTCAAGTTTAGAGAATAACTAAAGTATATTGGTTTTTCATTTCTCAAAATGTCTATAACATTCGGATACATTGACATAGGGTAGCGCAAGTACACCAATTTATTTCTTTTATCGTAACTATTTTCAGGCACGCTCTTATTATCAGGATAGAAGTTTATCTGTACAACAAAATCATCATGATTATAACATTTTACAAGGGCGCGTGGGTAAACGCGACTTTTATCAGCTCCTCCGGCTTGAAAGTGAACCCAATAATGGTCTATTTCGCTATCTATTAATTTCATTGTATCTAGGTTTAATTGATTAATAAGGTAACAAGTTAAAGATTATTTCACAAGATAGAAATAGAAATAGAGAAAAAGGATAATTTTTTGTCTTAGGACCGCTATATTTTTCATCCTAAACACTAAAAACCAATTGATAGATCCATAAGCAAGGAAATGAACACAACTACAATTATCTATAACAGCATTAAAAGTTAAACGCAGTTAATTTGTCATTTGCTGAATTATAGTCTTCTGTTGATGTATTATATCTCATTCCATCAAGTCGTAAATTGTTGTGTTACTCTAAGTTGGTATAGTTCCTTTATAAAAAGTTTTCACGCCTTCTTTGCAACTATAATTACTTCCGTGGCCAAACAGTTGCTAAATTCATTTTCCTTCCTCAGAATTTGCCGTTTTACGCCTTTAAAAAATATACAAGCATCCGTTCTATATATACAAAATGATATTATAGACTCTATATGCCATGGCTAAAATTTCCCTAGGTCTATCAGACTTTATCCTATTCCTGGCATACCAATAGTCTCTTTGCTTGATTCATTACCCCTGACTAATTATAGCATCCTTTCTCAGTACTTTCGGCCTTCTATAGTAAAACCATATTCGATTATAGATCATCCCTGAGAGATTGCCAAAATACCCCAATATTTAATTCATATAATAATCTGCCAAAAGACTTTCCTTGACTCCCCTGTACAGCATTTTCTTAACATCTACAAAACTTTCAGGGTTCTTATAGCCAAACAGCTATTCCGACTCTAATTGGTTGTCAGAAGTACACTAAAAAAGCCAACAAAATAAACACCTTATTTTCATCAGATCTATGTGCTTGTAAACTCCCCTGCATTTGCAATCACGCTGAGAAACCTAATTTTGGTCACATTCTTAAAATCATTTATATTTATAACGTAGGCTTTAAAATTTAATGTTTTGAACAAAACTTGATAAAGTACTTCAGGGAAAGTCGGATTTTATCCCTATCGATGTTGTAGTGAAGAAATAGGGTGAATACAACTAATACTCCATATTATGTTGAGATAGATTAAGAGCCAATAAAGGTCAACTATTTTATATGAGCAATATAATATTACAAACTAAACTCAAAAATTTTAAAGTTGGCATTCCAATGCCAATAAAGGAGTTTATAGATTTTGCAATTTCTGTTTCTGCAAGTTTGGTTAAAACTCATAAGGAAGAGCAAATCCATGGAGCTATTTGCCCGGAAAATATTAATTGGGATCAGAAATACCTGAAGGCCGAATTAGTTGATTTTTCTAATAGAGATGAAAAACCATTATCAAATAAAGCATGCTTGCCATATATATCACCCGAGCAGACCGGGCGCATGAACCTACAGGTCGATTATCGCACCGATCTATATTCTCTGGGCATAGTATTCTTTGAGATTCTGGTCGGGGAGCCGCCTTTTGTTGCGGATGATACCATGGAAATGATTCACCTCCATATCGCCGGCATACCTCCCGAGCCTCACGCTAAGAGAGTTGAGGTTCCTGAACAAATATCGAACATCATCCTTCGATTACTACAGAAAAATCCCGATGACCGTTACCAATCGGCCTACGGACTACAACATGATCTGGAACTATGCGCCCAGCAGTGGAAGCAGAACGGATCGATCAAGCCTTTTAAATTAGGGAAATCGGATCTTAGGGGTATATTTCGAATTCCACAAAAATTGTATGGCAGGGAGAATGAATTAAAAACCTTGTTGGATTCATTTGAGCGCATATCTACAAATGGTAAAGAGCTGATCATTGTGGCTGGTTATTCTGGGGTCGGTAAAAGCGCACTGGTTAAAGAAGTTCAAAAACCGATCGCCGCGAAGCGAGGATATTTCATTGAAGGTAAGTTCGACCAGTACCAGCGCAACATTCCCTACTTTGCCTGGCAACAGGCCTTCAGCGTACTGGTGAATATCCTGTTAATGGAAAGCGATGACAGACTGGCAGATTGGAAAACTCGAATACTGGAGGCAGTGGGCCCTAACGGAAAGGTGTTAACCGACATTATCCAGAACCTGGTACTCATCATCGGCCATCAGCCAGATGTTCCCGCCCTTGACGGCGCGGAAGGGCAGAATCGTTTCAATTCTGTATTTCAGAATTTCATTAAAGTTGTGGCAGACAAGGAACATCCGCTGGTTATCTTCCTTGACGATTTTCACTGGATCGATTCCGCCTCACTTAAACTCCTGCAGGTACTGGTCACCGATCCCGACCTGAGCCACGTACAGTATATAGGCGCATACCGGGATAACGAGGTTGACGAAGCGCATCCATTAATCGTTTTCTTGAAAAGCTTGAAAGACAATCAGGTCGCCATGACACAGATTACACTGCAAAACCTTGAGATAAACGATGTCAACGCTCTGATTGCTGACACGCTCCAGTCATCTCGCGATGACACCCACCCAATTGCCGAACTCTTCTATTCCAAAACGGCAGGGAACGCTTTTTTTACACATCAAATCCTGCATACCCTTAATGATGAAAACCTGCTCACTTTTGATGCCGCCGGGCACTGGAACTGGGATATTGAAACTATAAAGGCATTGGAAATCAGCCAGAACGTAGTTGAATTGATTTCAAGAAGAATGAGGAAACTTCCAATCGCAACCCGGGAGGTTTTGAAATTGGCCGCCTGTATTGGAAATCAGTTTGACATCGAAACCCTGTCTCTCATTACACAGAAGAAGCGTAATGAAATAGATGCCATTCTTAAAATGGTATTGCAGGAGGAGGTTATTCTTCCCTTAAACGGTAAATACAAATTCGCCCATGACCGTATCCAACAAGTGGCTTACTCCCTGATTGCTGAAGAAGTTAAAAATAAGACCCACCTTGAGATCGGGCGCATATTGCTGGAACGAATTCCAGAAGACGAAAGGGAAGACAGGATCTTCGATATTGTCAACCAGTTGAATCTCGGGGCCGTGTTGTTTACGAGTTCTTCGGAACGAACTCAACTGGCTGAGCTAAATTTAATTGCGGGTAATAGAGCCAAGTTGTCTACAGCCTATGAGTCAGCCTTGGAGTATTTCGGTTTAGGCATTGAACTTCTAGGCGAAAATGCATGGGATAACAATTACGATTTGAGTCTCGATCTTTTCACAGAAGCTGCTGAAGTGGCCTCTTTATCTGGTGACTATGACATAATGAAAGAGTGGGGTGATGCTGTCTTGAACAATGCCAGGACCATAGGTGAAAAAATAAAGGTGATCGACATCAAAATTGCACATGAAACTACCCAGATGAACCATGAGAATGCAATCAATATTGGTTTGAAATATTTGAGGGAGCTTGGTCTGGATTTAAACACCTTAGTATCTAAGGAAGAGGTTTCTTTGGCACTGGCGGAGACGATTGAATTATTAGGCATGCAAACTGCTGACAAGCTGATTAATCTTCCGAAACTGGTTGAGCCAAAATTAGAATACCAAGTACATATAATAAACAGCCTCCTAACTCCAAATTACTTCTCGAACCAGAACCTCTTGGTCCTTTCTGTTTGCGTTAGCATTGATATCCTGGTGCATAACGGGAACACTTCAGACTCAGCACTAGCTTATGCTTACTGTTCCATGATACTTTCCAATCTAGCCATTCGTCAATTTAAGACGGGGTATCTTGCCGGTCAGGTTGCAATCAGTATGGCGGATAAATTTTCAAACTACCAACTAGAATGTCCTGTAAAAGTCATCACTTACGGATATATTTTTCAATACCTAAAACCTCTGAATAGAAATATTGAAAATCTTTTCCACTGCTTTCAAGTTGGCGTGGATCAGGGGAACTTAGAATACGCAAGTTATTCCATAGCCAAGGGTACAATGAGTTTGTTCTGTTCAGGCAAAAATCTGGAGAATGTAATTGAAGTAACACAAAATTACACTCCATTCCTGAAAAAGCATTCGTTGTTCAATTGTTTTTTTACCAATTGTATGATAATTGCTCTCTCCAATTACCTGAGGGATTCTTCAATATCTTCATATTGCCCTGAAAAATATTGGAGGCTTAAACAAGAAGTAGCAAAAGGTATGGGAGAAAGCCAGGATGACATTCATCTCTTTTATGATTATCAGGCACTACAAACTATTTCTATCCATTTTGGTCGCTACGCTGAGGCATTCGAAATTGGAAACAAAGCACATAAATGTGAATCATCTCTTTACGCATGTTATCCTACCCCACCTTTTTACTTTTACGATACTCTAGCTTGCTTGAGGCTGTCCGAAACTACAGATGAAAAACAAAAGGAGTTGTTAACGGAACGTATTAATAGGAACATGGAACTGTTAACAGAATGGGCCGGGATTGCTCCATTTAATTTTGAACACATGCTCCAATTAGCGAGGGCCGAACAAGCCAGGATACAAAGTCCCGAAACGGCCCCATCGTTGTACGAGAAGGCCATCAAAGCGGCAAAGAAGAACGGTTTCAAACAGGATTTAGCGCTGTGTTATGACTTGGCCGCCAAATATTACAAACAATACGGATTTGAAGAATTTTTTAAAATCTATAAATTCAAAGCTCACGAAGCTTACAAAGAATGGGGCGCTCTTGCACTAGTCAAGCACCTTGAAAAACAGGATCCCAGTTTGTTCACTTCCAGACCCTCCCCAATTTCCGGTGCACAGCAACAAACACAATTGGATTTAAACACAGTGATCAAAGCCTCACACGCCATTGCCGGAGAAATGGTGCTGGACAAACTGCTGGCAAAGATGATGCGCATTGTCATTGAAAATGCCGGAGCACAAAATGGATTTTTGATATTGGCGCGAGGAGATGAGTGGATCATTGAGGCCATCGCGGATGTGGATCAAAGCAAAGTGCAGGTGTTGCAGGCAATCCGTATTGAAGCGAATGAAACGGTGTCTGCCGGCATCATCAATTACGTGGCTCGCACTCATGAAACAATCGTTCTTGTGGACGCAGCAAATGAGGGAAACTTCACTGGTGATGACATTATTCAACACCGACAGTCCAAGTCAATCCTTTGTATACCTCTTATAAATCAAGATCAAATAAGCGGCATATTGTATCTGGAAAATAACCTGATGACGGGTGCTTTCACCAAAGAACGTGTGGATCTGCTCATACTTCTCTCGTCGGAAATGGCCTTGGCTTTAGGCAATGCACGAGTTTATCTCGAACTGGAACGGAGCGAGGAGAAATTCAGGGAGGTTTTTGAGTCCATGACAGATGTATTCACCCGTTCTGACAATGATGGAAAATGCTTGATGGTCTCACCTTCTATCTACCAAGTATTGGGCTATAAATCAAAGGAGATCATGGGTAAAAGTTTCACAGACTTTTATGCAGATCCAAAACAAAGAATTGAAATGGTTAACCAACTCCAAAAAACTAAAAAAGTTGAAAATTTTGAAATAGATGTTGTCAAAAAAGATGGAAATATAATAACCGTATCTACTAATGCCAAAATGTATTATAACAGCAAAGGTGAACCTTTGGGTGTTGAGAGTATTTTCAGAGATATCACGGAACAGAAGCTGGCAGAGGAGAAAGTTCTCAAATATCAGCGACGGCTAAAAGATCTGGCTCAGAAAATAACCATTACTGAAGAAGTAATAAGAAAACAGGTTGCTGTGGACCTGCATGATCATGTGGGACAACTATTGGCCTCCATTCGAATACAGCTGTCAAGGATTAATAAGGTAGAAGAAGATCCTGAAATTATTGATAGGATTGAAAATATTTCTCAGGCGCTACGTCGCGCCATCCAGGCTACACGTGATGCTATTTTTAACCTGAGTCCTCCTCAGTTAAATGAGATCGGATTATATTCGGCAGTACAAGATTGGATGAAAGAACAGATTGAGTTTAAACATGGCGTCGCTGCCAGTATTTCAGGTGAAGCTAAGAATCTACCCATTGACGTAAACACTCGCTATTTGCTTTTCAGAAGCATTTGTGAATTGATGCATAATGTGGTGAAACATGCCCAGGCTACCAAGCTGGATGTGAATTTTTGTATAAATAATGGATCACTTGAAATTACTGTTAGGGATAATGGAAGAGGATTCGATTACAACCCGGATCGATTAAGATTGACAAGTGATTCTTACGGATTGTTTAGTATCTATGAACGATTAAATGATCTGGATGGATCTTTGGTGGTAAATTCAATTATTGGTAAAGGTTCAAATATTAAATTAGTAATTCCGATTAATGATTCAAAAATATGAAGCTTAAAATATTGATTGTGGATGATCATCCTTTTACCCGTGCTGGTATTAGATCTATTCTTGAAGATGAGAAGACCATTGAAATCATGGGTGAAGCTTGTGATGGTGAAGAAGCCATAAGAATGGCCCTTGAGAAAAGCCCGGATGTCATTATCATGGATATCACTATGCCAAAGGTTTCTGGAATTATTGCTACTCAAAAAATTTTGGAAGAGAAGCCGGATATAAAAATTATCGCACTTTCGATTCATTCAGGCCATAATTTTGTAAAAAAAATGTTGGATGGGGGAGCGCTTGGGTATCTTTTAAAAGATGATATCCCGGAAGATTTGATCAGGGCCATTGAAAAAGTTTCCCAAGGAGATATTTTCCTAAGTTCGGGCGTTACACGGACTGCGCTGGATAAAGATGAAAATCTCCCTGAGTACAGCGTTTTGAGATCAAAGTTAGTACCTCCTCCAATTATGGATTATTATTTATCCCGTAACAGAATAACGGAGGAGCTGGAACAAAACATCAATAGACCTCTCACCTTGGTCTCCGCCGGAGCTGGATTTGGTAAGAGTACAACTATTAGCTTATGGTTAGAGCAAACACAAAGATTCCATGCATGGGTGTCACTTTGTGATGAACATAATGACCTGCGGGTATTTCTAATTTACATGGTTACTGCGCTGAATCAAATACATCCGGGGTCTATGTCAAAATCAGAAAAGGTAATCAAAAATGATCCCCTTCCCACTTTCAAAGAACTGACATTGTTACTTTTCAATGAGCTTTGTAATATAGATCAGAATCTTATTTTGGTTTTGGATGACTTTCACAACATAAATGATAAAAACATTCTTAGGTTTTTGGATGAATGGTTACTATATCCACCGCCCTGTGTACACCTTACACTTATAACTCGTCGTGATCCTGCTTTAAACCTTGAAACATTGCGTCTGAAGGGTCAGATCACCGAAATAAGGATGTCTGATCTTAGTTTTACTAATCATGAGATTGCGATGTTTTTTAATCAATCTACTGATATTGAGCTAAGTGATTCACAAGTTCAGAACCTGCACAAAAAAACAGAAGGATGGATAATTGCCATTCGCTTAGTGTCTATGACAATAAAGAGTTCTGAAGATATTAATAAGGTATTGAATAAACTTGATGGTGGGTTGAAATTAATTTCTAATTATTTGATTTCAGAAGTATTATCCCAACTACCCGAAAACTTAAGAAAATCGATGGTTAAATCGTCATTACTTGACAAGTTTTGTGAAGACCTGTTGAATGAATTAGGTATTGAAGCTAAAGAATTTATAGAGTGGCTGAAAAATTTAAATTTATTTATAACACCCCTTGATACTAACGGCAAGTGGTATCGATATCACCCTCTCTTTCAGATACTACTGAGGCATCAATTAAGCGTGTATTACAGCCAGGAAGAAATTAAAACCCTCCAGCTGAAAGCCGACCATTGGTTTAAAAATAACAAATTTCACAAGGAGTTTTTGGATGATGAATCAGCTAAAAAGGGCAGTGTCAGACAAAATCGAACTTTTGAAAAATCCATGAGTAAACAGAAGGATGCGTTAAATGTATTCACAAAAAAAGAATTTGATGTACTGAAATGTGTTGCACTGGGAATGACCAATCAGGAAATTGCTTACAAACTATTCAATTCTGAAGAGACCATTAAGAAGCATATTAATAATATGTTTCAGAAATTGTATGTAAAGAACAGACTTAGCCTTGTTAACAGGGCAAAAGAAGAAGGTATTATATAGTGATATTAACATATCCTACATTTAAAAAATATGGGTACTTAACTTAGCCCTCAAAATACAACTTTTGTACAACTTTCCGGTATTGCACGGAACTACCTTTCCATCCTAAATTTGTTACTGCCTCGTGGAATCAATTGCATTGCGCTTATGCTTGGGCAGTAAAAAAATTGTTGTCTAAATAGTTAAAAGTTGTTTTACTTATATATAAAGGCTAAGTAGAAAATGGCTACAAAAATCGAATCTGAGTTTAGTTTTCAAGAATCCGCTATCTATAAGATTAAAGTGGAAGGGGTGTTACAAGAAAATTGGATTGAAAAATTTCAAGGGTTGAAAATCAGTGTTGAAAGATCTTTAAATGGAAAGCCAGTATCCGTGCTCAGAGGAAAGATTAATGATCAATCAGCTCTTTCGGGTTTGTTGAATATGCTTTACGATTATAATATGACAATTTTATCCGTTAAAATGTTGAAAAGCTAGTGATAGCTATTCATATGAATTGTTGAAATAATAAGGAATAAACAAAACCCAAAGAGCGTATTTATAAATAATGCCAAAGAAGTTGTATTTCACATAGGATTACTTGACTTATTCATATTCTATATTTTTTTCAATCCTTTTATTGCTCCTGCGGTTTGAGGTGTAATCATAGCAATGAGCCAATTTTAAAAAAAACAAATCTTTTAGGTCTAACAAGTTTATGTTTCATTAATTAAATACAACTTTTCTACAACTATTTAGGGTTGTTTTCAACACTAAATTTATTCGAACTTTGGAAAACATTAGCACTAGAAAATCACTAGCACGATGAGTTAAGTATTTATTAAAATAATAGCAATTATGGATAATAAGAAGGACAAACACAAATTCGTAGACGGGAAGAAAGAACAGCTAAAGATTATGGACTCGCGCCGAGACTTTCTACAGAAGGGAACAATGGGACTGGCAGGCCTCGCTGGGGCTACGGCGTTCGGTATGCAACCTTCGACGATGAACGCTCAGACAAGCGGTTCCGACAAGCGACGGGTGACCATTCTCTTCGACTCCTGGAACCATATGATGCCTGCCCTGGCTCGCGAAATGGTGCGTCGGAATCACGACCTGGTCCTCGGCGATGCCCAGGACATGGAGTTAGTCAAGGAACTGCGTAATCTCGGGGCGAAGGTCGAGGTGGTACCGGACACCGGGGATCAATCCAAGCCCGAAACCTTCCAGAAGTTGGTAGATCGTGCCCAGGAAGTCTTCGGCGGCTTCAATTCCGCCTGCATACGGACCGGAACCCATGTCAACGCCAGTGTCCTGACAGGGGATGAAAAAGACCTTGATACTGTGTACGAGGGAAACCTTAAGAGCGTGTTCTACGCGCTCCAGGCCGTTCTCCCCCCATTGGTCGCACAAAAATCGGGGCAGGTGGTCATCAACACTAGCGCAGGCGCGACGCGGCCACAACCCTTCGTAGCGCTTTATTGTGCGACGCGCGCCGCCGCCAACGCGCTCGTTCGGGCCACGGCACTGGAGGTCGCGCCGAACGGAGTCACTGTCAACGCCACCGGAACGGCCGGCATGGAATACCCAAGCTACCTCCACATGGTGGGTGCCGACAAGGATCCGGAAAAGGCCAAGGAGGTGGCGGCTACGTTCCCAATGCAGAGGTTTGTCCAGCCCGAGGACGCGGCAAGTTTCGTGGCCACTCTGATTGATGGCACAGCCACCGGCCAGACCGGCCAGTTCTACTCGATCGACGCTGGCTTTAGCATTGTATAAGGTGTCATACTATACAAAAGAAGCATCAAAAACTTTTGGACTTGATCACCCTAATGGTAGTCAAGTAATATAAAAACAAAATGCCCACACGGGCAGAAACAAAAGATACATCATGAAATTAAAACGTAGAGATTTTGTAAAAACCATACCCGTTGCCGCTCTGGGAACGGCTTACGCCTGTAATTCGCCTTGGAGTGCAGAGGAGGATACCGCAAGTGTTCAGAAGGCAAAAAGTTTTAGTGTCGCAAATCCAGACAAAGACAACCTGAATGCACATGACCACGTGCACTGCGACCAATTCGGTATCGACTATGAGGGTAATCCCATTGCGGATAATCTGACCGGAACGGGTTCTGATACCGGCTTAAAGGAACACAACCCTGAAAATCCGCACAAGATGACCTTAACTCAGGAGGAGCAAGACATCCTGAACGGCAGTAAGGGGGAGGTAATGGCAAAGGTTCTTAAAACGATCGTCATGCACGGCGAACTATTTGGAGCTGAAAGACTTGCTGAATGCGGAGGAGCGCCACACTCGTCGTTGTATACCGGGGGACCCTGGGTTGCACCGGTCCTCGAGATGTTCGAGGAGATCGCAGATGCTGGCCTTAAAGCATTCGCGCCATACACGGTTAACCCAATGGCACTCGATCTATATACTGTCGGGCAGGATCCGGTCAAGAGAGCCATGGAGCTCGAAAGCTTCCCGCTACAGGGCCGTCTGATCCAGGTACATACACGTTTAGGTGCCCGCCCACTTAATAATTGGAGCTGCGCCTGCTATCTTCCAGAGATAGGCAATACCGCGGAACCGGGTACAGCAGTGACCTGGGCCGAGTCTTCGGCAGTGAACTACGGTAACTCGGTGCTTGGTGTGCGTGTAAACCGCATGGCGACCGGCATGGAGATGTTATGCGCCATCGCAGGGAAGGTACCTGAGTTTGGCGTATTGACCGACGAAGGCCGTAAGGCCAAGTGGCACATCGAAGTAAAGCTCTCCAAGGAACCACATTGGGGCGCACTTGGGGGAGCAGTCGGCACAAAAGTAGTTGAGCAGATTCCTTATATCACCGGAATCGACCAGTGGATTGGCATGAAGGACGGCAAGCCCGACAAAGTTGCAATGGGCAAGTTGAAAGCATTTGGCTCTGCCACCGCTTCAAGTGGCGCCGTTGGGCTCTACCACGTGGAGAATGTTACTCCCGAGGCAATCGACCATAAAGATGACCTGATGGCTGACGACTACCAGACCTATGTTATAGACGATGCTGAGTACAAGCGGGTTCGCGACAGTTTTCAGAATCTGTGGAAAGACCCGAATGGCGATCCTACGGCAGTCTACATTGGTTGCCCCCACAACACATATACTGAGATGGTGACTTGGAGTGAGAATTTGACCAAGGCGCTTAAAGCCTCTGGGAAGGAAAAGTTCGCTATTCCGGTTGTCATGGCCCAGCCTGTAGTCGTGAGGGACAAACTGCTGGACCAGCACCCTATCATGTATAGGGATATGGTGCGCGCAGGAGCTAACTTCGTGAACATATGCACGCCAGCGTACCAGGGACTAAAGGGCATGGCGGATATCGAACGAGGTGTAACCAACTCGAACAAGGGTCGCTTCTACACCAGATTACGGCTTTACGACGACGAAAATCTGGTGAATATTGCGATGACCGGAAAGGTACCCTATTAAGGTTGGTTTCACCGGCGAGCAATGAGAAAGAACACAAGATAAAAGATAGATAAACACAAGATAAAAGATAGATAATCATGGCAAAGAAATCATTTAAAGGACGGGTGGTCCTGCCGGGCCAGATCAGCGGCAAAGCAACCGTATCGAGGCAAGCGTTCAACACAAGTGGCTCGTATCAGGAAAACATGTTTGCTGGGAGAACTGATGCCGCACCCTGTACTGATTCCAGCAACAAGGAGTTGTATCAAAAAGACCTTTCAGGAGCAATCCTTTGCACCACGACCACGGTTGGATCAACCATGGGAGGCATGTGCCTGATGGGGATGAAGGCCATCGGCGTCGGCCCCAAGGCTCTGCTGTTTTCGAAGCCGATCGACACGCTGGCCGCTGCCGGCGTACTCATGGCGGATATCTGGAAGGATGAGCGTATCGTGACGATCGACATGTTGGGTGACGAGTTTCTTGAGGCAGTTCAAATGGGCGATCCGATCGCAATCCGTGAGGATGGTACAGTTGAAGTTGGTTAGTGATTTTTGGCTTGGGATTAGAACTCTAGCAATTATTTTCTTTTCATTAATTGCATCAGTAGCTCTTTCCCAAGAAAACCAAACTGGCAGCGAAATCATTCAGGCGCAAGAAAAAATGCCACTGAATACGTTTACTATTGGCATTGGCAGGGCTAGTGAGGTTTTTAATGGGGGATCCTTCTCAAATATAGGATTTGATTACTTGCGTAGACTAAATCCTAAATGGGAACTGGGCTTACAACTCGACATTGACTGGGAAAAGAACTTTGTCCAATTTGAGGGTGTCCAGCTTGCCGCAATTGTGGCGTTTTCCATAACCAATAAGTGGCCGGTATTTTCTGGGTTTGGTATTGCTGGTGAGGAGAATCATTCAGAAGGATTTTTTCGTATGGGAACCGAATACACATTCTTCATTGGAAAAAAGCAAATGTTCTTTATTGCTCCCGGAACTTTCGTCGATATAACCCTTAATGATGTTGCGATTTCAGCCATGTTAGCGGTTGGGATAAATTGGTAAATAAAATTTCAAATGGAAAAACTAAATAAAATAATAAGTCAAAAGTTAATTATTGCTTGCCTCGCCATATCCATTTTTCTTTTTTTTAGTAACTGGAGTATTGCACAGGATACAATAAAGCGTCAAAATCGGATAAATCCAATGGACCCGGAACAAGTAATTGATGATATTGTCCCAAAACCAGGCTTTCTTTTTGATATTGGTGTTCCCCAAAATTATTTTGATTGGAAGGATGAAGTGTACAATAAGACTGGGTTAAAATTTGGAGTTAGTTACCAACTGTTAACTCAGGCGGCCTCCACTGTCGCTCCCGATGCAATATATGACAAAGCTGTTGGTCAATGGACAGGATTTATGATCAAATGGACTTTAATCAACAGAAATAAGAAAAATAAAGGAAGTTTAGTCTTCAGTATGTTTGATCGTCGAGGGCTTGGAAACAATGCGGTTCCATCGAACTTTGGAATTGTAGATATCGGAGGTATTACCACAAATGTAGAATTTACCAATTGGAATTTTGCCATTGAGAATCTGTATTGGGAGCAATGGATCGGCTTAGGAGAACGCGATGTTATGTTCCGAATCGGGAATCAAGTTGCAACTGTGATAATCGATCCATTTCGTTTCAAAGATTCAAGGGTTTCCTTTACGACTGGCCCATTTGCTTTCCATCCAACAATGCCCACTCCGACATTTGGCTTCGGTGCTGCTTTTAAATGGTTACCTGCTAAGGGATCAGGTCTCTACATTTCTGGGACATTGAATGATATGAATGGAGATCCGAATCTTCAAGGCTTTGACTGGTCCACTGTTTCAAGAGGTGAGTTTTTTTATGCAGGTGAGGTGGGTTATAACTGGGTACGAGGCAAAGATGATTACGATCATTTGAGTCTATTGGTATTCTACGCTGATGAGAGAAGCACTAGATCTCCTGAAACACTGCCAAACAAAGCAGGAGGAGGTTTCAGTATTCTTGGAGAAAAGCAATGGGGTAACTGGGTTGGATTTGCAAAATACACATACAATACGGCTCAAGGAGGAGGTGTTACTGGGACATTATCGAATCACACAGTGACCGCTGGGGCAGTTTACAAAAACCTTTTAAACGTTAACGGAGAGACGGGTGTCGGATTTTATTACATGAATCCTATTGATGAGATCTTTGGTGAGGAGGCGCGTGATCAAACGGGAATAGAGGCATATTGGAGGATATCGCTCACTCGTAATATATGGGTAACTCCAGGTATACAATTCGTATTTAATCCAACGTTAAACCCGGAAGATGATTTTGTAGCAATACCTCATATAAAATTCAGGGTAGCAATCTGAGATGCTTAATTCATTGTAAATTAGAAAAATGAAAATAATATGGACGCAAAAGTATAGATACATATTATTTAAAGTTACCTTAATTATATTCTTTTTTATAGGAAATATAACACTCTCTGCCCAGCTAGCGCCTGCTTCCGATTTAACAATGTCTACGTCTACCAGTGTTCATGAGCAAACAAAAAATAGGGACACTATTAAAGATGCAAAAAAGGGTAGTTTCCTGCCAGTTCCCTATTTTATAACAGATCAAAATATTGGTTTTGGACTGGTCCTGGCACTTGCCTATATGCACCCTAATAAGAAAGAAACCCGTGAAAATACGCCGCCATCTATAACGGCAGCTTTTGGAGGAGGAACAACCAAAAAAACCTGGGTCGCTGGTGGAGCTCATACCCATTCCTGGAATAATGACAAGTTAAGATATGCGGGAGCAATTTTGTCTTTTAATGTGAATCTTGATTTTTATGAATTAGGATCTCTTGATCTTTCTGACAATCCTATTGAAGTAAATCTAAATGGTTGGGGCATAGCAAATCATGTGTTTTTTAGAATTGGAGAAAGTAATGTTTTTATTGGCCCTCAGTATGGCTATTCAAGTATAGAAAGTAGTTTAAATATTATTGATCCAGACGAACCTGTCTTAGATTCAATAGGCAAAGTCATTGACAAAACGATTACATTTTCAGCCTTAGGGCTCCGGACCCATTATGACAATCGTGACAATACTATTTCGCCGACAAAAGGTCATTATGGTGGTTTTGAATTAAATTATAATGCCAAATGGCTTGGTTCTACTGAACAGTTTGCAACATTCAATTTATTTTACAAATTCTATTTACCTATTAATAGTTGGCTTCATTCCATTTATCATTTAGATTATCAAACAGTTGGCGGTGACGCACCATTTTATCTTAAACCCTATGTAGCGCTGAGAGGAGTACCAGCACTTTATTATCAAGGAGATATCTCCACTAAAGTAGAAACCCAATGGCGCGCTTTGTTCTATAAAAACTGGGCTGTGGTAGCTTTTTTAGGCGCAGGAAAAGCATTTGATTCATTCTCTGATTTTCCACATAGTCAGTGGATTTCTAATTATGGAACGGGGTTGCGATATGTGATGAAGAAAGCATTTAATACCCGTGTGGGTATTGATGTTGCATGGGCCAACCCTAATTCACAATTTGGATGGTATATTGTTATAGGAACCTCTTTTTAGCAAAAGTGATGCTTTACTCACTTTCAAAGGGTCAATGGATTAGTAGGGTTTGATCAAAATACAAAAAGCTTAACAGTTAAATAATCAACTTGTTAAGCTTTCAACCTTGTACCTCGGGTGGGACTGAATTACTTTGCAATTTATTGAACGTGATTTGAATGTTTATTAGTTTAGTAAAGTGGTCTTATTAATTCTATAATTTTGACTTTTAGTCAACTCTGACATTCCTGATGCTTTGCATATGCACAATACACAATTGTTATCTCTTATACCATGAAAATGAATACTTATGCATAAATTAATGGAAAGTTATTTTCAATTCCAACAATGATTCATAGTGGTGAACAAGAAATATCCCATGTGAATCTAAAATATCAGGTATACAATATGGAAGCCGATCTAGAGCGATTCTGCTACAATTTACCAACCAAAACTGCTACCCAAAACAAAATTCTGGTCACTGGGGCTACCGGTTATATTGGCGGGGAACTTATTCCTGAATTAGTCGCAAGGGGATATCAGGTCAGGGTAATAGTCCGGTCATTCTTACTTGAATACAAAGAGCGATGGCCCTCAGTTGAGATTGTTGTCGCCGATGTTCTTGATTATTCTCAATTAAAAAAAGCCTTGGAGGGAATTCATTGTGCGTATTACTTCATCCACTCTTTACATTTGGTCGATAAATTTAAAAAAATTGATGCCCTAGCTGCTAAAAATTTTCAGAAGGCCGCGGAAGAGAACGATTTGAAAAGAATTATATACCTAGGCAGCCTGGGAAATAAACAAACAACTTTGTCCGATCACCTCAGCAGCAGGCTCGAAGTGGCGAAATATCTTCAAAGGGGAAAAACTCCGGTTACTTTTCTAAGAGCTGCGGTCATCATTGGCTCGGGAAGCGCTTCTTACAAAATCATTAACCATCTGGTTCGGAATTGTCCATTTTTTTTACTTCCTGCCTGGGCCAATTCAAATTGTCAACCGATTGCCATATGCGATGTAATTAAATATTTGGTGGGTTGCCTTGAAAAAGAAGAAACCACAGGAAAAACATTTGATATTGGCGGTCAAGATATTCTTACTTACCGAATGATGATCAAAACCCAGGCAAAGATTCTGAATAAGAAAAGGGTCTTTATTAATTCAGGATTTTCCGCTATGAATATCTATTCCAAAATAACAAGCTGGTTTACCCCGGTACCTCCCAATATAATCAGGTCATTAATGGAAAGCTGCGTTAATAATGTAATTTGCGGTAACACGGATATCAAAAAGTTGATCCCTTTTCAAACCCTAAGCTATACCGAAGCTCTTGCAAAGGCCTTAACACGGGAATCCCAAAAAAAGATCTTCGACAAAAAGAAAGCCTTGGATGCACGATTCAGCAATGAAGGAATTCAATCGACCCCGTTAAAACCTCCAAATAAAAGCAAAGCAATTCTTTCTGATATAAGATACTTCCTATTACATAAACCAGACATACCCACTTTGGTTGATTTCGATACAATTTCCGAGAGGGAAAACTACAGTTATCGAATCTTACAACGACTAGGAGTTAAAGTGTCTGCTTATAAGATATTGAACGTTCACAAAATAGGCGTAAACGCACCGGCAAAATATATTTTCGAGGAATTAATCAAATGGGATGGCAATTCAACATGCTGGCCAAACTATATTGCAAAAGTCGAAAAAAGAAACAATAGCTTAGAAAATCTTTCCTTCAACCTGTTTGGATGGAGTTTTGTCCCATTATTCGTGACCAACGCTATTGTTATTAAAAAAATCCCTGATCCTATGGGAATGGACAATGCCCGCTTTTTGTTATATGAATGCAGTGGTGGCTACCCAATTGGCATTTTCACATTTTATGTACGAACTTCGATCGCCGATCAACAGGAAACAGAACAATCACAGTTGTTCATGATGGTCGGATTCAACTTTTATGGCAAAGAAAAATGGTCAAAAGTGAATTTAATCAACCGAACATGGGAGTCGATCCATGACCGTGTAACCTCGAATGTATTGAACAGATTAAAACAGTTAAGCGAATGGCGATTTGAAAAAATTAAACATGGTAATTAATAATCGTTGATTTTCGTATATTTCACTCTTCTAATTTATTTTTTACTTTGTAATATTACACGTTTATAAGGTAATTCTAAGTACGTTCTGTACGCTATTGGCAAGTTCTTTGTTGAGGTGGAGTGGAATCATGAAAATGAGGAGATAATTTGCAAGAATTGAGATAAAAGGTTCCCCTGGAGAATTAGAAAGAATTTCTACATTTCTAAAAAATAATAGCCTATCGCATGATATTAAAGATGATTTTGGGAATCATTCGAAAGAAGAAGCGGAACAGTATCGTGAATTGATTTCAAAACATAATAGTTGAAATATGGATGTGAAGTAAACATAAATATACAATAATTGATTACTCACAAGAGGGTGTAATTAGAAATGGTCGAGGGTATATTGAAAATCTCGAAAGACTTATCCCAAATGAAATATTTGCTCTCATTAAATTGGAGGACTCACACAATCACCCGGTAGAGGTTAAACCAGACGCAGGAAATATGAAATATGAAATAAAAAAGGCATGAATAACAATTGTTAAAAACAGAAAAATCTTTTTTTATCTAAAATTTTTTATATCTTTCCTTTATAGTATTCAGGGTGCATTTATTAAGTTAAAGGCTGAGAATCAAACCTGTTAATTTGTTGGATAATGCCAATATTGAAATACTATAGCAAAGGGAATGTGAAATGAGTAAAATCATTGTCATTCCCTTTGTATTTTACTGTCCTTCTTTATCAGTATCTTAAATCCAATTAATCATTTGGGATAAAGTAAACCAACATTTTATGAAAAAAATAAATATCAAGGAAGGCGCCAAAATTGAAGACTACAAAGCGTATGGTAGCCTAAATAATCTGGTGGACGAATTTTTAGTGGCCACAAAACAATCCGTTGTGGACCTTAAAGGCTGCACCATATGGATGATCAATTCAACGGCCACAGGTGGCGGAGTGGCAGAGATGCTTCCCAGCCAAATGCGGATTATGCGATTTTTGGGTGTAAAAATAGAGTGGATGGTCATTGAGGCGAGGGATCAATCATTTTTTAACCTTACCAAACGAATACACAATGCCATACATGGCAGTGGTAACGGCATATTTACCGATGAAGATCGTGCTGTTTTTGAACAGGTAAACACCCAGAACGCAGATCGAGCTGTTGCTGCTATACGGGATGGGGACCTGGTAGTGATCCATGATCCACAACCTATGCCACTCGCGGCAATGATAGCTAAAAAGAGAAATGTAAAAATGGTATGGCGATGTCATATCGGTTTGGAGGAGCAAAATGAAACGACCAAAGGAGTGTGGTCATTTCTATCAAGGTATTTTGAATCCTATGATCACTTCGTTTTCAGTCTCCCCTCCTATGTTCCTGAAGAACTGAAGAAAAAAACCGCCATTATACCCCCTGCCATCGATCCCTTGAGCCATAAGAACAGAACATTACATATGGATAAATGTATCAGCATCTTATTGCAATCGGGCATCATTAATGGCCGTGAACCTTTGCTTTACGGTTTTTATGGACATCAGGCAAGGCGTGTAATGCCAGATGGCACCTTTAATACGGTTAACCACGATAGTAATTTGGATCTTCTCTATAGACCCACTGTTACCGAAATCTCCCGTTGGGACAGGCTGAAAGGTTTTAAGGAACTTATGGATGCCTTTATTATGATGAAAAGGGAAAATGAAGCTTCCCCTGATAGTTCCAGTGTCCCTTATAAAAGAATTAAATATACCCGATTGATCTTGGGCGGACCCGATCCCGCATTTGTATCTGACGATCCTGAAGGAGAGGAAGTGCTGAACGAATTGATTGAACAGTACCGATCCATCGATCCCGAACTACAGGCAGATATTGCCATACTGCTGCTTCCATTGGACAATCCCAAAGAAAATGCCTTGATTGTAAACGCCTTGCAGCGCTTTTCGAATATCATTGTCCAAAATTCCATCCAGGAGGGATTTGGATTAACGGCCACCGAAGCCATGTGGAAACAGCGAGCGGTTTTGGTCTCGGGCGCAGCAGGATTGCGGTTTCAGGTACAGCACAATATCAACGGAAAAATTAATGAGGACCCCACTGATATACCTAGTTTGGCCAACATGCTAAAAACTATGCTCAACAACCCAAAAGAAAGGGACAAATGGGGCTTTAATGGACAAATAAGGGTTATTGAAAATTTTACACTGTTCAGCCAGATTACCTCTTGGTTATCGTTACTGGCTAAAGTAAGGTAAGGTTATGGATATTGGGACAGTACTACCTCAGGGACGGTCATTCTTGAGCTGAGGGCAATACTATTTAGGAGAACGATACACAAGAGCGGTTGCAATTTTATGGTCTTTATTGTGACTTGGGATAACTTCAGATCATTGCCCATTGTTAATTGTTAATTCGGTAACTATAGAGTGGGTAACAATTACCTAAAGACCTCTCCAATTGCACCAAAGTTAAAATAACACCCTATGACACCATAGCCTTCCCCTGAGTTGAAATTAAAGTTCAAGTCCCGTCCAAAAAAGGGCATTGTTTTTATCAATAAATGCCATCAAACACATTCACTAAATATTACCATTAAAATTTAATTGATTGTTGTACCTAAAATAAAAAGCCGAAATCTAAATCTCGGCTTTCTCTTTATGTACTCGAGGTGGGAATCGAACCCACACGTCCAAGGACACTGGATTTTGAATCCAGCGCGTCTACCAATTCCGCCACTCGAGCATTTTAAATGTGGCACTCAATTATTGTGTCTTTAAATCCTATTGCATGAATCATTAGTGGATTCCTAAATAAATATAGTTATAACTTAAACCAGATATAATATAAACCCAAACCATGATTTCAAATACCAACCCCAGCGATCCCGTCTGTAGTCAGGCAGGTCTACCATCCCGATAACAATCCGGAGCTCCACCGAGGCAAACGGACTGCAAAGCTAAAAAATAATTTCGTTTACAAAACTAAAATAACCCACATTTATCCTTTAGCAACCCAAATAAATTTTTAAATTTGCACCTCCTTAAGAATCAGGGGTTTTAAGAAACTAGTAAACAAGAGATTAACCATGGCTTATCAAGTACCAGAACCGAAGATTTTTGCCTGCACCCAGAGTATGGAATTAGGTAAAAAAATTGCCAAGTCTTATGGCACGGATTTAGGCAAGGTTTTGTTTTCTCATTTTAGCGACGGGGAGTTTCAACCTTCGTTTGAAGAGTCTATTCGCGGGACAAGAATTTTTGTAATAGGTTCTACCAATCCAAGTTCTGAAAATCTTATGGAAATGCTGCTAATGTTAGACGCTGCAAAGCGGGCATCGGCCAGGCATATTACCGCTGTAATTCCCTATTATGGTTGGGCCAGACAAGACAGAAAGGATAAACCAAGAGTTCCTATCGCCGCTAAACTAATAGCCAAGATGTTAGAAGCTGCCGGGGCAACACGGATAGTTACTATGGACCTGCATGCAGATCAGATACAGGGGTTCTTTGAAAAACCAGTAGACCATTTGTTTGCGTCTACATTATTCCTGCCGTATCTTAAAGAACTTAATTTAGAGAACCTTACCATCGCCTCTCCCGATATGGGTGGCTCAAAAAGAGCCTATGCCTATTCCAAAGCACTCCAATCTGATGTGGTGATCTGTTATAAACAAAGATCTAAAGCCAACGTAATATCGCATATGGAACTTATTGGCGATGTACAGGACAAAAATGTAGTACTGGTAGATGACATGGTGGATACCGCCGGGACATTAACCAAAGCCGCCGATCTTATGATGGAACGAGGCGCCAAAAGTGTAAGAGCTATAACCACACATGCTTTGTTATCAGGTAATGCCTATGAAAAAATAGAAAAATCGCAATTGTTAGAATTGATCGTTACAGATTCTATCCCTATCAAGAAAGAAAGTGGAAAAATAAGAGTTTTGAGTTGTGCCGACCTGTTTGCAGACGTTATGCACAGAGTTCATCATAACACCTCAATTTCGTCCAAATTTTTAATGTAAATATTAATTAAACTTAGATAATGAAATCAATTACAATCAAAGGATCAGAAAGAGAAAGCGTGGGCAAAAAGGCAACGAAGGCCCTACGTAATGCTGGAAAGGTTCCTTGCGTGGTATACGGAGGGGAAAAACCATTACACTTTTCAGCGGATGAATTAGCATTCAAAAAATTAGTGTACACTCCAAACGCCCACACTGTAAAGGTAGATTTGGAAAAAGGTGACAAAGTAAAAGCAGTAATGCAGGATATACAGTTTCATCCTGTAACTGATAGAATTCTACACGTAGATTTTTACCAACTGTTTGATGACAAGGAGGTTACAATGGAAATTCCTGTTCGTTTACATGGTAGTTCCCCGGGAGTAAGAAATGGGGGGCGTTTATTATTCAGAAACAGGAAGCTAACCATTAAAGCTTTACCAGACCATCTTCCCGATTTCTTTGATATAGATATTTCTGATTTAAAAATTGGAGATAACATCCTGGTAGAATCTTTACTAAATGATGATTTTATAATTTTACAACCAGATTCTACTGTGGTCGTACAGGTTAAAACTGCTCGTGCAGCCATTGAAGATGAAGTTGAAGATGAAGAAGGATTAGAAGAAGGAGAAGAAGGTGCTGAAGGTGCTGAAGGCGTTGAAGGTGCAACAGAAACTGGCGCTGAAGGTGGAGAAGCCCCAAAAGAAGGTGCTGAATAAATAAACTAAAGCTATTCATACTAAGCATCCCATCCAAATATATCAGGATTCGGGATGCTTTTGTATTTTTACCCTTAACCAATTGAGGGTATGAAAAGATTTTTTGAATTTCTTTTTGGGAAGGAAAAACGACTATTAGAAGAAACAGATTCCATGAAAAAGTACCTGCTAATTGGCTTGGGAAACATAGGTAATGAATATGCCAACACCAGGCATAATATTGGTTTTCAGGTGCTTAACAAGCTATCTGAAAAACAAAAATTCTCCTTTGAGACCCTGAAATTAGGAGATTTGGGTTCCTTCAAGATAAAAGGCAGAAGTGTTTTATGTTTAAAACCATCTACCTATATGAACCTCAGTGGTAAATCTGTAAAATACTGGATGGAAAAAGAAAAAATTCCATTAGAAAATATCCTTGTCATTACCGATGATTTAAACCTCCCCTTTGGGACCCTAAGGCTAAAAACTAAAGGAAGTGATGGCGGCCACAATGGTCTTAAGGATATTCAAAACAGCTTACAAACTGTGAATTACAACCGATTGCGAATTGGAGTTGGTTCTGAATTTAATAAGGGAAGACAAGTAGACTATGTGCTTGGAAAATGGAATGATGAAGAAAAACTTGCACTGCCTGAACGGCTGGAGAGAGCCAATGAACTTATCGCATCTTTTGTCCTTGCCGGGGTAAAGATAACCATGAATGAGTATAACAATACCTAGCCTGCCTTTTCACACAGACCTTTTTTATTAACTTAAATGCTTAGAATTTATAACGCCCTAAAGGAATAAATTCCTGAATCTGAATTATTTCCCTCAATATCTTTGGTGATCACCTTCCAATAATATACTGTATTAGCACTTGTATTTATTTTAATACTGGAAACAGAAGATGCAGGCGAAGCTACCAAAACCTGGGGAGGAGATACAGTATCAAGAAATATCTCATAACCAACTATATCATCATCAACATCTGCCCCGGACCATTCCAAAACGATTTCTCCATTGATATCCCGAACCACCGAAGCCCCGGATAATGGTGTTATTATTTGTGCCGGAAAGGGAGCATAGGTAATTTGGGAACCCGCATTAAAAAACTGCCAGGTTGCACTTGATGCAGTTTCCTGTACTTCTGTATTCCTGGTAATAACTACCCATGAATACGGAGCTCCTTTTTCTATGGTAAGTTCTGTACTGGTGGATTGCGTATTAACCGTTTGGGTAATATCAGTTAAAAGATTCGTTACCCTTAATTCATAGGTATTTGTGTTGTTTGCAGTTTGCCACATGAACTCTACCCTGCTTGAGGTGGGAGTTATGTTTACTCCAGTAGTACACAGAGAGTTCTGTAAAGGGAAAACTAAACCCGCCGCTGAAGGTGGCTTGGGTGAGTCCTTTTTACAGGCCGTAAAAAGCAGGCTTATGAAAATTACTAAAACAATTCTCATCGCTTCAACACTTTAAAAGTTCTTTTAAGATTTCCTCCTCTGACATTTACATAATACAACCCTGAAGGTAATCCAGCAAAATTAAGTGTCAGTGTATCCTCATTACCCTCATACTTTTGACTACTGATAAGTCGGCCGTCAGAAGCAAAAATAACAATGTCAACCAGATCTGAAGATGGTCCTAAGAATATGTTTAAAGTCTCAACTACAGGATTCGGATATATAAATGGAGCAGCGGAAATAAAAACTGTCTCGTCATATGACCCCTGACAGGGCAGATTTGTAGAAACTTTTAGGGTATTTGTCCCTTGTTTCAGATCCAGTACAACTTCTGAACCTTCCGTCTGGGTAAGGCTCCCATTTAATTCAATATTATACAATCGGGCACCTGATAACGTCAGAACTGCCTGCAACCCATCTAGGGAGACCACAGAACTTACACTTAAAGGTTCGGGCTCATTTATTACTATGTCAAAACAGATTTCCTCAAAAGTATTTACTCCGTCCGTTCCATTTATGCAAACCGAGTAAGTGCCCGCAGCTAAATTTTCCAATTTATAATCCTTGGTAAAGTCCTCGGTAATATTCAATCCGTTGCCCGATACACTAACCGTGTAATCCATAGACATTACAGCCGTTATTTCAAATGATCCGTTATCACTGGTAATACAGGATTCACTTTCTATTACCAGATTGAAATTATCCGTAGCAAAACGAAAAACGGGACATCCATCTGTGTTCACCTCGGTTCCGGGAGGTGTTCCGAGGCAAAGGTCATCCCCATCGTCAAAAACACCATCTCCATCATCGTCAGGTCTCAATTCACCTTCACCACAGATTTCCAGGTAAAAGTCATTAATGCTACCCCCATCGGCCGGGGCAGTATCAGAAACTGTTAATATCCATTCGCCAAAAGAAGATTCACCATTAAAGGAGGCCAGTGAACCCAGGGGGCTTACCGTACCACTAATTGCCGCCGCTCCGCCACCACAGATAAAAGCATCTCCGTCATCGTCAAAAACAGCATCAATATTTTCCAATTCCCCGCAAGAGTTGGAAGTTAAAATAACTTGTGTACCCTGGGGCGATGTAATACTAATTATCAGATCTGCCAGAAAAGTATGCTCTAATTCCAAGCCTACATTTACATCCGTTATCGGCAAATCATTTAAGAATGTAATTTTAGAAGTTACTGTTGGTGTACCTATAGAGGTTATATCTACGGGCAGGTCTTTAGCCGTTTCAATGTCGCAACTGATTGTTATAGTCGTAAAGCTGAATGGTGGACCAAAAGTTCCTTCTCCACAAGAATTTTTTGGTTTTATTCTCCAGTAATAAGTGGTTTCTTCCTGTAGATTTTCGGGTAAATAAGTGTTAAAAATAACATCGCTGGAAGATTCAATAACTGAAGTGAACAGCATATCTGTGGCAATTTCTATATCGTATGAGGTGTACTGCGCATTCAACTCCCAGCTAAGTTGTTGTTGCAGACCTACCCCTGTTGCCATATCAATGGGAGTCTGTAAAACCACATCTGAGAAGTTGGCATCGTTAATATTAATATTTAATGTTACCTCTTTAGTGATGCTCAAAGAAGTGGCTGTGACGGTCACAGGATAATTCCCGGGAAGAACAAGATTTGTATTTGAAAAAGTAATGGAAACCGGAGTATTATTTATTGTTGCAGTTGGCGGTGTAAAAACTGCTGTGAGGCCGGCAGGCATACCTTGAACACTAAAGGTAACTTCCTCACTAAACCCCAAATAGGTTTCATATATAAACGGTGTCAAAAGGTCATTAGGTTCACAAACTTCATAATTGAGGTCTGCAAAATTCAAGATAACTTCAGAATCCTCAATTGCAAAATCAGTAGTGTTCATACTGAAGAAAATATTGTTTGTGCCCTTAACCATGATACGGGCCGTTGTAGTGCTATTGCCGGGAACAATAACCTCGTGACTGCCATCGTTTGGAACTGCGGTTGCCAGCTGTATTGGAAAACTCAAACCTCCGTCTGTAGAAAGAAATATATCTACCTCCTGTGTATTTATTGGTGTTTTGTTCGTGTTGGCGACATCCCAGCTGATGATCTGTACAGATCCGGCCGTATAGGTCTCCGCTGTGTTTTGAGAGTTTACAACAAATGGTCCCGCGCTATTTAAAACATTAAGCTTTACCAGCTCTGAAGCTACCTGACCCCCTCCTGCTGCGTTATCTCTAACGGTTAAGGCGAAGTTCATTTCGCGTTCCACATTGGAAACCGTTTCCCAGGCCGAATTTATCGGTGGATTGGTTTGCGTAAGATTCCCCTGGTTAACCTCCGATAATTTTGGAAAATATCTGTCGGGATCTGTAGTAGGCTTAAGAGATCTGAAATTTGCGCCACTTGGATTATCGGGTCCGAAATTTTCTGTAGTGACCACGCCGTCATCAATCTGTTCCCATACATAAGTAAGTATATCTGTAGTATCGGGATCTATGGCATTTCCTGCCAATACAAATGGTGTTCCTTTGGGAATAATATAATCAGGAATAGGATTAATAACCGGAGGGTTGTTTGTTAAAGGCGTAAGTTCTCCACAGCTTGTAGTCTGAAGATATTCTATGATTTGAAATATGCTGTTATAATGGAAATAGTCATCCCCGTTTGGCGCAACGTTTTGTCCGGGTATTATACCGGCGTATCCCATAATCGTGGTTCCTGTACCAGGTTCTGCCTGAACCAAAGTGCCTTCAGATTCAAAGGACCAGGTATGATTTGCACCAAATTGATGCCCCAATTCATGTGATACAAAATCGAGATCATAGATATCACCCTGCGGATTTAAGGCGGCAGCGTATCCACTTCCTTTTTGGTTATCTATACAAACAGAACCTATAAAGCCCGCATTACCTCCATCTGTATCTTCATGAAATAAATGACCCACATCATAATTTGCCTCGCCAATTGTTGAGGTAAGTGTATTTTGAACTTCTGAATTTAAATTTCCTCCATAGGGATCGGTATCAGGGTCTGTAAATATCACCAAATCTGTATTGGCAATCAATTCTAAAGTAACACCCAAATCGGTCTCAAAAACCTGGTTTACCCTCGTAAGTGTAGCATTTATTGCCGCAAGGGCGTCGGCCACGGTTCCTCCATGGAATTCGGTATATTCTCCTGTAGCAGAAATTGCTATTCTGTATTTTCTAAGGGTTTGATCATCCACAAGTTTTGAAACGGAACCGTTTAAACTTTTTTCAATCGCTGATTGGGTAAAACATATAAAGTCGCTGTTGAGCTTAGAATGTAAACTTCTGTCATAAACTACATAAGCACCGCCTCCATCTAAGACTTTTTCCATGAAAGTGGTCTTTTCGCTTCCTGCATGAACAATCATACTTTGTACACCCTTGTGTGAAATGCTAAATCGAATACGGTCTTTACTTCCATCCAAACTATAACCTGAATAGGACTTTATACCCGGATATTTTTTTGCCAATTCGGGCGCCAGGACCGAATTTTCTGAAACTCTGAACGCCCTTAGTTTCCCCTTAACATCTGGAAAATAAATTATTCCGGTAACTTTCTTTTGGGTAGATATAGATAAGAGTTCCTCAGATAAAGATGCCTGGTCCAAATCAAAAACCCTTACCTTAGTCACGTCCGGATTGGATAGTGAAGGCGAAGAAAACTTACTGGGAGAAATTTCCTGCCCCCAATATTTGGATTGCGAAGATCCGTAAAAGGAGAGAAATAATATGGAAATTGATAAAACAAGACGTAGTTTTGCTAACATCAAGGGATTTTTAAAGTTTTAAAAGTAAGCCTTTTTATTATTTTATTTGTGTGGTCACAGTTCAAAGCATTTCCAATTACGATAAAAAGCACCCTACTGCCATAACCATTGGCACTTTTGACGGTGTTCACATAGGTCACAGAAAAATACTTGAACGCCTCATAAATGATGCCAAAAAAACTGGTCTGCGAGCTACGGTACTTACTTTTTTCCCGCATCCCAGAATGGTTTTACAAAAAGATACCGAAATAAGGCTTCTGAATACCATCCAGGAAAAAATCAAAATTTTAGAATTTATTGGCCTGGATTACCTGATTATTCATCCCTTCACTCTTGAATTTTCACGCCTTTCTTCTACAGAATTCGTTAGAGACATCCTGGTGAATGAATTAAAGGTCAAAAAAATTATTATAGGTTATGACCACCGCTTTGGCCGTAACAGAAATGCCAATATCCAGGATCTTTCCGCCTTTGGTAATACTCTAAATTTTGAAGTTGAAGAAATTCCGGCACAGGAAATTGATGATGTTTCTGTAAGTTCTACAAAAATCAGAAATGCGCTTATAGAAGGAGATATAAAGACTGCCAATGAATACCTGGGATATAACTATATGTTAACGGGTGATGTTAAAAAAGGTAAAGGTCTGGGGCGACAATTAAACTTTCCCACAGCTAATTTATTTATTGCAGAAGAATATAAACTCATCCCTAAAAACGGGGTTTATGTGGTAAAAAGCATCCTTAATGACAAACTTTATTATGGGATGATGAACATCGGTTTTAATCCCACTGTAAATGGTTCCTCAAAGAGTATTGAAATCCATTTTTTTGATTTTAAAGCAGATTTATATGAGCAAAATATCCAGGTAGATATCCTGGAACGCATCCGCGATGAACATAAGTTCAACTCGTTGGAGGAACTTAAAGCGCAGTTGCTAAAAGATAAAGAAACGTCAATTGCCTTAATTTCAAGCTAGATGTTTAATTCCTTTTTTTTTAAAAGAATAGACAACAGTCCTTTACTAATTTTTCGCATCTTTCTGGGGATTCTTATCAGCCTGGAATGCTATGGTGCCATCTTAACAGGATGGGTCAGGAGAACTTTGATAGAACCCACATTTACATTCTCCTTTATTGGTTTTGAATGGTTACAACCCTTACCCGGTCCGGGCATGTATATCTACTTTTTTATTATGGGTACCCTGGGAATTTTCATTGCTCTTGGTTATAAGTATAGGTTCAGTATACTTTCATTTACCATTCTCTGGACAGCTGTTTACCTGATGCAAAAAACATCATATAACAATCACTATTATTTGTTGGTGCTAATCTCACTTATTATGTGTTTTCTCCCGGCTAACCAGGCATATTCCTTAGATGCCAGGGCTAAGCCACAGATTAGGAGTGAAAGCATGTACAGCTATGTAAAATGGATAATAGTACTACAACTTTTTATTGTGTATACCTATGCAGCCCTGGCCAAACTCTACGCAGATTGGCTCGATTTTAGTTTTGTTGGAATACTAATGCAAAACAAGGCTCATTTTTGGCTCATAGGTGATTTGTTACAGGAATCCTGGGTCCATAAGTTTATTTCAGTCATGGGAATTTTATTCGATTTACTCATAGTTCCTGCCTTACTGTGGAAACCCTCCAGAAAAATTGCTTTTGCCTTCGCGATATTCTTTCACCTGTTCAATTCTGTCGTATTTCAAATTGGGATCTTTCCCTACCTTGCCCTGGCTTTTACCGTTTTCTTTTTTGAACCGGAAACTATTAGGCGGATATTCTTTAAAAAGAAACCGTTACCGGAACCTTCTGAAGTCATTATCCCTAAATACAGAAACCTCTTTTTTCTGGGATTTGCAATTTACTTTACAATACAACTTATTCTTCCCTTAAGACATCATTTTATAAAAGATGATGTTCTATGGACCGAAGAGGGACATAGATTGAGTTGGCGGATGATGCTCAGAAGCAGGTCTGGTATAATTAGTTTTAAAGTGATAAATAATGATAATGGCAATGTCATTAATGTTAATCTGAGGGACTGCTTAACAAAAAAGCAAAGGGGCAGAATTTCGGGATATCCCGATCTTATTTGGCAGTTTGCACAGCACCTTAAGAAAATTTATTCTGAAGACGGTGCAGATATTTCCGTTTATGTTAATTCCAGGGTCCGGATTAATGGCAGTAAATTAAAACCCTTTATAGATCCTGACGTAGATCTCGCCACAGAACGATGGGACTATTTTTGGCATAATAACTGGATTTTGCCCTCTAAAGAATCTAAAGCTGAATTACCGGCTTCTAAATAGGAATCCTTTTTGTTAAATAAATATGGGTGATAAAATAAAATGTTGCCATTCCAAATTGATACATTGATCATTTAACCCTAAATTTGCGCCTTAAAACATCTTAACATGTTGCAATTACAAGCCTTACGAACAAATAAAGATCAGATTGCGAAAGCTTTAAAAAAACGCAATTTTGATGCAGAACTTCATTTGGATAAGGTTCTTAACCTTGATGAAAAAAGACGTGCGCTTCAAACAGATTTGGATAATACACTGGCAGAAGGCAATAAACTTTCCAAAGAGATTGGCTTGTTATTTAAAAGTGGAAAAGCAGAAGAAGCAAACCAGATTAAACAAAAAACAACTCAGCTAAAAGAAGATTCTAAAAGGCTAACCGAAGAACTAAATGCTGTTGCAGACGAGCTGGAGGAAGCACTTTATCAAATTCCCAATGTCCCGCATGAATCAGTCCCGGCCGGAAATAGTGAAGAAGATAACGAAGAAGTCTTCAGGGAAGGAGATATTCCTGTGCTGGGTGGCGATGCCAAACCACATTGGGAGCTGGCAAAAAAATATGACATCATAGATTTTGAACTGGGTGTTAAAATCACCGGGGCAGGATTTCCGGTATACAAGGGTAAAGGCGCCCGTTTGCAACGAGCCTTGATTGCCTATTTCTTAGATAAAAATACGGAAGCTGGGTATACCGAAATGCAGGTACCCCTCCTGGTTAATGAAGCTTCCGGCTATGGCACGGGACAACTCCCGGATAAAGAAGGTCAGATGTATCATGTTACTGAGGAAGATCTCTACCTGATACCAACAGCAGAAGTGCCTGTAACCAATGTTTTAAGAAATTCTATCCTCGATAAAAATGATCTCCCCATTTGCTATACGGGTTATACTCCTTGTTTCAGAAGGGAAGCAGGCAGCTACGGGGCGCATGTAAGGGGGCTCAACCGTCTGCACCAATTCGACAAGGTGGAAATAGTACGGGTAGAACATCCGGATAATTCTTACCAGGCATTGGATGCTATGGTAGAACATGTAAAAAATATCTTGAGGGAATTAAAGTTGCCTTTCAGAGTCCTGCGTCTTTGTGCCGGCGACCTTGGCTTTACCGCAGCCCTTACCTATGATTTCGAGGTGTTTTCTACTGCTCAGGACCGATGGTTGGAAATTAGTTCAGTCTCTAATTTCGAAACTTTTCAGGCGAACAGATTAAAGCTTCGTTACAGAGATGAAAACAACAAAACACAATTGGCTCATACGCTTAATGGCAGTTCACTGGCATTACCAAGGGTTTTGGCAGGGATACTGGAAAATTACCAGACCGCTGACGGGATAAATATTCCTGATATCCTGGTCCCTTATACAGGTTTTAGTAGGATAGATTAAATTATTTTACTTGATTGACTTATTGAGCGAATTACCATTATTTGCACCCTATATTGATGCTTAATCAATACGGGAAAAAGGTCAGTTCAGCGATATTATGTTTTCTTTGACAGTGTTTTTTATAGAGCTTGGTTAAATTTGATAAATTTCCAATATGAGATTTGCCTTATTATTTATTTGTCTTATCTGTACCTCCCAATGCTGGACACAAGAAGATTTTCTGGCAAAGCAGTATTTCAAAGATGGTGAATTTAAGAAAGCGGAAGTCTTTTATAAAAATCTGGCAGAAAAAAACCCCAGACGTACAGATTATGCCGAAGGTCTGATTGCGTGCTACCAGCAACTGGAAAAGTATGAAGAAGCCCAGGCCTTTCTTTTAAGGAAAATAGAATCAGGTAACCCATACCCAACTATTTATATTGAATTGGGGTATAATTACCTTCTGCAGGACCAGACAGAAAAGGCTAAAGAGAATTATGAAATTGCACTTTCAAAAATTGAGGTAAATCCAAACTTTGGTTATGGTATAGGGTTCAGATTTCAGCGCTATGCGCTTTTAGACTATGCACTAAGGGCCTACTCGAAAGCTATGGAGCTAAACCCGGAGTTAGACTATAATTTTCAAATGGCCCGTATTTATGGAGAACAAGGAGATATAGAAAGGATGTACGACTCCTATTTGGAACTAATTTCTGCAGGAAAGGCTACTCAGACCAATGTACTTCGGAATCTTGATAATTTTATTACCTCAGACCCTGAGAATCCTAACAACCTCAAGCTCAAAAAAATACTGCTGATAAAGGCACAAAAAAATCCGGATATCCTTTGGAATGAAATTTTAAGCTGGTTATTTGTGCAACAAAAGCAATACAACAGTGCCTTCAATCAGGAAAAAGCCATCTATAAAAGATCCGGGTCTTTTACATTGCAACGTTTGATTGGTCTGGGTGACATTGCTTTGGAGGACAATGCCGTTGATGATGCTGAAGCAATTTTTACCTATATCGATAAAAATTCTAAAGATCCGGTAATCAAACTCAATGCACGCCTGAATCTTATTGACATTGAACTTATAGACGCTAACACAAAACAGTTAGATGAAGTAGAAGCCCGGTTCGAATCTTTAATGGAAGTATATGGATATGAAAATCACACCTTACAATTGCAAATTGCCTATTCCCATTTCCTCACTTTTAAAAAAGGTAAACCCCGGGAGGCTATTGCTATCCTTAAGAAATGTTTAGATCTCCCCCTGGAACGCTTCAGTAAAGCTTATGTAAAACTTGCCCTTGGAGATATCCTTGTTTTTGATCAGAAATTCAACGAAGCACTAATTAATTTTTCCCAGGTCCAAAAAAGTTTAAAAAATGATGTTTTAGGGCAGGATGCGCGATTTAAAGTAGCTCAGACGAGTTTTTACAAGGGCGATTTTGATTGGGCTTTTACTCAATTAAAGGTCCTGAGAGGTTCAACTTCGCAACTTATTGCAAACGATGCCATGCAGTTAAGCCTTTTAATTTCAGATAATTCTTTGGAAGATTCAACTCAGATCGCATTAAAGAAGTATGCCAGAGCAGACCTCCTGTCTTATCAGCAGAACACGAATGAAGCGATTAAAGTCCTCGATGATATTCTCATAAATCACAAGGGAGAAAAAATAGAAGATGAGGCACTTTTAAAACAAGGTGAGCTTTTGGTACTTATCAAAGATTATGAGGCAGCAGAATTTAACTATCTTAAAATTGTTGAGTTTTATGGAAATGATATTTTGGCCGATGATGCGCATTTTGCACTTGCAGAGCTATATCGAAACATCTTAAATGAAACCGAGAAAGCTAAAGAACATTACGAGAAAATAATTTACAATTATCAGGACAGCTACTACTTTCCCCAGGCACGCAAAAATTTCCGAATATTGCGTGGCGATAGTATTAACTAAATTTGCATTTACTGACTTATAATATTTGATGTATGATTATCTACAATGTTACCATTAATATTGATGAAACTGTTCACGATAAATGGTTAGAATGGATGCAGGAAACGCATATTCCGGAGGTCCTGGAGACTGGAAAATTCATAAAGGCTAAAATGGCAAAAGTACTTGTGGAAGAAGAAATGGGAGGAATTACCTATTCTATACAATACACCGCTGAAAACAAGGAAATTTTAGATAAATATTACGCTGAGGATGCCGAAAGAATGCGCGAGGATGTAGTAAAGCACTTCGGAAATAAATTTGTAGCCTTTAGAACTGAACTGGCTGTGATTAAAGAGTATACTGCACATAGATTAAATGCAACTGAATATCTTTTTACTTACGGTACCTTGCAGGAGGAAAATATACAGTTAACTGTTTTTTCAAGAACACTTTCCGGTTTTAACGACACCCTTATAGGTTATAAGTTATCAGATGAGAAAGTAGTTGGTGTATATCCTGTAATGCAAAGTTCGGATGAGCCTGCGGATTTTGTGAATGGCAGAGTCTTTATGTGTAGTAATGAAGAAATTTTGGAAGTTGATAAATATGAAGGACCGGCTTATAAAAGAATTAAAGTAGTTCTGAACTCCGGAAAAAGTGCCTGGGCTTATATAAGCTCAACTCCGCAACCGAATTAGACTATGGCCAAAAAACGTAAAAAACACAGCTCGTTTAAGAAGAGTGCCTACCAGGTAGAAAGTCCGGTTAAAGCTAAAAAATATCTGGGGCAGCACTTTCTTAGAGATGAAGAAATTGCCAAAAAAATAGCCGATACGCTTTCAATGGACGGTTATACCAATGTACTTGAAATTGGGCCCGGTACTGGAGTCCTTACAAAATATTTGTTGCAGCGCTCTATGAACCTTGTCGCTATGGAACTGGATGAGGAATCTATTATTTACCTCAACCATAGCTTTCAGTTGGAACACAATGAAATTCTGCAGCAAAACAATTCCCTTGAGGTAATTCAGGCCGACTTCCTAAAATACGATCTTTCAACTTTATTTAATATGGAGCCTTTTGCCATAACCGGTAATTTTCCTTATAACATTTCTACGCAGATTGTTTTCAGGTTATTGGAGATTCGAAACAGGGTTCCGGAATTTTCAGGGATGTTCCAAAAAGAGGTGGCTCAACGCATTTGTGCCAAAGAAGGAAATAAAACCTATGGCATTCTTTCTGTTTTGGTCCAGGCATTTTATCATGCAGAATATCTTTTCACTGTAAATCCTGAGGTTTTTGATCCCCCTCCAAAAGTAGAGTCGGGGGTGTTAAGACTTGTAAGAAAAGATGATTTAACAATGGATTGTGATGAAAAATTGTTTTTTAGGGTAGTAAAAACAGGTTTTAACCAGCGCCGAAAGACTTTAAGAAACAGCTTAAAAATATTTAACCTTTCTGATAATCTAAAAGAAGATGCTATCTTTGACCGGCGTCCCGAAGAATTGGCTGTAGCCCAATTTATTTCGCTGACCAAGAAGATAGGTGATGACTCCATTTAAACTCACAGACGAGCTGCTGGCAGAAATTGAACTGCTTATAGAATCCGGGAAAGACGCAGATTTAAGGTCTTTCATGGCAGAGATCCACTATGCCGATATCGCAGAAATTGCTAATGATCTTAGTGAAGAATCGGCTACTTATCTTATTAAACTTCTGGATAGTGATAAAACCTCCGACGTACTCATTGAATTGGATGATGATATGCGGGAGGCTGTCCTTAATAATTTGTCTTCCAAGGAAATCGCAGAAGAATTAGAAGAACTGGATACCGATGATGCCGCGGATATCGTGGGAGAACTCCCTGAGGAAATTGTTGAAGAAGTAATTTCGGAAATAGAGGACCGTGATCATGCCAAGGATATTGTAGATCTTTTACGCTATGATGAAGATTCTGCAGGTGGACTTATGGCCAAGGAATTGGTAAAAGTAAATGAAAATTGGAACGTCCTTACCTGCGTTAAAGAAATGAGGGCACAGGCAGAAAATGTGACAAGGGTACATTCTATTTATGTAGTAGATGACGATGACAAACTAAAAGGCAGGCTCTCACTTAAGGATCTTTTAACCACCTCAACCAAATCTCCGATTAAAGATATTTATATTCCAAAAGTGGATAGGGTTACCGTAAACGAAGAACCTGAGGAAGTGGCAAAAATTATGTCCAAATACGATCTGGAAGCCATTCCCGTAGTTGATGAGATTGGGAGGTTGGTTGGCAGAATTACCATTGATGACATCGTAGATGTAATAAGGGAAGAAGCTGAGAAAGATTACCAGCTGGCGGCAGGTATCTCGCAGGATGTGGAGGCCGATGATAGTATTTGGGAGTTAACCAGAGCCCGTTTACCCTGGCTGTTTTTGGGCCTTATAGGCGGTATTGGGGCAGCAGCTATCATGGGAGGCTTTGAAGAACTGATAAGTAATCATGCAATCCTGTTCTTTTTTACACCATTAATTGCCGCCATGGCCGGTAATGTTGGAGTGCAATCAAGTGCCATCATAGTACAGGGAATTGCAAATGATGACCTCAAGGGTAGCATTAGTAACCGCCTGATTAAGGAAATGCTCCTGGCCACACTAAATGGTCTAATCCTGGGAATGGTTCTTTTAGTTTTTACCTGGTTCTGGCAAGGCAATTTTCCTGCAGCACTTGCCATTTCAATTTCGCTGGTTGTGGTAATCATCGTTGCCGGAATAATTGGAACCTTTATTCCCTTGTTTCTAAACAAAAGGGGTATAGATCCGGCTATTGCTACAGGCCCTTTTATTACGACAAGTAATGATATCTTCGGGATCTTGATTTATTTCTGGATAGCAAAAGTTATTTTGGGAATTTAGACCTCACTTTTATTAAAATTGGATACCTTAGAGTCCCCGAAATCTAAAATAAATTCTATTTAAGAATTTCAATCTATGCCAATAAAAGTAGGATTAGTCCAGGAAAGCCCTGTTTTTTTTAATAAAAAAGAAACCATTTCTAAAGTTGAAAGGCTTACGAAAACATATGCAGCGAAGGGATGTGATTTGTTGGTTTTTCCGGAATCTTTTATTCCGGGTTACCCAAGAGGATTTACCTTCGGCGCCACCATAGGCAGCAGATCTGAAAAGGGGCGCAAGCTTTATGCTGAATACTATGAAAACAGCCTCAATGTGCAGAGTGAAGACCTTAAAAGACTCGAAGACATTTCAAAAAAAAATAAAACCTACCTGGTTATTGGAGTAACCGAAAAAGATAATATAAGTGGCAGCCTTTATTGTTCCATGCTATATATATCCCCAACTTCGGGGTTACTGGGCACCCATCGGAAAATTAAACCTACAGGCACAGAAAGGATCATCTGGGCAGAAGCTTCCGGTGAATCATTAACTACCTATCAAACTAATATTGGCAAGTTGGGTGGACTTATCTGCTGGGAAAATTATATGCCTCTGGCCAGAATGTCAATGTACAGAAAAGGGGTTGAAATTTATATTGCCCCTACGGCAGATGCCAGGGAAGAATGGACCTCCACTATGCAACATATCGCTTTGGAAGGCAGATGCTACGTACTTGGTTGCAACCAGTATTTTACCAAATCTATGTATCCTGAAAACTACCAGTCACTTGTTGCTAATGAACCCGAAACAATGTGTCGGGGAGGCAGTATTATAGTGGCTCCTAACGGAAAAATTCTTGCCGGTCCATTATATGATAAAGCCGGAGTTCTTGTCTCTGAAATAGATCTTGAAGAAATTAAGTTAAACAAACTCGATTTTGATGTAATAGGTCATTATGCCAGAAATGATATTTTTGAATTTGATGCAAAAGACCAGCCTGAAACCAAAAAGGAGTAAGATTTGTTTTATAAAAAATTAGACTTAAGTTAATGAAAATGAAAACTATAAATTTAAAACAGAAACATGCCGCATTTAGTAAAACATGGCACCCGCATCAAATAGCGCAGGTAGATGATATGCAGGTAATCCTGGCAAAGATTCAGGGAGAGTTTGTATGGCATTCCCACGAAAATGAGGATGAACTATTCCAGGTTTTAAAAGGCACTTTGTATATGCAATTCAGAGACCGGACAGAGACAGTGAAAGCAGGCGAAATTATAGTTGTCCCAAAAGGGGTAGAACACAATCCGTCTACAAAAAACAATGAAGAAGTACATTTATTACTCTTTGAAAAGTTAACAACAGCGCACACCGGTAAGGTACAGCACGCAAGGACACAAACTGAATATCCTAAAATTTAAACAAGAATGAAAATCCTCCACTTAGACAACAACCATCCTTTGCTCATAGAGGAATTCAAAGCTCTGGGTTTTGAAAATGTTGAAGAATATACTGCACCGAAATCTGAGGTTGAAAAGACAATTCACCTCTATGACGGGCTTATTATCAGAAGCAGATTTAGCATAGACCAATCCTTTCTGGACAAAGCTAAAAACTTGAAATTTATTGGTAGGCTTGGGTCTGGATTGGAAAATATTGATGTGGATTACGCCTGGGATAAAGGAATTTATCTGGCAGCCGCTCCCGAAGGAAATCGTAATGCTGTAGGGGAACATTCCCTGGGATTATTATTGGCGCTTTTTAATAAGCTCACCAAAGCCAATCGTGAAGTAAAATCGGGAATTTGGGACAGAGAAGGGAATAGAGGATTTGAATTGGATGGCAAAACAGTGGGTATAATTGGTTATGGCAATACAGGGAAAGCCTTTGCTAAAAAACTCAGTGGTTTTGATGTTGAAGTAATTTGCTATGACATAGTTGGGGGCGTATCTGATGAAAATGCCAGGCAGGTAGGGATCATGGAATTGGAGCAAAGATCAGACATAATAAGCCTGCACGTACCTCAAACGCCCGAAACCCTGGGAATGATTAACACCGAATTTATCAGTGCATTTCAAAAACCATTTTGGTTGTTAAATACGGCAAGAGGAAAATGCGTAGTGACCGAAGATCTGGTTTCCGCTTTAAAATCTGGTAAAATATTAGGTGCGGGATTAGATGTACTTGAATATGAAAAAACCTCCTTCGAAGATATGTTTGCAGAAGGTGAACTTCCGGATACTTTTAAATATCTAATTGATGCCGAAAATGTTATTCTCTCTCCGCATGTTGCCGGGTGGACCATTGAGAGCAAGGAGAAATTAGCACAGACAATTGTAGATAAAATCAAATCCAGAATTGGTCAATTTAAGGTGTAAAAAAAACTGTATGCGATCAAAAAATCAATAGTGAAAATTATTGTCTAAATTTTCAAATGCACTATCTTTATTAAGAGGGTCTTATCATAATAGCTTTCTTTTGATATTCGAATATGAAATGTATCTTGTAATGAATATGCAGAAAGATAAAATAGCAAATCAACACACAAAAGTTTTGATCGAAAATTCCAGCTTTGAATCAATGCTCGGAGATTTATCAGCAAAACTGGCAAATCTGCCACTCGAATCTATAGATGCAGCTATTGAATCGAGCCTGAAATCGATTGTAGAATTCTTTGAGGCAGATCGCTGTCATCTGGGTACTTTCTCTGATGATCAAACCAAATTTGTCATTTCCTATTTCTATTCTCGACCCGGTATTAACATTCCTCCAATTACGGGAATTGGAGAAGACTTTCTGCCATTCATCTATAAGAGCATCAAGAAAGACAAGTTATTGGCCTTCACCAAAATCACCGAATTTCCCAATAATGCCCGTCATGATAGAGCTGTAATTGAAAAAATGGGTTTAAAGTCGCTGTTCTTACTTCCATTAAAGATTGACAATGCTGTTCATTTCGGCCTTTCTTTATCTACGGTTCGTAAACAGCAAGAATGGAAAAAACATACAATCAATCAAATTAAAATTGTGGGAAACATTTTGGCTAATGTGATGCACAGAAAAATCGCTCTCAAACAACTATTAGAAGAAAAAGAATGGACAGAGGCTATTATGGAAGGAATGCCACAACTAACCTATGTCATGAATTTGGAGGGAAGGTTAATACGTTGGAATAAGAATTATCAAGATCTCACAGGATATTCTGCGGAGGAATTAACTAATAAATACCCAAGTGATTTCCTAAGTGAAGAGCATAACAAAAAGGTAACGGAAGAACTCCAGAAAATAATTGAGGATGGGAAGGAACGTAGTGTTGAATATGATATTATTACTAAAGATGGTAAAATAGTGCCCGACTATTATGGGTCCGGAAAGTTGGTTAAAGTTGGAGACGAATCTTTTTTTGTTGGACAAACTATTGATATTTCTGAGATGAAGCAAGCTCAAAGAAAAATCACCATCCAACTGCAAGAAATTAGGGAGTTAAAAGATCAACTGGAAGTAGAAAATATTTACCTGCGTCAGGAGCTGATGAATGCTAATTCCTCCAGCGAGATCATTGGTGAAAGCGACAGTCTAAAACACATCTTTTACCGGGCGGATCAGGTTGCCGCCCTGGACACCACTGTTTTGCTCGAAGGGGAAACAGGAACAGGAAAAGAATTGTTTGCGCGCTATTTACATCAAAAAAGCAAACGGAAAGACAAACCATTTATCACGGTAAATTGCGCCTCCTTACCAGCAACTCTAATTGAAAGTGAATTATTCGGGCATGAGAAAGGTGCTTTTACGGATGCCGTCCAAAAACAGATTGGCCGATTTGAGTTGGCCGATGGCGGAACGCTGTTTCTGGATGAGATAGGCGAAATTCCCATAGAACTTCAGTCCAAATTATTACGAGTGCTGCAGGAAGGAGAGTTTGAACGGATTGGAAATCCACGTACACTGAAAGTTAACGTAAGGGTGATCGCAGCAACTAATAAGGTCCTGGAGGAGGAAGTCCAAAAGGGGCGTTTTCGTGAGGATTTATATTACCGCTTAAATGTATTTCCCATCACCATTACACCATTGAGAAAAAGAGTAAGTGATATCCCTTTATTAGTAGAATATTTTGTCAGGCGATTTAACCAGAAGATTGGGAAAAATATCACCAAAATTCCAAAAAAAGTAATGGAGCAACTAAAAACATATCATTGGCCGGGTAACATCCGTGAGCTTGAAAATATCATTGAACGTGCTATGATTCTCTCTCATTCTTCAACTTTATCAATGGAACCGATGCCATCAACTAAGAATGTTACCAAAAAAAAGCTCCAATCCTTGGAGGATCATGAACGAGACTATATCAATAAAGTACTCGCACAAACCCTATGGCGAATTAATGGGCCTAAAGGGGCCGCTCTCATTCTGGATATGCATCCCGAGACACTTCGGTCTCGAATTAAAAAGTTAGGAATGAAACATCCTAAGCATTCCTAATACACTTCTTTAAATATCATGATATATATTGTTTTTCATCATATATCATGTTTTATCTCATTGCTTAGTTTCATATACAATACAAAAAATCAATCTACATATTTGATTGCAAGACTGTTATGCCTTTTTTAAAAATTTGGCCTAACAATTGAATACAAATTGTCCTACTGAACAAGTTTTAAAACGGTGTTGGTAAGATAATTTAAACAGCCTATGGAACGATTGAAAATAGCATTAAGGATAAAACCGTCTAAGATCGTTGAGTTTAAACAAACGCTATACCATCTCAGTGAGGAACTACAAAAAGACTGTTCTAGTCTAAAAATTAAAGAAACTAACAATCTTCAATCCTACACCATTATAGGGGAATGGGAAACGGAAGATCAAATGCACCGAGCAATCATAAGCAAAGCATTCACAATACTATCCGGTGCAATAACCGCCCTTTGTGAGAAATCCACAATTCATCTTAATGATAAACCTAGGGGTAATCACATTTCGATATTGGCAAACATTAAAAATAATCAACTTAAATAATGAAACTAATTAAAATGAAAACTAAACATATTAAGATCCATTTAGATGGAATAATGAAAGTAGTTCTAATTTTGGTGCTGCTTGTAGGAATCACTAGTTGCAAAAACAAGCAGGATCCATCAGCTGCTACTGAAGTAACAACAGCAAAAAAAGTAATTCTTTCTGAACCCGGTATAAGCCTCGGAATCGCTTCGGTGCCGAACCTGCGTGATCTTGGAGGATACGAAACAAACGATGGCGCAACTGTCGTCCGAGGTCTCGTGTATCGCTCTAATCAGCTTGCCAAGATTAGTCCGGAAGACATGGAGAAGATTGCTAAACTCGGACTTAAGAATGACTATGACCTGCGGACGGAGGCAGAACGAACACCTTTGCCAGACGAACTTCCTCCCGGTGTGAACAATATCTGGCTAGACGTACTGAAAGACGCTAGCGGATCTGCACCAACAAATCTTTTAGCGTTATTGCAGGATCCGGAAGAAGGAAACAAAGAATTGGGCGATGGTAAAATTGAAGCCGTTTTCATAACGTCCTACCGTGATTTCGTCTCCTTGTCCAGCGCAAAAACGGCCTACCACGAGTTCTTTACTTCGCTGGCCAATAAAAATAAGTTACCTGCATTGTTTCACTGTACCACGGGCAAGGACCGCACGGGATGGGCAGCAGCAGCCTTATTAACGCTACTCGATGTGCCCAAAGAAACTGTGATGAAAGATTACCTGCGCAGCAATGACTATATCCTTCCACTCTATAAAGAGGTAATTGACGGTTACGTTTCGGGAGGTGGAGAACCGTCTATTCCGCAGGCCATTTTTGGTGTCAAAGAAGAGTATCTTGAAGCATCTTTTGATGAAATGCAGACTAATTACGGCACCATCGAGAACTACTTTTCAGAAGGCTTGGGCATTGATGCCACCATGCAAAAAAAATTACGCGATATATACCTTAAAAAGGAATAAACCTTAATTATAAATAAGAATAAAACAGATGAATAGCAACACTTTAAAAATGACAATTATGAATTCAAAATTATGGATAATAGCATTGTTCTCCTTGGCTATGTTAGGATGCCAGGACAATGGTAAAAAAACAGAGGAAGCAAAGTCTCCCGCTAAAGAGCTAAAGACGTATGCGCAAACAACTGAACTACCGGAGGGGCTTCATACCCCTGACGTCGTTGAAACTTCTATTGGGACCTTGAAATTCACGGATGGAGCTCCGCTTCCTGAAACTGCAGAATTGGTTTACGAAAACCTGGACAGAATGCGTGGTGTGGATGTATTTTTAAAATGTATGTCTGCAGCCTCTGTAAGACAGCTTATGGTGGGACCTGAAGCTCTTGGAACTAACCATAATAATAAAGTGTTTATTTATGACAAATTAATGGATTCGAAGCCTTATTTTTTAACGGGTAACACCTCTACACTTTATGTATTACCAACCTTTAATTTGAAAGAAACCGGAGCAACGGTTGTTGAAGTACCACCGGGTATGCTGGGCGCTTTTAATGATGCATGGTTCAGGTATATGCAGGATGTGGGTCCTATGGGTCCGGATAAGGGAGCAGGTGGAAAATTCTTATTACTACCACCTGATTACGAGGGAGACATTCCAACAGGTTATTTTGTAGTAAAATCTCCTACTTACCGAGTTTGGACATTTATGCGTGGCTCCATCGCCAATGGTATGGAAGCTGCGGTCAAAAACGTAACAGAAAATCTGAAGGTGTATCCTTTAGCACAAAAAGACAATCCTTCTAAAATGGAGTTTATTAGTGGATCAGGGAAACATATAAATACAATCCACGACAACGATTATCATTTTTATGAGCATGTAAATGCTGTTATTCAGGAAGAACCCTTGGAAATGATTGATGCAGAAACTCGCGGACTATTAGCTTCAATTGGTATTGAGAAAGGCGAAGAATTTAATCCTGATGAAAGAATGAAACGCATATTAACAGATGCTGTTGCCATAGCAAATGCTACTGCCCGATCAATAGTATGGTACCCAAGGGTTAGCGGAAGTGTGGATAACATGAATGGAATAGAAGTTTATCCTGATACCCACAGCGCCTGGTTAATGGCATGGGTTGATAAAAATGTATTTTTTAACGGTAAGGACGGACAGACCATGAATACAGATGCAAGGGTTATGTTCTACTATCCTTACACCGCTGTTACACCGGCAATGGCCGTTACTATTCCCGGAGCTGGTTCTGATTATGGTATTGCCTATGTAGATGCTGACAAACAGCCTATGGATGGGGCACTTACCTATAAAATACATGTTCCGGCTAATCCTCCTGCCAAAGATTTTTGGGCCGTAACAGTCTATGACACACAAACACGTTCTCAACTACAAACAGACCAGAAATTTCCAACAGTTGGAAGTCAAACCGAAGGTCTTAAAATGAATGACGATGGATCGGTTGACATCTATCTTGGTCCTGAAGCACCTGCTGGTTTTGAGAATAATTGGTTACAAACCATTCCCGGAAAAAGTTGGTTCGCTGGGTTTAGAATGTATGGTCCTTTAGAAGCATGGATAGATAAAAGTTGGAGACCTAGTGAAATTACAAAAGTGAAATAATAGTAAAACATGATAATTATGAAAACAAAATTGAGATTTAATAAAATTACTTCGGCATTGCTAATTGCTGTGCTTTCAACCTTTGCCGTTGCGCCAGCACAGGCTCAGGACCTCGTTAAGGTCACCATCGACAACTACGTTCGTGCCGAGAGCGACGTTCAAATGAAGGGATACGCCTTGGCTATGGATGCCTTTGGCAAATTCGCCATCAACCGGACGCGCTATAATGTTGACAACCAGGTGACCGTTCGCGGAAACCGCGACACGTACTATATGTTCGGAGTCTTTGACCTTACTTCACCGCTGACCATAACGATACCAGACGCCGGAGGTCGGTACATGTCAATGCAGGCGATTAGTCAGGATCACAACATTCCACCTTCTATCTACGGCCCAGCAACAAAGACCTATACGATGGAGGAAATGGGGACCCGATATATCTTAATTGGCATCCGAACCTTTGCGGATCCTAATGACCCTGCCGATATTAAGATTTGTCACGACCTGCAGGATGCGGTCGTAGTCGAACAGGCCGAGATGGGTAAACTTGAGTTGCCGAATTGGGATAAGCAGGGTGTCGAGACCTTGCGTAATGCGATCAATGTGCTGGGCTCTACTATGGGGTCTACCGTTGGATGGTTTGGCGAGAAGGACAAACTCGATCCCGTTAACCGCCTGTTGGGTACTGCATTCGGATGGGGTGGTCAGCCAAGTCATGACGCTATTTATGTCAATTTTCCTCTAGAGAAGAATGACGGAAAAACAGCTTATACCCTTACTGTGAAGGATGATGTGCCGGTTGATGCCTTTTGGTCTGTGATCGTATACGACAGTGAGTCCTGGATACCAAAAAATACACGGGGCATCTATTCTTACAACTCAATCACCGCAAAGAAGGCAGAGGATGGAAGCGCTACGATCCACTTCGGAGGTGTTCCAAGTGCAGATAATTATCTTGAAATCATGGATGGCTGGAATTACCTCGTGAGGTTATACAGACCGAGAGCTGAAATATTAGACGGTAGCTGGACATTTCCCAAACCGAAGCCTGTTAAATAATAAAACTTTGTATAAAGGGTATTCCCGCCTGCCGGTCGGGCAGGAAAATGCCCTTTATACTTAAGCCTTGGGCTTCATTTAAAATAGCTGGATTACAGATGAATATTCTGTTTGTAGCTAACAAACTAAGTCAAGAAAACGAATGAAAACAAAAAGCATTATTCTAACTACAATTTTTATGGTGCTGGGCATTTTGAATACTAAGGCTCAAATTGTATCCCCTGCTCAATCTGGTGGATATGTACCTGGTATCAATGGCGTTCGTGATTATGCAAATCCGGGCCAAGACGGACTATTTATTTTTGACTACAACATATTTGTAAATGCAAATTCCTATTACGACCGAAATGGAAACAAAGTAAATACGATAGAAGGCCCCCTGGGAAATACTATACCCTTGGATATTGATATCTCGGGCTACATTAATAGTCTTATGCTCGTTTATGCATCACCAAATCTTCCCTTCTTAGGTAATGCCCAATATCTTTTTATTGCAGCTCCAAATTATACTACCGCAAAAGCAACGGTTGGCCTCGGTGAATTACTAAATGGTAAGACTGTTGAAGGAGGTGCTTCCGGTTTTGGAGACCTAACCGTTTCTCCCCTTATGTTATCCTGGACATTGGATAAATTCGATTTTACCGGCGGATATTTATTTTATGCTCCTACCGGAAGATATGAAACAGGTGCCGATGACAATATCGGTCTTGGTTATTGGTCACACGTCATTCAAATGGCTTCTTATTATTATCCCAAACCAGACAAATCTACTGCTTTCATGTTTATGCCCTCTTATGAATTTCACGGAAACATAAAAGATGCTGACGTACGACCGGGAAGCCGGTTTATTATGGAATACGGCATCAGCCAGTATTTATCTGAAAAGCTTGAAGTAACGCTACAGGGTGGACACGCCTGGCAAATGGGTGAAGATTCTGGTAGTGACGTCTATTGGGATCCTTCGGTTAAAGATCAGATGAGTGTATTCGGTTTAGGAATTAGTTATTGGTTCTTGCCCAATTTATATACCAATGCAAAGTATACGGGGTCCTATGGGCTCAAGCAAAACTTTAAAACCAATATGTTTCAGTTGCAAATTATACTGATTCCAAACCTGTTTAAAAAGAAGGAATCAGGCAGTTGACGGAACAAATATTTTAGATGGAAACTGGAAATTTCCTAAGCCGTTGGAAGTTAAATAAGCTAAACATAAATTAATAGTAATTATAAACTTAAAAGAAGACAATAGCAATGAGTAAAGAAACGATGAATTACATTTTATTGGTAGTTATAACTTTAGCCATTGCTATTGTTCTATCACTAATTTTAAGGAAATTGCTTAGTGCATATATTAAGAATTATGCGGAGAAATTAAAAACAGACCCTACGAACTTTTTATTCATTAAAAATTCAGTTGGATTTATAATATACACAGCAGCTATAATTTTTATCTTTTCCCAAATACCATATTTAAAGTCACTTGGAACTGCCCTTTTTGCGGGTGCAGGTATATTAGCTGTTGTTATTGGGTTTGCATCACAAAGTGCATTGTCTAATATAATTAGCGGTGTTTTTATTTTAATTTTTAAACCTGTAAAAGTATCTGATATCATTGAATTTAAAGATGGCCTAAGGGGTACTGTTGAAGAGATTACGCTCAGGCATATTTTGATCAAAGATTTTGAAAACAAGAGAATTGTAATTCCAAATAGTGTCATAAGTGATGAAACTATTATTAATAGTCATATTAAAGATGAAAAAATAAGGAAGCATGTGGTATTTTCAATTAGCTACGATTCTAATATTGACAAGGCAATTGATATCATACGGGATGAAGCGCAAAATCACCCGTTATTAATTGACAATCGAACTAAAGAAGAAATTTCTAATAACGCTCCTGTGGTAGCTGTTCGTGTTATCTCACTTTCTGACTTTTCAATCGATATCAAAGCATATCTCTGGGCTGCAGATATTAGTAATGCCTTTTCCATGAGCTGTGATCTTTTAAAATCTGTAAAACAAAGATTTGACAGAGAAGGTATTGAAATCCCATTTCCTTACAGAACAATTGTTTACAAAAAGGACTTAAAATAAGATGAGAAAAATTCTAAATAGGAAAAAGACAAATCCCTCAGTCCCAATCTTTACTGGGGTTAAATATACTGAAACACTCAGCCTTCAGTTATTCAAATACAATCAAGCGGAATGTATTGAAGATTCAGATTATATTCAAAAGGAATTCAACGGTTTTCAACAAAATGAATATCAATATTGGCTCAATGTATATGGAATACATGATGTTGAAAAGATAAAAAACATTTGCAGTAAGTTGGGGGTTCATGATCTGGCAATTCAGGATATACTCGATGTAAATCAGAGACCGAAATTCCAGGAATTTGAAAAACATTGGTTTTTTACTTTAAAATCTATTATTCCTACAAATAATTCACTAATCGAACAGCAACAGTTAAGTTTCATATTGGGGAGCAACTTCTTAGTCTCATTTCAAGAAAAAAAGGCAGATTATTTCGATCATATCAGACAAAGACTAAGGAATAAAGCAGGAATAATACGTGAACGTGGTTCCGATTATCTATTGTTTTTATTACTTGAATCAATTTTGGATAACTACTTTAAAACAGTAAATGATATTGATGGTAAAATTGAAAAGCTGGGACTTGTTGACACAGAAACTGACCCATCACCTTTTACCTTAAAAACAATTGAGCTTTATAAACGACAAATTCATCAGATAAAAAAGACGATCATTCCAATAAAAGAATTTGTAACAAAAATTGAAAGAGAAAAATTTGGTTTCATACATGAAAAACACATCAAATATTTCTATGAACTAAGAGACCTTTGTTTATCTCTTATTGATGATTGTGAGTACATTGAAGTGAGATTGGAAAGCAGCATAAATTTGTTTTTTTCGGTTCAGGGACATCGAATGAATCAAGTAATGAAAATCCTAACAATTGTAGCCACAATATTTATCCCTTTGACTTTTATTGCTGGTGTTTATGGGATGAATTTTTCAAATATGCCCGAATTAAACTGGGAATGGGGATATTTTGGAGCCTGGTTTATAATGATTATCGTATTTATTGTAATGATAATTTACTTCAAAAGAAAGAATTGGTTTTAAAAAATCTACAGCTAACAATGTATAAAAATAATAATGGAAATAGCAGTAAAATAAAATGTAGTAGCCCGCTTCAACTCTCTTTCAACTTGAAAGGATTGAAGCCCGCAATCGGCTAATATTCTTATGCCATGCAAAACCAAATAGATCATAATGGTAAAAACTAAGTTTCTCTATGCAGCAATTCTGATGATGATTCCTTTTTTTGGGATTACACAAGATATGATAAATGATATGCAAAAGATCATGATCCGGAATGTAACGGTGATCGATCAGGCAGGAAAAACCGGGGATGTGGTCGTCAGTATTCTCATTGATCAAAAGAAACTTGTAATGGTGACTCAGGATAAGATCGCCATGACCAAAGCTGATATTGCTTTTGATGCTAATGGGGGATATATTCTTGGCAAACTTGAAGTGGGAAACCCGGCAGCGTTTATTATCCTCGATCAGGATCCTCGAATAAATGATGACGTGTTGCTCGACACCAAATCATTTGCAGTATTCGCTGTTTCTAAGGGAGAAGTTGTTTTGAATAAGTTGATCCGGATTGATGTTGATTCTCAAGAGCAAATAAGTGGCTGGCAATCGTATGCACCACCAGCCGTGGCTTTGCCCTTATCCTATCAAAATAAACGAAAATGGAATGTATTCAGGACAAAGCCAATTACTGCAGTGTTCGGAGGCGCTATTCTTATGGAAAATACGCGCTGGCTTTCAGATGAACCGGTAAATGAAGAACAGGTAGGTGATCTCAGCGAATTCAAAGGAGGTTCCATCCGTGGGTTTCGGGCCGGTTTAGGCGGCACCTTCAATTTCAAAAAACCCTGGATGTATCTTTTTACTTTTGGTACACGTGCTTTTGATCGGGGTTTTAAGCAAGGTGATCTAAGTGAATTTGTACTTTATGATTACAGAGTAGATATTCCTGTAGGATCAGCTACATTGAGCCTGGGAAAAACAAAGGAAACTTTTTCTGTTTCAAGATTATCAGCCATGATATACGAACCCAGTCAGCAGGAGCGGGCGTCAGTTGCAGATGGCCTTTTGCCAGCCAGAAATATTGGGATCGTCATCAATAATACCTTTGTGAAGGAACGAATGACCTGGGCTGCCGGAGTATTTAACAACTGGATTGAGACAGATCGATCTTTTTCTGACAATCCCACGGTCCTGACAGGGCGTATTACAGGACTGCCATTTATCACCAAAGATGAAAGCAATCTCTTACACCTTGGGATAGCAGGTCGGTATTCCAATGCGGCAGGAGGGATTCGCTATAAAACAAAAACTGAGATTTTCAGTGGGCCGGTTTCGGTTGATACCGACCTGCTTGATGATGCAGAATCAACTTTTCACTATGGGTTGGAAATGGCATGGAGAAAAGGACCTTTCATTTTATTGGGTGAGTATATCCAATCCAATGTCCGTTCTTCTACCTTCAATGACCCCAGTTTTAAGGGGTACTATGTAGTGGCTTCTTATGTAATTACCGGGGAAATGCGTCAATATAATAAACGAAGTGGTACTTTCAAAAGAGTTAAGGTCGCCAATGGAATTAATTCAGGGGGCTGGGGTGAGTTGGAAGTTTACAGCCGATGGTCATCCATTGATTTGACCGATAATGGTATTGATGGTGGTAAAATGGACACATTTTCACTTGGATTAAATTGGAGTCCTATTTCAGCCTTACAGGCTAATGTAAACTACAGGTATTCAACACTTGATCGCACAGGACAAACAGGTTCAAACCACGGACTTGTAACGCGTCTTGTATTTATATTGGATTGATTATGCAATAAAACATTGTTCATCAAAAGGCCGTAAATTAGTAAAACAGAAAAAATAACTTATAATAATATGAAAAAGATTGTTATTTGGGTTCTAATAGTTCTTGGGATATTATTTATCATGATGAAGGGTTTTGAATGGAGGTTGGAATCGACATTCCAGGCTAGATTAAATTCAAATCCTGATAGAGCTTACAACATTACGTATTCTGATTTTGATTTAGGCACCTTTTTTAAAGGGGTAACTTTACACGATGTTAGTATTGTACCTTTAAACCCTGGAAAAGGAACCGTAATTATTGGGCATGTAGATTATGCTACCATTAAAGGGATAGTATGGAGAAAATTCTTGTTTGGAAAAAAATTGAATTTAAATGAGATTGCTTTTGAACAACCGTTATTTGAAGTCACACTTAGTGCAGACACTACTAAAAGTACCAGTGGCAAAGGGTTTCAGGAAATGTTTGGTGATATATTATCGCGTGCAGATCTAAAGCATTTTCGCATTCAAAATGGTTCTATTATTCTAAGAGATCCTGATTCACAAGGTATAAAAGGTCAGGTAAAGCGATTAAATATACTGGCTACCGAAATAGAAACTGATTCTTTGAAATTTAAAAACCTGATACCATTTCAAGTCGGTAATATAAATGTAGATCTGGATAGTGTAACATTCAAACCCAACGACTATACAGATATTAAATTAGGTCATTTTCATTACAACCTGAAAGAGAAGGAGATTTTATTGAGTGATATTTCCCTGGGCTATTCTATCGATTGGATTGAAGTTAGTAAGCGTGCGGGGGTCCAAAACGATATCATTGAGTTAAATGTAAAAGAAATTGGTATACATAAGTTTGAGCATTCAAATAAATTTTATACACAATTAGATATTGTAGCCCAAATGGTTTCCATTGACGAACTGAACATTAAACTGCAAAGAAATAAGAATATTCCCAGGCCTCCGGATGTAGTTAAACCTATGTTTCAAGGTATTATTAACTCAATTCCCATGGAAATTCTTATAGACTCCATTCAAATTTCCAATTCTTCGGTAACCTATGGCGAACTTGGAGTTAAAAAAAGTGAATCAGGATCGCTTAAATTTCAGGAAATTAATGGAACTATTACTGAGGTCACTAACATACCCAAAGAACAAATAAATAAAGGTCAGTTAGACGCAACAATTAGTGCCAGCCTAATTGGTAAGGCTGGAATTAATATTGATTTAAGCGTTCCATATGATAAAGAAACATTTTCATTAGCCGTAGATGTTGGAGCAATGGATATGACCAGCTTAAACCCAACCTTAAAACCCCTGGCTGGCGTTGAAATGGTAACCGGACAAATGAGCCGAATTCAGTTTCATATGAATGCCGGTGCAGTTCAATCCCAAAACAATCTGGTATTTGATTATAGTGACTTACATGTGAAATTGACTAGCGAAAAGAGCAAGGATAAATCTAAGAAGAAAGTGTTGCTTTCTGCAGTTGCCAATACTGCAATTCGGGCAAATAATTTACCCGGTAAGCACAATTATCTTGTAGCGGCGTATCAGTCGAGGAGAAACGTATATCGATCACCTATTAATTATATTGTTCAAGGATTAATTCATGGGTTTACCAGAATTGTTCCTGGAAAGGCTGTCCAAAATATTATTAATAAGGATAACAAAAAGGGCAAAAAAAAGAAAAAGTCTTAAATATAAAATACAACTCTATTGCTTGATAATTTCGTTGAGTAACAAAGGGTTTGATTTTATAAATATAATGTTTGCAAGGGATAGGGAATGAAGGTGAAGTTCCGGTATACAGCAGTGCATTTATGGCTATGCTTATGTACATTACTGTGTTGTGTATTGGTATAGTAGTTTCTTTGATAGGGGCCTTAGTATTTCAACGAAAATAGAACAGCTATGCAATCAAATGCCAAAACGCCTAAAGAGTATATTGCCGAATTACCTCCGGACAGGAAACAGCCCATAATGAAGTTACGTGAAACTATCTTAAAAAACCTTCCTGAGGGTTTTCAGGAAGTTATGAGCTATGGGATGATAGGGTACGTGGTGCCTCACGCAATATACCCGGATGGATACCATACGAATCCCGTGCTTCCTTTACCATTTATAAATATTGCTTCGCAAAAAAACTTCATAGCTCTTTACCATATGGGAATTTATAGCAATAAAGGTTTGTTAAAATGGTTTGTTTCGGCATATCCTAAACATGTAAAAACCAAATTAGATATGGGTAAAAGTTGTATTCGTTTTAAAAACATAAATCATATTCCCTATTCTTTAATAGGTGAATTAGCATCAAAGATGACTGTTGAACAATGGATAACTATTTACGAACAGGCCTGGAAAAAATAAGCGATTTATTATGAAACAAAGAGTTACCGGATTAGGTGGGTTTTTCTTTAAAACTGCAGATCCTGATAAAATAAAGGACTGGTATAAAAATCATCTAGGATTGAATACGGACCAATACGGCTGCACCTTCTGGTGGAAAGATAAGGAAGGAAATGATTGTTCTACACAATGGAGTCCTTTTAAAGAAGATACCTCCTATTTTAAACCCAGCAAAAAAGAATTTATGATGAATTTTCGGGTAGAAAATTTGGTAGAATTATTAGCCGCTTTAAAAAAGGAAGGTGTTACCATTGTTGGAGAAATTGAGGAATATGAGTATGGAATATTTGGATGGATCCTGGATCCGGAAGGCAATAAGCTAGAGCTTTGGGAACCAGTGGATAAAGCATTTCTTTGATACCAAAATAATTACTACATTTAAGAGAGTATTAACCAACACAAAATAATCATGTCAGAAGAAAATAAGGATCCTGAAGACAAAGCAGAGGGTGCCTTTGATAAAGCTAAAGGTAAAGCCAAAGAGAAAGCCAAGGAAGCCAAAGAGAAAGCCAAGGAATTTACTGAAGAAGCCAAAGAGAAGGCCAAGGAATTTACCGAAGAAGCCAAGGAATCTGCTAAAGAGTTTGCAGATGAAGCCAAAGAATCTGCTAAAGAATTTGCAGAAGAAACTAAAGAAGCTGCCAGTGATTTCACTGAGGACGCCAAGAAAACTGCAGATGAATTTTCTGAGGGCGTGAAAGGGGTAACTGAAGCAGAAAACAAAAAAATACTTGCAGGGATACTCGGTATTGTATTAGGTGCTTTTGGAGTTCATAAGTTTATATTAGGGTATCAGAAGGAAGGATTTATCCTGTTGGGAATAACCATTGTTGGCTTCGTGCTTAGTTGCATTGGTATAGGTATATTCATGGTATGGATCAGTGGTATGATTGGATTAATAGAAGGTATTATTTACCTCACCAAGTCTGATGAGGATTTCTATAACACCTACCAGGTGGGTAGAAAGCCCTGGTTCTAAAATCTAAAAAGTCGGGTTTTTTACGATCTGACTTTTTTTATTGCATTTATTATCGTAATATTGCAATATATAAATATGTAATGGGAACAACCAAAACGCAAATATTTACTGCCGAACAAAATCAATTGGCTACCATATTAAAGGTATTGGCCAACCCGGCCCGGATTGCGATCTTACAGCATATTAGCTGTCAGAAAGACTGTATTTGTAACGATATTGTTGAAGAAATAGGACTCGCACAACCTACCATTTCCCAGCATTTAAAGGAACTCAAAAGCATTGATTTAATTGAGGGTGAAATAAGTGGTAAAAGGGTCTGTTATTGCATCAACCAAAAGAAATGGGTGGAAATACAAGCGATAATTAATGACTTCTTTAATAAAACAAATGTGAACTGTTGCTAAAAACAAATTAATGAAAACAAAAGAATTTTTATCTCTCCTAAGGGATAACGGAAGTAAAGAATTAGTATTTGACTACAACAAAGGGTCTCTGGTGGGCGCCAACTATCACCTTACCGAGGTAAAAAATATTGTGGTTGACTCTGTGGATTGTGGAGCAGGAACTGACTTTTGGAAAGAAACCATAGTTCAACTCTGGGAAAGTCCGTCCGAATTAGACAAGACTAAGTATATGTCTGTTTCTAAAGCACTTCAAATTCTTAACAGGGTAAACGGAATTAAACCAATGGAATTGGAAGCCGAGCTTAAGATTGAATATAGCAATGCTAACTTTCACACCGCTCAGCTATTTATTGATGAATACGAAATACATGAAGACCGTTTACTTATTAAACTTTCCGTGGAAAAAACAGACTGTAAGGCAAAAGAGGAATGTGTGGTCCCCATTGAAGTTAATGCGGAAAAAGAAGTCTGTTGTTCTCCAGGTGGAGGTTGCTGTTAGTAATTCGGTAATATAGCCAAGATGTCCATAAACCATTTAACGAAGCCCGACTTCCTAATTAGGAAAATGTCCGAGGCTCATTGGCCGGCAGTTGCTCAAATTTATAAGCAAGGCATTGATACGGGTTTTGCAACATTTGAGAAGGAGGTTCCCTCCTATGAGCAATGGAACAGAAATCATATTTCAAGATGCAGATTAGTTGCATTAAGAGATGATAAAGTCGCAGGATGGGCAGCACTATCCCCGGTCTCTGGCAGGTGTGTTTATGGTGGTGTTGCCGAGGTAAGTGTTTATGTAGCAGAAAAAGCAAGAGGTTTCGGTCTTGGTAAACTTCTTATGGAAGAACTTATTCCCGCTAGTGAAAAGGAAGGTTTCTGGACTTTACAATCTGGCATTTTTCCGGAAAATAAGGGTAGCATCAAACTTCATGAGAAAGTAGGATTTCGATATTTGGGTAAACGCAAAAGGATAGGCCAGTTGGACGGGGTTTGGAAAGACAATTTACTATTTGAAAGACGAAGTAAAACTGTAGGTATAAATTAAAAGGTTTTTGTAAACGATTTGAAGAGAAGGGATTAAATTAGGAAGTCTCGCTATTTTCAGTAAGTTTTCTTTCCAACTCTGCCTGAAATTCCTCCATCACAGGCCTTACCGTACTCTCTGGCAAGTCTGCTATTTTTATATACATCAAGCCGTCTACCGAATTATTAAATAACGGGTCAACATTAAATGCTACTACCCTGGCATTTTGTTTAATATACTTTTTTATAAGTACTGGTAACCTAAGGCTGCCGGGTTCAACCTCATCAATTAAACGGTCAAATTTATTGAGATCTGCCTCCGTTTCATCAAATATAAAATCCTTATCCGCATCATTTAATTTCACTTTAAATTCTTTTTTCGGCCTGATATATTGTGCTACATATGGATCCCAATAGTTTGATTTCATAAATTCTATCATAAGGGATTTGGAGAAGTTTGAAAATTGGTTGCTTATACTAACACCTCCTATTAAAAATTTATGTTCAGGATGTCTTAGCGTGGTATGAACTATTCCCTTCCAAAGCAAAAACAAAGGCATTGGTTTTTGCTGGTATTCCTTAACAATATAGGCGCGGCCCATTTCAATTGACTGGCGCATCATTCCGTACAGTTCAGGTTCAAACCCAAACAGGTCCTGTAGATAGAAACCATCAATCCCGTAGTTCTTAAATATCTCGGAACCCATCCCCATTCTATAGGCACCTACTATTTTTTTTTCATCGTTATCCCATAAGAATAAATGGTGATAATAATAATCAAATTTATCCAGATCGATAGAATTATTGGTGCCCTCGCCTATTGCCCTGAATGTAAGTTCTCTTTGTCTTCCTATTTCCTTAAGAATAAAAGGCATATCTTTTTCCTGGGCCAGGAATACCTCATAATTCTTACTTTGCAATAAACGACAATCCTTCTCTCTTAATTTTTCTAATTCGCCTAGTATTACCTCTGTCCTTATTTCCCCTGCTATCTTTCTTGGAGGTTTTGGTATTTTTAAAGAGGTGGGTATCTGATCTATCAAGCGTTCTTTTTCATACGCATTTGCGAGCATATATGTTTTTTTACGCAAAAGTTCTGAAAACTCCTCCAGGTTTTCATATTCCTTCTGCGATTTCACGCTAATGGGTTGCCCTATCCTTACTTTGATGGCCCTGTTTCTTTGAGTAGTAACTTCAGAAGGTAATTTGGCTGTCCTGAAAATATCGTTGAACTTAGATAAATGATAGAATAATTTACTGTTTTTTGCATGGAAATAAATGGGGACAATAGGCACCTCAGCTTTTCGAATAAGTTTTAAAGATGATTCCTCCCAGGGTTTGTCAACTATTAGTTTCCCATCTTTATATGTAGATACTTCCCCTGCCGGGAATATCCCCAGGGGGTGTCCATCCCTTAAGTGGCTTAAAGCACTTTTGAAACCGGCAATACTGCTTTGGGCATCTTTGTGGTTTTCGAAAGGATTCACAGGCATGATATATTGAGCCAGTGGTTCTACCCTGTGAAGTAAAAAATTAGCAATAATCTTGAAATCGGGTCTTTGTCGCAACATTAACTTCAGCAATAAAACCCCATCAATTCCTCCCAGCGGATGATTGCTAATAGTTATATAGGCCCCCTCCCTGGGTAATCGTTTAATATCATCTTCCGGAATTTCAAAGTTTATTTCATAATGTTCCAGGATGGCTTCGAGGAATTCAGGTCCTTCCAATTGTTTATGCTTGTCATAAAACTTATTAATGTCTGACAATTTGGTTAACCTTACCAGGATCCATCCCATGAATGTTCCGAAAAAACCATACCGCTGGAGATTTATTGCTTTGGTAACTTCTTTAATGGTAACTAAACCCATAGATTGTGTAACTATATATGAGTAAATATAGGAAAATCACTGAGAGAGCACCCCAATTTTAACATAGGAAAAAAATCCCTTTTTGTTTATTCCTTTACTACTAATTGCAAAGTTTCTTTACCGCGTTGTTCCAAAAGAACATCTCTTCCATTTTGCAATGATTTTATGGCGTCTGTATTAAAATGTCGAATGGTATACAAAGAAACGTCTTCCTGACAGATTACCTTAAACTTACCAGATAGTTGATCCAATAAATCATTAAGCCGGTTAAACTTATTATCTACACAAACGGAAAAACTAATTGCGGAATTTTGAATAAGGTCTACCTTCATTTTATAATCATGAAGCAATTTAAAGAGGTCACCTATACTGTCCTCAACAATAAATGAAAAATCCAGGGATGAGAGTTTCATCAACACCTGGTTCTTCTTAACGATAAAACAAGGTATTTCAGGTTCAATCTTTATACCTTTGCCAACTGTAGTGCCGGTATCTTTAGGATTAATAAACGATTTTACGTGCAGTGGTATTTCCTTTCTCTGCAGTGGCTGTAAGGTCTTGGGGTGGATTACAGATGCCCCATAAAAAGCCAGTTCTATAGCCTCGCGATAAGATATTTTGTTTAAAAGACTTGTCTCTTCAAAATACCTCGGATCTGCATTAAGAACTCCGGGTACATCTTTCCATATTGTAACAGAATTGGCGTTGAGACAGTAGGCCAGAATGGCAGCAGTATAATCAGAACCTTCTCTGCCAAGTGTTGTGGTAAAATTATTATCGTCACTAGCCAAAAACCCCTGTGTGATATATAATTTATTCTTTTCTACACCCTCTGAAATTAACTGTTGTGTTTTTTCCCAGTTTACCCTCGCATCTCTATAGTTGTCATCAGTCTTTATAAAATCTCGAATGTCCATCCAGGAATTATTTATACCAACTTCATTTAGGTACATACTCACTATGGTAGTTGAAAGTAATTCCCCATATCCTACTACCTGGTCATAAACAAAACTGTAATTAGGAGATTTGTTCCAGGCTAAAAAGCCTTGTACTTCTTCAAAAAGAAGAGCAACCTTTTGATAAACCGGATGCTTTTTATCTTCAAATAAGTCCTCCAGTATAGTTTGGTGATACAAGACTACTTCCTCAAAAGCATTTTTTAATCCCACCTTATTATCAAAATACGCTTTAACTACAGCCTCCATTGCATTGGTCATTTTTCCCATTGCCGAAACCACTAAAAAGGTGTTCTGATGTCCTGTCTCCTCAAGGACCTTAACTAAATTTTTGATTCCTTCAGCATCTTTAACAGATGCTCCTCCAAACTTAAATACTCTCATAACTTGCTTAAATATTCCTGAATACCTCTTTCATCTAAATGCACCACATCCCAATCGCGCAATACCCTGGCTCCTTTCTTTTCATAAAAATCAATGGCCGGTTCATTCCAGTCGAGTACATCCCACGATATACGTTTAACGCCCAAATTCGCTCCAAATTTTACAACCTCATCAAGCAGGGCCGTACCAAGGCCACTTCCTCGGAAGGCTTCCGAAACAATTAAATCTTCCAAATGTATCACAGGACCTTTCCAGGTTGAATACCTGGGATATATCAATGCCATCCCTCCAACCCTGTTATTCATTACCCCAACGAAACAATGAAATAATTTCTCATTAACAAATCCGTCATTTACCAGACCCTCTGCTGTCATCTCAACGGCATTCGCTTCTTTTTCGAATCTTGCCAGTTCTTTTATTAATTCCAAAACTGCCGGCATATCCTCTGCCACTGCTTTCCTTATTTGATATTCCATAACTGTTACAAATCAAACACAAAGTTATAAATTTAAAATATTATGCGTTTACGAAAACCTTATAGTTTAACAAAATAACCGATATTTGTACTCAAATAAAACAACCTTCCTTCATGGATAAAAAAAATAAAACTCTTGGTGAATTCGTCATTGAAAATCAGACTTCATTCCAATACTCTTCAGGGGAATTTTCCAGACTGATAAACGCCATAAGACTTGCCTGTAAGGTAGTAAACCATGAGGTTAATAAGGCAGGACTTGTAGATATCCTCGGAGCGGCAGGAGACACGAATATCCAGGGTGAAAATCAGCAAAAACTTGACGTACTTGCAAATGAAAAATTTATTCAGACCTTAAAAAACAGGGAAATCGTTTGCGGTATCGCATCGGAGGAGGAAGACGATTTTATAAGCATTAATAGCCATGATGAAAAACATCAGAATAAATATGTTGTCCTTATTGATCCTTTAGATGGTTCTTCTAATATTGACGTAAACGTTTCTGTGGGTACCATCTTCTCAATATACCGAAGAATTACTCCTGTTGGAACCCCTGTTACCCTTGAAGATTTTCTTCAGCCAGGCATTAACCAGGTAGCGGCAGGTTATATAATCTATGGCACCTCAACTATGCTCGTATATACTACCGGACATGGTGTTAACGGTTTTACTCTAAATCCGGCCATAGGTACGTTCTATCTTTCTCATCCGGATATGCAGTATCCGGAAACGGGTAAAATATATTCGGTGAATGAAGGTAACTATATTCATTTTCATCAGGGAGTAAAGGATTATATCAAATACTGCCAATTAGAAGAAGATGACAGACCATACACTTCAAGATATATTGGTTCTCTGGTTTCAGATTTTCACAGAAATATGATAAAAGGGGGTATTTATATGTACCCAAAAAGCAGCGTTGCTTCTAATGGTAAATTACGGCTTCTCTACGAATGCAACCCTATGGCCTTTATAGCAGAGCAGGCAAATGGAAAAGCCAGTGATGGTTTTACAAGAATTATGGAAATACAACCAACAGAATTACACGAACGTGTACCTTTCTTCTGTGGCAGCCCTAAAATGGTAGAAAAAGCGGAGGAATTTATGGCCCTACAAAAAGGGTAATTCTTTCGATTTTTATTTATTTCCTAATGCTTTAGGATATACAGATAATCATCAAAATTAAACCTTCCATTAAATATGGCTACGGACTTTTCTATTATGCGGTTGGCCTTTTTAACTGGAAATCCCAATCCTATAGCGTATTTCTTTAGCAAGACCATTTCTTCATCGTCAACCATATGATCCACATATATCAATTTAAATAGATCGTATAAGCGTTCAAGGCGTTCTTCTAAACTGTTTGAAGGAGTTATGGGATATTTGTTAGATTTCTTCATAACTTCTCTATATTCCTCATTGGAAATATCAAGTTTAAGGGCAAAACGGTCTAATAGACCTTTTTCTTTAGGATTAACTTCGCCATCAGCTGCAGCAAGGGATGCTAAAGAGGCAAAATGTGCTAAATTTCGACGATGTTCACTATGAAAGTATAAATCTATTATAGCCATAAAACAGTACTGATTTAAGCTGTAAAGATACTTTTTTTAAAGGTTATACTTTTAATAAATATTCAAAATATTTAACAAATCTCTTCAAATTGGGATTCTATATTCCTGATTGGTTTCTAAGAGAAATTTGTAAATTCACTAAGCTATCCGCAGGCTCATTTTGTGTTGAAAGCAAAATCTCATGCAGGAAAGGAATAACCCCCTATAAAAGATCAAAAGCCAGAAAGGAAAGAATGACAAAAAAACAACTTTATAATCTGGCAGAAGATTGGTTTAGGCAACAAGATTGGAAGCCTCACCCATTTCAACTAAAAACCTGGTCAGCCTTTTTAAACGGAAAACACGGTCTTCTAAACGCTCCTACCGGGAGTGGTAAGACCTATGCATTGTGGTTTCCTATAATCCTGAACTATATCAAAAATAATCCTGATTATAAGACTAAACATAATAAAGGACTTAAAGCAATCTGGATTACCCCCTTAAGGGCCTTGTCGCAGGAAATTAAGCAATCTGCAGAAAGAGTAATACAGGATCTGGATACTCCACTTACCGTAGGTATACGTTCAGGAGATACTTCAACTTCCGAAAGGGCCAGGCAACGGAGAATTATGCCCGACCTGCTTATCACCACCCCAGAAAGTCTGCAATTGCTTTTAGCCACAAAAGGATATGATACAATTTTTAAGAACTGTTCTGCGATTGTGGTAGATGAATGGCATGAATTGCTGGGTACCAAACGAGGCGTACAAACAGAACTAGGATTATCACGACTTAAGGGAATTGCAAAAGATATACGTATTTGGGGTATTTCCGCTACGATTGGCAATCTTGAGCAGGCCCGGGAAGTACTTTTGGGTCCGGAATCTTCTGCTCACCAAAATTCTGTGCTTATTAAAGCAAATCTCAAAAAAAAGATCACCGTAAAGAGTATTATTCCCAAAGAGATGGAAACTTTTCCCTGGCGGGGCCATTTGGGCCTGCGCTTGCTTGATGAAGTTATTCCCATAATAAATAATAGCAGAACAACCCTACTATTTACGAATACCAGAAGTCAATGTGAAATTTGGTTTCAAAAAATCCTGGAAAAACATCCGGAATTGGCCGGCGAAATTGCTATGCATCACGGAAGTATTAATAAGGAAACAAGGCAATGGGTAGAACAAGCCATAAGAAATGAAAGTCTAAAAGCTGTGGTATGTACTTCCAGCCTGGATCTTGGAGTAGATTTCGCCCCTGTGGAAACCGTAGTTCAAATTGGTGGTCCTAAAGGAGTTGCAAGGTTTATGCAAAGGGCGGGAAGAAGCGGTCACAGACCGGGAGAAGAAAGCATTATATATTTCCTTCCTACCCATGCTATTGAGCTTGTGGAAGCTTCCGCGCTGAAAAAAGCTGCAGAAAAGAAAGCAGTTGAAGACAGGATCCCCTATCTAAATAGTTTTGATGTACTGGTCCAATACTTAATAACTCTTGCAGTCTCAGATGGATTTTTACCGGAGAAGATTTTTCCGGAAATTAAGCAAACCTTTTGTTATCAAAGCATCACAGTCGATGAATGGCACTGGCTTTTAAACTTTATTGTTTTGGGCAGTCAAAGTTTGCAGTCCTATGACGAATACAAAAAGGTAGAGGTGGATGAAAATGGAAAATTCAAAGTTACCAATCGTGGGGTTGCCATGAGGCATAGGTTTCAGATAGGTACCATTGTTAGCGATGCAAATATTACTGTTCGTTATCAAAAAGGAGGCTATATAGGAACCATTGAAGAATCTTTTATTTCCAAATTAAAGCAGGGTGATGTTTTTACCTTTGCAGGGAGAAATCTTGAATTTATTCGCATAAAGGAAATGCAGGCTCAGGTGCGAAATTCATCCAAAAAATCCTCCAAGGTCCCGGCATGGATGGGTGGTAGATTAACACTATCTGCACAGATGTCAAAATTATTGAGAGAGGAACTTTATTCAGTTCAATTGGACCCAAAAGATCAGTCTCCTGAGATTAGGGCGCTAAACTCCATCTTTACCAGACAGCAATTGGAAAGTATTGTCCCTAAACCCGATGAATTTTTAATAGAGACCTTTCAAACTCAGGAAGGTTACCATCATATTTTTTATCCCTTTGAAGGCCGGTTTGTACATGAGGCGATGGGCAGTTTACTGAGTTACAGAATTAGCCTGTTATCTCCGATTACTTTTTCCCTTGCTTTTAATGACTATGGCTTTGAACTCTTGTCGGATAAAGAAGTGGATATGCAACAGGTTCTTGATAACAATTTATTTACGACCTCATACTTGATTGATGATCTTCAAAAAAGTTTGAATTCAACCGAGATGGCGCGTCGAAAGTTCCGTGACATTGCGGTGATTAGTGGAATGGTTTTTACAGGATACCCGGAAAAAGGTATCAAAATGAAGCATTTGCAGAGTAATTCGCAACTTTTATTTGATGTTTTCAGGGATTATGAATCGGATAACCTATTGTTTCAGCAGGCGTTCAGAGAGACTTTTGAGCATCAGTTGGAGGAAGGTCGTTTGCGAATTGCTCTGGAACGTATTGCCGGGCAAGACATCGTGTGGAGGTCTTGTACCAGTCCTACACCCTTCTCATTCCCATTAATCACGGACAGATTGAGGGAAAAACTATCCAGCGAAAAGCTGGCGGACCGTATCAAAAGAATGGCGGCCATTTTAACCAAAAGCAAATGAAAGATCAGTGAAATGGCAATTCGAATAAGAATTCATTTATCTCATAAATATTACATTCTCTATCTTTGAAAAGATGACCCAAACCATTCAAATTCAAGATCAGAATTTCATCCTGCATCCAAGTGGCACCCTTTTTTGGCAGGAACAGGCCATCCTTCTGATCAGTGATGTGCATTTGGGTAAAATCTCCCATTTTAGAAAATTCGGTGCAGCAGTACCTCAGAGTGCCATTTACAAAAATTTTGAATTACTCGATTCAACTATCGCATTTTTTAATCCCAAAGTGGTTTGTTTTTTAGGTGATTTGTTTCACTCTTCTTTAAACCGGGAATGGGAACTCTTTGAAAAATGGGTTAAGAATTCTGAGTTGAAATTTATTTTAGTCAGGGGCAATCACGATATTATTTCACCTCTGAGATATGAGCGAATTGGAATTCAGGTAGTATCAGAGTTAACCTCAGAAAAATTTCTGCTCACTCATCATCCGGAAGAGCGACAAGGATATTTCAATTTTTCAGGTCATATTCATCCGGCAATTAAGCTTAGAGGTAGAGGAAAACAATCACTTCGCCTTCCCTGTTTTTTCAAGACTCAAGACCAATTAATACTTCCTGCATTCGGCAAATTTACAGGAACTTACACCATGAAAAAAGCGGAGAAAGATGAAGTTTTTGCCATTGCGGATGACATTATTATAAAAATTTGAGCCAAATCTTGGTCTGCCATACATTCAGCATTTATATTTGCAAAAAATTTAACGGTTGACCAAATCTTCATTGCAGCAACTGTATGCACAGTCTCCTCAACTCAGGAAACTGCAGGATTTTATTGTCCAAAACCGGCCGAATATTACTTTAAATGGCCTTAGCGGATCTTCTTTTTCCTTTATAACCTCTGCAATCTTCAATAAAATAGACCGACCTTTTCTCCTGGTTTTGAATGATAAAGAAGAAGCCGCATATATACTTAACGATCTTGAACAACTCATAGGTGAAAAGGATGTGCTCTTCTATCCGGGAAGCTACCGAAGGCCCTACCAAATTGAAGAAACCGATAATGCTAATGTATTACTTAGGGCCGAAGTTTTGAACCGCATAAATTCTCGTAAAAAACCTGCCGTTATCATTACCTACCCCGATGCGCTTTTTGAAAAAGTTGTCACCAGAAAAGAACTGAGCAAAAACACCCTGAAAATAAATAAGTCTGATACGCTTTCATTGGACTTTCTAAATGAAGTGCTTTTTGAGTACCATTTCAAACGGGTCGATTTTGTTACTGAGCCTGGTGAATTCTCTGTACGCGGTGGTATCCTGGATGTTTTTTCCTTTTCGCATGATGAACCCTACAGAATAGAATTTTTTGGTGATGAAGTAGAGAGTATCCGGACTTTTGACGTAGAAACCCAATTATCAACCGACCAGGTTAACAGGATTAGAATAATTCCCAATGTTGAAAAAAAACACCTCAATGAAAGTCGTGAAAGCTTCCTGAAATATATTAGTGCAGATACCGTCATATTCTTAAAAAACCCTGAATTAATATATAACAGGATTGATTTGTTTTTTGAAAAAGCGCAAAAGGCATTTGTAGAACTCAATTCTGACATAAAACAATCAAAACCCGAAGAATTATTTACTAATTCCAACTTGCTTAAAGAACAATTAACAAGTTTTACCCTTGCTACTTTAGGTGGTTTTGATAATATTCCAAATTCTGAGCATTTAGATTTTAATACTACACCTCAGCCTTCTTTCAACAAGAAATTTGATTTACTTATCACTAATCTCAATGAGAACAACCTCCAGGGTTATGAAAATTATATTTTCTGTTCTTCGGAAGTACAAACCAGAAGGTTCCATGACATTTTTGATGAAGTAGATGAAAATGTACATTATAAAACAAAAGTCTTTCCATTATATCAGGGTTTTATAGACCATGACCTCAAGGTTGCATGTTATACAGACCACCAGATTTTTGAGCGCTATCACAAATTTCATTTGCGAAATGGTTATGCCAAAAAACAGGCCATTACCCTAAAAGACCTCAACAAACTGGAAATAGGCGACTATGTTACCCATATAGACCATGGGATAGGCAAATTTGGAGGGCTTCAAAAAATTGATGTAGAAGGCAAAAAACAAGAGGCCATTAAATTAATGTACGGTGAGCGCGACATTCTTTATGTAAGTATTCATTCATTGCACAAGATCTCCAAATACAATGGAAAGGATGGAGCTGTCCCTAAAATTTACAAATTAGGATCTGCAGCCTGGAAAAAACTTAAACAAAAGACAAAGTCGAGAGTAAAGAAAATAGCCTTTGATCTTATTAAAGTATATGCTAAAAGAAGACTGGACAAAGGATTTCAATACGCACCAGACAGCTACCTGCAACTGGAGCTGGAAGCCTCTTTTATTTATGAGGACACCCCCGATCAAGGCACTGCTACAGAAGATATCAAAAAAGACATGGAAAGTGAAAGGCCTATGGATAGGCTGGTTTGCGGCGATGTTGGGTTTGGAAAAACTGAAGTTGCCATAAGGGCGGCATTCAAGGCGGCAGAAAACGGAAAACAAGTGGCGGTGTTGGTACCTACCACTATCCTTGCCTTTCAACACCACAGAACATTCTCCAAACGATTGAAAGAAATGCCGGTTAAAGTAGATTATCTCAACCGATTCAGAACTGCAAAAGAGAAGCGTATAATTCTTGATGAATTACAATCAGGCAAAATAGATATCATTATAGGCACACATCAATTGGCTAGCAAAAATGTTCAGTTTAAAGACCTGGGATTGCTTATAGTTGACGAAGAACAAAAATTCGGAGTAGCAGTAAAAGACAAATTAAAATCAATAAAAGAGAATGTAGACGTTCTTACGCTTACGGCTACTCCTATTCCAAGAACGCTGCAATTTAGTTTAATGGCGGCGAGGGATTTATCTGTTATAAACACACCACCGCCAAACAGGTATCCAATTGAAAGTCATGTAACACAATTTAATGAAGAAGTAATACGTGATGCCATATCCTATGAAATTCAAAGAGGCGGGCAAATATTTTTTATTCACAACAGAATAGAAAATATTAAGGAGGTTGCAGGAATGATACAGCGGTTGGTGCCTGATGCAAAAGTAGGTATAGGCCACGGCCAAATGGAGGGCAGGAAATTGGAAACTTTGATGCTGGCTTTTATGAACGGGGAATTTGATGTGTTGGTCTCTACTACCATTGTAGAAAGTGGTTTGGATGTGACAAATGCTAATACCATCTTTATTAATAATGCAAATAACTTTGGACTAAGTGATCTGCATCAGATGAGGGGACGTGTTGGCCGAAGTAATAAGAAGGCCTTTTGTTATTTTATTACACCCCCATATGAGGTAATGACTCCCGATGCAAGGAAGCGAATTGAGGCATTGGAACAGTACACCGCATTGGGAAGTGGTTTTAATATAGCAATGAAAGACCTGGAAATTAGAGGTGCAGGAGACCTGTTGGGGGGCGAACAAAGTGGATTTATAAACGAAATTGGCTTTGAAACATATCAGAAAATATTGTCCGAAGCTATTGAGGAATTAAAAGAAAATGAATTCAAGGACCTTTATGAGGAAACTGAAGGAAAGGAAAAAATATTTGTAAAGGATACACAGTTAGATTCAGATTTTGAATTACTGTTCCCCGATGATTATATTAATAACACCACAGAACGATTAAACCTTTATACCGAATTAAATACCCTTAAAACTGAAGAAGAACTTCAAAAATTCGAGTCTCAACTACTTGACAGATTTGGCGCGTATCCAACACAGGTAGAGGATTTGCTAAACTCAGTACGAATCAAGTGGATTGCCACTGGTATTGGATTAGAAAAAGTAGTTTTAAAAAAAGAAAAACTATTGGGCTACTTTATTTCAGATCAGGAGTCTGCCTTTTTCCAAAGCCCGGAATTTTCAAACGTTCTTACCTATGCACAACAGCATAATGAAACATGTACACTTAAAGAAAAACAAACCCGTAACGGGCTTAGGCTACTTTTAATTTTCGATCATATTAAATCTGTAAATAAAGCCCTGGAAGTACTTCAACCATTGTCAAAAAATCAGAAGATAGTTATTTAAATTTAATCTAATATTCGCTAACAAGCTTCTAGAGTAAATTCCCGGAGATGCTTCCCTGAAAAGAACTTACAGCTTTTTTTTTAATATGATAAACTACTTACGTTGGCTTAGCGGTATTTCATTATCTTTATCTGTATCATCTGCCAGGTAAATAAATATACATCTCTTCACGCCTTACAGTACGGCTTTGATAACTACCTTATAAGTGTAAGGGGTAAACTTTGTTTTAATGAAATTTTGACGGTATAACTATTAACTATGCATTATGAGTAAACAAAAACGAATCATATATGAAAAAGTATAGACTATTTATTTTAGTGGGTTTTTTACTAATTAATGTTGCTTGTAAAGAATCTAATAAGTCTCCTGAGGAATCTAAAAGTTCTTCAGCAACAATAGATAATTTGGCTATTAGTCGTATTGACTCTACCTTAAAAAGTTTTGTTGATTCCGGTAAAATAGCTGGGGTGTCGGCACTCATCTATGAAAAAAACGAGGAAGTATATTACAATGCCTTCGGCTATGCCGATCGCGAGATGAAAAAGCCCATGGACCGCAATACTATTGTGCAGATATATTCCATGACCAAACCCATAACCGGAACGGCACTTATGACCTTGTTTGAGGACGGTGCCTTTGAGTTAGACGATCCGGTTTCCAAATATGCGCCAGAATTTGCCAACATTAAAGTCTATGAGGGCGAAGATGCTTCGGGTAATCCAGTTCTAACAGATCCTAAACGTTCCATGACTATCCGCGACCTTACCCGCCATACTGCAGGATTTGGAAGAAACGCTGACATCCCAGGTCTGGGTAAATTAATAAAAGAAGCAGATGCATTAAACAGGAACAATACCCTTGAGGAAATGGCTCAAAAAATGAGTGAGACCCCTCTTTATTTTCATCCGGGTGAACAATGGGAATACGGGCCCTGCGTAGATGTTCAGGCTTTTATGGTTGAACGGATTTCCGGACAGCCTTATGGTGAATATGTGAGGGAAAATGTATTGGATCCACTTGGTATGAAAGAGACTCGTTATTATGTCCCGCAAAATGACCGTGATCGTTTTTCAGCTATGTATTTACAAGATGACAACGGTGTACTCAGCCAACTGCCCAACGAGGAATCAAAAACTGATTATTTTAATCATTGGCCTTTAACCAGGGGCGGGTCTGGACTTACTTCAACACTAGACAATTATATGCGTTTTGCTCTTATGATGGTTAATGAAGGGACGTTGGATTCTGTTACCATTTTAAAACCTGAAACCGTAAAATTAATGTCTACAAATCATTTGGATGACAGTATTGAAAAGCGGTCCTTTCTGCCAAGCAAGGGACAGGTAGGTTTTGGAATAGATTTCGCAGTTAGATTACGTCCTCCTGTATCTGTGGAAGAAAACAACGGCATAGTAGGTGAATTTTTTTGGGATGGCGCTGCGAGTACCCTATTTTGGATAGACCCGGTAAATAAACTTACAGCCGTCTTATTTGTACAACTATTTCCTTATGACCAAATAGGTCTGCATAAAAGCTTCCGGGATGCTGTATATGGGCCCTATAAAGCAGATCAGCATTAATCTATAATCGCTGTTTTACAAAGATTTTAAATTCTTTATTGTTTTGAATGCAATGTCTACCTGGTCGTCATTTACAATAATAGTGAATTCATTGGTTGTAGAAATAACTTCGTATAGGACAATTCCCTCCCACGCTAATCGCTGAAAAATGAAATAGTAAATCCCCGGAACTGAAACATTCTCTGCGGGAAGTTTTACAGTAATGGAAGACAGGTTTTCCGCCTTTTGTGTACACTTTTCTTTTTTAAATAATTCTTCTACGGTGCCATCCAAACTATTACTTACTACTATATTAATTTCATTAACTCCTCTTGACGAAGTGTAAAAGACATCTTTATTTTTATTAACCTCTTCCAGGAGTTCAGTTTGGTGCTCTAAAATAGTATCAGAAACCAGAAAAGTAAAATCAGTTAGTGATGAGCGTACAGTGATTTCCCCAATATTTTTAAGAACTTTTATTATTTTGTGGGTCGCTCTGAATTCAAGATCATCGGACAAACGTTTAAGCGCCATAACTATAGCCCCATTTCTGATATCTTTCCCCAATTCTTCCTGAATTTCCGGTTTGATAAGTCGCGATAGAGAAGTGAGATTAATAATTCCCTGTGCAAGAGCGCTTTGTAAAAATGGTTTCTTTTTAATGTAATGTTCTACAACAGACGAGATTGTTTTCATATTTTAAGTATTGCTTCAAAAATAACATAATGTTATAAATAAAACAAATTTTTAAAAATGATAGAAAGCGTCCTCCAAATGCTCTATGAGAAATTTGTTCTTTTTTTTAAGAATAGTAATGATATCAAACCTTACCTCCCTCTCAAATTTATTTGTGTTTACATAATAATCCGCCGCGGTTACCAGCAACCTTATTTTCTTTTTGCTTACCGTTTCAGCAATATTTTCAAAATATGCAGAGCTTCTCGACTTTACTTCAATTATAGCAATTATATTACCCTTTTGCGCAATAATATCAATTTCGCCTTTTAAATAGCGGTAATTACGACATATAATACGGTATCCTTTTTCCACTAAATAAGCTGTAGCTAATTCTTCACCTTCCTTCCCAAACTCATTATGAGAACCCATAAATTGTCCAATTTCTTAAAAAATAAAGCAGTTTGTCGAAAATTTGGGGAAATTGGTCCTAATTTCAAGAAGAAGATTGTAATTTCCTTGCAGAATAACGAATATACTTGGATGACCATAATATCCATTAAGTTTAAGCGTTAAGAATTTGCCCCTAAACACATGAACGTTCTTAAAGCCTAAAAAACTATGGAATACTTCGTTAATTGTAATACCTCTACATTAGCGCCGTACACAACACCCTTGGATAAAAATAGGGCGGCGCATTTGTACAGAAGACTGGGTTTTAGTGCCTCAGTACAGACTATCAACCTGGCGGTTGGCCAAACGGCCGGAAATTTGGTAAATAGCTTAATCAATGAAGCGGTCAATATGGCCCCTACTCCTGCTCCTGCATGGGCAGATTGGAACAACAGCAACTATCCGGCCGACGATGATGCGGCAGGACAAGTTAGACGTGCCCAAAGAGAGGAATGGCGGATAAGCTATACCAATGGTATGTTGAATAACAATCTCAGGGAGCGGCTAAGCTTTTTCTGGAGTAACCATTTAGTTACGGAATTGGACGTCTATGATTGTAATTCCTTCCTTTACTATTATGTGAATTGTCTTCAGCGAAACGCCATTGGTAATTTCAGAACCTTTATTAGTGAGATGGGCCTTACCAGTGCCATGCTATATTATTTGGATGGTGTTTATAACAATGGTAACAATCCCAATGAAAATTATGCAAGGGAATTGTATGAGCTTTTTACATTGGGTGAAGGAAACGGTTATACCGAACAGGATATTATTGAAACAGCAAAAGCCCTAACTGGTTATGTTGAAAGAGGTGAAATAGGTTGTGAACCTGTTCTTTTTGATCCTACACGATTTGACGCCGGCCCTAAAACTATCTTAGGTCAGACTGGCAATTGGGGTTATGATGATGTAATAAATATCCTTTTCCAACAAAGACCAAATGAAATAGCCGGGTTTATATGTGGGAAATTATACGAATATTTTGTTCATCCTGATTCCAGTGATGACGCCGGCAATGCACAAACGATAATTTCAGGTATGGCAAGCACCTTTGTTGCCAATAACTTTGAAATTGCCCCTGTGCTTACACAACTTTTCTCAAGTCAGCACTTTTTTGATGATGAAGCAATAGGAGTCATTATAAAGAGTCCGTTTGATATTTACCTTAATCTAATTAATGAAACCAATTTCGCGTATGACAATGGAACTTTACTTAATGTGATTGATACAAGCCGACTTTTAGGGCAGGAACTTTTTGATCCTGTTGATGTTGCCGGATGGCAAAGAGACAGGACATGGATTAACACCAACTTTATGATAGGGCGATGGCTCTCTGCTGAAGTATATCTGGAAATGTTTTACCAGAATAACCCTCAGCAGTTCCGTACCCTGGCTATGGATGCGGTTGGTGCTGCTGATAGCAATACAAGTAATCCCGAAACTGTGGTTAGCGCCATAGTAGATAAATTTACACCAATAGGATTACTTACACCCCAGGATTTTGAAAATGCAATGGATGTTTTCAAAATTGAAGATGTCCCGGAAAACTATTACGGTTCAGATTATATTCCTGGTGGACTTGGATTATGGATGCTTTCCGTTAGCCCGGAAGTGCCTTCACAAGTATTCTTATTGCTTATGCATTTATCCAGACAACCTGAGTTTCAACTAAAATAAAACCTACGACTATGTGTAATAATCATCTACCTATTAATATAAAAAACAACAACGGACACGACGAGGAACATAAGTATTGGAGCCGTCGATCCTTTTTACAGGCGTTGGGCATTGCCGGGTCTGGTTCTATGATGCTAGGCAGTAATATGCTGTCCGCATCTGCACCCTCCCCACTGACCGCGGCCATTGCCAATGCTGATACAGATTGTATTTTGATCCTCATACGTCTTTCAGGCGGTAATGACGGATTGAGCACGGTGATACCAATTGAGCAGTACGATACTTACGCCAATGCAAGACCCAATATCTATATTCCAGAAAGTAAGATCCTTAAACTTTCCGATGAGTTTGGAATCCCGACTTATATGAATTCACTGGAGCCCATGTGGGGCGCCGGCCAGGTAAAAGCGGTTCATGGTGTAGGTTATGAAAATCAAAGTTTATCTCACTTTACAGGATCTGATATTTATGCGAATACCGATTTAACAACTACCGGTTTTGATGGCCTGAATACAGGTTGGATGGGCCGATATTTTGAAAATATTTACCCTGATTATCTGGTAAATCCCCCTGCATCACCTGCAGCTATTCAAATTGGAAATTTTGGTAGTCTGGTATTCCAGGGTGAAGAAACCAACTATGCGTTTGTTACTTCTAATATCGATCAGTTGGAAGAAATTGCAGAATCGGGAGTTCAATATAGCCTGGATGACAGTTTGTTTAATAACTGTATGTACGGAGATCAGCTTAAGTTTTTAAGAGGAGTGGCTAACACCACTTATGAATACTCCGGACTTATCCATGAAGCGTATGAAAGAGGACAAAATCAGGTTCAATATCAGGACAATGGATTTGCAAGGCAGTTAGCCCTTTTGGCAAGACTGATAAAAGGAAATTTAGGTACAAAAGTATACATGATCTCAATGGGAGGCTTTGACACCCATGGAAATCAGCCACTTGCCCATGAGCGTTTGATGTCCAATTTATCTGTTGCTATCAATAACTTCTATGAGGATATTGCTTTTACACAACAAGATGAAAAGGTATTGAGTATGACATTTTCCGAATTCGGAAGACGAATATTTGAAAACGGTTCAAATGGTACAGACCATGGTAAGGCTGCCCCAACCCTATTTTTCGGTTCAGGGCTCAATGGCAGTGCCTTTGTAGGGGAACACCCTTCCCTGGATAGTCCTAATGGGCGTGGAAACCTTGAATATACTATGGACTTTAGGGATCTGTATGCCACGGTCCTTGCAGAATGGCTGTGTGTCCCAATACCATTGGTAGAGCAGCATTTACTGGATCACCCATATGCGCCGGTTGATCTTGGCTTTAATTGTAGTGGAGTGGAATTCCCCCCTATTGTATATAGTGAAGGTCCTCCTACCCCTCCAATGCCCGAAGATCCGGTTGCAGAAGATCCAACTCCGGAATTGCTTGAAGCAATAGTTCACGAACCATTTTATCCCACTAGTAGCACACCACATATCTATTTAGAAATGCCTTTTACTGCTCATGTTGATATTCAATTATATAATATCCTGGGACAAAATGTTGGAACTGTCTATAATCAGATTATGGCGGAAGGTTCTACCGAAATCAATATAAGGGAAAATTTACCTTCGCATTTATCTACAGGCAAATACATATATAGAATACAAGTTTCAGACAGGAAAATGTCTAAATCGATAATGGTAACTTAGGTTACCCCTACTTTGCATAATTGCCCCCGGACACCGGTAATCCCTTACAAAAGGATCTGGTGTTCCGGGGGTTTTCTTTTTCCGGGGTACTTGGTGTTTGGTCTGAAATAATAGTTATTTTTGTGCCTTAATTGATTTTCCATGTCGGAACACCCACATAAACCTGCCAGATATACAATCACTGCAGCTTTGCCTTATACAAACGGCCCTATTCATATTGGGCACCTGGCCGGAGTCTATGTGCCTGCAGATATCTATGCAAGATATCTCAGGTTAAACGGTAATGATGTGGCCTTTGTTTGCGGGAGTGATGAACATGGCGTGGCCATACCCATGAAGGCCAAAAAAGAAGGAGTTTCCCCGAAAGAGATTATTGACAAATACCATGGTATTATAAAAAAATCGTTTGTAGATTTTGGAATATCATTTGACAATTATTCACGTACCTCTGCCCAAATTCATCACGAAACAGCCGGTGATTTTTTTAAAACTTTATCCGACCAAGGTGATTTCCTGGAGGAGGTAACAGCTCAACTTTACGATGAGGAAGCCCAGCAATTTCTTGCAGACCGATTTGTTATTGGAACCTGCCCTAGATGTGGTTACGAAGAAGCTTATGGAGATCAGTGTGAAAACTGCGGTTCTTCGCTTAATGCGACAGATCTTATAAATCCGAAATCGACAATTTCCGGAGCCGTGCCAACCCTTAGAGAAACCAAACATTGGTTCCTGCCCTTAGACCAATATGAAGAATTTTTAAAAGAGTGGATCATAATTGGTCATAAAAACGATTGGAAACCTAACGTTTATGGCCAATGCAAATCATGGATAGATGATGGGTTAAAACCAAGAGCCGTAACACGCGACCTGGACTGGGGTATTCCTGTTCCCGTTAAAGGTGGTGAAGGGAAAGTATTATACGTTTGGTTTGATGCGCCCATAGGATATATTTCATCTACCAAAGAATGGGCCGCCAGAACAGGAAAAGACTGGGAATTATACTGGAAGGCAAAAGACACCAAACTGGTACATTTTATCGGAAAAGACAATATCGTTTTTCACTGTATTATTTTTCCCAGTATGCTTAAGGCACATAAGGATTATATTTTACCGGAAAATGTTCCGGCAAATGAATTTTTAAACCTGGAGGGGAATAAATTATCAACTTCAAAGAACTGGGCTGTTTGGCTTCACGAGTATTTAGCAGAATTTCCCGATATGCAGGATGTTTTGCGCTATACCCTTACGGCAAATGCACCGGAAACGAAGGATAATGATTTTACATGGAAAGATTTTCAGGCACGAAATAACAATGAATTGGTTGCCATTTTTGGAAATTTTATAAACAGGGTTGTGGTGCTTACCAACAAATACTTTAATGGCCTTGTCCCGGAGCCAAATCAATTTACACAAGTTGATAAAGATACTTTAAAGACCCTAAAAACATTTCCCGGAATCATTTCAGACTCCATTGAACGTTACCGCTTTCGTGAGGCCAGTCAGGAATTACTAAATCTTGCACGTCTGGGTAATAAATATCTGGCAGACGAAGAGCCATGGAAGGTGATCAAAGAGGATAAAGACAGAGTGCAAACCATTATGTTTGTTGCACTACAAATAGCCGCTGCCCTTGCCGTTCTGGCTGAACCTTTTTTGCCCTTTACTTCGTCAAAATTGAAAAGAATTTTGTCTATCGCGGAAAGCACCTCTTCTCAGAGTTCTGATCTTGTTGTGCTCTCCTGGTCTGATGTTCCAACAAAAGAAACCATTCTGCCAAAAGGTCTCCAAATAGGGGAACCTGAATTGCTATTCCGAAAAGTAGAAGACAAGGAAATTCAAGCACAACTAAGCAAACTGGAAGCTACAAAAAAAGTCAACGAATCAGAAAATAAAACTGTTATGCCACAAAAAGAGACTATAAATTTTGAGGATTTTACCAAAATGGATATGCGTGTGGGCACTATTTTAGAAGCCGAAAAAATGCCCAAAACCAAGAAACTCATGGTTCTAAAGGTCGACACCGGAATTGATACCCGTACAATTGTTTCCGGTATTGCCGAAAGTTTTACTCCTGAGGAAATCATAGGAAGACAGGTAACCGTTTTGGTGAATCTGGCGCCAAGAGCACTTAGGGGAGTAGAAAGTGAGGGCATGATTTTAATGACTGAAAACAAAGAAGGGAAATTAGTTTTTCTCAATACAGATGAAAAAGGAGTTGAAAACGGAGAGACCATAAATTAAGATATTGCTGAAGATAGCCTATCACCCCATTTACAATCACCCTTTACCGGAAGGTCACCGCTTTCCAATGATCAAATATGAGCTTCTGTCACAGCAACTCATACATGAAGGGACTTGTACTCAAGAAAATTTTTTTGAACCCTCAATTCCGAATGACAAGTACCTGGTAGCCGCACATGATCCCGAGTACTATTATGATCTGCTCAATCTCAAAATTCCTTATAAAGAAGCCCGGAAAATTGGTTTCCCGCTTAGCGAACAATTGGTGGACAGGGAACGCATCATAGCCCATGGCACAATGAAAGGCTGTGAATATTCGGTAAAACAGGGCATCGCAATGAATATTGCCGGTGGCACACATCATGCTTTTTCCAACAAAGGTGAAGCTTTTTGTATGTTAAATGATCAGGCTATCGGGGCACGTTATCTCCAATCTAAAAATCTTGCGAGTGAGATTCTTATTATTGATCTTGACGTGCATCAGGGGAACGGTACCGCTGAAATCTTTCAGGATGACCCCTCAGTCTTTACTTTTTCTATGCACGGAGCCAATAACTATCCGTTTAAAAAAGAGACATCAGACCTGGACATCGCACTAAAAAAAGGAACCAGAGATCAGGAATACCTCGCTGTCTTAAAAGAAAACCTTGCTCAAATTCTAAAAGAATTTAAGCCCGATTTCATCTTCTACCTTTGCGGAGTAGATATCCTGGAATCTGATAAATTAGGTACCTTGTCTCTTTCCTTAGATGGCTGCAGAAAACGTGATGAATTAGTGCTGGAAAGCTGCCATCAATTGCAAATACCCGTTCAGTGCAGCATGGGCGGAGGATACTCTCCTGATATTAAAAAGATTGTGGAAGCTCATGCCAATACGTTTCGAATAGCGCAGCAAATATATTTCTGAATATTGGAAATGGATGATATAATCCTATCATTCACCTTCCAACTTATTTTGTAATTTAACCCCTGAATACAAGAACCCAACCATGAATATAGGACAAAAGCAAATTTTGCTCATTTTTTCAATTTTTATTTTTGGAATCCTAATTCTTTCTATAAGCAGCTGTACCGAAAAAAAAGAAGATAAAAAAATGGATGCCAAAACCATCAAAACACCTTCTAAACTAAAGGTTATTTTTGATTCCGATGCCAATAATGAGCTGGACGACCAGCACGCTCTTGCTTATTTACTATTTAACGGGGATACCTTTGAAGTAGAGGCCGTAACCGTAAATGCTACCTATAACGGCGGTGACATACAGGGTCATTATGATGAAGCTTTACGTGTGATGAAATTGTGCAATTTAAACAATGAAGTTGCTTTGTTAAAAGGGGCTAATGGTAATTTTAGTGACATTACTAATGAGTGGGATCCGGAGCAATATGACGGCCAGGAAGGTGTTGATCACATCCTGGAAGTAACCAAAAAAGATTCTGTGGTTATTATCGCAGTGGGTAAACTAACAAACATTGCATTGGCATTAAAAAAGGATCCTTCTTTTGCCGAACGAACCAAAATAGTATGGTTAGGATCTAACTATCCGGAACCCGGTGAATATAACCAGGACAATGACACTATTGCCATGAATTATGTTCTTAATAGTAATGTTCCTTTTGAAATGGTCACCGTGCGCTATGGCAAACCGTCCGGCACTGATGCAGTAAAGGTAACCAAGGAAGAAATTAATCAGAAAATGCCCGGACTGGGACCTAAGTCAAAAGAACCAATTACGGGAAGACATGGAGGTGAATTTTCAACTTTTGGAGATTATTCCGTAAGTCTATTTGAATATATAGACTACCACGGAGATCCACCTTCGAGACCTCTCTTTGATATGGTTGCTGTTGCAATTTTGAAAAATGAAAGCTGGGGGGAACGCAAAATTATTCCTGCACCCATACTTATTAATAATGAATGGATTGAGCGGCCAGATAATAAACGTAAAATTGCTGTTTGGGAAAACTTTAAAAAGGAAGAAATCCTGGAGGATTTCTACAGCAGCCTTAAGAACCCTGTTCCAGTTACCAATTAAAAAAATAGAAATGTCAGAAATTGTTGTCGTAGGAAGTTCTAATACCGATATGGTCGTAAAAACCCCAAGATTTCCTGAACCGGGAGAAACTATACTAGGTGGCGATTTTTTTATGTTCCCTGGCGGGAAAGGTGCTAATCAGGCTGTGGCTGCTGCACGTTTAGGAGGCAAGATAAATTTTATATGTTGTGTAGGAGATGATATTTTTGGTCAAAATGCCCTTGAAGGGTATAAAAAGGAAGGGATAAACATTAATGGGGCTTTAATTGCAAAAGGTAAACCTTCAGGCGTTGCATTAATTACTGTAAATTCTGAAGGTGAAAACGAAATTGTTGTTGCTTCAGGGGCAAATAATCTGTTGTCAATAACACATTTGGAAAGTGTATCCAATCAGATTCAGGGTGCTGATATCATATTAACACAATTGGAAACACCCATACCGTTGATAGGGCATTTAGCAAGCTATTGCAGGGAAAATAGGCAAAAGTTGATCATTAATCCGGCACCTGCTCAGGAACTGTCAGATGACATTCTTAAAGAACTCTATCTTATTACGCCAAATGAAACAGAAACCAGGATTCTCACAGGGATTGAAGTCGTAGATGAAACATCAGCAAGCAGGGCATGTGAAGCTCTTTTCCAAAAAGGCGTTAAAAATGTTCTAATAACCATGGGCAGCAGGGGTGCTTTTTTTATGAATAGTGAGGTAAATTTTACTGCCAAAGCGCAAAAAGTGGATGCAATAGATACCACGGCGGCCGGGGATGTATTTAACGGAGCCCTGGCGGTATGTCTTGCGCAAAAAATGCCCTGGAAAGAAAGCATCGAATTTGCCAATAAGGCGGCAGCGATGTCTGTTACCAAAATGGGAGCACAGACCTCTGCCCCTTATCTAAATGAAATCAACTAATCTTTTATAATATGTTTATCATAGAATCATACCCAATAGCTGTTTTCTTCTGTATAATTACCATGTTGGCCTGGGGTTCATGGGCAAATACACAAAAACTGGCTTCTCCCGATTGGCGTTTTGAACTGTTTTACTGGGACTACGTTTTTGGCATTGTAGTTTTTTCGTTGCTTCTGGCTTTGACCGCAGGTAGTTCTGGAGATGCTGGGCGTCCTTTTTTGGAAGACCTGGCCCAGGCAAGCTCTGAAAATTTAGGTTCTGCTTTTTTAGGAGGAATCTTGTTTAACGCAGCCAATATTCTCCTTGTTGCGGCAATTACAATTGCCGGCATGTCTGTAGCCTTTCCTGTTGGAATAGGCCTTGCATTAGTCATAGGTGTAGTTGTAAATTATCTGGATATTCCTGTTGGGAATCCAACTATGCTTTTTGGAGGAGTTGGGCTTATTGTAATTGCCATGCTACTCAATGCAAATGCCTATAAAAAACTTTCGGTAAGTCAGGACAAAGTTCCAACAAAAGGCTTGGTTCTTGCAATAATTGCAGGCTTATTAATGGGTTTCTTCTATAAATATGTGGCTAATTCCATGTTTCCTGAATTTACAAATCCCATTGATGGAAAACTAAGTCCGTATACTGCAGTTTTTATTTTTGCCATCGGAATCCTGGCCAGTAATTTCATTTTCAATACCCTTCTGATGAAAAAACCATTTGAAGGGGAACCCGTGAGTTTTAAGGACTATTTTGCGGGAGGTAGCAAGAACCATCTAATGGGATTCTTAGGCGGAGCTATTTGGTGCGTTGGTATGTCTTTTAGCATTTTGGCATCAGATAAGGCAGGACCCGCAATCTCATATGGTCTTGGCCAGGGAGCTACCGTTGTAGCTGCCTTATGGGGTATTTTTGTCTGGAAAGAATTTAAAGGTGCTCCAAAAGGAGTTCCTACTCTTCTAAATATTATGCTATTAGTCTACATAATTGGCCTGACTTTGATTGTTATGGCGAGATAACTAATAGCTTAAAAAAAAATGACGAACAGGAGTAAAATCTTAGTGTTTTACAAAGTCCTTAGTAGCTATATTTTGTAACTTTGATTAAAACATTTATCATGCTTTCAAAAAATATGGAAAAAGCCCTGAACGGCCAAATCAGGATCGAAGCGGAGTCTTCACAGGTTTATTTGTCTATGGCTTCATGGGCAGAGGTAAAAGGGCTTGAAGGAATTTCTCTCTTTATGTATAAACAGTCCGATGAGGAAAGAATGCATATGCTGAAACTCGTTAAATATGTAAATGAACGTGGCGGCCAGGCGGCTATATCGGCATTAACAGAACCCAAAGCTGTTTATGATTCGTTTCAAAAGATGTTTGAAGATTTATATAAACACGAAATTTTTGTTTCTAAAAGCATCAATGAACTGGTACATGTAGCCCTGCAGGAAAAAGATTATGCTACACATAATTTTCTTCAATGGTATGTTGCAGAACAGATGGAAGAAGAAGCACTTGCGCGCACCATTTTAGATAAGATTAGCCTTATTGGGAATGACAAAAGCGGGCTTTACTTATTTGACAGGGATGTACAACAGATAACGGTTGAAAGTGCAGCTGCAGACCCACAACCTTAAAAAAAAGAGGATCTTTTTAGATCCTCTTTTTCATGGTAAAATAAATTATGGTTTTAACCAATTAGTGCCAAACTTTATTTTCCCAACATCACTAATTCATTGCATTTAATCTCGGTAATATATCTTTTTTCACCTTCTTTATTTTCATAGGAGCGATGAATAAGTTTACCTTCTACGGCTACTTCGTTACCCTTAGCCAGATAATTTTCCACAATCTCAGCGGTTTTACCCCAGGCTACCACATTATGCCATTGGGTGTCCGTCACCTTTTCTCCTTTACTGTTTTTGTAAATCTCATTGGTAGCTACGGAAAATTTGGCCAGTTTACCGCCATTATCAAGGTTAACAATTTCAGGGTCTTGCCCCAGGTTTCCAATCAACTGTACTTTGTTTCTAAGTGCGTTCATAATTTCTAATTTTAAGGATTAAACAGTTAATACTATCGGGTCTTATACTCCGACATTGCAAACATAGAACAGCAGTTTAGGGTTACTCGGTTAGGAAGTATTTATTTTCGTTTGTAATCTTTTGTAGTCGTTTGTACTTATTTATAATACTGATTACTAATATTTTACATAGCTTAAAAAATCATATGGATTTCAATAATTGCATTACTCCACATAAGTTAATGACTAGATTACCTTAAGGAAAATGTCAAGGCTTTAAGATTTTGAGAGCCTTTAGTAATCCTATTTCCGATGTAAAGCTGCCAGAGTACGAATACCCGTACTTAATTAAAAACTTTTATTCCTATCTTAGTCTACTATTCATAAAACACCCATTATAATATGATTAGACAACTTCCCCTGCTATTTATTTCACTCTTTCTGAATGTTACTTATTTGATTGGCCAGTCCACAGAAGAAGTAGTGGACAAATTTAAAAAAGAGGCTATTGAAAATTCTCAGTTAGAACAACTGGCTCATGAATTAATGGATGTTATCGGCCCCCGCTTGGTAGGCACCCCCCAGATGACTAACGCGCATGACTGGGCCGTAACTACCTTTAAAAAATGGGGGATATATGCCCGAAATGAGGAATGGGGCACCTGGCGGGGTTGGGAACGGGGCATTACGCACATAGATATGGTTTCCCCAAGAGTGGTATCACTTCGAGGAACACAATTGGCATGGAGCCCGAGTACTTCAGATGCGGGAATTACCGCGAAAGTAATAAACCTCCCTGCAGTGGAAGATTCACTGGCCTTTGCAAAATGGCTCCCTAATGTCAAAGGCAAATTTGTGACAGTCTCTATGAATCAGCCTACAGGACGCCCGGATTATAATTGGGAAGAATTCGCAACCGAGGAATCTTTTGAAAAAATGAAAGCCCATCGGAAAACTCAAACCAAGGCTTGGTATCAACAAATCAGAAATACCCGATATAACAGCAGGACCATCAACAAAGCACTGGAAGAAGCAGGGGCGGCAGGAATAATCCAATCCAGATGGTCCGAAGGTTTTGGGGCCAATAAAATTTTTAGCGCTAACACCAAAACAATTCCAGTCATAGACCTTTCCCTGGAAGATTATGGGATGATCTATCGATTGGCAGAGAACGACGACAAACCTGTATTAAAAGTAGTTTCCAAATCCAAAGAATTGGGAAGGGTACCTACTTTTAATACCGTAGCTACCATTCAAGGCACAGAATTCCCTGATGAATATGTTGTTCTTTCCGCTCATTTTGATTCCTGGGATGGCGGTACTGGAGCAACCGATAACGGTACAGGCACAATTACCATGATGGAAACAGCACGAATTCTTAAAAAAATATATCCTAAACCTAAACGCACCATTATTATTGGTCTCTGGGGCAGTGAGGAACAAGGACTCAATGGTTCCCGTGCCTTTGTTGAAGACAGGCCGGAAGTCGTAAAAGGGCTGCAGGCTTTATTTAATCAGGATAATGGAACCGGACGGGTCGTTAAATTGTCCGGACAGGGGTTCCTGCATGCTTATGATTATCTGGGACGGTGGCTCCAGGCCGTTCCGCAAGACATACGCGGCCATATTAAAACCACTTACCCGGGATCACCGGGCCGGGGAGGATCTGATTATGCTTCTTTTGTGGCTCAGGGGGTTCCGGCATTTTCACTCAGTTCCTTAAGCTGGAGCTATAGCGATTATACCTGGCATACCAATTTAGACACCTATGACAAGATCGTTTTTGACGATGTTCGTAATAATGCAATTCTTACTGCAATCCTTACATACATGGCCTGTGAGGACCCTGAAAAAACATCCAGGGAAAAAGCTACACTTCCAACAAGTCTGAAAACAGGAAGAAAACAAGAATGGCCAACTCCCCGTTCTCCGGACAGAGCTGGCGGACAAGATAAAAATTAAATTATGAGAAAAATCAACCTCCTTTTTTGTTTGGCAATTACCGCAATAAGTTTTGCCCAAACCCCATCAGTTAAAATTTCACCAGACCTTACTCCTGCTTCCCCGGCAACTGTTGGAATGTCTGATATACGGTTAAAGCGAATAGATGTCATGCTTAAACAAGCTGTAAAGGATGGTGATATTCCGGGAGCAGTGGCTTTAGTTGCTCGAGATGGAAAAATAGTATTTCATAGCGCTTATGGTCTGGCCGATAATTCATCAGGTAAAAAGGTTTTTAATGATGCTATTTTCAGGATCGCCTCTCAGACAAAAGCCATAACTTCAACCGCGGTAATGATGCTCTGGGAAGAAGGAAAATTTAAATTGGATGATCCGGTTTCCAAATACATTCCCGAATTTAAAGATGTCAAAATTCTTGATACTTTTAATGAAACAGATACTACATACACCAGTGTTCCTTCAGAGAAAGAAATTACGATCAGACATTTAATTACACATACCTCAGGCATAGGTTATGGCGTAATTGACGGTGATCCAAGATTCAAAGCAATCTATCACAAGGCCGGTATTACCGATCTTTTTACTACTGAGGATATATCCATAGAAGAAAGCGTTAAAAAACTCGCCGGGCTTCCATTGCATCATACTCCAGGTGAAAAATTTACATATAGCGAAGGTCTTGATGTTCTTGGTTACTTTATTGAAGTAGTCTCCGGCTTACCCTTTGATAAGTTTCTCAAAACCCGGATTTTTGATCCTTTAGGCATGAAAGACACCTGGTTTTATTTACCAAAAGAGAAGCATGACCGCCTGGTAAATGTTCAGCATAAAGTTGACGGGGAATGGGAAAAATACCCGGTTACGTTTTATGATACAGATTATCCTATTAAAGGTGCCAAAAGGTTTTTTTCCGGTGGGGCAGGTCTTTCCAGTACCGCAAAAGATTACGCAACCTTTCTCCAAATGTATCTGAATAAGGGCGAGTTAAACGGAGTTAGGTTACTTAGCCGAACCACTGTAAGAAGCATAATGGCAAACCAAATTGGCGACATTTGGAAAGACGGCCCTAAGAATTACGGATTGGCATTTGGGGTAGTAAATCAAAAAGGAGAGGATTCTGGCGGCTTGGGCAGTGAAGGTACTTTTGACTGGGGCGGTTATTTTAATACTCAATATTTTGCCGATCCTGAGGAGCAGGTCATTGGTATCCTGATGAAACAAACACAGGGCACCTCAAACGATAATACAGCCTGGAAATTCCGGCAGATGGTATTTAGCGCTGTAGATGACTAAGCTGCCTTTTTATTATAAATTAAAATCTAATTGCCCATATTTTATCGGGTTCTTGCTATTGCCATTATTCGGATTAGCCCAATTAACTTTTACGGAGTCTGAGGCAGGAATACAAATAAAAGAGGGTGATAAAAGTGTTCTTTTTTATCAAAAACAACCCAAATCCATCAACGGAGAATTCTCGCGAAACAACTATATCCATCCACTCCATGGACTTGATGGTTCTGTGCTCACTGAAGATTTTCCAGAGGACCATCCCCATCACAGGGGTGTTTTTTGGGCATGGCATCAGGTATTTATCGGAAATGCTAAACTAGGTGATTCCTGGGAATGCAGAGATTTTTCCTGGAATATTAGTGACATTGAAAGTTCCGAGGACGGCGACATTCTAAAGCTAATGGCCGCCACATATTGGCAATCTCCACTTTGGTTAAATCAGGAAGGAAATCAAAAACCCTTCCTGTTAGAAAATACAACCATTAGCATTTACCCCAGAAAGAGTAACTATCGTATTATAAGTTTTAAAATATCACTTTTAGCTCTTGAAAAGAATCTGAAAATAGGCGGTTCAGATGATGAAAAAGGCTATGGGGGTTTTTCCATTAGAATGAAACTTCCTGAAGATATTCAATTTACTTCCAATGAAGGTGAAGTAGTGCCTGAAAATAATGCCGTTGAGGCAGGAAAATGGATAAATATTTTTGGCTCATTAAGCAATAAGGAGAACCGTTCGGGAATCGTGATACTCTCCCACCAGGATTCTCCTGGCGAAAAAGAAAATTGGATCTTAAGAGAAAAAGAAAGTATGCAGAATTGTGTTTATCCGGGTAGAAAAGCTGTCTCAGTCTCTACTACAGATCCAACCATTTTAAAGTATAGCCTCCTTATATATGAAGGAACTATGACAACACAGGAGATCCAAACAATTTATAAAGAATTGAAATAAACATTTATTATCTTACCACTTATTTTTTATTATGAAAACAATCCAACTTTTTATTCTCGGTCTGCTCTTGGTCCCTATAAACATTCAGGCTCAAAAACGAAAAACGAAAACAAGTACTCCACTATATACAGTTCAGGATTCGCTTTATCATGGACTGAAATGGCGTAATATTGGTCCATTCAGAGGCGGCCGGAGTGTAGCAAGCAGTGGAGTTGTTGGTCAGCCTATGACCTATTATATGGGTGCCACCGGAGGTGGGGTATGGAAAACAACAGATGATGGTATCAGCTGGAAGAATATTTCTGATGAGTTTTTGAAAACCGGAACTGTTGGTGCAATTGCAGTTTCAGAAAGCAATCCAAATATAGTTGTAGCCGGCATGGGCGAACACGCTGCCAGAGGGGTAATGACCTCTATGGGAGATGGGGTCTATAAATCTACTGATGCCGGTAAGACATGGAAGCATATCGGTCTGGATAAAACTCGTCATATTTCAGATGTGGTGATTCATCCGTCCAATCCGGAAATTATTTTTATCGGAGCCCAGGGAGCTCAATACGGTCCATCGGACGATAGGGGAATCTATAGATCAACAGACGGTGGTGCAAACTGGGAAAAAGTTCTTTTTGTAAACAAGACATCGGGAGCCTCTTCCCTGTCTATGGACATGAAAAATCCATTAATTCTTTATGCCGCATTCTGGGAACACAGCAGGTATCCATGGACCATGGAGTCCGGGGGTAAAAATTCCGGACTTTATAAATCCACAGATGGAGGGACTACCTGGAATAAGTTAAAAGAAGGCCTTCCTGAAGAATTTGGAAAAGCAGGCATATCTGTATCACGCGCCAATCCGGAACGAGTATTCGCAGTGTTGGAAGCCGAAGGAAAAAAAGGTGGAGTTTACAGGTCAGATGATGCTGGTAAAAAATGGACACAGGTAAATAAAGACCGTATAAATATTGCACGTTCCTGGTATTATATGGAAATATTTGCAGATCCTCAGGATGAAAACCTGGTATATATATGCAATGCCCCGGTAACAAAATCGATCGATGGCGGTAAAACATTTAGGACGGTACCTACTCCACATGGGGACAATCATCATCTGTGGGTTAATCCTCTGGATAATCGTAAAATGATCAATTCTAATGACGGTGGGGCCAATGTTTCTAATAATGGGGGTAAAAGCTGGAGTACACAACAAAATCAACCAACATCTCAGTTTTATAGGGTCATAACCGACAATCTGGTGCCCTATAATGTATATGGTGGTCAACAGGATAATTCTGCAATAGCTATTGCCAGCAGAACCAATGATCAGGGGATCGACTGGAAGGACTGGTACTCTGTTGCCGGATGTGAAAGTGCCTATCTGGCTTTTGATCCCGACAATCCTGAAATAGTTTTCGGTGGCTGTTATCAGGGGATTATTGAAAAATGGATTAGAGCCTCCAGGGAAGGCAAACCAATTAAAGAATACCCGGAATTGGCTCTGGGGAATGCCCCGGAAAGCTTCAAATTTCGCTATAATTGGAACGCCCCGATTATAAGTTCTCCACATGACCGTAGTACCATTTACCATGCCGGGAACGTAGTTTTTAAAACTACAGACGGGGGTATTAGTTGGTCTGTAATAAGTCCCGATCTGACCCGAAACGACAAAAACAGGCAGGGCCCGGGAGGTGGGCCTTACACCAATGAAGCTGCAGGAGGTGAGAATTATAACACCCTGATGTATCTTGTTGAATCCCCACATGAAAAAGGTGTCCTTTGGGCCGGAAGTGATGACGGTCTTATACACATAACTAAAGATGAAGGCCAAAATTGGGAAAACGTTACGCCCCCAGGTTTAGCGGAAGGTATAATCAATAGCATTGAGGTATCTCCGCATGATGCTGCTACTGCTTATGTGACAGTGATGCGCTATAAGTTTATGGACTTAAAGCCTTATGTATTTAAGACTGCAGATTATGGTAAAACCTGGTCAAAAATAGTGACCGGAATTACTGACGAGCATACCTTTGTGCGGGTAGTAAGGGAAGACCCAAAGCGAAAAGGACTTTTATATGCGGGCACAGAAACCGGCTTGTATATTTCGTTTAATGATGGATTAAACTGGCAGCCCTTTCAGCTAAACTTACCCGTGGTCCCCATTAATGACCTCGCACTTCAGGATAATGATCTGGTAGCTGCTACCGCCGGCAGGTCGTTCTGGATTTTGGACGATCTTGGGGCGGTTCAGAATAGCTCAATAAATAATACTGCTTTTGCAATCTTTAAACCCAAAGACACTCATTTACTCTTTGGCGGAAGTTCTGAAAAACCAGTTCCCGGACTCGGACAAAATCCGAAACAAGGAGTTACTTTTGATTATTATCTGAACGAGGATGCGGATAGCCTGAATTTAGAATTACAGGTGCTTCGAAATGGAAAACTAATCAGAACCATTACCAATAAAAATCAAAAAGATTTTAAAACATGGCCGGGAGGACCTTCCAAGCCGGCGGTTTTGTCTTCAAAAATGGGGTATAACCGATTTACCTGGGATTTTAGGAAAGAAACACTCCCAGCTGTAGATAAAGTATTTGTCTATGGAAATTATTCAGGTTCCAGAGTGGCTCCCGGGACCTATGTCCTGCGATTGTCTTTGGACGACAAGGTAGCCGAAACGGAAGTGACCATTCTTCCCAATCCAAAAGTTAAGGCCTCCAAATCCGATTTTGATGAACAACAATCGGTATTGGATCAGATTGAAAATACGATCAAGAATATTCATGAATCTGTGACTCAAATACGATCGGCAAAAAAACAATTAAAAACTTATGAAGAGCTACTTAAAGAAAATGAAGTTGCAACTGATCTGTTGGAAAAGGGAAAGGAATTGATAAAACGTATAGACAGCTGGGAACAAAATCTTATCCAGCCCAATCAGAAAACTTTTCAGGATGTTATTAATTACAATAACCAGCTAAATGCCCAATTAATGCATCTGAAAGGATTTGTAGACAACTCAGATCCGAAAGTTACGCAAGGGGCCAAACAAAGGTTAACCGATTTATTAGATGACTGGAAAACCTATGAGAATGAGAAAAAAGCTATAGTGAATACGGAGATGGCTGCCTATAACAGGATGTATACAGACCTTGGGCTACCTGCATTGATACTGCAAGAGTAAACCATAAGGGTGGTAATATAAATTGCTAACCAGAGCGAAAAGGAATACACATTTTGTCATAGTTATTCCCCTTTATAGCTTGTTATGAACAAATCATTTTTTGAAGATATAACGTACAAAGATCAGGATTTCACTAAAGTGAGATTGGAAAAGGCAGAATACGAAAACTGTATTTTTGAAGGCTGTGCTTTTGCTGATGCATACCTCGATAATATAAATTTTACTGCATGTCAATTTACACATTGCAACCTGAGCAATGCCAATATAAGTCATTCTGTATTTAATGAGGTTTCATTTTCTTTCTGTAAACTGACCGGCCTTCACTTTGAACATTGTAATCCCATTTTGCTTTCACTTTCCTTCGATCATTGTTCATTGATCCTGGCTTCATTTTATCAGTTACAGCTTAAAAATATTGAGTTTACTGAATGCAAACTAATTGAAGCTGACTTTACAGAGACCAACCTCAGCAACGCACGATTTGAAGGATGCGATTTAAATAAGGCCATTTTTGAGAAAACGAATCTGGAGCAAGCTGATTTAAGCAAAGCAATAAATTATAAAATTGACCCTGAGAAAAATCGCCTTAGGAAAGCTAAATTCTCAAAAGATGGAGTTGTAGGGTTGCTAGGAAAATACGATATTGTAGTAGTTTAGTTTACTCACATCATTATAGGGAGTAACTTTTTCTTTAACCACACATGGAACATCAGGAAGAAAAAAAATGTCTCGAATGCGGGGAAATAATCAGAGGCCGGGTAGATAAAAAATACTGTTCGGACTATTGCCGCAATGCCTATAATAATAAACTAAACAAGGATAGTAAAAACCTGGTAAGAAATATAAATAACAGACTTCGAAAGAATTACAGGGTCTTAGATAGTTTTGCCTTAAAGGATGGCAAAACCCGCACAACCAAGACCCGTCTTATGGATAAAGGCTTCGATTTTGATTATATAACCAATCTATATACTACAAAAAAAGGTACGACCTATTACTTTGTATACGATCTTGGCTATCTTCCTTTGGATAATGATTATTACATGATCGTTAAACGCGAATAGAAATAACCGGCGTCAAAGTATCCGAAAATTAAATTCTACTACTTAAATTCTGAAAATTATTGATAGTTATGACTGGTAAGTTTCAGAGCGGCGATCACAATATCCTTACGACTTATCTGGCCTACTAAAAGACCATCTTTTAAAACCGGTAATCGTCTGCGATTGTTTTTATGAAAAACTCCTGCAGCGTCAAAAATACTCATGTCATGAGGTATGGTCTCTACATTTTTAGTCATAAAACGCTCTACGCTTTTATCGAGAATGGGCTGGTTAAAATAACGGCTTTCTGATATTTCCTTCATACAATCGGCTTCCGAAATAATTCCTACTAAAAACCCATTTTCATCCAAAACCGGTCCCCCGGAAATATGATTTTTGGCAAAAGATTCCATTACCTCGAGTATGGACTGATCTGTACTAAAAGTCAGTAATTTTCTTGTCATATAATCCTCCACCAAGATGGGAGCATCATACTCCTTTTTGGATCCTTCTTTGGCTCTTCGGCCCATAAAACTCTTTATTCCCATACCTTTTCTAAAATTAGCTTAATCTTAAATATACACTTTTCCTGCTTAATTTTTAAATATATTCGCCAAAATGGACTAAACTATCATAATTTTATACTTTTATCTGATAATTCTATAACATGAAGACATATGCCCAAATAGTGTCCTTTCTGCTGATTCTATTGGCTATTTACCTTAGTTTTGATACTGCAATGCCCACTTATAAAAAGGATGCAGATCAGTCCCTAACCACTTTTTCTACAGACAGAGCCCTAAAACATGTTGAAACCATCTCTAAACAGCCCCATGGCGTAGGTTTTGGAGCACATGAAACAGTAAAAAAATATATTATTGATCAATTAACCCAATTGGGTTTGGAAACCACAGTTCAGAAAGGATATACCGATGGAGATTGGGGTAATTTCAGTAAAGCGGAGAATATCATTGCCAGAATAAAGGGCTCTCAGCCGGGAAAGGCAGTTTTGTTACTTTCACATTACGATAGCAGTCCGCATTCTTCTTTTGGAGCAAGTGATGCAGGTAGTGGAGTAGCAACCATTCTGGAAGGTGTCAGATCCTATTTGGCAAGTGGGAAAACACCTAAAAATGATATAATTATCCTTATTACCGATGCTGAAGAACTGGGGCTTAATGGGGCAGAATTATTTGTAAATAATCATCCCTGGGCAAAGGAAGTTGGTTTGGTTTTAAATTTTGAGGCAAGGGGTAGCGGAGGACCCGGAATTATGCTTATGGAAACCAATAGGGGAAATGGAAAACTGATTGAAGAATTTATCAAAGCAGATCCAAATTTTCCTGTGGGAAATTCTTTATACTACAGTATTTATAAATTGCTGCCCAATGATACGGACCTTACTGTTTTTAGGGAAGATGGCGATATTGAAGGTTTCAACTTTGCGTTTATAGATGATCATTATGACTATCACACCGCCCGTGATAATTATGAGCGTTTAGACAGAAACACTTTGTCTCATCAGGGAAGCTACCTAGTGCCACTTTTGCAACATTTCAGCGAGGTAGATTTGTCTAATATGAAGAGTTTAAATGACTATGTATATTTTAACCTGCCTTATTATAAGATGGTATCTTATCCTTTTGAATGGATTTGGCCCATGTTCTTTTTGGGTTTTGCGATGATGTTAGGCCTGTTATTTTACGGTTTTAAAATGAAGCGTCTAGATCTAAGGGAAATTGGGAAAGGATTTCTGCCACTAATAATAGTAATAACTGTAAATGGTGTTATTGGATGGTATAGTTGGTCCGTTTTACAATGGATTTATCCTCAGTACAAAGATATCCTGCATGGTTTTACGTATAATGGTCATACCTACATTCTGGCATTTGTTTTATTCTCTATTAGCACCTGTTTTTGGATCTATCATAGATTTAGAAAAATAGCTATCTCAAATCTATTGGTAGGACCAATAATTATTTGGTTTTTAATATGTTGGGCAGTAGGGATTTATCTTCCCGGGGCCAGTTTTTTTATTATTCCGTTGTACGCACTATTAGGATCTTTTATGATTGGCTTGAATCAGGATAAACCCAACCTGTACATTCTTGTCTTACTAGCTCTGCCGGCGATTTGGATTTATAGCCCTTTTATTAAATTATTTCCAATTGGTTTGGGATTAAAAATGATGATCACCGCAACGGTCTTAAGTACTTTAACTTTTATGCTACTGCTTCCAGTTTTCATGGCGTACAGGTACAAGAATCGTATTGGTTATATGTTTTTTTTATTATTCCTTGGTTTTATGGTTTCTGCCCATCTAAATTCGGGTTTTACAATTGAAAATGCCAAACCTACAAGTCTATTGTATGTGCTAAATACAGATCAAAATAGAGCGAAGTGGGCTACTTATGAGCATGAACTCTCCGCATGGACATCTCAATATCTGGGGGAAACCAAAAAAAGGCCGGATAGTCTTGCAGCTTTTGATATAAGTAGTAAATACGCTACCGGATTTACCTATATGGCCAACGCCCCAATTAAAGATATTTTGCCGCCAAATATTGAGGTTGAGGTTGATACGATTATTGGAAATAAACGTATGTTAGAGCTATGTATTACCCCACAACGAGACGTTAATCGGTTGGAGATCTATATAAATGAATTAGATATTTTAGAGGCGAAAGTGAACAATGTTACATTATCCGATTACTATCTTAAAAATAGGAAGGGAGGTAAATTAATTACACATTTCATAAGTAATAATGATTATACAGAATTACAGCTAAGCTTTCCTAAGGACGAACATTTAGAACTAACCTTATACGAGTCCTCTAATGATCTATTAGATAATCCTTCATTTACTATACCCGAAAGACCGGAAGCAACCATTCCTATGCCCTTTGTACTTAATGATGCTGTTTTATTGATTAAAACGATTAGATTTTGAAAAATACTATAGGAATTATGGGATGCGGATGGCTTGGGTTACCTCTGGCCAAATCTCTGATTCAAGCCGGCTATAATGTACATGGAAGTACTACCAATAAGAATAAACTGGATACCTTAGAGCAGGAAGGAATAAAGCCCTTTATGGTTATTTTAGGTGAGGAAAGCGTTACAGGCTCAATTACAGAATTTCTGGACCAGCTTGATACCCTTATATTAAATGTACCTCCCAGATTCCGGGCTAACAACAAAGAGAACTATGTTCTCAAAATGAATCTTTTGCTCAATGAGATACGAAAATCAAGCGTAAAAAAAATAGTATTTGTGAGTAGTACTTCGGTATATGGAGCTGTTGAGGGTGAGGTAACAGAGGACACACTTCCCATGCCTGTAACTGAATCTGGCCGGCAATTATTGGAGGCTGAAAAGGTTTTTCAAAACGACAAATCGCTTCAAACTACCATCCTTAGATTTGGTGGTCTTATAGGACCAGACAGACATCCGGTTACCATGCTATCCGGTAAAGAAGGATTGACCAATGGGGATGACCCTGTTAACCTAATACATTTAGATGATTGTATTCATCTTATAAAAACAGTGACTGAAAACAATTGGTGGAACCAAATCTTTAACGGTGTCTATCCGGAACACCCTTTGAAAAGAGAATATTATTGCGAAATGGCAGCTAAAAATATGCTTCCCAAACCTCAATATTTGAACCCTGAATCTAAAAAAAGTGGAAAAATTGTCATTAGTAGGAATTTTCTTAATAATAATGTTTTCTTCTATACCGGAATAAACTAGCATTTCACAACAACTACCAGCACTTTTACAACAAAAACATCGATAAAAGGTTAATTTATAGCGTTGATTTTCAGCTTTTTATCGATAATCCGTATCTTTATATAAACATTAAATCCTAAAATGTCATGGAAAATACAAAATTAAAGGGGAGGATTTTAATGGAACTGGAAAGTCTCATCTCCCGAAGTTGTGCAAAATGTAAGATGACCAAAAACTTTCAGAGCCTGCACAAGGCAATTGTCAAGAATCATTACAATGCCACAGATGTGTTTATTGATTATCACAGGAAAAGAATAGCAATGGATATTGTAATGAATGAAAAGGATTATGATCCTAAAAAAATCAATTTGAGACTACCTACATTATACACAAATCTGTTTTTTAATAATTTGTGTGAATTTCTAAAATCTTGTATAGACAAGGATAACAGGAGTCTTGCATTTTATGCCTGGTTATTAAATTCTTATACCAAAAAAGAAGAAGAACTAACCCTGGCATAAGTAATTCAGAACTAAAGACCACCATATTAAAAGGATGCCTTGGGCATCCTTTTTTTATAAGTGCCTGCTAATACGGAAACCGGACGAAAAAAATGACACCGAAAGGGTCAAATAAAAATTGTTATTCATAAAAAAATTCCATCTTATTGACTTTTAAGAGTTTCCTTAGGTAAAGACCAAAAAAAATGTATTAGTTTTGCCGCACAAAATTTATACGATAATGAAGAAGTTTATATTTATTCTTATTACTGGTTTAGGATACATTTACGGGGGTTACTCACAAACCAACTCAGAGCTTCAAAAGCATTATGAGGCATATTATATGGAAATGAGAAAACAGTCGGATATAAGTGGTATAATCAATGCTTTGACTCATTTAAATGTACTTTCTCCTTCCGTTGAAAGGAGGGATACCCTTGCATATGTTTATGCCAATAACAATCAGCATCTGCAGGCTTTAAATACCATTGGCATTGAAAAGATTGATACAGATTCCGATCTTGCCATACAGGTAAAGGCTATTTCCTTAAAAGCTTTGAACCAACCAAAAAGAGCCCTTGAACAGTTTGAGGCATTGTATTCCAGGCAACCCAGTCCCTATTTGGCCTATGAACTTTCAGACCTAATGATTCAGACAGGGGATAATACAGGAGCTAACGTCAACATAGAATATGGTATCCTTAACTCCAAAGATGATATGAAATACGCTTTCTATGAAAGACAGCAGCCATATGAAGTACCTCTAAAAGCAGCCTTTTATCATTTAAAAGGTCTTGTTCAATACAATATGAATAAGGATGATATAGATCTGGCCATTGCGACCATTGACGAAGCATTAAAAATTGCTCCTAATTTTAGTCTTGCAAGCCTAAGCAAGCAGGCACTGGAATCGAGGAAGGTTGAACCTGCGGAAAAACAGAATTAAGGTAATCTGACGAGAATAACATTAAAGCGGGCTATTGTTGCCCGCTTTTTTAATACTATGAAATAAGGGATAATAAATAGTAGTTTATTAAGACGAGATCATAGCCCGCCTTTCTTCAGTTAGTTTAAACAATAAATCTAAGCCATTTTTCGTGTTCTTCACCAACACTCTTTTAGCAAAGAGTGTTATTAGTAGTTTCTTTAATAAAGATTTAGTTTCCCAATATAATTCTATTTTCAAGTTGCTGGAATTTTCTGAAATTGGACTTATAGTATAAAATTGATATACTGTATCTGCAATGGGAATACTCTTAGTCATTTCACCATAAACAAATTTTCCCGGCTTAACTTTTTTCTTTACCGCCACAAAGTTCAAATGCTTATTATTAATTACACAGACGTGTTCTGAACCTAGTCTGGTAACTTCATTTTCATTATACTCAAATTTATCCACTCCATGAACCCAAAGATGTCGATATGAAAGGTTGGTAATATACTCCATAAGAGATTCAGCAGCTACTGCAAAATCTCTGTCTAAAACAATGCCGGGCGGTTTATCTAATACTACCTCCTTGGCTGTGGAATACTCAATTATATTTAGTTTGCTACTATCAATTAAAGAATATATATATTCAACTTCTTTTTGGTCATAAGTGTCCTTACCTTGTTTAAATCTGAACACTTTACTGTAATAATAAATAGGAAGCTCAATATCAGAAGATAGTTCTTTGCTTATTAGCACATAATTATCACTTTCAACAGAATTCTTAAGTAACCTATGCGCTTCTATTACCTGTTTGCCAAAAGGTTTTCTATTGCCCTGTACCTGTAGAAATTCTATGTCTCCACAGTGTGCAACAATTTTTAATTCCAGTTTTGGAGCTGTTGCACAGGCATTACACGGGCATATTCTATTCTTTTCTAAAAGTTTGAGATGCCCCGTAAATGCCGTAAACATGGTTTCAATCTGGGCGAGCAATTTTTCCTGTGAAAGGAGTTCTCCTTCGCGATAGAAAAAAAGCGCGTCTCCTTCAACCTCGGCCAGCTGCAGCTCCTCCGTATTGGCCTCTATAAGCACCTCCAATAATTCCGCAATAACATGCTGACTATGTGCTGCTTCAGTGGTCTGTACGAATTTGGTAAAACCAGAAATGTCTGGTATGAAAAGTAACGACTTGGCCATGATACTAAATAACTGTTTTCTGAAAACTACTACCTAATAAGTCTTGAAATTTCGTCAAACTTTCACAGTACTCCAAAATTATTTTAACTTCACTATTTTTATATTCTGAACCAATTATTTATTACTAGAGGCATATGAGAAAAACAATCTTAAACTATTTGAAGGAAGGATTATACTTAATTGTTATTCTGATTGCATTTGCACCAAATCTTCTTAATGCCCAGGTAAATGAAAACATGGACGCACTGCAATGGCGTTTTATCGGGCCTATTATTGGGAATCGAGGATCCGTTGTTATCGGACACCCAGCAGAACCCAACACATTTTACCACGGAGCCAGTAATGGATTATGGAAAACTGAAGATGCCGGTTTATATTGGGAACCTGTTGGTGATAAAGATTTCAAATATGGTAGTATTGGAGCAATGGAATTTTCCGAATCTAACCCTGACATTGCTTATGTTGGTACCGGAGAGCCGCAGATGCGTAGTAATGTTAGCTGGGGAGATGGCGTTTATAAAACAATAAATAACGGTGAGACCTGGACTAATGCGGGTTTAAAAGAAACCAAACATATTTCACAAGTACGCGTTCATCCTACCAATCCTGATATTGTCTTTGTTGCTGCTTTTGGTAGTGCTTTTGGGCCTAACCCGGAAAGAGGTGTATTCCGGACGAAAGACGGGGGGAAAACCTGGAAAAAAGTGCTTTATAAAAGTGAGACCGCAGGCGCAATTGATTTGGTGATGAATCCTTCGAATCCAGATGAACTCTTCGCTGTGATGTGGGAATTTGAGCGTAAAGCCTGGGGGCCAAAAACTGGTGGTCCTGAATCCGGCATATGGAAATCCACCGATGGTGGTGATTCTTGGAAAGAAATCACCTATAACGAAGGCTTACCACCCGGAGGGCGAGGAAGGGCTGGCGTTACAATGTCGGCAGCTGATAGCAAAAAAGTATATGCATTAGTTGATTCTGAAACCAAACCGGGTTTATATGTTTCAAACGATCTAGGTGAAAATTGGGAATTTGTTTCAGACTTTTTCCAAATCATAGGTCGTCCCTTCTACTACAGTCACATTTATGCGAGCCCTCACGATGCTAACGAATTGTGGTCTCCTAATAACCGTATGTTTATGTCTAAGGATGGAGGTAAAACCTGGATTTTAGAGCCTGGTATAAAAGATGATTTTCACGACATTTGGATTTGCCCTAAAGATCCAATGAGGATGATTGGCTCCAATGATGGTGGATGTCAGGTAAGTATTACAGGAGGTAAAACATGGTCGGGCCAGTATACTCAAAAAAACTCTCAATTTTATCGCGTAAATGTAGATAATGATTTTCCCTATAATGTATATGGTAGTGGCCAGGATGTTTTAGCCTACAAGATTCCAAGTGCTTCGCGATGGGGAGGAATCTCAGGCTATGAAACAACTATAATTGGTAATGGCGAAATAAGTAGCGTTATTCCAAATCCTGATGATTTAAACATTGTATACAATATATCCGGTGGTGCTCCCATGGGTAGTGGAGCCCCTTTTACAGTGAACAACCTGGCAACAGGACAAAATGAAGTGCGATCGGTATGGCCAGTACCATTATTTGGATTAAATGGCTACGATCTTAAATACCGTTTTAACTGGGACCTGGCATACTTTTTATCGCCTCATGATTCCAAAACCATATACCTAGGCGGCAATGTACTGTTCAAGTCCACCGATGAAGGATTAAATTGGGAGGTTATAAGCCCGGACCTGACAAATAATATCAAAGAACGTCAGAAAATTACCGGAACACCTTGGCTATCCGAATACTTCGGACAGGAAATTTATAGCACTATTAAGCGAATGGATGAATCACCATTGCAAGAAGGTTTGATTTGGATAGGTTCAGATGACGGAAAAATATATATTACAAAAGATGGGGGGAAGAACTGGGAAGATATTTCAATTACCGATTGCCCAGAATATTCGCAGGTATACGAAATTGAGCCCTCACCGCATGATCCCGCTACCGCATATGTAGCCATATCGAATTTCAATACCTATAACGATTACAGCCCTTATCTATATAAAACAGCGGATTATGGTAAAACCTGGACAAATTTATCTTCAAATTTCCCTCAAGATCAAATAACACGAACAGTCCGGGAGGATAAGGGACGTAAAGGTTTACTATTTGCAGGAACAGAAACCGGAATCTACTATTCCTTAAACGATGGCCAAAGTTGGGACAAACTCAAGGCCAATTTACCCGCAGTACCGGTCGTTGACATAAAGATAAAAGATGCAGATCTGGTCATAGCAACTAACGGTCGTGGTTTCTGGATTATGGATGATATCACACCATTACGAGAAAGTAGTACAGCCATAGCTTCCAAGAAGATTCACCTTTATTCTATCTCAGATCATATCCGATTTGGCTACAACTGGTGGATGGATTATTTACCAGGTGGTGACCCTGGAGTTAAGAAAAATTATTTTGTTCAAAATATGCGTCCGGGTTTAACTTATTACGAATTAGGATTCAAACCTGTAAATGGAGAGAGGAAACGCAAGTTTATTGATGCTGGAGACCCTAAATCACTTGGGGCTGTATTGTATTATAAATTAACCAAAGAACCCCAAGAAATTACCGTAGAAATCCTTAACAAAGATGGAAACCTAATCCGAAACTATAACAAGGAAGTAATGGCCCTGAACTATGCATCTAATGAAAATTTTAATTCGGGACTCAATAAATTTGTTTGGGATATGCGCATTAACCGGGTTACATCAGTTCCTAATAGGCCTCCAACTGCAATATCACCAATTGTCCCTCCCGGTGAATACCAGGCCAGATTAACCGTAGATGGCGTTGTTGAAACACAATCATTCAAAGTGTTTATGAATCCAAAAGAGTCCTATACTCAGGCACAAGCAGAAGCTAAATATTCATTCTGGCTGGAATTGTACAATGCTGCAGAAAGTTCAACACAAAATGTTATTACTGCGCTGAAAATTAAAGAGGAGATCGCTTCAAAAATTGAGGCATTCAAAACCAAAGGAGCTAGTTCGGGTAAAATTAAAAAGGCAGAACGTCAGGCTGAAATGATTACTGCTCTGGTAACAGATTATGAAGCTAGTTATGTGTCTACGGGCAGAACTTTGGCTGAAGTAATTAATTTACCTGCAACCATATTATTTAAGATGTCTTTCATGAGCGGAATACTAGATCATTCTGAGGGTCCGGTAACACAAAGTATGAAAACAGAGTTTGAACAACTTATTGAAGATTCTAAAGCAGTTGATAAAAAATATAATGCTAATATTAAGATAGAATTATCCAGGTTTGATGAAATATTAAACTAGATAGACTTTAAATAAAATAAGGGAAGTAACTTTTTATTTCACTTATTTTATATTATTGAAATGAAAAGAAAATTCTTTATTTCTCTTGCGCTCTTAGTGTTTACACTTATCAATGTTTTTGGGCAGAAGATTCCTGATTCAACCAGTTCTGGATTTGGAATACTGACCGATTCCACTTATTCGGGATACAAGGGTAAAAACGAATTAGGTGGTCCCACAAGCATAGAGGCTCAGTTAGTATTTGAAAATCAGGTTAAAGAATCTTATTTCAGAATTCCAATTCGGGTTTTCAAGCCCTGGTTTGAAACCAAGAAAAAAATAAATAATAAAACCGATTTGGAGTTCGGAATAAACTATACCATCGTTTATCTGGGGGCATCATCTGGTATTACCGATTCCAGCCAAACCAGTTCGGGCGGTGGAATATTAGATATTCCTATTAGTTGGTCTCCAATTGGAAAGAAATCTGGAAATACAGGAACTTTTTCAATAAAATTTGAAACAAGACATACCATAGGCTCTGGAATTCCGCCAATGTTATTAGGGTTTGAAACAGGTTCAATATTGTTGCCTGCAACAAAGGTTAATAGTTTTTCTTTTCGTATTTCTGAATTTTATTATCAGCAAACATTGTTCAAAGAACAGCTGAAATTTGCTATTGGAAAACTGGACCCTACTAATTATTTCAATTTTTATGGAATGATTAATCCTTTTACTAATTTCTTTGGTTACGGGTTTTCTTCTTCTCCAACAGCTAATTGGCCGAATCAGGGTATGGGTGCCGTGGTTAGTATTCTCCCAACAACGAAAAAAGATATTTATGTTATGGGAGGTGTTTTTGATGTACTTGGTGATCCTTTTAATGAGGGTGATTTTTTGAATGTCGGCAATCAATTTTTTGAAGGAAATTTATTTAAATCGATCGAGGTAGGATATGTTAAATCATATTCTGAAAGATATTTTAAACGTATAAGTTTAACATACTGGAACTCTGATTCAACAAATGGAATTGATACGGGACAGGGCGTTTCTTTTTCATCACATTGGTATTTCAAAGAGAAATACATTCCATTTTTTAGAGCTGGTTTTTCAAATGGAAAAGGAACTAATACGCTTGCCGAAAAATATGTTGCTTTTGGAAATGGATTCAGATTTAAAAGTCACGATATCCTAAATATTGGATTTAACTGGGCAAAACCAACTGGTCTCCGGGACCAGTATTCATTTGAAGTTTATTATAGATTTAATTTAACAGAACATCTGGCAATTACCCCCGATTTGCAATGGGTAATTAATCCTTCTCTAAATGAGTCCGTCAACAACTTAATTTATTGGGGAATAAGAGGAAGGTTTACACTATAAATAAGGCTATTCCGGGCCTAATTATATGCCCTATGCGATGTAGATGCACCAACTACAAAACTTTACTGCGCTTCCATTTGATCCACTAAAGCCTTAAATCCCAATGCCACCCCGTTGGTCCAGCCAAATCCGTCCTGAGTCTCGTATTCACCTCCACCGGAGAGTAAACTTGTGTCCTCCACATTATACTTTTCCATCATCTTTCCGGTATTTTTATAAACTCTTTCATTAATAGACAGCCACCTCTTCATAATATCCAATGCTTCTGCCTTATACCCATAGTTAAGCAGCCCATGTACAGCCATCCAATGCAATGGCGCCCACCCGTTTGGTGCATCCCATTGTTGCCCTGTATTTTTTAAAGTAGTAAGAAGACCTCCATCCTTTAAAAATTCAGTAATTAATTTTTCTTTTACCGCTTCTGCCTGTTCTCTTGTTGCAATATTAAAGAACAAAGGAAAAGTAGCTGCTAATGTAAATTCGTCTGTGTTACTTTTCGTTTTAAACTCAAAATCCATAAAAAATTGTTCCTCTTCAACCCAAAAGGTTTCCTGAATTAATTCTTTCCGCTTCAGTGCCATTTTCCGATACAGGGATTCAGCTTGCTTATCCCCTTTTAAATTATAGACTTTAGCTATTTGATTCTCCATAAAATAAAGCAGGCAGTTGAGATCTACAGGCAATATATTTGCCGTATTAGTTGACTCAAAGGAATCTTCCTCGGCAAACCAACGGCTACTAAAATCCCAGCCGGAAGTCGCTCCCGCTCTTAAATTAACATACAGATCTGTTTTCTCCTTTTCCGTTGAAAGGTCATCCGCTAAATGATAATCTTCTTTGTAGCTTTCCGGGCGTGGTGTAACACTACTGTCCCAATAGCGATTGAGGAATGAATCATCCCCTACTTTAACCACATACTTGTTAGCCTCATATGGCTCCTTTATAACATCTTTACCGTCCATCCAAAAATCATACTCTTTCTCAATCATTGGTAAATATTCTACTAAAAGCATACTGTCTTTACGAGCTAATGCGGTAGCCATGAGTGTAAAGAAAGGCGGCTGTGAACGGCTCAAATAATAGTTCCTGGTACCATTGGGGATAAAGCCCAGGGTATCTATTAAATAAGCAAAGTTATCAACCATATTCCTGGCAATACCTTCCTGATTATCTACTAGCAAACCCTCTATGGTAAAATAACTGTCCCAATAATAAATCTCCTTAAATCTCCCTCCGGGCACGACGTATTCATAAGGCAAAGATATCCTGGAGGAATAAGGAATTACAGAATCCGGTCCCCTGGTTAATTTGCCCCAGATACTACTAATATGTTCATACATAGTATGGGTTGTATCTGTTGTAAAGGTCAGTGTGGCCGTAGACTTATCGCTAAAATTTTCCGCAACAAAAGCTTTAAGATCAAAATTCTCATCTTGTCTTTGCTTCTCATATTTCCTATTTAGTGCGTAATAAGAATCCCTTGGAACAAGATCTACAAAAGTCTTGGAATCTTCAAACAAGCCTTGCATTTGAACATCTACAAATAATGGCGAGGCATAATAATCTATTTGCTGCTCCCTGGGTTCCGTTCTGCAACCCATTGATAAGATAAATAGAAAAATAAAAGGGAGAAAGATTCTGTTCATTTTCATAATATAATAATTCAATACCTAACCACACTATAAACCCAACTGCTAGCGGAGTTTCTTATTTAACATGAATAAGCTGTCTTTTTCCTTCTTTATAGCACTAACTACATCTACGTCTTCGTTAGGAATAGTAATGGAAAGCACATAGTGTTTTATTCTCCATTTCCCATCTTCTTTGGAAAGCACACCAGATCCTCTGCAAATTTCCATTCGGGTATCCAATAATTCATCAAACCAGGCAAAATTTGCAGATTCATTAATGTAAATATTTCGTTCAATAGTAGTAAAGCTCCAGGCCTTGCCACGATCAAAATAGGGTTTTGAAAATGCCCTGAAATCATCATTTTGCCAATTTTCTGACGCATCGGTTCCTATAAAAACTCCGTCATCGGCAAGAATCCCAAAATAGGTTTCAAAATCGGCTTCAGATGCCGCCTTATGCCATGTATTAATCAGTTCATTTACTGCCTTCCTCTCGTCTCCCTGAGCAATCAATTGCCCGGTACATAACATTAAAATAATCACTATTAGTTTATTCATCTAAAATCATTTTTGTGTCAATATTATAATTTACCATAACATTGAATTGATTGCGGAGGTCATTAAATGCATTGACCATTTCTATAGTTGATTCCAATGGATTCTTACGGTATTCAAGGGTTGCCTTTACTTTTAAAATATAAGTTTTAAAAACTTTCTGCCGACTTTTTACCTGTGGTTTATCAAAAGTTTCAGGGTATGTGGAAACAGCCAGTGCATTTTGTTTTTCTATAAACTCATCAATGAGCAGAATAAGTTCTTCATAATTTTCAACAGCGTAAAGTCCATCAAAAGCGATATCCAGGTCATTAAATTCCGCCCATGTCTCAAGTATTGTTTTGGCGCCGCTATTTAATATTGATTTTTTTGGTAGTTTCTGAACATCAAATTCCAGCTCCACTGTCTCAATACTCTGTTCGGTCCTTTGATTGTTGCCACAGGAAAACAATAGTAAGAATGTTAACCCAAAAACAAACAATTTTCTCATAGGACGAATGTACAAATTTTAATAAAAGCTATCTTTACCAAGGAATTATATTTACTCCCTATCTATGCAAAAATCCATCCTTATTTTAGGAGCCTGTGGGCAGATTGGTACAGAACTGACCCTGGCCTTACGAGAATTGTACGGCAATGAACAAGTTGTTGCCAGTGATATTCGAGAAGGCAGCGAAAGTTTGATGAACTCCGGGCCATTTGAATTACTTGATGCCACCAATTATGAAGCCATAGAGGATGTCGTAATGTATCATGAAATTGAGGAAGTATATTTAATGGCCGCTATGTTGAGTGCAACAGCTGAAAAGTTTCCTGAAAGGGCATGGAATTTAAATATGAATTCACTTTTCAACGTACTAAACCTGGCCAAAGAAAGAAAAATTGGAAAAATTTTCTGGCCTTCCAGTATAGCTGTATTTGGCCCAAACACCTCAAAAGACAATACTCCTCAAAGTACCGTAATGGAGCCCAGTACTGTTTACGGTATAAGCAAACAATCTGGTGAAAGATGGTGTTCCTATTACTACCATAAATTTGGGGTAGATGTAAGAAGTGTAAGGTATCCGGGGCTAATTAGTTGGAAAACCCTGCCCGGGGGAGGTACTACCGATTATGCTATTGAAATTTACCACGAGGCCCTTGAGAAGGGTAGCTATTCTTGTTTTCTGAGTGAGGATGTAAAACTTCCCATGATGTTTATGGACGATGCTATCAGGGCTACAATTAAACTTATGGATTGTAATCCTGAAAAAATAACTGTGAGATCCTCTTACAATCTGGCGGCAATGAGTTTTTCACCAGCCGATATCAGCGCTAACATAAAAAAACACATCCCAAATTTCAAAATATCTTATAATCCCGATTTCAGACAATCAATCGCAGAATCCTGGCCAAGAAGCATCGATGATTCTAAAGCAAAAGAAGATTGGGGATGGGAACCGCAGTTCGACCTTGAAAATACCACGGTAGAAATGTTAAAGCACCTGCCTTCTCAAAATTTTTAAATGTTTTTTTTCAAATTGAGACAAACTACTCATTACAAAGGAATTATCCGTATTTTTAAACCTTAAAAGAATCAATTATGAAATGGATTATTATCTTCTTTTCGGTATTTTCTTTGGCAAGTATACAGGCTCAGATCTCTCCCGGAGTATATCATGCCCAGGACAGTCTTAACGGGCTCAGCCTTACTCATGAACTAAAAATAGACAACGCTTATTTTATTCATACAATTTATTCAGAATCGCCCGCAGGCTTTGTTAAAACCGTTGGTGGTTTTTATAAATTAGAGAATGATGTCTTAACTGTGAAACTTGAATTTAATTCTAGTTATGAGGAGGATACTACCACATCTTTAGAATTACCTGTAGAAATTGTTGAAGAAGGTTTGGTATTAATTGGGGATAGTAATCTAACCTTTAAGAAAGACCCTGAATTCAAGCAGCCATTGGATGGCAAGTGGCTTTTTGCAACACGTGGCCCCGATGAAGGGCAGGAAAGACGCGGAGAAAGTAATTCTCGAAAAACAATGAAGTTTTTATCGGATGGACATTTTCAATGGATTGCCTATGATACGGAAACTTTTAAATTTTCCGGTACGGGAGGCGGAACATACACTTCAAAGGATGGGATTTATTCTGAAAATATCCAATTTTTTTCCCGTGATAATGCCAGGGTAGGTGCAAAACTTAATTTCACTTATGAAATAAAAGGTGATGACTGGCATCATAAAGGGAAAAACAGCAAGGGTGGACCCATGTATGAAATCTGGGCAGTAAGAAAATAAGTTCTTTCTAAGTATTCTTGATGTCAGATTTACCCCCTGTTTTTTGGAGTAGTTTTATAGAACTTATTTCAATTCCCTTATCTATTGGTTTAAGCATGTCATACATATTCAGTGCCACAATACTGGCCCCGTGCATGGCTTCAACCTCAACACCTGTCTTATAATTAGTCTTTACGGTAATCAATATTTTAATCTGATGGCCTTCTACTTCATAATCTATATCTGTATACTCAATGGGCAAAGGGTGGCAGTCGGGTAACAGGTCAGAGGTCTTCTTTACCCCTAATAAACCTGCTGCCTTGCTCATTGCAAACACATCACCTTTGGGTACCGTTTTGTTAAGAATGGCCTCAATGGTATCTTTAGAACTTACGTGAACAATTGCCTGGGCAACAGCAGTTCTAAGTGTATTTTTTTTATGTGTAATATCTACCATCTTTAGCTGTTTACTTTCCATTGGTAAGAATCGTCCTCAAATAGCTCTTTACCAAAAACAGGAACCTGCTTTTTAATTTCCTCAACCACATGATGCAAAGCTTCAAACACCTCTTTTCGGTGAGGCGAGGAAACAAATACAAACAAGCATATTTCGCCTGTCTTAACAATACCCGTGCTGTGGTAAATATGCATGCAACTTAAGTCAAAGCGTTTAAAAGCAGCCTCCCTGATCTCATGAAATTTTAGGTTAGCCATTTCTTCATAAGCAGAATACTCAATAGCCTCAACCTTTTTTCCTTCAATTTGGTCTGCCCGTACCTGTCCCAAAAATATATCATGGGCACCAATCTGAGTCTTGGTTTGGTGTTTAGCAATGGCCTCAGCTATAAATTCAGGAGTTATTGCACCCTGTATAAATACGTTTTTGACCTTTGGTTTTTCCATAAGGAATTTTTCTTTGGTGCTAAGGTAAAGAAGATTTGGGAAATTGAAATTATCCTTTATCTCTGTCGTTTAAACCGGTATTATTTAATTTTATAGGCTATTCCAGAACTTCATACACCGTAAGCGGGGCTGCCTTATTTTTCATGCTAATACTACCCACTTTTTTACAGCGAAAAGATTCCTTAACACCCTCATAACAACCTTCAGAAATAATGATTTGGTTTTCTTTGGCGGCATCCTGTAAGCGGGCCGCAATATTCACTGTGTCCCCGATTACCGTATAGTCCAACCTTTTTAAACTCGATGAGCCAATGTTCCCGGAGACCATCTCACCGCTTTTGATGCCGATAGATACTTTCGGAGTATAATTCGAAATTCCCTCAGGTTTCGGAAGGTTACCGATTTTTTGACGTACAGCTAAAGCAACATCAATGGCCCGGTCCAAATGATATTCCCCTCTAAACACAGCCATAATGGCATCGCCGATAAACTTGTCTACATATCCTTCCTGGGCAATAATTTCCTTCACCATAATATCGAAGTAAGTGTTCAGCATATTCACCACCACGTCGGCCGCGGTGCTCTCACTGATAGCCGTAAAGCCACAAACATCTATGAACATCACCGTGGCCTCAATGTTTTCATTGGTCATAATTGTAGCTTCATATTCCTTGCTGTCCATAAAGCTCAGTACGTTTTCATCCACATACATTTTTAGGATATTGTTCTCCCGCACTGCCTTTAGAGTCTCCCGAAGTTGCCGTACATGTTTTAAGGTCTTCTCCACTGTAATGGTGAGGTCTTCAAAATTGATGGGCTTGGTAATAAAGTCATACGCTCCACGATTCATGGCTGTACGGATGTTTTCCATATCGCCATAGGCCGATACCATCACCGATTTTAATAGTGGGTTTAATTCGTTGAGTTTAGTAAGTAAAGTAAGCCCGTCCATTTCCGGCATATTAATGTCGCTCAGCACCAGGTCCGTATTGGGATGGGTGTCCAATTTCTCCAGGGCGTCTATCCCATTGATGGCAAAAACAAACTCGTATTCGTTTTGCCGTATTTGTTTTCGAAATTTTTGTTTGATGAGGACTTCCAGATCGGTCTCATCATCTACCACCAATATTTTAGCCATTACAGTATTGCTTTTAATTTTTCCTTTAAGATACCAAATTCTACCGGTTTGGTGAGGAAATCATCCGCCCCCAGTTTCATGGCCGTATCATAGTTTTCCTTGTCTCCATATGCCGTAATCATCATAACCACTGGCGGGGGCTTTACGTAATTCTTCTTTATTTGTTCCAGAAGCTCTAAGCCACTCATTCCCGGCATGTTAATATCCGACAAGATGAGCACAGCCTCATGATTGTGCTCCCCTAAATAGGTAAGTGCCTCTTCCCCTGAAAAGGCAAAGACAAATGTAAGTTCGTTTTTCCGGATCTCTTTTCGGAATCGTTGCTGAAACAACAATTGTACGTCTCGTTCGTCGTCTACTACTAAAATTTTCATAGGTCTAATGGTTTATTGTTTATTCGCATTTATTTTTTAGGTTTCTTATTTTCCTTTGTAATGGGTAAGACCACGGTAAAGGTGGTTCCTTCCCTTTCTTTGGAAGCTGCCTTTAATACGCCTCCATGCCCTTTGGTCACGATGTCATAGCTCATACTCAACCCCAATCCTGTTCCCTGCCCCACAGGTTTGGTCGTGAAAAAAGGTTGAAAGATCTTTTTCTTGACCGAATCGGGAATGCCGTTGCCGTTGTCCTGTACTGTAACAATAACTTTATCATTTTCTTTTTTTGTGGATACCGTTACCTTAGGTTCATAACCCTTTTGTTCGAGTTTGTTCCGTTCAGTGACAACATAGAATGCATTGGTGATTAAATTCAAAATCACTCTTCCAATATCTTGTGGAATGACATTCACCTTACCAATACCTTCTTCAAAAGTAGTTTCAAACTTCGCATTAAAACTCTTGTCCTTGGCTCGTAGGCCATGATAGGCCAGGCGTAGGTACTCATCGCAGAGTGCATTGATATCGGTGGGCTCTTTTACACCACTACTGCTGCGGCTGTGTTGTAGCATGCCTTTTACAATAGAATCGGCCCGTTTACCGTGGTGATTTATTTTTTCCAGATTTTGTTTGATGTCGTCCGCGATTGCTTTCGCTTCTTTCAGATCTCCTTTCTCTATTTCTTCGTTCATCTCAACGATCAGTTCGTTACTCACCTCCGAGAAATTGTTCACAAAATTCAGGGGGTTTTTAATCTCATGGGCTATACCGGCAGTGAGTTCACCGAGTGACGCCATCTTTTCGGATTGTATCAATTGTGCCTGTGTGGATTTTAATTCATCAAATGCCTGTTCAACTTTTACTTTTTGAAGATCGGTTTCCTGCTTTTGTGTTTGTAATAGTGCGTAGGCTTTTTTTCGGTGAAGATTGTTACGCCAAAGTATGCCTGCAATCAATACTACAACAAACAAACCCAAGGCCAATGCAAATAGCTGCACTTTGCTTTTATATTTAAGCTGCGTCTCTTTAATTTCCTGTCGTTTCAATTGATCATTGAAAGTAATATTTTGTAACTCCTGATTTTTTGCTTTGCTATAAATACTATCCTTAAAATTATGGCTCAGTTCCATATATTTCAATAGGCTATCCTTATTTCCTTTTAATTTGTATCCATGCGCAAGATTAGTCAGCGCTTCTGCCATATTTTTTAGTTCCGTCTGATTATAACCTGACCGGCTAACTTTTTGTGCATAAAAAATGGCTGAATCTAACTGTTCTGTCTTGTTAAATAGTGTTGACATACCGGAATATATCTGTAAGGTATCATGCGGAAATCCATTCCGGATTGATAGTGAAATTGACGACCGGAAATTTTGTAGGGCGGAGGTATAATTTTGCTGCCTGGTTTCAATTATTGCCAAAAGATAAAATGGAAAACCCCATTTTGAGCCATTAAAAAGTTCATTCTGGTCTATAGATTTATGGGCATATAACAAAGCAGAATCAAGTTTATTCATAAGCAAATATGTTTGACTGATTTCCGCTGAAAATAAAGGAGCAAGCCGGTGACCCGCAAATACAAATACCCCCTTCACATTATTCGCTTCAGCTATTTGTTCACCTACAATTCCATGCTTTAATGCATTCTGGTAATCAAGTGCTTCCCTATAAGCTCCTTGTAAAGACAAATGTGAGAATGCAATGCCGGTGTTATTTCGTATGTCCTCATAAATACTTAAAGCCGTCAGACGTTGTTTTATATTCCAGTTGAAATCACCGTTGGATCTTCCCATAACAAAAAAGCAATCAGCTTCGCCCTTTTTATAATTTAATTTTTGTGCGAGCCGCAGGCCTTGCCGTGCGTATTTTATCGTTGAATCTAATTGTGTTTGTTCATAGGCCAAATAAGCTAATGCATTCACTTGAATGGTATCTTGTTTTTGCAGATTTATTATCGTTTTTAAACTATCTACAATAGGCTGGTTTTGTGCAACGATAGTATTAATGATAAATAAACATAGTGATATCGCTATTTTGCTTTTTGTCATTTGGTAAACTACTTTAATTTACAAGGGCAAATAAATATTGAATGCTGATCCTTCGTTTTCCTTTGTTTCTACCTTCAGCTCCCCTCCATGCGCTTTGGCAATATCATAAGATAAGGATAATCCCAATCCCGTTCCCTGCCTCGTGGGTTTGGTTGTAAAGAAGGGTTGAAAGATTTTTCTTTAAGACTTATTTATTGAAACACTGATGGCATTCTCTTTGATCAGGGTCTGGTAGACCACACAATATCGTTCCGTTAATTTGATCAGCGTTTTGATCTTTTCAGGGGGTTCTACAGTATCGAGCTGAAAACGCAACCTAATATCCCTAAAGCCAACAGGAGCATCTCTGTCAACTGATAAAGTGCCTCTGAAATCCAGATCGCCTTCTACCTGCACATAGGCATCCTGAAAACTAAAGTTGATGGATGTAGCCACCGCTTTGAGCGTTACCCCTGCACACGCGGCTAATGCCTCAAGTAGCATATCGCCCGAACATACCGATAGGCCATCACCTCCAGTGGCCGGGTGCAAGCCAGCCTCTGCCATCATTTGTCCAGTTTCAATTTTACATGTAACCCCCTCCCCACAGCGGGCAGTAGCGCTTAAGGTTATCAAAGCAGAATTCGGATTTGTTCTGTATTTTTCCTTTAAAGGATCTTGTAAACGTTTGAGTTCAAGTAAGTCCATTATTATAATCTGTATAAAGCTTTAAGGTAAGTTAAGAATTATATCATTAAGTCGATACGCTCTTAAGCTATTAATACTTGCTTTTACCAAATGGAATATGAATAATAAACTTACTTCCCTCCCCTTCTTTGGTCTCTACTTTCATCCCGATAGCTTCTCCTTCGTAATACTATGGAGAAGGAGCTATCGGGACCCCCAGACCTATGCCGGCAAAATAATAGTAAATTCCGTACCTTCATTTTCCTTAGTTTTAACATTGAGTTCCCCTCCATGCGCTTTTACAATATCATAAGATAAGGATAATCCCAATCCCGTTCCCTGTCCGGTTGGTTTGGTGGTAAAGAAAGGTTGAAAGATTTTGTCCAACACCTTTTTAGGGATACCATTGCCGTTGTCCTTGACTGAAATCAAAACCTGATCCCCGGTTTTTTTTGTGCTGACTGAAACGGTGGGTTCATAACCTTCCTGTTGTTGTAGTTTTCTCTCAGAAACTGCATAAAAAGCATTGGTGATTAAATTCAAAATTACTCTTCCGAAATCCTGAGGAACTATATTGATTTTACTTATACTTTCGTCAAAATCCGTTTCCATAGTTACGTTGAACGATTTGTCCTTGGCCCTTAAACCATGATAAGCCAGCCGTAAATATTCATCTGCCAGCACATTGATATCTGTTGGCTCTTTTTGTCCACTGCTGCTGCGACTGTGCTGCAACATGCCTATTACAATTTCACTGGCACGTTGCCCGTGGTGATGTATCTTTTCAAGGTTTTGCTCAATATCATTTCCTGTTTCCAGCGCTTCTCTCTGATTACCCTTCTCAATCTCCTCATACATTTCTTTCATCAGTTCCTGAGAAACTTCAGAGAAATTATTGACAAAATTAAGTGGGTTTTGAATTTCATGCGCAATTCCCGCAGTGAGCTCTCCTAAAGATGCCATCTTTTCGGATTGTATTAATTGGGATTGTGTTGCTTTTAACGCTACCAAAGTCTCCTGAACTTTCTCCTTTTGTTGCTGAAGAATTAGATTTGCCCTTTGTCTGTTTTTATTATTTCGAAATAAGATAGAGCTAAGTATTAAGGCAAATAAAAGAGCTCCGGCAATACTTATGATCCATAAGCGCTGATTTTTGTTTTGTTGCTCTTTTATAAATTGTTCTCTTTCAAGTATGTCAATTTCCTTTTGATTCCTATCAATCACCGATCGAACTTCTGCCTTCATAAGAACGTTTGCAATATCAATATCCTCTGATTCTTTGATAAGATCCTTGTAGATCTTTAAATGCTTATATGCCAGGTTCTCGTTTCCCAGCGCGTCATAAATGTCAGAAAATGTCAAATTTAATCGCTTTTTTAATCTGATATTGTCTTCATATAAAACTTCTTGACTTAGCAAAGCATACTTTAGGGCATTTTCATGGTCATTAAGATTATAATAGCAAGTTGATATGCGATAGGCTTCCCATTCATCATTACCGACTCTTTTCAACCTAATTGATACGTCAAGAGCTTTTTCAATTAGCGAAATGGCTACCTCATAATGTTTCTTATCCATTTGAATATGACCTTCAAGGCTATAACTATCTGCCACGAAATCTTCGGCAGTAAGCGGCGTGGATATGCTTTTTTTAAGCTGATTATAATATCGCGCTTTGTCGTAATTTTTAGCATCGTACATGGCCCACATTACCTGATTGTATGCATTAAACATATCTGCGGGTAAATTATGTGCCACCAATAGTTTGACTCTATTCTCAATCGCTTCAGCTCCTCTATCGAACATCTCTAAACCTGAATACAGTTGGTACATTTGACTATATACATCCGACAACATAAAATAATCATTAATTGATTCAAAAAAATCAATACACCGCAAATAATGCTCTATAGCAATCGTATTTTGCCCGTTAATTCTATAATAATTTGCCAATTGAAAATTTAATGGCCCTGTCTCATTTTTATTTTTCATTGACGCTACCAATTCTTCAATTTTGGCTTCAATGATATCCTTTTCCAAAACATCATTTTCTTCGATAGCTACATTTCCTAAAATAGAATAATAGAGGAATAATGGATAAAATTCTTCCAAATCTGAATAAATCTCTATGATACTATTCAATGTTAATCTAAATTGATCAATATCATTTATAGTATAGTAGTAATAACCAAGATGGTCATATAATGCTGCCAATATTTCCTTGTTCTTAACATCCTTGAAATGTTCTAATGCCTTCAACAGTTTCTTATAAGACATTTCATTATAAGGCGTCGGATAGCCATCCGGAGGCTGGACTTCAGTAAAGGAATCATTTTGATTCAATTGTGTGGATAGCATCCTTGCCTTTTGATGATGATATGAAACAATATCTTCCGGGCCCAAGAAGGCGGCCAAGGTCTCATGATACATGATCTCTCCCTCTTTAAATTCAATTTTTTCCGACAATTCAATTGCCTCTATTGTTGCGGAAAAACCCTGAATAATTTCTTGATTATAAAAACTCATCCGGGCATACTCATTGAGTAACCTTATTTTTTCTTTATCATTTTGATTGCGTTTAAAAACAAGCACCTTCAAACTATCCAATTTGCCTGGATCAACGAAAAGCGTATCCTGAGCCTTTAAAGGTGCAAAGACAAGGATAAATATCATGCTAATGAATACGTTTCTTACATTCATAATTTAAACAGGTAATATGATAATAAATTGACTTCCTTCACCTTCATTTGTCTCCACTTTCAGTTCTCCCCCATGCGCCTTTACAATATCATAGCTCATGCTTAGCCCTAATCCTGTACCCTCACCCGTAGGCTTTGTGGTAAAAAAAGGTTGGAATATTTTATCAATAACCTTTTTAGGGATACCATTGCCGTTGTCCTTGACTGAAATCAAAACCTGATCCCCGGTTTTTTTTGTGCTGACTGAAACGGTGGGTTCATAATTCTTATCCCCCACCCGCGCGTCGCCTGAAGCTTCGGCGGAGGCACGAGCCTTGGCGGAGGTGGACTTCTCATTCACTGCATAAAACGCATTGGTGATTAAATTCAAAATCACGCGCCCAATATCCTGAAGAACGATTTTGATTTCACCTATACTTTCGTCAAATTCAGATTTCATAGTGGCATTGAATGCCTTGTCCTTGGCCCTTAAACCATGATAGGCCAGCCGAAAATATTCATCTGCAAGCGCATTAATATCGGTAGGTTCTTTTTGCCCGCTGCTACTGCGACTGTGCTGTAACATGCCTTTTACGATCCCATCGGCCCTTTTACCATGGTGGGTAATCTTACCCAGATTTTGTTTCACGTCATCTGCGAGTGCTAAAGCTTCCTTAAGGTCACCTTTCTCTAATTCTTCATGCATCTCCTCAATGAGTTCCACGCTTACCTCGGAGAAATTATTGACAAAGTTCAAGGGGTTTTGGATCTCATGCGCAATCCCTGCGGTTAGTTCTCCCAGTGATGCCATTTTTTCAGACTGCACTAATTGTTGTTGAGTTTGTTTTAAGTCGGTAAGTGTTGTTTCTATACTTTCTTTGGCCTTTTCCAGTTTGGTAAAATCCTCATAACGCGCATAAGCGATTGCAAAGGCTTCTGCCAAAGATCTCACGAGATCAATATCACCTTCTTGCAGTTGTGTGGCATTGCCAACATAGAGCATTCCCTGGGTAAAGGGTATAAAATGAAGGTCCAGAGAATCAGGTGGAGCGGCCGCATCCTGATAGATGGTCACATCCTGTATTTGTCCTTTTGACATCATGGATTGTGTCCACTCTTCAAAATCTTCCTTTGTCCAGTGTTGATGGTATACTTCATTTTTTTTCCAGTTTTCTACGGAGTTTTGCGTGAGCGAATTTACATTAAAGGGAAGATGCAATACTCCCAGGGAATGACCGTCCGGGGCCGATAAATACACTTCTAATTTTTTCTCTTTTTCATGAATAATAAAGACTCCGCATCTAAAAAAAGGAACTCCCAGGGAAGTAAGTTCATTAAATACCAGAGGCGTAATACGCTGAAGATCTTCGGCAGACCGCATACTGGCAATCTCTCCACGAACCCTGTCTAACGATGCTTGTTTAATGGCCTCTCGTGCCTGGGCTTCCGCTTTTTGCAGGTCAAGGAAACGGGTATAGGTTTGGTCAAAAACCTTGGCAAAACGAACCAATAACTGCATGATCTCTTCTGCCACAGGTTCATTTGTAGTGCAAAGAAGCATGCCTTTGGAGAAAAAAGCAGCCTGCTGTACCCTTCTCCCCTTAATATGGGAATCATCGATATGCATCTTCATATCTTCTTTAATATAGCGTACCCAGTCTTTTAATTTTTTGCCTGAAAGATCAACTACTATAGAATCATTGCCCTCTTTCCATGCTTTGTGCATTTTAGCAATGGTTGTTGCCTCATCTATCGGACCGCTATATTTCTGATCGAGCTGACTCCCAATTTGATCCGTGGCCCATAACTCTATCAATTTTTCTTCTTCCTTAAAGATTCCAATGCTTATTCGGTCTGGCATATTTCCAAATAATGAAAATTGCTCAAAAAGTACCTGTGCTGTTTCCGGGAGTTCTTCACTCTTATACATGGCCATAGATTTGGCCCTTACCCTTTCTAAAGCTGCTTCAATTTGTGCTTCCCTCGCCTGGGCTTCTGCTTTTTGTAGATCTAAGTATCTTCTATATGTTTGTCCAAAAACAGCAGCAAACCGTGCTAGTATTTTAGATGATTCTTCTGAAATCGGATTTTTAGAAAACGCAAAAATAATCCCTGAAGAATAAAAGAAACTTTGATGAAATTCTCGATCTGGCAATGTTTCAAGATTGGCATTAAATGGATAGCCAGGTTCCTTATTGAGTGCCTCGTAATATTTCCTAACATCCTTTGTTGTATAGTTATATGAATACCTTTTGCTTCCATTTTTCCAGGCTTTTTTAAGCCCTACCAACATGGGATGTATTGTCATGTTTAGCATCCCAACCCTTAATTCTACTGTTCCATCGGAATTAGAATTCACTGATCTGGTTTCCATACCTTCATGATCTTCAAGAATACCAATTCCACAGCGCATAGATTTGTCCAGACCTAATTTCATTACTTCATCAAATAAAGAAATAACTATATTCTCTAAATCTCCACTATTATGCATCGCCATGGTCTTGGAACGCACTCTTTCCAAAGCTCCTTCAATCTGTGCTTCGCGATTCTGCGCTTCCGCATTTTGAATGTCTAGGAAGCGCTGGTACAAGCGTCCAAATTCCTTGGCAAAGCGGATCACGATCTCCCTTTCCTCTTCGGTGGCCCTTCGTGTATGATTGAACCCTATAAATCCATATTTGCAATGTCCCTGGGTGGTATAGAGTCCTTCCGGGAAATCTGAAGGACTTAGTTTCTGCCCTTCTGGAAGGGCACTCATTACTTCATCGAGCAACTCCCAAACAGCAGGCAATATTTCCGGTGGATAATCAATACAATCGATGGCATGAAGTTTACTCTTTTTCCAGTTTGCAAATGATTGCTTCCAGCTTTCCACCGCATTCACATCGATGCGTTGTTCGGCAATGGTCCTGTTCTTTCCCCCGGTTGTGATTCGCAGCGTAAACGTTTCATTTTCTTCGTCAAACAGTGTTAAATGGGTAAGGACGGGGTTGATCCCCAGGAAATCGAATTGATCAAACAACACGCCCAGGACCTCGGTCAATTCGTCCGTATGGTGCATGGCCATGGCCTTAGACCGCACCCTTTCCAAAGCCACTTCAATTTGCGCTTCCCGTGCCTGGGCTTCGGCATTTTGAAGATCGAGAAAACGGGTATAGGTCTGCTGAAAAACTTTGGCAAATCGCCTGAGGATATCATTTTCCTTCTCGGTATATGGTGTCCCTGAAAAATTTTCAATATAGAGACCTATGTCTTTTTCTATGACGGTTGATGCGGCCAGTCCGGGACAACTGAAATAAAAATCCTGTGCCTGTTTAGTAATACCTTCAATGTGAGGAAGTAGTTTTTTATAAAAACTATTTTTTTCTTCAAAATCCAATTGTGTCGTAAAAAAATCCTTGCCTTTCTTTTTTGCTTCTGTGAATTGTCTGTCCCATACCAAATCGAGGTAGGGAACTGTTATCCTAGCCGGAATGTCCTGATTATCAGCGACCCAAAAATGGAAGTCCTTTTTAGGTTCGTAATCAACGACAATACCTGCATGCTCTGCATTGATGCTCAGGTGGGAGAGCTGGTCAAAGATTACCTTTACTACCTCTTTGAGCTCCTCACTCTTTTGCATGCCCATCGAACGGGACCTTACACGCTCTAATGCCCCTTCTATCTGTGCTTCCCGAGCCTGCGCTTCCGCTTTTTGCAGATCATTAAATCGGGTATAGGTAAGATCAAACACTTTTCCAAAACGACTTAGAATATCAAGGCTCTCATCAGATAAAGGTTCTTCGCCAACGGTTTGCAGGCCTCCAAAATTACTGAAGGTGAAAGAAGCGACATATTGTTTTGTTGCACGCATTTCTTTCTGTACCGGTTTGGGTACTCTTCTGAATTCTGTTTGGGTAAATAAATAGGCATCATAAATTTCTTTTTCAGCCCCTTTCAATACAAAAACCCATTTATCTTTTTTCTCTTTCCACGCCTTAAACATTTCATGATGAAAACGATAGTCTTCAAACAACATGTGATACGATTCAGGTGCTTTCCCAATCTCCGGATTTGCTCCCCAAACTGTATTGGACATTGTGGGCTCATCAATAATATTGATCATACACCAGGAAAGTGCCAAATCAAGTTTTGTCAATTCTTTAAAAACAGTATCCACCAATTCGGATAACTCATCGGAGTTCTGCATAGCCATTGCACGGGCCCTTACCCTTTCCAGTGATGCCTCTATCGCTAGTTCCCTGTTTTTTTGCTCCAATTCAACGGTACGTCTTTTTACCGCCTCGCGCAATTCCCTGTTCTCTTCGGCTATTTTATCAATGGCCACATTCTGGCCTTCTTCGGTTTTTGAATCAGGGAAAGAAGAATGCTGATGTATTATTTTCCATCCATCTTTTCTTTCAGTCAATAGGGTCGTGGCTCTGAATTTGGAATAGAAAACCCATTGCCTTCCATCCAATGCGTATAGTTCGCAGCGTTCATGGAACATCACTATTGCATCCTGCTGCTCCATTTGTGTGATGCGGTTGCGCATTTCCAGTTTTCCGGCCACTTCATCGATCGTATTCCTCAAAAATTCAACAGCTTGCTTTTTTGTCGAAAATACCTCGCTTTCAGCACTGCCAACCTGGGTATAGGATTTGTCGAGTAAGTCTTCCATAGCCTTAACATTGCCCTTCAAATACTGGGCCCAATAAGCTTCGTATACCTGCTTTAATTGTTGTTCCTGTTCAGAGGTTAGTTTCATATATGTTGGCGATATAAGTCCTTTATGAAGCTTTTTCTAAAGCGAAAAAAGAAGGTGTTCCACGAAGTGTCTGCCACAGATCACTCCATGTATACTAATATAAGTAAGATTTTGGAAACTGCGAGCTAATAAAGAAGATAGTAGCCCCACCAGGAGATAGCTTCGCTGTTCCTGAGAACAACTCGCACTGAAAATACAAAAGTCCAACTGCTATGCAGTTGGTTTTATTTTTGAACCGGACCACAAGTAACCAGGTTATTCTAATCCGATTTCAAAAAAATAAGCCTTTGCTAACTCAAAGGCCTGTTTTACTCATCCGTAGCCTCACCAGGAATCGAACCTGGATCTAAAGTTTAGGAAACTTCTATTCTATCCGTTGAACTATGAGGCCAATTATAATTTGCGAATTTAAAAATACTTTCTCTTATTCTTCCTGCAAGTTTAGGAAACTTCCCCCGATAGCTATCGGGGCTATCCGTTGAACTATGAGGCCAATTTCTGCAAATGAAAATATTACAGGGGCACAAAAATAGGAATTTTTAATCCCAACCAGGTAACTCCAATTTATTTTTTGATCTTTTGTTCCTCCCCAATTTGTATTGGTGTCAGAGTAGGCTCTATAAAGTTCTTTGGAAATCTTCTAAGAAGCATTTTCAATTTGGGGTCTATGTAGGTTTTGCAAAAAGGTTTTTCTGGGTTTTTCAGGTAGTAATTTTGAAAAGATTCGGGTGACATTCTAAATTCTTTAAACCCATATACATGGGTGATTAGCTGGTCTTCAAAGTCTTTTTGTAGCAGTCTTAAGATATTAGCAGCGTCTTGATACTGCAACTTATTGAAGGTATAAACAGCAGAGCGGTATTTATTTCTCATGGAGTGGTTGGAGGTGCTATTATGAGTATAAAGGTGCACTTCTATCAATTCTCCTAATGAGATGATATCAGAATTAAAATGTAGTAATATGGCTTCGTGGAAGTCCTCTGATTCAACTGCCGAAATCCAACCCTGCTCTACTTTTACAACTCCATTAAGTGATTGAAATACGGCCTCCGTGCACCAATGACAACCTCCCCCAAAACCAATTTTATCTATTTTCATCTGTTTCTTATACTATAGTTCAGTGATATTGCCACTCAAAATTGAAGCAGTAATAGCACAATAGATTAGACGAAATTAGCCGTCTAAGTTTACAAATTACGAAGGCAAATAGACCTACTACATCTTTATAATTAGAATTCTTGAAACAGGAACTTAAAGAAATAAAATAATTAAAAGAGTCGACTTATTTTAAGTATCTTTAATAGACATTCTAAATATTAGATTATTCCAGATTTTTTAATGGATGACAATAACAAACCACAACGCATTAGTTCCTTTTGGAGATTTATAATTTTCAAAATTAAAATCAAAACAGTGATTGGTTTTGTTAACAAAAGAAAATTATTACTACCTCTTTTTTTTCTGATTAATGCACTTTGCTGGTCTCAGAACTTAGATAAAACAGATTCTGTCCGAACTACAAATCTAATAGATTCCTTACTTATTGATCGTGATCTTCGGAACTGGTCTGTTAGACTCTTCGGAGATATTAGAGCGCAGGGATTTAAATTGTCTAATGATAATGCTGCCTTGAAATATATTCCGAATAACTTGTTTGGTGTTGGTGTAGGAATAGCGACACGAAAGCTAATTCTCGATATAGCATTTAATTTAAAGGATGAAAACACTGAAAATACGGATCGTTTTGACTTTCGAGGTGGCTTTATATTTAATAAAAGTGTTATCGATTTTTATTTTCAGATCTATGATGGATTTAATGTTGAAAATTCCGTAAATAATACGACCGTCTTCAGAGAAGATATAAAATCAATTGCTGGCGGCATTGATTATTTATACCTTTTCAATGCCGGTGAATACAATCAGACATTGTTAAGATCAGGACTTAAAGATCAAAAACAGAATATATTTTCTTTTGGGATAGGTGGGTTCCTGGTATATAATCAGATTTCTGCAGATAGTTCTATTATTCCTATGGAGTTTGAACCTTATTTCAATGAACAGGCTAGGATTACCAATTTCACTAATTACGGAATTGGCATACTAGGTGGTTTGGTTAGCCTCTATAAACTCCCCTCAAACTTTTATATTGGGATTACTGCAAAAGCAGGTATTGGCCTAACTATTAAAAATGTAGAGACAGAGACCTCATCCTATAATCCGAGCAATCCTATGCTTTATAAACTAAATGGATCGGCGCTTTTTGGATATAAATGGAACCGTTTTTACACCAATATAAGCCTGGGGGTCTCTGCAAACATGTCCAATCTGGATTTTGGAAATAATGGTGCTTTTACTCTTGTAAGAGGAAAGCTTGCGCTCGGGTATAGAATAAAGAGCAACAAAAAGTTGCTTAATTAACCGAGAGAGTAACTAAATTATCGAAATCAGTTAATTTTTGATTTACATCCTTCAACGTCAAACGATAGACAGACACATGAATTTTTTGAGAAGGTGTGTTATAATTTGTGAATTTGGTTAATTTCAAATAGACCGGAGATGATTTTTTATTTCCTCTGTAATTAACATTTATCTGCCACTTTCCCGGTAGTGACCCATCAACAAAGAATTCTTCAGAAGAATACCCAACGATTTTCTCGTTCTTGATGCGCTTAGAAGAATTTTCTAACGAATGTTCCCAGATAAAATTATTTTGTTGCGGATTAACAAATTCCAAATCAAATTCTGCCTCACTGTCATTCCATTCAAAAAATAATCTGGTTTCGCCCTTATTCTTATTATAATTTGTGAAACCAACTACATTCGAATCCTCCATAAAATCTGTGCTATGAAGTACAAATAGATTGTTCATTTCTCCATCTATTACTTTTTGAATAGCTGAATTATCATCGGAGAAAATACCTTCGTTTATTAAGTATTGATAACGAATGTACATGCTTGCAGCTTTTTTGTAATTTCCATTTGCTCTATAGCTATTTGCCATATCCCGGTAGGATTGCATATATTCTGGCCTCAAAATAAAAATCTTTTTGTACAGTTCTTTGGCCTTAAAGTGCTCTTTCGTATAATCCAGAGCAAATGCCATGGCTTTGGCATAAATAGGATTTCTTTCTACTACATTTATATTTTTCTCCAAAATTAGTTTGGCAAAAGCTTTATCCCCTGTATCATGAAAAAATAAATACGTATCAATAATAAAATGTGGGTCGTTTGCATATCTCAGCAAATATTTTTGATAAACTTCCCTGGCAGCAAAATTTTCTTTGCATGAATATAATTCCTTCAAATAACCGGTTGCATTACTACGATTTTCAGTTACCGCATCATTATTATAAATATTATTACGCATGAGTGCCCTGTCATAATTTTTTGCAGTTTCAGAATCTCTCCTAATCGGAGAGCCAATAGTATTTATAACCACCACTCCCCCTCTGGCAATACTACCATACCGCACCCTACCGGCTAATCCTGAAATTATCGCTATCCGGTCAATATTTTCCACAGTTATAAAAGGAAGCTCCCTTAAGACCATTCCGTCTAAATCATAAATTGCAGGAATTGCTCTACCTCCTAGTTGAGGTCCCCCTCCCCTAATATAAACTTCTCCTCCAAAGATATTTACCCCGGCAGCCCTTCCCCTCAATGCAGTTATTACATCTATTGCTCCCGGATTTAAATCATCCCCATCCACTAATTTTATAGAATATCCTACTCGGTTTGCATCCAGATAACCAAATGCGGTACTCAGGATATTCTTATTAACCGCATATTCTAACCTTAAGTAATCCTGATTATTGATATTATTTTCGGCAACTACAACTTCTTTTAGTGCTTCTACCTTTATTTTCATTTCGATGTTTAATCTTGTGGTAACATCTTCCACCACTATTTCTACATTTTGCATACCGGCATAATTGAAGACCAATACTTCAGACGGTTCAGCAGTTATAAGATATTTACCATTCTCATCTGTAAACGTCTCTTTAAAGCTATTTTGAACTTGAACAGATACATTTTGGATTGGAGTGTTTCCCATGGTCACAACCCCGGAAATTTCATTCAGGCTATTTATGCAATGTGCCTGAAATGAAAATATTAAAGCGATAAGAACAACAATCTTCCTCATAATACCAGCATTAAATAATTTGAAATCCTTTATCTGAATATAAAAAAAAAAAGGGATTTTGCCAAATCTGCTGATCTTTCGTCTTTAGGGGGTAGTTAATCCCTTCATTTTATAAATAAACAATAAAATACAGGAGAAAATATCTTATAGCTATTAGCTGTCTTCCAATTAACCGGATTGCCTTAGAGGTTGGAATCATGATTAATATATTATTTGCAACACAAGTGTTCCTGTAAGGATGTGTTTTTAATTCTTTTGGATGCAAATAAAAAAGAATCCCTATAAGGATTCTTAGAAGTTGATAATCCTAAAAATAAATTTTAGCTTTGATAGGTTCATTGTAAAATATTTTTGGATGAAAGTACCTATTTTGAAACGCAGCCATAAAACTAAAAACATTCTTTATCCAGTGATGTTTTTTATCATTATTGCGATGTTGTCCTGCAAGGAACAAGCTAAAAAAAGTGACTCTAATGAAGAGGTTAAAACTATCAATTACCTGGAAGAATCTAACGATTCATTTGATGAACGAATGAAATGGTGGCGCGATGCTCGTTTTGGAATGTTCATCCATTGGGGTCCCTATTCGGTGCCTGCCGGAATTCATAATGGTAAAGAAGTGGATAATATCGGAGAATGGATAATGAACAGTGCCCAAATTCCGATATCTGAGTATGAAGAATATGCAAAGCAGTTCAATCCACAGAAATTCGACGCAAAAAAATGGGCCCGGACAATGAAAGAAGCTGGGATGAAATATGTGGTGATCACCTCCAAACATCATGATGGTTTTGGCCTATGGGATTCAAAAGTATCTGATTATGACATTGTAGATTTCTCCCCATATGGCCAGGATATATTAAAGGCACTTTCAGAGGCCTGTAAGGAGGAAGGCATAAGGTTTGGAGTTTACCATTCAATAATGGATTGGCACCATCCACAAGCCCAGGGTCCCAACTATCCTGAATACAACACACAGGATTCTCTAAAGATGAATTCCCAATTCCCGGAGTATTACACCAATTATTTAAAGCCACAAGTAATGGAACTTTTAGAGAATTATGACCCTGAAATAATATGGTTCGATGGGGAATGGATACCCGAATATACCCATGAAATGGGGCAGGAAATGTACCAATATCTTCGGGAGTTGAAACCGAGTGTAATCATCAATAATAGGGTTGATAAAGGAAGACAGGGAATGCAAGGCATGAATAAGGAAGATGACGTTTATGCCGGCGATTTTGGCACTCCGGAACAAGAGATATTGGAAGGGACCGCCAATGTTGATTGGGAGTCCTGTATGACCATGAACGATACCTGGGGCTATAAATTAAACGACCATAACTGGAAATCTGCAGAGGTAATGATACATAATTTGGTTGATGTAGCATCAAAGGGAGGTAACTATCTTTTAAATGTAGGACCCACTTCGGAAGGCGAAATTCCTGAACCGAGTTTAGAAAGACTCCAAGAAATTGGTGATTGGCTTCGTACCAATGGTGAAGTAGTATATGGAACAGAAAAACTTAAAACACATTTTAAGCAAGGTGACGACATACGCTTTACGAAAAAAAGAGAAGAACAGATTATTTATGCCATTTCTTTAAAAGTTCCAAAAAAAGATCTTGTTCTGAAATATGTGAAACCGAACGAAGGCGGCAAAATAGAACTAATCGGATATGGTGCCCCTCTTAACTACAGTTACTCAGAAGAAGAAGGGCTTTTAATAATTATACCTGAAGATGCCATTAGTACCACCGGCAACAAATATGCATGGTCCTTTAAAATCAATGGTGTTGAGAGAACTAGAAAATGAAACCGATTTATTTTGTAAATCGAACTATTGTTGGATTAGATGTAAATAAAAAAAAGACATATTAGGGCTATTCACCGACAATAACAACGACCCAAACATGGCATCATGACTAAAAAAGAAATCGTTTTAATCAATGGATATGAGCATATATCCTTTGAGCAACCATATCAATATACCCAGGAAGAAATGCTAGCCCGTAGCAAAACTTATTATCAATGGTTAGACAAACGCCGTTCTATAAGGATGTTCTCAGACAAAACTGTACCTAAATCTGTAATAGAAAATCTAATTCTATCGGCTTCCACCGCACCCTCAGGAGCTCACAAACAACCCTGGACGTTTTGTGCTATTTCCAATAAGATTCTGAAATCAAAAATTAGAGCAGCAGCAGAAACAGAGGAAAAGAAAAGTTATGAGGGCAGAATGAGTGAACGATGGAAAAAAGACCTTGAACCTCTTGGAACAGATATGAATAAACCATTTCTGGAAACGGTACCCTGGTTGATTATTGCATTTAAAAAAACATATGAATTTAATGAAAAGGGCGAAAAACAAAACAACTACTACGTAAATGAATCCGTTGGAATTGCCTGTGGGATGTTGATTACCGCAATTCATAACGCCGGACTCGTTACATTAACCCATACACCAAGTCCCATGAATTTTTTAGCCAAAATATTGGAGAGGCCAGCGAACGAAAAAGCCTATATTCTCTTTCCGGTGGGATATGCCAATGAAGAAGTTTATGTGCCTAAAATTCAAAGAAAAACGTTGGATGAAGTAAGTTGTTTTTTTGAGTAAGAGTCAAAAAAAAAGGGTGCCTTAAAAACAAAAAAAGTGCAACATTTCTGATGGACTTTTATCTCTGATCTAAATCAGGAACAGCTTATTGGGCTTTCTGAAATGATTACCCATAGAATTGTTGTCGGCTATTTTTTGGGCAAAGAAATTGAAGAAATCCATATTAAAAAAGATGAGTAACAAAACACAGTTGGCCCTAATTTTGATCAACAATTAACTAATGATAAAATGAAAGAATGATCACAGATCTTATGCTGATAGAGGTTAATTTTTTCCTATATTAGTTTCTAATGTTAACAAAATTGAACAAAGTAATTCTCTGCCTTTATTTGTGCGGCATATCTTTTCATATTTCTGCACAACAGTATGGCTATGTTCAATACAATTCTGACTCTGGAGCCCCTTTTGACAAAGTATCGACTGTTCTTCAGGACCAGGAGGGCTTTATATGGATTGGCAGCCAAAATGGTTTGTATCGATTTGATGGAATCCAATTTGACAATTATAGCATGCATACCAAGAGTCAATTCATTCATCAGATTCATAAACGTGAAGATCAGCTGCTGTTCGTAAATGATATGGGTATCTATCAAATTGACGATTTACTCTACCAACCTAAGGTAATTCCGTTACTAGAAGGCACAATCGACGAAACGGCCGGGCTTCCTTTTTATCCCAACGATTTTGCTCTGGGTAATGATCGAGATATATGGCTTACTCAATCCAACCACAGCATTGGGAGATTGCAGCAAGGAGATTTCAAAACCTATCCATTTTCCTTAACGAATAAAGCACAAAAGCTTGCGATACATGAAGACTCAAAGGGAGGCATTTGGGTGCTGAGTCCATTGGATGGATTATTCTACTTTGATAAAGCCACTAATACTTTTGAAAAAAAGCTGAACATTAAAAATGGGAATACCTTATTGATTCACAAAGATTACCTTCTGGTGGGAAGCGATGCAATTCATGTCTATACCATTAAAGAAAATAAGCCCCGGCCAACTAAAACAATTGAGCTGGATGATGATCTGATTACTGCTATGTATGCGGATCAAAATGATCAATACTTCATCGGGACCCGGAAGGGAAAGTTATTTAAAGTATCTAATTTAGACAATCCTCCTCAAACTATTTATGGTGCCAATGAAGCTCACAGGGTACAAGAATTGGATTTTGGACATATCTATGAAATTTATGTAAGCACAGATACCAAAGGTAATAATGATAAACTTTGGGTTGGTTCGGAAACCGGACTTTGGCTGCTCCAACAACGCTTTTTCAAAACCGTTAAAAATTTACCCTTGAATAATCCTATCAGTATTTCAATGGGAAAGCAAGGTAAAGCCTGGGCACCCATTAATTATTTATACGAAATCTCTCCCCATGAAGATGAATTCGTCGCCAGGCCCATCTATGATAATTTGCAGGCAACTGCGGTTGCTCAGGACAAAGCTGGATTCATTTGGGTAACAACGGCTACGCCAAAAGTTGAATTATTAAAATATGCCAATAACAAGATCGTTAAACGATATGATGATTTTCATGATCGAGGAGAGACCATTTTCAATCTTTATCCGGATAGTAAAGGGAACCTTTGGTTTTGCCAGGCCCCTTTGAATAAACCCATTAATGGCATTGCAATGATCAATGCAAAAGGAGAAATCAAGTATTATGATGAGACTAAAGGTTTTTCCAGTAGGGTTCTTGCAATCAAAGAAGGTTCCCGGGGCGAAATATATGCCGTAGGTATAGGTGAAGAAAGCTATTTGTATCGCTTTGATCCAGATCAAGACCGATTTGTAAACCTTAGTCCTAACCTTCCTTTTTCAGCTATACTCAATTTTGAAGCCCATGATTTGACCATTGACGATCGTGGTGTTGTATGGTTGGCTACCACAGATGGCTTGCTTCGCTACGATGCTGAAAAAATTACACTGATACAAAATGATATTTTAGGTCAGGAAGAGGTGAGAGGAGTAACACATTATTCCAATAATAATATCTGGATCTCCACTGCCACTAAAGGACTGGTTTTTCACCAACAAAATACTTCCACCATTTTAGGTGAAATAGAAGGTTTACCTGCAGTTATTAGTGCTTACCGATGTATCACTACAGATGCTGAGGGACGCCTTTGGGCAGGCACGTCTGAAGGCCTGGTATACTCACGTATGTCTGCGGCAACCCTTCCCTACTCCAATCCGCCAAGGATTAGAAAGATCATTATCAATCAAAGGGAAATTAATGAAGGCTTTAATGAGGTATTAAAAATAAAAAATAATGATGATCTCAACGTGCACTTTACGAATTTGTCCTTTCCTGCTAAAAATGTTCAATACCAATACAGACTGCTTTCCAAAGAAGATAGACAGATCATGTTGGAACAACAGCTCTGGCTATCAAACGGAAATAACAATTCGTTAAGGCTAAGCCAATTTGAAACAGGTGATTACTACCTGGAATTAAGAGCCAGACAACCTGGAGGTTACCAATGGAGTAAGCCTTTGGAAATTCAGTTAAACGTATTCCTGCCCTTGTATTTGCAAACCTGGTTTATTTATAGTTCCATTGGTCTGCTAGTTTTATTCGTTTCCTATTATTTTCGTTTTTATGTAAAGCGACGTTTCAACAGATTACAGCAAGTCCTGAAATACTCCAATGAAAAGTTAGCGATGAAGGAAGCACAACTCCATCAAAAGATTCGGGAATTTGAAGAGCAGCAAGCAGAATTGGAAAATGCAAATTCGAATATCCATGCCCTTGAACTATTCATCAAAGAAATTCCCAAAAAGGCATCCTGGAACGATATTATCACAGCGATGGGTAAAGCTGTTGAACAATCTTCAGATATAAACGCTTTTGAAATTGCATTTAAGGAAAAAAATGAAATCGTACACAAGGGTTTTTCCAACCAGGAACGAAGTGGTTATACCTTTAGAAGCAAATCCTTCAACACCAAAACCAGTTTAACATGCTGGGCTATGGAAAACAGTAAGGAAGTCTTAATTAACGACTTCAATAAGGAGCATACAATGTATATTCAAGAAAAGGCTGCCTACCGTTTTAGTTCCTTATTGTTTATTCCTTTTACTTTAGAAAATGATCAGCCGGTCGTATTATGTGCCTACAGTATCCAGAAAAATCATTTCGACCCTAATGATTTAGTTATGTTTAGAATTTTAGCCCAATTTATCCACTTTTCCATTCACGAGGAAATAACGAAAGAGGTATGAAGAATCAATGGTTTCATATATTAATCATATTCTTGTTGGGGGTAAATAACCTACAGGCCTTTACCCAAGGAGATACACTTACCGTAGGGATTTATCATAATCCACCCTTTGTAATAAAAACAGAAGATAATAGTTTTGAAGGCCTGAGTATTGAGTTATGGGAAAATATAGCACAGTCTGCCGATCTGACTTTTCGATATGAACTATATTCAGATTTCATCGGTATTTTAAAAAGGCTTGAGTACCAGGATATCGATCTAACTATTAATCCTATGGATGTGAATGATTCGCGGGTTAATAAATTTGACATGACGCAGCCCTATTTCATTTCCAGTATTGGAGTAGCTATTCCCTACTTAAATCGCTCCCCCTTAACCGTTTTTGTCAGTAATATTTTCTCACTGGCTTTTTTGGAAATTATACTGTTACTCATTTTTGTAATTTTTGTCTTTGGTTTTTTTCTATGGCTTGTTGAACGAAGGCACAATAAATTTCAATTCCGTCCTGGTCTGTTAGGCCTGTTTGACGGTCTATGGTGGTCAGCGGTAACCATGACAACAGTGGGATATGGCGATAAAGCTCCCAAGTCGAATATGGGCAAAGCGATTGCCATTATTTGGATGTTTACTGCAGTGATCATTATTTCGAGTTTCACTGCTGGCATAGCTTCCACTCTAACTATAAGCGGATTACAAACCGACATAAAAAATTCCGAGGATATTCGGTTGGTGAAAAATATTTCCGTAGTGGGTGCTACCAATGGAGAGTCCTATTTAGTGCAAGAGAATATCCCTATCCATAAGACTTATGCCTCGCCAATTCTTGCCCTCAGAGCACTTGCCAAAAAAGAAAATGATGTACTGCTATACGACCGGACTATTTTGCAATATTACATCAATCGGCTTTCATTAGATGAAAAGGTGAAACTACTGCCCTTTACTTTGAAAGAGAACTACCAAAGTTTTATGCTACCGAAGAACCACCCCGCTTTTGACCTGATTAATGTTGGTTTGATGAAGGAAATCCACAAGGAACGCTGGGGTGATTTACAAAGAAAGTATGATGTTAAGGGGAAATAAATAAAGGAGCTATATTTTGAGAATTCGATATCCCATTGGTCATCTTCTGATAATGTTTTGTATTCGCAGAGGGTCATTAAAAACAAAAAAGTCCAGTATTTAGCTGGACTTTTATCTCTCTTTACGATGAAGTGAGCTTGCTCTACTTCAGCGGTCTCTTTTTATTAGTTGCAAGTAGCCCCCAATAATTCAAAGGCCGCAATGAATTGATCAAAGGTTGCTCCTTCTAATTCTTCTGTTTGTTCCACACCGGCAGTAGTTATTGTAACTGTACCATCTCCGTTGTCACAATATTCACTAATAACTTCTTCATCTAATATAGTAAGGGAACATGTTTCACAGTTCTCAACTACCTCATCATCATCACTACTACAGGCAGTAAATCCAAGTACTCCTATGGCTAAAATTGCGATCTTTATTCTTTTCATAATATTATTTGTTTTTAAATTATGGTTGATTCGGGTTTTTCACCTGTATAATAACCTCAAAATGAACTTTTTATTATATTTTGTAAGTAGATACCACAAAATATATCCAACATTTCTGCGATGAAGTGAGCTTGCTCTACTTCATGGCTACCCCTCTTTGGCTCGTACAATGGACAGCACAATTAAAAATTATTGATAGAAAATATTTAATTAATTTGTTAACATTTTTTTGTTGATAAAATCGTATGTTTCTTATTATCAATGTGTTAACTGATTAAGCTTGTAAACTTCATGACTTTTATCATAGAATAGCTTTTCAGTTAATCCCAATTTTACTTCTTCATTAATAATCTCCTAAAGAAAAATCATCCATGTCCGTAAAAATTATTCCCTCCAAAAGAAAAACTTATTCTCAAGAAGAAGCCTATCAGTCTAGTTTAACCTATTTTGAGGGGGACGATCTCGCAGCCACAGTATGGATTAACAAATATGCTCTAAAAGATTCTGAGGGAAATCTCTATGAGATTAATCCGAATGACATGCATAAACGGATTGCGAAAGAAATAGCTCGTGTAGAACAAAAATATCCCAATCCCCTTACCGAAGTTGAGATTTTTGATCTGATTAAAAACTTCAAATATATTGTACCACAAGGAAGTCCAATGGCAGGTATTGGTAATCCATTTCAAATTGCCTCATTGTCTAACTGTTTTGTGATTGGGAATGAAGGCGCTTCTGATTCCTACGGAGGCATAATGAAAATTGACCAGGAACAGGTACAATTAATGAAACGGCGTGGAGGGGTTGGACATGACCTGTCCCATATCAGGCCAAAAGGATCAGCGGTTAAAAATTCTGCTTTAACCTCAACTGGCCTGGTACCATTTATGGAGCGTTATTCCAATTCTACTCGCGAGGTAGCACAAGATGGTCGCAGGGGAGCCTTAATGTTATCGGTTTCAATTAACCATCCTGATGCGGAAGATTTTATTGATGCTAAAATGCAGCAAGGCAAAGTCACAGGGGCCAATGTATCTGTTCGGATTGATGATAATTTTATGAAAGCCGTTGAAAGCAACAATACTTATATCCAAAAGTTCCCGGTTCATAGCGACACTCCAAAGGTTTCAAAAACCATTGATGCCAAATCCTTATGGGATAAAATTGTACATAATGCATGGCAATCTGCAGAACCTGGAATCTTGTTCTGGGATACCATTATCAAAGAGTCGGTACCCGATTGTTATTCAGACCTTGGTTACAAAACAGTCTCTACTAACCCTTGCGGAGAAATCCCGCTATGCCCATATGATTCTTGCAGGTTATTGGCCATCAACCTATTCTCATACGTGGAAGACCCATTCAAAAGTACGGCCAACTTTAACTTCACTTTGTTCAAAAAACATATTGCTGCTGCCCAACGCATCATGGATGATATCATCGACCTGGAACTTGAAAAAGTGGAGGCCATTCTGGGAAAAATAAAATCGGACCCGGAATTAGAGGAAACTAAAACTGTGGAGGTGCAATTATGGGAAAAAATTAAAGAGAAAGCGATACAGGGCAGGCGCACAGGCATTGGTATTACGGCCGAAGGAGATATGTTGGCAGCATTGGGCTTGCGATATGGAAGTAATGAAGCGAATGAATTTTCTATTGAAGTGCATAAAACAATTGCAATGGAGGCTTACAGAGCATCCGTGGACACTGCAAAAGAACGTGGGGCCTTTGAAATTTTCGATGCAGCCAGAGAGAAAGAAAACCCTTTTATTCTTCGAATAAAAGAAACTGATGAAAAATTATATTATGAAATGCTGGAATACGGACGAAGAAATATTGCCCTATTGACTATTGCCCCTACCGGTACAACAAGCTTAATGACCCAAACTACTTCAGGTATTGAACCCGTATTTCTCCCGGTATACAAACGCCGGAGAAAGGTTAATCCAAATGAGCAGGATACCAAGATTGCATTTGTTGATGAAGTAGGTGATTCCTGGGAAGAATACATAGTGTTCCATCATAGGTTTAAACAGTGGATGAAAGTAAATGGATTGGATACTGAAAAAAAATACAATCAGGAAGAGCTAGATAAAATTGTGGCTACATCTCCATATTACAAAGCTACTTCCAATGATGTGGATTGGTTAAGTAAAGTTCGTTTACAGGGCTCCGTTCAAAAATGGGTAGATCATTCAATAAGTGTTACCATAAATCTTCCCAATGATGTCACAGAAGAGATGGTGGGTAAGTTGTATATGGAAGCATGGAAGGTTGGCTGTAAAGGAGTCACGGTCTATCGTGATGGTTCAAGATCAGGAGTACTGATATCTAATGAAAGTGAAACTGAAGAAACGCTTACGGCCTTTCCTGTAAAACGACCTCAAGTCCTGGAAGCAGATGTGGTACGTTTTCAAAACAATAAAGAAAAGTGGATTGCTTTTATTGGTTTAATTGATAAGCAACCGTATGAAATTTTTACAGGACTGGCCGATGATGAAGACGGGATTTTAATACCACGCTGGGTAAATGATGGGTTGATTATTAAGAATAGGGATGAAGATGGAACCTCACGTTATGATTTTCAATACAAAAATAAAAGAGGTTATAAAACAACCATTGAAGGCCTTTCGCATAAGTTCAACCCGGAATATTGGAATTATGCTAAACTTATTTCCGGCACCTTGCGACATGGTATGCCCATTGTAAAAGTCGTTGACCTTATCAGCAGTCTTCATTTGGAAGGCGAATCTCTAAATACCTGGAAAAATGGAGTAACCCGGGCTTTAAAAAGATATGTTACCGATGGTACCGAGGCAAAGGGGCAAAAATGCGATAATTGCCGATCCACTAATTTAATTTACCAGGAAGGATGTCTTATCTGTAAGGATTGTGGTTCCTCCAAATGTGGATAAATCTTAAGTAATAAAGCTTTTCCTGGAATTTATAGGAGTGGCTTACTAAACCAATAAGCATTTAAATCTCCTTTGGAACATTACTTTTGGTATAAATTATCAAAACATGATGCTTATCATTTTACTTTATGTTCTTCCTGCAGTATATTGATAGCAGATTATTAAAAGTTCCCTAAGGAAATCATTGCAATTAGTTTATATGTGGATTCCCGTAAATAATTTTTCTCCACATCTACTATACTTAATATACTATAGTTGTAGTTTGACCCCAACCGAAGAGAAATGATGTATCTGGAAAGCATAACTTACTTTAATCATATCAATAAGTAAACATGAAAACAACACTATTAAAAGACTTAAAAAAGATGTATCCGATACATAAAGGGAATGGCGAATATTATTTAAAATATCAAGAGCCTAGTTTATTTAAATTTTTAGCACCTGACCCAGAAGTTATAATGACTAATAAAAACTTAAATGAAATAATTGTCGAAAGGAGAAGAAGAATAAACTCCTATATGAGATATAGAAGAAAACAACGAGCAAAACGTATATCGTGAAAATGAATGTTTTTATTTTACTTTAATGAAGAGGTATATTCCTTAATGAGTTCTAGTATTTTTTAGCCCCATTGTTGTGATTTTCTATTTCTATAACTCTTAATTTCCGTTCCTCATTCCAATTATTGATCTGCAAGGCAATTAAAATCCCAAACACCACCAATACAATCTCGTCAATGGCATATTTAAGGTGTCTGCCTGTTTTATTTTCTGTGAGGAGGCGTTTTCTGATGTGTCTGAAGAACTTGATCATACTTGTTTATTTTTAATTCCAGCGCGACAGGCTTGTATCCAAACGCCCTAGCTGGCCCATAGCCGTCGCTATGTTCTGCTAAAAATGTCTGCCAGACATTTGATTTTGCATAAGCAATATTAAGTTTCTATATTGGAAGAAGTATATCATGTAAAATAAAAGTTGATGTTCTATTCTCTAATTTGCTGAATTAAACTAAGAGACTAAAAATCACCATAGAACTCTACCTAAATAGACCTCCACTCCACAAGAGTTGAAAGAGCAGTCGTTTAGATAACCAAATTACAATTTATCACATATAATTAATTCTATTTTGGTTAACTTAGTGTCCATGCCGCTATTGGCAGTAGAATATATATTAGACTTGTGATATGGAATTCGACCTCCTGGAATATCTTACTGAGTTTACTCACTATGAACTCTTAGAGTCCTATTATCTGGTGAGGAGTGCACTTGTCAGCGATGTGACAATATATATGACGATTCTTTTTGCCTATGTAACTGTAGCGTATTTTGTGAGAGCGAAGCTTTCCAAGTTCCAAGCAATTGCAATCTCTTCATTATACAGCCTTTTTGCTTTGTATATGATTTCTTCTGCATTCAATTCATCACGGATGGCATCGATTATTGGTTTTGCGTTTAGCGGGGTGGATAGCTCCAGGGATTCGATTATTTTAGTAACGATTTTACTGGTAACCTGGGTTTTCAGTATCATTTTATTCATACAGGCGCGTCGTATGGGAGACGCCTAACATCTTATTTTTAATATTTTATATTGCTAATGAATTGCCGCTCTTTCCATTGCTGGTGAAAGTTGTGCGTTTTTTTCATGGTACAGTTCCATATCCTTAAAGATGGTATCCAACAATTTAATGGCCTGGAGAATATAAGGTCCTTTGTTGAGCATAACGCAATCTGCTCGTTGTGCCATAGCTGCATCAGTCATTTCAGCACGTGAAGGAATACCTTCCTTTGCGAGGTTTTCTAAAACCTGTGTTGCCCAAATATCTGGCATATTTGCAGCTCTGCACAGTGAAAGTATCTCCTCCTGAACCCTGCCAATATTATCCCATCCGCATTCTATCGCCAGATCACCCCTCGCAATCATAATACCCACAGGATGGGTCCTCATCGCCTCCAGAAGAATTTCAGTCAGATGGTTAAAACCGCTTTGTGTTTCAATCTTAAGAATAATTCCGAGTCCTTTTGGAGCATCTAATTTATCCAACTCAGCAATGAGATCTCCAACATCCTGTCTACTGTTTACAAAGGATAAATTTACCGTATCTGCGTTTTGTGCCACAAATACCAAATCCTGTTTATCTTTGGTTGTTAAACCACTTATATCCAATTGACTAGTGGGGAAATTTATTCCTTTGTCGGCTTTTAGTTTACTTCCTCTTTCCCTGGCGTTAAAGACTTCCACAATCATTTCGTCTTGATTTACTTCTCGAATTACACCTTCAATTTTACCATCATCAAAAAAGATAGGCTCCCCTTCCTTAACCTGATTGAAAATTTCCGCTGAGGTACAGGAAATATGTGCATGGTTTATTAAATTGTCATCCGCATCAAGCTCGGCGGACTCCCCTGGTACTGCTTCCCGATGCAAGCGCAAAAAATCTCCGATGTACAACCTAATGAATTGTTCCACCCTTGGAAATTCTCCAACTAAGATCGGAGAAGAAGAGTAATCTGCTTTGGTATGTAATTCCATGCCGGTTTCCAAATAAGTGGTCTTACCACATAGAGCACTAAAGCCATTTTTTGTACTTCCAGTAATTCTAAATTCCCTTTTCTTATTTCTGGTATCTCTAAAAAATAACCGGTTTGCTCCCTTGAGTTTATCCAAGAAAATTAAGTCGATTGGGAGGTGTAACAGATTGGGGTTGTTATGTGGATCAGGGCCAATCCAGATTTCGCAATCTTTAATTACCTTTCCGTGCAAGTCCTTTGCAGGTCGGAATTTTTTAACCTTTGGCCCAGGGATCAAACCACCGGTCCTAATTTTGGGACCTCCCAAATCCATGGTAATCTTACATTTGCGTTTCAATTTTTTGGATGCTGCCCTTACATGTCCGATCATTAGACCCCATTCCTTTTCACCGTCATGTGCGCAATTAATACGTGCACAATTCATTCCATTGACAATCATCTCATGTGCAAGTTGATAATTATTGGCAACTTCTGAAGGAAGGGTAACCATTATCCGGGTACGTCGGCCTTTTGACCGGTATCCCAATAACGATTTGGCGTTGGATTTACCCAACCTGTTACTTTTTTTGAAAGTCAGTTTGGCCCTATCCATTTTAATCGGTTCATTGCTCAAAAACCCTTCCAGAATGGCCCTATTGGATAACAAACTTGCCATTACATGTCCTTCCGATTTAGCCAGTCGTGAAAGTCCCATATTCCCAAGTTTTTTTTGAATGGCCCTAATATCTTCTTTGCGAAGAGCTCGATAATGAATAAGATTATGGGCACTTTTGATGAAATTGGGATGCACCCGGGAGAGTTCTTCAGAATATTGCGCCTCAGCATGCTCCAAACGTTCTATGATTGCAGAAATTTCAGCTATAAGCCACTGAATTTTTGCCCGTTTTTTGCCAATTTTTTCCATAGCGCATTAGATTAATAGTCCAAGGGACTATAAATTTAATGGTTATTTGGCACATTTTTGTAATAGTTACATACTTATAATAAGCCAAAATCATTTAAATAAATGTGTAAGAGGGTCCTAGTAATTCAGCGAATAATTTTAATGTCCGACAAAATCGAATAATTATAATAATGTCCAAAAAAAAAAGCTGGCAAACCAAATATTTCTTTTGAACTAACTTTTCCAAAACCTTGTCATAATTAAAACCCACTTTTCACCTGTGACTATGACGATGATCATTCCCAAAGGCTGTGTAAAATTATATTTTAGTCATGAATTAATTTTAGAAGTATAGTAAAGTTATACATACATGTTAAAAATTAAACAATGAATGTATAGAAATTTTACAGGATGAGGAAATAGCATATTTGTTTAACTCTAAAACTATAAATATCATGAAAAGTGTAATAGAACGTAGAATAGAAGGCGTAGCATGGGGGCTTTTCTTTATATGGGTGGGTATTGCCTTTTTGGCAAATGTGAGTAATGGTATTGGACTTCTGGGTGTTGGAATCATTACCCTGGGAGGACAAGTAGCAAGAAGTTACTACAATCTAAAACTTGAAGGATTTTGGTTAGTTGTAGGTGCCTGTTTTGTATTAGGCGGTCTGTGGGACTTTATGGCCCCGGGATTCGCCTTGGTTCCCATTCTCCTTATTATAGCGGGTGCTGCGGTTCTTTATTCTGTTTGGAATAAAAGCATGTCAAAAAATAAGCAGGATTTATAAAGGAAATTGAGTTAGCCCTAATTGACCAAGATTGAGTGGTAATTTTAAAAAATAAGATCTTATGAAAACTAAATTCAACAAACTAGCAGCCATGTTCTTGATTCTTGTACTTTTCTCGTGTAACAATCAAGAGAAAGTAAACTCAAATACTGAAAGTACTTCAGAAGTTGAGCCAATAAAAAAACACATTGTAACACCATCGGTAGTTGAATCAGAGAGGCTTGGAACTCTAAGTTATTTTGATGGTTATCCTTCTAAAGAAACAGTTCAAAAAGTCTATGATAATCTAGACTTCAATCGTGGTGTTGAAGCTTTTCTTAATGGAATCCCAGCTGCGTCAATGCAAGCACTGATTAGCGGATTTAAAGGAGGTGGCCTTGATAAACTTGGTAAATTTGGAATATTCGAAACTTTAATGGATTCTAGATCCATCTTTTTAACACCCAATACCGAATCGGTGTACACCATTAGTATATTTGATTTAAAACAAGGACCTATTGTGGTAGAAAGTCCACCAAACACCTTAGGTATGATTAACGATATGTTTTTTAGGTATGTTACTGATTTAGGAAATGCTGGTCCTGACCGGGGGCAAGGTGGAAAATTTTTGGTGCTTCCTCCAAATTACAAAGGAGAGATTCCTGATGGTTACTATGTCGTACAATCTCCAACTTACCAGAACATTATTTTTTGGAGAGGTTTTTTAGAAAATGGAAACCCAAAACCAGCAGTAGAAAGTATAAAAGCAAATACTAATATGTATTTACTTAGTCAAGTGCATAATCCTCCAAAACCAGTTTTTATTGATTGGTCAGGTAAAAGATTTAACACTGTACATGCTAACGATTTTAAATTTTATGAAGAGTTGAATGAAGTAATTCAATATGAACCATCTGAAGCCTTTGAACCTCAAATTTTAGGTTTGTTTAAATCAATTGGAATTGAAAAAGATAAAGAATTTACTCCTGATACAAGATTAAAGGCAATCCTTGAAGATGCTATTAAGGTAGGTAATGCTACCGCAAGAGCCATCTCGTTTAGTCCTCGCAACAAAGAAGTATACATTTACCCTGATAGTTATTGGACAACTGCATTTTTAGGTGGATATCAATTTCAAACTAATAATGCTCGTGAACTTGATGGACGTACTCTTTTTCATTACATAGCAACAGCTGTTACACCCGCAATGGAAATTAAAATGGTAGGTGTAGGGTCACAATATGCTGCGACTTATAAGGATAGTAAAGGACAGTATTTGGATGGCTCAAAAACTTACAAACTGAATATCCCAGCCAATCCACCAGTAAAAGATTTTTGGTCAATTGTAATATACGACCCACAAACTCGAAGTATGCTTGAAACCGATAATCCTTTTCCGAGTGTGAATAGTGAACTTAGTGATTTAGAAATGAATAGTGATGGTTCAGTAGATTTGTATTTTGGTCCAAAACCTCCAGAAGGAAAAGAAAAAAATTGGATTCAAACACTTGAAAATAAAGGTTGGTTTGTTCTTCTTAGAATATACGGGCCTCTTGAGTCATGGTTTGATAAAACATGGCGACCTGGTGAAATAGTGCGTGTTACTAACAACAACTAGGGCTAACAATGTGTCATGCGCAATGGCGGAGAAAGTAGTAATTATAAAGGTTTGTGGCTCGCATCAATATTATTCGGTTTGATAGTGAAGAGCTCTGAATTCCGCCACTACGCATACACTCAACGTTGCAGCCAATTATAAGATAACACTAAATAATATGATTATGAAATCACAGAAATTATTTTACTTTAAAACTACTATAATCGCATTAGCAATTACAATGCTTTCTGGATGTACTCAAACAACTCAGGAGACTAATAAAGATGTTTCCGCATTTATTTATGATGAAGAGGCATTACTAAATGCGAAACCATGGACATCAAAGGATTTTCAAAATAAACCAGAGAACTTCCAGTTTGCCATTATTGGGGATCGCACGGGAGGTGCAAATGCACTGGGTACTTTTAATTTAGCTATGGATCAGATCAATTTATTACAACCCGAATTTGTAATTAATGTCGGTGATCTAATTGAAGGTTACCCTGAAAGCAAGGGCGAATTAGATGTCATGTGGGATGAGGCTGATAGTATGATAAGCAAATTACAAATGCCCTTCTTTTATACCATTGGGAATCACGATGTGAGCACCCCGGAGACCAAAGAAGCATGGCTCGAAAGAAGGGGTGTTGATTATTACTACTTTTTATACAATGATGTATTGTTTATAGTTCTTAATAGCGAAGATGATTCAAGACCTGCGCCTCCACCTGAAATAATGGAAGGAATCAAAATTTACAACAAATTACAGTTGGAAGACCCTGAAGCTGCGAAAGAAATGCTTAAAGAGTTCATGTCTGATGAGGCTGTAATTGCAGCTCTTGCACAACCTGTTGAATTCCTAGAAAAACAAATGAATTGGATTAAAAAAACATTGGCCGAAAATGCGGATGTTAGATGGACTTTTCTTTTTCTTCATGAACCATGTTGGGAAAATCCTTCAGAAAGCTTTAAGGTGATTCAATCAAAGCTTAAAAGCCGCAATCATACACTCTTTGCAGGGCATTTGCACTATTATGACTATGATAATATCGATGGTTACGAACACATCACAATGGGTCCTGCAGGCTCATCATTTCACCACGATGGTCCGGGAAATGTTGATCACATTATGTGGGTAACCATGACCGACGATGGGCCACAGATGGGGAATATTGCACTTAAAGGTCTCTTTGACAGGCGAGGTTTGGATACAACAATGTTTGGTGCTTATGACCGCAAAGGATATTAAAAATAACTGGCTACAACACATGGTATAGTGCATAAAAAAGCCAGTGTTTCCAGTGGCTTGTCTAATTTCGCTCCCCCTGCTGTTTTATTCTCGAACCAATTTCAAGATGACCTAAAGAAACTTTGTGATATAGTGGATTATGCCGACCTGCGCCGATCGGAGGGTCTTAGTGTTTATGGGTGATTTTATCCCAAAGCAGTATTGAACACATTAAAGTACCAATAATAGAAGATGAAGTTCACGATTGTTCACTTTAAGTTACTTTCCTTAATACCAATCAACTTAATGCATACTAGCATCGGAAAAGGTCCATCCGCAATATTTAATAATTCATTACCTTAGGAAGAACAACCAACTGCTTCCTTTCCATGATAAAATTCTTTAGAGGACAGAGCGTGTATCGCAAGAGACAAATTGGTCCGGTGGACCAATTTAGTGAATGGGCCAGCCTGCCGCGCTGGCGTTTAAAGCAAAAAGTATGATAAAATTTTTTAGGCGAATTAGGCAAAAATTTTTGACTGAGAACAAGTTCAGTAAATATTTGCTTTATGCCATTGGAGAAATTGTACTTGTAGTTATTGGTATTTTGATTGCCCTACAAATCAATAACTGGAATAATGACAGATTAAATAAAATATTGATTCTGAGCTATGCAAAAGGAGTAGCACAAGATTTAAATCAAGACATAGCCTTTATAGATGAATCAATAGAATCTTATAAAGGATTTATAACTGTAAAAGAATGGGGATTAAAAAAAACAAAATATAAAGTTTCCCAAAAGGACTCTCTCTTTTCTTATATCGCTACGGATTACAGAGAATACAAACTCACGGATCAGACTTTTGAAAAAATTAAAAATTCAGGACTCAATGAATTTTATCAATACAAAGATCTTTTCGATTCAATAAATAACTATTATACTATTCATGCCAGTAGATATAATAACTGGATCAATTGGGATGCCAGTTGGACGGCCAAAGAATTTGAGTATTGGTTGGGTCCAAATACCTTATATGAATATAAGGCGGGTAATGATTTTCCGCTTACTAAATCTGAAGATAAAAACTTAGACGATTTAATAAGTGCAATAACAACACCGCAGGGCAGAAATCTTATGGTATTTGGCTACTACAGAAAAATGATATTAATTTCAGAATTTAAAAAAATGAGAAGAAAGGCGAGTGAATTAGTGAACAATATAAATGCGGATATTAAAGAATAAAACTATGATCAATTTTTTTAGGCGAATCCGCAAACAACTAGCTGATAATAACAAGCCTTTAAAATACATGAGGTATGCCATCGGAGAAATTGTACTGGTCGTTATTGGAATTTTAATTGCACTTCAAGTGAACAATTGGAGAGAAGAGCAACAGGATATAAAAGATTACAATCTTATCATTAAAGAAATCGGAAACAACATTAGGTTAGATTCCATAGAAATGGGTATTGATATTAACGATATTAAAAACCAAATCAAATCTTTAGAATTATTGATGAATAAGTACAAAACAATTTCAAATGACTCCTTAAGCATTTGTATTGCAAGAATTATGCATACGCATTGGCCAGATTATAACACTACAGGTATTGAACAGTTAAAGAACGGCAAGAATGTGTCAATAAAAAAGGACTCGCTGATTAACGCCATTTATGACTATTATGTTTACTCATCCTACCAGGAAGAAGTTACTCCGATTTTCTTCACCACTCAGGTGGAAAAACTACGAGACTATCTCATTGATGTAGGATTACCTCCCGCAGGGGCAGGGGTTTATGCTGAAGTGAAGTTTGATGAAGATGATATAAGGGCTTACAAAAATGCGCTAAAAAAGCCAGAGCTTCAAATCCGATTGAAACACCTTCACAACAATAGAATCCATATGTTAGAATATTACCAAAAGCGAATGGAATTCAGATGCCACAGACTGCTTCATTTTTTTAAACTAGAAAATGAAAAGGACTAAATATCCTCAAAGTCATAATTAATTTCAAGACTATGCTTGAAAAATGACAAACGGGGTACGGCAACATACAATTAATAACTGTCTATCTCCTACCCCATCCTTATTATAAAAAGCCTACCAGGCCAACATCTGTCATGGTGTGGTGCGGACAATGGCATCCGGAAAAACGCTAGTGAAAAAAAATCATTATCATGTCATTGTTTTGGAAAGTCCCATAAAAGGTGAATTATCGAGACTACTAAAAGAGACTGTGTTTGGGACTCTATACAATAGTTTTTATGAGTTGAAAATTAAGTCAAGTATAACGGCCGTTTTTTGGGACATGTTTCCCCACAGGGATAACCGCAAAGAAGAGTTGTGCTTATCCGGAAATATTTTAGGGGGCATCAGTATATTTGTAACTGATATAATGAGTTAGCGCGCATTAACGAATACAAAATACTTTTAAAATGAACTTGAAAAAACTTTTTTATATTCTAAAAATTGGAATTGTATTTATCATTAGTTCACTCACCTCTTGTGGCGGACCAAGAGATGACGGATACTTTGTGGATGCAGAACACGGTGATGACAGCAACAGCGGTACCAGCCGTAAAGAACCTTGGCAAACTGTTGAAAAAGTCAACTCGATGATCTTTAAACCGGGCGACAACATCTATTTCAAACGGCAGACCTCCTATTCAAAAGGTCTTCAGATAAACGGCGACGGTACCGAGGACGCACCAATCCTCATTGGAGCCTGGGGAGAAGGTGATGCACCGAGATTTACAAATACGGATGACAGTGACTACAACGGGAACTGTATCCAGCTCAATGGCCACTATCAAATCCTTGAAAACATTTATTGCTTTGGCACCAATGACGCTCCGGGTCGCGGATACTTGAATGTGTGGAAGATTGGAGGAATAAAAATCAACCTGGGTGCGGACCACTGCATAGTGCGCAACAACGAAGTGGAAGATTGCCCGATTGGCATTAACTCCTATGGAGAGCACACTCTTATTACCGAAAACTACGTGCACGATTGCAACAGGCCAATTTTGTTTCCGTACTGGGGGCCGATTGGAATTCGCCTTGGCATGGGCAATCAGGAGGTTTCGTGGAATAAGATACATAACTATCACTCTATGGGTGGTGAATGGGGTGGCGATGGAGGCGCAATAGAAATTGATGACGGAAGGAACCCGAGAAACAACATTTACATTCATCACAATAAATCAAATGAGTGCATGGGGTTTTGTGAAATCAGCTACAACTTCGACATCTGCGGCAATGGCGGTGTTGATTGTGCAACTGAGAATAGAATTTATGACAACATTGTCATAGCATACAATGAATCTGCCGATTACAGGACTTTTACCCAGTTTTGGGCTCCTCTTTCAAATTCCTTTGTTGAAAACAACACCGTATACAGGAAGTGGGAATCTGCTGGCATTGAATCGAATGTTTTCTGCGAAAACGATGAGGACGGGCTAGCAACAGACAGCCCAACCACCTATAGAAACAACCTTGTGGTTGTGGTCGAAGAAGAAACCCGTTCCACGAATGGAAAAAGTAGTGGCATGGGCAACAGGATATATCTTGGATATCCACTTGCACAGATCAACCATAGCAACAACCTCTTTTACAATGTCGATGGTCCGCACATTCTCTTCAGTTCAACCGCTTCGGAAAATATCGAGCTTGAGGCAACAGCCATTATTGCAAATCCAAAGGTCGTGGACCTTGAAGAAGGTGACTACCACCTGACATATTTGAGTCCTGCCAGGGATAACGGAGCTGATGAGGGGCACTATGATATGGATTTGGATGGTAATCCAATAGTTGGAACGCGCGATATCGGCGCCTTCGAATACCAGTTAGAATAAGCCAGTATACACTCCTTAAAAAAGCACTAATTGCCAGGAGTTTGCCCTACCTGAATTCAATACTGGATGTGAGTTTCCTGCTGCTCCTGTCCAACTTTTCGGCATAGACCAAAACAACATCTCTGCTGCCGGCTCTGTCAGCTTCCCGGAACTTGGGCCTACTAAAATTAGATGTCACTACGTCAACTAAAGATGGACTATATTGAATAATAATTCGCAGTAAAAAAGATAACACCAATATGTCAGTATAACAATCCACTATGACTTGGGGTTATTATAATTTTCAGTACAATAATATTGAGATTTAAAAGAACGCATTACAAGGAATAAATACAACTGTACTCCCAACAAACCATGAATGAAGCACTTTCAAACTTCCTTATTCTTATTCAGCTCACAGCCCTAACAAGTGATGTAGATAGTTCGAAACGGTAACCATGTTTAACTTGTTTATTTTGTGGATATTAGGTAATACATGGTGAGTTCTATAACTCCGTAAATATAATTTCAAAATCCCTTTAAGTTTGTAATTGAAAATCTGACCTATATCGTAGTTATGGGTTTCAATCGATGGTTTGCCATGAAGGCCGCGAAAGCGGGCGTATCTTGTGGTATTGGGATTATAAATTACGGGGCCAAATTGCTTTTAGCTACTGTTGGCAATTCGTTTTAATTATTTGTTCCAACAGCGATGAGATTACTCAAGGGCTTCCCTTTTTGTTCATGAATAATCACGTCCTTAAATCCTGCTTGCTCCATGAATGTTCGAATGCTTTCTTTTGAAAATAAGTGTTTGAATATTGTTCGATTAGACCTGATTCGATTCTTAGCATTCAATTCATCTTCTGGTCTAAAGGCACAATAAAACTTACCACCAGTTTTTAATGTTCTTTTAATTTCTTGAATATTACTTTCCGGATTCGGCCAAAAATAAATAGTGTTTGCTGTAAATATTTTATCAAAGACTTCATCTTCCGTTGGAATAATATTCACCGAAGATTCATACAGTTCTACTTTACCAGAGGAAATCAATATTTTATTCTTCTTCTCTGCTTCCATAATCATTTCTTTGGAAATTTCAATCCCTGTAATTTTACCAGTATTCAATCTAGTTCCCATTTTGGAAATCAGTCTTCCATTTCCAAACCCTATTTCCAGAATAGTCGAATCAGGTTTTATATCCATCAGTTCCAATCCCATATCTTCAAGCGAAGCATTTGCTTTATTTAATATTCTTCCTGCTAGTATTTTGCCAAACCAACCAGATGGATTACTCGCTTGTTTTGCTAAGAATGATTTTAGTCCCATTATATATTTTATTTAATGCTTGCCAACGTTCTACGTATAAAGTTAGTGCATCAGCATTAATTTTATGCGTTGTTAGGCGCCGTGCCTTAGAAATCCTATTCTCTATTTGGATAAGCCCCTCCTATCAAGCTATAACCATATTCATATCTTGATGTACCTACTAGTATTCCTTTTGCCAACGGGTGTGTTCCTTGAAAACTCCACGAAGAAGTACTGTCGCATTCCTGTTCTCGATGGCCTGAAAATGCAACCTTTACCAAATGATTCACGGGTGAAGACAAAGGAGGAAAAAGAGATTGTGCTCCGCTTGAGTTTGCGCCTCCAAAAACTTGACCTGAGGGATTACAAGACATGATTACTTTTATATTTTTTGCTTGTATTGAGCCTCGCCATTTTTTTTCTTGATCTTGATAGAGGCCTACATCACCATATGAAGCATAATGACCCTTATCTTTCATATAAGAGACATAGGCATTATCAGGCATCCAAAATTCCATTACAAGTAGAGGTCTGCCGAAACCAAGGCTGGTAGATGGATCTGATGGAGCTATACGAGCGCACCAAAGTGCGGCTGCCCCGTGTCGTGGCCAGTCCGGCAATTTGTCATCAATCATAAATGTTTCCATTCTTACGATTTCAAGAAAGGACACGCCCCATGAACCATTAGATGGATAATCGTCTAGATAGTTAATTGCCCATCCGACATTATCTATAGCAAGCTCGTTAATTGTAATATAGCGCAAGGCTTCAGGCAATTTGGACTCTACTGTAGATGGATCAAAAGTGATGTATTGAACAATTTCTTCTGGATTTTCGATGACCCACCTAGTCTGTGCGCCGGCAGGGACTGTAAGGGCCTGGGAGTAGATAGACCCAGAATAAAGGAAGGCGATATTAAAAAACAGTAAGATTACAACTTTCATCCAAGCCTCGGTTTATATTTAACACATATCTTAACTATACAAATGCGTGGCGCCTAACAATGGGATAGCATCATTGATGATATCCTACAAATGTGTACTAAGATAATAAATCTATGATGTTCATAAAGGACCGGTTCGCTACATGGGAATAGATTTCAATTGTCTTGGTAGAACTATGCCTTATCGATTTAATTCATAGAACATTTTACAGCACTTCCCACAGATGTCAAAAGCACTAAGCGGTAACTAACAATTTATGATATAGTTTTACTTACTTGGTAAGTCTAATAGACTACAGATTATTGGAATAAAATATTTCAGTACCTTGTTAAGGTAACCACCAGCCACTACTTCAAATGATTAATTTTTTTAGAAGAATCCGTAATCAACTAGCTGATGCGATGCATGGTTAAAATGGTTTTTAGTCTTTAAAATCATAAAGACTCCAATTATTTTGCGACATTGCAATTTATTACAATCTAATTTTAATTTCCACAAGTGGAAGCTATTGATAGGAATGGCGTTCTTAGAGGTCCTGCCAAATTCTATATCTTTAAAAGGATGCTGGTACAAGTCTTAATTACTGTATCACAGCTATACAGAGAAATATTCTTAATGTAGAACTAAAAACATAAAATGCTCAACATATCAGGTTGTGGAGTAATGACCATGATCAATAAACTGACCTTATGAAGCTTGTTGTTTACACCTGAACGGGCTTCATAAGGCCAAAAATTAGAATCGATCCAAGTTGTATTAAACACCCACTACCTTTGTCTTTTGCTTATTTGTTGCTGTTTTTTCTTTTTTAAAGATTTTTAATAACATCTCAAATAGAATATATGCTATAAATACCATGGCCATGTAAGGTAAGGCGTCTCCAATACGATTGTACAAGGTATTTATGCCCTTTATGGGAACATTGGCCATTAGTATTTTCTCCTTGGAGGTAAAGAAATTGGAACTTCCAAGTAAATTTCCATAAGGGTCTGTTGCTATGGATGTAGCTCGGGATACCGGCCTGAATACAGAGACGCCATTTTCAATACCCCGAAGGCTGGACATATACGCATGGTAGGGATCTATGGCCTTCCAGTCTCCTGAGGGTACCAGCAGAATATCTGTTCCTTTTTTTCCGGTTTGCTTTAAAAAATTCGGAAAATCAGCATCGTAGCAAATCACAGGTGAGAGCCTGCCATATGGGCTGCTTATAACAGGTATAATATCATCTGAACCGTATTCCTGTTCGGCAAATGGAACCGGATTACTTTTCAGGTATATATTAGCCACTTCTCCTTCCGGGTTTAAGGTGATCGTTTTATTGACTAGCAAAAGACGTTCGGGGTTGTAAGGGCCGGGGTTGATTACACCAAGTGATATGAAGAGATATATTTGTTTTTCTTTAGCTATGGTTTTTGCCCTTTCAATAACCCCATCCTCCTGAGAATTGACGATCAATCCTATAGCTTCGGACCACACTATAATTTTTGCGCCTTTATCGGCCATACGACTGGTATTGTCAAAAAGTAGTTCCAGGTTTGCTTTCAAAGCCTTGCGTGAATTTTCAAACTTCTTGGCGAAAGGGTCTTCAATAAAGGGTACCATTGCCCGATTGGCTTCCTGAAGCTCTGGAGCTGTTTGCGAAGTTTCGGGTGTGATAGTGATGGTTTCACCAAATTCATCCAGATAGATGGTTTCTGAAATATTGGTATTATCAACAGTAATACCCGCAATCTTAACCGTTTCTGATTCCTTGTATTCCACAAAAGCCAGCCTTACAGTGCCAAAGGCAATGATAAGAAGATAAATACTACCCGCTAAAAGGCTTCCTGTTCTTATAAGACTCCATTTCCATTGGCGTATTGACATCCAGTTAACCAGTGAAGCAAACCAGGCAATTAAAAAGGAAATTCCCCAAATCCCCAATACGGAAGCAATCTGTTGTAAGGCCTGAAATTGGTATTGGGTGTTGGCAATTGATTTCCAGGCATCACCGCCGTGCATAATAATCAAGTATTCCATGACAACAAATGCTGCAGGAAAAATGAGTGTGCCCCAAAAACCCTTTTCCTGAGCTTTGCTGAGCCTGTCAACTAAATAGGGCAGCAGTGCCTGGAAAGAAATGACAAGAAAAATCACAGCCAGAATAGGAATCGGGGCAGGGAATACCTCATAGGCCCCAATAAAGCCTGAAACATAGAGGCCCAGAAAACCAAAGACAATGGCTTTCCATAGTTTGACTTTTCTCATAAAGTAGAGGAAAAAGGCAAGGCCCAGCCAGGGTCCAATAAATACGGTCCATTTAGCAGAACCGAGGATCATAAAGAACATACCCAGGAATAATACCAGGTACGGATTTGATAAATAACGTTTTAAAGTTTTCATGATATGATGATTTTTGAACAAAGTAATGGCATACATTGTTCAAAGTCGACTGATTACATGAAGTCATACCCATTAAATGCGTTCGATGTTCGGTGCGGAAAATCGAACCTCTTAAATATTCATGAAAATCGGGATTTATAGGCTGTTGGGGTACTGCCCGCGTATTTCTTAAAAGCGGTATTGAAACTGGATTTGGAATTGAACCCCACTTCATACATAACCTCCAGGACAGTAAGCTTGTTATCGGTGGATTCCCGCAATATTCTTTTTGCTTCTTCAATGCGATAGCTGTTGATCAAATCAAAGAATGATTTGCCTAATTCTAAATTAATCAGGGTAGACAGCTGACGGGAAGAGATTTGCACCTGTGAAGCCAGGTCATTGAGGGTAAGGTCCGCGTCAAGGTAGGGTTTGTTTTTCGTAATGTGAACATTCAGCTTTTCCAGTAACGATTTATTTTCTTCCTGTGAACCGGCTCCATCGACAGAACTGCGTTGGGCACCGAGAAAGATCTCGTTTTGGTGTAAACCCTTGAGTAAAACACTACTGATAAAGAACAGCAGCCCAACCAATCCGACAACTATAGCCCCCTGATCCATAGAGATTAGCTGGCTATGCCTCAAAAGATTGGAGAAGGCACTTGCCAAGACTGAAATGATAAAAACATTTACCAGGAAATTCAGCCAATTCAGATTAATCTTGTCCAGGTTAGAAAAATGCTGGACAATGGTCTCACGGTAATTCCTTATCCTGATCTTTATGGCTAACAGATAGGAAAGCTCATATATAAACCCAAAAACAGAGATCATAATAGTACTGAGGTCCTTTCCTTTTTTAACATCTTCCAAAACCCACTTCTGCATTTCCGGACTTTGGCTGTAGTAGAAAATGAACAATAGTCCCAAAGCGATTGCAAAGGGAAGGGCATGCAGCAAATGAATAAATTTGAGACTGAATTTTTCGTCAGTTAAAGACTGGGTATATAATAAAAGGAGCGGGGCATGAAAGATGACAAGGCTGTTTAGGAGGAGTGCATATTGGGTATTGACCTCAAAATATCCTGAAATGAGCAAATAATAGTCGAGCAATCCGCAAGCCAGGCTCAAAAAGAAAAAGGCCAAAAGATAATTGCTTAGTTTCCTTCCCTTTTTTGAAAAGAAAAGGAAAAAACTAATAAAAAACAGCTGAAAGAGGACCAGCAGGCTAAGGATCTGAAATAGTTCAGGCATTAAAAACAACCATTTAAGTAATGACTCCGGCCTAAAGGTAAGAAATACTATTTCTTCTCCATTTTTTGAAAATAGTGGTGCCTATTTAATTAACATTTATATTAATAATTATGGATCAGCATTTAATGTGTATTCCAGTTTTTTTTCTGCATCATCCAGATTTCCCAAAAAGATCATTTTCCCTTCTTTATCAAGTATCATTACAGAAGGATATTTATAAATACCTAAGGCGTCCATCAGATCCTGATTTCCTCGCAGTACAGGAAAAGTGTATCCTTTATCTTCAATTTTAGAAAACAATTCTTCGGGGTCGTCATTCCTGTTTACTGCATATAGGGCAAATGAATCATTATCCCTGTAATTTTCATAAATTCTTTGTACCTCCGGAAATTTAACCCAACAAGGCGGACATCTAACAAACCAGAAGTCCAATAGTACAACCTTGCCTTTAAGGGAAGCGTTGCTTACCACAGATTCATTTTTATCCAGAAATTCAAACGGTGCTATCTCTACGGCTTCAACATTACCGGTCCAGTTACCATATTCTATTTTATGATGCCAGAGATCATTAACCCCTGCTGCCATTATTACTGGAAACAAGGCCAGGCCAATCAACAAATATTTTCTTCGCCATTTGCCGGAATAGTAATAATAACCGGCCAGTAAACCAAGTAACCAATTGACATAAAATGGGAGTATCTTGATAGTATATTTGATCGTGGTGTTATAACCATTTAAGATCATCAGGGCAAGAACTACAACTCCTAAGGTCACCAAAACCCTGGAAAACCCTATCCTCTTCTTAAAACCATCTAAAGCACACCAGCTAAGGCCAAAGGCAACCAAAAAGCTAATGATAAATCCAGTTCCTTTTTCAATGCCCAAATTTTCTGAAAATGCCCCCATCACCACTGCGAAGGACAAAAGCAATAAACAAGAACCAATAAAGAAAAGAAGCAAAACAATAAGGGTATTATTGATAATTTTTTTCATAATCTATGGGATTAATTAGTCGTTTGCTATACTATTTGCACTCAACATAATTAATTTTGCACTATGACTCTCTACGAATACAAAATGCTCTCTGAAGATGAGCAGTACGACACAGTATTTGCCAAAGGTAAGTTCTTAGATATTGTTATAGAAGGTAATTCTAAGTTTGTCCTTTACGCTAGAGATAAATTCTTTGTTGAGGTAATATGGATCTTGAAAAGGATGAGATTATTGGCAAAGGAACGTTCAAAGAAGGCCATAGCCTGGATCGGTACAGCAATGTTCCTAAGGAGTTGCGAAATAAATCCAACCTTATTCCAATTAATTAAGGAGTACAGTTAGTAAAGTTGGGTTTTGGAAGTATCCATTGTGGTGTATTAAAACTAAAACCACCACAGTCAGTTACATTATCCACATTCCACCCACTTAAATCTTGGTTAAAATTATATGAACTAGAAAACATGCCAGACATAACAGTAACATTACTAACGTCCCAATTTCCAATAGATTGATCAAATTGTGACCTTACAAACATATTACTCATATCAGCAACACTACTAACGTCCCAAGCGCTGAGGTCTTGATTAAAAGAAGATTCATTAAACATGTTTCTCATATTAGTAACCTTACTAACGTTCCAATTTCCAATAGATTGATCAAATTGTGACCTTACAAACATATTACTCATATCAGTAACACTACTAACGTCCCAAGCGCTGAGGTCTTGATTAAAAGAAGAGCCATTAAACATGTCTCCCATATTAGTAACCTTACTCACATTCCAATTTCCAATAGGTTGATTAAACTGTGAAAGGTTAAACATGTGTGACATATCAATAACATTACCGACATTCCAAGAACCGATATCTTCATTAAAAGGGGAACCCGTAAACATATTACTCATCTCCGTAACATTACTCATGTTCCAACTTCCGACGGGCTGGTTAAAAGATGAGAATGTAAACATGTAATTCATATCCGTAACACTAATCACATCCCAAGAACTGATATCTTGATTGAACTGTGAACCATAAAACATTCCATACATATCAATGACATTACTCACATCCCACGAACTGATATCTCCATTGAAGGAGGAATTACTTTCGCGAAAAGCGCTGCTGAATAAGTAACGCATATCTGTAACTTTAGTAGTACAAACTTTTGTAAAGTCTATACCTTCTTTTCTAATATCCTGATTGTCAACAATAGTATAAATAATACCATTTATCTCTCCAGTACCTCCAACTTCGGCCCACTCATAACACTTGATGGTCACTCCGTTTGTATCTAAGTAAATAGGAGATAAGGCACATCCATTCGCATCAACCTGAACTCCACTAGAAGTATCATCACACTGGTCAATATTATCAGTTACTCCATCTCCATCAGTGTCTTTCTGAGAATCTGAACATCCGTTTTCATCAACGGTTTCCCCAATTGGAGTATCGGAACAAGTATCTAAATCGTTCGTAATCCCATCCGAATCACCATCAGTTTGAGAATCGGAACATCCGTTTTCATCAACTGTTTCTCCACGTGGAGTATCAGGACATGTATCTCTATCATCTGTTACCCCATCTCCATCAATATCCAACTTTTCAAAAACACCAGTTACATTCTTATTAGAATTCATGGTAACTGAAATGGGGTTTGTTGTTCCAGTTACTCCCCCAGTCCATTCTTTAAAAACATACCCTGTGGAAGGAGTTCCTGTTAATTGAACAGATTTACCTTCATCATAAGTACCAGTTGAAGGAGATACATTTCCCCCTTCTGATGGGGTTGTAGATATACTAAGAGTATATTTTTTTATTTCAGGTACTGAGTCTGAATCCTTTGAACAACTACTAAATACTAATAGTATGATGAATAATCTGATTATTGTATTCTTCATGATAAGTTTAATAATTATTTTAAACCTATTGTTAAAATATCGAAATACAAATAATTAGTTGTGAAACACCAATATTTAGTATATCAAATGGGATATGATGTCTTTTGAACCCATGATGAAGAACCTAAATAAAGGTTCATATTATTGGAATAAAATATTTCAGTACCTTGTTAAGGTAACCACCAACCAACTGCTTCCTATGATCGGTTTCTTTAGAAAAATCCGTAAAAAACTTGCTGACGATAACAAGCCTTTAAAATACATGCGGTATGCTATTGGGGAAATCGTCCTTGTAGTGATTGGGATATTGATTGCTTTGAGTATTAATAATTGGAATGAGGACAGAAAGGATAAAGAATTATACTACTCTTACCTTATAAGACTTAAAGAAGATTTTACTGAAATGCTGAACTCCACGAAAGAAGCACAAATAATTGAGAAAAGACTTGTTGAGTTGGGTGAAATGGTTTTGAATTTTGATGAAGAGACAGCGAAAGATATTAACCCACTGCAATTTGCAATAGCACTTGATTATACAGCAGGTAGACACTTTTATAAAAAAAGCAGCCAGACCTGGGCAGACCTCATTTCAACAGGAAACCTAAATTTACTGGACAACAAAGATTTACGTAATCAGATAGGTGCCTATAACAGTCTTATTGATCAAAGACATTTTCAGATAGAAGAATGGTTTGCTTTTAAGGTTAAATACAGGGATTTAACAAGGCATATTCTCCGCCCAGAGGAAAGATTATATTTGACTGAGGATTGGCCTTACGGAAATTTTGAAGACCCTGCCTTTGAAGATTTCAAATTACAAACTACATTGGATGAAATGAAATCAAAACTAAAGGCAATACCAGAGTTAAAAGGGGTTTTAACTGATGTAGTTTTAACCAGAAATATTACCGTGAGTATGATTAACAACGAGGTTAAATTACTCTCTAGCATACTAATGACCATTAATGATGAAATCTCAAAACTTGGTTTTAAAAACAGCTCTAAATGATCAACTTCTTTCATTATCGAAACAGAATTTTGCAAATGCAAAATCAAATGTCCAGTGGACATTTGGTTGAGATAGCTCCCGATAGCTATCGGGACGGACGTCTTGAAAATATTATTAGAAACTATGATTAATTTTTTTAGGCG